>NZ_JAGTJK010000017.1:0-222355 GCF_028435265.1 Polyangium jinanense | reverse complement strand
GCTGGACCCGGGGTCGATGAACTGCGCGATGCGCAGTTCATCGAACAGGCCAGGTCAAGACCAATGACGACCCTGCCCATCATTCAACCGGCAACGTCCCCGTCGCCAGCGTGCAACACACCTTCCTGGTCTTGCCACCGGCCTCTTGGAAGAACTGCGCATCGCGCAGTTCTTCCACCCCGAGTCCAGGGCTTGCCCTGGTTCGGGTCGAGGGGCGAACAGCCCCCGCGGGGTCCGGGGCAGCGCCCCGGCGCGGCGGTTTGTCTGCCACGTGGGGGGTTGTCAGGGCCCGAAAGCCATGTTCTCATCGGCGCCGTTCGCGACAGACCCCGACCCTCGATTGGCCCGCGCGGCCCAGGCGTTCCCCCGAGATGCTGAGCACACCTTCGCACGTCGACGCCCCGTCCGAACAGAGAGTTGCCTTCATCCAGCGCACGTTCGGCACGCGCCCGCTGCTCATCCACGCCAACGGGATCCGGGACGCGAAGCCCGGCTGGATCCGGGCTCGCGATGCGTTCTTCGCGCAGCCGCCGCGGCAGATTGGGCCCGTCCCGCGACTCACCATCCTCACATGCAATAACGGCCATGAGGCGATGGGCCTCTTCGAGCGGAGCTGCGCGCACCTCGGCGTCCCTTGTTTGGTGCGCGGGCAGGGCATCTTCCCCTGGGTCAACAGCCGCCACAAGCCCCTCGTGATTCACCAGGCTCTCCAGGAAATCGACACTGAATACGTCTTTTTCGCCGATTCCCGCGACGCCATCCTCGTGGACGATCCGCACCTCGCCCTCGAGCGCTTTGAAAAACTGTTCGACTGCGATTTGCTCTTCAGCGGCGACCGCATCAACTGGCCCTCGCTCAAGGAGTTCCGCCAGTTCGAGTCCTCCCTGCCGGGGGCCAAGGAGTCCGAGTTCCGCTACCTCAACAGCGGCGGGTTCATCGGGCGCACCGCGTATTGCCGCACCTTTTACGCCGACGCGGTCGCGACCGAGCCAGTCGCCGAGATGCCCGATGCCGATCAGGGCGTCCTCAAGAAGATCTTCAGCCGCCATTATCCCCACGTGAAGCTCGATTACCGCTGCGAGCTCTTCCAGAACCTCGGTTTCGTCACCGAGGATCCCTTCGAGATCGTGCCCGAGTCGGCGCCCACGGTATGAGCCCGGCTGAAAAGAACGAGTCCGCCCCGGGCGCGACCGAGCTGTTCGTCTTCTCCGCCCCCTCGCGCGAAGCGCTCCTCGACAAACTCACGGCATGCGACCCTAAGGGCGCGTTCCCGGGCCTCGCTCAGCAGCTCGCTGGGCTCGCCCCCGAGCCCCACCGCGTGGCGATCATCGCCGCCGATTCCGCCGATCTCGCCGCCAAGATCGAGCGCGCGAAGAAGCAACTCGCCGGCGCCGATCGCCCCTTCAACCTGGCCAACGGGGCTTTTTATGGGCGCGCGGACGACGCCGCGGCGCTCGGGCGCACGGCCTTCCTGTTTCCGGGCTTCGGCGCTCAATTTCCCGCCATGCTCGCCGGTCTGCACGCGCATTTTCCGGTTGTCCGGGCGTGGTTCGACCACATGGAGCCCGAGAGCCGCGATGCGCTGATGCGCAATCCGCTCCTCTTCCCCGCGCCCGCCGGCCGGGAGGGAGAGACCCCGCGCGAGCCCGACATCGAGGACATCATGAACTCGGTGCTCGTCGCGGATCTCGCCATGTACCGGCTGGTCGCGCACCTGGGCCTCGGGTGCGACGCCATGGCCGGGCATAGCTTCGGCGAGATCGCCGCCCTGCTCGCCTCGGGGATGGTGGAGGACGACCGGCAGGCGATGCGGCTTTTGCGCAGCATCACGCGCTCCTTGCGCGAGTACGGTCAGGGGGCCTCCGACGACGGCGAGCCCGCGTATACCATGCTCGCTTTGACCGACGCCTCGCGAAAGGCGCTGTCGCACCTTTGGACGGGCGAATCGGCCACGGTGTTCCTCTCGCTCGACAACTGCCCGCAGCAAGCCGTTCTCGTCGGCAAACCCGCGGACATCACCCGCGTCGAGCAGGCCGTGCGCGAACGCGGCGAGATCTGCTTCCGCATCAGCCGCCTCGAATACCCCGTGCACACCCCGGCGCTCGCCATTCCCCGCGACGAGCTCCGCCGCGTGTTCGATGGAATCGAGATCGGCCCCTCGGCCGTGCGCCCTTATAGCTGCTCCTCGGCCGCGCCTTTCCCTGACCGGCCCGACGAGATCCGCGATCTGCTCGCCGCGCAATGGTATACCCCGGTCCGGCTCCGCGAGACGATCGAGCGGCTCCACGCCGACGGGGTCCGTATCTTCATCGAGGTCGGCCCTGGCGGGCGTCTGACCGGGTTCGTCCGAGATACCTTGCGGGGCAAGGAGTTCCTCGCGCTGCCTGTGTACCAGGGGAGCCGAGGCGCGCTGGTCGAGTTGCAGATCCTGCTCGCGCAGCTCTTCGTGCGTGGCCATCGGGTCGATCTCCCTCGCCTCTGGGAGGGGCGCGCTCCGGTTGTCATGCCGGAGGGGAGCCGCGCTCGGGAGACGAGTTTGCCCGCGCCGGTCGCGGCCACGGGGGATCTGCTCTCCCTGCCGCAGGCGAATCGGCGCCGCGCGCTCGTGCAGCTCATCGTCGAGCGCGCGGCGGAGGTGCTGGAGCTCGGGGGAGCGGACCTCATCGATCCCCGCCGGGGCTTTTTCGAGCTCGGGATGGGCTCGCTCTCGTCCTTGAAGCTTGTCGATCGGCTGGAAACGAGCCTCGGCATTTCGATTCCCAAGACCGCTGCCTTCGATCATCCGACCCCCGAGGCGCTCGCCGGGTTTTTGAGTGGTCTGCTCGGCGGGGAGTCCGTGAAAGAATCGCCCCGAGAGGGCGGCGGCGAGGGCGCGGACCTGCACGAGCCCATTGCGATCGTCGGGGTCGCCTGCCGGCTGCCCGGCGGCGTGCGCACGCCGGAGGCCTTCTGGGATCTGCTCCGGCAGGGCCGCGACGCAATCACCGAGGTCCCACGGGATCGCTGGGATCCCGACGCGCTCCGCGGCGCCGAGTACGACGTCCCGGCCCCGTCGTGCCTGCGTCATGGCGGCTTTCTCGACGGGATCGACGGATTCGACAGCCTGTTCTTTGGCATCTCCCCGCTCGAGGCCACGACGCTCGATCCGCAGCAGCGGCTATCGCTCGAGGTCACCTGGGAGGCCCTCGAGCGCGCGGGCCTCGATCCGCGTGGCCTCGCCGGTTCGCCCACCGGGGTTTTTCTAGGAATCAGCAACAACGATTATGCGGCGCGGCTCTCTCCGCGGGAGCGGCTGCACATCGACGGGTACATCGGCACCGGCAATGCCCACTCCACCGCCGCGGGGCGTATTGCGTACGTGCTCGGGCTGAACGGGCCCTGCATGGCCGTCGATACCGCGTGCTCGTCCTCGCTCGTCGCCGTGCACCTCGCCTGCCAGAGCCTCCGGCGGGGCGAGAGCGATCGGGCCATCGCGGGCGGGGTGAGCGTGCTCCTCTCCCCGGAGAGCCACGTTTTTCTGGCCAAAGCCAGCGCGCTCGCCAAGGACGGGCGCTGCAAGACGTTCGATTCGGCGGCGGACGGGTATGTGCGTTCCGAGGGCTGCGTGATGGTGGTCCTCAGGCGCCTGCGCGATGCGCTTGCCGCCGGGGACGAGATCCTCGCCGTGATCCGGGGCTCGGCCGTCAATCATGACGGACGCACGAGTGGCTTCACCGTGCCGAGCGGGCCCTCCCAGGAGGCGGTCGTGCGGCGCGCGCTCGCCGATGCGGGGGTTTTGCCGGAGGAAGTGAGCCACATCGAGGCCCACGGGACGGGGACGGCGCTCGGGGATCCCATCGAGGTGCGCGCGCTCGGAAACGTATTTGCGGCGTCCCGGTCGCGCGCGCCGCTGCTCCTCGGCTCGGTGAAGACGAACATCGGCCACCTCGAGGCGGCGGCGGGCGCGGCGGGGCTGCTCAAGCTGGTGCTCGAACTCGGGCACCGGCAGATCGTGCCCCACCTGCATTTGCGTGAAAAGAGCCCGCGCATCGATTGGGATCGGCTGCCTTTCCGGATCCCCACAGGCGGCGAGCCGTGGGAGAGCGAAGGGCGCCCACGCATCGCGGGGCTCAGCTCCTTCGGGATCAGCGGCACCAATGCGCACGTCGTGCTCGCCGAGGCTCCCGTGCGGTCTGCGGAGGCGAACGAGGCGGGCTCGGACAAATCTCATCATCTGCTGGCCCTGTCGGCGCAGTCGCCGGCCGCCCTTGGCGCGCTTTGCGCGGCGGTCGCGGATAGGCTCACGGAGGAGCCGGCGCCGGATCTCGGCGATGTTTGCTATACGAGCCAGGTCGGGCGCGCGCATTTCCAGCACCGGATCGCGGTGGTTGGCGCGAGCCACGCGGAGCTCGTGGCGGCCCTGCGCGAGCCTCCGGGTGAGCGCGCCGCGCCCGCGCGGGCGAAGACGGCGTTCCTCTTCACCGGCCAGGGTTCGCAATACGTGGGCATGGGGCGGGCGCTTTTCGAAGCCGAGCCCGTCTTCAGGAAAGCGCTCCTCACGTGCGAGGAGATGCTCCGCCCGCACCTCGAAGAGCCATTGCTCGCGGTGATGTTCGGCGAGAGCGCCGCGCCCGAGGGGCGCCCGCTGCTCGATCGCACCGCGTACGCGCAGCCGGCCATCTTCGCGCTCGAATATGCGCTGTTCGAGCTCCTCTCGTCCTCTGGGATCGAGCCGGATCTGGTCCTGGGTCACAGCGTCGGAGAGTATGTGGCGGCTTGTGTCGCCGGGGTATTCAGCCTGGAGGAGGGGCTCGGGCTCATCGCGGCGCGGGGGCGGCTCATGCAATCGCTACCGGCGGGCGGCGGGATGCTCGCCGTCGCGGCCTCGGAAGAGGAGGTGCGCGCCCGCCTGCCCGAGGGGGCGATGGGCCTGTCGTTCGCCGCCGTCAATGGTCCGCGGAGTGTGGTGCTTTCCGGCGCGCTCGACGCCCTCGGCACCGCGGCCGGGGCGTTGCGCGACGCGGGGCTGCGCACGAACGAGCTACAAGTCTCGCACGCATTTCATTCGTCGCTGATGGATCCCATCCTCGACGAGTTCCGCGCCATCGCGTCCCGGGTGACTTATCGGCGCCCGGGCTTGCCGCTGATCTCGGCCCTCAATGGCAAGCGGGTACAGAACGAGCCGACCTCCCCCGAGCACTGGACCGTTCACCTGCGGCAGCCGGTGCGGTTTTTCGAGGCCATGCGCGCGGCCCGGAGCGAGGGCGCGGGGGTTTTCCTCGAAATCGGACCGAAGGCGGTGCTGAGCGGCCTCGGGCTGGAATGCCTGCCGGGCGCGGACGAACGGAGCTTCATCGCGACGCTCCGCCCGCCGCGCGACGAGCGCGCGCAATTCCTGGAGAGCCTCGGCAAGCTTTACGAGCATGGCCTGGAGATCCGCTGGGCGCGCCTGCACGAAGGACACACGCGCCGCAAGGCCTCGCTGCCCACGTATCCCTTCCAGCGCGAGCGATACTGGATCGAGCGCCGGCCCGTCCGGGAGGAGGGGCATCCTTATCGCGCGGAGGCCGCGCCGTCGCGGACGCTGCTCGGCGATCGAATGCGTTTGCCCGGACCTTTCCGGACCGTGCGTTTCGAGTCGCACGTGCGTACCTCGGTGCAGCGTTTCCTCGACGGATATCGGCTCGCCGGCCGGCGCGCGCTGCCGGGCGCGGCGTATCTGGCCATGGCGCTCGCCGCCGGAGCTACACTGTTTGCATCCGCGCCCCTCGCCATCGAGGGATTCGCCGTTCGCGCGCCGCTCTGGCTGCACGAAAAGGCGAGCACCGTCGTGCATACCACGCTCGATTCGCAGGACGACGGCGCCTACCGGATGCAGATCTTCGCCCTGCGCGAAGGGAGCGAGGGGGGCGCGTCAGAGTGGGTCCTCCACGCGGAGGCCACGCTGCGAGCCCTCGCGCCGGGCGAACAGAGCGATCTCCCCGTCGAGCGGGCGGCGGGCGAGGGGGCGGCCGCCGTTCCGCCGGAGAGGTTTTACGAGGCAAGTCAGAGGTTCGGCCTCGTGTATGGCGAGGTTTTCCGTGTGATCGAGGCTCTCTCGGTGGGCGCCTCCGAGGTCGTGGTGACGCTCGCGGCGCGCGAGGTCACGGACCCGGCGACGCGCGAGGATGCGCGGCGCACGACGATGCTCGACGGGTGCTTCCAGGCAATGGGCGCGGCCCTGTTTGCCCAGGGAGGCGAGGATCTCCTGCTCGAATCCGTCTCGCGATTGTTTTTCCACGGCGGCTCGTTCGAGCGGCTGCGGGTCTTCGGCGCGGCGCGCGAGGGGAAGGCGTCGCTGCGTGCATGCGAAGCAGACGGGGGCCGCGTGGTCCTCGACATCGACGGCATTCATTACGGCACGGCGCGCGCCCTCGTGGACGAGCCGCGTGGTGAGGGCGAGGCGGCGGGCGCGCAGGGCGCGTCGATCGTCGAGAGGCTACGCGACGCGCCGGCCGCGGAGCAGCCCGGGGTGATGCGTCATTATCTCGAGCTGCTCGTGCGCAAGATTCTGCGCCTCGCACAGAACCAAACGCTCGATGCGGATCGGCCCCTGCTCGCGCTGGGCCTCGATTCGATGATGATCGTGCAGCTCCGCGCCCGGATCCAGCGGGACCTGGGGATCGAGATCCCGATCGCGCGGATCGTGGAGCGACCGACGCTCGTGGGGCTGACGGAGGCTGCATTGCGCGGGCTCTCCGAGGCCGCGGAGGCGAAGGCCGCCGAGGACGCGCGGTGGGTCGAGGGAGAGTTATGAGCGTGATCGAGATGCTGCGGGAGCGGGTGCTCGAGGGCTTCCGCTTCTGGATCGAGGGCGAGCGGCTGCGTTATCGCGCGCCCCGCGAGGCGGCCACCGAGGCGCGTCTCGCAGAGCTGCGGCAGCACAAGGACGAGATCCTGGACGTCCTCCGGCGTTGCCCGGAAAAACTCGAGGTCTGCCCACTCTCGCACGGCCAGCGGGCGCTCTGGTTCTTGTGGCGGCTCTCGCCCGAGAGCAGCACCTACAACCAATCCGAGCCCTTGCGGATCCGGCGCTCGGTCGATCTCGCCGTCCTGCGAAAGGCCTGCCGCGCGCTGGTCGCGCGCCACCCCATGCTGCGGACCACGTTCCGTACCCACCGGGGCGAGCCGATGCAAGAGGTGGGGCCCGCCGGGGACATCGATTGGGCCGAGATCGACGCCTCCTCGTTCGACGAGGCGCGGCTCGGGGAGGTGATGCGCGATGCGCACCGAGCGCCCTTTGATCTCGAACGGGGTCCGGTGGTGCGGTTCCGCTGCTATACGCGCGCCCCGGATGAGCACCTCCTGTTCGTGACGATGCACCATATCGTTTGCGACGGCTGGTCCTTCGCCATTCTCGCGCACGACCTGCCCGTTCTGCTCGACGAAATCGAGGGCCGCGGCGCGCCGCTGCCGCAGCTCGTTTCCTCGTACCACGATTACGTGCGCTGGCAGCGGGAGATGCTCGCGGGGCCGGAGGGCGAGCGCCTGTGGCAAGCCTGGAAGCAGGACCTCGCGGGCCCCCTGCCGCCGCTCTCGTTGCCCACGGATTTTCCGCGCCCCGCGATGCAGACGTACCGCGGCGATTCTTGCCCCTTCACGGTGCCGGACGAGCTCGCCGCGCGCCTGCGCGCGCTCGCGGGTGAGGAGGGCGCGACGCTGCACGCGACGCTTCTGACCGCGTTCCTCGCGCTCCTGTACCGATATTCGGGGCAAAAGGATCTCGTCATCGGCACGCACACCTCCGGGCGCGGCCGCAATGAGCTCCTGCCCATCGTGGGGTATTTCGTCGATCCGGTGGTGATCCGGGTGGGCGTCTCCGAGGGCCGCACGTTCCGCGCCTTTTTGCAGGACGTGAAGCGCACGACGCAGCGGGCCCTGGAGAACCGCGATTTCCCATTTCCCTTGCTGGTGGAAAGGCTACGGCCCGAGCGTGATCCCAGCCGCTCGCCGCTCTTCGACGTGGCCTTCAATCACCTGAGCACCAAGGGCGCAGGGCGCGACGGGGCCCTGGAGATCCTGCAGGGGCCGCACGAGGGCAGCAAGTTCGACCTCACCCTCACGGTGATGGATGGCGAGGCGACGATCGCGGGCTCGCTCGATTACAACTCGGATCTCTTCCGCAGGGAGACGGCCGCTCGTTTCACCGAGCACCTCGTGCGCCTGCTCGCGAGCGCCGTCGAGGATCCCGAGCGCGCGCTCGACGATATCGATCTGCTCGGCGAGGGCACAGGCGGGCTGCCGGCCGTGCTGCGGGGACGACCGCAGCGTGATCCACGGGCGCGGTTGCCCTTGCACGCGCTCATCGAGGAGCAGGTGGCGCGTTCGCCCTCCGCGCCGGCCCTCTCGGCCGGGGGCGTGACGCTGACCTACGCCGAGCTCAATGCCCGCGCCAATGTCGTCGCGCATCACCTGCGCGCGCTCGGCGTGGGGCGCGACGCCCGCGTGGCCGTGTGCACGGGCCGCTCGGCCGAGGTGATGATCGCCATCCTCGCCATTCTCAAGGCCGGCGGCGCATACGTGCCGCTCGACCCGGGATATCCCGGCGATCTGCTCGCGTACATGCTGAAGCAGGCCGGCGTCACGGTCGTCCTCACGCAACGGGCATTCGTCGGGGCCCTGCCGGCAAGCGAGGCGCGCGTTGTGTGCGTCGAGGAGGTGAGCGGGTATCCCGAGACAAACCCGGAGCCGCTCTCCGGTCCGGAGGACCTCGTTTACGTGATGTTCACCTCGGGGTCGACGGGGCGGCCCAAGGGCGTGGCCATCGAGCATCGCTCGCTCACGAATTACGTGTTGAGCATGATCGAGGATCTCGCGATGGAGCCGGGGAGCCGCTTCGCGCTGGTGTCCACGATCAGCGCGGATCTCGGGAACACGGTGGTGTTTCCCTCGCTGTGCACGGGCGGATGTCTGCACGTGGTGCCCGAGGAGGCGCTCGTCGACAGCGCGGGGTTCGGGCGGTATGTCACGGAAAACCAGATCGATTACCTGAAGATCGTCCCCTCGCACCTCGCCGCCCTGACCGAGGCGAGCCTCGCGGGGCTGCCGCGCAAAGCGGTGTTCCTGGGCGGCGAGCCTTCGCCGCTGCGGTGGGTCGAGCGGCTCGCGTCGCTGTCGGAATGCAGGTTCTTCAACCATTACGGCCCCACGGAGACCACGGTAGGGGTTTTGACGTACCGCTTCGAGCCCGCCGAGATGCCCCTGCCGGCGGCGATCCTGCCCTTGCGTACGCCGGTCGCGGACGCGACGATTCATCTGCTCGACGCGCGCATGCGAGCCGTGCCGCCCGGGGTAGCCGGCGAGCTCTACGTGGGCGGCACCTGCGTGGCCCGGGGCTATATCAATGACCCCGAGCGCACGCGCGAGCGCTTCGTGCGGGATCCAATGGGCAGCGGCGCGCTGCTCTATCGCACGGGGGATCTGGCGCGGCAGCTCCCCACGGGGGATATCGAGATTCTCGGCCGGCAGGATCGGCAGATCAAGCTGCGCGGGTATCGCATCGAGCTCGGGCAGATCGAGTCCATCCTGCGCAAGGATCCGCGTGTGCAGCAATGTGCTGTGTTGCCCGACGTGGACGGGCCGCGGGCGAGCCGGCTGATTGCATACGTGGTGCCCGCCGGCGAGGCGCGGGGCGAGGGCGCGCCGAGCGGCGAGGAGCTCTGGGCCGAGCTGCGGGCGCTCGTCGAGCAGCAGGTGCCGCGTTACATGGTGCCGAGCCGCTGCGTGCTCGTCCCCGACATGCCACTCACGCCCAATGGCAAGGTCGATCATCGAGCCTTGCGCGCGCTCGATACGGGGCCCGCCGAGGAGGCGCAACGAGCCTTGCCCCGCGACGCGCTGGAGCTCGAATTGTGCACGATCTTCGGCGATGTGCTCGGTGCGCCGAGCGTCGGGCCGCGGGACGATTTCTTCCAGCTCGGCGGCCATTCGCTCCTGGCCGTGCGCCTGGTGGATCGTATTCACGAGCGCCTGGGCGAGCGCGTGGCCCTGGGGACGCTGCTCGCGAATCCGACGGTGGAAGGCGTGGCGGGCGCGCTGCGCGCGGGAGGTACGAGCCTCGGCCGCGCGACGCTCCTGCCCATTCGCGCCCGAGGACGCCTGCAGCCGCTCGTGTGCCTGCCGGGCGCGGGCGGAAACGTCATGTATTTCCACGACCTCACGCGGCCTCTCGGCGCGGAGCGCCCGGTGTGGGGCCTGCAGGCCATTGGCCTCGACGACGGCGGTCCGATCCCGACCCGCATCGAGGACATCGCCGCGCGGTATGTGGAGGAGCTCGGACGAACGTTGCCCTCCGCGGAGCCGTATCTGCTCGTGGGGCATTCGTTCGGGGGCCTCGTGGCCTTCGAAATGGCGCGGCTCCTTCGTGAGGCCGGGCGCGGCGTGGGATTCTTGGGCGTGATCGACAACCCCGCCCCGAGCGCGGTGGACGACGGGGCTGCCCGGCGGGACGACACGCAATGGCTCCTGCACATCGCGACGCGCATCGGAAAGCTCTACGGGGTGGACCTCGCGCTGCGGAGCGAGGCATTTTCGGCGCTTTCGTACGGCGAGCAAGTGGCGAGCCTGGTCGAGAAAATGCTGGTCGTGGGGCTCTTGCCGAGCGGGACGAACCGGGCGCATTTCGCGCGGTTCATCGAGGTGTACAAGGCAAACGCGATCGCCGCGGCCACGTACCGATCCGCAGGCGGGCCGATCGACGTGCCCATCCGGCTCTTCCGGGCCCGCGAGGAGGATCCGGAGCTCGAGCGGGAGGCTGTCGCGGGCGACGCGACCCTGGGATGGCAGCGCTTCACGCGCCATTCCGTGGAGGTGTTCGAGATGCCCGGAACCCATATCACGATGATGACCGAGCCCCACGTGCGGGCACTCGGCAGCCGGATGGCCGAGATCATCGGTCGGGATTGAGAGAGGAGGCGAGGCATGGCGGTGCTGCGGCTGAACGTGCAGAGGGCGCGGAAGGTGCTGGTGTCGCGGGCCGTGACGGCCCTCGACCTGCGAATGGTGCTCGCTTTCAAGGAGCCCCGCGACGCCGAGCGCGTCATCGGCGACGATTTCGAGCAGACGCTCGGCGACGGCAATACGCCGCGAGAAGAGGCGCGGCGTACGCTCGAGACCTTGATTGCCGAGGAAGTTCTGGTGCCCGTGGGGGACGCCGCGGACATGGACGGCGCGTGCGCGCGGTTCGGGAGCGAGGCGTCCACGCTTGCCCAGGTCGTGGAGGCGCTCGCAGGCGATCTCGGGGCCATGGGAGCCTTCGCGCAGCGCGAGGTGCGCATCGACGGCGAGGATCCGCTCGCCGTGCTTTCGTCCGTGCGGAGCAAGCTCGACGCCCTGCGCAAGGGCCTCGGCGATGCGCGGGCGCGGTTCGTCGCCGAGCAGATGCAGGGCGTGGTGCGGACCGCGGAGGGCGAGCTTTTCGTGCACCTCGGGTCGGGCACAGCCCGGGTGCCGGGCTGGACGAACGTCGACCTGACGGGCGGCGACGTGCGGCTGAACCTGTGCTGGGAGCTGCCATTCGCGGACGCCTCGGTGCGGTATCTCTACTCGGCGCACACGCTCGAGCATTTCGATTTCCACACCGCTGCGCGGAGGCTCGTGAAGGAGATCCACCGCGTGCTCGCGCCGGGAGGGACGGCGCGGATCGTGGTGCCCGACATCGGGGCCTTCGTGCGCCAGTACGCCGCCGAGAACAAGGCGTTTTTCCGCGAGTACGACCGGACGCGCCCCGAGTTCGCAGGTCCCGCGGGGTACCGGACGGACCTCGCCAAGGTGATGCGCATGGCCGGCTCCGCGGTGAAATCGGGGTGGTTCTTCGAGCACAAGATGGGGTATGATTTCGACACGCTGGCGGACATCCTCCGGCGCGCGGGCTTCTCGACGATCGAGCGGTCCGAGTACCGCGGGAGCCGGCACGAGGCATTGCGCGGAATGGACGACCACAGCGCGTCCACCGGTTTCTCCTACGAGGACGTCGCAAACTCGCTGTTCGTGGAGGCCACGAAAGAGGTAAGCACATGAAGTACGAACTCATTCGCGTCGAGCCCATGGTAGGCGCCCTCGGGGCCGAGATCGGCGGGATCGATCTGACGAAGCCGCTCGCGGATCAGGCGGTTGCGGAGCTCAAGCGAGCGTTCGTCGAGCACCATCTCCTCGTGTTCCGCGGGCAGCCGATCGACGTCGAGCACCAGAAGGCCCTCGGGCGCCACTTCGGGACGCTGCACGTGCACCCGCTCTTCGAATCGATCGAGGGCCATCCGGAGGTCGTCGCGTTCGTCAAGGAGCCCGAGGATCGCGTGAACGTCGGCGGAGGCTGGCACGCGGACCTCACCTGCCTGGAACGGCCGCCGCTCGGCTCGATCCTGCGGGTGACGGAGACCCCCGCGCGTGGAGGCGACACGCTCTTCGCGAACATGGTCGCGGCCTATGAGGCGCTCTCGCCCGCGATGCAAAAGTTCCTCGAAGGGCTCACCGCGATCCATACCTCGGCCAAGGTGTACGGGCCCTGGGGGAAGTACGCGCATAGCAAGGGCAAGACCGGCGCGCCCGCCAAGATCGACAACGCCGGGCAACACGCGGCGCATCCGATCGTCCGGACACACCCGGAGTCCGGCCGCAAATCGCTGTTCGTGAACCTGGCGTACACGATCTTCATCAAGGGCCTGAGTCTCGAGGAGAGCACGGCCATCCTGGAGTTCCTCTACAGCCACGCCGTCAAGGGCGAGTTCACGACCCGCCTGCGCTGGGAGAAGGACACGATCGCCTTCTGGGACAACCGCTGCACACAGCATTACGCAATGAACGATTATCACGGCATGCGGCGCGCGGCCCTGCGGGTGACGATCGAGGGCGACCGGCCCGCCTGACAGCCGATACGAAAGGGAGGAAAATTCGATGGACGTGCTCCAGCTCGTGGGAGCGTCGTGGATCTCGAAGTCGATCGCCGTCGCGGCGCGGCTGGGTGTGGCGGATCTCGTCGAGCAAAAGCCTTTGCCGGTGGACGAGATCGCCCGGGCTGCGGGGGCGCATCCGGAGGCCTTGCTGCGGCTCTTGCGGGTGCTCGCCGCGGCGGGGGTTTTTACGTTCGACGCCGAGGGCAAGGTCGCGAACTCCAAGCAGTCCGAGCGCTTGCGGACGAACCACCCGCAATCGATGCGCCATTTCTGCATGCTGGCCGGCGAGCATTATTACGACGCCTGCGGCGCGCTCTTGCACACGGTCAAGACCGGAGAGCCCGCGTTCCGGCACGTGTTCGGCGGTTCGATTTACGACGTGATGATGAAGGACCCGGAGGCGGCCCTGGTCTACGACAAGGCCATGGCCGATCTCACGCGCCCGGTCGCCGCGCTCGTCGCCGCGCGCCACGATTTCTCGGGCGTATCGACGATCATCGACGTCGGCGGCGGCAGCGGAACCATGCTCGCGGGGCTCCTGTCCGCCCACAAGCACCTGCGCGGCACCTGCATCGACCGCGAGGATGTCTGCGCGCGCGCCGCCGCGGCCCTGCGCGCGTCGGGCGACGAGGATCTCGCGGACAGACTGTCCTTTCATGGGCAGAGCTTCTTCGAGTCGCTCCCGGAGGGAGGGGACGTATACATTTTGAAGAACGTCCTCCACAACTGGGGTCACGACAGCTCGCTGCGGATCCTCCGCCAGATTGCGGAGGCCATGCGCCGCAAGGTGGCCTCGGGCGGGCGCGCGCCGCGCCTCTTGGTGATCGAAGCCCTGGTCGAGGGGACCGATACCTCGCTGCGCAAGCTCGTGGACGCGCTCTTTCAGGTGGCACTCTGCGAAGAAGGCACGCGCGAGCGCACCGAGGCCGAGATGCGGGGGCTGCTCGGGGAGGCGGGGCTCGGGGTGGTGGCGATTCAGCAGCTCCCGACGGAGCTCGCGGTCATCGAGTGCACGCTCGCGGGCGCGGGCTGACGTCGCTTCAAGACGCGGGCGAGGACGAACCGGACGGGTCGGAGGGCGGTGCGGGGAGCGCCGCCTCCCCCGTCTGGATCCGCCAGAAGCTGGCGTACAGGCCATTCTGGGCGACGAGATCCTCGTGGCGCCCCTGCTCGCAGACGACGCCGGCGTCGAGCACGTAGATGTAATCGGCGTTTCGCGCGGTGGAGAGGCGGTGCACGACCATCACGGTGGTGCGGCCCTGGGTGGCTTCGCGGAGCGAGCGCTGCAGCGCGGCCTCGGTCTCGTTGTCCATCGCGGAGGTGGCCTCGTCGAAGACGAGGATCGGCCGCTGCGAGAGGAGGGCGCGCGCGATGGCAATGCGCTGCCGCTGGCCGCCCGAGAGGCGCGAGCCGCCTTCGCCGACGTCGGTGTCGTATTTCGCGGGCATTGCGGTGATGAAATCGTGGGCCTCGGCCATTTTCGCGGCCCATTCGATCTCCGCCATGGTGGCATCGGGCCGCGCGTAGGCGATGTTGTCGCGGATCGAGCCCGCGAAGAGGAAGATCTGCTGGCTGACCAGGGCCATGGAGGTACGCAGATCGGCGAGGTCGAGCTCGCGCACGTCGATTCCATCGAGGCGGACCGCCCCGGCGTTCGCGTCGTAGAAGCGCAGGAGCAGCTTCAGGACCGTGCTCTTGCCCGCGCCGTTCGAGCCCACGATGGCCGTGGTCTTGCCGGCGGCGAAATGCATGTTGATGCCGCGTAGGACGGGGTGCTCGGGGGTATAGCCGAAAACCACGTTGTCGAGGACCAGGTCGCCGACCACGCGTTCGGTGGGCAAGGGCCGAGGGCCGCTGAGGATCGTGGGGCGCTTGTCGAGGACATTGAGGACGCGCTCCAGGGAGACCATGGTGCGCTGGTACTGATTGAGCGCGAGGCCTATCCAGCCGAGCGTGCCGAGCAGCCGCAGCGAGGTGTAGGCGAGGAAGTTGTAGGCGCTCGCGGCGATGCGGCCGCGCACGACGAGCCCGGCGCCCCAGACGAGCGTGGTGAGGAACCCGAAGCCAGCCACGGTGCGGATCGCGGGCACGTAGGCCGAGCTCAAGGCGGTGGCCTCATCGGAGCTCGCCACGAACTCGAGGCTCGCCTGCTCCACGCGACTGGCCTCGCGCTCCTGGGCATTGAAGCCGAGGACCGTGGCGAGGCCGGAGAGGTTACCCACCATGAGGTTGTCGAGCAGCGCCTGAGCGCGGCGCGAGGCGATCAGGCGCTTGCGAATCGGGCCGAGGAATTCCGCCGAGACGTAATAAATGGCCGGGAAGATGAGGAATTGGACGGCCGCGAGCGGAGGGTATGTCGTGACGAACGCCGCGCCGACGATGATGATGTTGACGAGGATGGTGATGAGCGGGTCGATCCCCTCTTTGAGGAACTCCTCGAGGCGATTGATGTCCTCCTGGAGGACGCTCAGCCACTCGGCCATCTGGCGGCCCTCGAACTCGGCGAGGTCGAGCGTCTGGATGTGCCGGTAGACGTCCTTGCGCAGGTCGTGCTGGACGACGTTGGCGAGCCGGCTCGAGAGGCGCGCGTGCGCGTACCCCGTGGCAGAGTCGAGCGTCCAGGCGCCGAGGCTGGCGGCGCCGAGCACGCTGAGCTGCGACGCGGTCGATTTGAACCCGAGGCGGGCGATCGACGATTGCGGGCCGCGCGTGACGATGTCGAGGCCGGCGCTGATCATCAGGCTCGGCGCGGCGTCGAAGGCGCGATCGAGGATCGTCGTGGCCAGCGTGAGGGTGAAGAGGCGGCGGTGATGCTGCGAGCGCTCGAACAAGCGGAAGAGCGGCTGCGTCCGGGCGGTCGTCGCCTTGCCCGCGGGCAGCGCAGGCGAGGACGACGTGCCGGTTTCGGCAGGGGCGCTCGCGGGATCATGCTTGCGTAGCGCGTGCGCCTCGCGCGCCAGGTGCAGGGCCTCGTGGAGGATCTTCTCGACCTCGGCGAGGGGCGTCTTTTTATCGAAATGGACAAGGACGCGCCCGGTGAGCGCATTGACTGCGACCGAAGCCAGGCTCGCGTGCCCCACGAGCACGCGGGCGAGCTCTAGGGCAAAGTCGGGACGGTCGAGGATTTCGGGAATTTCCCAGCGGGCGCGTCCTGGCACCGCCGAACGAATGCGAAGAGTCATATCGTGGGGTGCGCTCTCGAAAAGGGGGAACGGCTATCAGCCCAGCGTGGGCTTCGCGGCGACCTGCTCGCGCAGCTGCGCGATCTCCTTGCGGAGCGCTTCGAGGGCCTCCGCGGTCGCCGGCGCGGTGGCGTCGGCCGCGAGCCCGCTCTTGGCCTCTTGATGGATGGATGCGAGCCCCTGCTTCGCGTCATCGACCACGCCCGCGGCCGCATTCTTGAGCCCGACGGCCTTTTCCTTGAGCAAGAGCCCGCCCTTCACGGTGCCCACGGCCGCGGGGCGCGCCACGCGCTCACCGATCAGCGCCGCCGCGGCACCGGCGACGAAGAACTTCCACCCAACGACCTTCGTAACCCACCACATCATATGAGCTTGTCCTTTCGTATTCGGGGCGCCCTGGGGCCCGGTGAACTTCGGTACGCTGATCAGTTCGCTGTCTTCGTCTCCGCGACGCCGTTCGTCTCGGACGTCTCGGGATTGGCCTGGGCAACCTTCGCCTCGGCCTCGGCCTCGGCCTCGAGCGCTGCGCGGGCCTCAGAGACGATGTCTTCCAATTCCTCTTTGGCCCTGGCCACGAACCTCACCGCTTCGTGACCGGCAACGATCGTGCCTTGCACCGTCTTCACGGCCAGCGTGTGCGCAGTACGCTTGACGGCTTCGCTATTGGCCGCGAGGACCATCGCCGAGCCGAGGCCGAGCAAAAATTGCAGCATGGTCGTCTTCCATCATGGTAGCGAAACGTAAAGGGACGACAGCTCTCCGCAATCGTGATCCCCTGATGCGGAGTACGCCCCCTATAGCACAACCTTGGCAAAAGAGGAACAACGGTGCAGCACGTGCCGACGTCGCTCCTCGGCGCGCTTCAGGGCGCGATCTCGGCCTCCCTTCGCGCCGTGTGCTCGCCAGCGCTCGCAGTCGCCCAGGGGCCATCGCCGGCCACGACCTCGGCGGCGCCGCCGAGCTCGACCTCTTCGCGGAAGAATCGGCAGCCAGCCTCGGTCTCGATGGGGATGATTCCACGCTCGCGGAGCTTCGCCTGGACCGCAGGTTTGGCCATGCCCACCGAGGCCCACGGCCCCCAATTGATGCACATGATGCGCGCGCCCGGCAGCCGCGCGCCGAGCCACCAGGCGTAGCGGTTCAAGACCTCGTTGGCGGCCGCGTAATCGGTCTGTCCGGGGCTACCGATCCGGCCGGCGATCGAGCCGAAAAACACCACGGCCTTCGGCGCGAAGGCAGGCAGGTGCCGGCCGAGCAGGTATGCGCTGTCGACCTTGGTATCGAAGACACGGTCGAAGGAGCGCAGATCCTTGCTCGCGAGCCAGGCGTCCTCGATGACCCCGGCGCCGTGGATGACGGCGTCGAGGCGCCCGAAGGTGCCGCGGATCCAGGTGAAGAGGTCATCGACCGCCGCCGGATCGCGCACATCGCAGGTCCGGTACACGACCTTGAGGCCCGCGCCGGCGAGCGCTGCGAGGTTCTGGCGGATCTCGCGGTCCACGAGGATGCGTTGGAGGAGGGCCTCGATGCGCGCCGGCGCCACGGCGGCGCCGTTCTGGCTGGCCTGGGCGAGGAGATGGCGCCGCAGGGCCGGGACGTCCTTCAGGCCGGCGGTCGCCGGATCCTCGGGGGCGGGCTCCGCAGAGCGGCCCGTGATGAGGACCGTCGCGCCCGGTTTGGCGAAGCGCGCGAGGATCTCCGCCGTGATGCCGCGCGCGCCGCCGGTGACGAGCAGGACCCAGTCCGCACCGGGCTCGAGGGGCGTGCCGGCGCGGGGGGCGTGGGCGACGGGCGCGAGGTGGAAGGCGCTGCGCGTGCCTGCGCGATAACCGACCTCGACGTGGCGATCGGGGTGGAAGAATTCCTCGACCAGGGCCGCCGCGATCGCCGCGGGCTCGTGGGAATCCGCGAAATCGACGGCTGTGGCATGCAGGCCCGGCCATTCGAGGACCAGGCTCTTGAGCAGCCCGACCGATGCGCCGCCGGTGGGCAGGCCGGGGCCGATGGCGCCGTCGCGCCCGAATTGCCCCCCGAGGAAGCTCGCCGCGACGACGCGCGCGCCTCCCACCGCGGCGAGCGCTTGCAGGCGCTCGGCATTGAGGGTCAGGAGCAAGAACAGCGATTTCGCGTCGATCTGCGCGGCGCGCCGGAACTCCTCGAAATGGGAGGGGACCGGGCCACGCGAGAGGGGCGCGAGGTGGAGGATGGCGGCGGCGTCCGCGACCTTGCCGAGGCGGCGTAGGGCCTCGGGATCCGCGAGATCGGCGCGGCGAACGAGGAGCGTCGGGAGGCCCCGCGCCTCGAGGGCCCGCTGCACGAGCGGCGCGATGCCGAGCTCGTCCTCGGTGAGGATGACCGTTCCCTTCAGCGAGAGCGGCGCGCCGGAGGGCAAAGGGGCGCGCTCGCTGCGGGGCAGGCAACGCGCGCAGGAGGCCGCCTCCACGCCGTTCGGGGCGGCGGCAGCGGGGGCGGCGACGGGCGCGGGGGCTGCCTTCGCGGGAGGCACGGGCGCGCGCGCGGCGGCGCCGTCGAGCGCGCTGACGATGCGCCGTGTCACCTCGCGGAGGGTGCGCGCGCGGAAGAGGCCGTCCGGCGCGGCCTTGATGTTGGTGCGCGTGGAGGCGGGGAGGGTGGCGAGGGTCTCTTCGAGGAACTGCACGCGCCGGATCGAATCGATGCCGAGCTCGCCTTCGAGGTCCATTTCCACGCCGAGCGCCTCGATCGGATAGCCGGTCTGGTCGCTCAGAGCGCGGACGAGCATCTGTTCGAGCGCGGCGGCGTCGAGCGCGGGCGCAGCGCTCTCCTCGGCTGGCTTCTGCGCGATTGGGGTGATCTCGGGCAGCGCAGGCGGAGGCTCTGCGGCGTGGCCATTCTTGAGCGAGACAACCTCGGGCACGGGCGCAGGCACGGGCACGGCGGTGTTCGTAGGCGTGGCCGCGGGCGCATAGGCAGGCGTGGCCGCGGGCGCATAGGCAGGCGCGGGCGCGGGCGCATAGGCAGGCGCGGGCGCGGGCGCGGGGCGCGTCATTCCGGCCGGCGTGCTCGGAACCGGGACGTACGCTTGCAAGCCGGCAGGAGCGCCCTGGCGGGCGAGATCGAGGAAGCCTGCGAGCGCCTGCTCCTCGAGCGCGAGGAAGCGCCGCATCGTCTCCTGGTACGCGAGGTAGGCGGTGACGATGGGATTCGCGCTCTCCGTCGGCGCGAGCGGCGCCGCCACGTGCGTGCCGTTCTGCGGAGCCGCGTACGCGTGCAAGCCGTTCTGCTTGCTGCCGTTCGTTCCATTCATTCCATTCACGCCGTTCGCCCCGTTTGTCCCGTTCGTACCATTGATCCCATTCGCGCCATGGGCGCCATGGACGCCGTTCGTTCCATTCGCGCCGTGGCCCCCATTCGCACCGTGATGCGCGGTTGGCGCGGCGAACGCTTCCACCTCGGGCGCGCTTCGCGTCCGGGCAGGGGGGGCTGCCGGCGGCGGCGCAGCGGCGGCGCTCGGGGCAGCGCGCGGCGGCTCCTTCGTGGCCTCCTTGGCCCTTTGGTCACGCATCTCCAGGGTCACGAGGGGCTTGGGGAGCAGCTTCTCGCGCGCAGCCTCCGAGGCAGGCCGCGCGTGCGTGCAGTTGACCCACCACACCGACGCCGACACCTCCGCGGGCCGCGTCTCCTGCAGCAGCCGATCAAGCGTCAGAAGCTTGACGTCGCGCCCCTCGTGCAGCCGCGCGAGATCGATCTTCGCGCCGCGGATCACGAGCTCGCCGAGCGAGGTGAGGAGCTTGCGCAGGCCGCCGCCGCGCGCGTCGAGGGCGATGCTCGCGTGCGGCTTGCCCTCGAGGATGCGCGAGACGAGCCGCGACAGCAGATCACTCGGGCCCACCTCGACGAAGGTGCGCGCGCCGCCTTCGTACATGGCCTCGACCTGCGCCACGAACTCCACCGGTCGCAAGAGGTGCTCTTGCATGCGCGCGCGGAGCACCTCCGGCGAGGTGGAATGCGGCTGGCCGTTGATGTTGGAGTACACCGGCACCACGGGAGCCGCGAGGGAGAGCGCCTGGATGGCCTCGTCGAGGGGCGCGGCGGCGCTCGCCATCAGGGGCGAGTGGAACGGGCCGCCCACCGGGAGCGACTGCGTGCGCAGCCCCGCCTGTTCGAGCACCTCCGACGCCCGCGCGAGGCCTTCGAGGCTGCCGGAGATCACCGTTTGCTGGGGCTCGTTGTGGTTGGCCACGACGACGTCCGCGATGCCCTGCAAGAGCTCGGTGACGCGCTCGCGCGGGCCACGCACGGCCTTCATGCTCCCGCCCTGCGAGGCCTCGGCCATCACCCGCCCGCGCACCTCGCAGAGCCTCACGAACTCCGCGCGCGTGAGCGCCCCCGCAGCGTGCAGCGCCGTGAGCTCGCCGAAGCTATGACCAGAAACCATGTCCGGCGAGAGCCCAAGCTTGCGGAGCAGATCGAGCAGGCCCAGCGAGACGGCGCCGATGGCGGGCTGCGCGCGGTGCGTGCGGGTGAGCGCCTCGAGTTGCCGATCCGCCTCGGCGTCCGAGAACGTCGCGGGCGGGTGCATGAACGAGCTGAGCCCGCGCGGGAAGCGATCACGCAGCGCATCATCGACGAGCTCGAGGGCGGCGCGCATCTCGTCGAAGTAGACCGTGGCCTCGCGCGCCATGCCCACGTACTGCGCGCCCTGGCCGGAGAAGAGGAAGGCGATGCGGCCCGGGTTCTGCTCCTCGCGGCGCGAGACGAGCACCTGCCGTTGCGGCCCCGTGGCGGCCTCGCCCCGCAGGCGCTTCTCGGCCACGGTGAGCGCCTCGGCGAGCTCGTCCAGGCTGCGCACGACGAGCGCCACGCGCGGCCCTTCGGGCGCAGTGGCGAGCGCGCGCGCGCAGGTGTACGCGAGGTCTCGCAGGCGCGGCTTGGCGCCGCCCGCGAGATCACGCTTCAGGCCTTCGATCCGCGCGAGCAGGCCCGCTTCGTCGGCGGCCGCGAGCGGGATGATCTCGCAGGGCCACTCGTCGGCGCCCGCAGGCCGCGCATCGAGGCCGTCGGTGTACTCCTCGAGCACGGCGCTGCTGTTTGTCCCACCGAACCCGAACGCGCTGACCGCCGCGCGGCGCGGGTGGTCGGGGTGGTGGAGCCAGGGCCGAGGCTGGTCGAGCAGGTACGCGGGGGACTCGGCGTCCGCAAGGGCATCGATGGGATCTTTGACGCCCGCATGCGGCGGCAGCGTGCGGTGGTGGAGCGCGAGCGCGGCCTTCATCATACCGGCCACGCCGGCGGTGAGCTTGGTGTGCCCGATGAGGCTCTTCACGGAGCCGACGGCGCAGGTCTGCGGCGGCGCGCCCGCGCGCTTCATGGCGCTCGTCAAGGTCTCGACCTCGGTGCGATCGCCGAGCGGCGTGCCGGTGCCGTGGGCCTCGTAGAGGCCGATGGAGTCGATGGTCACGCCCGCGCTGCGGAAGGCGCGGTCGAGGGCCCGGCGCTGGCCTTCCACCTTGGGCACGGTCAAGCCGACGCCGCCGCCGTCGCTCGAGCCGCCGACGCCGCGGATCACGGCATAGACCCGATCACCGTCGCGGCGCGCATCCTCGAGCCGCTTGAGGATGAGCAAGCCCGAGCCCTCGCTCGTCACGATGCCGTCGGCCGATTTGTCGAAGACCCGCGCGCGGCCCTGCGGCGAGAGCGCCTGTGTCTTGGAGAAGGCGAGGTACATGAACGGCGTCTGCGAGCCGTCGGTGCCGCCCGCGATCACCACGTTGCTCTGCGCCGTGGCGAGCTCGCGCACGCCGAGGTCGATGGCGATGAGCGAGGTGGCGCAAGCCGCGTCGAGTGAGTAGTTGGGGCCGCCCAGATCGAGCTGGTTGGCCACGCGCCCCGCGGTGACGTTGGAGAGCACGCCCGGGAACAGCTCGCTCGACCACTCCACCAGGCGGCCGAGGACCTCCGGCGTGGGAGACTCCGACAGGATCGGCAAGAGGCTGCGCGTGAGGATCTGCTGGCCGAAGAAGCCCCCCGTGTCGTTGTTGCCGACGATGGTGGCGGTGTTCTCGCGATCGAACCCGCCCTGCGCGTAACCCGCGTCGGCGAGCGCCCAGCGCGTGACCTCGAGCGTGATGAGCTGCGCCGGGCAGATGCTCTTCATCACGTTCGGCGGGATGCGGTAGGAGAGCGGCTCGAAGGGGATGTCGTCGGCGAAGGCGCCCCACTTGCCGTACATCTTGTCGCGGGCCGCCTTGTCGGCGTCGAAGTAGAGGCGCACGTCCCAGCGATCACGCGGGATCTCTCGGATCTGATCCGCCTGGTCGAGGAGGTTGCGCCAGTACTCTGCCGGGCTCTGCGCGCCGGGCAAGAGCACGCCCATGCCGACGATCGCTACGCCCTCGTCGTCGCCCACCTTCTCGGAGGGCGGCGAGGCATCGGCCGCCGCGAGCACGCGCGTCGCGCCCTCCGCGACGTCGGCGTGCAGCTCGGCGATGGTGCAGACCGACGAGCGCATCGTGGCCACCTGGCCGATGAGGTACATGCCCTGCTCGGACTGCTGCGCCTCGTCGACGGTGACGATCTGGCCCGAGGGATCACGCGTGATGCCCTTGGCGGCGATCCGCAGCCGGCCGAGACCGAGCCCCTCGAGCTCCTTCTTGACCTCGCCCGGCGGGTTGCCCGAGGCAACGAGCTCGCGACGCAGGCGCTCGAACTGATCGGCAAAAGCGGTGTGCGCGACGCGGTTGGCGTGGCCGAGGCCGCTCGTGAGCAGCACGGTCTCGCGGCACGCGAGGGCCTCGTCCTGGTAGCGCTTCACGATGGCGCCCGAGTCGACCGCCTCGCGCGTGAAGAGGTACGCGGTGCCCATCAGGACGCCGCAGCGGATGCCGCGATCGACGAGGGCCGCGCTCATGGCCGAGACGATCGCCGTCGAGCGGGCATCGTGGATGCCGCCCGCGAAGAGGACGTGGATCGGCTCGCCCGAGGTCGGCGCGCAGTCGAGCAGCGCCTCGATCATCACCTCCCAGAGGGGCAGGCTCGCGAGCGGACCGACGTGCCCGCCGCACTCGCGGCCCTCGAAGACGAAGCGCCGCGCCCCCTGCGCGACGAAGCGTCGCAGGAGCGCCGGCACCGGCACGTGGAGGTAGGTCTTGATCCCCTTCGCTTCGAGGTCCGCCGCCTGATCCGGGCGGCCGCCCGCGATGAGCGCGAAGCGCGGCGAGACGCGCAGGACCTCGTCGATCTGCTCGCGCTGCAGCTCGGGCGGGACGAAGCCGAGGATGCCCACGCCCCAGGGTTTGTCCCCGAGCGCGTCGCGTGTCGCCTCCAGGATCGGGCGCGCGTGCGCCCCCGTCGAGAGCGCCAGCGCGATGAGCGGCAGCGCCCCGCCCTCGGCGATCGCCTGCGCGAAGGCGGGTCGATCGCTGACGCGGGTCATCGGGCCCTGCACGATCGGGAGCTCGGTGCCGTGCGCGCGCGCGAGCTCCGCGCCCGGCGCGAACGGCTTCAGCTCCTGCGCGCGCGCGAGGAGACGCGCGCTCTGCTCGAGGATCGCTCGGACAAACCGGCCGGTGGTGACGTATTTGTCGCGGACGAGCTCGGCGAGCCCGGCCGCTTGTCCCACGGGCCACGCGGCGCGCTCGGGCTCGGAGAAGCCCACGATCTCGTCCACCGCGCGCGCCCACGCTTCTGCGCCGGCGGCGTCGCCCGCGACGAGCGCCTCGAGATCCTTGAGCCGCGCGAGGCCGCCGAAGAGCGGGCGATCGAGGACCCGGCAGGGCTTCGCGCCGAACGCCCCGAGGATCGCCGTCTCCTGCCCGCTCATGCTGCGGAGCTTCTGGCGATGCACGTCCGAGAGCGGCGACTCGCGCGTGAGCAGGAGCTGATCGTCGAGCACCACGCCGGCCGCGCCGGCCGCGCGAACGCCCGTCGCGGCGTGGATGCCGATGCCGCCGCGCGCGTACACCGGGGCGCGTGTCGCGCCGAGGAGCTTCTGCACGAGGAGGAACGTCGTGTCTTCTCCAACGAACCCGCCGCACTCGTGACCGCAGGCGATGAGACCGTCGTGCGCGAGGCCTGTGGCTTCGATCGCGAGGGCCTCGTCGAGCGAGCGCACCTCGACGAAGACGCGGCTCGCGGGCGTGCGCGCGAAGAGCTCGGCCGAGGGAGATCGCGTCCACACCACCACGAAGTCGCGCCCGGCGAGCGCCTCGAACACGGCGGCGAAGCGCTCGTGCTGCGCGGGCCGGAGGCGGACGCCGATGATCTCGTCGGGGCGGGTGCGCTCGCGGAGCCAGCGCACCTGCGCGGCCGCGTGCTCGGGAATCTGCTCTCCGGGGCCGGCAAACTCCAGATCGAGGACGCCGATGCCACCGGCGCGTGCCGCAGCGGCGGCAATGCCGGGGCGCGTGCTGGTCGGCGGGCAGAGAGCGATGCACTCGAAGTGTCGGGTCGGTTTGCTCATCGGAGATTCCCTGCCTGATCTTCTGGGCTTTGCGCAGGTGTGACGGCCATGTCTCGAAGCAGTTCGAGGGAGACGAAGCGGCGCAGGCGATAGCGCGGCGTCGCGCGCTCGTTCGTCCCGGGCTCGGTGGTGAACGCACAAGAAAAACCCGCCTCGCGAGCGAAGCGCGCGGCGCGCTCGTCGACGTGCTCGGATCCGCCGTAGGGGTACGCGAACGGCGCGCCCTCGAGCCCGAGCGAGGCGGTGAGCTCGGCGGCGTTGTCGAAGATCTCGCGGCGCAGCTCGTCGTCCGGGAGCCGGCTCATCGTGCGGTGGGTGCGCCCGTGGCCGCCGAGGGCCCAGCCCGCGCGCACGAGATCTTGGGCCTGCGCGAGCGACAGCTTGCGGAACTTCGGGGAGCGCGCGCCCTGCTCGTCGATCGCGGCCTCGTCCACACCAAGCTCGGCGAAGAGCCGCTGCGTGTGGCGGTGGCGTTCGTCCTCGGGCAGCGTCTTGAGGATCGCCTTGGCTTGCTTGAGCGTGGGCAGGCGCGCGGCTAGCGCGCCGAGCGCGCGCCGACCGAGCCCGAGGTACGACAGATCGATCTCGGCGCGCTCGGAGAGCCGGAAGGCAATCTCCAGCCGCTCGAAGTGCAGCAGCCGATCCGGCGGCACGAGCGCGCCATCCTGCGTGCACACGAACACCGCGGCCGTGAGGCCGAGCTCCGCGAGCACGGGCCGCGCGTGCTCGTAGACGCCCGCGTAGCCGTCATCGAAGGTGATCGTCAGGGTGCGGTCCGAACGCTCGCCCGCTTCGAGCCGCCGGAGCGCCTCGTCGAGAGGGACGATTTCGAACTGGCGGCGGAGTTCCTCGATCTCGCGGCGGAAGCGGTTCTGGTGGGCGCGCGAGAGGCTGCGATCGAAGGGGTCGAGCGCCTCGTCGACGACGTTGTGGTAGTAGACGGCTCGCATCGCGTTGGCTCAGAGCACGTCGAGGATCCGCTCGCACGCCGCGGTCCAAGAGCAGTTCTTCCGCAGGTGCTCGCGCGCCGCGGGGGGCACCGGCTCGGCGTGCACGAGCCTTTCGACCGTCGCGGCGACGTCGTCCACCGGGACGATCAGGTGCGAGAGCCCTACCGTGTGATAGATCTCGGCGATCCCCACCTCTTCGGTGATCACCGCCGGCGTGCCCACCGCGATGGCCTCCATCGGCACGTTGCCGGAGACCTCGAAGCGGGAGGGGACGACGACGGCGTGGCAGCCCGCGTAGAAGTTCGCGAGCGAAGGCGTGTCGAGCATGGGCTCGCGGATCTTGGTGGCGCCGAGCGCGTGCAAGGCGCGCTGCTTGCCCTTCACGTCGGCGACGAGTTCGAGCGAGAACCCGCGCTCATCGAGAGGACCTACGATCTTGCCGAGCATTTCGGGGTTCTTGATGGCGTACAGGCGCATCACCGCGCCGATGCGCCGCCCCTCGGGCGCGGGTCCCGGGTGGTGCAGGAACGGCTCGGCGATCCCGTTGTAGATGACGTGGTAAGGCGCCATCTCCGGGTAGCGGCCCGCGCAGAGCTCGGCGGTGCGGCGCGAGGGGAAGATGAGCGCGTCGGCCTTCTCCAGGCAATAACGCTCGACCAGGGTCATGACCGCGCTGAGCACGCGGTGGCCGCCGTAAGCGCTTTCGAGGCTGGACAGGCCGGCGACGAAGGCGGTGGCCTTGAGGCCCAGGCGACGGCACGCGGCGATCACGCACAGGCCCTTGAGGTCGGTGTCCGTGGCCATGACCTTGTCGGGGCGCTCGCGCTCGAGATCCGCCACCACGCGCTTGATGATGCCCTCGCAGGCCCCGAGGACCTCGTCGATCGAGCGCGCGTGCATCAAGGTCGACATCTCCACGTGGCTCGCCGCGTACGACAGCGTGCGCACGGGCGTGGCGACGGGGGCGTCGGACTCGCCGAGAAGGAGCAGCCCCAGAAGCTCGTGTCGCCCGTTGCAGTAGGCGCACAGCTCGCGGAAGCGCCGGTAGATCCCGCCGTACTCGTGTGCGCCTCGGGCGATCGCGACTTTCATGGCTTGCTCAGGCCGGCTTCAGCGCGGCGGGCTCGACGTCGTAGTTTTTCCAGATGAACGAGGCGATCTCACCCGAGGTGATGTCGGCCCGGTAGTTGCCGCCCGGAGTCTGGAGCAGCGGCTCGTAGGCGATCTTGCGCCGGAGCTGGGTGTCGATGGAGGCGAACAGATCGATGAAGTCCATCGACGTGAAGCCGATGTCCGCCACGAGCTGGGTCTCGGGCGTGATCTCGACGTCGAGGTGCCAGTCTTCGATGATCTCTCCGACCACGGTCTGCACGATCTTCAGGATGTCTGCTTCGGAAGGCTTCATGCGCTCCTAGATGCGAGGCTCGAGGTGGAAACGTGGCTTTCGTGTGTCGGCGCTGGAGCGGCCAGCGCGGCGACGAACGCGCGCCCATCGCCCTGGATCTGGACCGCGGGGACCTCCGGCAGGCCCCGGAGCGCCGCGCCGGAGAAGGAGAAACCGGTCGCGGTTTCGTGGGTCTCGATCGCCGATAGCTCGAGGGGACCCACCCGCGGCTCCGCCCAGTCGAGCAGCGTCTCCTTTGCGACGACGCGGCAGAGGACCCAGCCGAGGCGCGCTTCGAGCGAGGGCGGCAGCGCGTAAAACGCCTCGCGCTCGGCTTCGGTGAGCGCGTAATGCGAGAGCGCCCGCACCCAGATGCCCTGGCCCGCTTCGCGCAGGTCCTCGTCCATCGCCTCGATGCGCCGGCAGGGCGCCGCGGCCGTCGAGCTCGGCTCGATGTCGGAGAGGTTGGTGCGGCGATCGCGGCGGCTGACGCAGCAGACGAAGTACTGATCCGGGAACGGGAAGAGCCGGTGACGCAACCCGTCGACGCGCACGAACACCTCGCCGCTTTCGTCGATCAGCTCGGCGTCGGTGGTGGTGATGTTCCCGGCGACGCGGATCCGGGCGCGCAGGCGCACGCGGCTGCCGGGCTCGGGCATGCGACCCGTGAACGCGCAACGATCTTCGCCGAAGGGGAAGATGCCGAAGGTGCTGCGCTCGCGGTGGTGCAGGAGGAAGTAGGCGGTGATGTGCCCGATCGCGTCGAGCAGCACGGCGGGCAGCTCGAGCGACGGCTCCCGCACGTCACGGAAAAGCCCCTCGCCCGAGGGCGCTTCGAGCTCGACCTCGACGTGCTCGGCGTCAATGCCGAGGGCGCGGCGGGTCGTGACCATCAGGGGGCCGAGGAAGAGCCACTTGTTGAAGGCGTCGATGTCCACCCGCGGCCGCTCGCGCGGGCTTGGCAGCGCGGGGGTGAGCGGCTCGGCTGATCCCTTCTGGGCACGGCCCTCGAAGGCGAGCATCCCGCCCTGGATCGTGCCGATCGTGCGGTCGAAGATGCGCACGCGCACCCCGGCCTCGTCCCGTTCGGCGCGGATCTCCACCTCGAGCTGCCCGCGATCGAGCGCCAGCCAGCGCGAGCCACGCACCTCGGTGAGCACGAGGCCCGTCGCGTCGTGCCCGAGCAGCGCCCGCGCCGCCTCGGCGACGATTTCCATGCTGAACACGAGCGGCACCACCGGCAAGCCGACCGGCTCCGCCCCGTGCTTGCCGAGCCGTCCCCCGAAGGCGTGATGCACGAGGAAAGGATCTGTCTCGATGGACAAGGTGCGTCGCGACACGAGCGAGCGCTCGTCGCGCAGGATCATCGTCCCGAGCAGCGGGAAGGCCCCCGGCGCCTCCACGACCGGCGCGGGCTCGGCGGGCTGCACCTCGGGCATTGCCGCGGCGTGCGCGAGGGGGCCAGCGCCGGCGCGCATCGCGGCCAGGAAGATCTCCAGGGTCCGCTGCTGGTGGTCCAGGAAATCCCGCGCGAGCGCCCCGTGCGCCTGCATGAGCTGCGACGCCATGTGCAGCGAAGCCTCGGGGACGTACGCCGGCGCGGCCGGCGCAGGAGGCGACGCTGGAAGCGGCGAAGGCGCGGGAGGAGGTTGCTTCTGCACGCGCGGCTCGCGCCGAGGGGCGGTACGGGTGGGCTCGGGGGCGCGTGGGGCGGGGGCGGGGGCGCGGGGGCGCAGCGAGGACACGTCGATGTCCTGTCCCTTCACGTAGAGCTGCCCGAGGAGCTTCAAGAGCTGTTCGAGCCCCGGTTGTGCGGGCAAGTTGCTCGCCGCGGCGAGGTGCTCCTTGCCGCGCAGCGTGTTGCGCACGAAGCCGGTGAGCATCGAGCCGGGACCGACCTCGACGAAGTCCCGCACGCCCTCCGCGTAAAGCCGCTCGATCGTCTCGCGGAAGCGCACCGGCTTTCGCCACTGCGACGCGGTCAGATCGCAGATGGCCCGCGACTCGGCCGGGAAAGGGGCGGCCGTCGAGCAACTGTAGAGCGGCAGCTCGCTCGGGCCGAAGTGGTGCTCGTTGCCCTCGAAGCCCGCGCGCGCCAGGTCTGCGTGCTTTCCGTAGAGGGGCGTGTGATACCCGGGCATGAAGGGCAGCTCCACGCACACCGCGCCCTCCTGCCGCAGCCGCGTGCTTGCCGCCGCGATCGCGGACGCGGAGCCGAAAAGCACGACCTGCTCGGGGCAGTTGTCGAGCGCCAGATGGAGCTCGCCGCCCGAGGCATCGAGCACGCTCTGCACCAGCGCGGGCGAGGCGCGGTTCACGGCGATGCTCGTCCCCGGCACGTTGCCTGCGGCGAACAAGGTCTGCAAGGTGCGCTGGATGTACTCGACGAACGAGATCACCCCGCCCGGGCCGGGCGCGCGCAGCGTCTTCGAGGCCACGAGCGAGGCGTTCTCGCCGTTCGAGTAGCCGAGCATCATGTCGGCGCGCACGCCGGCCGCCGTGAGCATCTCGTGCAGCGACAGGCTCGCGACGAGGCAGTACATCGCGCCGCGCTCGAGATCGACGAGCGATTCCTCGAGCGCCTTGCGCCGTGCCTCCGTGACCCCGAGCGTGGGCGCGCTGAAGAAGTTCGAGGGCCGATACAGGCCGGCGCGGGCGTACAGATCCTCGAGCCCCTCGATCCACACCCGCATCCGCGGCAGGTGGCAGAGCAGATCGCTCAGCATCCCCGGGTAGGGCGCTCCTTGACCGGGGAACATCATCCCCAGGCGCCGGTCGGGCGAGGCGGAGTCCGCGTAGAAAATGCCATCCGGCGCGTTGAACGAGCTTGCGCGCGAGGACTCGAGCCGCGCGAGGAGTCGCCCGAGCTGGGCCTCGAACGTTGCCCGATCGCGCGCCACGAAGGCGACGCGATGGCGACCTTGGCCGCCGGTGCCGTTCCAGGCGACGATCTCGCCGAGCGGCGCGTCGGGCATGAGCTCGAGCGCGCTGCGCACGGCCCGCAGCCGCGCGAGCAGCGAGGCGCGATCGTCTGCCGAGATGAGGAGCAGCTCGGCGGGCCAGGGGACGGAGAGGCGGGGCGGTACCTCGTCGTAGCGGCGGGGCACCTGCTCGAGCAGCAAGAAGCCGGCGCCCTCCTCGCCCAGGGCGAAGAAGCCTGCGCGCCGCGGCGCGTTGCCGGCAATCCACGGCCGGACCGAGGGCGCGGCGACGAAGGGCGCGGCGAGCGCGTCGAGCTCCTTGCGGCGCAGCGGCGGAAAGAGGTGCTGGTGCAGGGCGAGCGCCACAACGGCCACGCCGCCGAGCGCCGGCAGGTCCGCCCTCGCCGGCGAGAGCGGCCCGAGCGTGCAGCCAGGCGCAGTCTCGTCGCTCCTGCGCAGCGCGTCGCCGAGTGCTGCGAGGATCGGCCCGAGCGGCGCGTCCTCGACCAGGAGATCCACGAGGCCCACGCTCTGGGGCTCGATCCCCTCGGCCGCGCACACGCGCTCGAGCAGCTCGACGCAGTCGCGCGGCGCGCTGCCGGGAAGCGAGCTTCCCCCGCGGAGCAACGCGTAGACGGGCTTGCCTTGCGCGAGCATCTCCTCGTACCTGCCGAGCAGCAGCCCTGCGCGCGCGGCGGATCGGCCCTCGGCGATGCTCACCACGGCGGCCAGATCGCAGCGCCCCGTGTGCAGCGCGTCCATGGCGCGCAGCAGCGCGAGCGCCTCGACGACGTGGCCTGCGGGCAGGCGCTCCAGGAACGTGGGGGAGACGTCCATCTGCGTGAGCAGCGCGTCATCGGCGATCTGCTGGGCCCCGGCCACGAACAACCCGAGGCGCCCGGCGGGTCGATCCACGAGCCAGGCGCGCCGCGATTCGCCGTCGTCTTCCTCGCCTGCGGAGAGGGTGCCGGCTGCTCTGTTCCCCTCGAATGCGCCCCAGAGTGCCTCGGGGGAAGACGCCTCGGGAACGCGCAGCTCGATTCCTACGATCGCAAAAAGAACACCCATCACACCCCGCCTCCTCGACGCACTGCGTGCACGCGCATACGCCCAGGACACTGAGTTGCCCTACCACGGCCAAACTTGCGCCAGCAAGCGGATCTTTGGTGGTTGGTCACATGAGGTGGATTCCACGGCTACCAGCTGTGTCTTTCAGGACGTCGGGATGCGTGCGCCGACCTATGTTGCTGGAGTTTGTCACCCGTGCGGTAGGCGGAGCCAAACGTTTTTCCAGTCCTGAGTTTGGCAGAAAGCAACGGGCCGCCTCGAAGGGCGCCCGCTGTACGCCTCATCGCCGGGCCAGCCGGTGCAAGGTGGCGACGATAGGGTCGATGGAACCGCGGAGCCCGTCATCCACCGTTTCGACGGAGCCCGTCACCTTGGACCCCCAAATCCGGGTCGAGGGAATGGCCACGGTCCACGTGAACGTGTGTTTACATTCCGCCCAGCCCCCGCGGATTCGACGCTCATCCGCATGGCACACCGATTGCCTGGCGCCGCGTCCCGAGGAGACCCATGCACCGATCTTTCTTTCACCGGCGAATGCACACGCTTGCCGTAACCCTTTCCTTGCTCGTGTCGGGCTGCTCGAGCAACGATGTCGAACCCCCGCCCGACCCCGATATCGATCAGCCCGTGCCCGATGGGGGGACCTGCGAGCTCGAGGGCACGTTCACCGTCAGCTCCATCGAGGTGATCGAGGGGGCGTGCGACCTGGAAATCGCCGATGCCACGATGGCCGTCCGCCGCGTCGGGGAGACGTATCTCCTCGATTTCGACGACACGAACTGGGACTCGGCGGCACGGCAACCCGGCTGCAAGGCGAGCTTCCAGGGCCCCGACGCTTGGTATTACAACAACACCTTCCGCACGCGCTCGCTCGCGTTGGAGGTCAGCGGAGACAACCTCACCGCCGAAATCAAGGACGCCCTCGACGGCGCCGACTCCGAGGGCCATACCTGCGACGCCACCATCCGGGTGCACGCGACGCGCACAGGCCCGGCGCCCGCGGGCGCGCCGCTCGGCGACTCATGCGGGCCCGTCGGCTGCAGTGGCACGCGTTGCGCATTCGGGTCGCAGTTCGAATGCGCGAGCGGCGTCTGCCTCCTCGATACCGATCCGTTCTTGCAAACCATGTGCACCGAGCCTTGCACGCCGCAGGCCGGCTGCCCGGATGGATTCATGTGCCTGTGGGCGGACGAGGGCTGGGATGGCGCGGCGGAGGGTTATTACTGCGCGCCGTGGCGCGCCGTGTGTGGCAACGGGATCGTCGATGACGGGGAGGCGTGCGACGACGGCAATCAAGTCGACGGCGACGGCTGCTCCGCCGACTGCAGCTCCGACGAGTCGTGCGGCAATGGGATGCTCGAGCAAGGAGAGGTCTGCGAGGCCGAGGCCCCTGGCGAATGGCTGACATGCACGGCGGCGTGCACCCTCGACGCGCCCGCCGGGCTATCGATGCCCCTCCCGATCGACGCCTTCGGCATCACCGCCGCCTCCAATGGCACGGGACGTTTCCTCGTGGGGGGCACGGTCAATCGATTCGCCCAGAACATGGCATACCAAGCGTACGTGGCGCGCACCGTCGACGGCGGCGCCACCTGGACCGATACCATCGTCGCGCCGGATGTCATGGCGTTTGCGCAGCTCGGCGCCATCGCCGCCGACGGCGCGCGCGTGGCGGTCGGGCTCGTCGGTGGCTTCGAGGCGACAGGTTTCTGGTTGGCCGAGAGCACCGACGGCGGGGCGACCTTCCCGCTCGCCACGTTCCAGACCTTGCCGGAGGGTAACGCCCACGGCGTGGAGGTTGAAGATAACGGGACTCTCGAGCTCATGTATGCGCCCGACGGCAGTCTCCTTGCCCTGGTGGCGATCCCGGACGGCGTGCTCGTATCGCGGCGCGAACCTGGGACGATGACATGGAAAACGACCGGCTCGCTGCACCTGTCGCAGCCGGGCGCGAGCGACTGCACCTTCCGGTGGCGTTCGCCTCGCCTCGAGGCGATATACGCCACGGGCGTACACCTGCACCATGAGGGGAGCCACCTGCAAGTCACCGCAGGCCAGCGTTGCGTCGTCAACGGCAAGTTGACGCAAATCGCTGGAACCATTGAATCCACGGACGGCGGCGCCTCGTTTGGCCCGGCCGTCGACCTCGTCGCGGCGTCCGGTCTGAGCGTCGCATCGTCGGTGCTCGTGTCGCCCGGGCCGCGTGGCCCGCTCGGAGTTTGCATCACGGGGACCGATGCGAGCGATGCCGTGTCCGCGCGCTGCGCCGTCGCACCCGCGCCCGGCGGGGCATGGTCCTTCCACGACACGGGGGCCACATTCATGACCTCCACCAGCAACGAGCCCAGCGCAGTCGAGGTACTCGCCCCGGACACGCTGCTACTCACGCAAACGTCGTCGAGCACCGGAGCCGTGGTGATCCACCGCGGCGAAAGCGGTGGCAGCACGTGGTCCCAGGTGGAGCTGTCACAGGCTCATGCATCTCTCGGAGGGCGTTCCCTGCAAAGCATCTCGACCGACGCCCTCTGGCTCTTCGAGGTGGACGGGAACAACGACGCCAGCCTCGTTCGCCTGACGATGGGCGGCTCCGTCGCCGCGCCGCGCACGTGGCTCTTCGGCGACGCCAGGCGCCTCGATGGGTCAGGCCCTCCGTGGCAATTCGCCTCCGCCGAGGACAGCGCCGGCGCGCTCCTCATCGTCTACAGCGTACCCGACGATCTGCGCGACTGGGTCACAGTGGCGCAGGTGCTGAAGTAGGCGCGCTCGTATCGCGAGGCGTCGCGCCGGGGCGCTGCCCCGGACCCCGCGGGGGCTGTTCGCCCCTCGACCCGAATCAGGGCAAGCCCTGGACTCGGGGTGGAAGAACTGCGCAACGCGCAGTTCTTCCAACGGGCCCGTTGGACCGCGTCGCCAGTCGAAAGGGCAGCGCCGCGGTCTTGGCAGGCAGGGTCGTCGCTGGTCTTGACCTGGCCTGTTCGATGAACTGCGCATCGCGCAGTTCATCGACCCCGGGTCCAGCGCTTGCGCAGGCCCCGGGTGCAGGGGCGGATAGCCCCTGCTGGGGCCTGGGGCAAAGCCCCAGCGAAGCGCCTTCCTGCTCAGCCGCCGCGCGGAGGGCGGTCGCGCTCTCCACCAGCCGTCCGTACATTTTTGCCAAACACTTGCCCGTCGAGCCCCTCTCGCCCGATGCTTCCCGCGTGGCGGATCCCTATATCGATCAATATGAAACCCTCGCCTATGGCAGGTTTGCCGTGGCGCAGATCCTCGCGCTCGTCATCGGCCTCGACCCCGAGGCGAACAGCTTCGTCAAGCTCACCGCGGATCGGCTCGCGGTGGAGACGGACACGATGGAAGTCGTGCTGAAGAAGGCCGGTGCGCTCGATGCGGTGACGTACAAGGTGGTCGAGGGGAAGCCGGACGTCGTGGGTAACGCCAAGGGCGCGCTGCGGCGGCTCGTGGCGTATGCCGAGTCGCGAGAGAAGGGCGAGGCCATCGTGGCGGACATCCTTCACCACGAGAACATGAGCACTGTGCTCCGGCGCAGGCCCGTCAAGCTCGTCGCGGCGCTCGACCATGCGCTCACCGCGATCGAGAAGCACAAGGCGAACCTGCCGGAGTACGCGAATTGGGCATATCACGTCGCGGCCGCGAGGGACGCGCTCGCTGCGCTCAATGAAGGCGTGCGGAAGGCGCGCGTGGATCGCAGGGAGGCCACGCCGGAGACCGAGGCGGCTCGCCTCAAATGGCTGCGGCGTTATTCGGCCACGAAACTGATCGTCGAGGGGATCCTGAAGCCGCTCGGCAAGACCGCGATGATGCCTGAGATCTTCGATGATCTCGCCGAGGTGCATCGCGCCGAGGGCGTATCGGACGCGCCCGCAAAGGTGAACGCTCCGCCTCGTTCGCCCAAATAAAGCCCGTCGCATGGACAGCACCACCCTCGGAGGCGCGTGTCCGCGCCCGCAAGCTCGACGACGACCCCCTCGGCGCTGAAAGTGCGCCGTGCAACTTGGATCAGCGTCGCCACGGCTGGCGAGGGCGACCTCGGCAACCGTGAATTTGTGAGCTCGTCACCCAAGGGAGGGACGGACGCCGCGGCAAGAACGGGCTTGGCGGCGGAGGTCGGCATCGGCGGGAGAGCGGCACGCGCCTCGCGGCCGAGGCGGCGTCGGGCAGGTGGACGGCCGGTGCCTGGGGCGTCGAGGCAGCGGCGCGCGAGCGAGCGTGTTCAGTCCACGCCGGCCGGGACCTCGACGCCTCGGATTGCGCGCCGCGGCTCGGGAACCTTCCCACGGTTCGACGTGCGTGGCCGCGCGCGCTCTTGCCAGATCGACGCCGCGATCAGCACTGCAATCGATGCCCATGCGAGGACCTGAATCTCGCCGAGCACGTGGCTCGCGACGAGCCCGGCCGAGCCGGCGAGCGAGAGCGCGAGCGGGCCCGTGCGCCGCGAGCGGGCATAACGACGGACACTCACCACGAGCGTGATCACGACCGCGGCGACCAGCAAAACGACGTGCTGCGTCTCCGTCACCACGAATCCGACGCCGACCGCCGAGAGCGCCTGCGCCCATGCGCCGAGGCAGGTCGGGCACACGGCGCACGCGAGCACCGGAACGACCACGCCGAGGAGCGACGAGCGGCCGGGCTTCGTGGCCCGCGCTTTGTGATGGTGGCCTCCGCAGCAACCTTCGTGATGTTTCTCGGTGTGCTCGGGCAGGCTCGTTCGTGGGTCCACGATCCGATCATGACCCCGGGACCCGTCGATGCAATGCCGTCAGGGGCGCGAGATGAAACATGGGAGCCGGAAAATCGAGGGGAAAGCGGAGCCCACGACGATGGCGGTTGCTTTTCGTCGCCGTCCGCGGAAGGTTCGCTCTCCATGACGACCGTCTCCTCCGAAGAATACGTGTTCCCCGTCGTCGCCGCGGTCGACGACATCGACGAGCTCGGGCACGTCTCCAACGTCGTCTACGTGCGCTGGGTGCAGGACGCGGCGAAGGCCCACTCCGAGGCCGTCGGCTGGGACCGGGCGGCGTATCTGCGCGCCGGCGCCGTATTCGTCGTCCGGCGACACGAGATCGATTACCTCGCGTCCGTGTTCGAGGGCGATCGCATCGAGGTCCGCACCCACGTCACGAAATTCGGCGCCGCCACGTGCGAGCGCAAGACCCGCCTCGTGCGCGCCGGAGACGGCGTCGAGGTCGTTCGCGCCGTCACGTCATGGGCTTTCGTCGCGACCGCCACCCAGAGACCCACCCGGATTCCCCAGGAGATCCGCGACGCCTTCCCCGCCGCCCTCGGGCGTGGCGCCTGAGCTTTTTTTTTCCCCGTCGCCCACGTCGAGCAGCACGGCGACCAGCATGTCGCTCATCACGTTCACGCCCGTGCGGAGGCGGGCAATGATCCAGTCGACCGTCATCACGAGCGGAATGGCCGTGGCGATCAAGGCGTCCGGCAGCCCCGCCGCGGCGAGCACGAGCGGCAGCACGACGAGCCCCGCCTCCGGAATCCCCGCGATCCCCGCCGCCGCCATCACCGACGCGAGCCCGATCGTGACCTGGCTGCCGAGCCCGAGCGGCATCCCCATCGCCTGCGTCAAAAAGACGGCCGTGATCGCCTCGTAAAGGAGAATGCCGTCGTTGTTGAGGTTCGTCCCGATACACGCCGCGAGGCGCGACGACGCGGGCGATACACCCATGCGATCGAGCGCCTTGAGCGTGACGGGCACCGTGGCCAGGCTCGAATTCGTCGAGAGCCCCGTCAAGATGGGGTCCGCGCCGATTCCGAGGTAGACGCGCGGCGGTTTTTTTCCGACGAGCCAGGCGACGAGCGGGTAATACACGAGCGAATGCAGCGCCATCGCCGCGAGCACCGTGACCAGGAAGATCCAGATCGATGCGAAGACCCGCAGTCCGGCCTTGCCCACGACGTCCGCGACGACCCCGAGCACCCCGAACGGCACGATGCCCACCACGATATCGAGCGCCTCGACGAGGATCGCATAGATCCCGCCGATCCCCTGCTCGACCACCGACATGCTCCCTTCGGCCCCCCGCGCCCGCGCGCGCCGCAGCGCGACGCCCACGAGCAGGCCGAGAAGGACGACCGTGATGACGCTGTTTTCCGAGAATGGATCGACGAGGCTCCGCGGGACGTAGCTCGCGATGTTGTCGAGGAGGCCGAGGCTTCCCTTTTTCGAGGCCGCGAGGAGCTCCTGCGCCGCCGCGTCCGTGGGCGTGGCGCCCGGCCGATAAAGCTCGGCGAGCGTGCCCGCGAGGTGCCGGCCCGGCGTGAAAGCGTTCATGATCGCAAGGCCGATGCCGAGCGCCACCGTCGCATTGATCGCGCAAATGACGATGAGACGCGTCCCTTTGCGGAGGGAAATGTCCGTCTTGACGAACGCGTCGAGGATCGCGAAAAACACGAGCGGAACGGCGAGCGCCTTGAGGAGCTTGACCACGAGCAGCCCCAGGCGACCGAGCTCGGCGTTGCCGATGCTGCCGAAGAGATACTTTTGCTCCCGGAAGGCGAGCCCGAGCACGATGCCGAGGACGACACCGGAGAGCACGCGCACGTAGAGTGGAATTCGTTTGTTAGGTTGCGCCCCAGCGCGGCTTTTTTGCTCCCCCATGGCCCCCACTGTCTTCACGCGGGTCCGGAGCGCCGTCAATTGTCATGGTGAGCCCCATGCATGACGGCTAGCATGGTGCCATGCTCGCCCATGTTTTTGCGGCGAGTCGTGGAGAGGATCGGGCGATGAACGGGGAGCCATCGCGAGGATCGGGGGAGGGGGAGGCGGAGCGAGGTGAACCCGCGACGAGCGCGCCCCGGACGCACGACACCGCGAACACGCTCTCGATGGGCCAGGCGCCGTCGGGGCTCACGACACACGTGCCGTCGTCGGGGCGGTGGAGCGCGGCGCGGCTGCCGCTCGTCGACCGGTCGTGTTATGCGGTGGAGTGCGAGGTCGCGCAGGGCGGGATCGGGCGGGTGCTGTCGGCGCGCGACCAGAGGCTCGATCGGCGGGTGGCGCTGAAAGAGCTGATCGACACCGGCACCGCCGCCGAGGATCGGTTCGTGCGCGAGGCGCTCTTGACGGCGCGGCTCCAGCACCCGTCGATCGTGCCGGTCTACGAGGCCGGGCGCTGGCCGACAGGCGAACCATTTTATTCGATGAAGCTCGTCTCCGGGCGCCCCCTGTCCGAGATCATCGACGGCGCCCGCAAGCTCGACGAGCGCCTGCCGCTGCTCACGCACGTGCTCGCGGTGGCCGACGCGGTCGCATACGCGCACGAAAAACGCATCATCCACCGTGATTTGAAGCCCGCGAACGTGCTCGTCGGCGCACACGGCGAGACACTCGTGATCGACTGGGGTCTCGGGAAGGACCTGTCGGAACCCGTGGTGGAGGTGACGCAAACCCCGAGCGCCGAGGGCGATGACGACGAGGCCCCCGTCTCCCAGACGTTCGGCGACGGGATCACGCTCGTAGGCTCGGTGATGGGGACCCCCGCGTACATGCCGCCCGAGCAAGCGGCGGCCGAGCCCGTGGACGAGCGCGCGGACGTGTATGCGCTCGGGGCGATCCTGTATCACCTGCTCGCGGGGCGCGCGCCGTATGCCGGCGTGAATGGCATGAAGATCCTGCAGCGGGTGCTCGAAGGCCCGCCGACGCCGCTGCCCAACATGCAGCGCGGGATCCCGCTGGATCTTTTGGCGATCGTGGACAAGGCGATGGCCCGGGAGCCGGCCGCGCGGTACCCGACGGCGAAGGCGCTGGCAGAGGATCTGCGGCGGTTTCTCGCGGGGCAGCTCGTGGGCGTGCACGAGTACACGACCCGCGAGAAGGCATGGCGGTTCGCGCGGAGGCACCGCGCGGCGCTGTCCGTGGCGGCGGCGGCGGCTTGCGTGCTCGTGACGGCAGCGGGGCTCTTCGTCACGAAGGTCTGGATGGAGCGGGATCGCGTCACGCGGGAGCACGCGGTCGCAGAGGAGGCGCGCAAAAAAGCGGTGGAAGCCGAGCAACGAGCCCACGCGCACGCCGACGTGCTCACGCTGGTCCAGGCGCGCGCGGCCGTGCTGCGTGATCCGAACGAGGCGCTCGCGTGGTTGAAGACGCTGTCGACGACGTTCGATCAGTGGAGCTCGGCGCGGGTCGTGGCCGCGGATGCGTGGGTGCACGGGCCGGCGCAGGTGCTGCGGGATCAGAAAGGGGCCGTCAATCGGGTCGATATCTCGAAGGACGGGAAACGGCTCGCGGTGGCGAGCGACGATCACACGGCGCGCATTTACGATCTCACGACGGGCCAGTCGATCGAGCTCCGCGGGCACGAGGACGAGGTCTGGGTCGTGGCGTTTTTCCCGGACGAACAGCGGGTGCTCACGACGGGCAAGGACCGGACGATTCGTATCTGGGACGCGCTCACGGGCGTGACGATCTCCACGCTGCGCGGGCACACGCGCCCCATCGAGGTCGCCCTGCCGTCGCGCGACGGGAAACAGATCGTGAGCCATGCCGGCGACGGGACCGTGCGAGCCTGGAACGTCGCGACGGGCGCGCACCGCATCCTCGCGTCGAACGCGAACATCAACCGAAAAGGTGCGTTTTCGCCGGACGAGCGCCATTTCGTGACCGCAGGGGACAGCGGCATCCTGACGCTGTTCGATCGGGCGAGCGGGGAGTCCTTCACGCTGCCCGAGATGCGCGTGCACGACGCGACGGCCCAGCAGGTGCCGCGATTCCCGATGGGGTTTTCGCCAGATTCACGAATGCTCGCGGTCGGCGGTCCAGACGGGACCGTGTGGCTGTGGGACATCCAGAAGAGGGACATCCCGCGAAAGCTCGAAGGGCAAGCCTCGGCCATCCTGCGGCTCGCCTTCGCGCCCGACAGCAAACGTCTCGCGACCGCCGCGCTGGATGGAACGATCCGAATCTGGGATCTCGCGACGGGCTCCGCGACGACGCTGCCGACGTACGACGGTTCGGTGTTCGCGATGGCGTTCTCCTCCGACGGGCGGATGCTCGCGTACGGCGGCAACGATCACGCAGCGCGGCTCGTGAACTTCGCGACCGGAGAGCGGCGCCGGTTCGTGGGGATGCGCGACAACGTGTCGGACGTGCTGTTCTCGGGCGACGGGACGCGTCTCGTCGTCGCAAGCGTGGACGGCACGGCGCGCGTGTTCCCACTCGACACGACGCCAGGCCGGGTGATCGGTCAGCACGAAGGGACCGCATTCGAGGTCGAGATCTCACCCGAAGGCGATCACGTGCTCTCCACCGGAGCCGACGGCGTGGCGCAGCTCTGGCCCACGCGAGGCGATGGCAGCGGGTCACCCGTGACACTCACAGGGCACGTGGGTCGGGTGATCCACGCAGAAATCTCCCCAAGCGGGGACGTGTTCGCCACCGCGGGCGAGGACGGCACGATCCGGCTCTGGGACACACAAGGGCACGAGATCCGGGCCTGTCACACAGAGGGCGCGCGGGCGCCGGTGATCGAGTTCTCCCCCGACGGCGCATCGATCGCAATCGGCCACACGACGGGTGAGGTGGCGCTTTGGGACGTCGATTCCGGCGAGATCCGCGCCATCGGCAAGCACGAAGCGTCGGTCCTCACGCTCGCATTCTCCGCAGATGGATCGAGGCTCGCGACGGGCAGCCACGACAAGACTGCGCGCATCTGGAACCTCGCCACAGGCAAGAGCCGCGTGCTCAGCGGTCACGAAGAAGCCGTCGAGTCGGTCGCATTCTCACCGAGCGGCAAGGTGCTCGCGACGGGCTGTCTGGACCACAAGCTACGGCTCTGGGACGAGGGCGCCGACACGCCGCGGACCTACGACGCAAGCGGATACCGTGTCGTCGGTTTGTCATTCACGCCGGACGGCAAGACGCTGCTGAGCTCGGGCGAAGACGCGACGGTGCGAGTCTGGGACGTCGCAACAGGCACGATTCGCAGCGTGCTCCGTGGCCACAACGGTCCAATCCGGACGCTCGCGCTCGCGGCAAACGGAGCGGCACTCGTGACGGGAAGCGACGACAAGACCGTGCGGCTCTGGGACCTCGCCATCGGCGAGGGTCGCGTGCTCGGCACACACGAGGGTGTCGTGCGAGACGTGGACATCGCACCCGACGGAAGCTGGGCCGTGTCCGTAGGCCGAGACGGCACCGTGCGAGTCTGGCCAGACGATCTGCCCCGCGAGCCCGAAGCACTCCGCGCATGGATCGCCCGATCCGTGCCCGATACGGTCGAGCATTTCACCGGCAACATGCTCGTGCCGTGAGAGGGGGACGCGGGGCTTTGCCCCGCACCCCAGCAGGGGGCTGTCCGCCCCCTGCACCCCGGACCAGGCACGGCCTGGACCGAGGGCGTAGAAACTGCGCGATGCGCAGTTTCTACGACGGGCCCGTGGCAAGACCACGAGCGGTGTTGCCCACCCTCGGCAGACACGCCAGCCCCGCTGTCTTGGCTGGCCAGCCCGTCGCTGGTCTTGCTTCGGCCTGTTCGATGAACTGCGCATCGCGCAGTTCATCGACCCTGGGTCCAGCCCCTGGCTGGTCCGGGTCCAGGGGTGGACAACCCCTGGTCGGGGTCCGGGGTGAAACCCCGGGGGGGCGCTACGCTCACTCGGGCATGCGCCCCAGCGCTGCGAGCCGCCGCGGATTCTTCTCCGCGGCGCGCATGCCGTGTGGGGAGGGGAGCCGCAGGGTTTGGAGCGCGTCTTTCAGCGTGGCGCGCGTCTCGACGCGACCGAGGCCGATGCCGAGGGAGACGATCGTGCGTGCGACTTCGGGCTGGATTCCTACGATGAGTGCGCGTGCGCCGAGCAGCTCGACGGCGCGCACGATCCGGAGCAGGTGCTCGGCTGTCACTGCGTCGACGCTTGCGACGCCTGTGAGGTCCAGGATGGCGCAATGCACGGTGCGCTGCGTGATTGTGCTGAGCAGGACGTCCATGGCGCGTGCTGCGCGGGACTCGTCGAGGGCGCCGAGCACGGGCATGGCCACGACCCCGTCCCACACGTCGAGCAGCGGCGTGGAGAGGGTGCGGATGTCCTCGCGTTGGCGGTGGATGATCTCGAGCTGCTCGCGCAGTGTCTCCTCGGCGTGCTTGCGCGCTGTCACGTCGAAGAAGAAGCCTGACAGGAGCCTTTGCCCGCCTTCGCGCTCGGCGACGCTCACGACCATGTGCAGCCATACGGCGCGGCCGTCCTTGGTGCGCAGACGGTACTCGACACCGCCGGGGTTCTCGTCGGCGGAGGCGCGGGTGAAGGCTGCGAGGGCGAGGTCTCGATCCTCGGGGTGCGCGTGGTCTCGGAGGAAGTTTGCCTTGTACCAGGCGCTCGTGGGCCAGCCGAGCCCCTCCTCGGCTTGCGGACCGACGTAGGTGAAGCGCTCGGTCTCGGCGTCGGCCTCCCAGGGGATCACGCCGGCGATCTCGACGAGACGGCGCATGCGCTCTTCGCTGCGACGGAGCGTCTGCTCGGTGCGCCGCCGCTCCGTGTTCTCGCGGGCGAGGTCGGCGTAGAGCTTGGCGTGATCGAGCGAGATTGCGGCCTGCGCGGCGAGGAACTCGAGCAGTGAGAGGCGCCGCGGCGTGAATGCGCCTGGGACGAGGTTGTTCTCCATGTAGAAGATGCCGATGAGCTCGGCTTGCCTCGTGATGGGGATGCAGAGGACCGAGCGCGGGCGGGCGCGCGCGATGTAGGGATCGGCCGAGAACATCGGCTCGGCCGTCGCGTCGTCGAGCAGGATCGGCTCGCGTGTGCGGCGGACGTAGCCGACGACGGACGCGGGCAGGAGCGTGGACAGCTCGCGGGCACGGCCGCCGGGGACCTCGATGTCGAGGCCCTGCGACGTCACGAGGGCCCGGCCTGCGTGGGAGAGATCGCCGGACTCCGTTGCGAGCAGCACGTGACAGCGCTGGGCCCCGCCGTGCTCGATCACGATGCGCATGAGCGTGACGATGAGCCGCTGCGGGACGATCTCCTCGGAGACGGCGTGCGCGGTCTGGACTGCGGCGAGGACGTCGATGTCGAGGCTCGATGCGCCGCGGAGCGGGGGCTTCGACGTGCCCGTGGCCGCGTCCTCGAAGAGCTTGGCGTAGCGTCGATCGAGCTTCTCGACCTTGCCGCCCGCGCACCAGCGGGCGTATGCGGCGCGCGCGAGGCGCAGGTAGGCCGCGGCGATCGTGGGGAAGCCGCGGTCGAGGTAAAACCGCACGGCAGCGTCGGCGGCGAGGGCCTCGCCGTGGGTGAAGCCGTTGTCGCGGGCGGCGGCGATGGCCTGGTCGTAGAGGCGCATCGCGTCGACGTCGCGGCCGGCGAGGCGACTGCGCTCGGCGAGGACGAGGGCGTGCTTGTGCTGGAAGTTCTCGGGGCAACGGTCGGCCCAGCGCTCGAGGTCGGCGGCGAGCTCGTCGAGCGTGGAGAGGCGGGCCGCGAGCGTCGCGGGCGCGCGGCGGCCGGCCTCGGCGAGGGCCGCGAAGTACCGTTCTTCGGGGAGGAGGACCTGCGAGGCGAACGCGGGGGCGTGGGCCCTGAGGGATGCGCTCGCGTGGAGCGCGTCGTCGTTCTCGCCGGCGAGGACGAGGGCGCCGAGATCGAGGACGCGCCGCGCGAGGGTGCCGAAGCGCATCGGGGCCGGGGGGCGGCGGGTGCCGAGGTTCGGCTCGGGCGTGAGCTCTTCGCGACGTGTGGGCGGCGGCGCGGCGCGACCCTTTTGTTGTCCCACGAATCGCTCGATCGCGTCGAGCAGCTCGCCGATGCCTTCGGGATCGTGGGGATCGCGCCGCGCCTCCTCGTGGTTTCGCACCTCGCGGGCGACGTCGTCGAGCGGGTCGCCTTTGAGGAGCATGAAGAGCGCGACGAGGGCGCCGCTGCGCCGCGCGCACGGGGTGTTGCCGGAGGAGAGGGCGGCCGCGTGGGCGCGCCGCGAATAGCCGATGCTCGCGCGCAGGTGGTGCGTCCAGACGGAGATGTTCGTGGCGAAGCACGCGCCGACGATGCCCTGGAGCAGCGCCGAGCCCATCTGCTCGGCGAGATCCATGGCCACCTTGCCGAAGCGGTAGCCGCCCCGGTGATCGCCTTGACGACCCACGAGCGCCGCGCCGAACGCGACGTGCCCCACCACCGACGCGGGCGCATTGCCGTGGAGGAGCGAAAGCCGGACGAGGTGGCAGGCGACGATGTCGGCGACATCCGGCCCGAGCGCTTGCGCCGACGGATGGACCGCGAAGAGCGCCGCCATGGCCGCGAGCGTTTCGGGGTTCGTCATGGGCTCGAGGTCGGCGATCTCCTCGATGGCGTGGTCCCCGAGCGCGTTCCAGGTCGCCTCGAACGCCGCCGCGACGTCATCGGGACCCGGCCGCTCGGGCAGACGCACGCCGAGGGGCACGAGGCAGGACGCGGCGCAGGCATACGCCTGCTCGTGCTCGCCGAGGCCGGCGTGCAGATCGATGAGGATCCGCGACGCGGTTTGTCCTTCCAGCTCGTTTCGGGCGCGCTGCCGGAGCTCGGCGACGCGGGATTCGGTCGCGTCACGATCGCCGCGTTTGGCGGCGCACTCGGCCTGCGCGAGGAGGATTTTCCAGGCGAGGTCGGGCGCGATCTCCGCGGGATCGTCGTGGCCTTCGAGCAGCTCGCCCGCCGCGCCGAGGTAGTCGGCCGCGACGCTCGAAGCTCCCGCGGCCCGCGCGCGCCGGGCGGCGGCGAAGGTGAGCGTGCAGAGCCGCGCCCTCTCCCGGGCCGTGAGCGTCGCGCTCGAGATCACGGCTCGGCCGAGCAGGATGTGCCCGGCCGCCTCGTAGAGCCGCGCATTCGGCTCGTCCTCGCCCATCCCGCGGGTGAGAAACGCGCCGATGCGCAGGTGGATCCCCGCGAGGAGCGCGGGGTCGCCTTTCGTGGCTTCGCGCCGGAGGTCGTGTGCGGTGAGCGCGTTGGCGAAGACGTACGCGGCGCCCTCGCGGCCGAGGAGACCGGCTGCTTCGGCAGGCGCGAGGCGCGCGGCGGCCTCGTCTGGGGTCGTGCCCAGCGCGGCCGCGACGACCTCGAGATCGGCCGTCGGGCCGAGGCAAGCGGCGGCCGCGAGCGCAAGGCGCGCTGGCTCCGGGAGGGCCGCGACGGCGGCGCGCCTCGCCTTCGTCTCTGCGTCGTCCTGCGGGTCGAGGTGAAGGGTGTCGACGCGGGGCCCGTTGCTCGTCTGGAGCCATGGCCCGAGTGTCTCCTTCCAGGCCGGTTGCGCGCCGTCCGAGATTGTGGCGGCGATCAGCAAGTACCGGCACTCCGTGCTCTGCAGGAGGCGCGTGAGGAGGCGTAACGTCGCGGCGTCGGCCGCGTCGATGTGCGAGAGCGCGAGCACGATGGGCCGCTCGGGCACGGCGAGCGCTGCGAACAGGCGGAGCAGGGTCGTGGTCGTGCGTTCGTCGGCGAACGCGGGGGGCAGGGGTTCGGCGAGACGATCGTCCGGCACGAAGGAGGCGAGCGCCGGGCAGAGGTCGAGCAAGAGCCGGCCGTTGCCGAGCATGGCCTCCTCGGCGCGCTGGCGGAGCAGCGGACCGAGGGAGCCGGGCTCCTGGCCGAGCGTCGGGGCGACGCGGCGGAGCGCGGTGACGAGTGGACCGTAGGGTTCGCCCGCGTGGGTCAGGTTGCCCTCGCCGGAGAGTACGAGCGTGCATTGCCCGATCGCGCTCTCGCAGAACGAGCGCAGGAGCTCCGCGCGCGCGGCGTGGGTGCCGCCGCCCACAAGGACCAACTCGGGCGCGCCGCCGGCCGCGACGCGGAGCATCGCGCCTTCGAGACGGAGGAACGCTGCGTGATTCGGGTGTGCCGCGGCGGGCGGCGTCGCATTGCGGTGGGACGCTGTCGATTCCACGAAATGTTTCCTGGGCCGCACCACGCGCTGTTCGACCCAATCACAGGCGAGCTGTGGGCTTGCGTGTAAGCGAGGAGGACTCGTACGGTATCGAGCCCGTCACGCTCGCGTCAACGTCGCGTCAACGGTGCTGGCGTGCGTAATCGTTTTCGCCCCCCGCGAATCATCTCAAATTCGCGTGGGGACGGCTTTGGCGGAGGTAGGACAGAATTGGGAGGGAAAGCGCTTCAGTGAATGGCGCTCGCCGTGGCCTCGGCGGCCTTGGCGCGGTCCTCGGCGGTCTTGCGCTGGGCGGCGTCGGTGAGCAGGGAGGCGGCCTCGCGGAATCGCGCGGCGACATCGCGGAAATAAGCTGTGTCCGCGCCGATGGGGGCCGTGATCTGTTTGATGAGCGCGGCGTCGAAGGCCGCGGCGCCCGCGAAGGGGCCTTTGGCCTTCGCGACCGCGTCGAGGCCGGCGATCTGCCCCATGCCGAGCATGGACACGGGCGCCGATCGGACCATCGTGGCCGCGTCCTCCGGCCCGTTGCGCAACGCGGCGACGAGCGCCGCGAAAAATGCGTCCTCGTCCGTCCGGGCTCCCTCGGGCAGGCCCGCGTACAGCGCCGCCGCTTGATCAAAATCGACAGCGCGCAGGTAGACGCGGCCGAGCTCGACGCGTGCACGCGCATACATGCGACGCGTGTCATCGGCGAGCTTCTCGTTCTTCAACGCGGCGCGGTACGGGAGCGGCACGCCGCGCTCGAGGAGGGCGCGCAGCACGCCGGGCTTCGTCGCGGCGTCCTTCGGCAGGAGCTGGCCTGCGTAGAACGTGGGCAGCTTCGTCGCGAGCCGCTCGGTCGCGTCCGCGGGCGCGGCTTTCGGCAGCGGCGGCACGACGAGCCCGTCGAGCGCGTCGATGCGCCGTCCGCCGTAGAGGCGCGAGAGCAGCGCGCGGGCGCGATCGATGCGCGCGTCGCGCAAGACGCCCACGGCCGCGAGGTCCCGTAGGCCCACGAGCACGGCGTCGCGGCCGCGATCCTTGCGCGGGTCGAGCGTCTGATCGAGCTCGGCGTAGTAGATGTTCCGGGCCTCGGGATCCTTCGCGAGCTCGGGCGAAAGCGGCACCGCGCGGACGGCCTCGACGAGCCGGAGATCGGCCATGCCGGCCTCGATCGCCGCGACGCCACGCGCGTAGTAGCGCAGGCCCGCGCCCTCGTTCGAGAGCGCCTGGATGGCCGTCGCCTGCTCGGCGACCCAGTCCTTCATGGGCCCGTTGATGAACGCGACGAGCTTCTTCTTGTCGTAAGGCGCCTGGATCTTGGGGGGCGCGTCACCGGCGCGCGAGAGCCGGGCTGCCGTCGCGAGGCCACGCATCGTGGTGTAGACGCCGCCGTCGATGCCCTTCGGGGGCGCGGCGATCACGGGCTCCAGGATCACGTCGGCGCACGCGGTAGGCGCGAGCTCGGCGCGGAGCGCGCGTGTGAGGCCCGGCGGCAGGCCCCCGCAAGACTCCAGGCCCGCGAGGGCCGCGTCCCGTTTGTCCGCGTTTCCTTCGGCGAGGGCCTTGTCGAGGGCTTCGAGCGCCTGCGCCCGCTCGGCGCACACGGGCGTGGCCGCGGGCTTCCTCTTCACGAACGCGTCGCAGGCCTTGGGCGCCGCGGCCAGGCCTTTCGGGGCCGCGGGCAGGGGCGTGATCACGAGATCGAACTTCGGCTCGGCGAGCTCCTCCTCGCGGTAGGCCGCCTTGGCACCGCCGGCGGGCTTGGCCTCGTCGGGCTTCGTCTTGGGTTCGGCCTTTGCGGTCGTGTCCGGCGGGGGCGTCTTCGAAGTGTCGGGGGTGGGAGGTTCTTTGCCCGTGTCCGCGGGCGTCTGGGGGCCGGGGGTGGGGGACGCGGCGCTCGCGCTGCATCCGGCCATGGCGACGAGAAGAAACAGGGGGAAGAGCTTGCGCATGGGTATCTCGCTCTCGTTGTGCCTGGCTTAGGCTGGTCTTCGGAGCGCGACAACAGCTTGCTGTGCGGAGTTCCCGGAAGGCCGGGAGGGCGCGGATCCCGAGGGCCGCGGGCCCGAGAATTTGCTACAAGGGCCGCGATGCTGCGCCGAACACCGAGGAGGGTCGCCTTCGGGCTCGTATCCCTCGCCTTGCTCGCCGTGCCGACGGGCCTTTCTCTGGCCCAGGTGGCCGCCCCCACGCCTCCCGCGCCCGCGCCCGCGCCCAACCCCCCCGGGACGCCGGGCATGCGCGTGTCTCTGCCTTTCGAGAAGTATGTCCTTTCGAACGGCCTCGAGGTGATCCTGCACGAGGATCACCGCACGCCCGTGGTCGCGGTGAACGTCTGGTACCACGTGGGATCCAAGGACGAGGGCCCCGGGAAGAACGGGTTCGCGCACCTCTTCGAGCACGTGATGTTCCAGGGCTCGCGCAACGTCGGCGAGGACCAGTTCTTCCGCTACCTCGAGCGCGCCGGCGCGAGCGACAGGAACGGCACGACGAACACGGACCGGACGAACTACTACGAGACCGTACCGTCCGGCGAGCTCGGCCTCGCGCTCTGGCTCGAGAGTGATCGCATGGGCTTCCTCCTCGACCACGCCAACGAGGAGACGTTCAAGAGCCAGCGCGAGGTCGTGAAGAACGAGCGCCGGCAGAACTACGAGAACGCGCCGTACGGCCTCGTGCGGCAGTTCGTGCGCTCCGCGCTCTACCCGTCCACGCACCCCTACCACCGGCTCACGATCGGCACGCCGCAGGACCTCGACGCCGCGACGTTCGACGACGTCCGCGCCTTCTTCAAGCGCTACTACGTGCCGAACAACGCGACGCTCGTCATCGCGGGCGATTTCCAGCCGGCGAAGGCGAAGGAGCTCGTCGCGAAGTATTTCGGGGGCCTTTCGCGCGGGGCCGACGCGAAGCCCATTCGCGGGCCGGTGCCCTCGCCGCTCACGAAGCAGATCCGCCTCGACGTCGAGGCGGGCGTCACGCTGCCGCGGATCGTGCTCTCCTGGACCACGCCGCCCCATTTCGCGCCCGGCGACGCCGAGCTCGACGTGGTCTCCGACGTGCTCGCGAGCGGCAAATCGAGCCGGCTCTACAAGCGGCTCGTCTACGACATGCAGATCGCCCAGAGCGTGACGGCGTCGCAGGAGTCCGCGGAGCTCGGCAGCGTCTTCGAGATCACGGTCACCCTGCAGAAGGACAAGAACCCAGACGAGGCCTTCAAGGTCGTCGACGAGGAGCTCGACAAGCTGCGCGCCACGGCGCCCGACGCCGCGGAGGTGGATCGGGCCAAGACGCGCGCGCTCTCGGGCCTCGTCTTCAGCGCCGAACGCGTCACGGGCCGGGCCGATCTCTTGAACAACTACAATCGACGCACCGGGGATCCCGGGTTTTTCGAGAAAGACCTCGCCCGGTACGAGAAGGTCTCGCCCGCCGACGTCACGAAGGCGCTCGCGACGTACCTGCCGAAGGACAAACGTGTCGTCACGTTCGTGCGTCCCGTCGCGGACGCGCCGCGCGCCGGTCGCCTCGTGGGAGGGATGCCGTGAAGATGCTCGCTCGCCGTTCGCAGATCGGGGCCTTGCTCGGCCTCGCGCTTTTCTCGCTCGCCGCATGCCAGACGCCCGCGCCCGTGGTGCCCCCGCCGCCGGATCCCCCGCCGGAGCCCGGAACCACGCAGGAAGCGCCGAAGGAGGCGGCCGCGCCTCCGCCCGAGGATCCCTCGTTCCGGAAGACCCCGCCGCAATCGGGGGGCGACACGCCCTTCATCGCGCCGAAAATCGACGAGGCGCGCCTGCCGAACGGCCTGCGCGTGCTCTACGTGATGCGGCGTGAGATGCCGGTCGTCGCGGTGAACATCGTGGTGAACCGCGGCGCGGAGCAGGAGTCCGCCCCGGGGCTCACGAGCGCCATGGCGTCCATGATGCTCTCCGGCACGAAGCAGCGATCGGCCATCAAGCTCTCGGAGGAGCTCGGCGCGATCGGCGCGCGGTACGGAGCCTGGGCCGATCACGACGGCGTGGGCCTGACGGCGCAAGCGCTCCGCGACAAGACGCCCGAGCTCTTCACGATCCTCGCGGACGTCGTGCTGAACCCGGCCTTCGATCCGGCGGAGCTCGAGCGCGAACGCACGCGGCGGCTCACGGCGATCCTGCAGCAGGCCGATCAGCCCGGCGTGCTCCTCCAGAACGCCATCACCGAGCGGCTCTACCCCGCCGGGCACGCGTATCGGGATCCGCTCATCGGCACCGAGGCGTCCGTCAAGGCGATCAAGCCCGCGGATCTCGCGCGCCAGCACGCGGCGCTCTTCCGGCCGGAGCACACGACGGTCACGATCGCGGGCGACATCGACAAGGCCGCGGCCCTCGCGCTCGTCGAGAAGAGTTTTGCCGCGTGGAAGGGCCAAGGGACCCCGGCGAAAACGCCGAAGGATCCCCCGGCCGTCGGCAAGGGCGAGAAGCGGGTCTTCCTCGTGGATCGTCCGGGCGCCACGCAATCGTACGTCGCCGTGACCCTCGCGGGCGTGCCCCGGAAAAACCCGGATTTCGACGCCCTGATGGTCATGAATACCCTGCTCGGCGGGCAGTTCACGAGCCGGCTCAACCTGAACCTGCGCGAGAAACACGCCTACACGTACGGCGCGCGGAGCGGCTTCGACATGCGCCACGGCCCCGGGCCCTTCACCGCGGGCGGGGCGATCATGACGCCCGCCACCGCGCCCGCCGTGAAGGAGATCTTCGCGGAGATCGAGCGGCTGCGGAAGGAGCTCGTGTCCGCGGAGGATCTCGCCGACGCGAAGGCGAACCTCGTGCGGCAGCTGCCGGCGCGCTTCGAGACGGCCGGGGAGACGGCGGGGACGCTCGCGTCGCTGGCGGTCCAGGGGCTCGCGCTGGACGAGCTCGCCACGCGTCCGTCGCGCATCTCGAAGATCTCGGCCGAGGACGTGAAGCGGGTGGCCGAGAAGTATCTCCGGCCCGATCAGATGCGCGTGATCGTGGTCGGGGACGCGGCCGTCGTGGAGAAGGAGCTCGCGGCGCTGGATCTCGGCGGCGTCGAGGTGCGAAAGGCGCCGGCGAAGAAGGACGCCAAGGCGGAGCCGAAGAAGGATGCCGCGAAGGGCGCGCCGGTCGGGCCGACCGGGCGGCCGAGGGTCAATCTCGGGCGGTAGTCGAGCCCTTCCCTTGCTGTTCGACGCGTTTCAGCCTCGCGAGCCGGACACGAGCTTCCACCATCGAAAGGGGCTCTGTGCGCCCTCGCTCCGCCCGACGGGGCTCCCCGCGGAGCCCGTCCGGCGGGCCTTCACGATCGGCGGGGTCTCGGCGGCGGGCGCGGCGTACGTCGTCTGGGGCAGCGTCGTCCAGCGAAGCTTCGAGTTTCTGGACCTCTACCTCATTCCGCTCGTGTTCGTCGCGGCCACGCTCCTCGTCGCGGCGATCACCCTCGTGGGCCCGTTCTTTCGGGCTCTGCGTGTGGAGATCGCGCTTGACGAGGGCGGCCTGCGTTGCGCGGTCGACGAATACGTCTCGTATTATCCGTGGGTGCTGCTCGGCCCCGCGCAGCTCGAGCCCGATTGGCGCGGCATTCCGACGTTGACTCTGACGAACGAGAGCGGGCGCGCGTTCGCGCGGGTGCCGCTGCTCGGCAAGAGCGCCCATGCGAGCGCTGTGACGCTCCTGCGATCGTACGAGCAGCGCCGCGCAGGGCGGATCCTGCCGGCGCCGCCCGTGGCGCGGTCGCTCGCGCGGCAGGGGCGGCCGCTTTCGGCGTGGCTCGAAGCGCTCGCGGCGCTCGGGGCCGCGAGCAACAAACGGGCGGGCTACCGCGAACAGGCGCCGAGCGACCTCGCCGAGCTGCCGTCGATCGTGGCCGACCTCGGACAAACCTCGGAGATCCGCGCGGCGGCGGCGTACGTCCTGCTCGCGCTGCGCGCGCCCGATCTCGACGCCCTGAAAAACGCGATCACGGAGGCGGCGCCTCCGCTCGTTCAGCTCCTCGTCCACCTGTCGCCGGCGGGCAAAGCCATCGTCTCGCGGGAATCGATCGAGGCCGTGCGGCCCTTCCTGGAGCCCGACGAGGCGGCGGCGATCGACGGCGCCGGCTGAACGATCGCGCGAACGACGCGCTTTTCGACCCTCGCGGGTTCTGGCATCATCCCGCTCCCCGTGGATTTCTTCGTTCGATCCCTCGCCGCCCTGGGCCTCGTCACCACCCTTTCGGCTTGCTCGGGCGCCCCCGCACAGAGCCGCCCCGTGGCCACCGCGGAGCAGGCGCCGGCGCCCGCGATTCCGCCGGGCCCCTGCGCGCTCCGGCCCTCGTGTGACACGCCATTTCCCGCGCAATCGAAGCGGGAGTTCCGGCACCATCGCTCGGGGCTACTGAATGCGCTGGGCGCGCGGCACCGCGGCCGGGATCTCTTCTTGCTCCCCGGCGCACCGCAATGGGTGCTCGGGAAATTCGCGTACGGGCCTTCGGACAAGGATCTGAAGGACGAAGAAATCGACGTGTATCTGCTCCGCGGCTGCGGGGGTTCGTGGGAGAAGGTCGGGACGTACCGCACGACCGAGGGCGAAGGCTCTCACCCGGCGGTGCTCGGCGTCGCGGACCAGGGCGGGCAGATCTTCGTGAATCTCGCGCAGGTCCTGCCCGGCGGCCCGCTCGGCGTGGGGCGGCATCGGATCAAATTGGTGGTCGCGGGCGACGGGACGAGCGCGGAGCTGTTCCTCGAAGTGCTGCCGCCGAGCGCGCGGATCGTGGTGACGGACATCGACGGCACGTTGACGGAGAAGGAAGAGGCGCTCGTGGGGGACGTGCTCACGGGCAACCATTCCGAGACGCACCCGGGCGCGGTGGAGGTGATGCGCGCGCTCTCGGGCCGCGGGTTTTTCATGTTCTACCTGACGGCGCGGCCGCACTGGCTCGAACCACGGACCCGCGCATGGCTCGCGCTGCGCGGATTTCCGCCCGGAATCGTGCACACCTCGGTGACGGCCACGGGGCGCATGGGCGGGGCCGCCGCGTCCTTCAAATCGGGCGAGCTCGGCCTGCTCAAGACGGCGACGGGGCTCTTGCCGGAGCTCGCGTTCGGGAACATGCCGAGCGACGTGGACGCCTATTCGAGCTCCGGGATCCCGAAGACCTTTTATTACAAGCTCGACGTCGACGCGCGGGGCGGCGTGAAGCACGACGATTATCGAACGCTCTTGCCCTCGCTCGGCGAGCTCCCGGCGGTGTGTCCGTGAAGGGCCCGCGCAAGGCGTACGAGGACGCGAAGGTGCACCTCGAGTTGCTCGGCGAGGCGCACGAGATCGAATGCAAGGTGCGGGTCGGGCGCACGCAGGTGCACGAGCTCTTGCCGCTCGCGCGGTCGCTCTCGGCGTCCATCTTGGCCATTTCGACGGCGCACGCGCGGGCGCAGGGCAAGGAAATCTCGTGTCAGAAGGGCTGCACCCATTGTTGCCGCCAGCTCGTGCCGGTCTCGCCGATCGAGGCGCGGCGGCTCGGGGAGGTCATGGCCGCGATGCCGGAGCCGCGCCGCGCGGAGGTGCGCGAGCGGTTCGTCCGGGCGATCGGGCGGCTCGAACAGGCGGGGCTCGTGGATTCGAAGGCGCCGAAGGGCCGGGCCGCGCTCGTCTCGAAGGAGGCGACGTCCTCGGCGGCGTGGGACGACGTGAGCCGGCGGTATTACGAGCTCCGGATCGATTGCCCGTTCCTCGAAGGCGACCTGTGCAGCATTTACGAGGAGCGCCCGATCGCGTGCCGCGAATACAACGCGGTGACGGATCCGGCGCTGTGCGAGGCGCTCGACCCGGGAATCGAGATTGCGCCGCGGCCGTCGCCGATGGGCGACGTGCTCACGAAGGTGACGGGGGAGCTCACGGGCAAACCACAGGCGGGGATCCCGCTGCCGCTCGCGCTCGAATGGGCGCGCGTGCATGGAAAGACGCTCGAACGCGAGCGGGACGGCGAGGCGATGTTCTGGGCGCTGCTCCGGGTGATGGAAGAGGACGGCGCCTGACGGGCGCTCATTTCTCGACGACGCGATAGAGGAATTTCTGCGTGGCCCCGCGCCGCTCGAGCGTCATCTCGACCTTTTTCGCGCCCTTGAGCTTCGCATAAGCTTCGAGCGCGAGGTCGGGACCCGTGAGCGCGTATCCCCCGAGCTCGGTCACGAGGTCGCCATTCTGGAGCCCGAGCGTCGCGAGCACGCTGCTCGGGCGAATGCCAAAGAGCTTCAGGCCCACGACCTTTCCGTCCTTCTGCGTCGGAACGAACCGGCCCGATCGGATCAGCTCGGCCTGATCGCCCTTCAGGAGATCGGCCGACGCTTGCGTGAGCTCGTACTCGGTCTCGGAAATCTTTCGTACGCCTGCCGCGAATTTCTCCGCGGCCACGTCCGCCGGTATCTGGGCACTCTTGGAAGGCGCGGGCGCGGCCGGCTCGCCCGTGGCCCGCACGCAGGTGGCGGGCAAGGGTTTGTCCGGAATGCGTCGCACGATGATGCCGCCGGCTTCACTCTCGACGAGCGAGAGCCCGGCCGGATCGAGGGCCTCGCGGAGGAGGCGGATCGCATTCGGAAGGGGCACGGGTCCGCCGGTGAGGAGCGTGATCCGCGCGCAATGGGCGACGGCCTGGGCGTCGGCGTCGATGACGATGGGTTTGCCGGCGGCGGACGCGAGCTTCTCGGCGACGGCGTCGACCGGCTCGTTGCGAAGCTCGAGGGAGACGGTGCCGGCAGAGATGTCCGCGGCGGCGTCGTCCCCCGCGACAGGCTGGGAAGGTCCGGGGTCGGATTTGTGGCAGGCAGCGAGGAGGAGCGCCGCGGTCAGGGGGAGGGTGAGGGCGGAGCGCAGGCGGGAAGGCGTGGGCACGGGAAAGCAATGTGCATGGGGCTCTGGCGGGGAGCAATGGGTGTCGTCGCCGTCGCTGCGCTCCGGATCATTACGGCCATGCCTCCGACGACGACGAAATCCACCCGGTGGTGGAGCAGCGTCCGGAGAATGTCAGCCAGCGCCATTGGGCAGCGGGCGGACGCTCTCGACGAGGTCGATCGAGCCCTGCGCCACCGCGAGGCGCTCGGTCGGCGACAGGCTCAGCATCCAGCGGATGAGCGAGCGATCGATCCCGTCGGCATCGTAGGGATCCTGATCCGCTCCTACGAGGTCTTGCGGCGTCTCGAACACGGGAGCCAGGTTATCACGCGCGAGGGATGCAGGGGAGGGGGGGCCCTACCGCAGCCCCGCCCCCTTCCGCGTCACCCGCGGCAGCGCCGTCTTCGTCGAAGGCTCCAGCGCGAGGTCGTCCGCCTCCCCCGCCGCGAACCTGAGCGCCCCCGCGTACGCGATCATCGCCGCATTGTCCGTGCAGCTCGCGAACGACGGCACGAACAGCGCGATCTTCTGCCGCGCGCACGCTTCCGCCATCCGCGCCCGGAGCCCCCGGTTCGCCGCGACGCCCCCCGCGAGCACGATCCGCGGCACGCCCTCCACCTTCGCCGCGCGCACCGCCTTGTCCACGAGCGTGCCCACGACCGACGCCTGGAACGCCGCGCAGAGGTCCGCGAGCGCCTGCCCCTCGGGCGGCTTTCCCTGCATCGCGACGTGGCGCATGACCGCCGCCTTCACCCCCGAGAAGCTGAACTCCAGGCTCTCGCGATGCGCCATCGAGCGCGGCACCGCGTCCTTCGCCCGGGAAGCATCACCCGTCGCCGCCAGCCGATCCACCACGGGGCCGCCCGGATAGCCGAGGCCGAGCAGCTTCGCCGTCTTGTCGAACGCCTCGCCCGCGGCATCGTCGCGTGTCGCCCCGAGCTCGCGAATCGCCGAGAGCCGCGGCGCATCCACGCGGTAGAGCGCCGTGTGCCCACCCGAGGCCAGGAGCGCGATGAACGGGTACGACGGCACGGGCGCTTCGGCCTCGGCCTCGCCCCGCCGCAAGAACACCGCGAGCAGGTGCCCGACGAGGTGATCCACGCCGACGATCGGTTTTCCCGTCGTGAAGGACAGACCTTTCGCCGCCGAAAGACCCACGAGCAGCGCGCCGAGCAGGCCCGGACGCGACGTGACCGCGATCCCGTCGACGTCGCCGGGCTTCATCCCGGCCCGCGCGAGCGCCTCGCGGATCACCGGCACGATGGCCCGCGCATGGTCGCGCGAGGCGATCTCCGGCACCACGCCGCCATAGGGCGCGTGCGCCTCGACCTGGCTGCGTACGACATCGGAGAGCACCACGCCGGTCTCCGTCACCACGGCGGCGGCCGTCTCGTCGCACGACGTCTCGATCCCTAGAACCCGCATTGGCCCTCCCGGCGCACCAGCGAAAACATGCCGAAGATCGGCCTCCGTCCCTCGTCCGCGTCCGGATCCTCGGAGCCCGCGCGCACGAGCCGCACCTCGACGCCGCCGTCCGAGCGCAAGGACAGGAACGCGAGCATCCCCTCCGCCATGGTCTCGCTCGGCGAGACCGCGAAGAGCGTGTTCCGCTCCCGACCGTCGCCCATCTCGAACTGCGAGAGCGGATCGTGCGCGAGCGGCGGGATCGGGCGGAGCTCGGCGCCGTCGAAGAGACGCCGCTCGGGCCGCGTTTGCGTCGCAGCCTCGAACGTCCAGAGCCGGCCCGGAGATTCGTCGCCGTCGAGCCGGGTCGCGTCGAGCGTCAGGCGCATCTGCACGCGGGGGCTGAGGCCCTCGCGGAAAGGGCTCCCGAGCGTGATGGCGCCGCAATACGCCTCGTGCGGTTTCGTGGAGAAACGCGCGACGTCGTTGCACCCGGCGGCGGTCCCGGCGACGAGAAGCTGCGCGAACACGAGGCCTCGTCGCGCTCGCTTCCCGGCTTCTCTCGGCCTACCCGTGTGCATCGGCGCGGATTGTGCCCTCGCCCCCCCTCTCCCGCCACCCCTCTCCGCGCGCCCTTGGTAGACTGCCCACCCTTCGATGGAAACCCAAGCCCAAGGCCCCAGGATCGATCCACGGGAGTTCTTCGAGAAGGCCCCGGCCTTGTTCTGCGTCCTCGACTCCGACAACCGGATGTACCAGCCGAACGGGGCCTGGGAGCGCGTGACCGGGTTCTCACTCGAGGCCCTCGAAGGCATGCGGCTCGAAGACCGTTTGCACCCCGAGGACCGGGATCCGACCCGGCGCACCTCGCGCATCTCCGTCGAGGCCCAAGGCGCGATCGTGCAGGAGACGCGCTTTCGTTGCGCAGACGACACGTACAAATGGCTCGAATGGACCATGCGCGTCGTCTTCGAGCGGGGTCTCGTGTTCTGCTGCGCGCGTTCCATCGAGCAGCCGCGGCGCGCGACCATCACCGCCGCGCGGCGTCTCGAGGCGTACCTCAGGCGGGCCCCCATCGCGATGATCGAGACCGAGGTCGGTCGCGGGGTCGTCGAGTGGAGCACCGGCGCCGAGCGGATCTTCGGGTACACGCGGAGCGAGGCACTCGGTCGAAGGCTCGTCGACCTCATCGTAGCCGAGCCGCACCACGAGACCGTCCTCGACGCCGCATTCGCAATCCGTGACGGCCGCATCCCCTCGGGGCGTTTCGGCGCGACCGAGAACATCACGAAGGACGGGCGCACGGTCGTATGTGAATGGCACAACGCGCCGCTCGCCGACGAGGAGGGGCGCGTGCGCGGGGTCCTGAGCATCGCCCTCGACCGGACCGAGATCGAGCGCGAGCGCGCGCGGGCCGAGGAGAGTCTCGCGCGGTTCGAGCTGCTCATGCGAGGCTCGAAGAACGGGCTGTGGGATTACGTGCCCCGGGATCCAACGAACCCGACCGATCCCGAGCAGCCCATCTTCGTGTCCGAGGGGCTCACGCGGCTGCTCGGCATCACGGCAGAGGAGGCGCCGAAGTCACTCCGCGCATGGGAGGGGTTCGTGCACCCGGAGGACCGCGAGCGCGCGGCGAGGCTCTTCGCCGAGCACATCGCGTCGCGCAAGGCCGAGACGTACTACGAAGGTCGGCTGCTCCGCGGCGACGGCACGTACCTGTGGGTGGCCAGTACGTTTCAATCGCTCTGGAGCGAGAGCGGCGAGCTCCAGCGGCTCGCCAGCGCGATCGTGGACATCACCGAGCGGAAGGACACAGAGGCCGATCTGCGCGACAAGCTCGCAGTCATCGAGCGGCAAGCCGCGTCGATCCGGGAGCTTTCGACGCCCATCCTGGAGGTGCAGGAGGGCGTCCTGTGTCTGCCCGTGGTGGGCGTAGTCGACAGCGGGCGCGCCGCCGAGATGATGGACGCCGCGCTCGGAAGCGTGGTCGATCTGCAAGCGCGGTTCTTGATCATCGACCTGACAGGCGTGCCCGTGCTCGACACGAGCACAGCCGATCGTCTGCTCGCCATCGCCCGCGCCGCGAGTCTCGTCGGCGCAAAAACCGTGATCACCGGCCTCCGCCCCGCCGTCGCGCAAACCGTGGTGACCCTCGGCGTCGCGATGGGCGAGGTAAAGACCCTCCGAAACCTGAAGGACGGCCTCCGGTACTGCCTGCGCGAGGCAGCCAGCCGGTAACGGCGTCGCGCCGGGGTTTCACCCCGGACCCCGACCAGGGGTTGTCCACCCCTGGACCCGGACCAGCCAGGGGCTGGACCCGGGGTCGATGAACTGCGCGATGCGCAGTTCATCGAACAGGTCGAGGCAAGACCAGCGACGACCCTGCCAGTCAAGACCGCAGCGCCGACGTGTCTGCTGAGGGGGGCAGCGCTGCTGTCTCCGCTGGCAACGCCGCTCGTGGTCTTGCCACGGGCCCGTCTGAGAAACTGCGCATCGCGCAGTTTCTCAGCCTTCGGTCCAGGCCGTGCCTGGTCCGGGGTGCAGGGGGCGGACAGCCCCCTGCTGGGGTGCGGGGCAACGCCCCGCTCCGCGCGCCCCCGTCTCAGCCTTCGGCGTGCGCCTGCTCGACGGGGCGCTCGACGCCGCGGCGTTGCAGCGCGAGCAGGAGCCCGAGCAGGCTGAAGGCTGCGCAGAAGAGGCCGTACATCACGACCTGGTTGCGATCGATGAGCCAGCCGGCGGCTGCGGGCCCTGCGATTTGCGCGAGACTGCCGAGGGACTGGCTCACGCCGAGCACTGTGCCTTGCTCCTCCTTGGCGACGCTCTTCGTGATGAGCGTCGTCACGCTTGGACGCACCACGGCTGCGCCGAAGGAGCCGAGCACCACGAGTACCAGGAGAAATCCGACGTTCGTTGCCAGGCCGAGCAGACAATAGCCGAGGACCATGGTCCCGAGGCCGATTGCGGTCAGCCGCTCCTCGCCGAGCTTCTTCACGAGCCGCTTGAGCATCCCGCCCTGCACCATCGCGCCGATGAGCCCCGAGAGACCGAAGATGAGGCCTGCCTCGTGCAGCTCGTAGTTGAACTGCTTCTTCAGGTAGACGCCGAGTGCGCCCGTGAGCGCGGCGAACGAGAGACTGAAGAAGAAGAACTCGGCGAGGTGCTTGCGAGGGCCGGGGCGCGCGAGGTACTCGGCCATTCCTGAGAGACGCCGGCCCGTCTGGGCTGTGGGCTTGCGCGCGGGCAGGAAGAACGCCGTTAGCAGGATGGCGAGCAGGCTCAGCCCCGCGGCTGCGAGCGTGGGCGGCTTGTACTTGAAGAGCGGATCGGGGTCATCGCGGAAGACGTACGTGAGCAACGCCGTGATGCCCGGGCCGAGCAAGAAGCCCGTGCCGAAGGCGATCCCGAAGAAGCCGAAGGCCTGCGTGCGCTCCTCGTTTGGCTTCGTGACGTCGGAGATGTACGCCTGGGCGATGCTCAGGTTGCCCGCCGTCAGGCCCGCGATGATGCGGCCGACGAAGAGCATTTCGAGGCTGTGGGCGGCTGCGAGTGTGAGCCAACCGATGAGCGTGCCGGCCTGGCTGAGCAGGAGCACGGGCTTTCGTCCGATACGATCGGACAGCCGGCCGAGCATTGGGCCGGAGACGAACATCGCCGCCGCGTAGACCGAGGTCAGAAGCGTCGCCTGGAAATCCGACGCACCGTAGTCCTTCGCGTAATACGGCAGCAGCGGCAGGATGAGCGTCAGGCCGAGGACGTCGACGAAGACGGTGAGGAATATCGGCAAAAGCGGGGATCGCATCGACGGCTCGCCTCGTTCGTACGGCGCGCCACGAGGCGTTCGGGTGGCGCTGGGCGCGCATCCTGACACAGGCGCCGCGAGCACGCCCTTCCGTCGCGTCACGAAACCACCTCGGGGGGCGGTCGCGACCGGGGGGACGGGTCACGAAACCACTTCGAAGTGCCGCGCGCGGCGGTCTTGGAAGGTTCGAAACCACCTCGATGGGCCGCGCGCGGCGGTTTTGGGGGGTTCGAAACCACTTTGGAGGCGGTCGCGACCGGGGGGGCGGGTGGTTCGAAACCACTTCGAAGTGCCGCGCGCGGCGGTCTTGAGTGGTTCGAAACCACTTTGGAGGCGGTCGCGACCGGGGGGGCGGGTGGTTTCGGAGCTCTCGGGAGGCGGGCGCTCGGGGGGCGAGCGCTCTCAGAAGCTCAGGTAGGTCTGATCCTTGAGGCCGCGCTCGTAGTCGGCGAGCAGGCGCATGCCCTCGGTGGGCTTCAAGAGGTCCTGCTTGATCGCGCCGTCGACCTGGGCCTTCACCTTCGCGATGAGGCTCTGCGTGTCGTACTGCGTCATCGCGAGCACCTCGCGGATCTGGTTCCCCGCGATCGTCTCCTCGATGTAGTAGCCGCACTCCTCGTCGTCATCGAGGAAGACGTGCACCTCGTTCACCCGGCCGAACAGGTTGTGGATGTCGCCCATGATGTCCTGGTAGGCGCCGGTGAGGAAGATGCCGAGGTAGTACGGCTCGTCGCCGCGCAGCGCGTGCAGCGGCAGCGTCTCCTTCACGTCGGAGAGGTCGATGAACTTCGAGACCTTGCCCTCCGAGTCGCACGTGATGTCGACGAGCGTGCTCTCCGCCCCAGGCCGCTCGTGCAGCCGGTGGATCGGCACGACCGGGAAGAGCGCGCCGAGCGCCCAGTGATCGAGCAGCGACTGGAACACCGAGAAGTTGCAGATGTACTGGTCGGCGAGCTTGTTCCGGAGCTCGACGACGTCCTCGGGGATCTCCGCGGGATCGAGCGCCGTGATGAGCTTCTGCATGCGCTCGGCGGTCTCCCAGAACAGGGCCTCGACCCGCGCCTTCACGTCGAGGTTCAAGAGCCCGAGCTCGAACATCTTCTGCGACTCCTCCTTCGCCTGGAGGATGTCGTGCCACGACTCGGCGAGGTTCTGGACCGAGAGGCTGTCGCGCGTGTCGAGCAGGTTGCGGATGAGCTTGTGCTCCTCCGTCTGGATGTCGATCGGCGCCTCCGGGGTCTTCTCGATCGAGCCGAACGCCTGCACCACGAGCACCGAGTGGTGCGCGACGATCGCGCGCCCCGACTCGCTCACGATGTTCGGGTGCGGGACCTTCTCGTCGTCGCAGATGTCCGCGATGTTGAAGACGATGTCGCGCGCGTACTCCTCGACGGAGTAGTTCATCGACGAGTGGAACGTCGAGCGCGAGCCGTCGTAGTCGATCGCGAGGCCGCCGCCGACATCCATGTACTCGATGCGGTGCCCCATCTTGCGGAGCTTGGCGTAGTGCCGCGCCGCCTCGCGCACCGCGCGCTTGATGACGAGGATGTCGGGGACCTGCGAGCCGATGTGGAAGTGCAGGAGCTTGAACGCCGAGCTCATGCCCGCCTCCGCGAGGATCCCGCAGGCCGCGAGGATCTCCGCCGTGGACAGGCCGAACTTCGCGTGCTCGCCGCCGCTCTCGGCCCACTTGCCGGCGCCCTGCGTCATGAGACGGACGCGGAGGCCGAGCATCGGCTCCACGTTCATTTCCTTTGCAACACGAACGATCGTCCGCACCTCGGAGAGCTTCTCCGCGACGAGGATGACCTTCTTGCCGAGCTTGCGGCCGATCATCGCGGTGCGGATGAAGTTCTCGTCCTTGTAGCCGTTGCAGACGATGAGCGACTCGTTGTCGGTGTGGACGCTGAGCCCCGCGAAGAGCTCGGGCTTCGAGCCGACCTCGAGGCCGTAGTGGTAGGTCCGGCCCGCCTCGAGGATCTCCTCCACGACCTCCTTGAGCTGGTTCACCTTGATGGGGAACACGCCACGGTAGGTGCCGCGGAACTTGAGGTCGGAGATCGCGCGATTGAACGCCTCGTTCAGCGTTCGCACGCGGTGGTGCAAGAGATCTTGGAAGCGGATCAGGAGCGGGGTGCGCAGGCCCTGATCACGCGCCTCTTCGACGACGTCGATGAGGGCGATCTTGCGACCTCGATCCTGGAGGGGCGCCGCCGTGATGTTCCCCGTGGGGTTCACGTCGAAGTAGCCGCGGCCCCAGCGGTCGATCATGTAAAGGGCCTTCGCGTCGTCGGTGCTCCACGCGTCGGTGTCGGTGTCGTGATGGCTGCTGGTCAACGTCTTCGTCTCCCTTGGGACCCGAGGGCCATGGCCCTTGCGCGACGTGCTGTACGGGGCAGAGCTCCCTCGCAGCGCGCGAGGGAGCCAGGGGCGGCTTTGAACGTGAAATGCTGTGCGACGGACGTCGGTCTTCCGGTACGTCCGCGCTGCGGCTCAATACGCCAGGAAGGTCGAACCTTCAAGGGTAGGGTGTGGTGCCGATAGGACGGGACAGACAGACGGGGGGAGGCAGAGGGGGGAGCGGGCTCAGGCCTTGGCAGGCGTGGCGGCCTTGGCGCGCTTCGACGCGGCCTTGTACTGGTCGTACAGGCGCGGAACCGGGAAGGCCTCGAGGCGCTTGCGGTAACCGGCGTCCTTCGACCGGTTCTCGGCCGTCAGGATGGCGTCGATGAGCTTGGCCCGGGTGCCGAACTTCTCCTTGACCTCGGAGAACGTCGCGTGGAGGCGCAGGAGCTTGGCGTTCGAGACGTGATCGAGGCCCTTGTCGCCGCCGCGATCCGCGCTCGTGCGGCCGACCCACAGGTCCTCCGTCATGAAGCCCTTGAGCGCCTCGACGAGCTTCGCCTTCTCGCCGAACTTCTCCTTGACGATCGAGAGCGGTGCCTTGCGTGCCATGTCTTTCCTCCGTTGTTGCGCGAGATCACTCGCACGGTGATGGGTAGGGGGCGCCATGTAGCAGACGGGGCGGGGGGAATGCAAGGGAGCCACGGGAGGGCGACCAGGGCGCATGGTTTTGCCGGGCTCGCGCGCCTCGAAAGGTCGAGCCCGGGGGGCCACGTCTGGCAGGAAAAACCTTCCGATGGGCGCGCGACGCTTGCGGGTGATGCGTGGCCTCGCCACGTAGCCTCCCGAGGGCGCGGCGCCCTCCGCGTGACGAAAGGGAAGAGGAGGACATGGACGAGAAGATCATCCAGTGTCTGAACGAGCTCATCGAGCTCGATCTCGCGTGCGTAGCGGCCTACGAGGTGGCGCGCGGAGTCTGCAAGGACGAGGAGATCCAGGGGAAGTTCTCCGAGTTCCAGGAGGATCACCTCCGGCACGTGCGCGAGCTCGGCGAGCACGTCCGCAGCGCGGGATTCGAGCCCCCGAGCGAGCTCGATACGAAGGGCGTGATCATCCAGGGCTTCACCTCGCTCGCCTCGCAGGAGGATCGAACAGCGGTGCTCGCGATGCGCGGCAACGAGGAGCTTTCGAACAACGCATACGCGTCGGCGCTGCAAGCGGGGCTGCCGGAGGAGATCCGCGCGCTCGTCGCGGCGAACTTCGAGGATGAACGGCGGCACATGCGCTGGATCCGCGGCGCCGTCGTGCTGCGGGGCTGGGACGTCGAGCAGCCCGAGCTCCGCGAGCTGTCGGTGGACGCCCAAGGCACGCGCAAGGCGGCTTGACGAGGCCGTGCGAAGGCGCGTTGCAAGCCTTCGGTGATACGCTCCCCGCATGTCTGCGTTTTTCTCGGCGAGGCCCGCCACGGCCGCCGATTACGACACGTACGCGCGCTTGTTTCCCGAGCTCGGGACGGATGATCCCACGCTGTCGCGCGAGGTCTGGGGCGTGGAGCTCATGCCCCACACGCTGATCCTGGAGCAGGGGAGCGAACTCATAGGGTACGCGTACGTGGTGGTGCTGAAGGAGACGGGGTACGTGCGCCACGTGGTCGTCGCGCCCGAGGCGCGCGGCAAAGGCGCAGGGCGCGCGCTGATGCGGGCGAGCGCCGAGCGATTCCGCGCGGCAGGCTGCTCGCGCTGGTGCCTCAACGTGAAGGTCGAGAACACCGTGGCGATCGCGCTGTATTCGTCACTCGGCATGGCGAAGATGTACGAGTCGACGCCGATGCGACTCAGCTGGGACGTGCTCGCGCGTCTACCCGGCGGGGAAGAAGGGATCACGGCGCGAGCGATCGATCCGCGCGAGGACGCGGCACTGGAGGCGGCATTTGGGCTGCCCATCGGTTCGATCACGGTCTGCCGCGCGCGGGCAGGGTGGGTGCTGCTCCGGCTCGTTGACGCGGCGCAGCCGGAGGAGGCGCGGGTGGGGTTCGCCTGCTTCAATCCGTCGTTCCCGGGGTCATTCCCGTTCCGCGTGGCAAGGCCGAAGCTCGTTCGGCCGCTGCTCGAAGCCGTCCGGCCACACGCGCGGCCCGAGGACGCGTTCACGCAGGTCGTGGTGGAGGGCGATCCCGAAACGAAACGCGCGCTCATCGAGGCGGGCGCGTCGGTGCGGATGGAGATCGTGAACATGGAAGGGCCAATCCCGGAACGGGTTTGACCCGGGGGCGCCGCGCTGGGGCGTTGCCCCAGGCCCCACCCGGGGCTATCCGCCCCGGGACCCGGACCAGCGCAAGCGCTGGACCTTTGGTCGATGAACTGCGCGATGCGCAGTTCATCGAACAGGCCGAGGAAACCCCTGCCAACCAAGACAGCCGCGTTGACCTTTCAACCGGCAACGCCGTCCTGCTGGAAGAACTGCGCATCGCGCAGTTCTTCCACCCCGAGTCCAGGGCTTGCCCTGGTTCGGGTCGAGGGGCGAACAGCCCCCGCGGGGTCCGGGGCAGAGCCCCGGCGCAGCGGCTTAGTTCGTAGCCTTCCCGGCGAGCAGGTCTGCGGCTGTCTTGCGGATGCGGGGCTCGGGGTCGCTTGTGGAGAGCTTGCGCAGGATGGGCTCGGCGGCGGCGCGATCGAGTGAGGCCATCGAGAGGGCCGCGGCCTCGCGCACGAGGGCGTACGGGTCCTCCTGCGCGATTGTGGTGAGCGTGTCGAAGGCGACGCGGCCGCCTGCGCCTGCTCCGAGACGACCGAGCGCTTCGGCGGCGCGCACGCGGAGCGGCCAGCTCGGAGCCTCGCGGCCGAGACGCGCGACGGCGGCGATGGTGGCTGGGTGCTTGACCTTGCCGAGTGCGGCGAGGGCTGCCCGCCGTACGCTTTCTTCGGGATCGGAGAGCGCGTCGATCACGGCGTCTTGTGCCTCTTTTTCGGGCCTGCGCGCGAGGAGCTCGACTGCGCGCGTGCGGACCTCGAGCGCCGGATGGCGGACGAGCGCGACGAATGCGGGGACGACGGCGGCGGCGATGCGCTCGATCGCGGCGGAGCTTGCGCGTGCCGACTCGGGATCGAGTTTGTCGTCGGCGCCGAGCAGGGGCGCGAGTGAGAGATCTGCGTCGCTTGCAAGAAGCGCATCTGCCACGACGCGGGCGCGATCTGGTGAGGTCGAGGCTGCGGCCACGGCTGCGCGTTCGAGCGAGGGCGCGAGTGCGACGAGGGCGCGGGCGCGGGCGGACGCGAGGCGTGCCGCGTCGGGGCCGAGGCCTGCGAGGATCTCCTTCATGGAGAGTGGTCCATCGGGCACCGGCAGTGCTTCGCCCGTGCGGGAGAAGTTTTTTGTGGCGAGCGCGGTTGCGGCGGCGACGGCGGTGCGGCGCATCGACTCGTCGGTCGCGAAGAGGCTCGACGCGAGGGCGTTCTCGGCCGAGGCGCTCTGCGCGGCGTCGCCCTTTGGCGCGAGACGCGCGAGGGCCACGAGGGCTGCCTGCCGGAGGATCGGCTCGTTCGCGTCGGCGAGTGCGACGAGCATGTGGAGGTTTTCGCTCTGGGAAGCGCCCAGCTCCGCGAGCGCGTGCACGGCTGCGGCGCGTGCGGTGGCGCCGGCCTCGGGCGCGCGGGCGAGGGCCACGAGCGCGGGCGTGTACTTCTTGTCGTGCGTGAGCCCGAGGCCGAGGGCCGCGACGCCGCGCACCTCCGGCGAGGTCGAGCCGAGAAGTTTGACGAGCAAGGCTTCCGCCTTCTTGTCGCCCATGCGCGCCACGCCCCAGGCTGCGGCGACGGCGATGGAGTCGCTCGGCAGGAGCGCCGCGCCCGTGTCCTTTGGCGCGAGCATCTGCTCGTAGCGCGGCAGGATCGACGGATCCCGCAGCGCGCCGCATGCGATCATGGCCCGCACGCGCAGGCTCTTGTCGGCCTGGCCCGTGGCGTAGTTGTAGAGGGCCGGTCCCGCGCTCTTGTTCTCGACGTATGCGAGCACCTCGATCGCGATCTTCTGCTGCGACTCCTTGTCGTCGGCGAGCGCGTCGAGCAGCGGCTTGATCGCGCGTGCGCCGATCTTCGCGAGTTCCGCGCGGGCCGCCTTCGCCGCAGGGGACGTCCCGCCCTCGTGGCGCACCTTCTGCACGAGTGGCAGCGTCATCGCGCCGTACAGCTCGACGAGCAGGCGCCGGTAGATCCCCTTCTGCGGGTTGCCGACGGCCACCGGCAAAAGCTCGCGTTCGAGGGATTCGAGCGAGTTCTTGCCGAGGTTGATCTGCATGCTCATGCGCGCCGCGCGCGAGACGAGCTCCTCGTCGGGGGAGGAGCGCACGACGCGGCGGAAGAGGCGATCGGCTTCGTCGACCTGGCCGCTCGAAAGGAGCAACTCGGCGAGGTCGAAGTAGACCGGGAAGAGACGATCGTTCCGCTGGATGGCCTGCCGATACTCCGCGATCGCGTGCGGAAAATCCTGCCGCCGGCGGTACATGTCGCCGAGCTTCTGATGGCCGTTTGCGTCCTCGGGCGAGAGCTCGACGGCGCGCGCTGCGTACTTGATGGAGTCGTCGTCCCGATAGAGCTCGGCCGCGTACTGGGCCATGCGCTGGTAGAACTCGCGGGCGCGCTTGGGGTTCACCTCGACGAGTTTTTCGAGGACGCCGATCGCGCCGAGCAGGTTTTGTTCGAGCACCAAGATTCGTTCGAGCGCGAGCAGGCTCTCCTCGTCGCCGGGCGCGAGCTCGGTGACCTTGCGCAGCGTGGCCTCGGCGTCCGCGAGGCGATGCAGGCGGCGCTGCACCTCGGCGAGCAGCCTTCCGGCTTCGAGATCGGGGGGGCTCCCGTTGAAGCGCGCCGTGAGCGGCGCGACGCGGCTCGGGAGCTCGTGCGCGAGCGACCACAAGCTCACGATGTGCGTGCGCGCCTCGCGCGCGAGGAGCTTGTCGTTCTGGGCGCCGGCGAGCAGCTCCTCCCAGATCACGCGCGCCTCGGCGTAACGCTGCGCGGCGCTGCCGAGCGACGCGGCCGTGCGCTCGATCGCGATGGCGAGGTTCTTCTTGTACCGGACGTTGGTCGGCTCGAGCTGAACGGCCTCGCGCAGGGCGTTCAGCGCTTCGAGCGGCATGTCGTGGTCGAGGTAGACCTCGCCGAGCAGGGAGTTTGCCCGCGCGCGGTTCGGCACGACCTGCTTGATGCGCGCCCACGTCTCCAGGGCCTTTTTCTTGTCGCCGGCCTGGTAGTAGCGATCGCCGAGGTCGACGATGTACGTGTGGTCGGCGCCGCCCGAGGTCGCGAGCTTCTGCAGGACCTTGAGGGCTTTGTCCTTCTCCTCGACGCGCTCGTAAAAGTCGGCGACGGCCGCGAGGATCTCGGGCTCGCTGCCGACGCGCGCTTCGAGCTCGGTGAGGAGCTTCAGCGCCTTCGGGCGATCGCCGCGCTGGATGAGCGTCTCGCAGAGCTCGAAGACGAAGTCCGGGTTTCCCGGCGCGGCCTTGATGAGCGCCTCGTACTCCTTGATCGCCGCGTCGAGCTCGCCCGCGGTCTGCAAGAGGTGCACGAGCTTCAGGCGCACGTCGATCGCGCGGCTGTCGATGCCGAGCACCTTGCGGTACGTGGCAATCGCCTTGTCGACGTCGCCCGTCTCCTCGTAAAGGCCGCCCAGCGTGGCGAGACGCTGCGCGTCCTGCGCCTTCTCGGCTTCGAGGATCGGGATGAGCTCGGCGAGCTTGCCTTCGGCGCGGAAGGCGTCGGTCATGATGACCAGGATCTCGGCGCGCACGCCGGCCGCGCCGCCCGCGACCGAGAGCGCGCGCTTGAGCACGCTGAGCGCCTCCTCGGTCTTCTTCTGTCGCGCGAGGACCTGACCGAGATCGCGGAGCGCAGGCGCAAGCGCGCGGTTGTCGCCGGCCGCGGCCTTCACGAGCTCGCGGAACTCGACCTCGGCGCGATCGTAGAGCGCCCGGGCGAGCAGCTCCCGGCCGAGCTCGGCCTTCACGAAGAGCGAGCCCTGCGCGGCCTTCACGAGCGCGTCGTGGTGCTTCTTCGCGGCCTCGAAGTCCTTCAGATCGAGGCAAAGCCCGAGGAGCGTGCGTGTCGTCTGCTCGAAGTCCGGGCCGGGTTTGAGCAGGGCGAGGGCCTTTTCGTAGCTCGCGCGCGCCGCGGATTTGTCGCCGCGCTCGGCCTGGAGCTGCGCGAGGGCGAGGATCGCCTGCGGATCGTTCGGCTTCTCCGCGATCGCGGCTTCGTACGTCTTGACGGCGTCCTCGGGGCGGCCGTCGAGCTTGTAGATGCCGGCGAGCGCGACTTTCGCGGCCCAGGCGTCGGCGCCCGGCGTGGCAGCGCGTTTTTCGAACTCCTCGACGAGCTTCTTGATGTTGCCGTCGCGCTCCCGATAGAGCTGCGAGAGCCGCTGGAGCGGGAACGGCGCGCTCGGCTGCGAGATGACGATCGCCGTGTACCGCGCGATGAGCGCGTCGCTCCCCGGGCCTTTGCCGGTCGCCTCGTCGCCCTGAGGCTGCTTCGGCTGCTTGGGCTGCTTCGGCTGACCTCCGCTCCCGGGCTGCGGGTTCGGCTTGGGCGGCTTCTTGCGGTTGCGCCCGGACGGGTCGAAGTCCGCGGCCTCGGCGCTCGGCGGCGCGAGGACGGTCGCGGCGAAGGGCAAGCCGAGGAGCAAGCAGCCGGCGAGGACGTGGGAGCGCACGAGCGGGAGGGTATCACGCGGAGGCGCGTCGAGCCTGCTCGCGGAGGAGAGCGGAACCGGCAAGCGGAGGCGGAAACGGAAGTCCGGGTCGAGTTCGGAGGAGATGTCCGCGCGCGGCTGTCAGTTTTTTCAGTTTTTGCCCGAGCTCGCCGGACCGCGGGGCGCCCGAGACTTGATGACCTCACCGAGCAGGTCGGGTCTCGAGGAGTCGCGTTCCAAGTGCGGATGTTTCTCCCCCTCGGTATAGTTCACGAAATAGGTCCTATAAAACCCTGCGTTCTCCACCAGCAGCTCGATGGGCTGGCGCGTCCTCTTGGCCGTCCGCAGGGCGTTTCGGAGTTCTTCGGCGGACCATTGCCGTCCATTCACCGCAATCAGTTTCATGCCGGGCGCGAGGCCGGCCCGTTCCGCTGGCATACCGTTGATGGCGTCCACGATCCTCCCGTCCTCGCTCCGCGTGCGAACCATCAACCCGATCGAATAGCTGAAGTCTGCTAGCCGTCGATACTCCCTATAAAGGGATTCCGTGAGCTCGTTGGGTTTGTCGGTATAGGTCAACTTCCACCCACTCGATTCGATGCCTCCGAGTGGAGCGTGCGGTTCCGTGGAGTTCAATCGAGCGTCGAAGAAACCCTTCCAGTCGTAGGGAGCCACGTCATTGAGGGCAGCGACCAGGTCGTCGAACGTGTAGGGCTTCATCTCGGGGGCGCCGCTGCTTCCGCCGTAAAAGAGGCGGATGAAGTCGTCGAGCGACCGCCGGCCCTGGGTCTCTTGGCGGATGATCCCGTCGGCTTCGAGCCAAATCAGCACCCCCTCACCGTAGTAATCGGTGCCCCGCCGCCAGGCTCTCCATTCCCGCGGCGCGCTGCCGAGGATCTGTGACGAGATCGCCGTGTCTACCAGGGGGCGCCACGTGCGTCCTGGGCGGGCGCGATCCAGATACGCAGCGGTGCTCGCAAGATCCTCCCGATACTCCTCGGGCGTGAAGAGGCCGCTGCGGGCCGCGAGCACATTCCCCAGGTATTCCGTGAGTCCTTCGTAAACCCACAGCATCTCTCCCTTCATTGGCTGCTGGAAATCGGGCGTCGCCAGGCCAGCGGGGCGACGGTATTTTCCGACCCAGGAATGCACGAACTCGTGCGAAAGCAAGCTGCCCGCCAGCTGCCGCAAGCCGTCGGTGCTGAGGGAACGCTCCGGAAGCCGGTTGTCACTGGATTCATGGTGTTCGAGTCCGAGGTAACCACCCACGTGATCACTGAGCGATACCAGGAAACGGTAACTGCGATAGTGATGAGCGCCGAAAAGGGCGTGGGCCTCGGCGACCAGTCGTTGGTAGTTTTCGGCCATTTGCGCCGGCATTTCCAGCGCCGACTCGGAATCGCCGGCCATGTCTATCTGGTGAGGAGGCAGGCTGGAGACGCTGAGCGGAATCGTCTGAAAATGAGCGCCGGTGAGGACCGGCGAGTCCACGAGGGTCGTCAGAGATACAGGGTCAAACTCGATGGTCTCCCCGCTCTGCTTTGCCACCGGTAGCGCGGTGCCGAACTTCCACCCGGCGGGCAGGCGCAACGTGGCGGCATAGGTCAGATCGTCAGGTGTGCGGCCCTGGGGAGAGAGTAAGACCTGATTCCAGCTCAACACAGCCAGTTGCGCACTGGCCGACGAACCCTCAGCTGCTTGGGTGGGTGAGATGTAGTCGAGCTCGACCTCGATGGCATCCGCTCCGGCAGGCGCCTCCAGATGGAAGGCATACATGTCCACGTCGTCGCGTCTCCAAGCGAGCGTCTGGCCCGCGGCGGTGAACTTCAGTCCCGTGAGGTTCACAATCGGGCCTTGCGGGCTGTGGTGGCCGGGAATCCATTTGGGATAGAGCAGAGTAAGAGGTCCCGGTGTGACGGGGATGATCAACTTGGCATGAAAGAGCCGGCGGGGCGCTTGGCTCAAGTCCACGCTCAGGCGAATGGTCTGAGCCTCCGCGCTCCCGGCGCCGATCGAAATCAACGCCACCGCGACCCAACTCAACCAACTCCTCATCATGGAAATGTTTCGCATGGATGCCCCCCCGAAATGGCTTCCCCCATGTCGCCCCACATGATGTGTAGGCCGCTCGTGCGCGGTCGTCAAATGGGGCTCGAGGCGCCAGGATCAGCGAAGGCAGGGCGAAAACGGAGCCGCGTCAAGAAACGCTATGGCGGAGGACAACTGCAAAAAAGGCTTGGCAGGTTCGCGTCTCTCGTAAGGCTCTCCAGAAGCGCGTCCCCCGAGGCACCTGCCATCCCGTATTTCATTCGTATCCGGCGAGACGCCAGTGACCCTGCTCCAGGCGGAAGCGCATCGTCCGGCGCTCGCCCGAGCCGAGATCCATGCCCACACGCACGAACCCGCGATCCTCGTAATCACGCACGTCCTTCTCGACGACGCGCGAGCAAGGATCCCCCGTGATGCCCTTTTGCCGTTTCAGGTCGACGTAGAGGTAGGCGAACGTGAGGCCGCGCAGGTGCTCCATCACGTCGCCTTTTTTTACGGCCGACACGAGCTCGCCGAAGGCCTCCTCGTTGACCTTGGGTTTGCCCGGAGTGACCTCGCCCGTTTCCTCGTTGCGCTCCGGAGGGCCATTCTCGATGTACCGGAGTTCCCAGGTGGGCACACCACGCTCGGCGACGAGGCGATCCGAGACGAGCGAGACCGTGGAAATGGGAGGCTCGCCGCCGATGCTGAGCTCGTCCGTGAGCTCCTTGCACGAGCCTTGGATTTGCTTGATCGTCGCCTTGACGTCCGTCTTCGAAGGCACCTTGAAGGCGCGATCGAGCACGCCCTTCACCGTGGCGGCGGGGACGGCGCTGTAGAGGTTGTCGTTCGAGCGCATCGTCAGCGTGTTGATGCCGATGACCTCGAGCGAGTCCTTGCGGAAGAGCGGGCCGCCGCTGTTGCCTGGATCGATCGCGGCCGTGTGCTGCAGGAACGAGGACTTGTGGCCGCGCACCGTGACCGCGAAATCGGAGTTCGAGATGGTGCCGCTCGTGAGCCGGTACGATTGCTGCTCACCGACGCGCGGATACCCCGAGGCCTGCACGGCTTCGTCGTTTTTCGCGGTGCCGTCTCCGAGCGTGGCCACCGCAATGGCGCTCGTCGCAAGGCTGTCGGGCACCTTCACCACGGCGACGTCGTATTTGTCGTCCGTGTAGAGGACGTCGCAATCGTTGAGCGACGTGTGTTCGTCGAGCACGATCGTGACCTTCGGCGCGCTGTCGACGACGTGCCGGTTCGTGATCAGCACGAGGCCCTTGCCGTCCGGCGTTTTGAGGAAAAACCCGCTGCCGGTCGAGGTCCAGCCCACGCCGACGGTGCCCATGGCGTCCGGGAGGCGCGATTGCTTCACGGTCTCGACGAAGGCCGTCTTCACGTCCTCGGGCAACTCGGCCTTGACGCGCACGGTGGCCTTGCGCTGCATCTCGGGGACGTTGACCTTGGCCGCGGCTCTAGGCTCCTTCGTCTCCGGAAGAGGCGCACCGCCTCCGCAGCCCATCAAGAGAAGAACCAAACCAAACGCGAGCCTGGAAGCCATCGGCACATTCCTCGTGGGGGTGGATGGAAACCGCGAACCTCGATCAGACACGACTCCGAGGCCCTTGGCAAGCCGTCCCACGAATCAACGGCGGAACGTGGAGAGGGCCGCGAAGAGCGCAAAACCAAGCACGACGAGCGTGATCACGAGCGCGACGCGCAGCGCCGGATGTCGATCGCGCGCGGCTTCGACGATACGTCGTTGGTCTTCGGACGGAATGGGCGCGCCGGCCTCGTCGCTGGCTTCGAGCGAGACGGCTGCGGCGAGGTTTGCATCGAGATCGCGCTGCGACGCCCGCGTGCGCACGAGGATCAAGAGGACCTCCGCGAGGGCCGCGATGGCGACGAGGAAGACGGCCGCGCGTCGCGCCGAGGAGGCTCGCGCGTGTTCGCGGGCTTCGGCTGCGGCCGATCCGTCGAGGAGGAGCTCGAGGCGGGGCGCGGCGGCGGATGCGGCGTGAGGTGCGAGGGGCCAGGCCGTCGTGGCGTCGCCGCGCTCGCCGGGGTCGCCGGAGAGGATGATCTGCGCGGGTTCTTTCGGCAGCTTCACGTCGAGGCGACCGCGGAAAAAACCGGCGTCGTCGCGCGTGACGGGGACGATCGCGCCGAGGATGCGGCCTGCGTCGGTGACGATGGAGGCGTAGACGCGATCCCGCGGGGCGGGCGAGACGAACGTGAGGCCGGCGTGGAGATCGGGGTCGAGCCAGATGGCGCCCGGCCGCACGGGCAAGAGGCCTTCCCAGCGACCTTCGTTTCCACGGTGATCGTTGGCGACGAGGATGAGCTCGACGAGGTGCGCGAGGGGCGTGACGGTGAACGTCGCCGGACGCGGATCGCGCAAATTCACGTTTGGTGGCTCGATCGTGGCGCCGGACGCCGACGCCTTGATGGTGATTGGCGGAACGCGCCCGGGCAGGAGCGGGAGGTCGTCGGGTTCGCGCACGCGGACCTGGATCGCCTCGGGGAAAGGCGCGGCGAGCTGGCCTCGCGGCACGACCACCGAGATACGCAAATCCCCCGTCGCCACGCCTTGCACGGGCGGCCTGCCGAGCCGCGGGGGCTCGGTAGGCCGAAGCGGCACGGTCCCTTCGACGAGGACGGTGTTTCCCTGGAGAACCCGGACGTCGAGCGGGCCTGTGAGCGGCGCGTTTTTCTCGACCGAGGCTTCGCCCACGCCGTCCGGGCCGAGCGAGACCGCCCGGGGCGCGAGGTTCGCCCCGGCGTCCGTCACCTCGACGGTCACGCCTTCGAGTGCCGCGACGTCGTCCACGCCGAACAGCCGCCGTGCGCCTTCGAGGCGAAGGGCGAGCGTCTGGCCGCCGGCCACGGGCACGCCGCGGACCCGCACGAAGGGCGCTGGGTTCGGCGAACCTGGGCCGAAGAGCACGAGGGCGGTGACGGTCACCGAGGCCGCGGGGACGACGTAGGTGGCCAGGCGACCGAGCATGCGAGGCCGAGTCTACTGCGGTTGGATTGCGTTCGGGCAGCGCATCCGATAGAGCAAGCGCGAGGGACGATGGGAGAGGCAAAGACGAAGAAGGGCGGAAAGAAGGCGCCTTCGCGGGACGAGGTCGTGCTGAAGCTCCGCTCGGATCCGCGCACGGAGAAGCGGTTCGAGCCGAAGAGCTCGCCGTCGGCGATCCTGTCGGTGCTCGCATTCTCGGTGGCGGCGGTGCTCGTCGGGGCCGGGACGTACGGGCAATGGCTGCGCGACGAGGCGCTCGGGCCGCACAAGGCCGCGCCGTACCTGCTCGCCGCCGGCGCGGCCGTGCTGCTCGTGACAGCGCTGTTCGGGCCACGGCCGGCGCAAACGATCCGCGTGGGCGACGCAGGCGTCGGGGTCGAGAAGGGCACGAACGAGATCGAGCGGATCGCGTGGCATGCGGTGCGCCGGATCGTGCTCGGCGATCGGAGCTTGACCGTCGAGGGGGAGGGGACGTCGATCGTGATCTCCCTCGCGGCGTTGCCCGAGGCGGCGGGCAAGGTGCTGCGCGAGGCGCGCGAGCGGATCCCGGCGAAGATGGAGGACGTCAAGGCGGGCGCGCTGGAGAACGCGGGCGAGGGGGCGGCCGAGACGCTGCCGCTCGAGCCGGCGCAGGTCGCGGGGCTCAAGTGCAAGGCGAGTGGCAAGCTCATCGCGTTCGAGCGCGACGCACGGCTCTGCGGCCGGTGCGGCGAGGTTTACCACAAGGATGCCGTGCCGAAGCGCTGCGCGACGTGTGACGCGCGGCTCAAGTAGTCCGCTCGAGCGCCGAACTCGTTCGGTGCTCCGCGAGATCGCGCAGCGAGCTCGCCTCGGGGGGTGAATCGGCCGGGCTTCGCCTGGCCGAGAGGGGGACGCGAGGCGTCACCCTCGGGACAAAAGCGGGCGGCCTCGGGTAACCTCGGGGCCATGTCGACTTCGCACCTCGAATCTCCGCGCAAGATTCTCGATCTCGGCGCTGGCACCACGGCGTCTGCGTGGCTCGGGACCACGGGCCTCGTCGCGTTTTTGACGTCGAGGCCGGCCCGCATCGCGGTCACGCCCGTGACGGCGACGAGTGGAGACGCGATCGATCTGCCTCGCATCACCGCGCAGGAGGTGGCGCTGCTGTCGAAAGACGTGGCGCTCGTTCGCGACAAGGAAGGAACGGTGTGGTCCGTGCCGCTCGGGGATCCGTACCGGGTGCGCGAGATCGTGCGGGATATGCGGACGCTGCTGCCGCGTCCTTCGGGGGAAGGCGCGCTCGCGATCAGCGATGAGGGCAGGGTGCTCTCGCTGTCGCTTGGTCGTGGCGAGGTGGGCGCGCGGCCTGTGGAGGTTCCGGGGCGCGTGCGCGCGGGGGATGCGGGGGATGGCGTGACGTACCTCTTGGCCGAGGGCGAGCAGGGCGGGCAGCTTCGCGTGTATCCGGGCACGGCGCCGGAGCGCGGGCCGAGCGCGCGCGTGACGTTGCCGGCGGGGGCGGCGGAGTTCGATCAGGTGCGCGGCGGCCGCGTGTATTGCGTGGTGTGGAAGCGCGGCGGGGCGGGGATCTGCGTGGTGACGCGGGACGGGGAGCGCGCGGAGGCGTCGCTCGTCACGCTGGAGGCGCCGATCGCGGACGCGGTGGTGACGGACACGAGCGTGGTCGTGGCGTTCGCGAATGGGAAGATCGCGCTGTACGACGCGGCGTCGCTTTCGGCGCCGAGCGAGGGGCCGAAGGCGCCGGTGAGCACGACGGCGGCGGGCGGGAAGGGGCGGCCGCGGGTGCTTTTGGCGACGACGACGAAGGGGGCGACGTCGATCTGGATTGGGACGGCCGAGGGCGAGGTGATGCGGGCGGCGGTCGTCGAGGTGGCTGCGGCGCCGGAGCCGCCGGTCGCGGAGCTCGCGGCGCCGGTCGTGCAGGGGCCGTCGAAGGAGGAGGTCGAGGCGCTTCGGAAGGAGGTCGAAGCGCTGCGGGGGGCGCTCGACGCGCGGGTTGGTGAACTTGCCAGCGTGAGAGGGGAGCTCAGCGAGCGGGTTGGTGAACTCGCCAGCGTGAAACGCGAGCTCGACGCGCGGGTTGGTGAACTTGCCAGCGTGAGAGGGGAGCTCGACGCGCGGGTTGGTGAACTTGCCAGCGTGAGAGGGGAGCTCGACGCGCGGGTTGGTGAACTCGCCAGCGTGAGAGGGGAGCTCGACGCGCGGGTTGGTGAACTTGCCAGCGTGAGAGGGGAGCTCAGCGAGCGGGTTGGTGAACTTGCCAGCGTGAGAGGGGAGCTCGACGCGCGGGTTGGTGAAGTTGCCAGCGTGAAACGCGAGCTCGGCGAGCGGGTTGACGAACTCGCCAGCGTGAAACGCGAGCTCGAAGTATCCAGGGGGGACCTCGCGCGTTCCCTGGAGGATCTCCGTGAAGAGCGCGCGAAGTTGGAGCGCAGCTTGGGCAAGCGGATCGACGGCGTCCTGCCTGACCGCGTGCGCAGCGGCCTCGACTTTGTCGTATCGCTCGTCGAGAACCGCCGCCGCTAGCAGGCTGTTGATAAACTTGCTGCGCGCCCTGGATCGTCGGTCGTCGTCCTCGGAATACGCCTGTATTCCTGCGTCCTCCTCCCTAGCTCCAGGGCGCTCGCGGCGTTTCTCAACAGCCTGCTCGTACAGCGGGTGCTGCTACAGGCTCCCCCTTGCATCGACCGCATCGCGGTCGATGCACCTCGGGTCCAGCGCTTGCGCTGGTCCGGGTGCAGGGGCGGATAGCCCCTGCTCGGGTCCGGGGTGAAACCCCGGCGCGACGCTCCCTCTCAGAGCCCGAAGCGCCCCGCGTTCTCCCGCAGGAACGCGAGATACACGTCGGCACACTGGTGCGACGGGACCTCGCCGCTCTCGACAGCGGCTTCGAGTGCCTTCTTCAGCTCGCCGATCTTGCGCGACGGCGGCAGACCGAACGAGCGCATGATCTCGTCGCCGATGCCGCTCGGCAGCGGGGGGACGACGGCGTCGAGCTTCTGGATCTGCTCCACGCGCTCGGCGAGATCGCTGATCTGGCGCAGACCCTTCTTCTTCTTTTCGGGTCGCTTCGTGGTGATGTCTGCGCGCGACAGGTCGAGCAGATCTTGAAGCCCGTCCCCCATCTCCTTTGCGAATCGACGCACGGCGCTGTCCGTCCAGGAGGCCTCGTACTGGCTTGCCCGCAGGTGGTGCAGGATGAGGAACCGCACGGAGCTCTTCAGCGCGGGCTCGGGGTTGAAGAGCGGCAGACGCCGATCGAGCCGGTCGAACATGCGCGCGCCTACCTCGGCGTGGCCGAAGAAGTGGACCTCCCCTGAGGGCGAGATCGTCCGCGTTTTGACCTTGCCGATGTCGTGGAGCAGCGCTGCCCAGCGGACTTCGAGCCGCGGCACGGCTTGCCGCACCACTTGCTTCGTGTGTTTCCAGACGTCCTTGTGACGCCACTCGCCGTCGCCGAAGCCGACCATTGCTTTGACTTCGGGCAGCATGGCGGCGAGTGCGCCGCACTCGAGGAGCGCGTCGAGACCGTCTTCGGCGTCGCGCGACATGATGATTCGGTCGATGGAGCGGCGGACGTCGGGGAGGTAGAGCGATGAGGCGGCGCGGAAGTCGTCGCTGTCTGCGACGGGGTGCGTGGGGGCGTCGCCGGGCTCGGGGGGCGGTGGGGGCGTGCCTCTCTCGGCGCGCTCGACGGCCCAGGCGAGGGCCGTCATGGCGCGCTGCGGATCGGGGGACTTCGGGGCCTTCGTCTCTTCCTGCACGCGCAATCTCGGTGAAAATGGGGGAGGGAACGGGTAGCGCGGCGCGCCTTGCCTGTCGAGCGCGCGCGTCACCGGGCTGGGCGGAGCACCGTCGTCACGCGGAAGGAGCCGCCGAGCTCGGGTTTTACGTCGGGCCCGCTCGGGCGCGCGATACCCACGAGCATGCCTGGATGCAGGCCGAGTGGCAGCTCTGCCACGTCACGCACGAGCAGACGCAGGAGGGCGATCACCATCGGGTGATGGCCGACGAGCAGTGCGTCTGCGTTTGCCGTGGCGAGCTCGCGCAGGAGCGCGACGGGCGGCGGCTCGTCTGGTTCGAGCTCCGAGAAGGTCTCGATCGGGATTGCTGCGGCGCTGAGCACGCCGGCCATGAGCTCGGCGGTGTGGTGCGCGCGCAGGTACGTGCTTGCCACGATGCGGCCGAGCGTCGGCCCGTGCTGGGCTCGTAGCGTCTTGCCGATTTCCTCGACGCCGAGGATGCCTTCGGAGGTGAGGGGGCGATCGCGGTCCCGGCCCGATGGCGAGCTCTCGGCCGCGAGGCCGTGGCGCATCACGTAGAGGTTCATGGTGACGAGAGGGAGCCTGCCATGAGGAAGGCTCCCTTGGGGATGGATCAGTTGGTCTTCGCGGGGGCGCGGCGACCTTCGGCGGGGGCTCCGGCGGCCTTGCCGGCCGGGGCGGACGCGGCTTCGGGCGCTTTGCCGGGGCGCTGGATGCCGTGCTTGGCGAGCACGAGCGTCTCGATGCGCTCGAGCACGTCGGGGTGCTGCTCCAGGTAGGTGCGGGCGTTCTCGCGGCCCTGGCCGATACGCTCGCCCTGGAAGGAGAACCAGGCGCCGCTCTTTTCGACGATGTTCGCCTCTGTCGCGAGGTCGATGACGTCGCCGGCGTGGCTGATGCCCTGGCCGTAGAGGATGTCGAACTCCACCTCGCGGAAGGGCGGCGCCATCTTGTTCTTCACGATCTTCACGCGGGTCCGGTTGCCGACGACGGCGGGCTCCTTGCCGCTCGCGGCCGCCTCCTTGATCTTGCCGATGGCGCGGATGTCCATGCGCACCGAGGAGTAGAACTTGAGGGCGTTGCCGCCGCTCGTCGTCTCGGGGTTGCCGAACATCACGCCGATCTTCAGGCGGATCTGGTTGATGAAGATGAGCAGGCAGTTCGACCGGGCCACGGTGCCGGTGAGCTTGCGGAGGGCCTGGCTCATGAGGCGGGCCTGGAGGCCGACGTGGCTGTCGCCCATGTCGCCTTCGATCTCGGCCTTGGGCACGAGGGCGGCGACGGAGTCGACCACGATGATGTCGACGGCGTTCGAGCGGACGAGCATGTCCGCGATCTCGAGGGCCTGCTCGCCGTAGTCGGGCTGCGAGATGAGCAGCTCGTCCGTCTTCACGCCGAGCTTTTTCGCGTAGTTCACGTCGAGCGCGTGCTCGGCGTCGATGAAGGCGGCGACGCCGCCGGAGCGCTGGATCTGGGAGATCGCGTGCAGGGTGAGGGTGGTCTTGCCGGACGACTCCGGGCCGTAGATCTCGATGATGCGGCCGCGGGGGTAGCCGCCGATGCCGAGGGCGATGTCGAGCGAGAGCGAGCCGCTGGAGACGGCGGCGACGTCGTCGTGCAGGCTCTGCCCCTCCTTGAGGCGCATGATCGCGCCCTTGCCGTATTCCTTCTCGACGCTCGCGATGGCGAGCTCCAGCGCGGCGAGCTTCTGCTTCGGGTTTTTCTCGTCACTCATGGCGACCTCGGGGGGGGCAGGGGGGCAGTGAGGGTAATGGGTCGCGGGTTTTGCGCCACGAACCGTTCGTCTCGGCTGCGTATACTGTCCGGCTGTTCAGGAGGCAAGACGGAACGGCGGGAGAGCGGACAGGTTATGTCCGATCCCAAATTTCCGTCAGAACAGGCCGATCGAGAAGTGGAAGGCGCCGATGTCCTCCCACTGGCGGCGGTTCAGGTTGAAGCCGTAGTCGAGCGCGAGGGGGCCGATGGGGGTCGTGATGCGCAGGCCCCCGCCGAGGGCGTAGCGGAGGGTGAAGTCGATGGCCGTCGGCTCCTTCCAGAGGTTGCCCGTGTCGAGGAAGAAGCCGGCCTGGAAGAGGTCGGTGACCGGCACGCGTAGCTCGAGGCGCGGGTTGATGGAGAGGTCGCCGCCGCGGATCGGGACGTTCGCGAGGACGGCCGAGCGCGTGGTCTGACCTTTCGCGATGAGCCCTCGCGCGACGTCTTCGGGCACGAGCGCGTCGGCGAGGAAGGCGCGGATCGTGTCGACGCCGCCGAGGAAGAAGAGGCGGTCGGGGTAGGTGGAGCTGCCGTCCTTGAGCTGCAGGTTGTAGCCGGCCGCGAGGCTCATCGCGATGCTCGGGCCCTTCGAGCTGAGCTCGAAGTAGCCGGCGACGCGGCCGGACATGCGGAGGAAGTGGCTGTTGATCGTGGCCTCGCCCTCGTCGGTGGGCAGCGCGTTGACGTGCTCGACGCCGAGCGCGACGAGCGCGCCCTTGGTGGCGGCAAAGGCGCTGTTGCGGCCGTCCCACGCGAAGTTGATGCGCTCGGCAACGGCGAACGTGCTGCCGAACGGCACGCGGAGGAGCGGGATGATCGGTGAGTCGATGGCCGTCTCGTTGAAGACGTCGACCTCGTTCACCTCCGCGGACGCGCCGAGGCGCATCGTGATCGTGCGGCTCGGCCGGTAGGCGAGCGTGGGCACGAGCGCTTGCCGGGTGATGCCGAAGCCGCGCTGGTTGTCGCGCACGTCGATGCCGTCGACGGAGAGGCTCACGAGCGGACCGAGCCCGATTTCGGGGAAGGTGATCGACGCGGTGTTGCGGCGCTCGAGCTGCTGGCCGACGCTGAGCTTCTTCTCGTAGTCGGCGCGCACGCCGGGATCGACGACGATGAAGTCGAAGAGGTAGGAGAGCTGCACGCGCAGGGTGAGCGCGATGGCGAGGCCCGCGATGTTCTTGTGGCCGTACTCGACGGCGAAGCGCAGGCCCTCACCCGTGGAGAAGCCGACGCGTGGATCGAGGTACTGCGGGACCTGCTCGGTGACCGTGACGAGCACGCGCTTCTGCTTCTGCGGGACCTCTGGATCTTCGAGGCCCACGGAGACGCTGGAGAACGCGCCGAGCGATCCGATGCGCTCCTCGCTGCGCCGCGCGTCGCGCTCGACGAAAGGCTTGCCCTCCTCGAGCGCGATGCGGCGCAGGATGAGCTCTTCGCTGGTGCGGAGCGCGCCGCGTACGACGAAGCCGCCGACGATGACCTGATCCCGCTCGGTGATCGCGAACCGCGCCCGCGCCCGCGTGCGGTCGGGCGAGGGCTCGATCGAGGCCTTCACCTCGACGAACGCGTAGCCACGATCGCGGTAGGACTCGACGAGCCGGAGGCGCGCGGCTTCGAGCTCGATCGTGGAGAGCGGCTTGCCGAGCTCGAGGCGGCTCGTCTCGAAGAGCGCCTGCTCGGAGACCGTGCGGCTGCCCTCGAAGGCGACGTCGTGCAGCAAGGTCTGCGGGCCGAGGTGCATCGGGATGCGCAGCGCGATCTCGCGCGAGCACTCGACGTGCTTCACGGGATCGGGGCGGCACACGAGCGTCTGCGGGGGATCGGGCTCGGGCAGCGGTAGGCCGAGGGCGTCTTTCGCGCAGACGGCCTCGTTCGGCTCGCGTGGCTCGGGGATGCAGCGGCCCGCGGGGGAGCGCGCGCTGCACGTCGCGCGCTCGAGTTGCACGGGCCCGACGACGGCGTTGAGGTAGCCCTTGCTGTAGGCGAGATCCTTCAGGTGCTTGAGCGCGCGCTCGTAGGTTTCGGGCGCGTACGTCTCGACCGGGTTCAGATCGAGCGGCCTCGCCACGGCGCGTGGTCCGCGCCCGCCGAAGAGCGCCGAGACCGCGTTCGGATCCTTCAGCGAAAAACCTTTGTCGCCGGGCAGATCCTCCACGAGGAAGCTGTCGATCTCGCCGCGCACCTGCTCGGCGTTCCACGTCTTCGGCAGGCACGGGAAGATGCGCTGCACGACGCGCACCTGATCACCCTCGTCGATCCGCAAGACGAGGTGGTGCACCGGATCGTTCGGGCCGCCGCGCTCCTCGGGGACGACACGCGCGTCGAAGAAGCCACGCTGCACGTAGAAGCGGGTGAGCCTCTCGACGAGCTCTTGCGTCTTCTGCTCGAGTCCCTTCTTCGGCGCGATCGCGGCGGAGAGCTCGACCTCGTCGACGGAGCGGTTGCCCTCGAAGACCGGGACGATGCGCGGCCCGGGCGTGACGTACACGAAGAGCTCGCTGCTCGACGCCGAGAGCCGCACCACGTGCTTCACGTCGGCGCGGTAGAAGCCGTTTTCCCGCAGCACCTCGGCGAGCTCCCGATCGGCCTCCTCGAGCAGCGGTTCGTCGATGCGCGCGCCGACCCCGAGCCGATAGCGATCTTCGAGGCCGTTCACCTCGCGCTCCATGCCGGGCGTGATCACGAAGTAGCGACGCGTCACCGTGCGCGGCGCGCCCGCGTCGATGTCGATGCGCAGGACGACGCGGTTTGGATCGTCCGTGTCCGAAACGTCGGACGTGACGTTCGCTTGGGGGTAGCCGTGATCCGCGTAGTACCGGCGGATCCGCTGGCCGATCTCCGTCAGCATCGGCGACGTGATCTCGCCGCCTTCGCGCACGCGCGCCGCGTCGAGTGTCGCCGCGCGATCCAGCGTCGCGCCCGAGAGGCGGATCGAGGCCACGAGGCGCCGCGGCAGCACGTGCGCGCGCAGCACGACGCCGTCTCCCTCGGCGATGGCCTCCACGGTCACGCGCGCGAACTGCCCCGACTCCGTGAGCTCGCGCATCACGGTTCGCGCGGCCGAGGGCTCGAACGGTTCGCCCGCGCGGACCTTCGTGATGCGCAGCGAGGTGCTCCATCGCGAGCCCACGGTCACGACGTCGACCCGCTTGATCGGTTTGCCCGTGAGCGCGCTCGTGTCCGGCGGCGGCGAGAGCTGCGGCGCGGCAAGCGCGGCTTGCGGCTCCTCGCCAGCAAGCGCCGCGCGTTCGCCGGGGCTCGTCCCCTGGTTTTTCGCGTCCTCGGCCTCTGCCGACCCTGCGCCGAGCAGGCAGACGAGCGAGCATGCCGCGGCGAGGCAGCGGGCTCGTTGGGACCGGGAAAAACGCGGGATGGGCACGGGCCGAGGTAGATGGGGGGCACGGAGGGGCTCGCGGCCCTTTGGAGACGCCCGTCCCGATGCTACCGTCCGCCCGAGTTGCTCGCCAAAAGGTACGGCATGGCTGATCCGACGATCCTGATAGGGGCGGTCGCATACGACCCGAAGGTCGTGACCATCTGGGAGGGCATGCGTGAGCACTTCCAGGAGCACGGCGTGTCCCTCGATTTCGCGCTTTTCTCCAGCTACGAGCGGCAGATCGAGGCCCTACTCCACGGGCACGTCGACATCGCCTGGAACTCGGGCATCTCCCATGTGCGTGTGAAGCGGCGCACCGAAGGCAAGTCGATCGGCATCGCCATGCGCGACCGCGACCGCGACGTCTGCGCAAAGATCCTCATCCGTCGGGAGGTCGTCGTTCGGAAGCTCACGGATCTGCACGGAAAGGTGCTGGCCGTGGGGACGCGGGACTCGGCGCAGTCGCGGATCCTGCCGCTCTACTACTTGAAGCAGGCGGGTGTGGATCTGAACCAGGTGAAGATCCTCGCGTTCGACTCCGACGTCGGCAAACACGGCGACACGGGCGCGAGCGAGCTCGCGGTGCTCGCGGCCGTGCACGAAGGTCGGGCCCACGCGGGCGCGGTCGGGAGCCTCGTCTTCCAGGCCGAGCAGGCGGCAGGGCACGTCGATCCACGCATCGTCGACGTCCTGTGGACGACGCCGACGTTCGACCTGCGCATGTTCGACGCGATGCCCACGCTCGCCGCGGACAAGGTCGAGGCGTTCAAGCGCACCCTCTCCGAGATGGCGTACGCGAACCCGAAGCACCGCAAGCTCCTCGACATGGAAGGGCTGCGCCGCTGGATCCCCGGCCGCGAGCAGAGCTACGCGCCCGTGCGCGCCGCGCTCGACGATCTGCCCGGCTTCGGCTGAGCGCGGGGCTTTGCCCCGCACCCCAGAAGGGGGCTGTCCGCCCCCTTCACCCCGGACCAGGCACGGCCTGGACCGAGGGCCGAGAAACCGCGCGATGCGCGTTTTCTCGGACGGGCCCGGGGAAGACCACGAGCGGCGTTGCCAGCTGAGACAGCAGTGCTGCCCTACCCTCGAGCCGACACGTCCGTGCTGCGGTTTTGACTGGCAAGCCCGTCGCCGGTCTTGACTCGGCCTGTTCGATGAACTGCGCATCGCGCAGAGTTCATCGACCCCGGGTCCAGCGCTTGCGCTGGTCCGGGTCCAGGGGTGGACAACCCCTGGTCGGGTCCGGGGTGAAACCCCGGCGCTACGCTGCGGTCAGGCGCGCGAGAGCGTGTAGTCGCCGAGATCCACGCGGACGAGACCTTCGAGCCACGGGTGCACCGCGATCGCCGCGCGGAACAGCCCCTGCGCGATGCGCCGGTAGCTCGCGTGCCCTTGCCGCGCCGATCGCAGCTCGACCACGTGGAAAAGCTCGCGCAGGTTGAGCGTCCAGAGCGTGCGGATCCGGAAGCCGAGTGGCACCGCGTACTGCGCTTCGAGCGGTCGTTTGCTCTCGAGCTCCTCCCACGCGTCGCACGCCGCGACCATCGCGTCCGTGTAGGCCCGATCGAGTTCGAGCTCCTCGAGCTCCGCGGGCGTCTCGAAGCCGAGCCGGCACGTGAGCCGCTGCGTTGCCGGCAGGAGCATGCGGTGCCGCTGCAGATCCCGGTACGCGCCGTAATCGAGCATCAGCTCGAACGTCATCGTCGTCGCCTCGAAGCCACGCGGCACGGGATCGTGCGCGCCGCGACGCGCTACCGACGCGCGCACGACGTCTTCGAGCTCGCGCGACGTCGCGTGCCGCATCGCCTCCGTGAGCCCGCGGGCGTGCACGTTCGGCTCGCTGTTGTCGTACGCGAGCGCGAGCACGATCCGCTCGAGCGCGTCCTTGTCGTGACGCACGAGCCGCACCGGCTGCCCGACCACGTTCGTCGCGCCGGGGTCCCAGGGGCCGGGATCGTAGATCGATCGCAGCTTGTCCCCCACGTCGGCGCGCTGCGCAGATCGGTGCTCGCTCCGCCCCGCGTACTTCACCAGGGTCGGCGTCACGGTGCGAGCGGCCGCGTGCATGGTCGTCGCGACCTTCCGGACCTCCGCGAGCGGATGCGAGAGCATCTTCGTGAGCAGCGCTTCGAGCGCGCGCGCGTTCGCGGTGAGGCCGAGGTTCGTCCGCGTCCCGGCCGGCAAGAGCCCGCGCAAAAGATCACAAGCATGCGCGCGGATCGCCGCTGCATGCGCCGCCTCTGACGCGCCCGGCGGACGCAGCACGCGCACGCGCAGCGCATCCATCACGCGCGCCATGAGCTCGACGTACGTCGTGAAGAGCCGCTCCGCGCTCGCGCGGTAGGTCTGGCCCAATGGCCCTTCGAGCTCGGGCAAGTCCACGAAACTGTTCCGATCGAAGACCACGTAACGCGTGCTCTTCTCGGTGTACGAGCCGAGCCGCAGGTCCTCGATCACCTTCGAGGCCACGATGCTCACGTTCTCGATCGCGAGGTGCACGACCGCGTGCTCCGCGACCGACGCGTGCCCGTAGCCGACGACCCACTTCTCGTGGAACGCGCGCGCCTTCTCCGTCGCGAGCCCGAACGAAGGACGCGTCGTCACGCCTTCCTCGACGTCGAGCTCCTGATCCGCGAGCAGGCGCGCGAGGTTCGTCCGCAGGTCGTCGCGGCTGCGCGAGTAGTAGGCAAAGAGGACGGCGATCACCTCCTCGGGCAAACCCGAGAGAGCGAAGACATCGTCGGTCAGGCTGGAGACGTACGGCGCAATGCGGCCACGCGCAGCTTCATCGAGGGACATGGGACCGAGGGTCCGTTAGCGCGTCGTGGCCGCGGCGGCGACCGAAAACACATCCCCGAAGATCTCGCTGTTCGCGAGCTTCCTGCTCCGGCGCGTGAGCACCTCGCAGCCGTTCTTCGTCACGACCAGCGTGTGCTCGAACTGCGCGGAGAGCGATCCATCCGCAGTGACGGCCGTCCACTTGTCCGCGAGGACCTCCACGTCGTGATGGCCGAGGTTGATCATCGGCTCGATCGTGAAGCACATCCCGGCGCGCAGGCGCATGCCCGTGCCGCGTTTGCCGACGTGCGAGACCTGCGGCGCCTCGTGGAAGACCCGGCCGATGCCGTGCCCCACGAACGCGCGCACCACCGAGCAGCCCTCGCCCTCGGCGAACTCCTGGATCGCCGCGCCGATGTCCCCGAGCCGCGCGCCCTCACGCACCTGCGCGATCGCGAGCTCGAGCGAGCGCCGCGACACCTCGGTCACGTGCTTGGCCGCGGACGAGGGTTTGCCCACGTAGAACGTCGCCGACGTGTCGCCGTAAAACCCGTTGTAGATCGTGGTGACGTCGACGTTGATGATGTCGCCGGGCTCGAGGACCCGCGGGCCCGGGATGCCGTGGCAGACGACCTCGTTCACCGAGGTGCACACGCTCTTCGGGAACCCGTGGTAGTTCAGCGGCGCGGGCCAGCCGCCGCGCCGAACCGTGTCGTCGTGGACGAAGCGGTTGATGTCCTCCGTGGTGATCCCCGGGCGGATCATCTCCCCGACGTCGAGCAGCGTCTCCGCGGCCATCTGGCACGCGGCCCGCATCCCTTCCACTTCCTTCAACGTTTTGATCCCGACGTTGCTCACGATCCCGACAGCTCCGCGAGGGCGAGGGCATCCGTCACGGCGGCCGCCACCTCGGCGGTGTCCGGCGACAGATGCCAGTGAAGCCTGCTCGGCTCGTCCCCCTCGCCGGCGAAGCGACGGAGGAAGCCGATGAACGACGCGCCACGAAGGCGCATGTCGAACGCCTGCGCGACCCCGTAGGACGGGGCCGTAGGGCCGATGACGAGCTCGAACGCCGTCTGCTCGAAGGCCGGCGTGACGAACGGCGGCGGGACGACCTGGAGAACGAGGCGGTAGGTGCGGACCTCGGCCAGCGACTCCACCGTCACCGTGCTCACGCGCACCCGCGAGACGAGCTCGGAACCACGCGCGCGCTCTTTCAGCAGCGGATCCTTCTGCGCGTTCGAAACGTCGGCGCCGAGGCCGAGGGCGGCCGCGTCGACGACGTCGTCGAAGAGGACCTGGTCGTGTCCGAGCCAGGCGGGATGCGCGGAGGTGTTCGTGTCGCCCTGGACGCTCGCGGCGCCGCACCCGGACACGAGCCCCCCGAGGGCCACGCCGAACGCGACCGCCCTGGCCCGCCTGGCCGTTCGCGTCGAGAGCTGCGCCATCGGGCCTGGACCTAGCACGTCCCCTCCGATCTGTCAGTGCTGGCAGGCTCCTGCCTCGATCGGATCCTTTTCCATCGATCCGGCGCGGGCTTCGTCCAACCCCCCGAAGACCTCGGCGGGCCCCTTTTCCCGCAGAAATCTGGTAGATCCCGGTTGCCGGCCGCGGGCCGGCGGGGCGGAGGATTGGAGATGAAGGTGAACAAGCTTTGGGCAGCGCTCCTGGCGACCACGTTCGGCCTCGCGGCAACGGCCACCCCGGTGGTGGTCGAGGCGCAGGCGAAGAAGAAAGCGGCGGCGCCCGCCATGACGGGCCCGGCCGTCACCAAGAAGCCCATCGCGCTCGAGCCCGCTTCGCTCAAGTGGGGCATGACGACGAAGCAGGTCGGCGAGGCGATCGACAAGCAACTCGACGAGGCTTACAAGCCGCTCTACCAGAAGGTCTCGCCCGGCGTGAATCAGCGGGCGCTCGACGCGCAGCTCCTGGAAGAGAAAAACACCTTCCGCCGCAGCAAGATCGAGTTCGGCAAGCTCCCCACGGCCGTCGACAACTCGCCGCTCCGCGGCGAGTACAGCTACCTCAACAAAGAGTGGATGCTGTCGATGACCCGGGACGGCAAGACCCGGTACTTCTTCTTCATCCAGGACAAGCTCTGGAAGATCATCGACGAGATCAAGCTCGCCAAGGGCGGGCCGCTCGGCGCGAACTTCCAGGAGTCCGCAGTCAAGCTCTCCACGACGTACGGCACGCCGGGCCGGATCATCCCGCCGAACCCGGACCTCGGGATGTTCGCCACCGTCGTCGACTGGAAGGACGCAACGACGCACGTGCGTCTGATCGAGCGCGGTGAGACGGCGATCGCGATCGCGTACGAGGACAACGCGACCATGCAGAACATCGAGTCGCTGCGTCCGAACAAGCCGAAGCAGGAGGACGCCATCGATCCTGCCGTGGCCGCCGCGATCCGCGGGCCCGACCCCGAGCCCGCGCCTCCGCCGCCCGCCGACAACAAGAAGAAGAAGTGAGCCGACGAGGGCCCCGCCAAACGCGGGGCCCTTCGCTTTTCAGGGGGATGGAAGCGTCGCCTTCGCGGGCGCGTGGGCTCAGGTGACGAGCGACGCGCCTTCGGGGATGCGGATGCCGCTCGTCACGACGACACGCGCCGAGGGCGCGACCGCATGCACGGCCGGCTCGATGACGCCCTTCGTGGTGAGATTTGCGCCAGGGCAACCCGCGCACATCCCCGCGAGGTGGAGCGTGATCTGGTCGGGCTCCACCGCCACGAGGTAAAGCTCGCCTTGATCCGCACGCACGAGCGGGGCGATCACCTCACGGCAAACCTTGAGCATCTGGTCGATGTTCGCGGGCATCGTCTCGAGTTATCTCCGGGGCCGAACGTACCACGAAGCGATCAGAGCGTGAAGCACACCGGAAAACGATAGAGCAAGCACTGCAGGCGGAAGCTCGCGCGCTCGATCGCCCGGGCGTCCTCGGGGGTCCAGACGTGGCCCGGCTCGGCCATGGCCTCGAGGCGACCACGATCACCGAGGATGCGCACCGCGGTGATCGGGCTCGTGCCAGGGATCGAGCTCCACGGCTTGACGGCCGCGTCGAAGGCGAACCGGAGCGTGTCGCGATCGGCCGCGAAGTCCTCGCCACGCGGATCGAAGGAAAACGCGGGGGGCGACGCGGCGAGCGCGGCGACGAGGGAGGCGATCCAGCGCGAGGTGCGCGCCATGCGGTCGTAGTAGAGCGTGTCCGGTAGGTCCGAGGCGCGGTGGTAACGAGGCGTGCGGCCGCTCGAGAGGAAGAGGAACGGGACACCGTGGTCGCGGAAGACGTCGTAGTCGGAGAAGGGCTGCGGCGCGTAGCCGGGGATGTTCTCGACCGCGTGGATGCCGAGGCGGCGAACGTCGAGCCGAGGCTCGCGGACAGCGTCGACGATCGCCGGGAGGCCACGGGTCTTTTCGGCGCCAGACGCGAAGATCATGTCCGCCGTGCGTCGCCAGACGACGCCGCCGATGAGGTCGAGGACGACGGCGAGGCGAATCGAGTCGAGGTCGCCGATCTCCTTGGGGAGCGTGGCGACGAAGCGCTGTGAGCCCTGGCGCGGGGTGTTGAAGTAAGGCGACTCTTCGGTGTTGAAGAAGACGACGGCGATGCCGTACGGGCGCGGGTGCTGCGCGAGGAGCGAGGGGATCGCGCCGAGGAGAACGGCGACGGCGGCGGCGTTGTCGTCGGCGCCGAGGAGGAGGCCTTCGTCGGTCTGGCCGAGGTGATCGAAGTGCGCGCCGAGGACGATGGTGCCGCGCGGCTCGCCGGGGCCTTCGGGCGGGATCCATCCGAGCACGTTGTGCCCGAGCGGCGAGCTCGGCTCGGCGAGCGGCGCGAGGTAGCCGCCGAGCGATGGGAAAGGTTTTACGCCGGCCGCGGCGAGCGCATCGGCGAGGTAACGAGCCGCCGCGGCGTTGCCCTCGCTGCCGGGGACGCGGCCGGCCCATGCGGGCGCGGCGAGCGTCTCGACATGCGCGCGCAACGTGGGTGAGAGCGGATCGGTCTGTGGGAAGTCGCGGCCCGAGAGCTCACGCACGCCGACTTGATCGAGGGCGAGGAGGAGCGCGACGGCGAGGACGACGAGCGCGGCGATGCGGCGGCGACGCGAGCGAGGCTTGCGTGGCGCTTTCGCCGCGGGCTCACGGGCCGGAAGCGCGGGCGGGGGCTCGTTCGCCACGACGAACCACGCTTCAGATGGCGGAGGCCATCACGGAGAGGATCGTGCCCTCGCCGAGATCGGGCATGCGCTGGGCCGCGATGCCGTAGGAGCGGTTCGTGATCTCGAGGGCGCCTCGGAAGGGTCCGCTCTGCGTCTTGTTCGCGAGATCCAGGCCCTCGATAGCCTGCGCGTTGACGTCGGGCGTGACGGGCGCGCCGTAGGCCTTCCCGTCGCGGACGAGGAAGACGTAAACGATGGGGACCTTCTTCTGCTTCTCGCGCGCGGCGCGATCGAGGAGCTCGCGCTTCGCCATCTCTTCGAGGTGGAGCGCGAAGCGCCGGAAGGACCAGCCGGTGACGAACATGCCCTTCACCTGGCCTTCCTTGTCCTTCACGGGATGCGCCACGACCCACTGCGTGTCGGGCCCCGTGCGCACGCCGCGCATCTCCTGCATCTCGCCCCACGCCTCGACGACGCCCGCGCTCGGCTCGAGCGCCTTCTTCAGCGAAGGGAACGAGGAGAGGACCGACTTCTGCGCGAGCAGATCGGGATCGGCTTCGCTGCGCAGCGCGATGCCCGTGGTGTCGACGAAGGTGAAGAACGTGCTCTTCGCGATGTCGAGGTCCTTCACCGACGCACGCGCCCCGCGGACGGCCTTCTGCAGGGCGACGAGGTTTGCCCCGGGATCACTGTCGACGACCTCGCCGAGCTTCTTCGCGCCCTCGGGCAAGCCGCGGCGCACCTGCGCGGCGTCCTCGTTCGCGACGGGCACGAGCTTGTCGAGCACGTAGCCCGCGGCCTGCTCCTGCTCCTTGCTGTTGTCCTCACACCCAGGGAGCGTCGCCACGAGGGCGGCAGGGACGATCAGAGAAGCGAGCCAGCTCGAACGCATCGGGACCTCATGCGCGAAAACGACGCGCGCGGGTGCATGCTACTAGAATGTCTCGGGAGTGACGAAGACGATCTCGACGCGTGCATTGCGCGCCCGATCGCTGCCGGCAGGATCAACGACGGGCGAGGCCGCGCCCGCGAGGACGACGTCGACGCGCGGCGCGTTCGCCCCTTTGAGCGCCGCCGCGACGGCATCGGCGCGCGCCTTCACGGCCGCCTGCTCCTTCCCCGAGGGCTCCTTGTCCTGATGCACGACGACCGCGAGCGGGAAGCGCGGGTTTTGCGCGGCGAGCTTGCCGAGCCGCGTGATCTGCTCGGTCGCGGCGGGCGTGAGCTTGTCGCCGGCGAAGAGGTTGCGCAGCGTGATCACGATGCCGCGATCATCGCGTGAAGGCGAAAACGCCCGCGTGGAGGAGATCTCGCCGAGGAGCGCGTCCCCCGCGCCGGGCGCGCGCGTGACCGGGGTCATGGCGCGGCGCATGTCTGTGAGCGCGGAGAGGCAAGTCGAGCGGGCGCGCGTGGCGAGATCGATCGGCGCAGGGCCCGCCTGTGCGAGCGACTCATCGAGCTTCTTCGCGATGAGCTGGGCTTCGTCGAGCTCGGCGACGAGCGCCTCGCGGGTCGGCGCGCCGACGGGCGCGGGCACGTCCGCCTTCGGTGCCGGCACCTCGGGCAAGAGCAGGCGCGCCGCCGTGCAGAGCATGCGGGCTTCGAGGGCGAGCGATCGCGCCGCGGCGACGCGGGCCTTCTCGCGCGCCGCATCCGCGGGGCCGGACGGCGCGACGGGCTGCGCGTCGCGGGCGACCTTGATGCGGGCTTCGAGCGCCGCGACCTCGGCGGACGCGCGGGTCTGTTCACCATCGAGCGACGAGAGCTCGGCTTGACGCGAGGCAAGCTCGGCCTCGGCACTCTTCGCGTCGGTCTCCGCGCGCGCGACGCGAGCGAGCGTGTGGGCGTGTGCATACGCGGCGAGCGCCCACTCGGCGTGGAGTTGCGCGCCCGCGACGTCGCCGGCCTCATACGCAGCGTGCGCTTCTTTCCGGTGTTTTTCGGCGCGTGCATACGCGAGCGGCGCGAGGTCACGCGCCTCCTTCGCCGCCGCGCCCTGCTGCACGGCATCGACCTCCGAGAGGATCGGCGGGCGCGGCACCGGAGCGCACGCCGAGGCGAGCGCGACGAGCGCCACGAGGAGCATTCGCTTCATCACTTCCCCTTCCCCTTGTTGGGGACCGCGGCCGCGCCGCCGCCGGCCTTCTTCGGGGCCTTGGCGTCGTCCTTCTTGGCCGGTTTGTCCTTGCCCTTGCCCGCGGCGATGCGCGCGTCCTCGGCCTTCGCGGCGGCCTCGCGGGCCTCTTTCTCCTCGGCCGTCGCGCGCTCGAGCTCGGCGTCGGCGCGGCCTCGTCGGGCCTGCGTCTCTTCGAGGAGAGCGCGCGCGCGCTCGGCCTGCGTCGAGGCCTCCTTCGCCTTGTCGGCAATGGCCGCGGCCGACTGCTCGGCCTCCGCCGCGCGGAGCAAATCCCTCGCCGTCTCCGCCCATTCGAGCGCGAGCCCGTCGAGGAGCCGCGCGTGCGGGGCGTCCCCCGAAGCGCGCGCGCCGTGCGCCCGTTCGAGCGCCTTCTTCGAACGCGTGACCGCGTCTGCGACCGCCTTCTTCGAGCGCGGAGCCTGGGCCTTGGCTTCGACGTCGCGCAGGATCTGGAGCGCCGTCGCTCCGTCGCCCGGCGGCGGCGGCGGGACCTCGATCGGCGGGCTCGCCACGCCTCCGCCGTGCGCGAAGGCGGGCGCAGCGAGAAGCGCGGGCAAGAGGAACGCTACGCTGGCGAGCGACCTTGGCCGTGGGCGATGGAGCCTGTGGCCGGACGAGAGGAGGTGACGCACCAGACGCGGGGTAGCAAAGGGGCCGAGCGCAAGCAAGGCGGCTGTCCGCGCTCGGGGGCCCGTCAGTGATGGAGGAAATTCTTCACCGACCAATCGATCTGCTCGGCGAGCCTTTGCATCTGCGGCCGCGCACCGCCCGCTTCGAGGACGAAGACGCGATCGTCGGTCACGAAGATCGTGAGGTAGTAGAGGTACGGCTCGTCCCCTTCGTCGTGGCCGAAGCGGAGCTGCGTCCCCGTGAGGCCGGCGCGATCCTTGACCTCGCGCTTTTCGAGCAGCGCGTAGCCGCCCATGTCGCGCATGCGGTTCTCCAGGGCGCGCACCCAGAAGGCGCGCTCGCCCTTGGGATCGTTGTCGAACGCGCGGGCGCCGAGCACCACACCGTCGGCCGTCGTGGCGCGGTACTCCGCGCGGCCGTACCGATCTTCGAGCTCGACGAACCCGGGCGGCGTGGCCGGCTCGAAGGGACGGCAGGCCGAGACGACGAGCAGGGCGAACAGAGCGATGGACTCGAGTCGGAATCGCACGAAAAGCTCCGTTACAGGTTGAGCAGCCGGCCGAGGCCGAGCTCGTGGATCCAGGGCACGGGCAGGTTGAAGCGACGCTTGCCGAGCTCGGCCGAGCTCCGCGGCTGGAACGTCACGGTGATGGTCGAGAACGCCGCGCGATCGCGGAGGAACTTCATGCGCCCTTCGAGCCGGTCGATGGTCTCGGCCACGCGCTCGAGCTCCTTCTCGATCTGGATCGACTCCTCGACCTTCGTCGCCTTCGCGAGGAGCTGCTCGAGCCGCTCGCGCACGGCGCGCGCGTTCTTCAGGCGGATCTCGGTGTCGTGGTACTCCTCGGTCACGTCCTCGACCTGCACGTCGCGCGAGAGCATGTCGCCGAGCTTCTCGATGCGCCGGATCGCCTCGTCGAAGCGAGCGACCGGCACGCGGATCGTGATCGACTGATCGTTCCTCCGCGCGAGGAAGCCGCCGAGGCTCCGCGCGAGCGACTCGACCTCGCCGAGCGAGCTCTTCACCTCGTAGACGGCCATGGTCACGCGAGCCGTGTAGACGAGCATCGGCGCGCGCATGACGGCCACGGTGCCGTCGCCTTCGAGCTGCTTGCCGGTGGGCTCCGCGCGTGGCTTCGCTTCGCCTCCTACGGGCGACTCTTTCGCGGGCGCCTCGTCCTTCTTGCTGCCCGACGGCGGCGCCGGCGGGGGCGGGGGCGGCGCCGCGGGGGCCGCATTCGCTTCTTCTTTGCGCAGGCCCAGCGCGAGGCTGCCCGGCGTCGTGCTCGCGTACGAGATGCCATCCTCATCGCCGCCGCTCGCCGTGAGCGCGTCCCCCGCTCCCTCGACGGCGCCGGCGACCGTGATCTCCTCGGCCACACTCGCGTCGGCCATGGATCGCGAAGGCTCGTACGACCGCGCTTGCGCGCCCGCGTAACAAGCCGGGAGGAGCCCGAGGATCACGCTGGAGAGCGCGAGGAGCACGTTCGGTCGCATCGTTCGTCCTGGTCGCGGAAGCGCCTTGGAATGGCGATCAAGCACGTTACATGCGCCCGCGTCGCGAGCGAAGGGGCTCGTGCGCCTCAGGGGCCGCGCCGCGCCCCGCCCGCGAGCCTCCGTGCCCGATCGATCTCGCGCGTCCAGTACGACACGCCCGCCAAGGTCCCTGCGCACGCCGACGCGACGAGCGCGCCTTCCACGAGATCGGGCGCCGCGATCGCCGTGACCACCGCGACGAACTGCACGCAGGTCGCGAGCTTGCCAGGCACGTTCGAGCGCGCTCCCGCCCGCCGCGCGCCGCGGAACCTCGGACTTACGAGCACCCACGCGAGCAGCGGCGCCTCCAGGATCTCCCGCGAAAGCAAGGCCAGAGGCGCCCACGGGGGCATACGCCGCGTGTAGAGCAAGGTGATCACGACGGTCACCGCAAAGACCTTGTCCGCGATCGGATCCACGACCGCGCCGACCGCCGTGAGCTGACCCCGGCGCCGCGCGAGCCAGCCGTCGAGCACGTCCGTCAGCGCGGCCGCGAACAGCACGGCGAGCGCGGCCCGGGCGTCGTCGACGACGAACGGGAAGATCGCCGCGAGCGGAAGGCGCAACGCGCTGAGGACGTTCGGCAAGAGACCGAGATCCGCGACACGGTACTGCGGCATGAAGGCCCCCCCGGGTCGTTCAGTCCGCCCGCACGGTCACCACGGGGACCGGGCTCTTCCGCACGACCTTCTCCGCCACGCTGCCGAGGATCAGGTGTGCGACGCCGGTGCGCCCGTGCGTGCCCATGACGATCATCGTGGCGCCGAGCTCTTCCGCCGCCGCGAGCACCTCCGTCGCGGGATCGCCTTCGCGCAGCACCGCGACCACGCCTTCCTGCTTCGCGAGCTGCTCCACCGCGCGTTGCGCCGCCGCAGCCACCTCGGTGTGGAAGCCGGGCAAGAGCGTCGGTTCGAGGCCCGGGTACGTGTAGACCGGGAGCTGGTAGGCGTGCACCAGCACGACCTGGCCACCGAGGCGCGCGGCGAGATCCTTCGCCAGCGCGAGCGCCTTGGCCGAGGCGACTTCGAAGTCGATGGGGACCAGCAGTTTTTGGTTCGCTCCCGTCGTCATGAATGCTCCTTTTCTCCTGGGGAGCGCAGGTTGCAAGCTCACCCCGAGCCGCGCAACCAGGGAGATCTCGCCCCCGAGCGGCACCTCCTTGCTCGGTCGCCGGGGCCTGCCCGAGGGGCTTGCACGCGCCGAGCCAGGGCGGGCGCGCTGCTGCTTTCTCGCGGCGCGGGGAGCCCTCGCGGTACGCTCGTTCTCGCCGTGAAGAGCTCGAACCTCCGCGCCACCGTCACCGTGCACGCCTACGCCGTGACCGTCGTGGACGACTCCCAGCGGGCCGGAGCCCCCCCGCACGAGAGCCAAAGCCCTCCCTCGGTGGTCGTCATGCCGACCATCGACGACGTCGTGGGCGGCGTCTACCGGCTGAAGCGCCTGCTCGGCGCCGGCATGTTCGGCAAGGTCTACGTCGCCCAGCGCGAGGACGTCCCCGAGCACCAGGTCGCGCTGAAGATCCTGCCGCGCTCGCACTTCGCCGGGCGCAACGTCGAGCGTGAGCTCGTCATGCTGGCGACGGTCGGCCACCCGAACGTCGTCCAGATGAAGGACCACGGCACGACGCCCGAGTACGTGTGGCTCACGATGCCCGTCTACCGCGGCGAGACCCTCGCCGAGCGGCTCGAACGCGGACCGCTCGGGCTGCGCGAGGCGCACGACGTTTTTCTGGCGATCGCCCGCGGCCTCGAAGCGCTGCACGGGGCCGGCCTTCGGCATCAGGACATCAAGCCGGACAACATCTTCCTGGCCACGTTCGGCGGGCGCGTGCACCCGATCCTGCTCGACCTCGGCGTCGCGGCGGAGTGCGAGGGCACGTTCGTCGCGGGCACGGCGCTCTACGCCTCGCCCGAGCAGCTCGCCGCGATGAGGGGCAACCTCGCGGCTCTGCCCATCAGCGAGAAGATGGACACGTACTGCCTCGCCGCGACGCTGCTCGTCTCGCTCGTCGGCGAGGATCGCTACCCGGGCTCCACGGCGAACACGATGGACGATCTCGAACGGGCGCTCGAGGTCCGTGCGACGCATCCGCTGCCCGACGGCACGCTCGCCGAGGTGCGGGGCGAGGCGCGCGAGCTCATCGATCGGGCGCTCGCGCGGTGGCTCGCCCACGATCCACGGGAACGTCCGGCCATGAGCGAGCTCGCCGAGGAGCTCGACGTCCTGCTCGAACCGGAGCGCGAGATCGCCCGCGCCGAGGAACGACAGCGCCAGAAGCAACGCGCCTCGCTCCAGGCCTTCCGCGTCTCGGCGGGCGCGCTTTTGCTCCTCGCCGCCGCGGGCGCGGTCGTCGCCTTCTCCAAGCGCGAAACCTTGAAGCTCGCGACGGAGCTCGAACGCGCGCGGGCCGAGGGCGCGCGGCAGTTCGATCAGGTCGAGATCTGCAACGCCTCCTACAAGACGGCGATGACGGACGTCGACAAGTGCAAGGCGTCCGCGAGCAAGGACAAAAAACTCTTCGAGGAGCAGCTCGATGCGCAGATGAAGCTCTGCGAGTCGGGCAGCGAGCTCGACTGCGCCATCGAGATCAAGAAGGTCCGCGATCAGAGCGCCGCGCGTCTGCAGACGTGCGAGGAGACCGCCGAGAAGGCCGAGGCCGAGTGGAAGCGCCGCGAGGCCGAGTGGGACAAACAGCGCGTCGCCCTCGGAAACGAACGCGACGAGCAGCGCACCCTCGCCGAGAAGAAGGCTGAGGAGCTGAAGAAGCTCGGCGAGGAGCGCGATCGATGCGTCGCCGATCAGAAGGCGTGTAGCGACGAACGGGAGAAACTCCGCGCCGAGGTGAAGTCTTCCGGGGCCGGCGCGACGAGCCCCGCGAGCTCCGCCTCCGTCTCGCCTTCGCCGTCCCTCACGTCGATCGCCTCGGTGGGCCCGCCCCCTCCCCCTCCGCCGCCTCCAGCGCCTCCGCCGCCTCCACCGCCGCCGCCTGCGCCGCCCGCGCCGCCGGCCCCGTAGCTGCTTCCCTGCGGTCGATCCTCGTCGACGACCCTTGCTCCTCCCACTAGCTTCTCCACAGCGCGGCCCGCTTGTTCCTCCGGCGCGGCCTTGCTATCCGTAGGAAATCTTCCGATGCGTAACATTTCGCGCCGTGAGATGATCGAGCGTCTCGCCGCCGCGGGGCTCGTGCTCGGCGGGGCCGCGGCTCTCGCGAAGACGCGCTTCGATCGTGGCTCGATCACCGAGGGCCCCTCGAAGGATCGGCCGCAGACGCGGGATTATCGGCTCAAGGACGCGCCGGCGGAGCTGCCCAAGCTCGTCATCGCGAAGAACGAGGCCGAGCCCGAGGCGCTCGTGCGCAAGGCGATCGCCGCGCTCGGCGGCATGAACCGCTTCATCTCGCGTGGCGACATCGTCGTCGTGAAGCCGAACATCGGCTGGGATCGCACCCCGATCCACGCGGCGAACACGAACCCGCGTGTCGTCGCCGAGGTGGTCAAGCTCGCCTACGACGCGGGCGCCAAGCGCGTCGTGGTCACGGACGCCTCGTGCAACGAGCCGAACCGCTGTTTTCAGCGCTCGGGCATCTGGAAAGCGGCGTACGACGTCGGCGCCGAGGTCGTGCTCCCCGCGGCGCACCGCTTCCGCGGCATGCGGCTCAAGGGCGAGGTCCTCGACGAGTGGCCCGTCTACACGCCGCTCATCAACGCGGACAAGGTCATCAACATCCCCATCGCCAAGCACCACAACCTCTCGAAGTACACCGCGGCGATGAAGAACTGGTACGGCTCGCTCGGCGGACGCAGAAACCGACTGCACCAGAACATCGACGTCTCCATCGCGGATCTCGCGACGTTCATGCAGCCAACGCTCACCATCGTCGACGCCTGGCGCGTGCTCGTGCGCAACGGCCCGCAGGGCGGCAACATCGCCGACGCCAAGGAGATGCGCACGCTGCTCGCCTCGACGGATCAGGTCGCCGCCGACGCGTACGGCTGCCAGCTCATCGGCCGTTCGCCCGAGGAGATCCCGTACCTGCGCATGGGCCACGAACGCGGGCTCGGCACGATGCACTGGAAAGACCTGCGCTGGGTGGAGGTCTGACGATGGCCGCTCCCGCTGTCGTCGGAACGGCCAAGGCTCCGCCCGCGAAGCCCGCCAAGGTGAAAGGGCGCGCCGGCTCGGGCATCGAGGCGCGTTTGTCGATCCGCATCCTCGTCTGGGTGCGTCGCGTCTCGCAGGCCGGCTTCCTCGCGCTGTTTCTTTATTTCCTCTTCCAGACCGCGTTCCGCGGCTCGTTTGCGTCCGCCGAAACCGCGGTCCGCCTGCCCCTGCCCGTCGAGGCGTTTCTCCTCGCCGACCCGTTCGTCGCGGCGATGACGCTGCTCTCGACGCACACGGTCTACCGCGGGCTCGCCTGGTCCGTGGGGCTCCTCGGCGTGACGCTCGTCTTCGGCCGCGTCTTTTGCGGATGGATCTGCCCGTTCGGCACGCTCCACCATTTCTTCGGCTGGATCTTCCCCTCCCGTTATTTGCGCGGCAACAAGCGCGTCGAATCGAACAAGACCGCGCCGCGCCAGCAGGTGAAGTATTACCTGCTCTACGCCTTCCTCGCGGCGAGCGTCGCGGGCAGCGCGATCGGCGGCCTTTTCGATCCGATCTGCGTCGCGGTCCGCGCGATTGGCCTCGGCGTCGTCCCGGCCCTCCAATACATCACGGGCGTCGCCAGCATGGCCACGGGCCAGACCGGCGTGCGCCCCGTGCAGGCCGCCGCCGACAGCGCCCAGGATTTCCTGGCGCAGACCGTCTGGCAATCGAAGCAGTTCTATTTCCACCAGACCTGGTTCATCGGGATCCTGCTCGTCGCGATCCTGTTCATGAACCGCGTGATCCCGCGGTTCTGGTGCCGCGTCCTCTGCCCGCTCGGCGCGTTCCTCGGCGTTTTCGCCCGCTTCGCGCTCTTCGGCATGGAGAAGGACCACGCCAAGTGCACCGATTGCAATCTGTGCCTCGTGCATTGCCAGGGCGCGGATTCGCCGCAGGGAGGCGTGAAGTGGCGCCAGGACGAGTGCCACATGTGCCTCAATTGCGAGAATGCCTGCCCGGAGGACGTGATCAAGTTCCGCTTCCTCCCGACCCGCAAGAGCACGATCTCGAAGCCGGACACGGGCCGCCGCACCGCCATTGCTTCGGCCGCCGCGGGCGCCGTGGTCATCCCGGCGATGCGTATCGCCGACGTCATCGACGCGAACTACGATCACCGCGTCATCCGGCCGCCGGGGTCGGTCGAGGAGCGCGAGTTCCTCGAGCGCTGCATCCGTTGCGCCGAATGCATGAAGGTCTGCCCGAACAACGCCCTGCACCCCGCGTTCTTCGAGGCCGGCGTCGAGGGCATCTGGACCCCGATCCTCATTCCGCGCATCGGCTATTGCGAGCACTCCTGCGTCCTCTGCGGCCAGGTTTGTCCCACCGGTGCAATCCAGAAGATCACCGAGGACCAGAAGCTCGGCATCGGCCAGAAGGCCATCTCGATCGGCACCGCGTTCTATGATCAGGGCCGCTGCCTGCCCTGGGCCATGGCCACGCCGTGCATCGTTTGTGAAGAGTTCTGCCCCACCTCGCCCAAGGCCATCTGGGTCGAGGAGGTCGACATCCCGAAGCGCCTGCCCATGGCGGGCGAGGACGGCAAGGAGCCCGGGATGACCACCGTGCACGTGCAGCGCCCGCACGTCGACCCCTCGCTCTGCATCGGCTGCGGGGCCTGCGAAAAAGTCTGCCCCGTTCAGGACAAGCCCGCCGTCTACGTGACGAACGTCGGCGAGACCCGCTCGAAGACGAACGTCATCCTGCTCGAAGACACGAACTACAACCGACCCGGCTGAAGCGCGTTCCCCCGCGCCCGCCGAGCCGCCGTCCCCGGCAGGGGACGCGAGCGACCAAACCTTCGACAAGCTCGTTCGACCGCGTCGTTCTCGAACGATTCTGCTTGTGTTAGGTTCATGGTTCGTTCAGCAAACTAGCGGCGCTCACGTGAGCAAGTGGAGGGGAACAACGTGGCCAGCGTGGATGGGCAAAGCCTTCGGGCCGCACGCCATGGATGGCTCTGCCGCTCGTGATTGGACCCGCGAATCCGTGGCGGAGCCCTTCGAGCGCCTGTACACGGCGGCGCTCCGCGCGCTCGATGCCAACGTTCTCTTGCTTTACCTGCCGAACGCGAGGCGCGTGCTCGAGCTCGTCGCCCATCGTGGCGGCCCGCCGGAATGGCCCCATCCGCTCCACCGCATCGCCCTGGGCACGTCGAGCCTCGTCGCTCGGGTCGCCCAGGGCGGTACGACCGAGGGCGCCGACGCCGAGGCCCCCTCGGCTCCCGAGGACGTCCGCATGGCCCACGCCGCGAGCGGGGCGCGTCATTTCATTGCCGCGCCCGTCGCCCTCCCCGGCGGACGCGCCGGCACACTCGTGGCGGGTTTGTCAGGACCGAACAGCCCGAAGACCCGCGGCGCGCTCGAAGCCATGGCCATCCTCGCGGCGAGCGTCCTCGAAGAAAAGCTCGCGCGAAGCGAGGCCGAAGCGAATGCCGAGGCCTGGCAGAATGCGTTTCAGAACTTCTTCGACGCCACGTTCGACAGCATCCTCGTGGCGAACGACGACGGCCGGTTCGTCGAAGCGAACCCTGCGGCCTGCAGCCTGCTCGGCCGGAGCCGCGAGGAGATCCTGGGCCTCACGATCCACGAATTCACGCCGGCCCACGGCACCGCGCGTTTCGAGGAGCTCTGGCGCAGGTTCTTGGTCGACGGCATCCTGAGCGGCGAGTTCACGTTCGTCCGGGGCGACGGCAGCACGATCGACGTCGAGTACCGCGCGCGGGCGAACGTGGTCCCCGGCTGCCACGTCGCAGGCTTTCACGACGTGACGGCGCGCAACCGCGCCGTGGAGCAGCTCCGCCGCAACCACGAGAGCCTGGCGCGCGCGCAGCGGGTCGCGCGTGTCGGCAGCCTCGACTGGAACATCAAGCAGAACCAGGTCGTCTGGTCGGACGAGTATTACCGCCTGCTCGGGCTCGAGCCCTCCCCTTCCCCTTCCCCGCGCACGCTCGCGGACGCGAACGCGATCTTCGCGGCGCGAATGAGCCCCGAGGAGCAAGCGCGCCTGCGCGCGGCCTACGAGGCGGCGCTCGAGACCGGCGGGAGCTTGTCGGTCGACATCCGCATCCGCCGCCCGGACGGCGAGGAGCGGCTCCTCCATCAGGAGGCCGACATCGAGCGCGACGCCGCGGGCAAGACGGCGCGGGTCGTCGGCACGCTCCAGGACGTGACCGAGCAGCGCCGCGCCGAGCAGGAGCTCCGGAGGAGCCGCGAGAGCCTCGCGCGGGCGCAACGCATGGCGCACGTCGGCCACTGGGAGTGGGACGCGGAGGCGGGCGTGTCGTACTGGTCCGAGGAGGTCTACCGCATCTTCGGACTGCCGCCGCGCGCGGGCCCCGAGCCGCCGCAGAGGCTCGCGAGCGTGCTCCTCCCCGAGGACCGGATGCGGATCCTCCTCGGCTTCCGCTCGCTCATCGAGGACGGCGAGCGCTTCGCGTGCGAGCACCGGGTCATCCGACCGAACGGCGACCTCCGGATCGTCCGGGTGGAGGCCGAGCTCACGCGGGACGAGGCGGGCGAACCGCACAGCGTGCTCGGCGTCGTGCAGGACATCACGGAGCTGCGCCGGGCAGAGCGCGAGCGCGAGGCGCTGCTCAAGGCCCTCGGGGACGAGCGCCGCTGGCTCCGGGCCGTCATCGAAAGCTCGCCGATCGGCATCCAGCTCTGGGAGGGCGTGACGTCGCCGCGGGTCACGCGCAACCGCATGGCGGACCAGATCCTCGGTGATCTCGTCGACGCCACGCCGAACCTCGACAACCTGCGGAAGCTCGTCACGCGCCCGGACGGCACGCCGATCGAGCCCGGCGATCTGACCGTCGAGCGCGCGATGCAGGGCGAGGTGATCATCGGCCGCGAGCTCATCCTGAAGCGGCCCGACGGAACCTGCATGCACTCGCTGGTCAACGCCTCGCCCGTGCGTGACGAGACCGGCGCGATCCAGGGGGCGGTGGTCCTCTTCAGCGACATCACGGCGATGAAGGAGCTCGCGCGCCTGCGCGAGGAGTGGACGAGCATCGTCGCGCACGATCTGCGGCAGCCCATCACCACGATCCTCGCGACCGCGGCGCTCCTCGTCCGCTGCGTCGCCGAGCCTTCCGTGAAGCTCAAGGTCGAGCGAATTCGGTCGAGCGCCGAGCGGCTCATCCGCATGACCGACGATCTCTCGGACCTGTCGCGCCTCGACACGCACAAGCTCGAGCTCGTCTGCGCCCCGACGAACCTGCCGGCCCTGCTCCGGCAGATCGTCGAGGACATGGCCGACGAAGAGGCGCGCGCGCGCGTCTGGCTCTCGATCGATCGGGACGTGCCGCTCGTGCACGTCGACGCGGGGCGCATCCAGCAGGTGGTGGAGAACCTGGTCTCGAACGCGGTGAAGTACGGCAAGCCCGGGACGCCGATCGCGATCCGGGTCCGGGTGCAGCCGGCAGAGATCGTGCTCAGCGTGTGCAACGAGGGGCCGGGGATCGATCCCGAGCTCATGCCGCGGCTCTTCTCGCGTTTTCAGCGGGGGATGGCGAGTACGTCCCGGATCAAGGGGCTCGGGCTCGGCCTCTACATCTGCCGCGGCCTCGTCGAGGCGCACGGCGGCGTCCTGCGGGTCGAGAGCGAGCCTGGCCAGACGACGACGTTCTCGTTCACGCTGCCGATCGGCGCGTGATCGTTACTGGGCGCGGAAGCCCTCGGCGGGGCGGAGGCGGGCGGCGTAGAGGCTCGGCACGATGGTGGCGACGAGGCAGATCACGATGGCGATGGCGCCCGTGATGATGAACTCGAGCGGCCGCACTTGAACGGGGAGCTCCGAGATGAAGTAGACCTTCGGATCCAGCGGGAAGCCGTAGACGAGCAGGCCCTTGCAGACGGCCACGCCGAGCAAGAGCCCGAACGTCGTACCGAGCAGGCCGATGATCCCGCCCTGGTAGAGGAAGATCCGCAGGATCTCCCCGTCCGTCGCGCCCATCGCCTTGAGGACCGAGATCTCCTTCGTCTTGTCGAGCACGACCATGATCAGCGTGGCCACGACGGTGAACGCGGCGACGACGATGATCAGCGCGAGCACGCCGCTCATGAGGATCTGCTGGATGAGCAGGGCCGTGAACAGGCCGTGGTTCAGCTCCTCCCAGTCCATCGTGTGGTAGAGGCCGCTGGCGAGGTTGTGGCTGATCTGCTTGGCGATCGGCTTGGCCTGGTCGATGTCGTCGACCTTCATCTCCACGCCGGTGACGGTGTCGCCCTGATCGTAGAAGGCCTGCGCCTCGTAGAGGTCGGTGTAGACGAGCTTCGAGTCGTACTGATCGAAACCGGCCTCGAACTGCGCGATGACGCGGAAGCGCTTGGCCACGGGCGGCTTCAGCGACCCGCCCGAGTACGAGTAGCCGATCGTCGGCGAGGTGACCGTGACGCAGTCGCCGAGCTCGAGCTTCAAGGTGTTCGAGAGCGACATGCCGACGACGATGCCGGGCAGCTTCGCGACCTCGACCGGATCGGCGCAGAGGTCGGGATCGACCTCCTTGGGCACGTCGTCATCGTCCGGCAGCTTGCTCGCGTAGCCGCCCTCGGGCTCGACCGAGCCCACGGGCGCGTCGGCGGCGAGCTTGTCGTCCGCGGCCGCGACCTTCTCGTCGGCCGGTTTGTCCGCGCCGGGTTTGTCGTCCTTGGGTTTGTCCGCGCCGCCGAGCTTGCCGGCCTCGATCGCGAGGATCTCCTCGATGCCCCCGCCGCTCGGCTCGAGCTTCTCCTTGTCGGGCGCGGGTGCCTTCTCGGCCTTGCGCAGATCCTCCTCGATCGCGCGGAGTAGCCCCTGCGTGCCCGAGCCGCCGTCCGCGCCCGCGTCCTGATCGAGCGGCCGTTTGTCCGGCAGAATGGGCACGGGCGGCAGGTCGGGCCCGCTGCTCCGACGCTCGGGCGGCTTCGCGCCGGGCAGGCGCAGGCCGTTGAGGGACCCGAACTTCACCTGCTTCGGCAAGTCCAGGACGAACGGCGATCCCTCCGGCATGCCCACGCCGAGGCTCGACGCGGGATCGACGCCCTTGAGCAGTACGCCCGTGGCGGTTGCGTCGCCGTGGGTCAGCATCATCGGGTTGATGCTGAACGGCGCCACCGCGCGCACGCCGGGGACCTTGGCAACCTGCTCCATGATCGAGCGGTACTCCCGGAAATCCGTGGAGTACTTCAGCACGAGCACGTGGGCGTTCACGCCGAGGACCTTCTCGCGGAACTGCGCCTGGAAGCCGCCCGTCACGCTCATGACGGTGGCGAGCGCAGCCACGCCGAGCGTGACGCCCAGGATCGCGAAGGCCGTGCCGACCGAAATGAACGCGCGCTTCTTGCTCCCCAGGTATCGGAGCGCAACCTCGAGAGGGTAGCCCATCTGGCGGAGCCTCTAGCAGAACGGGCGCGGTGCAGCACGTGGGAGCTTCGGGGCGGACACGGGAGCGCGTCGGGGCGATGGTGAGGGCGCTTCGGGGGACACCTGAACATCGTCCCTGAAAGCCAATCCAGCCTGGACCGGACAGACGTCCTCCACGCTCTTCTCGTGCTCGCCGCGTCCTGCTACGATGGCCCCTAGCTTCCTGATCTATCTGCGATCTCCTGCATGTCTCCTCCGGACAACGAGCCCCCTGCCTTGCCCAAGCCGCCTGCGGTTCCCAAAGTCGCAGCGGGGAGCTCGCCCCAACCTGGGGGCGGGAAGCCCGCTGCTGCGCCCACGCCCGCCGCTGGGACGAAGCCGCCGCCTCCGGTGCCGCCGATCCCCGCGGGATCGGCGCGTCCTGCAGCGCCCGGCATCCCGCGCCCGGCGACGCTGCCGTCGTTGAAGAAGCCGTCGGCTGCGCCGCCCGCGCCGCCCGCGCCGCCTGCGGCCGCGACGAACCCTGCGAATGTGCCGCCTCCGGCCAAGGCCAGCGTGCCGCCGCCGGCGATGCCGAAGTCGCCTTCGATCCCTGCGCCGCCGCCGGTGATCCAGATCGAAGAGGAAACGCTCGATGCGGATCTCGCGATGCTCGCGAGGTCGCAGATCGAGATCGACACCGGCGCGCGTCGGAGCCGCATTTCGGTGCCCGACGGCGAAGCCCCGCGCAAAAGGCTCAGCTCGAACCCGGACGAACCGCAGCCGAACTCGCGCCGCTCGTTCGAGGATCTCTTGCCCGCGTCGCGCCGCGGCGAGCAGGACCCCGACATCCCGCCGCCCGCGCACGTCGACGCGGAGCGCCCGCCGGGCTCGAAGGATCCGTACATCGGCACGACCTTCGATCACCGCTACAAGATCGAAAAATTGCTCGGTGAAGGCGGCATGGGATTCGTCTACCTCGCCCGCCACAAGGTCATCGACAAGAAGGTCGCGGTGAAGGTTCTGCGCTCCGACATGGCGCGCGACCGCGAGATCCTCGAGCGCTTCCTGCAGGAGGCGCGCGCCGCGTCGAGCATCGGCAACCCGCACATCATCGACATCTCCGACTTTGGGGATCTGCCGGACGGCTCGACGTACTTCGTGATGGAGTTCCTCGACGGCAAGAGCCTGATCCAGCTCAACGAGGACAAGGCCAAGCGCCTCGAGCCCGATCTCATCGCGAAGATCGCGATCCAGATGGCGAACGGCCTCGCGGCAGCACACGAGCGCGGCATCATCCACCGCGATCTCAAGCCCGAGAACATCTTCATCATCCAGCGCGGGATCGACAAAGAGTTCGTCAAGATCCTCGACTTCGGCATCGCGAAGGTCGCGACGAGCGGCGACAACAAGCTCACGCGCGCGGGCGCGGTGTTCGGCACGCCGCACTACATGTCGCCCGAGCAGGCCGCGGGCGCGCCGCTCGATCACCGCACCGACATCTACTCGCTCGGGATCATGCTCTACGAGATGGTGAGCGGTCAGCTCCCGTTCGTCGCAGACAACTTCATGGGCATCCTGAGCCAGCACATGTACCAGCCGCCCACGCCGCTGGCGAAGCTCGGCCTCGATCCCCCGTGCCCGGCCGATCTCGAGGCGATCATCTTCAAGTGCCTCTCGAAGGTGCCCGACGATCGGTACCCCGACATGGCCGCGCTCGCCCACGATCTGCAGCGCTTCCAGCAGGGCCACGTGCCCGAGGCCGTCGCCGAGATGGCCTCGCGGCCCGACGGGCTCTCGGCCTCCGTGCCTGACGGGGTCGCGGAAAAAACCAAGAAATCGCCCTGGCTCCGGTTCGTCGCGGTCGGCGCGGCGGTCATGGGCGCGACGCTCGGCACGGTGCTCATCCTGCTCAGCGGCCCGGCGCAGAAGACCGATCCCGGCGCGGTCACGGCGCAATCCGCCACGGCGCCGCCCGCGCCCACGGCCACGAGCGCCGCGAAGAAGATCGTGCTCGTCGACGTGGATCCGCGCGACGCGAACGCGTCGACGACCTACGGGGGCAAGCTGCTCACGTTCCCCGCGAACTTCGAGGTCGAGCCGGGCAAACCCGTGTCCTTCGAGGTGAAGGCCAAGGGCTACGATTCGCAGACGATCACGCTCGACGGCTCGCAGGACAAGCAGACCGTCAAGCTCGCCGCGACCGCAGGGACGACACCGGCCACAACCGACGCCGGGACCGCGCGCCCGCTGACCACGAAGGCCGGCGCGCACGTAGGCGGCCCGCTGCCCACGAACAAGAAGGGCAGCAGCTCCGGGGGCAACAGCGGCGGCGACGTCGTGGACCCCTACCACGGCGGCACCAACAAGCCGTGACGGGTATCGCCGCGCCCGAAGCGTGGTAAAGCCGAGCGCCGTGGAAGGCGTCGCTCACCTCATCGAGAAGGTCCCCGAAGACGTGCTCGGGATCTGCCGCCGCCTGCGCGAGAGCGGCAAGCGGGGCTGGATCGTAGGCGGCTGCGTGCGGGATCTCCTGCGCGGCGAGCCCGCGAAGGACTGGGACGTCGCGACCGACGCGCGGCCGGAGGAGGTCATGCGGATGTTCCGCAAGGTCATCCCCACGGGCCTGCAGCACGGCACGGTCACGGTGCTCCTGCGCGGCGTGCACTACGAGGTGACGACGCTGCGCGGAGAAGGCGCGTACAGCGACGGGCGGAGGCCCGACTCGGTCGAGTTCGTCGACGACATCAGCGCGGATCTCGCGCGGCGCGACTTCACGGTGAACGCGATCGCCCTCGATCCCGTGGACGGCCACCTGATCGATCCGTTCGGCGGCAAGCGTGATCTCGACGCCCGCGTGGTGCGCGCGGTGGGCGAGCCGCGCGAGCGCTTCGGCGAGGACGGGCTCCGGATCCTGCGGGCCGCGCGCTTCTCGGCGACGCTCGAGTTCACGATCGATCCCGACACCGAGCGCGCGATGGGCGAGCCGCGATCGCTCGTGACCTTCCGCCGCGTGAGCGCCGAGCGGGTGCGCGACGAGTGGCTGAAGAGCATGCGCGCGCGGAAGCCGAGCGTGGCGTTCGAGGCCATGCGCCGCACGGGCGTCCTCGAGATCACGTGCCCCGAGCTCCTCGAAGGCGTCGGGTGCGTGCAGAACAAGTGGCACGCCTTCGACGTCTGGGGCCACGTGATGGCCTGCCTCGACGCGAGCGAGCCGATGCCGCTGCTCCGGGTGGCGGCGCTCCTGCACGACGTGGCCAAGCCGCGCACGCGCGCGTTCTCCGAGAAGACCGAGGACTACACGTTCTACGATCACGAGAAGATCGGCGCGGAGATGGCGACCGAGATCCTCGGCCGGCTGCGCTTCTCGAACGAGGAGCGTGACCGGATCGCCGCGCTCGTTCGGCATCACCTCATCTGTTACGACGAGGGCTGGACCGACGGGGCCGTGCGGCGCTGGATCCGGCGCGTCACGCCGGATCTCGCGCCGGATCTGTACGCGCTCGCGCTCTCGGACGTGCGCGGCAAGGGGCGCGACGTGACGGACGAGGTGCAGGCGATCGAGCGGCTGCGGGCGCGTGCGACGAGCCTGCTCGCGGCGGGCGCGGCGCTCGGGACCAAGGATCTGAAGATCCGGGGCAACGAGCTCATGCGGGAGCTCGGCATCCCGCCGGGGCCCGTCGTGGGGGAGATCCTCGCGGCGCTCGTGGAGCTCGTGACCGACGATCCGGCCGAGAACGAGCGCGACCGGCTGCTCGCGGCGGCGCTACGGCTCTACGACGAGCGACGGAAGAGCGAGCCCTGAGGCGCGAGAAAACGCGTCGACGCGCGGCGCCCGATTGGGTAGACGGCCGAGCCGTGACGCGCACTTCCGGTTCAACGCTTGGGGCTACGCTCGGACAAGCCGAGCTACGCCCCAACCCCCTCCCCGATCCGGGCCCGCAAACGATGCAGACGACCCACGAGCCCTCCGGGGAAAACCTCCCGACGCTGCCGGATCGCGAAGGGATCGGTGACGAGGAAAGGCGCCTCGGCGAGGCGTTCCGGACCCGGTACGCCTCCGAGTTCCGCGAGCTCGTCGTCCGCCGCGAGGTGAAAAACCCCGCGGTCACGCTCGTCGTGGTTTCGTACCGCGCCGGCGACTACCTGCTCGATTGCTTGCGCCATCTCCGCGGACAAACCGTGGCGCTCGATCTGCCGTACGAGATCCTCGTCGCGGACAGCGGCGGGCTCGAACCTCTGCGGAGCCGGTACGGCAACCTCGTCGACGTCGAGCTCCGGCTGCGCGACGGGCTGCCGCTCAACGTGGCACGGAACGCGGCGATGGGCTGGGCGCGCGGCGAGCTCGTGGCCTACATCGACGACGACGGGCTCGTGGTGCCCGACTGGCTCGAGTACGGGGTGAACCTCTTCCGCGACGAGACCATCGGCGCGGCGCGTGGCCGCATCGTCCCGCACAAGCACCCCTGGTACAACGTCTGGGCCGGGCACTACGACCGCGGCGACGAGCTCTGGGACGAGGACAACGTCTCGACCGAGGGCAACATGCTCATCCGCCGCGCGGTCTACCTCGCGATCGACGGCTTCCGCGACGATCTTTACGGCGGCGAAGGACTTTACCTCGCCTACCGCATGAAGCGCGCGTTCCCCGCGCTGCGCTCGGTCTACGCGCCGGGCATGATCATGCGGCACGACTACTGCCGCTCGGCGCGGGAGTTCGTCTGGAAGTCGCGCAGGTACAAGGACGTCCGCAAGAACATCACGGGCATCGAGCCTGAGTTCGACGCGTACATGGCGGTCTTCGACGCGCGGAAGAAGCCCGTCAAGAAACGCACGCCGACCGAGGAAGTCGTCCTCGCCGGCATGCGCGCGGCGCAGTCCGTCATCGCGCGGATGCCGATCTTCGACCGCGTGAAGCGGCGCTGACGCGGGTCACGTCACGCGGACGATCGCGGATTCTTCCGCGCGGAGCTCGCCTTCGAGCTCCACGACCGTGAGCAGGCCGAGCACGATCCGCAGGATGCGCGCCTTGTGCGAGCGCGCGTGGAGGAGCAGCAGCGGTGAGCGGAGGGCTGTCCGCGCGCGGGACGAGGCTGGCTGCGGGACGCCGAGCACGACCGCGGCGACGTCGAGGAAGGCGCGGAGGCGCGCCGGCACGACGAGAGGTTCGAGCACGGAGGTCGCGTCTTCGAGGCGCTCGCGGATCACACGCCACTGCCCCACGAGCGCGGGCTCTTGCCAGCCCGAGCCCAGGATCGGACGCGCGTGCCGCACGGGCTCGGTCGTGATCGCCGCGCGCGGGTTCGTGCTCCGCGCGACCATGTCGGCCTTCCACGAGGCGTTCGCGAAGGGGAACTCGACGAGCTCGGGCCAGAGGCGCGACATGAGCTCGAAGTGCACGCGGTCGCTCGTGCGATCCGCGAGCGGGAGGCCGCCGAACGCGCGCTGGATCGCGGGGTGGTAGAGCAGGTTCAGGACGAGCGCGGTGATGCCGTCGCCGAGGCGCGCCTGCCCGATCCAGCGCGGGACGTACTGCCGCGCGTAGTAGGTCTCGTGCAGGTGCTCGGGCGCCGTGCCGCGATCGAGCTCGCCCTTCATCCAGCGGGCCGTGCGCGTGATCTGCGGCGAGAGCGCCTCGGGGCGGAGGACGCCGCCGAGGTTCGGCGAGGTGAACCAGAAGCGCGCGGCGGCCTCGGGATCGGCCGAGGCCGCGCCGCGGCTGCGGTAGAGCTCGCCGAAGAGGCCGTGCAGGCCGAGGCGCGAGTGATAGGTGACGGCGCCGGTCATGTCCCACGCGTTGAGCGCGCCCTCGGTGAGCGCGACGTGGCGGCGCATGTCTTCGAGGATGCGCGTGCGCGGCGGCGGGTTGATGCGTTCGAGGTTCAGTCCGAACCGATCGGCGATGCGGCGCGCCGCGAGATGATCGGCGTGCTCGGGCGGGACGCTGATGTAGAGGTTCGCACGCTTCTCGAGGCCCGCGCTCTTCAAGGCCGAGAGGACGAGCCGGCTATCTTTGCCTCCGGTCAGCGCGGCGAGGAGTGGCTTGTTCGTGCCCGCGAGCCACGCGAAGTTCGAGCGCAAATGATCGGCGAGCGTGTCCCAATCGGGCGAGGCGCCCGTGATCGCGGGCTCGCCCCCGCCGAGCGCGCGGATCTCGGCGGGGCCTGCGTCGCGGGGCAGGACGACGGCCGCGTGGCCGTCGACGAGGCGCACGCCGCGGACGGCGGTGCCTTCGGTGCAGACGAGGTAGCCGGGTGAGATGAGCCCGCCGAGGGCCTCGAAATCGGGCGCGGGACGCGGGCCGAGCGCCTTCATGAGCTCCCAGAGCAGGCGCGCGCGGTTCGAGACCGCGGTAAACCCTGGCTGCTCCGTCACGTACACGTGCTCGGTGCCGACGGGATCCGAGGCCGCGACGAGCCCCTCGTCCGTGAGCTTGCACATCGACCACTCGCCGTGAAAGAGGCGACGAAGGGCCAGGGCGTCGGGCGCGCGCAGCACCTCCGCGGCGCCGAGGAGGCGCCGATCGTCGGCCACGCCGTAGCCCGTGATCACCGCGGCGCCGCTGGGATCCTCGTGCCAGCGGGGCTCGGGCCAGAGGCCCTCGTCGCGGAGGAAGACCCAGAGCTTGATGCCGGCGCGCGACGCGGAGAAGCGCGCGTCGGGCACGAAGGGCAAGGCGCGATCGAGGCGCGCTTCGAGGCCCTCGGGCAGGCTGTGGGGGTTCTTCGGGCGGAGGGCGAGGTAACACGAGGACATCGACGCGCCGGGGCCTGTATACCCGATCCCGAGGCTCGCGCTTGCGCGGAGGCGGGCTCGTGTGACAAGGGGTTCGGGTGTTCGTCGACGAGTCGGAGTGGATCCACGACGTGCTCGCAGGGACCGAGCTCCCCAAGGGCGCGACGGTGCTCGACATCGGGTCCTCCACCCTCCACTTCCGCACCGTCGTGCAGCCGCACCTCGATCGGAACGTGTTCGCGCCGCTCCGCGCGCGCGGCCTTCAAGTCCTGCACCTCGACGCGCGGCCCGAGCCGGGCGTCGACATCGTCGCCGACGTGACGAACTTGAAAGGCGTGGATCGCACGTTTGATCTCGTGCTCTGCACGAACCTCCTCGAACACGTGACCGATCGCGAGGCGACGCTCCGGCACGTGGCGCGGGTCGTCGCGCCCGGCGGGCTGCTCGTGCTCACGGTGCCGCGGCGGTATCCGATTCACCGGGATCCGATCGACACGGGGTATCGGCCGACGGCGGCGGAGCTCGCGGCGCTGCTCGGCTGGCCCGAGGTGCTGCGGCAGGAGGTCCTCACGATCCGCGCGCCCGAGCACTACCAGGGATGGAAGCGCGCGCTGCGGCGGATCTTCTCGCCGTGGCAGATCGCTTGTGTGCTCGCGCGAAAGCCCGCGTGACGCGCTAGCGCGGCGCCCACGCCCGCTCGGAGAGCACGAGGCTCGCGAGTAGCGAGATCTGCGGCATACCGCGGCGCGAACCGGCCTCGACGCCCGAGAGGAGCCGCGCGACGGAGGCCCGGTCGAAGCAGCCGAAGCGCTCGACGCCGGTCCGCGGGTCGAGCAGCAGATCGCACAGGAACGTGCGAAGACGCGCCGATTTGCGGAACACGGCGTCGTGATCGAAAAACGCCTTGGCGGGCGGATACGGCGGCTTGCGGAGGCGGCGGAGGAGCGTCTCCATCACGCCGCCGCGCGGAACCGGCCAGCCGATGCGCTGCCAGGGGATGGCGGCCATGCGCGGAAACCCCTGCCAGAAGAACGGGGCCTGGAGTGCGGCGTCGAGGCGCGCCTCGGGGGCGACGGCGAGCAGCCGATCGATGAAGCTCGGCGCGAAGAACGGGAAGACCGAACGCGCCACGCTGCGCCAGAGCAAGGGGCCGTTCACCGTGAAGCGCCGGATGCGATGCCGCAGGATCCAGAAGTCGGACCAGCGGGGATCGTCGAGTGGCTCGGTTTCGAGGCTCTTCGTGAGGGAGGCGCGGGCGAGATCGAGCATCTCGCCCCGGGCCTCGGGCACGAGCAGCTCTTGCCAGGGAGCGCGTTCGAGGCGCGCGCGGGAAGCCCAGAGCAGCCGATGACGCGCCTCGGGGCTCCGCGCGGTGAGGTGCTCGCGGCGGAGGAAGCTGCCGCCGAGCACGACGTCACCCGCGAAGCCGTCGAGCCGCAGGTGTCCCTCGGGGAACGAGCCCGTGAGGCTGATGCCGTAGGAATGCAGGATGTCGAGCTGCCCGTCGGTCAACAAGGACGCGCGGGCCGCGTGGTCGACGAGCCAGTCGTCGTCGAGGCCAAGCGCGCGCCAAGGGACACCGAGGGTGCGGCAGACCTCTTCGGCGATGTCGATGTCGGGTGTGCGCTCGCCGGTGCGAGCAAAGGTGAACGCCTCCACGGAAGCGCCCGTCTCGACCGCGGTCGCGACGAGGAGCCGCGAGTCGAGGCCGCCGCTCAAGGGAACGAGGAGGGGCTGATCACCGCGCGTGGCGAGCGCGTCTGCGACGCCCTCGCGCCAGAGCGGGAGGAGCGCGGAGATGGCCGCGGCCGGGGACGCACGACGATCGAGCGGAAGCTCGGTGTAACGGAAGCGGCGCGGGAACGAGGCGCCCGTGGGGCCGATCTCGAGGGCCGCGCCTTGCGGGACGGCCGTGACCTCGCGGCGCAAGGTGCGCTCCCCGAGGAGGTGATCGAAGGCGAGCAGCTCGGCGAGGGCGTGGGGATCCAGCGCGGAGCGCGGCGCGAGCTGGCCGAGACGCGCCGCGGACGTGGAGAACACGACACACGCGCCCACGGTGCGGACGTAGACGAGCGCGAAGCCGTGGCGGTCGGTCTCGACGACGGCCACGCGCCGCGCGGGATCCCAGCGGCAGAGAAGCCACGGCGGGACGAGGCGCGCGGGGGAGGTTTTTCGATCGTCGCCGCCGAACCCGATCGCGTGTGCCGCGGCGCCGGATGCGTCGGGGCACACGATGCGCTCGCCGTTGTGCTGCGGGAAAACCGCAGCGCGGAGCGGTCCTTCGTGCAGCGAGGAGGCGGCCGTCCCGAGATCCTGGGTGAGCTCGCGAAAGAGCGCGGCGCCCTCGCGCTCGGCCTCCACGGGTGCGTACACGCCGACGAGCGTGGGCATCAGTGCGCCTCCTTCGTGACCACTTCCTCGACGGGCGCCTCGGTCTTCTCCGCGGCCTTCGCGGGCGCCTTCTTGTCGCGGCGGAAGTACCCGAGGAACGCGCGCACCTCGGCCGTGATGGGCGGGTGGATCACGCGGAGCGTCGCGACGTACACGAGCAGCATGATCAGCGTGAGCCCCACGAGCCGCGCGACGTCCCCGACGACGCCCGCGGGCAAGAGCGCGGCGAGCTCGAACCGCGCGAGCGCACCGGCCGCGGTCGCGACCGCGACGGCCACGGTCGGCACGACGAGCACGCCGAGCAGCCGCGAGAGCTTCATCTCGATGTAGCGACACGCGAGCCACTCGGTGAAAAGTGTGCCGGGCACGCAGAGGATCGAGATGCTCACCGCGACGCCGAACGCCCCCCAGCGCACGCCGATGGAGAGCGCCGTCGTCAGCCCGATCAGCCACGCGATGTTCCAGTAAAGCTCCACCGCGGGTTTGCCGCGGGACTTGAAGATGATGCCCACGAGCGTGCCCACGGCCTTGAGCGCGCCCGCGACGCTCAACGCGCGCAGCGGCCCCACGGCCGGCAGCCACCTCGGGCCGTAGAGCAAAATCACGAGCTCGGGCGCGACGACCGCGACCCACGCGAGGATCGGAAAGCTCACGATCGCCACGGCGCGCGAGATCTTGAGGTACGTCTCGCGCATCTCGTCGAGCTTGTCCTGGATCGTCGCGAACGCCGGGAACATCACCTGGCTGAAGAGCGAGGCGATGCGCGTGAGCGGGAAGGTCATCGTCTCGTACGCGAACGTGTACGTACCGAGCGCCGCGGTCCCGAGCCGCTTGCCGACGATCATGTAGTCCATGTTCGCCGAGAGGTAGTTGATGGCGCTCGCCCCCGCGACGTAGGCGCTGAACGAGAAGAGCTCGCGCGCGTGCGTCCACGTGGCGCGAAAGCGCGGGCGGAACGAGCTCGACAGCGTGTACGCGACGACCGCGACGAGGTGGCTCGCGAGCGGGCCGATCACGAGCGACCAGTACCCGACTCCGAGCGCCGCGAGCGCGAGCGTGACAGCACTCGCCGCGACGTTGCGCCCGGCCTCGATGGCGGCGACGCGCCCGAAGCGCAGGTCACGGCGAAGGAGCGCGGCGTGCGTGGAGGCGAAGGGGCCGACGAGGAGCGGGAGCGCGGAGACCGCGACCAGCGAGACGACGCGCGGCTCGCCGTAGAAGGCCGCGAGGGCTGGGGCCGCGGCGACGCTCGCGAGGAAGAGGACGGCGCCCATCGAGGCGCTCATCCAGAACGCCGCGTCGCGGTGGCCGTCCGTGAGCTCCTTGCGCTGGATCGTCGCGGCCGTGAGGCCCATGTCGCTCAGCGCGCCGAGGAAGCCGAGCAGCACCGTGCAGAGCCCGACGAGGCCGAAGTCCTCGGGCACGAGAAGCCGCGCCAGGACGAGCGTACGCACCCAGCCGAGGGCCGTGGCGAAGGTCTGGCTCGCCCCGAGCGCGACCCCGCCTCGCGCCGCGCTTCGTAGGAGGCTCATCCGGCGGCGCGGCGGCCTTCACGCGCGAAGAAGTCGCGGTACCAGGCGGTCGTGCGATCGAGGCCGGCGACAAGGCCGTAACGAGGCCGGATGCCGAGCACGCGCCGGGCCTTCTCGGCGTCGAGGTACTGGTGCGCGATCTCGTGCGTCGCCTGCCCGCGCACGTCGGGCTCGAGGCTCGAACCCATGCGCTCGAGAATCGCGCGCGTCATCTCGAGCACCGTGAGCTGGTTGCCCGCGGAGATGTTGAAGGCCTCGCCGTGGATCGCGGGGTCCTCCATCGCGCGGGCGAGATCGAGGTACGCGTCGACCGCGTCCTCGACGTAGAGGTAGTCGCGGATGAGCGTGCCGTCGCTGCGGATGACGGGCCTGCGGCCGGCGAGGATGTCGCGGATGACGCCGGGCACGATGCGGTTCCAGTTGAGATCCCCGCCGCCGTAGAGGTTCGCGCAGCGGGTGATGGTGATCGGCAGGCGGTAGGTGACCCAGTACGTCCGGGCGATGAGGTCCGCGCACGACTTCGAGACGTCGTACGGGTGCTCGCCCCGGAGCGCCATCGACTCGGTGTACGGCAAGGTGTCGTGCGATCCGTACGCCTTGTCGCTCGACGCGAGCAGCACGCGGCGCACCTTCGGCGACCTTCGCGCCGCCTCGAAGACGTTCCAGGCGCCGGCGATGTTGCTCTCGAACGTGCTCACCGGGTTCGCGTTCGCGATGCCCACGATGGTCTGCGCGGCGAGGTGGAAGACCGAGTCGATCTCGTGCTCGCCCATCACGCGTTCGAGCAGCTCGCGGTCGCGGATGTCGCCGCTCACGAGCGTCATGCCCTCGGCGATTGTCGTGCCCTTCGCGCCCTTCACGAAGAGCCGCGACGTCGGGACGAAATCCCGCACGAGGCCCACGACGTTCGCGCCGAGCGACACGAGCCGCTCGCTGAGCCACGATCCGAGTAGCCCCGTCGCGCCCGTGACGAGGATGTTTCGCTCGCGGAAGAACGCGCGATCGGCCTCCTCGTCCCTCACCACACCTTCCACGGCGCGCCTCCTGTCCACAGGCTCCGGAGCATCTCCAGATCACGCATCGTGTCCATGCACTGCCAGAAGCCGCGGTGCTCGTAGACCATGAGCTCGCCGTCCTTCGCCAGCCGCGCGAGAGGCTTTCCTTCGAGCACGCAGCCGTCGTCGTCCTCGAGGTAGTCGAAGAAGCGCCGGCTGAAGACGAAGAAGCCGCCGTTGATGCAGCCGTCGTGCATCAGGGGTTTTTCGTTGAACTCGACGACGCGCGAGCCGTCACGGAGGAGCTCGCCGAAGCGCGACTGCGGGAAAACGCCGGTCACCGTGCCGACGCGGCCGTGCTCGCGGTGGAACGCGAGGAGGCGTCCGATGTCCACGTTCGACACGCCGTCGCCGTACGTCACGCAGAACGTGTCGGTGTCGACGTACTTCTCGATGCGCTTGATGCGCGCGCCGGTCATCGCGCGCTGGCCGGTCTCGGCGAGCGTCACACGGAAGTCTTCTTCCTCCGCGGCCGGCGACTCGTGCAGCGTGATCGCCCCGCCCTTTCCGAGATCGAGGGTAAAATCGCGGCTCATGGCGCGGTAGTCGAGGAAGTACTGCTTGATGACCTCGCCCCGGTAGCCGAGGCACACGATGAAGTCGCGCAGCCCGTGGTGCGCGTAGCCCTTCATGATGTGCCAGAGGATCGGACGATCACCGACGGTGATCATCGGCTTCGGCCGGAACTCGGTCTCCTCTCGGAGACGCATCCCCTGGCCACCCGCGAGGATGACGACCTTTTCACGCGACACGGGCAAAAGCGTTTAATCGAGAGCCCGACGCAGAGCAAGCGCGGCTAGCGCGTCGTAGTGCGCCTCCAGCGTGATGGCGAGCTTGCGCGCGTCGTACGTCGCGAGGACCTTCTGCCGCGCCGCCTCGCCCATGCGCGCACGAAGCGCGGGATCCTTCGCGAGACGCACGAGTCCCGTGGCGAGGCCCTCCTCGTCACGTTCGGCGTAGAGCAAACCGCTCTCACCATCGACCACGATCTCCGGGATCCCCGCGTGCCGGCTCGCGATCGCGGGCAAGCCCGTCCCGGCGGCCTCCACGAGCACCGTGGGCACGCCCTCCTTGTCGCCGTCCGCGGCCGTCACCGAGGGGCAGAGCATGAGATCACTCTCGCGCATCACGACGGCGGGATCCGTCTTCGGATCGAGGATCTCGACGTGTGGCCCGAGCCCGAGCTCCTCGATGAGCGCGCGCAGCGGCGCGCCGAGTGGTCCGGGCGCCGGGAGCCAGCGCACGCGTAGATCCGCGCCCGCGGCCCGCGCGCGATGCACGGCGCGGAAGCCATGGGAAAATCCCTTCTTCTCGATCTCGCGGCCGCACATCACGACGGAAAGCGGGCCCTTGCGATCGGCGCGCGGCACGGGGCTGAAGCGTTCGAGATCCACGCCGTTCGGATGGATGGCGATCTTCGAGGCGGGGCAGCCGAGCCGCACGAGATCGTCGCGCATCGCGGTCGAGAGCACGAGCACGAGATCGCTGCCCTCGAAGAGCGCGCGCTTGCCGAGGATGTAGTGCCAGTAGCGGCGCAGGTGCTTCTGCGGCTCGAGGAGGATGCCGACGTCGCCGCCGTAGAACGAGGTGACGACGGGGAGCCCGAGCTGCTTGCCGTACACCGCCGCGATGAGCCCGTTCGTGCCGAACTGGCCGTGCAGCACCGTCGCGCGTGTCTCCGTGAGCGCCTGCATCCACGCGGGATCGAGCGTGAGCCTTCCATGCAGCGGGCGAAGCGCCTGGCCGAGTCGAGACGGATGCCTTTGCCCGAGAATCCGCGGCTCGGTCCAGGGGAAGCGCTCCTCGTTGGCGACGCGGTGGCAGAGCGTGATCGCCTGGTACCGCGTGAGCGAACGCATCTGGTTGAAGAGGAACGTCTCGGTGAACGAGAAAGCCGTCCCGAGGAGGAAGGCGACCGCGGGGCGCGCGGGATCTTGGCCGCTCACCTGGAACGCTCCTCCCTGCACGCGTCGATCGTGCGATCGATGCCGTCTTCGAGCGAGACCTCGGGCTTCCACGCGAGCCGGGCCTCCGCACGCGCGGGATCGCCGTAGTGCGCTTCGGGCTCGTCCGCGGGGCGCGGCGTCGCGCCGAGCACGGGTCCGCCGCGTTCGGGTTGGATACGATCCACCACGAGCCGCACCACATCGGCGACCTGCCGCGGCGTGCCCGTGCAGATGTCGATCACATGCCCCACGGCCTCCGCTGCCGTCGCGGCGAGGGTCACCGCGCGGGCCACGTCGCCCACGTACACGAAATCGCGCCGCTGCAGACCGTCGGTCATCGGAAAATCCCGGCCTGCGAGGCAGGCGGCGATGAGCGCGGGCAGGAGCTGCCGCGGCTGGGATCCCGGTCCGTACACGAGGTACGGCCGCAGCACGACGACCGAGAGCCCCTGCTCGCGCAGAGGCCCGAGGAGCAGCGCGTCCGCCTCGGCCTTCGTGCGCGCGTACGGCGTCCGCGGCGCGACCTCGCCTTCCGCGTCGTGCGGCGAAGGCAGTTTTCCGTACACGTCGCTCGTCGAGAGCACGACGAGCCGCGCGCCCACCTCGATCGAAGCCTCCGCGAGCGCACGCGTCGCGCCCACGTGAAGCGCGTGCATCGCCTCGGCCTCGTCCTCGGAGGCGCGGGCGCGCGCGTCGGCCGCCAGGTGGATCACGACCTCGGGCCGCGCCCGCTGCATCTCCGCGCGGATCACCTCCGCCGATCCGAGATCGACCCTCCGCAGCTCCGTGCGATCGAGCCGCGTCCCGGCCACGCGCCAAAGCCGTTTGAGATCCGACGTCTCTCGCGCGAGCAGCGTGAGGCGCGTTTCCTGCTCGAGGAGCGAGCGCGTCACGTGCGCGCCGATGAACCCCGTGGCGCCCGTGATCAGCACGCGAAGGCGGCTCACGGCCGGCCCTTCGTTTCCTTCGCCTCGACGTACACGAAGAGGTTCACGCTCGTCTCTTCGCGGAAGATCCCGCGCGCGTAGCGCTTCGCCTTCCACCACGAAAACTCGCCCGGGAGCCGCGTCCGCCCCGACGTGAAGGCCTCTCGATCGAGGTCCACGATCCGTAAACGAAGCCCCCGCTTCCTCGCTTCGAGCTCTCGCAGGATCCGCACGACGCGGCCCTTCGTGATGTACTGGATCGTGTCGAGCCCCGCGGTCGGCTTGCCGATCGCTCGCAGGTAAGCGCGCGCGAGCGGCCGCGGGAAAAGCGGCAGCCAGGGCACGCGGTAGTGCCCCTCGAACGTGCCGCGGTAGTCCGGGCAGCGCAGGTGGATCCCGCCGCCGGGCCGCGTCACGCGCACCACCTCGGCGAGCACGCGATCGACGTCCTGCACGTGCTCGATCGTCTGGTAGCTCGTCACGCAGTCGAAGTCGTCGTCGGGGAACGGCAGCGCTTCGCCCACGCCGTCGTGGAAACGGCTCATCCACTCCGCGGGATACCCACGCTCCTTCGCCTTCAGCCCGTTGAACGTGTGTTTCCAGCCCTCGGGATCGATCCCGACCATGTCGTAGCCGTGCAGGAGCCCGTAGAACACGGCGCTCCCGCAGCCCGAGGCCATGTCGAGAATCCGCTTCGCGCCCGGCAGCGCGGCCTCGATCGTGTCGAAGCGATGCTTCGAGTTCGTATCGTCGGCCATCCACGCTTCGACCACGCCGTCGAGGAACGGGCGCGGCGGCAGGCCGAACCAAGCGCTGTACTCACGTTCGAGCTCGGCACGCAGGAAATCGCGGGCAGCGGACATAAGCGATGCCGGGGTATAGGGCCCCTCGCCGATCGATGCAACAGCGCGAGGCGCCCGGGCGCCTCGTCACTTGACGCATCGGAGCACGCATGGCACTCGGCGTCCGTGCAGCGCGACGAGGCCCGCGGGGCGGGCGAAGGCGACGAAGCGGAAGCCATCCGCCGCTTCTACCGCGAGCGTTTCCTGCCGCAGAACGCGTGGTGGCCGATCCTGCCGCACGCGTACTTGTGCCAGCGCCAACGCCAGCGCCGCATTCGCCAGTGCTTGCAGGAGATCGGCGTCTCCACCTTCGAGGACCTGCGCAAGCTGCGGGTGCTGGAGGTCGGCTGTGGCGGCGGCTCGAACCTCGCGTGGCTCGTGGAGATGGGCGCGGATCCCACCGAGCTCGTGGGCATCGACCTCGTGCCCGAGCGCATCGAGCAGGCGCGGCAGCGATGCGCCGGCGTGCGTTTCCTCGCGGGAAACATCCTCGAAACGGACGTGGGCGGGCCCTTCGACGTCGTGATGCTCTTCGCGGTGCTCACCTCGGTCACGAACGCCGAGACGAAGCAAAAGATCGTGGAGCGTTGCTTGTCGCTCCTCCGCCCCGGCGGCGCGCTCCTCTTCTACGACCTCATGACTCGCCGCGAGGATCCGGGGACGCCGAACTACAAGAAGCTCACGTACGCCGAGTTCGAAGGTTACCTCGGCGGCCGCCGTCCTCGGTATTTCAAGCGGGACTACCTGCGCCGCGACGTCGCCGAGCGCATCGTCCCCCTTCCCCGCGTCGGGCTCTTCGCCGCCGAGGTCCTCCAGGCGATCGGCTGGTTCAACATCGAGGCGACGTTCGCCCACGTGCGCGTCTAGGGCACGGCATGAAGGACCCCGCTTCCAGCGCGCCGCTCATCACGATCGGCATCACCTGCTACGCCGAGGGCGACTGGCTGCTCGACTGCTGGAACAGCGTGCTCGCGCAGACCGATCCGCGCTGGTGCGCCGTGCTCGTCATGGATGGCACCGAGCACGCGCGGACCCGCGAGATCTTCGCGTCGCTCAAGCATCCGCGCCTCGTGAAGTACGCGATGCCCGAGAACATGGGCCCGTACCCGACGCGCAACAAAGCCTTCGAGCTGACCGAGACGCCGTTCCACTTCTACCTCGACGGCGACGATCAACTCGTGCCGAGCAGCGTCGCGCTCGTCCTCGAGACCTTCCAGCGCCACCCCGACGCGGCCTTCGTCTACGGCGACAACCAGCGCTTCGGCGCCCAATCGTTCGTGCACAAGCACCGGCGCGAGGTCACGTGGGACGACTTCATCGCGGGACAACCCACGCCCGGCCCCTGCGCCTACCGCAAGGATCTCTGGGTGGAGCTCGGCGGTTACGCGGCCGAGCTCGCGCGTGGCAACGGCGACTACGACTTCCTCATCGGCGCCGCCGAGGCCGGCCGACGTGGCTACCACTGCGGCGAGATCCTCTATCGCTACCGCGTCGGCCACGCCGCGAAGGTCTCGAAGAGCTACGACCGCCGCTACCACGAGACGCACGAGATCATGGTGCAGCGGCATCCACGCTTCTTCGCGGATCCGCGGCGGCGCGACCGTTTCCTCGCCCTCGCCTACCTGCGCTCGGCCGAGGCGAACCTCGCCACCGATCCGCGCAGAGCGCGCGAGCTCGCGCGGAAGGCGATCGACCTCGGCCTCCGCTTCGACACGCGCCCGTGGAAGACCCTCGCGAAGGCGGGCCTCGCCGAGCTCAGCCGAGCACGTTCTTCAGGGCGCGGAGGAGCTCCGCCACGCTGAAGGCCTGCGCCGGACCGCCGTTCGGCGAGAACGGCATGTTGCCGCTCCCGAGCTCCGGCACCTGCCCCACGGCGATCTCGCGATCGGCCGCCGCGGCGATCAGATCCGGGATCTCGGCCACGAGCGGATCCTCCGCCGGCAGCACGCTGCGCACGGCGCGCGCGTAAAACCCGAGCAACCACGGCCAGGCCGTCCCCTGGTGATACGCGGCATCCCGCTCGACGACGTTGCCGCCGTAGTACCCGTGGTACGCGGCATCCGAAGGCGCGAGCGTCCGGAGCCCCGCGGGCGACACGAGCTCGGCCCGCGCCCGCGCGATCGTCGCGCGCGCCCGCTCTGGCGAGAAGCAGGCCGGATCGATGGCCAGCGCGAGGATCGCGTTCGGCCGGACCGACGCGTCCTGGAACGCGCCTTCGCCCGTCAGCGACTCGGAGATCACGTCGAACGGATACGACGTCTGCTCGCACCAGAACCGCGCATGGAACGCGGCCCGCGCCCTGCGGCACGCGATGTCGGCCCGATCGGCGAGCGACTCCGCGCCCGCCGCGTGCGCGAGCCGCGCGAGCGTGTGACAGCCCCGCGCCCACAACGCCGACAGCTCGATCGCGCAGCCCACGCGCGGCGTCACCGGCCTGCCGAACGCGCGCGCATTCATCCACGTCGGCGCGTCGCCGGGTTTGCCCGCCGCGAGCAGACCATCCGTCGTCACGCGGATCCCGTTCGGCGCGTCGCCGCGCAGGATCGCCTCGAACGAGGCCATCATCGCCGGCACGAGCTCGCTCTGCAGGAACGGATCCGACGCGCCGAGCACATCGGCAAAACACCGCGCCGCCTCGAAGAGCCAGAGCGTCGCGTCGGCCGAAGCCGTGTCGGGGCGGCCGTCTTCATCGGCCCTGCGGCTCGGCACGAGCCCGCCCTCCATGCTCGCCACGATCCGGCGCGCCACGCGCTTCGCCTCTTCGATCTTGCCCGTCGCCAGGTACAGCCCCGGCAGCGCGATCAAGCTGTCGCGCCCCCAGCCCTCGGCCCACGGATACCCCGCGACGATCCCCGGCTCCGGCGCGAGATCCGCGCGGTAGAGCTCCGCCGCGACCGAGAGCTTGCGCTCGAGCGCGGACCGCTCGGGCCCCGGATCCTCGGCTTCGAGCGCCGCCGTCGTGGCCGCGATGAGATCCTCGGGTTTGCCCTCGGGCAGCTTCTCCACGCCGACGACGAGGAAGCTCGGCGTGCCCGATCCATCCGCGCGGATCTCGAACACGCCCGGCGTCCAGAGATCCTCCTGGAACTCGAGCCCTCGATCCCGCTCGATGAGGTACTCGAAGCGCCGCCACCAGTCCGGCGAGCCCACGAACGTGCCCTCGTAGCGGAAGCAGAGCTTCGGCAGCGCGCGCATCGGACGCACGCGCATCTCGCCGGCGCGCAGCTCCACCCGCTGCTCCATCGCTCCGTGCTCGCGCATCAGCGCGTGCATGTGCCGCATCGCGAGCAGCGGCCGCAGCGTGATCACGACCGGCTGCGGACCGCGCCACGTGTAGCGCAGCACCGCCGCGTTCTCCCCGCGCACGAGCGCGAGCAGCACCTCGAGCTCACCTCCCCCGACGGAGTAGGTCCAGCGCGGCACCGGATCCTGATCGAAGCGGTCGAGGTAAAACGGCCCGCGCTCCGGGTTGATCCCCGGGAACTGGTGCGTCGCGAGATCCCACATCCCGCGCGGCGCGAGTGACTTCACCGCGACGTCGACGTGCGAGAGCACGACGTGCCGCGCGCGCGGCGGCTCGAGCGCGGCGACGAGCAGGCCGTGGTAGCGGCGCGTGTGCATGCACGCGATGGAAGAGCTCGCGTAGGCGCCGGCGCCGTTGCCCGCGACCCACTCGCGGAAGAGCGCACGACCGAGATCGTGCCTCACGTCGACATGCGGCCAGATCGACTCGTCCGAGGCGCCCCCGCGCCCGCTCATACCGTGTGCCCTCCGCGATCGAGCGTGTCCTCGGCCGCGCGTCGCATCACGTCGAGCGGCGGCTCTTGCCCGGTCCAGAGCACGATCGATCGGGCGGCCTGCCTGACGAGCATCCCGAGCCCGCCTTCGGCCCGGAGGCCACGGGAGGCGGCGGCGTGCAGGAACGGGGTCATCCTTGGGGTATACACGACGTCGTAGGCGAACGTGTCGCTTCCGAGATCGTCCCAGGGAACGACATCCCGGACCGACTCGCCCGGGTCCTTGCCGAGCATGCCCGCGCTCGTGGCCTGCACGACGAGTGACGCGCCCCGCGCGAGATCCCACCACTGGAGCCGGAGCGCCTGCGAGGCAAAACTGTCCGGCGCGGGTTCACCCGGCGAAGGCCAGGGCAGCGGCAGCGCCCCCATCCGCCGCACCTGCTCGGCCGACGGCGCCGTCTCGACGTTCTCCGACCGCGCCCACGAGCGCGACGTCACCGCGATCACTTTGAACCCCAACTTCTTGCACGCGGCCACGGCCGCGACCCCCGCCCCGCCCGCGCCGATGATCATCGCCCGCTTACGCGATGCGTCGGGCGCGAGCGCGGCGATGTCGTCCGCGAGGGCATCCGCGTCCGTGTTGTAGGCCCGGAGCCGGCCGTCGTCGCCGCGGCAAAGCACGTTCGCCGCGCCCGGCTCGGCCGCGCTCGTGTCGACCTCGTCGGCGAGATCGAGCACCGCGCGCTTATGCGGCAAGGTCACGTTCGCCCCGGCGATCGCGCCCCGCCGCACCTCGTCGACGACCGCGAGCAGCTCGCCCGCGGTCGGCACGTCGATCGCCCGGTACACGTGCGGCAGGCCAAGCGACGCGTACGCGACCGTATGAATCACCGGCGAGAGCGAGTGCGCCACCGGATGCCCGAGGACGGCGAAGACCTTTCCCTCAGCCATCATTCCCCTCGCCTTCCCCCGGATCGAGCACGGCCGTGACCTCGGCGCGCAGCGCGCCCTCGTGCACCCGCACCGTGATGGACTCGCCCACGGCGACCTCCTTCGCAGCCCGCACCGCGCGCCCCGACGCGTTCGTCGCGATGGCGTACCCACGCGCGAGCACCCCGAGCGGCGAGAGCGCATCGAGCCGCGCCGCGTGCCGCCCGAGCGTCGTCCGGAGCCGCTCGACCCTGCGTCGCTCCGCCGCCACGAGCCGCACCTCGAGCGGACCGATCGCCGCACGCGCCCCGGCGATCACCGCCCGTGGATGCCGCGCCCCGAGCCGCCGCTCGATCTCCGAGAGCTCTTCCTTGCGCCGCGCCGTCGCCCGCTCCATCGCGCGTTCGAGCTTCATGTTCAGCTCGTCGAGCTTCTGCTCCCGCTCCGCGAGCAGATCCGCGGGCGAGCCGATCGACCGCGCGAGCCTGTCGACGACGACCCGCCGACGCTCGATCGTCTGCCGCGTGGCGCGCCACATGCGCGTGACCAGGTGCCGGAGCTGCTTGCGCCGCTCCATCCGATCCGCGACGAGCATCTCCGCGGCCTGCGACGGCGTCGCCGCACGCGCGTCCGCCGCGAGATCCGTCAGCGTCACGTCGACCTCGTGCCCGACGGCGCTCACGACCGGCACAGGGAAACTCGCCACCTTCCGGACGAGCGCCTCGTCGTTGAAAGCGGAGAGATCCTCGGCCGATCCGCCGCCGCGCCCGAGGATCACGACCTCGACTTCAGGCACACGCGCGAGCTGATCGAGCGCGCGGGCCATCGACTGCGCGGCCCCTGGGCCTTGCACCGTCGCCCGCGCGAGCAGGATCCGCGGCGCGCCGCGCCGGTACGACACGGTCACGATGTCGTGGATGGCCGCGCCGTTGCCGCTCGTCACGACCCCGATCACCGCCGGATCCACGGGCAACGCGCGTTTCCTCTCGGCCGCGAAGACCCCCTCCCCGGCGAGCTTCTGCTTGAGCCGCTCCAGCGCTTCGAGCAGCGCGCCGCGCCCGGCCGGCCGCACATCCGTCACGGAGAACTGGAGTTTTCCCCGCGGCACGTACACCGTCGCGCGCCCGATCAGCACGACGCGCGCCCCGTCCGCGAGCAGCTTGCGCGCCCGCGGCGAGGCCGTCTTGTACATGACGCAGTCGATGCAGGCGTCCTCGCGCTCGTCCTTGAGCGTGAAGTACGCGTGCCCGCTCGCGTGAGGCCGGAAGCCTCCGACCTCGCCGAGGACCCGCACGTCCTGCGTCGCGCCCTCGACGACACGACGAAGGCGCTGATCGAGCGCGGCCACGGAGAGGACCTCGGGCTCCTCCGCGGCGGCGCGGGACTCAAAGGACCCCCGAGGCTGGTAGGCCGCCACCTCGTCGGGGTCTCCGGCCCCGTGAAAAGAGACCGCAGGGCCCGATTCTCGTCGTTGCACGGCGGGCGAGAGGTAGCTCGTAACTGGCCAGAGGGAAAGGGTTTCCTTGCACCCGCCCGCCCCGAGCCGTGCTACGTGGCGTCCGTGATCCGCAAGGTCCTCATCGCCAACCGCGGCGAGATCGCCGTCCGCATCATCCGCACGCTGCACGAGATGGGCATCGCCGCCGTCGCCGTCTACAGCGAAGCCGACCGCAAATCGCTCCACGTGAGGGTCGCCGACGAGGCCTACTGCATCGGCCCGGCCCCCGCCCGCGAGAGCTACCTCGACATCGAGCGCGTGCTCGACGCCGCGCGCAAATCCGGCGCCGACGCGATCCATCCCGGCTACGGCTTCCTCTCGGAAAAGAGCGAGTTCGCGGAAGCCTGCGAGCGCGCCGGCATCACCTTCATCGGCCCCCCGTCACGCGCGATGGCCGCGATGGGCTCGAAGACCGCCGCGCGCGCAAAAATGGCCGCCGCAGGCGTCCCGATCACGCCCGGCGGCGACGCCTCCACAGTCGAGGAAGCACGCGCGACGGCCGAGCGCGTCGGCTACCCGGTGCTGATCAAGGCAGCGATGGGCGGCGGCGGCAAGGGCATGCGCCTCGTGCACAACGCGGACGAGATGGCGAGCGCGTTCGAGCGCGCCCAGAGCGAGGCCGCGCGCGCATTCGGCGATCCCACGGTCTACATCGAGAAAGCGATCCTGCGGCCGCGTCACGTGGAGATCCAGGTGATCGGGGATCGTCACGGCAACATGGTCCACCTCTTCGAGCGCGACTGCTCGATCCAGCGTCGCCACCAGAAGGTCGTCGAAGAGACCCCCTGCCCGGTCGCAACGCCCGAGCTCATCCGCCGCATGGGCGAGGTGGCCGTGAAGGGCGCGCTCTCGGTCGGCTACTTCTCGGCCGGGACGTTCGAATTCCTGCTCGGCGAAGACGGAAGTTTTTACTTCCTCGAAATGAACACGCGTCTGCAGGTGGAGCACCCGATCACGGAGTGGATCACGGGGACGGACCTCGTCTCCGAGATGGTGCGGGTGGCCGCAGGCGAGCGGCTGTCGTGGCGGCAAGAGGAGATCGTGCGTCGAGGCGCATCAATCGAGTGCCGCATCTACGCCGAGGATCCGATCGGCTTTTTGCCGAGCCCCGGGAAGATCGAGGCGCTACGCGTGCCCGCGGGCCCGTGGGTGCGCGACGACAACGGCTTTTACGAAGGCGCAACGGTGCCAAGCCATTACGACCCGCTGATCTCGAAGGTGAGCGTGTGGGGGCCGGATCGAAAGACCGCAATCCAGCGCATGCGTCGCGCGCTGTCGGAATACGTGGTGACGGGCATCAAGACGAACATCGTGTTCCACGAGAAGCTGCTCGCGCATCCGGCGTTCGTCGAAGGCCGCTACACGACAGGCTTCATCGAGGAGAACAAGGAAGCGCTGCTCGGCTACTCGGACGTGCACGAGGAGGACGAGGCAACGCTGGCCGCAGCGATTGCAGTGGCGGCGGCGAGGGCGGAGATGAAGTCGCGGAGGACGGAGGGGCAGGCGCTCGAAGACCGCGGGCGGCTGTCACCGTGGGTGGAGCAGCATCGGGCGAGGGTGATGCGGTAGGCAGGCAGGCAGGCAGCGTAGCGCCGGGGTTTCACCCCGGTCCCGACCAGGGGTTGTCCACCCCTGGACCCGGACCAGGGCAAGCCCTGGACCTTTGTGCATCGGCCGCGATGCGGCCGATGCATGAGGACGCTGAATTAGGCGGGCGTGTCCTCGTTTGCGCGCGCCTTCTCCTTGGTCGCGACGGCTTTGAGCGCGGGGCCCGACTGGTAGGCGAGCAGGTCCTCGAAGGGGGCGAGGATCTCAGCGCCGTCGGGAGAACGATCGGCACGGCGGCGGATCTGTTGCGCCATCTCGCCAAGCCGCATCGCGATCTCATGGCCCCGCATGAGGCGCGTCTCGTGGAGGAGCTCGAGGAGCTTCTCGACGGCAGGCACGACCTCGTCGATGCGCTCGACATCGACCCAATTCGCGGCGAGCGCCGCGACCTCACCCGGATGAATGCCGGCGCGCTGGAGAGCGACGGGCGAGGCGGTCACGACGGTTTTGACGGCAACGTCATACCCCTCGCGCAGCTTGCTCAGACGGCTGATGTGGTCGGGCGTGATGTCGACGAGAGCAAGGTCCGAGACGTCGATGACCTGATCATTCGGCTTGGGATGCTTGGGATCGGACATGGGAAGACTCCTCCCCGAAAGCGGGGGGTCTAGGGCTGTACAGTCGGGCTGCATGATTGCAGCACGCGTGTTGGACGAGGCCGTGTCTTCAAGAATGGAGGCCGAGCAAGAAGGCGACGGGGACGTATACGCGGGGGGATGGGGGCGATGGGGTGACGGGGCGGGGCCGAGTCTCCGGAGACACGAGGACGTGTCGCGGGAGAGGAGGAGGTCGGGGCGGCGGGGGTCGGGGGCGATGGGGAGGTGAGGCGGATTCGTTGGGGCGACGGACGGGCGAATATGGGGAGGGCGGCGAGGGCGTGGGCAAAGGCCTACGAGGTCATCGCCGAGGATGACGGACGCGTGTTTCCGGAGACGCGAAACATTCGCGAGCGCGCGACGGTTCCTGTAGAGTGGCCAGGGGCACACGGGGGATACGGCACATGACCCGCCAAAAAAAGCTCTTCGCCGCTGCGATCACCCTGCCGATCGCCGTCGCCGTCGGTGTCGGCCTGAAGGTCCGCCGCGCCTCGTCGGACACGCTCGGGGCGGACGCCTGCGACAAGGACCTCGCCGCGGTGTTCGAGTTGTGCGAGGCGGGCGGGGAGATCTGCGAGAAGCCGCCCGAGGGGCAGGAGGAAGCCTGCCAGGCCGGCTGCGTGATGGCGAAATGCCCGAATCACGTGGCGTGCACGGAGCTCGATCCGATCTGGTGCAAGCCGTGCGAGGATGAGGCGGGGGCGCTCTTCTGGCGCAACGTCAACGAGGTGAAGGACCTCTGCAACGCGTACGAGCTTCCGGAGGTTGTCTCGAAGGCCCAGTGGGAGGCGTTCGAGGCGTGCTTCTTCCCGGAGGTGGAGCGCAGGTGCCCCGCGCTCGTCGGCAAGCAATGGTACCTGCCGCCTGACCGCAGAAACTGAGACGTTCTCGCGGATCCCGTTTCACATCCCCCCTGGCGCGCCGTATCCGACGCCCTAACGATTCGTTCCGCCCGTGCCCTGCGGGTCGCTCTTGAAATCGCCGCTGGCCGCACTCCCCGCGATGATGACGGTACCATCGCCCGGGGCCCCGCAGCCGTTCGAACCGGGAGCGTCGAGACAGATGACCCTGGGGGAAACCTCGAGGATGCTGCACTTCCCGCTGATTCCGCGCTCCTTTGCCCTCATTACGCATGCATCCTCGTTGTTGCTGGAGCTTCCTCGGTTGATGATCTGCGCGTCCTCCGCTCCCACCAAGGGGAATCGACGGTCACCTCCGCCTGGCACCGCGCAGGTCAGCACCACGTTACACTGGACGAGAACCCCCTCGCGGGCGCCCGCCTCGCCGTTCGGCGCTCCCCTCTTCGGGTTCTTGCACTCGGGCTCCCAGCAAGCCGGGCCGAGCACGACGAACCCCACGAAAAGCACGCCACCCACGAGCGCGCGCATGCCCCCCACCTCCGCGTCGAGACCATCGTAGAAATAGGGAGCGAACTACACAACATTCGGGCAACAGCCCGGACTCGTGGCACAGGCTGATCTTCCAGGCATCGAGGGGCTTAAGCCCCGCCCCCCACCTCCCGTACTCTGGCCCTCCCCCCCCTCCGCCGCCATGAAGAAGAAGGACCTCAGCGAACGCGACATCACGACGAAGTACGTCATCCCCGCGCTGACGCGTGCGACCTCGGGCTGGGATGTCGATCTTCAGATCCGCGAGGAGTTCACCCTCACCGCCGATCGCGTCACCACGAAGGGCCACGGCGGGCAGAACCGGATTCCCAAGACCGGCAAGCGCGCGGTCACGAGGCCGAGGAAGAACCAGAGCGGTGGTGTCCGTCTCCAGGGGCAAGGCGGTGGAGATCACGGCTGCGGGCATTGGGCGCTCGGTATCGCAGATCGACGGTGTTGCGGATCTACACGAGCGACATGCCGCTGCTACTCCGGATCTCCCAAGATGTTCGCGAGCCGGCGAACGATATCGGTTCGAATGCCGACCTGCATAGGGCTGGCCCCATACCAACTACGGGTACCAGGGAAAGCAAGGTATTCGTTCTTCAGGAGCGACAGGATTCGTGCTGGATCCTGAAGCCCTTCAAGAATTGCATCGGGATCTCGTAATGATGTCTTCTTGTCGAAAAGGAGTACACGCCAGGGAACACTGGGCCAATCTGGCGCATTCGGCCCAGCACTAGCGTCACGATCGAACGCAACGAGCGTAACCTCATTGGCACTATCGCTTGTGCCAATGATCCAGCGTACGACTCGGCGCAGGTCTCGAAGTTCTTGGGCGGACAGTTCGGCGAGAAGTCGTACAGTCCCACGAAAGAAAGAGTCGGCAGCACGCTTGTCGCGAGCATACTCGGCGGCCAAAACGCCAAGCGGCACAGCGGCATCGTCATTCGGTGCGTCCATCAGCGCTCGTACGGCCCGCCAGATTGCATCCGCTACGTTCGGGTCTTCCTTGCGTGCTTCAAGGATGCCAGCAATCTCTGCAGCGGTAACCTCGCTGTCGCGCGCCCAGCTAGCAACAACCGACGCGTAGAAGCGATCGGCTCTTGCTCGCATGCGACGGATGGCAACCTCACTTATGGCAGCAATGACCGGTGGGAAGAGTGCGACGAGCACTGCTGCTGCGGCCAAAGCAGTCGGATCTGCCGCGGGGCTTATGGTGAGCGCCTGGCCTGCCGCCGCTCCTGCAGCAACGACGGTCGCGGTAATCTCTTTTCCCGAAACAATGGGCTGGTTCTTCTTGTCCTCGGTCACTTCGTGCCTCCTAGCGGGCTGCCGGCGCGCCAAGTGTAACTTCCGCCCGCCGAATGCCGTGGCCCCCCGCGGCGGGGATACCCCGCCATCGGCGTGCAACACAGAGTGGTGCAGCACGTTCGGCAAGGACGGAGCGAGTGAAATGGGGCTCGATGGTGCGCATCATTTGGCGTTCGCTCGACGGATCGAGTCATCCACCAGGGCGAAGATTCTTCGAGCTACCTGGTGGGCGCGCTCGCTCGTCACTTGATCGACCCTCGATTTGAGGGTGAGGCGACCCGCCTCGCGGAAGATACCGGTAGACAGTAGCTCCTTCCGAAAAGCACTGGCATTTTCGTCCGTGGACCAGGGAGCGCCATCTTGGAAGTAGAACTGGAAATCGTCAGGGGGATACCCATACGCGAAGCTCCAGCGGTCGGAGGGCGTGGGGAAGTGTGCACCGAGGGAAAACCCGCTACTACCCCAGTAGATGTGGTGCCCTCGTCGTGCGGCCTCATCGAGCAGAAATGCGAACAGTGGTGCGCCCGCGGGAGTACACGCGGAGAGAAACCGATCTCGATCGGTTCGCCGTCCGGTGCCCGTGCCCGCGCGCTCGTGATGGATGGCCGCGGCCTCGGTGCGGCCGACGAGACGCGGGACAAGGACCTTCTGGTTGGAGCCGAGGTACTGCTTCACTTCAAGGGCCAAGACCTCGACGGTGCTCATTTGCTCGTTGAGGAACTCGACGAGACGGCGGAGTTCTGGGGGGATGACATCCGCCACGAAGACGAGGCGGACCTCTCCAGTCCGAAGCTTCTTCTCGACGGTCTTCCAGAACGCGTCCACGGAGTCGATCGATCCGGGCTCGATGAGCTTACGCACCTCCTCGTCGAGCGAGCTTCCAGCGTCTCGTGCACGCTCCACAGCGGCTTGTCGAATGGCGTCGGCTGACCAGTACCTGATACCGTTCGCTGCGTAGTCCAGCATCTGCGCCACGACCTCGCGACGCGCGCGTGTGTCCGTGGACCGCTTGCACTCGACGAATGTGGGCGTTCCGTCTTGATCGACGAACAGGTGATCGAGGCTCCATCGCCCGCCGCCATCCTCACTATCGGGGACGGCCATCTCGCGAGATACGAGTAGCCACCGCCGTGGGGCATTCGGCGTCATCTCGTCGCCCGCCAACAGACTTGGAAAGCGCGCCAGGAGCGACTGAAGGGCGTCCTCGCTCTCGTACACGGCCTCTTCGACTTCGGATATCACGTCATCTTTTCCAAGGAGAAAGATCTTCGCGGTCATGGTTGTGTCTCGCTATCCTGCCATGGTCATCGCTGTGACGTCTCGCGAATGAACACTCTACATCTCTCCACCCCGTGAGGGCGGTATCCCGATCACTTCAACGACGCCGCAAGCGCCTTCGCCTCTTCCAGTTGCTCGAACAGCGCGACCGCCGAGATGCGCGCGTCCGTCTGCAGACCGTCGGGATCACCCGGCCAAGCCACGCAGTGTTCGGGCGGGATCTCCGAGATGCCCGCCGTCATGCGATATCGGACCACCCCGAAGACGAGGCCCGTCGCGGACGCGAGCCTCTCGCCGAGCTGGCAACCGTGCCCGAGCCAGAAGTGCCGGAAGCCGTACTGCCCTCCCGCGTCGGTGCACACCTCCGTAAAGGAGATGTCGGTCACGGCGATCTCGTCCCCGCTTGTCGCCCGGCGTGATCACGTCGGCAGCCGTGTCCAGCGGCGGCTACGTGGCGCAGCCGTCCCCGTCTGGCACGAAGAACATGACGGCCTTGAGCTGCGCCTCCGGGGGGGTCCACGACCACACCGCCGCACGTGGCGGCGAGCAAGCACAGGGATGAACAAAGGAAGCGGGCGCGTGAAGCCCGGAGCGGCCCCGTACGGCTCGAGGCAAACGACTGGATTGCGGTGCGGCGCTTTGCATCCGCGTGCCAGGCATGGTACGCCTCGTCCTGTCGAAAAACGGCGGACCGGTTCGGTGAGCCCCGGTCACTCCCAGGTCGGGAGCCCTTGTCCCTCCAGCACGGAGTGAGACCCACGGCACGATGACGCACGTGTGCGTCCAACGTGGAGGCTCTCATGAAACTCAATCACCTGGACCTGCAGGTTCCCGACGTTCGCGCCGCTGTCGAGTTCTTCGAGCGCTACTTCGACCTCGAGCTTTGCAGCAACCGCAAGTCCCCCGCGATTGCGATCCTCTCGGACCGCCACGGGTTCACGCTGGTGCTCCAGCGAACGCAGGACGCGCAGGCGTCCTACCCCGAGGAGTTCCATATCGGCTTCCACATCGACGATGAAGACGAGGTGCGCCGGCATCACGCGCGCCTCGTCGCGGATGGGATCGGTCCCATCACGGACGTGATCCAGAATAACCGCGGGGTGATGTTCTATTGCAGAGGGCCGGGCTCGATTGCGATCGAGGTCGGCTGCATGCGGCGCCGGCAGGTCGATCCTGCCGATGTGCCGAACGGATAGCCCCGGGCGGGCGGCTTGAATTCGAGGGAAGCGTCGATCTCGGCTTCTACATGGATCCGCACGAAGCTTTCAAGCCGCCATCACCCGCGAAGGAATGAGCCGCTCACTTCAACGCCCCCGCGAACGCCTTCGCCTCTTCCAGTTGCTCGAACAGCGCGATCGCCGAGGTTTTCGCGTACGTCTGCAGGCCGTCGGGCTCACCTGGCCAAGCCACGCACACGTGGGCCGGGATCTCGGAGATACCCGCCGTCATGCGATATCGGACCACCCCGAAGACGAGGCCCGTCTCGGACGCGAGCCCCTCGACGAAATAGCAAGCGTGCCCGCCGAGCCAGAAGTACCGGAAGCCGTCGATCTCGCGCGCGAGCACGTACTGCCCTCCTGCGCCGGTGCACTCCTCCGTGAAGTAGATGTCGGTCACGGCAATCTCGTCCCCGGTGTCGCCCGGCGCGAGCACGGCGGCGGCCGTGTCCAGCGGCGGCCGCGTGGCGCAGCCCTCCCCGTCCGGCACGAAGAGCTGAATGGCCTTGGGCTGCACCTCCGGGGCGGGGTCCACGACGACACCGCCGCACGCGACGGCCAGCAGGCACAGAGAGGCACAAAGGAAGCGGGTGATATTCATAGGCCGGGCATCCTAGCAAGAACCGTGACCCTCCTTCGTTCTACGGAATGGCGCGGCCCGCCCTCGGTGTTCCGCTCGAACCACATCCCCTCAGCCCCCGAACGGCTCGCCCGGCGCTACCTTTGGCGGGCGAAAGGCACGACCGCGTGTCGGACACTGTACGATTCGAGGCAGTGCGTTTGCTTCGTGTCTGGGCTAGCAGGACGCCGCATGAACATTCGTGATGCGGTTCTTGGTTGCTTGTTCCTTACTTTTCTACTCGGTGCGTGTAGCGGGGACTCGAACGAGGGGTCAGGCTCGGACGGCGGCGGTGGGACCTCGTCAGGCAACCCGTCGTGCGCCGACGTCTGCGCGGCCATCGGAAAGCAGTGCGGGCAGGTGCCCCCGAATTGCAGCGATGGCTGCTCGATGCTGTCGGACGAGGCCAAGGCGTGCGTCGTGAGCGCGAGCTCATGCGCAGCCATCGACAGCTGCGGGAGCAGCAGCGCGAGCAGCGGATCGGGGGGATCGGGGGGCTCGTCGAGCGCGAGCAGCGGAAGCTCGAGCGCGAGCAGCGGCTCGGGGGGCTCGGGTGATGTTTGCGCGGCCTGCAAGTCGGATGAGTTCTGCGTAAAAAGCTCGTCGGTCGAGTCCGAGGTCGGTTGCGTCGGTCTCCCGTTTGATTGCAACGACGGGCTCTGCCCGTGCCTGATCGCGAAGGGATGCTCGCAGGGCGGCAAGACGTGCTCGGGTAGCATCGTCGAATGCCTCTGAGAGGGTGTTCCACAGGCGTCGCGCCGGGGCGCTGCCCCGGGCCCCGCGGGGGCTATTCGCCCCTCGACCCGAACCAGGGCAAGCCCTGGACCATTTGGGGAAGAACTGCGCGGTGCGCAGTTCTTCCCACAGGCCGGTGGCAAGACCGCGAAGGCTCGTTTCACGCTGGTGACGTCGCCAGGTGAACCGCCAGCGCTGCCGGCTTGATGGGCAGGGTCGTCGTTGGTCTTGACCTGGCCTGTTCGATGAACTGCGCATCGCGCAGTTCATCGACCCCGAGTCCAGCGCTTGCGCTGGTCCGGGTCCCGGGGCGGACAGCCCCGGGTGGGGCCTGGGGCAACGCCCCAGCTCAGCGCCTCCCTGTCGATAAGCGACGACAGGGCGCGCCCAGGCGTCACGGCTGCGCGATGGACTGCTCGAATGCCGCCGTGTTGCTCTCGTGCTGCCACTGGATTCGTGCCTTGCTGTTCGCCTCGAGGAAGGCCTCGCATGCGGCGGAGGGCGTCATTCCCGGGACGTCGGTCGCGCATTCTTCGACACGCGTGGTGAAGTCGTCGCGCGTCTTCCAGAGGCTCTTGCCCTCGATGAACGCGTGCTCGAGACTCGTCCGGGCGAGCTTCTTGAGTGCGATGTAGCCGAGGCTGTGCTCCTCCACGGCGCGCACGTACTCGTCCGTGATCTCGATTCGAAGGATGCCTTGGTCGTCGGTCGATGGCGCCACGGGCACGTTCTTCGCAATGTATGCGCTGAGCGGGTGCTTGTCGCCTGCGACGCCGAGCAGCGTGTCATTCGACGTCAAGCAGATCTCGACCATGACTCCCTTTTGGGCCATGGTCGCGAGGAGCTGGTCGGCGCCCTCGCCGGACGTCTCGCCGAGCACGTCGACCCCGTGGCCGATTCGCTCCGCCCCCGCGATGTCCACGGCACTGCGAATGTGATACGTGAGCTCCGCCTGACCTGCCTGCGTCATGGGCAGGACCTCGGGAATGAGCTCGCCCGCGTGCAGACCGACGTGGACCGTCTTCCGGCTCGGATCCTGATCGTTGAAGGTGCGGAGGACGTTCACGGCGAGCATCTCGTCGTTGTAATAGAGGAGGGAATTCGCATTCTCCTCCGGCGAGACGAGGTTGACGCCCACGAGCTCGGGGACGACTTGCGCGAGCTCGAATGCGAAAACCCACTGGCCGAAGACGTAGGCGCGCGTCCGGGTGCGGGTCCCGGCGACCATGAAACGCACGTCGACGTTGCAGCCGGGATCGGCCATGGCCGTGCCACAGTTGAGCAGCACGTCGGAGCCGGAGAGCGCGCTCGCGATGCTCGCCTTTGCGTTGTTGATGGCTGTCTGGAAGCCGGGGTCCGCGATGATCTCGGTTCGCTTCTGCAAGAGGTAGGGCTCATCCCACCCGTCGCCCGGCATGACCTTGGACTCGGCGATGGTGCCGACGGTGCCCGAACCGAAGCCCTGCATCAGCTCGATGTATACCTGGTTGTTGTGCCCTGCCGTCGAGCGGACCTGCGCGAGCATATCATCGCCGCGGGATTCGTTGAGGACGGCACCGAACTTGCCGAACGCGTCGAAGAAGTGCTGGTGGCCCTGGAGCAGGGTGCCCATGAAGCCCTCCATGGACCAAGCCATCAGCATACTGTCGTAGAGGGCCTGGTCATTGAGCGCATTCGACATGGGCACGGCGTCCCCCATGCAAGGCCCGGCGGAGGCAAAACCCGTGCTCGTGTTGAAGCAGGCCCCGTCGGCCGCTCCCCACTCGATCATGCTCTCGGGTGTCACGGCACCCGAGGTGTGGCTATGCAAATCGGCGCCCTTCGGCATTTTTCGCAAGAGCTCCACGAGGGCCGCGTGATCGTTGCGAACGGCCTCGAGCTGCGCGGCGACCTTCTCCTCGAGTGACTCACCCATTCCGCCGCTGCCGCCCATTCCACCGCCTGCGCCACCTGCGCCGCCTGCGCCGCCTGCACCGCCTGCGCCGCCTGCGCCACCTGCGCCGCCCTCCCCGCCCGCGCCGCCTGCGCCGCCTTCAGCGCCGCTGCCGCCGCTGCCGCCGCTGCCGCCATCGTCACCGTCACAGCCGGTCGTGCTGATGAGCAGCGCGCAGAGCGCGGACAAAATGAGGCTACGTTGCATGGTGCAATTCTCCAAGATCAAAATCGCCCGCGTCTCCGCCGGGCGATGGACGTCGATGTGGCCGCGCAGGAAGACGTCCAGCACGGGGCCGCGGCGTATAGCCTCCTGGGGTCTGTATTGCAAAATTTCAGGTGACGGCGCAGGAGCGATGCGGACTACCCCGGCGCAAGCTTGTCGTTAGGGTGGAGACGTACGCGCGACACTCGGGGTTCCGCGATGCTAATCTCGCGCTCCGTCAAACGAAACGGGCGCATCGGGCAACGGGGTTCGTTCGGACGATACAATGCTGTGGGGTCACTTCAACGACGCCGCGAACTGCTTCGCCTCTTCCAGTTGCTCGAACAGCGCGACCGCCGAGATGCGCGCGTCCGTCTGCAGTCCGTCGGGCTCACCCGGCCAAGCCACGCACAGGTCGGGCGGGATCTCGGAGATGCCCGCCGTAAAGCGATATCGGACCACCCCGAAGACGAGGCCCGTCGCGGACGCGAGGCCCTCGCCGAGCTGGCAACCGTGCCCGCCGAGCCAGAAGTACCGGAAGCCGTCGATCTCGCGCGCGAGCACGTACTGCCCTCCCGCGCCGGTGCATTCCGCCGTGAAGTAGATGTCGGTCACGGCGATCTCGTCCCCGGTGTCGCCCGGCGTGATCACGTCGGCGGCCGTATCCAGCGGCGGTTGCGTGGCGCAGCCGTCCCCAACCGGCACGAAGAGCTGGACGGCCTTGGGCTGCGCCTCCGGGGCGGGGTCCACGACCACACCGCCGCACGCGGCGGCGAGCAAGCACAGGGATGCACAAAGGAAGCGGGCGATATTCATAGGCCGGGCATCCTAGCCAAAACCGTGGCCCTCGGTTCGTTCACCAGCCTTTACCAGGCCTACGCCGCCCAGCTCCCACACTGGTTCCGTCGGCTCCGCGCCCCGGCCATCTGCGCGGCCGATGCGGAACAAGAGGTCTGGCTCGCCCTCACCAGCCGATCGGGGACGTGAAGGAAGACCCCGGGCAAGCGGTGACGTTCTGCTGCAGGCCGCCGGAGACTTGAGCGACCCAGGCGCCGAATCAACGACGGGGGACGTCCCCTGCGGTCAGTCGCAATCCCACCCAATGCCGGGGATCGATACGCATTCGAACCAGGGATTGCCCATGAACGAGAAGCTGCAGTGGTACCAGGTGCCACCGAGATCGCTGTCGCAGTCGATGCCTACGCAGCCGATCGGGTTACTCAGGTCGCAATAACTCGTCGGCAAGGGCCCGCCCGCGGACAGATCGAGAAAATCCCTCTCGCAGGCAGCCTCGGGTCGAGTCGGGCAGACCCAATATTCGACGACGCTCTGCGAGAGAGTCGCTTCGGCTTCCATGCACACGTTCGTACCGTTGACATCAGGACCACACTGGGCGGCAGGGGCGGGATCCGCGCTCGCAGATCCGGGGGCGCCCACCGTGAATGCAAGCAACGCTACGGCGCCGACAACGATTCGATTGAAAGACACGTTCATGGGCTTCTCCTTCGTTCTCTGTGTCGTCCAGCGACGCCAGCACATATGGCAAAGCGCGTGCCCGAAAGCCGTCGGGTGCGCGCGCACGCATCCGCGCCCTCGTGCGCAGCGTTTTTGGTGGGCTTGGGTATCGCATGCCCAGCACCCCCCGCGCGTCACGCGGGCGTGACGCTGTCACGATCGGATGACAGCCGTTGTCATGGCCGCGTGACACGGGGACCGCAAGCCGTTCGCCCCGCTTCCGCTCCCGCGTCATTCGTGCTTGCTTGCGCGATACACGTAAGGATACACTGCGTTGCACGATGACGGAGAGCTGCGACTACAAGGCACCCTTTGGGCCCTCGGGGGAGAGTCCAATGGACCAGGCGCTGTGTCGACGGCTGCTGGATATCGCGCTGAGGAACGGCGGCGACCATGCGGACCTGTTCTTCGAATATCGAGCGGGCGACGCATTCACCTTCAGCGACGACACGCTGAAGGCCGTTTCGCGCCATGTATCCGCGGGCGTCGGGGTGCGTGTCCAGCCATCTTCGGCACGACGGAGGCCTACCTCATCGAAGACGGCAGGCTCACCGCGCCGCTCGCGCCGCAAAACCTCATTGGCAATGCGATCGAAATGCTCGGCAACGTGACGATGCTCGGCTCCGACGTTTTCATCTCGGATGGCATCTGGACGTCCGGCAAACAAGAGCCCAACGGCTGCGCCCATCGTGAGCAGTCGATCGTCACCCGCTGCCGCAAGCCTTGCCGATGTCTCAGCTGCCGCCGGCCCCTGCCGGCGGTGTCCGCTTCAATGGCGAAAGCGGAAGCCTGAAGCCTGGCGCCTGGAAGACGCAGTCTTTCCGCTCGATGAGCACCGTCTTGCTTCGCGGCGCATAACCAGGGTGCGACGCGCGCAAGGTGTAGTTGCCCGCAGAATCGACGACCCAGGAGGACTTGCAGTCCCCAGGCCGTCGAGGTTGCCTGAGGATCTCTTTCCCCTGCGGGCTCATCAACGTCACCGTTGCGTCGCAGAGTGACCGCTCCGTCGACGCGTCCTGCACCTCGACGACCAGCGACTCGACCAGCACGAGGGATCGGTGTGTACAAGGCGGGGCGTTTGCGGCCGCTTTCTCTTCCTCGGTCGGAGGTGCCGGCGGCTCCTCCGCGGGCGGCGCCTGGGAAGGGGGAGACGCAGCCGGATCCGAGGGGGGCGAGCCCGGCGCAGGCCCCTGCGTGGCCACAGGGCCGGGCGCCGGGCCAGGCGATGTCGCGCGCGCGCCGCAGGCGGCAGTGGTCAGCAAGAGGAGAATCGAGCCGAGCGCGGAGCGAGCCTTCATGGAAAACCCTACGGTGCTGTTACCGGCGGCCTGTACTGAGCGGCCGCAGCTCCTCCGCGTAGGCTTCGGGCTTAAGCCGGAGCGATGGAAGGATCCGGCGGCGCACCTGCAAGTCATCATTGCGAATGAACACCTGCAGCATGGCCGCTCGTCCCAAGTCATGCCGTACCCCGCCGGCCAACGTACCGGCGTTCAGCTGCGTGCGCCAGAGCGAGCCGAAGGCGAGCGATGGCCACCGCCAGCTGCAACGGCTTGCTGGGCAGCCCCTCCAATGGATGAAGGATCGACTTTGCCGATGAGACCAGCAGCCTTCAGGAGCTGAAGTGTTCGGCCGAGCTGCGAAGGTACCACCGTTGTCGTGAGGTTGCTGCAGACGCCGTCAATCATGTCATTCAATGCGAGCACCCGAATAGAATTCCCCTCAATCGCCTGACGAAACGGCGCATGGTTCTCCCACAGTGAACGGTCACCACGAATCGCAGTCACCGCCAGCACGTAGGTGAACTTCCTCGTGCCGGTCATGGCTTCAACGGCATCGACGAAAGCTTCCGACCATTTGGGCTCGACGAGCTCCCGAAAGTACTTCCATGACTCGCGCCCGCCGCGTCGTTTGTTCTGCGTGACCTCCTCGAGCTTGCTTCTGACGTCGAACCCCGACTGCCAGCTTTTGCAGCTCACGGCGACCACTCGGTCATCGCCAAGGCGCGTCGGATGAAAGCCCACAACGTCGATGTCACTGTGATTGGAATCGTGCCTCTTGCTGAAGGCGAGATGATCCGACCGGGGCTTGAACTTCAGGTTGTGACGCGTGAAGTAGCCCTGAAGCTGAAGATGGTCGTCGACGAGTTGTTCAAGGATGTCTTCGCGCATGCATACACCCGAGTCGCGGGTACAATCACTCCCGCAATTGCGATGATAGCCAGTTGTCGATGGCTGCCGTCATTTCTCGTGCGTGGCTCAACCACAGGAAATGGTCGGCTGGAAACGTCTCGACGTTGACCCGAGCCCCGCTCCCCCGCAGCGATTCGGCCGTGCTCTGGATGTGATCCAGCGGAAACCGTGGGTCGTCGGTGCCTGCAATCAGAAGGACGTTCGCCCCCGGGTTCGGCTGCACGACCTCGCCGATCCCGGAAACGAGGACGAATCCTCGGAACTGCCGTGACAGCTCTGGATCCTGCAGGATCGCAGTCGCAGAAGTCGCGCCATTCGACAGACCGACGAGGAAGATACGCGATCGATCTACCTCGGGGGGCAAGTGCTTCGTGACGAGAGCGCTGACCACCGCCTTGCCGCGTGGTGTCCAGAATGCGCCCGTGTAGTCGAAGAAAGGCGCGACGATGACGAACCGGTCGCCGAACGCCTGGTGGAGCACCCGTACATAGGCCGTGAGTTGACCGCCGAAGCCGTGGAGAAAAACGATACACGGAACGGCCCCCCCACCCCTCGGAACATGCTCGAGGTGTCTCGAGGCATGGGACGAGGACTCGATGAGGACGGCATTGGGCCAAGCGCGCGATGATTCCGCGTAGGCGTCGCGAAGGAGCTGGTCGAGGTGATCCCTCTCACGCCCCTTGATGAGCCCCAGCACATCCGAGAAGTACAATCCAGCCAGGACCGTTTCCCGTTCGTCCGCGAGCCGGCTGAGCCATGGAGGCGACGCGTCGCGGCGACCTTCCTCGACGAAATGAAATTCCTGCGGCGGAGGTACGGCGAGCAATCTTGTGACGACGAACGTCGAGACGCCGGTCAAACACAGGGCTGTGGTCGTGATCCATGCGACCCGCCTGGATCCATCGGGCGGAGGTCGTACCATGGTCATCAGGCCGATCGCCACCGACAGCGCCCCGAGGGCCAGGGTGGACGTCGTCACGCCGTTTGCGGCAACGAGGAGGATCAGAACGGGGGCAAGCAACACCAGTGCAATGGCACCAAGCATCCGCGCGACGACACGCCCGCGCCCGACCGGCTTCATGGCGGCCATTTCGCGATCGATGTCGTCCGTGGGGGTCGCCTGCTGCACGCTAGCTCGGCGGATTCTGGGGAGGGAACTCCGCGTACTGAGGGGCATCTCCCCCAATGTGATCCCAGGGCGCCTTCGAGCCGACGAAGATATGCATCTCGATCTGGACGCCCGGATCTCCATCCACGCTACCAAGCGTCACTCCGTGCACCTTCTCTCCGGATGTGCCGCACAGCGTGCTTCCACAGGTCCGGCAGAAGCACAGGCCCCATCCAGGCGTCGTTTCATAGAAGGTGAGATTGTCCTCCCCACTGAGCCACGAGAATGAACCCGGCACGACTTCCGCGTAAGCGGACCCGGTCCCGCTGAATGCTTTTCTGCATCGAGAGCAGTGGCAACTGCGCCCTGGTCCAAGCGGGGCATCAATCTGGTACCGAACTTTTCCGCAGAAACAACCACCAGTCAACGGCATGACCTCTCTCCTATCTTGTTTCTGGCTCCCTCGGCCCGCCAGCGCCGGGACCGGGTCTCCAGGGATCACCAGCATCACTTGCATGACGCCGGAACAGGTGCGTTTACGAGGGGCGCCCGAATTTGAGCGAGCCACTCATCTTCAGATTCAGGCACCGGAGTGCCGACGAACTTGTCGCAGATGCGCCTTGCCGCCAAGTATTCCACTTTCATTGCCTTCGGAGCGGCGTTCGCATTGTGATGAAGTGCCCCACAGCACCGCGAGGTGCGACTCATCCAATGGTCCGAGCGTCGCTGTTGCAAAGGCTCGACTTTGGAGGTAGGCGGTGGAATGGCGGATGCGGTCGGTGCACTCGACGGGGGCACATCCTGCGTCGTACACACCGATTGGATCGGACTCGGGCCTTCCGTGCTCTCCGGCGAAGAGCACCCGAGTGACGACGGCATATGAAATGCCACCGCAAAGAGGCTTGGAAACCAGGCCGCCAGCAGCCGCGAGTTGAGCAGCTGCCCCTTCGTGCAGTCAGGCGACACGACCGACGCCTCCGTGCAGCCAGGTACCCTCGTTGTTCGAGTAGTGCCAGTTCTCGAACGGGCCATCGGGCACGAAAAGCTCGCGCTCGCCAGCAAACCTCATTCGAAGGTTGCTGTGTCTGTCGAAGCGCGCGGACTCGACTCGCGCGCCGACCAGCGACAGGAGGACGTCTCGCACCCATTCGGGATGCGGCGGTACGTACTCCTCGGCGTCGCCTCCGGCAGAAAGGGAGAAGGGGCCGTCGAGGAACAGGCGGCTCTCTGCAGTGTCATCGAACGCGAGGTGGAAGCGACCGTCCCCTTCAACGTCGCGGAGTGCGTGTCCGGCCAGGGGGAGCGTGTAACCCATTCTCGGCATCAATTCCCCCGTTGCTCGACAACTGGCGAGCGATCGTCGAGGTCAGCTTCCCAGAAGTACCGGCCGCGGAGACACTCTCCGATCTCAGCCCCAGTGTTGGCCGGCGGGCCCGCTGTTGTCAGTCAGAGTTCGGCCACGTCAGCACTCCTCGCCGGGGATATGGGCCGAAACCGGAGGCAGTAGGAAATGGCTCAACCTCGCCTTCAATGAGCACTTGTACCCAGGCCTCATGCGAATCCTTGAGGCGGGAGCGATCCACAACGAGAGGGACACCGATGCGTCCGTCGCGCAAGATTGACTCGATGAAGGTCGCGTCCTCCTCATCGATGCCGTGCATGGCGCCAGTCCCCCGATATTTCGAGCCCTCGAAGTGGGCGTTGAGCCGCAACCAGCTCTCCTCGGCATCGAACGGGACAAAGACGCCCTCCACCTCGGGATGATCACAGCAAGTGCCGCAGGTTTGGTTTGTATACAGAACACCGCTCGGGTGCTGGATGATGACCCCCAGTCCTGCTTCGTAGAGTCGGATGAGCGCCGCCATTCTCCATCTCCCTGCGAGGTCCGGACCACGCTCCCCACCTTGGCCGGGTCTTGTCCGATGTAATGAGAGCGCCACCGCATAACCGCCCCCCTCGTGCTGGTTATCCCGCTGCGGCCTCAAGTGTCGATCGACAGGCCGCCCGCGTGTCCCCCAAAAACCCTTGACACGCGGGCCCCTGCCCTACCTCACTCCTCCGCCGCCGCGTCCGACAGCCCCACCGCAGGCTTCCGCGCCGTGAGCCCCGCATCCCGGATGAGCGCCGTGTCCTCATCCGCCTCCGGGTTCGGCGTCGTGAGCAGCTTGTCGCCGTAGAAGATCGAGTTCGCCCCGACGTACAGGCACATCATCTGCGCCTCGCGCGACAGGTCCGTTCGGCCGGCCGACAGGCGCACCATGCTTCTCGGGAACACGATGCGCGCCGTCGCGATCATCCGGATGAACTCCACCGGGTCGAGCGGCGGCAGGCTCTCGAGCGGCGTGCCCGGTACCCGCACGAGCGCGTTGATCGGCACGCTCTCCGGGTGCGGACGAAGGCGCGCGAGCTCCACCAGCATCGCCGCGCGATCCCGCACCGACTCGCCCATCCCGATGATCCCGCCCGAGCACACCGTGATCCCCGCCTTGCGCACGTTGCGCAGCGTCACGAGCCGCTCGTCGTACGTGCGCGTCGAGATGATCGAACGGTAGTGCTCGCGCGACGTGTCGAGGTTGTGGTTGTACGCGTCGAGCCCCGCGTCCTTCAGCTTCTTCGCCTGCTCCTCGGTGAGCATGCCGAGCGTCACGCACGCTTCGAGCCCGCGGTCCTTCACGCCGCGCACCATCGCAAGCACCCGGTCGAACGCCGGGCCGTCCTTCACCTCGCGCCACGCCGCGCCCATGCAGAAGCGCGTCGAGCCCGCGGCCTTCGCGCGGTCGGCCGCCTCGAGCACGCCGTCGACGTCGAGCATCTTCTCCGGCGACGTGCTCGTGTCGTGGTGCGACGACTGCGGGCAGTAGGCGCAATCCTCGGGGCAGCCGCCCGTCTTCACGCTGAGCAGCGTGCAGAGCTGCACCTCCCCATCGACGTGGTGCGCCCGGTGCACACCACGCGCGCGGTCCATCAAAGCAAAGAGCGGCAGGTCGTGGATCGCGACGACCTCGTCCACAGTCCAGTCGTGGCGGATGGGGTTTGGGGCGAAGGGCGCCGAAGGCGACCCGGAGCCCCAAGCGTCAGAAGGGTGAGCCTCGGTCATGGCCGGCCGGTGTAGCCGACAATGGCCCGCGCGAAAAGTCGTTGCCCCACCCCGCCCGAGCTCGCCCCCCTGCGCGGCCAGGGCCTGGCACCGATCTGGCACGTTCTTCCCGGACAAAAACGCAGAGGAGTGCCCCATGTCCCTCGATCGATACCGTCGCCCCCGGTTGATCGTCCTCCACCCCCGGTCCACCACCTACGAGGCCGCCCGTGCCATGGCCGACAACCACGTCGGCGCCGTCCTCGTCGTCGAGGATCAGCGCCTCGTCGGCATCGCAACCGACCGCGATCTCGCCCTGGACGTCGTGGCCGCCGGCCTCGACCCGCGCACCACGTTCCTGCGCGACGTCATGAGCGACGAGGTCACCCCCGTGGACATCGACGACACCATCCAGGACGTCATTCGCGTGATGCGCACGCACGCCTGCCGTCGCGTCCCCGTGCTCGAAGAGGGCCGGCCCGTCGGCATCGTCTCGCTCGACGATCTCCTCATCGAGCGCGCCGTCGATCTCGACACCGCCCGCTCGATCATCACCGCGCAGCTCGAGGTCGCCGCGCGCTTCAAGCCAGCCGGCGCGACGAGCCCCGGGGCCGTGCCGCAAGGCCGCGGCGGCGAACGCGCTCGCCAGCGCCGCGCTGCGCGCGCGGAAAACACCTACGGGCGCCTCCTGCACGCCTGCATGCGCCAGACGGGCCTCGCCAAGCGCGAGCTGGCCGAGCGCGCGCTGCTCATCGTCCTCGGAAACCTCTGCAGCCGCCTCACCGAGGACGAGGCGCAACACCTGCTCGCGCAGCTCCCGTCGAAGCTCGTCCCGCAGCTCGACGCGACGATCGGCGGCTCGAACAAGAGCATCACGCCCGACACGATCGAAGCCGAGCTCCGCCGCGCCCTGCAGCTCTCGCCCGAGGCCGCGACGGACGTGCTCTACGCGACGTGCGAGGTCATCGCCGACAGCGTGTCCGCGGGCGAGATCGAGGACGTGCGCTCGGAGCTGCCGGCCGCGATGAAGGACCTCTTCCCGCCGATGCCGTATCGCCGCGCGGGCTAGAACTGCGTTGCGGTCCGCGCGACGTCCGCGTCCACGAGCCCCTCGGCGACGAGGCGCTCGATGTGCATCGCGAACGTCTGCATCCCGTAGGGCGTCACGCCCTTCTCCATCAGCTCGCGGAGCGACGGGTTTCCCTCGGGACGCTTGATCGCGGCGCGCACCGTGCCCGTCGCGACGAGCACCTCCGACGCGAGCACGAGCCCGCCGCCTTCACGCCGCGGCAGGAGGCGCTGCGCCACGATCCCCTGCAGACACTCGCTCAGCCGGTCGCGCGTCTCTTGCGGCATCGGACTCATCGACAGGAGCCGACCCACGGTCCGGCCGACGTCGGGCGTGTGCAGCGACGAGAGCACGAGGTGCCCGGTCTCGGCCGCTTGCAGCACGACCTCCATCGTCGCCGCGTCGCGTATCTCGCCGACGAGCAGCACGTTCGGATCCTGCCGGAGCGCCGCGCGCACGCCTGACGCGAAGGTCTCGGTGTCGCTCCCGACCTCGCGCTGGCTCACGGTCGCGCGGCCGCCTGCGTGGACGAACTCGATCGGGTCCTCGATGGTGACGAGGTGCTTCGGGTACATCTCGACGATGTGCGCGAGCATCGACGCGAGCGTCGTGGTCTTGCCTTGCCCCGCGGCGCCGACGACGAGCACGAGCCCGCGGCTCTTGTCGGCGAGCGCGCGCGCCGCGGGTGGCACGCCGAGCGCCTCGAACGCAGGGGTCTTGCCGGGGATCACCCGCAGGACGAGCGAGATCGTCCCGCGCTGCAGGTAGACGTGGACGCGGAAGCGCCCGAGGCCTTCGATCTCGTAGGAGACATCGACCTCGCGGAGGGATCCGAGCGTGCCGAGGACCGAGGGCCGCCGGGCGAGGACGAGCCGGGCGACGGCCTCGGTGTCCTCGGGCGCGAGGGGTTCGGCGCGGAAGTAGACGATGTCCCCGTGGACCCGGGCCCCGGGCGGCTGCCCCACGCGCAGGTGGATGTCGCTCGCCTGGGCCGCTTGCGCCTTGGCCAGGATCTGGTGGAGGAACGCCTCGCTCGCGTAGGGAGTGGTCACGGGGGCGTCACGGTAACGCAAGTCGGCCGGGGCCTCACCCCCGCCGCCGCCTCCCCCAAAGCACCACCATCCCCGCCAAGAGCCCCCCGATCCACGCCGCGCCCGTCGTTCGTCCCGGCCCGACCGCGCACGCAACGCCGGCGGCATTCTCCTCGACGCTCACCGATTCCGCCTCCGCTTCCGCCTGCGCTCCCGCTTCCGCTTCCGCTTCCGCCTCCGCCTCCGCTTCCGCTTCCGCCTCTTCCTTGACGCCCCCGAGCCCTGCCCCCTCGTACGCGCCGATATCGATCGCCCCCGCCGCGGCCCGACCGAGCAGCCCGGCATCCGTCACGACCTTTTTTGCCGGCGGCACGAACAGCGGCGTCGCGAGCGGCGACGGGAAGGGATACCCTGCCGGGCTCGCCGGCACCGCGGCGCCCGCATCCCGAAGGGGACTATCCGCCGCCGGGCGCAGGTCGAACGCCGCGAGATCCGCGAATTTCGGGTTGCTCCCCTGGATCGTCCCCTGCCATTGCGACGGCACGGTGCTCCCCTGCGGCACCCAGTTGTTCTGGCCGCTGATCACCGCTTTGCCTGCCGCCCATGCCACGTCCGTGAGCTTCAAGATCGTGACCGCGCCTCCCCCGACCCGGTAAAACGCGTTGTTGTGCATCTCGATGCTCTCGATGCCCCAGAAAACCTCCACCACCGGCTTCGCGTTCTGCGGCAGGAGGAACGTGTTGTTCACGAAGCGATATCGCCCGTTCGTCGACCCGCCCGTCGCGTCGCTCCCGATCCGCACCGTGTAAAACGTCCCCGTCTTGCGAAAGACGTTCCCCACGATGTCGCCGTCCTCGCGCGCCACGTCCTCGGCCTCGCCGTCCGGCGCCACGAGCTCGAGCTCCCGGTAATAGGCGCCCTCGATCCAGTTGTAATAAATCTCGTTCCGCTCGGCCCGGCTCTTCACCGCGTGCCCGCCGAGGCCGTCGTGCACGAAACAATGCTGCATCCGGAACACGGCGCCGGGATGGCTGATCTCGTCCGTGTCCATGTAAATGGGGTGGCGCTTGTCGCCGAGGCCCGCCTTGTAGACCTCGACGTATTCGAGCGTCAGCGAGCCCGAGCCGTCCATCGCGCCGAGGATGCCGTGCGAGGGACAATCGTGGACCGCCGTGTCCCGGATCGTGACGTCGTGCCCGCGGTGAAAGACACAACGGGAGCTGCCGCCCACCACCTCGAAACCCTCGATCACGTAATGGTTCGCCCCGACCTCGAGCGTGTTCGTCCCGCCCGAGAGCACCGGGCGCTTGCCGGCCGCACGCACGCCCCGGATCGTGATCTTGTTCGAATCCGTGCCCGATTTCGTGAGCTTGACGTCGCCCGCGTACGTCGTGTTCCCGGAGACCTCCACCACGTCGCCCGGCTGCAAAAGCGACGCCACCACTTTCAGGCTCGCATAGGGTTTGCCCGGCCCGACCTGATATGTCGTGGCAAACGCGCTCGACGAAAAGAAGAGCGTCGCCCCGAAAACCCCCGCCACGGCCCCACGGTGAATGGTCCATCCGTTTACCATGAACGGAGCTTCACCCGGCCCACGTGGTGCACTCAAGCAATACCAGCACCCATATCGGGCCACGAGCTGCCAGAAATGTGCTTGACCAACGAAATGGGAAGCCCGACTGGCGCGCCAAACCTTGGCGCTCCCGATGTTCCACCTTTTTCCAGGTCAGGGCGGATCAAGCTCGCTCGGGATTTTCGCCGGGTCGACGAGCTTTTTTTCCGCGAGCGCCCGCGCCGCCGAGACCGCGAGCGCCCGGTGATCCCGCGGAAGCGCGGTGTTCGTCGCGATCGTGAGCACCGCCGCGGCCGCCTCCGCGGCGCCCTCCGGATCGAGCGGCTCCCGCGCGGTCGCAGGCCGGCCCGCCACGCCGAGGAGAGCTTCGAGCGTGGGCCCACGCTCCTCGTCCGTGGCCGCGAGCGCCCGCTTCCCGAGCGCGCCAAGCGCGAGATCCGCGTCGTCCGCGAGCGGCAAGGCGAGCAGCGCCGTCTTCGTGATCGCCCCGCCGTCCCCGAGCGCCTCCACGAGCCCCGCCGCACCGAGCGCATCCGCAAGCCCCCCGAGCCCCGCCGGATCCTCATCCATCGCCCGCTGCCACCGCGGATCGTCGAGTCGCACGCTCCTCCGCGGCGGCGCGTTCGCCGAAGCCGGCGCCCCCGACGCCGCCGCCGCCTCGTTCGATCCCGACGAACCCCCCGACGGCGAAGAGACCTCCGACGGCGCGGATCCGCGGCTGCACGCGGCGAGAGTCGCCACGAAAAGCACGGTCCACGTTCTCCTCGGGCGCGCGTTCGAGTCCAGCATGGCCCCGGCGGCTTACCGCGCCTCGACGGCTCTGCCAAGCGTCCCCGTCGGGGAGGTCGGTCAGTTACGCGCCCGCTTCGGCGAATACACTTCCCGATTCCGCGCGTCGGCGATCCCGAGGAGCGTGTCGCCGTCGAATCGCGCGATGTACCCAACGGGCAGCGCCAGCACATCGAGCAGCCGCTCGCGGCCGAGACGCACGAGCCCACAACTCATGAAGCCCGCGAGCTCCTCGGCCGACGGTTTTCCCTTGGCATCCGCGCGGCCCATGTACCAGCCCGAGGCCCCGCCCTTCGCGACCCCTGTCCGGTGCAGAACCACCTCGCGGGCGCGCAGGGCCGCGCGATCCGCGACGATCTTGTCGTCGAAGCGGCACCCCTCGGGCTTGACGCCGAGCATCTTCACGAGCCCGACCTGCCGCGCCACGACGCGCAGCGACGCCGACACGTCGGACCGAAATTGCCGCGGATCCTCGTCGAAGTCGGGCTCGCACGCGAGGAGCTGGCCCTCGCGCCGCTCGAGCCGGTAGGCGGCCCAGCCGAACACGACCACCGCGCCTTCGAGCCCCGGCTTTCGTCCGGCGAGCGGGCCGAACCCCCGCTCGATCATCGTGCGCGCTTCGTGCGCCTGCTCCGGCGCGCACCGGGCCACGACCGTCTCGCCTGCGATCTTCGCCGTGACCTCGAGATAACGTCCCACCGGATCCCTCCGCGTCCCTTCGAGCGGCGCGAGTCTGCGCCTCCCACGGTCCGCTCCGCAAGCCCGGCGAGGCCTCGATCGGCAGTCTTTCGCCGCCGCGCTCGCTCGATCGTCCAGCCGAACCAGCCGCGCGCATGGCAAGGTGGGGCCGCCGAATGCTCTATCCGATCGTCCTCACGCTCCACTCCTGGCTTCGCTGGATCGTCCTCGGGCTCGGCCTCGGCGCCGCCGTCGCGTCGGCCCGCGCGCGTGGGCGATCCGGCACGTACGAGCGTTTCCACGACCGGCTCGGCCTCTTCTTCGTCGCCGCGCTCGACCTCCAGATCACGCTCGGGCTCGTGATGTACCTGTGGTTGAGCCCCATGACGCGCCTCGCGTTCCAGGATCCCGGCGGCGCGATGCGCTCTTCGGCGCTCCGATTTTTCCTCGTGGAGCACGTGTTCTCGATGGTGCTCGCGCTCGCCTGCGCCCACGTCGGCCGCGTGCGTGTGCGGCGAAGCGGGAACGACGCGGACAAACACAAGCGCGCGGCGTGGGGCGCGGGGCTTGCCGTCGTGTGTATTCTCGTGGGGATCCCCTGGCCGTTTATGCCTTATGCCCGCCCTCTCGCGCGGCTCTCGATGGAAGAAGCGCCCCGACAGGAGCTTTCGGGCGCGGCGCTCGAAGAGACGCGCAAGCTCTACGAGTCCCGATGCGGCCCGTGCCACGGTGCGAACGGGCGCGGCGATGGTCCGGCCGCGGTGAACCTCGTCCCGCGGCCGCGTGATTTCGGCGATCCGGAATGGCAACGCGGGACGAACGACGAATCGATCGAGCGGATCATCCGCCAGGGCGGCCGCCCCATGGGCAAGAGCATGATGATGCCCGCGAACCCGGATCTCGACGAGGCGACCGTGAAAGCCCTCCGCGCCTACGTCCGCCGCATGGCCCGCGACTGAGCATGGGTCTCATGTCGAAGCCGCTGCGCTGGGGCGTTGCCCCAGGCCCCAGCAGGGGCTATCCGCCCCTGCACCCGGACCAGCGCAAGCGCTGGACCCGGGGTCGATGAACTGCGCATCGCGCAGTTCATCGAACAGGCCGAGGCAAGACCAGCGAAGGCCCTGCCAATCAAGACCGCTGCGACCGGCAACGGCGTCCCTGGTCTTGCACCGGCCTTTGGGAAGAACTGCGCATCGCGCAGTTCTTCCCCAAATGGTCCAGGGCTTGCCCTGGTCCGGGTCGAGGGGCGGACAGCCCCCGCGGGGCCCGGGGCGGCGCCCCGGCGCGGCGGCCCCAAGTCAGGCCGGCTCTGCCACTTCCGCCGGGGGTGCGTCCTTCGGGTACGGCACCATCTTGCCGGCCTGCGGGTCCCAGAGCTTCAGCGAGAAGCAATGCAGGATGTCGCGCGGCGACAGACTCGTCTGCGGCTCGACCTGGAGCTCGGGGATCGCGGCCATCGCCTCGCGCAGCCGGTAGAACGGGATCGCCGCGTTCAGGTGGTGCACGTGGTGATAGCCGATGTCGCCCGTGAAATAACTCATGATGGGCCCGCAGCGCATGAAGCTCGACGACTCCACGGCCGCGCGCGCGAACGTCCAGGTTTGCCGCGGCTGCATGTGCACGCCCGGGAAGTTGTGCTGCGCATAAAAGAGATACGAGCCGAGCGCGCAGGCGATGAACAGCGGGCCCACGAGCACGAGCAGCGTCATCTCCCAGCCGAAGAAATACGTGATCGTCGTGACGAGCGCCGCGTGCAGCACGAGCGCCGCCGCCGAATCCCAGTTCTCCTTCGGATTCCGCAGGAACGCCGAGATGCACATCCCGCCGAGGAAGATCGTCACGTACCCGAAGAGGATCGTCAGCGGATGGCGAGCGAGCGCATACGCGATGCGCTTGCCGCGCGGCGCCCGCTTCCACATCTCCACCGTCATCACCGGATACGAGCCGATCTGCGCGCCCACGATCTTCGCCGTGTGCGCGTGGTGGTAGTTGTGCGTCTGCCGCCAGACCCGCGGCGGCGTCAGCACGAGCGCGCCGTAGAGGCCGAAGATCACGCTGCCGACCTTGGACTTGCGCAGGAGCGCGCCGTGCTGGAAGTCGTGCGCGAGAATGAACGCGCGCACGATCACGAGGCCCTCGATCACGCTGCCGAAGATCCGGAGCGGTTTGTACGGCGCGACCGCGGCCACGGCCGTCGCGAGCGCGAGGACCGCGAAGGTCGACGCGACGTGGTAGACGCTGCGGGCCCGATCCTCGGAGGCAAAGGGCCGCGTGACGGCGACGAGCTCGTTTCCCTGCATGGTCCGCAAAGATGGCCGGTGGAATCCGGGCGAAGAAGAAGCTTTGGTGCGCGTGCTCTTATCCAACCTCGCGCGCCGTGGCAAGGTCCGCAAGGGCTTCTTGGCTGCGCAAAAAGCTACGCGCCGAGCCTCTTGGATCCCGGACGCCTTTGGACTAGCCCCGAGCCCGTCATGCGCTCTGCCCTCCTCGCCCTCCCCGCCGCGCTGCTCCTCGGCTGCGCGACGCAGGCGGTCCCGAAGCCGGACGATCCGGCCGCCCTGGCCGCCGCGACGCCCCAGACGCTCCGCGCGCGTTGCCTCGAGGGCGACGGGCCGAGCTGCACCGAGCTCGGCATCCGCGTCGAGCGAGGAATGCGGAGCGGCCGCGAGACCGCCGCCTCGTTCTACGAAAAAGGCTGCGACTACGGCGACGCGAACGGCTGCAACGACCTCGGCTGGCTCCTGCACAATGGCAAAGGCGTCCCCGTCGATCTGGCGCGCGCCGGGCACGTCTATGCGCGTGGGTGCGACCTCGGCAGCGCCCGGGCCTGCACGAACCTCGGCAACCTCTACGAGGACGGACTCGGCGTGCCCATGGATGTCTTCAAGGCGCGCGAGCTTTACCGCAAGGCGTGTGAGCTCGGCTTCGGTGTCGGCTGCCGCAACGAGGGCCTGCTCCTCGAAAACGGCTACGGGGGTCTCACCCCCGCGTCTCCCGAGAGCGCGCGCGTGGCCTACGATCGCGGCTGCAGCCTCGGCGACGCCGGCGCGTGCGTGAACCTCGGCAACCTCGTCCGCGAGGGGCGCGGCGGCCCCGTCGACTTCGCCCGCGCGCACGAGGTCTTCACGCAGGCCTGCCGCGACGGCGATCTGCTCGGCTGCAACAACCTCGGATTCCTCTACGACAAGGGGCTCGGGGTCGCGCCGGACATGTGCAAGGCCGTCGCCGAGTACAAGCACGCCTGCGCGGGCGGCGAGCCGCTCGGGTGCACGAACCTCGGCAATGCCTACGACGAAGGCGCCTGCCTGCCCAAGGACGTGCGCCGAGGCCTCGCCCTGCACACCCGCGCCTGCGATCAGAAAGAGCCCCTCGGCTGCAACAACCTCGCCGTCTTCCTGGAGCGCGGCGAGGAGGTCCGGCGGGATCTGAACCGAGCGATCGAGCTCTACCACTTCGCCTGCGACAAGAAGGAGCCGCTCGCCTGCTCCAACCTCGCCCGCATGTACGAGCACGGAGAGCTGCTCCCGCGGAACCTCGACCTCGCCGCGAGGTACCACCGGATCGCCTGCGAGAGGGCCCATGGCAAGTCCTGCGCGGCCCTCGCTCGGATGCACCACGAGAGCCTGGGTCGCCTCGCGCCGGACCCGGACGAGGAGCGCAGGCTACGCGCACGCGCCTGCCAGCAGGGATACGTCGAGGCTTGCGAGAAAGCGGGGACCACACCGCCGGAAAATCCGTCTCCGCGGTGAAGCAACCCGCGTCCCCCTTGCGCTCCTCCCCCACCGCTGGTGCATCCTCGTAAGTGGTGCGCAAACCAGGTGACGTGATCGGCGGTCGTTTCGTGCTGGATGGGCGGCCCATCATCGGAGGGATGGGCATCGTCTGGCCCGCCTACGAGAAGGACACGCGCGCGCGCGTCGCGATCAAGTTCGTCGCGGAGCCGAGAGACGGATCGACGCCCAAAGAGAGCATGATCCGCAGGTTTCGCCGCGAGATCGAGATCCTCTCCCGGCACCTGCGCAACCATCCGCACATCGTCCGCTACGTCGACCACGGGATGATCGAGAGCGAGCCCTGGCTCGCCACCGAGTGGCTCGACGGTCGGGGCCTCGACGACGTGCTGAAGAACGGCCCGCTGCGCATCGACGACACGATCAAGCTCGGGCTCCGCGTGGCCCAGGCCCTCGGCGCGGCGCACACGGCGGACGTCGTGCACCGCGACATCAAGCCCTCGAACCTCTACCTCGTGGCTTCCGATGTCGAGCGCGTGAAGGTGCTGGATTTTGGCATCGCGCTGCTCGCGGGCGGACACATGACGTCGACGGGCGTGGTCATCGGGACCGTGGGGTACATGGCGCCCGAGCAGATCGACTACGGCGGGAACGTGGGCGCCGCGGCGGACATGTTCTGCCTCGGCGCCGTGCTCTTCGAATGCCTGACGGGTCGCAGAGCCTTCGAGGGAGGGCCGCAGCACGTCGTGCTCGCGAAGATCGTGATGGCCGAGGTGCCGCGCGTCGCCGAGATCCGCCCCGAGGTGCCGTACGCGCTCTCCGAGCTCGTGGCCCGCATGCTCTCGAAGGATCCTTCGCAGCGGCCGCAGACCGGCACCGCCGTCGCGAACACGCTCGAGGGCCTGGCGAAAAAAGCGTCGACGCGGCCGCCGGAGCGACGCTCGAGCCCGGTCATCACGACCTACCCGCCCGCCTCGCCGAACGACCCGTGGGCGCGCAAGCTCACGCCGATCCCGCCGCCGCCGGCCGTCCCCGGGAGCGAGCGGATGAGCCCGCAGGAAAAACAGCTCCTCTTCGTGGTCGCGGCGAAGCCCGTCCCCGATGTCGACGAGCTCCTCTCCGACAAACCCCCGCGCGGGATGCCGCCCGAGGTCGTCGCGGCCATCCGCGCCGAGGTCGATCCGAAGAAAAACGAGCAGTTCCACGAGCTGCCGGGCGTCGCGTTGCTCATCAAGATCCAGGGCCGCGGCAACCCCACCGAGATCGCGGGCCGCGCGGCCCGGCTCGCGCTCGAGATCGCGGGGCTCGCGAAGGGCTCGCGTGTGGCGATCTTCGCGGCGTACGCCGAGGCGAACGACAAGGCGCCCGTCGGCAAGATGCTCGACGGCGTCTTCCACCTGCTCGACATGCCGACGCTCGACGGGGGCAAGGGGCCGAGGCCCGTGCGCATCAACGACGTCGCGTGCGCCTTCCTCGACGCGCGCTTCGAGGTGGCGAGTTACCTCGGCGAGTTCTGGCTGCGCGGCGAACGCGAGGCCACGCGCGCCGTGCGCACGCTGCTCGGCAAACCCAGCCCCTACGTCGGCCGCGACGAGGAGCTCGGCACGGTCCGCAAGTACGTCGAGCAGGCGCTCCAGGGCAAGAAGCCGAGGGCCGTGCTCGTGCTCGGCGAGCCGGGCGCCGGCAAATCACGCCTGCGCTTCGAGCTCGTCGAGCGCCTCGCCATCGAGAAGCCGATCCTCAGCGTCGTTCTCGGCCGCGGCGATCCGCTGCGCGCCGGCTCGGCCTTCTCCATCGTCGGCTCCGCGCTGCGCAGCGCCGCCGGGATCTCCGCGGGTGAACCCGTCGACGCGAGCCAGGAAAAACTCCGCGCGCTCGTCGGAACGTACCTCGCGGGCTCGGAGAAACGGCGCGTGACGGAGTTTCTGGGCGAGGTCGTGGGCTTGCAGTTCCCCGACGAGGGCCGGACCGAGCTCCGAGCCGCGCGCAGCGACGCGGCCCTGATGGCCGATCACATCAAGGAAGCGTTCTTCGATTTCGTCCGCGCGCTCACGGAGACGACCCCGTTCCTGCTCGTGCTCGAAGAGCTCGAGTGGAGCGACGCCGCGTCGCTGAAGCTCGTGGACGCCGCGCTCGACGCGCTCCGGGATCGGCGGTTCGCGGTGCTCGCCCTCGCCCGGCCCGACGTACGCGAGCGGCTGCCAGGCCTGTGGGAAGGCCGCGAGGTGCAGGACGTGCGGCTCCACCCGCTCGACAAGGACGACGCCGAACGGATCGTCCGGAGCGCGCTCGGCCCGCAGACGCCGCGCGCCGTGGTCGATCACATCGTCGAGCTCGGCGCGGGCAACGCGTTTTACCTGGAAGAGCTCATCCGCGCGGTGAACGAGGGCCGCGGCGGCGCCCTGCCCGAGACGGTGCGCGGGATGGTGGACGCGCGCATCGATTCGAAGTCGCTCGACGACGAGGCGCGGCGGGTGCTGCGCGCCGCGAGCATCTTCGGCGAGGCGGCGTGGGAGGGGGCCCTGCGCCCGATCGTCTTTGGTCACGGCGAACCCACGGTCTCGCTCGGCAAGACGCTCGACCGGCTCTGCGACTGCGAGCTCCTCACGCGGCGAAGGCAGAGCCGCTTCGCGGGCGAGACCGAGTACGCCTTCCGCCACCCACTCCTGCGCGAGGCGGCGTATGGGCGGCTCACGGACGACGATCGGCAGTTCGGCCATCGTCGCGCCGCCGAGTGGTTGCTCTCGGCCGGCGAGAACGATCCGAGCGTGCTCGCGCTCCACTTCGAGCGCGCCGGCGACGGTCCCCGCGCCGTCGAGTTTTGCGTACGCGCGGCCGAACAAGCGCTCTCGGGCGGCGCCCTCGAAGCGGCCATCGAGCTCGCCAAGCGGGGCCTCGATCTCGGTGCCGATGGCGAGGCCGCGGCCGAGCTCTGGGCCATTGCGACGGACGCGCAGACCTGGCGATCGAGCCACGCCCGCGCCTACGAGGCGGCGCGGTGCGCCTTCATCTACGCGACGCCGGGCAGCCGCCACCACGCCCGCGCACTGGGCGGCGCCATCCGCTCCGCGCTCGCTCAGGGTGACGCGCGGGGCGCGGCCGAGCTCTTCCAGAAGCTCCTCCACGAGCGCCCCTCGCCCGACGCGGTCCTCGCGCTCTCCTGGGCCTTCAGCGCCACGATCGACTCGCTGCTCGATCACGAGCCGGCTTCAGCCCTGCCGTACCTCGAACGCATGCGGCAGGTCACGGCCGCCGCCGCCGAGCGCGAGCCCGTCGTCGCCGCGTGGACGCTGCACACGCACGCCCACTGGGCGCGCGCGGTCGAGCAGGATCCCTGGGCCGCGCTCGGGCTCGATCGCGAGAGCGTGCTGCGCTTCAATGCCATCGGCGACCGTCGCTACCTGCCCTATGCGCGCGTCCACGTCGGCCTCGATCTCTTGCTCCTCGGCGCGCACGAGCTCGCGGACAAGGCGCTCCAGGAGGGCCTCGATCAGGAGCCCGAAGGCAGCCTCACCTCGATCGTGGGCAGCACGTTCGAGGCCCTGCGCAGCCTGGAGCGCGGCGCGTTCATCCCGGCGCGCGAGATGGCCGAGGACGTGGTGAAGCTCGCCGCGTCACGAGGCGAACGGCTCGCGGAGCGGCGGGCGCGCCTGCTCGCGGCGCGCGCGAGCATCGCGCTCGGCGAGCTCGACAAGGCCGATCGGATGCTCGGCCCGCTGCGGGCCGCCGGTGCGCCTCCGGGTGCGCTCTACAGCGTGCGCGCGGCGTTTTTCCTCGCCTCGAAGGAGCCCGACAAGACGCTCACGCTCGTCGATCGCGCGCTCGCCTTGCGCCCTGTCCGCGGCGCGCATCCGGCTCCGGCGCCGCCCGAGATCACGCTCCTCCGCGTCGAGGCGCTCCTCCAGCTCGGCGCGCACCACGAAGCGCAGGCGACGCTCGCCGCGACCCGGGCCGACATCTACAAGCGCGCGGCGACCATCCTCGACGACGAGCTCAGGCAATCGTTCCTCGAGCGGCGCGCCGCGAACGCCCGCCTGCTCGGTCTCTGCAAGGAGTGGCTCGCCGGCGACGACCCGGGCGACGACCCGGGCCGGCGCCTGATCATCCGCCCCACGCCGTGACGCACGCGCCTTCGGCCACGTCGCAGAACTCGCGCTGGATCTGCCCGAGCGTCGCGTCCTGCGCGAGCAGCTCCGGATCGAGCTCCTTGTAGAGCCTGTCCACCACGGGCGCCGCCGCCTCCGCGGCTTCGAGCACGCGCGTCGTCACCTCGGCCTTCGGCTCCGTCGCGGCGACGAGAAGATCCCGCGCCGGATCCACGAACACCGGCCCCACGTGCGCGATCGACTTCTCCAGCGTCGAAAGCACCTCGCCCACGTGCCGCTCCACGCCGGCCCGCCGCTCGCGCGCGAGCTGCCGGAGCGCCTCCTCGCGGCCCTGCGTCGCGGCCGTCTCGGCGCTCTGCACCATCGCCGTCACGTGCTGCCGCTCCACGCCGATTTGCTTCATGCGATTCAGCACGCGCACGGCCTCGTCCTTCTGCCGCCGCATCTCGGCCTTGAGCGCTTCCATCCGCTCGGCCACGCCGAGCTTCGCCTGCTGCAGCGATCCGAGCGCCTTGCGCGCGTCGTCCGCGGACACCGCCCGCGATGGCCTCGCCGCCCCGAGCTTCGTCCCGATCTCCCGGATCGTGAGCTCCAGCGTCGCCGCCTTGCTCTGCGCCTCCACGATCTGCCGCTCGAGCAGCGCTTGCTTCTGCTGCTCCGTCTGCACCTCGACCGACACGCTCGAATGATCGATCTGAAACTGCTGCAGCGTCGCGAGCCTTTGCCCGTAGACCGCCTGCTGCTGGGCCTTCTGCTCCTCCATCGCGGCGACCTTCGCGCGCCACTCGTCCTTGCCGAAGAGAACCGGCTCGTCCTTGCGTGTCTCCACGAGCTGCGCTTCGAGCGCCCCGAGCTCAGCGTGCCTTCGCCGGAGCTCGTCTTCGAGCAGCTTGATCGCCGCCTCGATCTGCCGTTGCCGCGACAGCACCGCGCCCGCGCTCTCGACCCGCGACGCTCGCTGCGCCGCGAGCCCTTCGAGCTCGATCCGCGTCGCCTCCGCCTGCTCGGCGGCCACCGCGAGATCCAGGATCGCGTGTGCCGTCGCGATCTCCTGCGCGATCTCGGCGTCCTTCATCTGCGCCGCGGCCATCTCTCCTTCGAGCCTCGCTGCGGCCGTGGAGACGGCGTCTCGCGCGCGGCCGAGCTGGATCTCCTCCTCGGCGAGGGACGCGACGCTCGCGCGCGCCTGCGTGAGCTCCTGCGATCCGGCCGGCGGCACGGTGACGAGCTCCGGCGGCAGATCCTTCGTGATCGGCAGCGTGTCCGGCCACGACGCGGTGGGCTCGGCGTTCACGAACGCGTAGAGGTTCTGGATCGCCTTGCGCAGGAAGGGCAGGCACGTCTGGTAGACGTGATCGAGCTTCGCCGCGTACTTGCGGTACTCCTCGGCCGCGATCTCGGCGTTCGAGAGATCCGGGAACGGCACCGCGCGCACGGCCTCGATCGTCTGCTTCGCGCGCGTCACCACGGTCTCGGCAAGCGGGCCGAACGCGGCCATCTTCTCGGCCCGCTCGGCGGCGGCGCGCGCCTCCTCCTCGGCGCGCAGGCGCGCGGCCGCGGTACGCGCCGCGTTCGGCAGCTCGCGTAGATCGGAGAGCCTGCGCCGATGCCCAAGGATCTCGTTCCGCGCGGACGCGACGAGCCGCTGCACGCGCGCGAGGTTCTGGTTGTCCTCGCCCTGGAAGCCGAACCTCCCGGCGACCTCGTAGATATCGTTCAGATCCGAAAGGTCTTTCTCGTCGACCGGCCGCCAGAGCGCGGCGATCGCTTCCTCCGACGGCGCGGGTTCTTCCAGCGCGGCGAGGAGCGGCGCGTAGGCGACGGGCGCGAGCGGCTCGGCGAGCGGGGCGAGCGCGTCCTTCGCCGTGAAGTGCAGACGCGTGAGGTTCTGCCAGGCGGCCGCGAGCTGGTTCACGACCGTCTGGTAAAACCGCACGTAACTCGACAAACGCGCGAGATCGTAGGCCACGGATCACGCTCCTGCCGTCGCGGGGCGGGCCGCGGCGGGCTTCTGCGGTTCGGACTTCGTGACGGGCGCGCTCCCGCCGAAGAGCTCTTCGAGCGCCTCGATGTCCGCGCGCGCGCGATCCTTCTCCGCCTCGATCGCGGCGAACTTGTGCGGCCAGATCCGCGCGCACTCGCTGCGCACCCAGCGCCGGAGCGACTGCTCCCCTTCCCGATCGAGCCACGAGTCGTGCACCGTCCGCACCGCCTCCTCGTGGTATTTCTGCAGGCCGCGCGGGTGCTTCGCCAGCGCTTCGAGGAAGTCGCAGATCCGCTCCACGTCCACGCGCACCCGCGCGAGCATCTTCGACCAGTCGCGCACGTTCCCCGGCGTCGCCGCTTGCGCCGACGCCGCGCCGGGGTTCGTCTGCGGAGGCTTCGTGCTCCCGGCCGGCGCCGCGCCTGCTTGCGGGGCCGGCTGCTGCCTCGCCACGGGCATCGCGGCGCCCACCGTGGGAAAACCGCCGATCGCCGGCGCGGGCGCGGGGGCCGTGGCCGCCGTGGTCCCGTCGGCTTTTTCCTCGCCGAACCCGAGCTTCGCCTTCACCGAACCGATGACGCCGCTCGCGGTCGCGGCCGCGCCCGTCGCCTGCGCCTTGTCGGCGATCCCCATCCCGAAGAACTGCTCGAGCCCGCGCATCTCGCGCTCGCGGATCTCGCGATCGTACGGATCCGTCGCGTCGAGGATGTCCACGATCTGCCGCGCGAAGTACCGCGAGAGCACCTCGAACGCGACGTCCGCCTTGGCCATCTCCTGGTTCTGGTACCGGACCACGCTCTCCGACACGTGTCCCGACCGACCGAGCGCATCGATCCGCTCGATGAGCGTCTTGCCCGCCGGAAGCAGCACTTCGAGCCGCCCACCTTCGTAGCCTGCCTCGATGAACATCTCGTGCAGCATCCGCTCCACGCTCTCACGGGCCGTGTTGCGGAAGTCCTCGCCGAGCCCCGCGATCCGCGACGCCACGCGCTCGCGCATCTGCTTGCGCATCTCGATCTCGACGGCCGTCTCGTTCATGAGCCCCGGGCTCGGCATCTGCCGCCGCTTCGCCTCCGCCTCCTCGGGCGTGAGCCGCGCCAAGAGATCGTTCCGGATCTGATCGATCCGCACATCCGCGCGCGCGGCCCGGGCCGACCGCTGCGTGTCGCTCATCTCGAAGTCCATGAAGGCCGACATACGCTTGCGGATCTCGGGCAAGAGCCCCGTCGGATCCTCGCCCGACTGGATGTGCTCGTAGTGCAGATCGAAGACCTGCTCGGCGCGCCGATCGAACTCCCGATCGCTCAGCCCGTCCTTCACGGTCACGAGCACGCCGCGGAGCAGCGCCTCGACCTCGCCGAACTCCGCGTTGATCGCCTGCGTCACCTTGCGATCGAGCGCCTCGACGTCGGTCGAGAGGTACCGCTCGACGGCGTCCTTCAGTTTGTCGAGCCCGTTCACGGGCGTCGTCGTGCCGAAGAAGTCCATGAGCTGCCGCGCCACCGGGTGCTGCGTGTCGACGCCCTGGTGCACCCACACCTTCGAGTACGGGAAGATCCGATCGACGCCCTGCTCGCGGAAGTTCCGCGCGGCCAGCGACCAGTGCCAGTTCCCGTTCTCGTCGGCGTGATCGAAGAGGTCCACCTTCGTCAGGACCACGAAGATCCGGTCCTTCAGCGAGATGCTCCGATCGGCCGTCTGCGCCATGCGGAGCAGCTCGACCTCGTTTCGCACGAGCGACGGCCGCGTGATGTCCTTGACGAAGATCGTGACGTCGACGTCGTTCGCGAGCGCCTCCTCGGTGTCGCGCCGCGCCTTATCCGAGGGCGCGTCGATGCCGGGCAGATCCATCAGCTCGACGCCGGGCATCGCGCCCTCGACGGGGATCGTGACCGTGACGATCTTCACGGCTCGCACGCCCGGGTAGGGCCTGTTCCCGTTCTTCGTATCCTTGAGCGCGATGTAGGGCCGGATCTGCTCGGCGAGCGCGTCGAGGCTGCTCGCCGTGATCTTCTCGGGCGTTCGACCGAGCCGGGCCTTGATCTCGGACAGACCCGCGCTGATCTCCACGAGCTCGGCGAGCGCCGTCTGCTCGCGCCGCCCGGCGCGATCCGGATCGTCGACGTCGTAGCCTTCGCGCGTCTTGAAGCTCGCCTTGAGCCGCAGGATCTCGGCCTGGTTCAGGCCTTGCCAGCGCTCGACGCTCCCGGGCTCGAGCGCGTCGAAGTAGCTCTGGATGCGCGCCTTGAAGTCGGCCTCGTTGTAGTACGTGACCGTCGCGGAAAACTGCCCGGCCTCGCCCGGCTCGATGACCGTGGTGCTCCAGGTGCAGCGCTCCGCCTCGCTCGGCAGGAGTTTTTCGCTCTTCAGCCACGCCGAGAGGAACGCGCTCTTGCCCTGCTTCTCCAGGCCGACGACGCCGATCTTCACGACGCCCTTGGCGAGCCGCTTCTCCCGATCGAGCGCGCGCCCGCGCAGATCTTCGAGCTTGCTGCGGATCTGACGGAGCTGGCGGGCGTTGTCGCTCTCGGGCTGGAAGTAACTCGCGAAGCGGTCGCAGAGCTGGCGGTACCGGAGCACCTTGTCGGCGATCCGGCGCAGCTCGCGAGCGTTCTCCTTGCGGCCTTCAGGGCTCCACATGGCCGACATGGCAAGCCATGCCTGCCGTGGGTGTCAACAGGGATGAGGGGGCGAAAGCTTCCCTGCCTTGGGGCCGACGCTTGGTCTACACTTCCCTCGTGTCGAACACGAGCGTCCAGATCCCGAATCGCTTCGAGGGTCTGGAGAGAATGATAAGGCACGGCGACGAGCTCTCCTCGATTGTTCGGCCCGTGCGTGGGGCGCTCAACGCCATCGACGAAATTTACGACGACATGCAGAGCGCATGTCAGGGCGCCTTCCTGGTCCTCCACGGGCAACCGGGCTCCGGCAAGTCCACCTTCCTGCACACGTTGAAGCTCTTTCGTGACGGTGTGCGAACCATCAAGGTGGATGCCGAGCAGCCCATCCCCGAAGCGCTGGAGGAGCTCCTCGAGCCCCACGAGCGGCTGCGCGTCGTCGTCCTGGCGGGGCGCGAGGCGCTCCCGAGCACATCGGAGGCAGACATGGAGCTTGCGCTCCATGCCATCAACCAGTTCATCCGTTCACGCGAGGGGCAACGAACGCTCGTCGTGTGGCCATGTACCGGCGAAGACGTCGCGCAACGCATCCTCGCGAAGGCCAACAAAATCGGCGGCGACGCGTTGCTCGGCGTATACGACAAGGGTTATTGCTTCGAGGGGCCGCCCAAGTCCGAATACGTCGACATCGCGCGTGGCACCATCCAGGCCCTGAACGGCGGAGCCTCGCTGATCGCCCTGGGGATCACCGAAGAGCGCGCCCGAGAGCTCGCGGCGAAGGCGACGACCATTGGCAATTTCTTCAACAGCCTCCGGATGGAAGAGCGCCGCAACCGCACGGCCCTCGCCAACCTCTTGCCCGAGCAAGCGCGGCACAACCTCTGGATCGTGGTGATCGCAGGCAACGACCCCGAGACGGAGGTCGGCACACTCACGAGTGGTGCCCATTTCAGCGCGGACATCGAGAGATTGCTCGCCTCGACGGACGCGAACGTCGTGCAGGACCTCAAGCGGTACCCGGACAAGCTCGGTCTCCTCGGCCGCTCCTTCGACGCGCGGATCCTCTACATCCCCATCATGACTGCGATGTCCATCATGCGTGATTACGCGGACGCGGACCTCCGCGCGCGCCTCAAAGAAGCGAAGTTCCCCGTGACGGAGCCGGGCGATGGCCTCGACCGGCTGCGCGAGAGTCAACTCGGCCTTGCGTTCCAGGGGCAGCCGGTGACGATCCGGAGCGTCGGACGAAAGCCTGGCAAGGAACGCAAGGACGAGTTCCAGAAGCTGAGCCAGTACGCGAGCAAGGACGATGGCGCGCTCAATCGCACCATGGGCGAAGCGCTCGAGGCGGCGGGCCTCATCAAAGCGTACAAGCCCGAGGATGGTCTCGGCGTCACGCAGAACCGCAACAGCGATGTGCTGTGCGCGACAGCGGATGGGTCGGTCCGATTGGAGTTCATGTGGCGCGTTGAGACATCGGTCGGCGACATCGCCCGTTACGTGCTGGAGAAGCTCTATCAATACGGCAAGGCGATCGGTTACCTGAACGGCACCTGAACCGCCCTCCCCGCCCGGAAGCCTTGACGGTCGATCGCCCTTGGCCGCAGCCTCCCGCGCGCCGCCACGCCGGAGCCGCCCGCGGCAGAGACCACCCCCTGAAGCCCGGCGCACGTGCGGACGGCAGCTCGGGCGTCGGAAAACGCACCTGCGATGGTGCAGGACCCTTCGCAAGCGCCTGAGGAACCCTCCCGCGATGGTGCGGAAGCCTCTGCAATCGCCTGCGTGACGCCCCGCGGAGATGCCGGACCGTTCGCAAGCGGCTCTCCATGCGTTCCGCAGACGTGCGGGGAGCGCCTCGGCCGCCTGAGCGCGTCTCCGCACCATCGCGGTGGCCGCCGCGAGCCGGTTGCGGAGCTCTCTGCACCATCGCATGTGGCTTCTCCGACGACTGCGCGCGCTCCGGCACGAGATCGGCAGCTCCCCGACACGCGTCAACCCCCGAAGGCACGCCATGATACCGTGCGCTCGCCATGCCTCGCGCCCCGGGCTTCCCGCTCCTCGTCTTCCTCGCGGCTTGCGCCTCCCCGCCCCCGCCCCCGGCGCCCCCGCCGCTCGTCGCCATCCCGCCGCCTCCCGCCGCCGCGCCTCCCGCGCCCCCGGACCCGCCACCGCCGGAAAAGCCCTTGCCTCCGCCCGTCGCGCTCGACGCCCCGGTCGCGTGCGCCTTTGAAGCGGCGCAGTGGAGCGGCGCTGCGGACGTCACGAACCTCGCCTTGCTCCCCGACGCCACCCCCTTCGCCCGCATCCGGGGCGGCGCGGCTCGGCTCTCCATCCCCGTCGGACCCGTGGGCGACACCCTCCTCCGGATCCGCGACCAAGGCGTCACCGTCGAAGGCCACACCCCCGCCTCCGCCTCGGTCCTCCGCGCGAACGTACCCATCGTCATGAATGGGTTCGCCATTCCGACGATCTTCGCCCACCTCGGCTGGTCTACCGCCGAAGGCCAATCCCTCACCGTGACGCACCCCGACGCCGAGGAGCTCGAAGTCCTCGACCCGCCCCTCCGCGCCACGCGTCCGTGCGGCGACGTCGGCCTCGAAGGCGACTCCTTCTCGGCGGAGGACGCCGTCCCCGGCGGGGGGGAAGCGAAACGGAAGGAGGTCAAAATCATCCTGCCCGGGAGCCCCGTGCCCCTCTCGCTCGAACCCAAGGGCAAACCCGTCGCCCGCATCACGCTCTCGACGGCGACCCACGTGAGCGTCTTCGAATCCCGCGGCGGCATGTCGCGCATCTCGCTCCCGGTGGACACGCTCTACGTGTTTGGCTGGGTGAAAACATCGGACCTGAAGCCGTCCCGATCGCTCACCGGATACGGGTCCGGCGGCGGCCGCGGGGGCATCCGGCACCCTCCGTTCGTCGTGAAGGAACGATTGCGCTGCGAGCACGACGTGCCGCTCGTCGCGGAGGCCGGAGGCGAGCGCAGGACGGTGGGTTCGATCGGGAAAAACACCACCCTCGAGATCCTGGACCGCACCAAGGACGAGGCGCGTGTACGCGTCTGGACCAGGGTCATTCACATGGCCGAGAGCACGAGCTTCCTCGTACGCAGCGTCGACATTTCCGGCTGCTCCCGCATCGACGGCTGAGCACGAAAGCGGCCGAGCGCAGGTGGTCACGGCTCTTTCCGTCCGCCTGCGCTAAGTGATAACTTATCACTCAGGAGGCCGAGCCATGCATGCGATTACGCACAACCCGCTGACCCTGCTCATCTTGCAGATGACGGTCGTCGTGGCCCTGTCACGGCTGCTCGGCGCGCTCCTCCGGCGGATAGGCCAGCCCATGGTCATCGCCGAGATCACGGCCGGCATCCTCCTCGGCCCCTCCTTGCTCGGGTTGGTTGCGCCGGGCGTCATGGATGCGGTCTTCCCGAAGAGCTCGATGCCCGTGCTCGGCATGCTCAGCCAGGTCGGGCTCGTCCTCTTCATGTTCCTCATCGGGCTCGAGCTCGACCCGAAGCTCCTCAAGAACCGCGGCCGCGCCTCGGTCGTCATCAGCCACACGAGCATCGTCATCCCCTTCGCGCTCGGCGCCCTCGCGTCCTCGTGGCTTCGCAGCCGCCTCTCCGAGCCCGACGTCCCGTTCACCTCGTTCGCCCTCTTCATGGGCGTCGCCATGAGCATCACGGCGTTCCCGGTCCTCGCGCGCATCCTCGCCGAGCGCCGCCTGCTCCGGACCAAGGTCGGCGCCCTCGCCATCACCTGCGCCGCCGTTGATGACGTGACGGCCTGGTGTCTGCTCGCGTTCGTCGTCTCCACCGTCCGCTCCACGGGCCTCGACGGCGCCGTCCGCACGACCGTCATGGCCCTCGGCTACATCGCCGTGATGCTCTTCGTCGTGCGGCCCTTCCTCGCGCGGCTCGGGGCGCGCGTCGGATCGGGGCAACACGTCAACCAGGGCGTCGTCGCGATCTCGCTCCTGCTCCTGCTCGTCTCCAGCATGGTCACCGAGGCCATCGGGATCCACGCGCTCTTCGGCGCCTTCGTCCTCGGCGCCGCGATCCCCAAGGACGGCGGCCTCGCCGAGGCGCTCGCGCACAAGCTCGAAGACCTCGTCGTCGTGCTGCTCCTGCCCCTGTTCTTCGCGTACAGCGGCCTGCGCACGCAGATCGGCCTCCTGTCGAGCCCGCATCACTGGGGCATCTGCGCCTTGCTCATCCTGCTCGCCTGCCTCGGCAAGTTCGGCGGCAGCGCCCTCGCCGCGCGCTTCACCGGCCTCGGCTGGCGCGAGTCGAGCGCGATCGGAATCCTCATGAACACCCGCGGGCTCATGGAGCTCGTGGCCCTCAACCTGGGCCTCGATCTCGGCGTCATCTCGCCGACGCTGTTCACGATGATGGTGCTGATGGCGCTCTTCACGACCTTCATCACCACGCCGCTCCTCCAGCGCATCTACCCGTTCGAGCTCTTCGCCAAGGAGGTCGCCGACACGCCCGAGGCGACGCCCGTGCCCGTGAACCAGGCGCCGCCCTTCACCGTCGTCATGTGCGTCGCGGATGATCGCACCGGCCCCGGCATGGTCACGCTCGGCCACGCGCTCGGCGGACCCGCGGCGGCCGAGCGGCTCTACGCACTGCACCTCATCCATCCCGACGATCGCGCCTCGTTCGTCCTCCGCCAGGAGCGCGGCGACACCTCGAGCGACGGCGACGCACTCGAACCCCTGCTTTCCCGCGCCACGTCCCTCTCGGTCCCGGTCAAACCGCTGAGCTTCGTCTCCGGCGAACCCGCCGTCGACATCTGCCGCGTCGCCGAGGCCAAGCACGCCGATCTCCTCCTGCTCGGCTGGCGCAAGCCGCTCATCGGCAAGGCCGCGCTCTCGGGCACGGTCTACGAGGTCATGAAGCGCGCGCCGGCCGACGTCGCCGTGCTCGTCGATCGAGGCCTCACGCAGATCCGCCGCGTCCTCGTGCCCTTCCTCGGCAGCGCGCACGATCGCGCGGCGCTGCGCCTCGCCCAGCGGATCACGCACATCGCCGGGGCAGACGTGACCGTGCTGCACGTGGTCGCCAAGGGCCGCGACGGCGGCAAACCGCTCGGCGCGAAGGCGCGCGTGGAGGAGGTCTTCCAGGAGCCCGGGGCCGCGGGCCAGGTGAAGTTCGAGGTCGTCGAGCACGACGTGCCCTCCGAGGCCGCGCTCGCCGAGGCCGCGCGTGGGTACGACCTCGTCATCGTGGGCGCGGGGGCCGAGTGGGGCCTCTCGGAGCGCCTGTTCGGCCTGCAAGCCGAGCGCATGATCCACGCCTGTCCGATCTCGCTGCTCGTCGTCCACCAGCACGGCGAAGTCCGCGCCGCGGCGCCGAAGCCCTCGCTCGCCACGATCGTCCGGGCGACGGGTGAACAAGCTTCATCCTGAAACACGCCATGCACCTCGGAGCGACGATCCGCCTCTTGCGTCTCGACGCGGGTTTATCCCTGCGGGACCTCGCGCAACGCATTGGTGTCTCCAGCGCTTACCTGAGCCGCGTCGAGCACGGCCGCGACGCCGTCCCGACCCCGGATCGGCTGGAGGCCATCGCGCGCGAAATCGGCATCCCTCCACGATTGCTCGTGGGCGCCGCGCACAAGGTCGGCTGTGCAATCGAGGGCTATGCCGAGGACGTCCCGAGCGCGGGGATGCTTTTCCTCGACATTGCGCGCAGGAAGCTCGGTCCTGCCGAGATCGCGCGGATCCGCGCCTTCGTGGAGCGCGAGTTCCCAGCAGCCGAGCGTCGCGAGGAGCGCCCCTCCCTCGCGCGCCTGCTCGCGCCGGAGCGCGTGATCCTGCAGCTCACGTGTCCCGGGCTGGAGGATGCCATCGAAATCGCCGCGAGCCGGTTTCCCCGATTGCGCGGGGAGCCGAGCGTACGGCAGGTGGTGGCGGAGCTGTTAGCGCGGGAGCAGACAGCATCGACAGCGCTCGGGGGCGGTGTGATGCTCCCGCATGGCGTGTTTCCGCCTTCGGAGACGGCAGCAGCGCTGGTCACACTGGCGCGGCCGCTGGTCTTACCCGAGGCGCCGGACGGTCTGCCGATCCGGGTGCTATTGGTCTTGCTGCTCGGAAAGCCGGGCGGCGCGGCGCTCTCGCTCCTGGCGCACGCAGCACGGCTATCGAGTGATGGTCTCGCGGACAGGCTCGCCGCAGCGACAAGCCCCGCGGAGGCAATTCGCGGGGTCGAGGAGATCGAGGACGCAGGCTGAGCCGGGAGTGGCTGGGGCGTTGCCCCAGACCCCACCAGGGGCTATCCGCCCCTGGACCCGGACCAGCGCAAGCGCTGGACTCGGGGTCGATGAACTGCGCGATGCGCAGTTCATCGAACAGGCCGGGTCAAGACCAGCGATGACCCTGCCAATCTTATTTCGACCGGCAACGCCGTCCTTGGTCTTGCCACCGGCGCCTTGGAAGAACTGCGCATCGCGCAGTTCTTCCACAAAAGGTCCAGCGCTTGCGCTGGTCCGGGTCGAGGGGCGGACAGCCCCCGCGGGGCCCGGGGCAGCGCCCCGGCGAGGCGCCCCAGGCCCCGCCGCTTACGCCGCCTCCGGCGCGTTCTTCCGCCGCTTCTTGCGGAATCGCATGTTGAGCAGCTCCACGCCGAGGGCGAAGGCCATTGCGAAGTAGATGTAGCCCTTCGGGATCTTCTGCCCCATCCCTTCGGCTACGAGCATCACGCCGATCAGCAAGAGGAACGCGAGCGCGAGCAGCTTCACCGACGGGTGCGCGAGGACGAAGCCCGAGATCCCCTTCGCGAAGAGCAGCATCACGCCCACGGAGACCAGCACTGCGGTCACCATGACCCACATCTGCTCGGGCGGGATCATGCCTACCGCTGTGATCACCGAGTCGAGGGAGAACACCACGTCGAGTGCCAGGATCTGCGCGATCACGAGCCCTACGCTCACCGCCTTGGCTCCGCCTCCGTGCTCTTCTTCCTCGTCGTTCTCCACCTTTGCGTAGATCTCGTTTGTCGACTTGCCCATCAGGAACAGGCCGCCGACGAGCAGGATCAGGCTCTTGCCCGAGATCGCTGCGCCCACGAGGGGCAGCGTGAAGAGCGGCTTCGTGAGACCCATCAGGAAGCTGATCGTGAAGAGCAGACCGATCCGCATCACGAGTGCGAGCAGGAGCCCCATCCGCCCTACGCGGTCCCTCTTCTCTGCTGGCAGGCGCGCCGTGAGGATCGAGATGAACACCACGTTGTCGATGCCGAGCACGATCTCCATCGCGCAAAGCGAGACCAGAGCGACCCACGTCTCCGGATCCTGGATCCCTGAAAGCATCCTCTCACACAACCCTTTCGTAGCTCATGACTGGCGCGTCGAACTCGTTGCGGGACCAACTATCGCACAGCCGGTCATCCCCCTCTAGGGCCTGCGTCCTCGCCTGGGAAGCTCCTGCTCTGGAAACCTCGAACCAGTCGTTCGAGGAAATTCCTCTCCGGGGGTTCGAGAAACTCGTACACCTCGGACCAATCGGCCTCCGTCGAACGCTCCGTCAGATTGAGCACGCAGGCTCGGAACAGGTGGAACATCCCGACGAAGTCGTAGGGGGGATCTCCCCCCCAGTTACGAAGCAGGGACTCCAATTCATCGTACTTCACGGTGTTCACGCCTCCGGTTTCGCGATTCGTCAGGGTAAAATGGTGGCCGTAGCCCTCGACGAGCGTCAACCCACGCTGTTCATCGTGACCAGCGCCCCCTGACGCGCGTCAACACCCGCTGTTCATCGTGACCAGCGCCCCCCTGACGCGCGTCAACACCCGCTGTTCATCGTGACCAGCGCCCCCTGACGCGCGTCAACACCCGCTGTTCATCGTGACCAGCACCCCCTCGACGAGCGTCAACACCCGCTGTTCATCGTGACCAGCGCCCCCCTGACGCGCGTCAACACCCGCTGACCATTCTGTTCAGCGCCCCCTGACGCCCATCCACCCCTGAAGACCACGCCGATGCTGAACACCGCACGGTGGTAAGCTCACTCCGTGCCATGAAGACCACCTTGCGGATGCAGACCGACAGCCCTGCGCGTTGCCTGACGGTGATCCTCGATCCGGGCGAGTCCCTGGCGGGCGCCCTGGTCGACACGTTCGTGTCCCGGCATATCAATGAGATCAGCGAGCTCGTGCTCGTCGCGGACCCTTTCGACGACGACCCTCTCGCGGGCTGCGACGCCGTGCGGGCCCGCATCGCGCGGGGCGACCTCGTGCTCACCCTGCGTTCGCGCGCGGAGCAGGAGGACGTCGAGGTCGACGCGTTCGTGCAGCGCATCCATGGAGCGAGGCGCATCCCAGGCCCGAGTGCGCTCCCGAAAACCCCACGGATTCGCCCGCCCCATCCCGACGCGGCATCCCTCCGATCCCCGCCGATCAGCGGCAGCGACCGCCTTTCGCGCCTCACCGAGCAGGGCCGGCGCGGCCCCGCGTCCCCACCTCCGACGAAGCCCACCGGCCCGCTCGCGCCCTACCTCGGCGCCCAGCACGAGCTCGACGCGCTCCTCACCGAAACCGAGGGCCCCGAGGAAGCCGCATGTGTCCTCGCGTGGCCCGTACCCGCGCTCGTCGGCCGCGCGATCGTCGCGCCCGACTTCGAGGGCCTCGCGGGCGCGATCCGCGCCGTGTTGTTCGAGGCGCTCGGCGACCTGCCCATCGCCGTCGATGGGAGTGGGTATGGGGGCCTCGGAAAATACATGCACCTGCACACGAGCGTCCTCGCGCCGCCGATGGGCGACGAGCCAATGGCGCTCGAGCTTTATGGTCGCCTCGTCGCCGTGGGTGATTACGACTTCAGGACACGCGAAGCCGGACGTTACCTGCTCCACCGCGAGCGCGAGATGCATTCGCTCCACCCCGCCGATCCCCCGACCGACGCCGCGCACCTGCGCATGATGGATCTCATCCACGGCCGCGATTTTCCCGGGCCGCTCGTCGTGGTCCTCTCGGCAGCGACCTACGCGAACGTCCGCTTCCCCGGCGTGGGCGTGCCGTTCTACATGTGAACGCGCGAGCGTCGCGGGCGGAAGCGCTCGCCAGCCGAGCACGCGCGAGCCTTTCCACGGTCGCGACAATCGTGGCGCGCCCGCGCCGCCCGTGAGAAGACAAGGGGCATGGAGGTATCGACCCCTCGGGCGGCGGCGGTCACGGATGCGCCTTCCAGGACGTACATCGGCGCCCTCGGCGTCGTGACCACGATCTTTTTCATGTGGGGCTTCATGACCTGCATGAACGACATCCTGATCCCGCACCTGAAAAACGTGTTCCGTCTCGGCTATGCCGAGGGCGCCCTGGTGCAATTCTCATTTTTCTCGGCGTATTTCCTGATGTCGCTGCCCGCCGGCAAGCTCATCGCGCGGATCGGCTACAAACGAGGCCTGCCGTTCGGCCTCGCAACGGCCGGCACCGGCGCGCTGCTCTTTTATCCGGCCGCCAGCCTGCCCTCGTATCCCTTTTTCCTGGCCGCGCTCTTCGTCCTCGCCACCGGAATCACGATCCTCCAGGTCACCGCGAACCCGTACGTCGCCGTGCTCGGCCCGCCCGCCACCGCGTCGAGCCGCCTGAACCTGACGCAAGCCTTCAACTCGCTCGGCACGACGGTGGCGCCCTATTTCGGTGGTCATTTCATCCTCGGCGCCGTGAAACAAGCCGAAGACCCGCTCGCCGAGGCGCACGCCGTCCGTCTGCCCTACCTCGGTCTCGCCGTCATGCTCTTCGTGCTCGCCGGCGCGCTCGCGGTCCTCAAGCTGCCGACGATCCCGTCGGTCGAAGGCGAGGAGGCCAAACGAGGCACCTTCCTCGACGCACTCAAGTATCCGCAATTGCGACGCGCCGCCCTGGGCATCTTTCTCTACGTCGGCGCCGAGGTCGCGATCGGCAGCTTCCTCGTCAACTTCTTCGCGCTGCCCTCGATCGCAGCCTTCACCGAGGCCCAGGCCGCCAAATACGTATCCCTCTACTGGGGCGGCGCCATGGTAGGCCGCTTCATCGGCTCGGCGGTCCTGCGCAAAGCCGATCCGGGACGCGTGCTCGGGGGGAGCGCAATCGTCGCAGCGCTGCTGGTGACGGCAACCGTCGTGCTCGACGGTCCCGTGGCAATGGGGACCATTCTCGCCGTCGGCCTCTTCAACTCGATCATGTTCCCGACCATCTTCACGCTGGGCATCGAGGGTCTCGGCAAGCTCACGAGCCAGGCGTCGAGCATCCTCGTGATGTCCATCGTCGGCGGCGCAATCGTACCGGTGCTCTTCGGCTGGCTCGCCGACAGCATCGGCGTCCACCACGCCTTCCTGCTCCCCGCCCTCTGCTACCTCTACATCGTAGACTTCGGCTTTCGTGGCTCCCGCCGCGCGAGCATCGCTGCAGCGTAGCGCCGGGGCGGCGCCCCGGCGCGGCGGCCCCAGGTCATGCTGCCTCCCGTTCGTGACGAAATTTCACTACCGGAATCCGGCCTGCGGCGCATCTTTGGCGCATGCAGCGTGTACGTTCCGTTCTTGGATGGGTTTCTGCGGGGCTCCTCGGCCTGCTCGTCGTTGCCGGCTGTGGCGGCACCGAAACGCGGCCTTCAGATGCCTCCTCGTCCAGCTCCGGCGGCATGGCCGGCGCGGGCGGCGTAGGCGGCTCAGGTGGCGTGGGCGGCGCAGGCGGCGCAGGCGGCGCAGGTGGCTCGGGCGGCGCAGGCGGCTCGGGTGGCGCGGGCGGCAGCGTCGAGCTTCCGGTCCAGGTGCAGATCCTTGGCTTCAATGATTTCCACGGTGCCATCGAACCTCCGCCGGGCAGCGCCGGGCGGATCACCTTGCCTGACAACACCACCGTCGATGCCGGCGGCGCTGCCTTCTTCGCGCAGCACGTCGCCACCCTGCGCGCGGAAAATCCGAATAGCGTCGTGGTCTCGGCCGGGGACCTCATCGGTGGCAGCCCGCTCGTCTCCGCCCTCTTCCATGACGAGCCCACGATCGGCGCGATGAACCTCATCGGGCTCGATATAAACGCCGTCGGCAACCACGAGCTCGACGAGGGCAAAAACGAGATTTTGCGCATGCAAAGCGGCGGCTGCCACCCCCAGGACGGCTGCCAGGGCAGTCCGGATTTCCCCGGCGCGAGCTTCGCGTTCCTCGCGGCGAACATCCTCGACAAGACCACGGGGAAGACCCTGTTTCCGCCGTACGCCATTCGCACGTACGAGGACGCCAAGGTGGCGTTCGTCGGGATGACGCTGAAGGGGACGCCGACCATCGTCGACCCCAGCGGCATCCAGGACCTCTCGTTCCTCGACGAGGTCGAGACCGTCAATGCGCTCGTCCCCGAGCTCCAGGCGCAGGGGATCGAGGCGATCGTGGTGCTGCTCCACGAGGGCGGCGCCACCACGGGTTATTTCGACGAATGCGCGGGCATCTCGGGGCCGGTCGTGCAGATCGCGACGAACATGTCCGACGCCGTCGACGTCATCCTGAGCGGTCACACGCACGCGGCGTACAACTGCACGATCGGGAACAAGCTCGTCACGAGCGCCGCTTCCAATGGCCGCCTGCTCACGGACATCGACCTGGAGATCAGCCGCCTCACCGGGGACGTGATCAAGAAGAATGCGAAGAACGTGGTCGTCACCCGCGACACGGCCGACATGCAGGTCGAGACGTACGTGAATGATTATGCCGCGCAGGTGGCGCCGCTCGCGGAAAAGCAGGTCGGCACGATCACGGCGACGCTGAATCGGGGCGAGCCGCCGCTCGGCGCGAGCCTGTCCACGCTGGGCGTGGTGGTGGCCGATTCGATGCTCGCCGCGACGAAAGATCCGGCCCAGGGAGGAGCACAGATTGCCCTGATGAACGCGGGCGGCGTACGGGCGAATCTGTCATTCATGGCGGCCGCGGGCGAGGCGATGGATGGGATCATCACCTACAAGGAGATCTTCTCGGTCCTGCCGTTCGGCAATTCGATCGTGGTCATGAGCTTGACGGGCGCGCAGCTCGAGGCCCTGCTGGAGCAGCAATTCGGGACCGATCAAAGCGGCGTCCCCTTCATCTACCTCCTGCAGCCGTCGAGCAACCTCCGTTATACATACAGCGCGAGCGCGCCGACCGGGTCGAAAGTCGATATCGCGTCCATCACGATCGACGGCACGCCGATCGCTCCGGGCACGACGTACCGGGTCGCGGTGAACAGCTTCAACGCGGCCGGCGGGGACGGTTTTTCCGTGCTGACGATGGGTACGGATCGGATTGGCGGAGCGATCGACGTCGACGCGCTCCAGGCTTACTTCGTCGCGAATTCGCCTGTCTCGCCGCCGGCCGTGGATCTCGTGCAGGTCTTGCCCTGAGGCGGGCCCGCCGGTCAGGCGGGCGGCGCGCCGAGGACATCCTGCTCCACCGTTGCGTTGGTGCCCCAACCGTCTTAAGCGCGTAGTCTACGATACTCGTCCTTTTCCCGGAGCCTACGACATGCTGATCCACCGCACCCGTACCTGGGCCGTTGCCCTTCTCGCTGCTCTGCCCTTTTTCGTCTCCCTGCCCGAGGGCGGGGCCGCGCCGAAGGAGCCGTCGATATCGTCGGCCGCGTGGCAACCCATTTCGCCCATGACCTCCAAGCGCCGCGGGCAGGTGGCGCACTTCGTCGCCGACAAGGGGCTCGTGGTCCTCGGCGGATATGCGGGATCCGGCGGCACGGATACGGGCCTGCAGACGGCCGAGCGCCTCGATCCTGCGACCGGGACGTGGTCGCCCCTGAGCATGGCGCCGCGCGCGATCTCCAGCGGCCTCAGCCTCACGCTCCCCGATGGGCGCATTTTCGTCGTCGACGGCGACGGCACCAGCACGTACGACCCGGCGACCGATACCTGGGCGAGCGGGTCCGCTTTCCCGATGAACTGGGAGTACACCGGCACGCTCGGCCTGCTGCCGGACGGTGACGTGATCCTCGCGGGCCCCGTGCAGGGCGAGGACGTCACGAACAAGTCGATCCGCTACGACCCGGCCACGAATACCGTGGTGAGCAGCCCGAAGCTGAAGGAGTTTCGAAGCGGCCACACAGGGACGGCGCTGCCCGATGGCCGATTCCTGGTGACGGGCGGCTGGAAGTGGGGCTCGGACGAAGACGGAGGCGAGATCCACGTGACCCTCACGAGCGCGGAGATCTTCGATCCGGCGACGGATACGTGGACGCTCGTCGCGCCGATGGCGACGAGCCGGAAGGGGCACGCGGCGGCGCTCTTGCCGTCGGGCAAGGTGCTGGTCACGGGCGGCGTGCTGGAGGGCCAGGGCGTGATCACGTCGGCGGAGATCTACGATCCGGCGACGGATACGTGGGCCACGGTCGCCCCGCTGAACGAGGCGCGGTGGTATCACGTGATGACCGTGCTGCCGAGCGGCCGCGTGATGGTGTCGGGCGGCAGGACGGGGGGGCTGAACTACCTGTCGAGCGTGGAGATCTATGATCCCGATGTGGATGCGTGGGCCTCGCTCCCGCCCATGGCGTCGGGGCGGCTCGACCACACGGCGACGTACGCGCCGGGGCACGGCGTGTTCATCGCAGGCGGCTATGACGGCTCCACCAGCCTGAGCGGCGTGGAGCTCTATCCGCTGGGAAATGCCGCGGCGGGGACGGCGTGCGTGATCGGCGACGAATGCACGAGCGGGGTCTGCGAAAGCGGACAATGCATGAATTCAGGAAACGGCGCAGGTGGCGCTGGCGGCGAAGGCGGCGCGGGCGGCGGCACAGGCGGCGCGGGCGGTGCGGGCGGCGAAGGCGGCGGCGGCGAAGGCGGCGCGGGCGGCGAAGGTGGCGCTGGCGGCGACGGCGGCGCTGGCGGCGGCGAAGGCGGCGCTGGCGGCGACGGCGGCGCTGGCGGCGACGGCGGCGGTGAAGGATGCAGTGTCGGCGGCGCAGGGTCGAAGGGTCCTACCTCGGCCGGGCTCTTCACGGCGCTCGCGCTTGGGCTCCTCGCGATGAGAAGGCGCCCCTAGCAGGCTGTCCGGCTGGGGTTCGTGGGCCCCTCCCCCGTCGCCACGCGACCCTGCCAGCCAAGACCGCCGTGATTGGCGACCCTGCCGCTGGTCTTGCCACTGGCCCGTTGGAAGAACTGCGCATCGCGCAGTTCTTCCACCCTCGGTCCAGGCCGTGCCTGGTCCGGGTCGAGGGGCGGATAGCCCCCGCGGGGCCCGGGGCAGCGCCCCGGCGCGGCGCCCCCAGGAGCTTCACGGCACCTTGGATTCGTCGTACTTGAGACGCGCGCTCTTGCACATTGCGATGACGTCGGCTTCGCGCTCCTTCAGGCCGCTGCAGATGAAGGAGCACCCCGTCGAGCGCTTCGCGGCCTCTTCTCCGCGCCCCTGAATGCCGCTGAGGGGGGAGCTCGACGTGTCGATCCGCGCGACCACCACGTGCACGCCTCCGTCGGTCCCCTGGTATACCGGCGGATTCTTGTTGTACAGCTTGTGCTGCCCGACCAGCCCTTCGAGCCTGTAGAGAGCTGAACCGGCGAAGCCGTCGAACTTGAACGAGGCGCTCTCGTACGAGACGCTCACCCCGTCGCTCGACTTCTCCTTCAAGGCCTCGGGCGCATCGAAATCGAACGTGCACTCGTCCTTCGTGAACGTCGTGTGCACGAGGCTCCCGCTCTTCGCCTGGGCAGGCGCTGCCGCAGGCGCTGCCGACGATGTGGACGAGCCCCCCGCCTGCTTCGCGTCCTCGCTCTTGTTGCACCCGCAGACGACCAGGACCGCGACACAGAGGAACTTCCCACCGAGCTGCATCATCTTCGTCAAACCCTCCGCGCGTGGCGCTCGCCACGCAAACCGGCGGGGTTACTGCAACGAAGAAACCCGGTCAACGATGTTGAATGGCGGCCTCGGGCAGACTTTCACCCCGTCGCCACGCGCACCCGCGGGAACACCAGCATTCCTTCGGTCCCCGCCCGCCTGAGCCCTGGCAACATGCACTCGACGACGTTGCCCTCCTCCGCGGGATCACTCGCCGTCGCGGCCTTCTCCATCGAAGACGCCGAAAACCGCGTCCCGGGCGCGGGCGCCACGAGCTCGCACCCCGCCGCGGATGCGAGGGTCAGCAGCGGCGCGCGCTCGCGCTCGAGCAGCGGCGCGTGCGCGATCGAGCGGCCTCGCTCCTTGAATGCGCCCACCAGCACCACCTCGAGCCCCTTCGCCTTCAGCGCGGCGAAGAGCGCCGGGCTCGCCGCGAGATCACGGCCGAGCGCCGCGCGCAGCGCGCCCTCCAGCATCGTCCCGATCACCTCGTCGCATGCCGAGACGAACTTCTTCTCCGCCGAGAATTGCTCCTCCAGCGCGGACGCGGCCGCCGCCCCCGCGCGCACCTCGGCCTCGAGCGCCGCGATTCGCTCCCGCGCCGTGTCGAGATCCAGGGACAAGCGCTCGCGCTGCACGCGCAGCGTCGCGAGTTCCCGCGACAGCTCGTCACGCTCGGTGCGTAGCTTGGCGAGCTCGCCCTGCGCCGCCCCGGCGCCTTCGCGCTCGGCCGTCTCCACGCGGGAGGAGACGAGCGCCTCGTAGCGCATCACGATCGCCTCGATCTCGGCGCGCAGCGCCGCGGAAAACGTCTCTTTCATGGCGAGCTCACCGCATGTACTTCGCGAGGTTCAAGGTCGTCACGAGCGGGTCCTGCCCGTCGCGCTGCAAGGCCAGCGTGAGCTCGTCCGGGCCCGAGACACACACGAAGAGCCGGCCCACGAGACCGGCCGCGAGGCCCGTCGGGATCATCGACACGCGTGGATCGTTCGACGTCATCTTGCCGGCCACGTACTCCTGCGACACGCGGAGCGGCGTCTTCGTGTCCCACTTGCCGAAGTCCACGTAATGCGGCCCGAACACGCTCGGATCCGCCACCGGCGTGCCCATCTGCACGAGCGCCACGAACTTCGGCGGGAAGCCGCGCAGATCGCCCACGAAGTAGGAAAACCCCTGCGCGCGCCGCACGAGGTGCACTTCGCGGTTCGCGATCTTCAGCGCGCCGAGCGCCACGGCCGTCTTCGGCGTCACGCCCACGATCGTCACGCCGCGCTCGGTGCGTTGCGGCGTCTCGTAGAGCACCACCTGCTGGAACGGCTCGCTGCTGCCCGGCCGCCACACCGTGAGGCCCGGGATCCCGAGCTCGTCCGCGAGCGCCTGCTCCACGAACGCGCTGCGCGAGGAGTTGCCCGCGAGCAGGATCGTCACGCCCTGCTCGCGCCAATCCCCGTCGGTGCCCCACGGCGCAATCGCGAGCATGCTCTTCATGAGCTTCACGCCGTCGCGGATGCGCGTCTGCAGGTGCTCCGTCAGCTTCGCGTGCAGCGCCGGCACGTCCGTGGCCAGCGATTCGAGCCGCACCTCGCTCCCGTCGAGGCGCGCCGCCGAGAGATCCGCCGCGCGGCGCGGCTCGTGCTCCGGCGCGAACTTCACGGCTTCGAGGCCGAGCTCGCGCTCGAAACGGAAGCGGTTCTGCCTTCCGGCGAGGCTCCGCTTGTAGAGGTGCGGCTTGTTCGCGAGGTTGTTCGGAGGCACCGTCTGCGGCCGCATCATCGGCACCTCCTTCTCCTCCATCTCGGGCAGGTGCTTGTCGTGCTGATGCGTCAGCCACACGAGCTCGTGCGTCAGGTAGTCGCCGCCAAGGTGATCGTCGCCGCTCACCTGCAGCGTCTCGATCACCGTCCGGCTCCCGAGCTCCTCGGCCTCCTGCTCGGTCGCGGGCCGGAAGCGGCCGCAGGCGATGTCGAGCGTGCCGCCGCCGAAATCGAAGACCGCGAAGCGCATCTCGCCGAACTTCGAGATCACCGGCTCGAGCTCCGCGTACGTCGCGAGCTCGGGGCACACCTCGGCGGCGAACGCCTCGGGCTCGCTCGCGCTCATCTCCACGACGACCTCCTCGGCCGGGATCCCCTCCGGGATGCCGAGCAGGATCCCGCGGCGGATCTCCTCTTCGAGCAGCTTGCGCGCGCGCTCGTCGAACTTCGCCGGGTGCGTGAGCCAGTAGCGCAGGTACACGTCCTGCCCCGGGCGGTTGATCGCGCGCGAGAGCAGGTAGGCGTAGGCGCGCACGAGGATGCGGACGCGGTTTTCGTCGAGCAGGAAGTCGCGGCGGCGCTCGCGGTCGCGGAGCTGCGGCGACTGATCGAGGCTGAGCACGCGCTCGGGCAGGCTCTTGAGCTCGCCCACGACCGCGCTCGGCGAATCGGTCATCGCCTCGCGCGCCGCGTGGCTGCCGCGCACGATGCGCAGGAGGTTCGGGAAGCGCGCGTCGCCCGCCGCGGCGCGTTCGACCTCGGCCCAGAGACGCTCGTGATCCTCGACGAGCAGGTACGTCGGGTTCTCCGCCGACTTCGAGGCCGGCGCGCTGCCGCTGCCGAGCCGGAGCAGCGCGCGATAGCCCTTCTGGTAGAGGGCCGCGACGGTCGAGGTCGTGCCGAAATCGATGCCCACGGCCGAGAGCCGCTGGAACGATTTCAAGAGCGGTCGTGGATCCCGGAGGCGCACCGGCAGCGCCGCGTGCCACGTACAGATGCCCGTGTGCTCGCCGTACGTGAGCGCGTGCTCGACCGTCAGATCGAACGGCACGTCCTTGCCTTCCTCGGGGATCGGCAGGAGGTCCGGGTGCGAGGAATCGAGCACGAGCTCGGTGTACGTGCGCCGCCCGCCCGCGCGCCGCGTCGCGTCCTCGACCACCACGGCGGGCGCGTCGTCGTCGCGCTGGAAGCGGTGAACGACGTGCGAGGGCTTCGTGTCGATGACGAACGGCTCGCCTTCGAGCTTCGCCCAGTCCGCGAAGAGCCGCAGGCGCCACTTGCCCGTGCCGATCCAGAGCCCCTCCTCGGGGTTTTGCAGATCGAACAGCCTCCGCTCGGGCGCGTCGACGAGGACCGAGTCCGTCGATTCGAGCAGATCCAGCGCCGAGAGCAGCGGCCCGTAGCCCGGGATGCCCACGAAGATCGCCCGCGCGAGCGTGACCTTCCGCCCGCCCGCGAGCGAGCTCTGCGGCGACAGGACGAGCCGCAGCGCGCAACGTTTTCCCGCGTGCGGCGCGAGGAGCGCGAGCGGCACGACGAGCTCGACGGAGAACGACGAGAGCGTCCCCGCGCCCGCTTCTCCGGGGGCCGCTCCGATCGCCGCCGCGACGGTCGAACCGACCTTCGCGCCTTCGATCTCGAGCGCCGCGAAGAACGGGCTGTCCGTGAGGCCCGAGACGCGGACGCGTAGCTCGGCGCTCTGCATCCAGCCTTCGAAAAGCGGGAGCGCCTGATCCCACGCCGCCGTCACCGGTCGTTGTGGCCGGATCTCCATGCGCACGCCGTTCGGCAGGGCGCGCTGAACCACCGTGGAGATGACGTCGATGCGGACGCGGGGCGAAGGGTTTGCGCGCTCGGGCGCGGGGGTTTGCGTGGCGATGTCGTTCATGGTCGGCCCGAAAGGCCGCGCGATGCTACCACCACCTCCCCGCGCCGCGATACACGCCGTGCGCGCCTACCTTCGCGGCGCAGGCGGCGCCGATTGCACGGCCCTGCCACGTGAAGGCGGCGGCGCCGGGGGCAGACGCGCGCCGTCCGACGATGGGCTTCGAATCACGTCGGGCGCAGCCGGCGCCCTTTGGTAGGTCTCCACGCGCGAGGCAGGCGGCGCGACCTGCACGGGCGCGGACGGCGCGCTCCTGCGGTAGGTCTCCACGCGCGAGGCAGGCGGCGCGACCTGCACGGGCGGCGCGACCTGCACGGGCGGCGCGACTCGCGCGGGCGTTCGCAACGCCGGAGGCGCCACCTGGACCGGCGGCTGCGTCTCGTACGTCGGCGCGCGGTAGGCCGGATACGTGCGATAATCCGGCGTGCGATACCGCGGGCTCGCGCGGTAGGCCGGATACGCGGGATATTGCACGGCCGGCGGCGCGACCTGGACCGGCAGGGATCTCCGGTACTGATAGAGATCCCAGGGTTCTTCCTGGAAGATCACCCAGCCGTCACCCGCCGGATAATACCAGGACGAACCGACGAGATAGGCGTAGTTCCCGTTCCAGTAATAGCTCGGATAATTGTAAATGTCGTACGGAACGCCGGCCGCGTCGACCACGGTGTATCCGTAGACCGAGCCGTATCCGACCGGGAACGTGGCCCCGAGCGTCGCCCCGCAGCCCGCGCCGAACGCGAGGGCCATGCAAAGCCCCACGACGCGCGCGCAAAGTCCCATTCGATAGCCCAAGCTCGGCGCCGCCCATCTGGTTCCGATTTGCACAGCAAAACCTCGCGGTGTCCTTGCTGGGCAAGCGGGATGCCAGCCATTACCGTTCCGTAGGACGAACCCCCGCGGCGAGCACCCTCCGCTTCTCGTCGAGCCACGCCCGCGCGGCCGCCTCGTTCGGCGAATGCCACACCCAGCGGTTGCGACTCCCGCGCAGCCAGCTCGCCCGGGCCATCATCTGCGACATCACGCGCACCGTGAAGCTCCCGCCATGGATCGCGAGCGCGCGTGGCGGCAGCCTGTGCCCGTTCGAAGTGAGCGCGTGCCGCGCCGCCGGCGTGATCGCGCCGAGCGACGTGAGATCCATGAGCAGAAGCACGAACGGAAGGTCCTGCGCCAGGACGATGAGGTGCTCGATCATCGCGCTCGCGATCTCCCCGTCGAAGTCCCCGCGTGGTTTCACCACGAACGTGTCGGGCGCCTCGAAGATCATCTCGCTGAGGCCGAAGGTTGCCCGGGTCTCCATGCCGCTCCACGTGAGAATACAGGATTTGACCCTCACGCGCCCCCGGGTTAGCCATGGGAGCATGAAGCTTCGTGCACCTCTCCTCCTTGCATTCACCTGCGCCGCGCTCGCCCCTGCGTCTGCCTCCGCGCAGCAACTCCGCTTCACCGCGACGGTGCCCGGCGGAATCGCGGGCACGGGCAACGCCCTCGGCTTGAGCAAGGCCACGAATGTGAACGGGCCCGGAGATCGTGACTCCATCGGCACGTTCATCTCGCTCGGCAATACCGTCGACGAGCCCGCCGCGGACCCGCAGAACCCCTGGCCGATGGGCACCACGGCGGACTGGAAGCTGAATGGGTCGAGCGCGGTGCTCTCGCTCCCCGAGGCCGAGGTGCTCTACGCGGAGCTGCTCTGGGGCGGCAGCTACGACTATGGCGGGGAGAACGTCACGGCGCTGCTCAACACAGCCGTGACCCTCGCGGCGAACGGCGCGACGATGATGGTCACGCCCGACCCCGCGACGGCGCTCACGATGAACGAGACGGCGGCCTCGGGCTTCGCGGTCCGTTATTACATGCGCTCGGCGGACGTAACGGATTTCGTCAAGCAAGCTGGCAAGGGCACGTACGAGGTGTCGGGCGTCCCGGCCACGCAGCCGAGCTCGATCAATAGTCTGAACGCCGCCGGCTGGACGCTCGTCGTCGCCTACCGCGACGAGGGCGTCCCCATGCGCAACCTCAGCATCTTCGTGGGCGGCTCGTTCGTCGACGAGAACACGACCCAGGATTACACGGTGAGCGGCTTCTGCGCGCCGCCGGCGGGCGTCGTCGAAGGCAGCATCATCGTGAGCACGATCGAGGGCGACGCGAACTTCGTCGGCGACCAGCTCCAGCTCGCCCCCACGGCAAACGGGCAGTTCAAGAATCTTTCGGGCCCGAACAACCCCTCGAACAATTTCTTTTGCTCGCAAATCAACGACGAGAACGGAAACCTCGACACCCAAGGCACGTTCGGCGATCGGAACCAGGACGCGATCGGCGGCAAGAACGTCAGCGGGGGTCGGCAAGGCTGGGACGTGACCACGGTGCCCCTGAGCTCCCAGGAAGGGCAGCTCCAGAATGGGCAGAGCTCGGCCGTCATCCGCACGCTCACCACGGACGACTCGTTTGCCCCGATCCTCGCGGCGTTCTCCATCGACGTGAATGCGCCGGACTTCAAAGGCGTGGCGAGCAGCGTCATCGACGCGCCGAGCTCGGTCTCGCTCGGCGACACCTTCACGGTCACGGCCATCCTCGCGAACAACGGCGACGTCGCGGCCGAGCAGATCGACTTCTCCCTCCCGCTCGAAGCGAGCCTCGGCCTGGTCTCGTTCGCGGTCGACGGCACCCCCGGTGACATCTCTGGCAACCCGGTTGACGGTGCCGCGCTCACGGCCGGCGTGCCGGTCGGGGATCTTCCGTCCGGGAAGACGAAGACGGTGACGCTCGAGCTCGAGGTGAAGGACGCGCCGGCGCTCGCGGGCTTTTTCCTCAAGGCGAAGTGGGGCTACGGCTTCGAGGTTTGCCCGAACAAACCGCTCGTCACCGAATCGTTCTCGCAATCGAAGCTCGTGCAGTACGCGGGCGGCGGCGGCGCGGGCGGCGCGGGCGGAGGGAGTGCCAGCGGCGGCGCAGGCGGCGCTGGCGGCGCGGGCGGCGCAGGCGGGGACGGCGGCGCGGCTGGCGATGGCGGCGCGGGTGGTGCCGGCGGCGCGGCCGCGGGCGGCAGCGACGGCGGCGCCTCCGAGTCCGGGAGCTGCGATTGCTCCGTGCCTGGACAAACCGCGCCCGCGGGCGGCGCGACGGCGGCCTTCGGGCTCCTCGCGCTTGCGGCGTTCCGGGGCGCGCGGCGCCGCGGCCGTTAGTCCTTGCCGGACCGCCTCCGCGGCGTGGCATATTGGTTGCCACACCAAACAAGAGCGCCGTGGGCCGAATCACCGGCCCACGGCAAATCGCGGAGGACCTATGCGGTCTCGCCCTTCCCGTACCTCGCTCGCCCTCGTCGCGCCTTCCTTCGTCCTGGTCGCCTCCGGCCTCGTCGCCTGCGACGGCGCGGTGCGACCCGTCGTCTCCTGCGAATCGCTGAGCTGCACCCCGGAGCCCTGGATCGCACGGCTCGAGGCGCCCACGGTCCAAAAGCTCGACCTCTTGCTCGCCCTCGACAACTCGCGCTCGATGGCCGACAAGCAAGCGCTGCTCGCGAGCGCGGTGCCCGACCTCGTCCTCCGCCTCGTGAACCCGCCTTGCGTCAATGCCGAGGGCGTGGCGGCGCAGCAGCAGCCTGACCATCCCCTCGATCCTTGCCCGGCGGGCACCTTTCGCGTGACGCCTCCGGTGCTCGACATCCACATCGGCGTGCTCAGCTCGAGCATCGGCGGGCACGGCGCGGATAGCTGTCCCGACCTCGTGCCCGACGAGAAAGCGTGCGCAGGACAGACGAACACGACGAACAACGACAAGGGCCACCTCGTCGCGCGGCTCGACGCCTGCGGCGGCGCTGCGGCGCCGACCTACGAGGATCGAGGCTTTCTGGCCTGGGATCCGGCGCAAGCGCTTTCGCCGCCCGGCGAGGAGAACCTCGCCACGCTTGGCGCGTCGCTCCGGGACATGGTGGCCGGCGTCGGACCGATCGGCTGCGAGTTCGAATCGCAGCTCGAGAGCGTGTATCGGTTCCTCGTCGATCCCGAGCCTTACGCGTCGATCTCCGTCGTCAACAACCGCGCCACGCCCGAGGGCACGGATACGGCCCTTCTGCAACAACGCAAGGCGTTCCTGCGGCCCGACTCGATGCTCGCGATCGTGCTGCTCTCGGACGAGAACGATTGCTCCATCAAGGAATACGGGCAGTTTTATTACGTCGGAATGGGAAAAACTCCCGACGGCACAGACGTGCGGGTCCCGCGCGCGCGGAAGGAATGCGCGATCGATCCGAACGATCCTTGCTGCAAATCCTGTGGGCAGGACCCGGGCAGTTGCCCCGAGGAGGCCGAGTGCATCGGACCGAACGGCGGCCCCGCGTTGCTCACGCCCGAGGAGGACGACAAAAACCTCCGGTGCTGGGATCAGAAGCGCCGCTTCGGCATCGATTTTCTCTATCCAGTGGATCGATACGTGCAGGCCTTCTCGTCCTACGAGATCCAGAATCGCGCCGGGGAGCTCGTCCCGAACCCCATTTTCGCGGACCTCGATCCGAACGACGACGTCTGGCAGAGCCGCGAACCTCGGGACGTGTTTTTCGCGGGCATCGTCGGCGTGCCCTGGCAGGACGTCGCGCGTGATCCGACGGACCTCGGAAAGGGCTTGAAGAGCGCGGACGAGCTCGAAGCGCCGATCGACGCGGCGGGCACCACGACCTGGGACGTGATCCTCGGAGACCCCACGAAATACGTGCGCCCGCTCGATCCGTTGATGATCGAGTCCGTCGCGAAACGCGCGGGGACGAACCCGATCACGGGCGACGTCCTCGTCGACGCGAATGCCCCAACGAAAAACCCCATCAACGGGCACGAGCGGACGATCGCCGGGGACGACCTGCAATACGCGTGTATCTTTCCCCTGCCGGAAGGGCAGGCGCGCGATTGCACGGACGAGACCCTCCCCGGATGTGATTGCAAAGCCACGGACAACGACAATCCCCTCTGCGCGCCGAACGCCATGAACGGCGGCGCGCCCACCTTGCAGGTCCGTGCGAAGGCCTATCCGAGCCTCCGGCAGCTCGCGGTGATGAAAGGTCTCGGCGAGCAGGCCGTCGTGGCTTCGGTTTGTCCGGCGAGCATCGAGGACACGGGCGGGTCCGGCGCCGGATATCGCCCGGCCGTGGACGCGCTCCACGCGCGGATGGCGAGGGCATTCGAGGATACCTGCCTGCCCCGGAGCCTCGAGACCGATCCGGAGGGCGGCCTGCCCTGCGTGGTCATCGAAGCGCGGCACGTGGACGAGGCCGCGTGCGCATGTGATCCGTCGGAGGGGCGGGTCGAGATCCCGCCAAAGCACACCCCGCTCGTCAACCTCGTCATGAGCGACCCGCAAGCGGCGAGCGAGCAGTGGAATTGCCTCTGCATGGTGAACCAGGCCGAGGAGGGCGCGGCGCGGACGGCTTGCCAAGAGGACGTCTCCGATCCGCCGCTCGCCAATGGCAATCCGGTCCACGGGTGGTGTTACGTCGACGCCACGGCCTCTCCGCCCCTCGGCAACCCGGAGCTCGTCTCGACCTGCCCGGAAAATCAAAAAAGGCGGATCCGCATCCCCGGGAGCGCCGGGCTCGGCTCCCCCGGCAGGATGTTCCTGTCCTGTTCCGCGAATTGAGTCGGCCTTGAGCCCCCGCGCGGGCCCTGATACGGTCCGCATGTGCGGATCCTCTCGCTCCTCGTCGCCACGATTCCCCTCGTCTCCCTCGCCGCGTGTGGCGCGGCGCAGAACCACGCCGTCGAGCGCGGCCCCATGGCTCCGCCGCCGGGCGAATCGGCCCTCTGCAGCCCGCTCCCGAACGAGCCCGCAAGCCAGCGCGTCGTCGCCCTGCCGGCCGCCGAGCGCGAGGCGCTGGAGAAACGGCTCGAAGAAGGCCCCGTCGCCGTGAAACTCGAAGGGTGCAAGCTCGTGGTCGTAAAGGCGTGCGAGCTACGCGCCTCGGCAGCGTACAGGGCCGCGCCGGAGGATGGATCGTTCACCCTGTCGAACGAGGCGGACATCGAGCGCGAAGTGCCGCTCGGCAAAGGTCGGCTCGGCACGGTCGTGAACGGCGGGCGGGCGCTCGAGGTAAAACTCGCGCAAGCGGGTCGATTCACGTTCGGCGGCGCGACCGCGACCCCCGAGGCGACCGAGGCGTGCAAAGAGGCGACGCACGTCGTTCGTGGATACACGATCGGCGCATTCGAGGTGGCCGAGTCGGCGTCCGGCGCGCCGGTGGAAAAGGCCGGTGATACGGAGGCGTGCGCGAAAGGCGCGGCAAATGCGACGACGCCGCCCGCCGGCTGCGGCGCGCTCGTGTCGATTGACCTCGTGGCGCTGGACCTGGGGGCGGACGACGATACGCGCCGGGTCGAGGTGTCGAGGCCGCCGAGCCCGATCACGGGGGAGGGCAAGCGTGACGAAGACGCGGATGGCTTCGTGGGTGGCGTCGATCAAGGCGCGCCGGCGCGCGGTGCGGTCGACGTGAAAGAAGAGGGCAAACCCAAGCCCGGGAAGCACTGCCCGCCGAAGGACCCGCTCTGCGCGTATTGACGCGCCCGCGCGGCGTTCACTTCGCCGGCGGGAGCTTCTTCCGCGCCTCGGCCGCGCGCTTCACGGGCGGCAGATCCGCGTCCGCGCGCGGCCAGAACGCGGCGAGCGCGTCGAGCGTCGCGACGGCCTCCGCATTCGCGCCCCGCTTCTGCTGAAGCGCCGCGAGCCGGACGAGGCCGTCGGCGACGTAGGGCCCGCAGAGCAGGTGCATGTCGAACACGTGCTTCGCGCATTTCTCGCGCTCGCCGAGGATCTTTTCGTAGGCTTGCTCGGCCTCGGCGAGCTTGCCGCGGAGCTCGAAGGCGCGGGCCTGGAGGTGCATCCGCCGAAAGCGGGGAAAATTGCCGCGCGCCTCGGGCGCGTCCGGAATGACGACGTCCTCCTTCCGGGCGACGGCGACGGCATACCCGAGCTCTTCATTGCCGCCGGACGCGAGGCGTTTCAGCTCGGCGAGCTCGGTCTCGGCGCGGGCCGTGTCGCCTTTTTCCAGCGCGAGCATGCCTTTCAAGCCCTTCAGCATGATCTTGGCCCGCTCCTCGTCTGTCTTCGCGAGCCCGAATCCCTCCCAGATGCGCGAGAGCTTGGCGAATTTCGCCTCGGCCTGGTCGAATCGACCAAGCACCACGTCGGCATACGACGGCAAGAGCACGCAGCGAAGAAGCGTGCCTTGTTTGCCTTTCTCCACGGCGAACGCGACGGCCTCTTCGAGCAAGGCGTCGGCCTCTCGCGCGCGCCCTTCGCGCAGGAGCACGAGCGGGTGGGTGCACATGAACGCGAGCCGATCCTCGACGTTTTTCGTATCGAGCAAGGTTTGCCGCTCGCGGGCGAACAGCGCCTCGTCCTCGGGTTTGCCCGTGGTCAAGAGGGAGAGCGCATACGTCACGTGCGCCGAAAAGGGCCCGCGCCGGGCGATCGCCTGTTCGAGATCGGCCCGTGCGGCGGCGGTGTCGCCCATGCGCATCCGCACCATCCCGCGTTGCGCGATGATCCACGGGGAAGCCCCCTGCAACGCGAGCGCCTTCTCCGCTTCGGAGAGCGCCTCGGGGAACTTCCCCGAATCCATGTAAAACGTCGATTCGAGGACATGCGTGAGCGCGTGCCGCCCGTCGATCGCGCGCGCGGCCTCGAATCGCGCGATGCACTCGGGCACCGTCCCCCGGTACGTGAAGTAATAAGCGACGAGCAGGTGTGCCAGGAAAAACTTCGGGTGCTTGGCCTTGAACGTCTCCCAGGCCGCGAGGCCCTTCGCGGCGTCCTCGTCCGACATTTCGAGGATCGCGACGAGCTCCGCGTCGCGGCCCGTGGTCCCGCGGACGGCCGTGACCGCCTCGTCGAACTCGCGCGTCGAATCCTCGTAATGGCCCTGCAGGGCGGCCGTCATGCCGAGCCAAACGTGCGGCCACGGATCACGAGGCGCCTTGTCGCGCACGGAGAGGAGCGCCGTCTCCGCGCCGTACACGTCCGCCTTGAGCAGGCTCTCGATCCCCCGCCGGAACTCCGCCTGCACGGCCGGATCCTGCGAGATCGTCGGGATGTCCTCGTCCTCGACCGGGGCGGCGGACGCGCTCGGCGCGACGTCCGCCGAGGGCTTCGGCCCGGACGACCCCTTCGTACCGAGCCAAACCCCGACCCCGCCGAGCGACAGCGAAACGGCCCCGATCACCGGGAAAAGCCATCCGGGCCGCGAGGTCTTTTGCTGTGCAACGGTTTTTTCCTGGCTCACGGCCGCCGCGACTTTTTCCTCGGCCTCCCCTGCCCCTTCGGGCGGGCGCGGCGCGGCTGTCTTGCGTGATCCCGGCCCGGACGGGCGTTTGTCCCCGCCGGCCACGAGCGCCGCGACGTCGGCGTCGAGCGAGGAAAACGCGGCCGCGAGCGCCTTGCTCTTCACTACGTCGCCGCTCGCGTAATCGAGGTACTCGGCCGCGTTGCGATATCCATTGAAAAAAAGCGCGCGCTCCCGCTCCTCGCCGCCCTCGAACAGCACCCACGGGTGGAGCGACGCGAAATGGCCGTCCTTCCGCAGGTACACCCGGCCCGGCAGGATGTCCTCCCCCGCCTGCGCCGCGCCCTCGCGCTCGGACGCGAGGCCTTCGAGCCGCACAATCTGGGCCTTGCGGTCGCCGTCCGCCCCAATCTCCACCTTCTCCACGAACACCAGCATGGCGTCGGGCGGGAAAAACATCCCGGCGCGCCAGGCGGGCTCGATCGCTTCCAGAAAGACCCGCGCGGCCTCCTGATTGAACGCGTCGTTCCGCGTGGATCCGTGCCCGATGACCTTGTTCCGGTACGCCGGCAGGAGCGCGAGCAGCTTCTGCGCGTTCGTCGATTTCGGCGCCTGCCGGCTGTCGGTCCCGACCTCCGCGAGCAGCGCGTGCAGCGCGAGCAGCGCCGGATCCGTGAGGCTGCCCGGCCGCGCCGGCATCGCCTTCACCCAGTGCCCCGTCGAGGGCATGCCGAGCGTGCTCACGTCCGCGGGCGGCTCGGCCGCCACCGTGAGGCGGATGCTCGCCTCCCAGGCGTAATACGAAGCGAGGTGCTTCCGGGTTGGGTCCGTGGCGTTGCGCGCGCGTCGAACGAGCGCCGCAATCGGCAGCGGCAGGGGCGGGGCGGCCATCGCCGGCCACGCTAGCACGGCAGGCCAGGGCCACGGAACGCGCTTTCGTGGTGCGCGCGGGCCGAGCCGTCGCTTCCGCCTTCCGCGCCCGGCCCCGTCCGGGTTACGATGATTGCTTCGAGGTCCTTGCCATGAAACGACGCGCGGATGGGCGCGAGCAAACCCGCGCGCCGCGCCTCTTGCGCCAGCCCTTTTATTGCGAAGAGAACGTCTGGCACCTCTGCCAGGAGCCCGCGCTCGTGGACAAGCGGCGCGACGTGGTGTTCATCTCGAACGCCGAGCGCGCATGCCCCATGTGGTCGCAGAAAGCTGGCCGGGGCAAACCCATCGTGTGGGATTACCACGTCGTCCTGCTCGTCCGGGATCCGCCGGAGATCTGGGACGTCGACTGCACTTTCGGTGTCCCCCTGCCCGCGATGGAGTGGCTCCGGGGAAGCTTTCACCCGGGCGTGCCGCCGCCGTACTTGCCCTCGTTCCGCGTCGTCCCGGCCGATCTCTTCGCCCGGACGTTCGCGTCGGACCGCTCGCACATGCGCTTGCCGGACGGTACGTTCCGTAAGCCCCCGCCGCCATGGCCGCCTGTAGGTGCGGAAAGCGTCCCCTCGAACCTGATGTCGTTCGTCGACGTAACGCGGCCGTTCCACGGCGAAGTGCTCTCGCTCGCCGCGTTCGCCGCGCGCGTCGGCTAGCCAAGGGCCGCGGTGTCGGTATATGCTCCCGCCCGAGGCAGCTTGGGTCCCCCGTAGACACCGATGGGAACAGACGATCGTGACGACGGACGACGAGACTGGCCGCCCCCGAGCGCGGGGCCGCCGAGCGACGCCGGTCTGCGCGAGGCCGTCACCATGCTGCGGCGCCTGCGCGCCGGCGATCTCGTGTTCCCGAGCCGCGAGCGCGTCGGGCTCGTCGGCGAGATCCTCCGCGAGATCGAGGCCCTCGGAAGCAAGGTCCTCTCCGAGCGCAAGTCCGAGGACGAGCGGATCGCCACGCTGACGAACGTGGTCGTGCAGCTCGCAGCGCTGAACTTCGAGGCGCGCGCATCCATCAGCCCCGCACACGACAAGCTCGACGGGATCGCAGCCGGGCTCAACATGCTGCGCGAGGAGCTGCAGAGCTCGACGGTCTCGCGGACCTACCTCGACAGCGTCTTCGCCTCGATGGCAGACGCGCTCGTCGTCGTCGACGCGGCAGGGCTCGTGCGAACCGTGAACCGCGCGACGACGGAGCTCCTCGGCTTCAGCGAGCGCGAGCTCCTCGGCAAGCCCGTGAGCACGCTCTTCCTGGAGGAGCACGATCCCGCGCAGATCCTCGCGCTCCACGGGCACGAGATGCAGTGTTTGACGAAGTCGGGCGCGGTCATCGAGGCCTCGGTGTCGACCTCGCCGCTCCAGAACGGGAGCACGATCGAAGGTTTCGTCTGCGTGCTGCGCGACATCACGGACCGCAAGCGCGCCGAGGAAGAGCGCATGCGCCTCGAGGAGGCGATCCGCGCGAAGAACGATCTCATCCGGACGATGAGCACGCCGCTCATCCCGATCACCGACGACATCGTGGTCATGCCGCTCGTGGGCACGCTCGATCAGGAGCGCGCCGATCAGGTGATCGAGTCCCTCTTGCGAGGCATCGCAAAGGCCCAGCCGCGCGTCGCGATCCTCGACATCACGGCAGTGCCCGTGGTGGACGCGGACGTAGCAGGCGCGCTCGTCCGCGCGGCGCACGCGGCGCGTATGCTCGGCGTGGACGTGGTCCTCACGGGCCTGCGCGCCGAGGTGGCGAAGACCCTCGTCGACATGGGGCTCGATTTGCCCGGTGTCAGGACGTGCAGCACGCTGAAGAGCGGCATTGCGCTCTCGATGAACCGCAAGGCACAGAAGGCCGAGGCTCCCAGGAGAAGTTCATAATGGTTTCGAGCGACGTTCCGGGCGAGATAGAGACGCGAGGGGCCGTGCTGACGTACGACCCGCGCGGATTCGTCAAAAAGGTGACGAAAGACGGAGCGGAATACACGCTGCAGGACGCCGAGGAAGATTTCGAGGCGGCCAAGAAGCTCGGCGGCGGGCAGCCGCGCCCCCTGCTCGTGGACGAGCGGGGCCTGCGCGGCGCCGATCACGCGGTCCGCAAGTTCTGGGTGAGCCCCGACGTCCCGGCCGTCTGTAAATGCGTCGCGGTGATCACAGGCAGCTCGCCGGTCAGCAACATGATCGGCAACTTCGTGATCACAGTCTCGAAGCCCGCCGTCCCGACGAAGCTGTTTGCCTCGGAGCAGGCCGCAATGCCGTGGATCGAGTGGTTTCTCGACGACGAGCACGATAGCCCGCCGCCGTCGATCCGTTTTCGCTGAGGGGAGTTCATTTCACAGCGTATCGCCGGGGTTTCACCCCGGGCCCGACCAGGGGCTCTTCGCCCCTGGACCCGAACCAGGGCACAGCCCTGGACCTCAGGTACATCGACCGCGATGCGGTCGATGTAAAACGCGAAAGCCCCGGCCGCCCGTCATTGTGCCCGCCGCGTTTCCTCCGCGTGCTTTCGGGCCGCCGCAACGCAAGCCTCTCGTTTCATGAAAAACGCCGGCCAGGCGTCGCCCGAGGTGTCTTCGAAGACGAGCCCGGCGAGCGCGCGGTTGATCCGCGGGATTTCGGCGGAGACGGCGTCCACAGGGCAAGCCGCGCACGCGGGGAGCGCCTCGCCTTCGGCCGGCCCCCTCCGCCCCCGGGCGACCGCGATCCCAAAGGCATGGCCTGGCTCGTGGGAATGGAGCTTCGCCACGAGGCGCGTGCACCGCGCGCAGGCGCCCACACCGCCGTCGGCCTCCGCACACGAATGCTCCTCGAACACCATGCACACGGCATGCGCGGAGACACGCGTCGCGCCATAAAGGATCGCGTCGTCGCGAATCTCGAAGAGCGTGCCAGACGGAGACCACGCCGATCCGTACGCTGTCATCGATTCGGTTTTCTGGCCGCGCGCGTCTGTCTGTATCGTCCGATTGTGCGGCCCATATAAGGTAACGTTCCGGTCGAGCTCGAGATGCTCGAAGGAGCCGGAGCGCGCGAGCTTCGGGCGGCCCTCGCCGCCGTCTGTTGGAATCTCGGCATGGAGGGATTCGGGCTGCACCTCGAACACGACGCGCCGGCAGAGCCCCTGCGGCGCCGGAGCGTCGTGCTGGAGCAGCTCTTCGGGGACGAAAAGCGCGACCGTGTGGCCGGCCTTCAAAAACCTCGAAAAGTCCACCGGCGTCGTGCCGCTGCGAAGGTCCTTTAGCTCGGGCAGGTGCGCGCGGGCATAGGCGAGGCGCTCGGCCTCGGGGAGCGCCGCGATGCGCGCGAGCTCCGGATCCTCGACCGGGGTCACCTTCGGCGCGGCAAGGACAGCGGGCCCGGCATCGCCGCTGTCGGGCCCCGCTTCCGAGGGACCCGCGTCGTCCACGGGCGGCGCCGTGCCCCCCACGCCCGGAGACGGCGCGCCGGCGCACGCCACGACGGCGGCGGCCACGAGCGTGAGAGAGGCGAAGAGCGGCAAAAGGGAAGTACGCATGCCCGAGGCGGATGGTAACCCGGGCCGCCGCCAGGCGCGAGCAGGACCGACGTGCTCAGCCGGAGAAAAGCGCCTGCACGAGCTTGCCGAACCGGTTCACGAAAAAGCCGGCGACGGCGAGGAAGCCGATCGAGAGGAGAGCGACGCGCGCGGCGAGGGGTCGCGAAAAGGTTTGTCGCCGAAAGAAGGCCTTGATGCGCCCGGGCAAACGCACGGCGAGCTCGACGAGCGAGGTGCGAGGTTTTCCCGAGGTCGCGCGATTCCGCCCGGCGCGCCGGTACAAGAACGAGCCGAGCCCTGCAAAAAGCCCGAGCACGAAGGCGAACTTCAGCGGGAGCAGGAGATACGCCCGGACGAACGGGACGCGGGCGCGGACGACGGTGCCGGGGCCGACCCAGTACCGCACGTGCGATTTCTCCGTGTTCGTAGCGATGAGCTCGGTCCATGTGGGCGCGACGGCGGGGGCCGCGCGCTCTTCGCCCTCCTCGGATTCGTTCCAGCGGACGGCGCGCTTCAAATGCGGCGGCTTGTGCCAGCTCGCGGCGCCGGCATAGACTTCGGCGGGGACGTCGGTCCGGAGGTCGAGGTATTCGTTGTGGGCCGGCAGGTAGAGCCGCCATCGCCATGCGGCCGCGCCGAGGTCGAGCGCGGGGAGCGCGAGCTCGGGCGCGCCGAAGAGGCCGAGCGCGGGCAGGCTCGATTCGAGTACGATGTCGAGCGTGATGGGCTCCTCGTGATCGGCACCGCGCGAACGTTGCAGTGGCAAAAGGAGTTTTCCGTCCTCGCCACGGCTCGGCCGCGCGGGCTCGCCGTCGAGGCGGACGGCGCGGACCTCGGTATTCGGCGGCAATCCGAGCGCGAGGCTCGGCCGCGAGGCATTGCGGAGGACGACACGGAGATCCGTGACGAGCTTGCCCTCGGCCGCGAGGACGCTCGTGGCCTCGACGACGTCGATCGCGCCTTCTTCGAGCTCCTGCTCGGGCAACCGCTCGACGGAGAGGCCGAGCGCGGGCGACGCCGCGTGATAACGATAGGCGTCGAGAATCGGGCTCACCGCGCTCGCGCGCGCCTCGGTCGGGAGCTCGGGGACGGCGACGGCGACGAGGCCCTCGCGCGAGGTCTCGCCGATGCGCATCTTGCCCGGGACCTCGACGGCAAGCCAGCCATGCTCGCGCTCGACGCCGAGGCAATGCGGGAGGCGCGCCATCACGCGATCCTTGGCGCCGCCGCGCAGGCGCAGGCGGAGCGAGAGCTCGTAGGTGCCCTCGATCGGGAAGGCGGTCTCGCCGCGGAGGAGGATTCCGTCGTCTTTGCGTTCGGTCGTGGAATGGAAGGCGCCCTCGCCCTCCGCGGAGACGACCTCGACGCCGTCAGGGAGCGCGACCTCGAACGATTGCATCGCGCCGCGTAGAATGGTGTAACGGACGACGGTGAAGAGCTCGACGGCGCGCTCGTCGATGCTGAGGAGCGAGACGGTCTCCGCGACGGCGCGCGCGGCGCCCGGGGCCTCGACGCCGCCCACGTCGCGGAAGCCGACGACGCGGATCTCGGTCGTGGGCGCGAGCGTGGCGCGCGCGGTGGTGCCGCCGCGCTCGGCGCGGACCTCGCTGACGACGGCGCCGTCGAAGCGGGGCGAGAGGCCCTCCGAGGGGAGGCGAATCGCCACGCGGGTGCTCGGCGTGCGCGCCGATCGAAATGCGTATTCGATGGATCCGCGCCCGCCGCGCGGGCCCACGAGCAAGGAGAGCTCGACGGTCACGACGCCTTTGCGATCGGTGACCCAGACGTGATACCCGGGCCGGCGCGTGACGCCGATGGGCTCACCGTCCGCGGTGGCCGAGACGAGCGCGACGTCGTCGCCGACGAGCGGCACGAATTTGAGCCCGTCGCCGGCGAGCGTGACGACGAGTTTTTCCCGGAGCGCGAGCACGCCGCCCTCGACCTCACCCTCGTACGACGCGGCGCCGAGGACCACGGGCGCCGCTGCGAAGGTCGCGCGGGTGTTCCGAATACGCGCGGCGCGGCGGGCGAGCTCGCTGTATTCGGCGAGCGGCACGGTCGCGGTGCCGCCTTCCGCGGCAGGCTCGGCTTCGTTCGCCGCGGCCTTCGCTTCGCCCTCGGCCGGCGGAGGCGCGTTGAGCTTCATGACCTCGTCGAATTGCGTCGTGGGGGCCTTGGGCGATTCTTCCGATTCGGCCTCTTCGCCCTCACTCCCCTTCCCTTCCTCGCTGCCCTCGCTTTCGGCCGCCTGGTCCTCTTCGGACGCCTGTTCGCTGTCGCTCTCCTCGGCCACGGCGTGCGTGGCCACGAGCGACGAGAGCACGAGCAGGAGAAGCGCGAAAAAAGCACCCGATCGATTACGTTGCATGACGAGACCTCCGCCGCTCCGCGAGGCTCCGCAAGCGGAACCACGCGGCGGATAGCAGCACGAGCGCAGCCAGGGACAAGAGCGTCGGACGAAGGGCGAGCTCGCCGAGGAGCCAGGAAAAACCCGCGGCTGCGACGAGCCTGCGGGCCGTGATCGCCCGGAAGAGGAGCCACGGCGCGCGTGCAAAGGCGCGCGCGAGGCGGCGGACGCGGGGCCACGCGCGGCGCGCGAGCGCGAGGAGAAGCGCGAAATCGAGGCCCCAGAGGATCCGGCGGTGAATGCCGGGGACGAAATGGGCGAGGCAAAGGACGAGGACGAGCGTGGCGACGAGCGCAAGGACGGGCGCGCGGCCGCGGCGCCGGAGCGCGACGGCGGCCGCGACGAACACGGCCGCGAGCGCGCCGTGCCGGGCCCAAGAGAGCAGGCCGTTCGACGCGTAGACGACGGTGATCTCGGGGACTTCACGGCCGAGGAGGATGCGGCGGAAGCGATACCGCTCGCCGACGAGAGGAAACTCGGTCAGCGCGGCGAAGGGCTCGCCGCCGCCCGTGGCCTCGTCGTTGTAGATGGCGCGACGCTTCTGGAGGATGTTTTCGTATCCGCCCGCCGACGCGGTCGAGACGCCGAGCGCCGATTGCAGGTACCATTGCAACCGGCGGAACGGGTCGTATTTGATGCGGGACGCTTGCCGGAGGTTGCCCCGGAATTCGAGGGGCTCGTGCGAGGACGGGAAGTAGACGTGCCAGACCGCCTTCGTGGTGTCGACGTCGAGGCCCGGGAGGCGGAGTTTTTCCAGGCCAAACGCGCCGAGCGCGTGGAGGGGGCGCTCGTAGGCGACCTCGATGACGAAAAACGCCTCTTTCGTGGCCTCGGCGGCGGGGGGAATTTCGAGGCGCATGTCCTTCGCGAGGGCGCCGCTCTCCGGAAGGACGGCGCGGTTTTTCGCGACGATGCGCTGCCAGGCGGAGGGGTCGGCATAATAAAGGTTCGCGACGTCGCTCAGGGTCTCGCCGGCGCGCACGACGTGAATGCGCGTCTGATCGGCGGCGAGGCGCTCGCTCTGGCGGAGCGGCAAGAGGAGGCGCTGGCCGAGCAGGGCGGGACGTACCTCGCGGCCGTCGATGAACGAGCGCAGCGGGCGCGCACCCTCGGGCAAGGAAAGCTCGACGTATTGCCGGCCGTCATTGCGAATCCGAAGCGCGACCTTCGTGCGTTCGGTGCCGTCGCCGAGGACGACCGTGGACGCCGAGAGCTCGTCGACGACCGTGCGCGCGAGCTCGAGCTCGGGCAAGGGCGAGGCCGAGAGCACGATGCGCGGCGCTTTTTCGAATCGATACCCGAAGAGCACGGGGCCCGTGCCAAGCGCCTGGAGCTCCTCCGGAATCTCGCGTGGCGCGAGGCGCTCGGCGGCTTCGACACCGCGCGGATCCAGGCGCAATCCCGGTGGACCGAGCACGCCGAGCGAGCCCACGGTGGGAATGGGCGCGGACGGCAAGGGCATCACGAGCTCGATGGGCGCCTGCGGCTGGTTCGCAAGCTGGAAATCGACGCGGATCTGCGCCTCGTCGGCGACGAGGTGACGGAGGAGGACGACGAGGACGCGGCCGTCTTTTTCGGTGACGAGGGGATGCCATTGCAGGACGGCGTTCCCCTCGACGCGCAGGACCTCCACAGCTTGCGGCAAGGAGAGCCGGATCGTGTCGGTCTCGCCTTCGAGGACGTGGAGGTCGATCCGGCTCTGGCCGGTGACGAGGGCCTCGCTGACGCGGAAAAGCGTGTGCTCGCGGGCCTCGATGCGAGCCTCGCCGCGCGGCTCGCTCGCCTTGCTCTGTTTCCAGGACAAACGGAGCTCGCCGCTCCCGTCGAGGTGGCCCGTGACCACGGTATCGCCGCCTTGCTCGGTGAACGAGGCGAGCGCGCCGCCGGCGAGGGTCGGCGTGATGCCCCGCTCGGCAATGCGTGCTTCGAGCGCGACCGGGCCTCCCTCGGGGAGCGAAAGGTCGAGCGTGCGGGTGAATCGCTCGGTCTCGCGGCCCCAGTGGAAATCGACCGTGAGCTCGTGGCGGCCGGGTTGATCGAGCGGGAGGGCATATCGCTCGCCGTCCTCGAGCAGCGCGGCGGGGTCGCCGTCGAGCGTGACCTCGCCGAGGACGGCGCGATGATCGAGGACGGGGACGCGTACGGGGCCGCCGCCGGGCAAGACGTCGAAGCGGGCGACGAGGCGGCCGGTCCAGAGGCCTTTGCGGAAGCGGCCCTCGATTCGTCGCGAGACCCAGAGCACGCCTTCGGCGGCGCGATGCGGGGGCGCGGGCGCGGCGAGCTGGTCTTCGAGAGCGCGCCACCGTGATAACGGTAGAGTTATGGTGCCTTTGGATTCTTTCGATTCCGGCGGCGCGGCGGCTGCGAGGGCGCCGAGGCCGAGGACGAAGAAAAACACCGCGAGAAAGAGGATGGCGTCACGCGGGCGTCGCATGGGGGCGCAAAACGCCGAACGAACGAGACGCATTCCAGGGACGAACCTTGACAGGCGAACGGGCCGGCGACTACTCCTGCCCTCGCGAGCGCGCAGCGCCGCCGGAGGAGCCCATGCAAATCGTCACGAGCGCTTATCTCGAAGGAAACTGGGGTCCGGTGCACGACGAGCTCGACGTGCCGAATTTGCAGGTGATCGGCGAGATCCCGCGGGATCTCCGGGGCACGTTCGTGCGCAACGGCCCGAACGCGCAGTTCGCGCCGATCGGGCGGTACCATTTTTTCGACGGCGATGGAATGATTCACGCGGTGCGCATCGAGGACGGCCGCGCGTCGTACCGAAACCGCTGGGTCCGCACGAAAGGATTTCAGTTCGAGCGCGAGGCGGGCCGGGCGCTCTGGACGGGCTTCGCGGAGCCGCCGAACGTGGCCGAGCCGCCGCACGGGATGATCTACAAGAACGTGGCGAACACGGCGTTCGCCCTCCACGGGTCGCAGCTCTATGCGACGTGGGAAGGCGGGCCGCCGCACGAGATTCGGTTGCCTGCTCTGGAAACCGTGAGGATGGTCGATTTCGACGGGCGGCTCGACCACCCGTTCACCGCGCATCCGAAGGTGGACGAGGTGACGGGGGAGATGGTGTTTTTCGGGTACACGCTCTGGCTGCCGTACATCAAATACGGGGTCGTGGGGCCGGATCGGCGGCTCGACCATTACGTGCAGATTCCGCTCGACGTGCCCGTGATGATGCACGATTTCGCGATCACGGAGCATTATTCGATCCTGCTGGACCTGCCCTACACGTTCCGGATGGAGCGCATGGCGCGTGGCGAGGTGCCGCTCGCCTTCGAGAAGGATCGGCCGAGCCGGTTCGGGATTCTGCCGCGGCGGGGCGATGCCTCGCAGGTGCGCTGGTTCGAGCTGCCTGCGTGCTTCATCTATCACGTGTGGAATGCTTACGAGGAGGGCTCGCGCGTGGTGCTGCTCGCGAGCCGGCTCGCGCACACCGACGTGATGGGGCATTCGCCCGAGCAGGCGAAGCGCGATTACGACGGCGGGCGCGCGTGGCGATTCACGTTCGATCTCGAGACGGGCGAGGCCAAAGAGGAGCAGCTCGACGATGCCCAGGCGGATTTCACGCGCATCGACGACCGGCTCGCCGGAAGGAAAAACCGGTTTGGCACGGCCGCGCGTTTCGTGCCGGGCGCGGATCTGCCTTGGATCGATGGGGTCGTGCAGTACGACTTCGAGAAGGGCCGGAGCGATACCCACGTGTTCGGGAAGAATCGCTTCGGCGGCGAGATGGTGTTCGCGCCGCGGGAAGGCGCTACGCGCGAGGATGACGGGTACGTCGTGGGGTTCGTGCACGACGAGGGGACGGGGGAATCCGAGATGATCGTGCTCGACGCGCGGGAGATCGGGCGCGGGCCTTTGGCGCGCGTGCGCATGCCGCGGCGCGTGCCGTACGGGTTCCACGCGGCATGGGTGTCCGCGTGAAGCGACGTCAGTAGCGGGGGATGCTCGGGTCGATCTCGCGCGACCAGGCGTCGATGCCGCCGCGGAGGGAGGCGACGCCGGGCAGGCCCATGCGCTCGAGCAGCGCGGCGGCCGAGAGGCTCCGCACGCCGTGGTGGCAGTAGGCGACCACGAGCGCGCCCGGCGGGGGCTCGATCTCGTCGGCGCGCTCCGTGAGCTCGTCGAGCGGGACGAGCACGCTGCCCGGCAGCGCCGCTCGTTCGTGCTCCCACGGCTTGCGCACGTCGATCAGGTAGACGGGTTTGCCCGCGGCGATCGCATCGGCGAGCTCACGAGGAAGAATTTGGGACACCAATGTTTGGTGCTCCAACCGCAGCCGCGGCGAAAGCCCCCTCTCCCGTCAGGGAGAGGGGGTTGGGGGATGAGGGAGTGTTACGGGGAGAGGAAGAGGAAAGAGTGGCGAGAGGAAGAGCGGCCGAGACCGATCAGTTGGTCTTGGCGCTCGCCGAGGCGGTCACGCTGACGCTCGCCTTGACGTTGAGGTCGATCGAGCTCGTCGCGTTCGCCGTCGCGTCCACGCCGGCCTTCACGCACGCGAGGGCCTTGCCGCCCGCGTCGCCGACCACGTCGATCATGCCCTTGCCCGTCTTCACGAGACCCTCGGCGCCGACCTTGATCTTCGCGCCCGAGCCCGCGGAGAGCTTGATGATGCCGGGCAGGTTGCGGCTCAGCGCGGCGACGAGCTTCTGCACGTCGGTGTTCACCTTGCCGTTCGCCACGACGCGCACGGCCGGCGGATCGCACTTCGCCGTCGCAGCCGCGCGGTTCGTGCAGCTCTGCTGGCACTCCACGTCGACCGTCGGGGGCTTGAACTCACCCGAGCACTTCGGCTCCTTGTACGCGACCGAGCAGCCGCCCGAGCAGCTACCCTCGCACTTCGCCTGACCCTTCACCTCGCACGCGGCGGAGCAAGAGCCCGAGCAGGTACCCGAGCAGGTGCCCTCGGCCTTCGCGTCGCACTTGCCCTCGCACTGACCGGCGCACGCGCCGCTCGCCTGCTTGCCGTCGCACTTGCCGTCGCACTTGCCGCCGCAGGTGCCCTTGAAGCCGGCCTCGCACTTGCCCGAGCAGCTCGCCTTGCACGTGCCCGTGCACTGCGCGCCCGCCTCGATCGAGCAGGTGCCCTTGCACTGCGCGTCGCACGAGCCGCTCACCTCGCCGCCCGAGCAGCTCGCCTCGAGCTTGCCCGGCTCGATCGGCGAGCCGCAGGCATCGAGGCACTTCGCCATGCCGTCGACGTCCGCGTAACACTTGGGCGGGTCGAACTCGATCGAGATCTTCGCCTCGGCGTTCGCCGCGAGCATCGACTTCACCTTCGCGGCGACCGCGGTGCAGACCTTGTCCGCGCCCTTGCCCCCGCCGGCCTCGGCGCGGAGCTCGTCGTCCTTCATGCCGAGGTCCTTGCCGAGCGCTCCGCACGAGGTGATGAGGCCCTTCTCGAGGTCGACGACGGTCTTGTTCACGTCGTACGAGACCTGGAGGAAGGACTTGATCTTGCCCTGGACCTTCGCGTCGCCCTTGATGGCGAGGGAGCCGAAATCGCCGGTCTTGAACTCGTCACAGCCCTTCGCGGCCTCCATGCCCTCCGTCACGGCGTCGGGAACCTCGACGCCGCCGACACCGGGGATCTTGCCGCCGCAGTTCGCGAGGAGCGGCGAGGCGATGCCGAGCACCACGATGGGCATGGAGAACAACTTCCAACGACTGACGCTCATCTGACTAACCCTCCGGCACCCGGGGCGGGCGCCTCTCTTTGTGCGGGGGCGCTCTGCGCCATGCCGCCTGTCACTACCGAGTGGCAGGTCCCGCAAGCGGAACTCACCAGGCGAAGAGCTGCCTGGACGCTCCGCGTCGATCCCTCCCAGCACGAGGGCCCTTCTGCCCTAGTCTCGTCGGGCTGTAAAGACCGTTGGATCGCCCGGGCTGTGCTGAGGTCTCTAGCGTTTGCGTGCGGGCTTCGTCACGGACGCAGCCGATTTGGTCGGGGCGGACACAGGCGGCGCGGGCGGCGGGACGACGGCCGACATGCCGGGGAGCATGGGCTGTCGCGAGAGGGCCGCGGGGGGTTGTTCGCTGTCCGGGGCGGCTTCGTCGAAAGGAAGCGGGAGCTGCGCGAGGGGGCGGGCGCCGACGGTGGGGCCGCCTTGTTTTTCGAAGAGCGCCTGCTCGCGGGCGAGGTCGGCGTCGATGAGGTCCTGGTTGTCGTACGCGAAGGAAAGCGCGTCGAGGATGCGGGCCGGGCCGAGGTTCGGGTAGCGGCGCAAGAGGGTCTCGACCGAGGCCCCGCCGCGGTGCCAGACCCAGAGGCGCCGGACGGGCACCCGCGATCCCTCGACGTGGGGGCTGCCTGCGAGGATCCTCGCGTCGCAGCGCACGTGCGGATGAGGGACCCGAACGCGCGGGAGGCTTGCGTCTGCCATACGTGCCGAGAGGGTAGCCAGGGCCGCGCCGGTAGCAAAGATATCAACCAACGGATGCGTCCTCCGCCGCGCCGGACGGGGCTCTGGTAGCCTGCCCCGCGGGACGGGGAGTCCCGCGAGGGAGGAACGCATGTCGTTTTCCGAGAACGTCGGCAGCGGCGAGGAAAACCCGCTCCGCGAGGGCATGCCCGACGAGCGAACGGTGCGGCCCGCAGCCGTCGTGATCTTCGGGGCATCCGGGGACCTGACGCGGCGCAAGCTCCTGCCGGCGATCTACAACCTCGCGCTGAGCCGGCTCCTGCCGGGTGGGTTCGCGGTGGTCGGCGTCGCGCGGCGGCCGAAGCCGGAGTTCGGCCACGAGATGCGCGAGGCGGTGGCGAAGTTCTCGCGCAGAAAGCCGCTCGACGAGGCAACGTGGAGCGAGCTCGAGAAGGGCATGGCGTACGTGCAAGGGGACTTCAACGATCCCGCGACGTACGCGCGGCTCGCCGCGGAGCTCGGGCGGCTCGAGGTCGAGCGGGGGACGGGGCAAAACCGGGTGTTTTACCTGGCGGTCGCGCCGACCGAGGTGCCCGCGATCGTGCGCGGGCTCTGTGACGCGAAGCTCGTCGTGCCCCCCGCGGACGGGCCGGACGCGAGCTACCAGCGGGTCGTCGTGGAGAAGCCGTTCGGCGAGGATCTGGCGAGCGCGCGGGCGCTGAACAAGGACCTGCTCGCGTGCCTCGACGAGCGGCAGATCTACCGGATCGATCACTACCTCGGGAAGGAGACGGTGCAGAACCTGCTCGTCTTCCGGTTCGGCAACACGATCTTCGAGCCGCTCTGGTCGCGGCAGCACGTGAGCCACGTGCAGATCACGGTGGCCGAGGAGCTCGGCGTCGAGGGGCGCGGGAAGTTCTACGATCAGACCGGCATCACGCGCGACATCGTGCAGAACCACGCGCTGCAGCTCCTCACGATGGTGACGATGGAGCCGCCGTCGTCGTGGGACGCGGACGCGGTGCGCGACGAGAAGGTCAAAGTGCTGCGCGCGCTCCGGCCCATCCGCGGGCGTGAGGTGCTGGAGAAGACGGTGCGCGCGCAGTACACGGCGGGCACGGTGCGCGGCGACAGGGTGCCCGGCTATCGCGAGGAGCCGGACGTGGATCCGAACTCGAAGACGGAGACGTACGTCGCGATGTCGCTGCGGATCGACAGCTTCCGCTGGGGCGGCGTGCCGTTCTACCTGCGCTCGGGCAAGCGGCTCGCGAAGCGCGTGGCCGAGGTGGCGCTGCACTTCAAACCGCTGCCGCACAGGCTCTTCCGCGACGGGCCGCAGGGCACCGATGGCGGCCCGCCCCCGAGCATCCGCCGCGGCGACGACGAGCCGAACGTGCTCGTGCTGCGCATCCAGCCGGACGAGGGGATCGCGCTGCGCTTCGCCACGAAGGTGCCAGGCGGCGGGATGACGATGCGCAACGTGGCCATGGACTTCCGCTACGGGACGGCGTTCGGCTCGAGCACGCCCGAGGCCTACGAGCGGCTCATCCTCGACGCGATGCGCGGCGACGCGACGCTGTTCACGCGCGCCGACGAGGTCGAGGCGCAGTGGGGCTTCATCGATCCGATCCTCGCGGGATGGCGCGATCAAGACGCGCCCGTCGCGACCTACGAGGCCGGGAGCTGGGGGCCGCGGGAGGCGGATCGGCTGCTCGTGCCGGGCGACAAGTGGAGGAAGCCGTGACGGCGCTCCCGGTCGGCGAGGCGCTCGCGCGGATCGAAGGGGAGCTCGCGTCCTTCTGGTCCTCGCCGGACGAGCAGGCGGGCGCGCCGATGACGAAGGTGCGCTCGTCCACGATGAGCTTCGTGTTCCTCGCGGCGCCGTCGGAGATCGAGCACGCGCGCGCGACCACGGACGCGCTCGCGGACACGCACCCGGGGCGCGCGTTCGTGCTGACGAGCGACGGGCGTCTCGCGCCCTGGGAGGTGAGCTACGACGTGCGCGCGGCGTGCAGGCTCGACGCGGGAACGCCGATCTGCTTCGACTGGATCGAGATGACGTTCGGCGCGATGGCGTGCGAGCGCGCCGGCTCGGTGGTGGCGGCGCTCGCGCTGCCGGAGGTGCCCGTCGTCGTGGAGATCGGTCGCGGGGCGCCACGCGCGCTCTTGCCGTCGCTCTTGCCGCGGGCCGATCGGCTCATCGTCGACTCTGCGCACACGAGCGTCGCGCGGATCGCGGAGATGCTCCACACGTCCACGGCGCCCGTCGGCGATCGTCAGTTCGTCCGGACGTACCAGTGGCGTGAGCTCGTGGCGCGGTTCTTCGACGACGCGCGGCCTGGGCTGGGATCGATCCGCGAGGTCACGGTGGGGCGGACGCCGGGCGGCGCGACCGAGCCTGCGGCGCTCTTCCTCGGCTGGCTCGGATCGCGGCTCGGCTGGGGCTTCGAGGCGCGGGATCGGGCGCGGGATCGGCACGGCGAGCCAGTGCGGATCACGCTGCGCGACGATCCGCGGGAGGGCCTTCCGCCGGGGCAGATCACGGGCGTGTGGATCGAGACCTCGATCGAAGGACAGCCGCTCTCGCTCGCGTGCGTGCGCGACCGGGAGAACCCGAAGCAGGTCGCATGGACGCGGCGCGGGGCGCGCGTGACCTCGCACGAGCACGCGCTCGGCTACCGGGACGAGGCGTGGGTGCTGGTGAAGGCGCTCGATGCAATGGAGGGCGATCGGGTCCTCAGGGATGCGCTCGTTCTCGGGGCGCAATGGAGTGAGCGATGAACAGGACAGCCGACGCGCGTTACATCGTCATCGATGCCGCGGACGAAGAAACGTTCGTGCAAAACGCGGCGACCAGCCTCGCGACGTTGATCAAGGCGGCGGTGAAGGAGCGCGGGACGGCGAGGGTTGCGCTCTCGGGCGGATCCACGCCGCGTCCCGTGCACCGGAGGCTGGCGGAGATGGAGCTGCCGCTCGATCGGATCGACTGGTTCTGGGTGGACGAGCGCGCCGTGGATCCGGCCTCGCCGCGCTCGAACTACGGGATGGCCTACGCCGATCTCGGACTCGATCGTGCCCCGGCGGGCCGCGTGCATCGGATGGAGGCGGAGGATCCGGATCTCGCAGCGGCCGCGGCGCGGTACGAGGCGCTCCTCCGGCGTACGTTCGGCGTGACGAGAGCGGTCGCGTTCGACGTCATGACGCTCGGCATCGGGGACGACGGGCACACGGCGTCGCTCTTCCCGGGGATGGGCGCGACCGCGATCGACGATCGGCTCGTGGCGGCGATCCCGGCGCAGCCGGACAAGGGCCTCGAAGCCCGGCTCACGCTCACCGCGCCGGTGCTCTGCGAGGCGCACTGGGCCATCTTCGTGGCTCGCGACGAGCAAAAACGGCAGCCCATCGCGGCAGCATGGATGGACGGGCCCGAGGAGGAGGTGCCCGCGCGCGTGCTCCTCCGAGCGCGGGGTCAGGTCATCTGGTTCCTCGAGGGGATGAGCGAGATCCCGTAGCTTGCTTTCCCGCCCGGAACTTCGTACGGGGCAAAGGTCATCATGAAGAAGCGCGGTGGGACCGGATCGATCCTCGTCGGCGACATCGGGGGCACGCGGACGCGGCTCTCGCTCTACGACGGCCTCGGGAAAAAGTTGCTGCTCGAAGCAGTCTTGCCGAGCCGCGAGCACGGGACGTTCGAGGAGATCGCGCGGAGCTTCCTCGCGAGCGCCGATCATCCGCACCCGTCCGTCGCGGTGCTCGGCGTGGCCGGGCCGATCCGGGATCGCGTCGCGACCGTGACGAACCTCGCGTGGCGGCTCGACGAGGTGAAGCTCGCGCGCAGCCTGTCGCTCGATCGCGTGGTCCTCGTGAACGATCTCGCGGTGGCGGCACGCGGTTGCTTGCATCTGCCCCCGGACGTCGCGGTGCCGCTCGGCGACACGCGGCCGAAGCCGAAGGGCAACCACCTGGCCGTGATCGCGGCCGGGACCGGGCTCGGCGAGGCGCTGATCGTATGGGACGGGGCGAAGCACCTGGTGCTGCCGACCGAGGGGGGTCACACGGATTTCGCGGCGCGCGACGCGGTCGAGGCCGAGTTCTTCGCGTTCCTGTCGAAGCGGTTCCCGGACCACGTGAGCTACGAGCGTGTGCTCTCGGGCGACGGGCTCGGCGCGCTCTACGATTTCTTCGTGGCCCGCGGCGGGCGCGAGACGAAGGCGAACGAGCGGCGGCTCGAGGAGGGCGATCGGAACGCGACGATCGCGGAGCTCGGTTTGTCCGGCGCGTCGAAGCCGGCCGCGAAGGCGGTGGACCTCTTCGCCTCGATTTACGGCGCCGAGGCGGGAAACCTCGCCCTGAAGCAGCTCGCGCTCGGGGGCGTGTTCGTGGCGGGCAACATCGCGCGGCACATCGTGCTTTCGCGGCGGGAGCAATTCCTGGAGGGTTTCCGCCAAAAGGGGCGGTTCGCCGGGCTCATGGCGCAGATCCCGGTCGCCGTGGTGACGGATCCGCTGGTCGGCGTGCGCGGCGCGCTCGCCATCGCGAAGGATCTGGTCGGCGACGGCGAGGCGCCCCCTGCCCGCCCGAAGCGCGTCGCGCGGCGCAAGCGTTCGTCCAAATAGAACCAGCCCGCGTCACGGCGGCGCGGCGGGCCAGTCCTCCGCGGTGACGGCGAAGAGCAGGTGATCCTGCCAGGCGCCGGCGATCTGGAGGTAACGCGCCGCGCGGCCCTCGTGCTGGAGTCCGCACTTGCGGGCGACGGAGAGGCTCGCGGCATTCTGCGGCATGATGGCCGCCTGGATGCGGTGCAGGCCGAGCTCGCGGAAGGCGACGTCGAGCGCAAGCTTTACACCCTCGGTGGTGAAGCCTTGTCCATGGTGCTCGACGTCGACCCAGTAGCCGAGGGCGGCGCGCTGGAAGATGCCTCGGAACACCTGGGTGAGGGCGACGCGGCCGATGACGGGCCCGTCCTCGCCGAGGGTCATGCAGAATCGGTAGTGGCGGTCGGCGCGGATATCGCGTCGATCGCGCAGAATGCGGGCGCGCGCGAGCGGGACGTCCAATTCGTCGGGGCCGGGGACGGGCACCCAGGGCCTCAGGAATTCGATCGACCACGAGCGAATCTCGACGATGCGGGGCGCATCCGAGACGCGGGGCGCGCGGAGGGCGACGCGCTTGCCCCGGAAGACGGCGCGGAGGGAGAGCATGGGCGCAGCATAGCGGAACCGAACAACGCAGCGGGAACGGAAGCACGAACACTGCGGGCGGCAGCAGCCGAAAATGCCGAAGCATTTCCTCGATTTCACCATTGGTGCACGGGCCTTGCGCCATGCTTTGCGAATCGTTTGTCCAATGCTTGCACATCCAACGATTCTGCACCGCGACGCTCGACGGAGGCGCGGGACCAGGGCATGATGACTGCGCGGCGGACGAATTCCTATGTCCGCGTCGAAAAACATGGCCATTCGCTCGTTCACGCCCGTGCCATTCCTCGTCCGCCGGCCTCTGGCTCCCGCGTTCGTCGGGCGCTCACGCGAGCTCGAGCTCTTGCACGCGGTGCTGCGCGGGGAGGAGCGCGCGATTGGTATCTGCGGGCGCTCGGGCGCGGGAAAGACGGCGCTCGCGCTCGCTTATGCGAATCAATACCGACACGCGTATCCGGGCGGCGTGTATTGGGTCGACGCGCCTTCGGGCTGCGACGAGGGATTCGCGGCGCTCGCTCGGGCGATCGGACTGCGCGTGGAGGGTCCTCTTTCCGATCGGCGGAGGCAGCTCGTTCAGGCGTTCGCCAAGGCTTTGCACCGGCGGCCGGACGCGCTGCTCGTGATCGATGGCGTGCCGGACCCCGCCGCGCTCTCGGCGCGCGTGCTCGGGTTCGTCCCGGCAGAACTCGCGTGCAGGCTCCTGTTCACGATGCGCGCGCCGCCGGGCAACCTCCTGCTCCCCACGTTCGAGCTCGGCCCGCTCGCGGAGGAATCGAGGGTCGAGCTCCTGCTTTCGGGACTGGAAAAGCCCGACGCGGCGGAGGTGGAGCAGGCGCGAAGGATTTGTCGGGCGCTCGCGCTCGATCCGCTCGTGGTGTCGATCGCGGCGGGCTGGCTCGCACGAAAGCCCGGGCGTTCGGCCGCGGATCTCGCGGAGCGGCTCGCGGGCGCGGACGTCGCAAAGGCGCGCGCGGTCGTTATGCAGCTCGGCTGGGACGACGTGCCCGAGGGTGAGGCGCGAGAGCTCGTCGCGCTGCTCTCGATGTGCGGCGGACAGGAGCTCGTGCCAGCGGCGCGGCTCGCCTGGCTCGCGGGGCGAAAGCCGGGAGAGCCGGCCCTTGCGGCGGTCCGGGCGCTCGCGGCGACGAACCTCGTCGACGTCGACGAGGCCGGGGGAGCGCGGCTCTGGCCCGACGTGCGGGCGTTCGTGGAGGGCGTGCTCGATCCGGTTTTTCGGGACGAACTTCGCACGGCGGCGGCGTCGTCTCTGGGACGGGCGCTCGGCGACGTCGGCAACATCGAGAGCGAGATTGCCGAGCGGGGTATCGCGGCCGTGCTCGCGGACGTGCGGGCGTCTTCGGCGTGGGCGGCGGGGGTCCGAGGGGTCGCGTCGATGCGCGGGGCGCTCGACCTCGAGGCGAACGCGCTGCTCGGCTGGGACGCGGCGCGCGAGCCAGCGTTTTTCCTGCAGCAGCTCCGGGCGCGGGCCGAGGAGCTCGAAGCGACGAAGCTCGCCACGGCGCTCGAGGGAGCCCTGACGGCGCGGCGTTCGCCGTGGATCCGGGTACGGGCGAGGACGAGCCGCCGCGGCGAGGCCTCGGCGCGGGTGCTCGAAGGGCATGCGGCGAAGGTGAACGCGGTCGTGGTCACACGGGACGGGCGCCTCGCGCTCTCGGCGTCCGACGATCGGACGGTGCGCGTGTGGGATCTCGACGCCGGACAGGCGCTCTTCGTGCTGACCGGGCACGTCTCGCCCGTCCGCGGGCTCGCCGTCTCGACGGACGGGCGGACGGCCGTCTCGGGGGCGGCGGATGGCTCGCTTTTCGTGTGGGACCTCGGGACGGCGCGGGTGACGCGGCAGCTTCGCGGGCATACGGGCACCGTGCACGCGGTGGCCCTCGCGGAGGGCGCGGGCACGGTCGTGTCGGCGTCCGAGGATGGGACAGCGCGCGTGTGGAGCCTCGCGACCGGCGAGCTCGTCCGGACGCTTCACGGGCACACGGGCGGCGTGCAGGGCGTGGCGGTGACGGCGGATGGTCGGTTCTGCCTGTCGGCGGGCGACGACGCGACGCTGGGGCTCTGGGAGGTCGAGACGGGGCGCCTCGGGAAGGCGCTCGACGAGCCGGCTTCGCCACGCGCGGCCGTGTCGATGAAGGCGGCGGGCCGCGTCCTCGTGGCGGCCTCGCACGAGGACGCCGTGCTTTGCTGGGCGCCGCTCGATGGCAGCCCGCCCGAGCTTCTGCCCGGGCACACCGACGGCGTGACGAGCGTCGGCATGACCCCGGACGGGCGCTTTCTGGCCTCAGGATCGTGGGATCGCACGGTTCGCGTGTGGGATCTCGACGCGCGGATCCCGCTCGGGGTCTTGCACGGCCACGCGCAAGGCGTGCAAGCGGTGGCGCTCTCGCAGAATGGGCGGACCGTGGTCAGCGGCGGGGAAGATCGCACGGTCCGCGTGTGGGATCTCGGCTCGCACGTGGCGCCCGGGGTCTCGGAGGGGCATCGCGAGCGGGTGAGCGCGCTCGCGGCGACGCCGGACGGGTCGTTCGTGGTGTCGGCCTCGTTCGACGACACGCTGCGCATCTGGGACGCGCGGCGCGGCGAGCTGCAGGGCGTGCTCCAAGGGCACGTGTTGTGGGTGCACGGCGTGGCGGTCACCCCGGACGGGCAGCGCGTGCTCTCGGCGTCGGTCGACGGCTCGCTCCGCGTGTGGGACGTCGCGACGGGGCAGCTCACGTGGGTGATCTCGTATCTGCCGGGGCGTGGGCCGGGCACGATGTCCCTCGGGCGCTCGGGCGTCCCGCTCTGCGCGCCGCTGCTCGTGAACGACCGGGCCACGATGGTGATCACGAAGAGCCAGGAGGGGCCGCTCGGCGCGTGGGACCTCACGGAGGGGCAGCGGGTGCGGACCTACACGACGACCAGCGGGGATCCGCTCTGCGCCGCGCGCGTGGGGAATCGGCTCGCGGCGGGGAGCGCCGAGGGGCAGGTCGCGCTCTGGGACGTGAGCTCCGGGGCGCAGGTCGGGGAGCTCGTCGGGCACGAGGCGGCGGTGCGGGCGGTTGCGTTCTCGCCCGACGGCGGGTTTTTGGTGAGCGCGTCGGAGGATCACACGATCCGGGTCTGGGATCTCGGCGCGGGGCGCGTGGTCCGCGTCCTCGCCGGGCACATGGCATCCGTGGGTGCCCTCGCGTGGCTCGGGGATTCTCGACACCTCGTGAGCGCCTCGGAGGACCGGACGATCCGCGTCTGGGATCTCGCGGGAGGAATGCCCGTCGCGCGGCTCGTGGTGCGTGATCCGGTGGAGGCCCTGATCGCGGGGCCGGGGGGGCGTTCGATCGTGGCGGGAGACCGCGCAGGGCACGTGCTTTTCCTGGAGCTCGAAGGAGCGAGCTGAGCGGTCCACGATGGCCCCTGCGGTCCCTGTCGAAACCTCACATTTTCTTCGGTAGCCGCTCCGCCGAGACATTTCGGTATGTGGCCCCTCTTCCTCCCCGCAACCCGTTCGCGCCGGAGCAAGCTTGGCTCTACGCGTACACCGCCGCCTCTCTTCGCCGGCGCCTTCGCCGCATGGGCATCTCACGCGAGGACGCGAAAGATCTCGTCCAGCATGCCTTCGTCGTCGCCCTCGAGCGCTGGCACGAGGTGGAGAACGCCCCCGAGGGGCGGATGCGCGCCTGGCTCGACAGCATCACCTGGCAGCTAGGCCAGAACTTCCTCCGCCTGAGCCGCCATCGGTACGAGCAGCTCGGGCACCGCGGGCTCGCGCTCGCCGCTGCGCCCGGATCCTACGCGGACGAACGAGCGCACGCCGCGCGCCTCGTCCGCGCGGCCCTCGGTCCCATGACGGACGAGGATCACGCGCTGTTCGTCGCTTCTTTTCTGGAGGACGCCACGCTCGATGAGCTCGCGCTGCGGTTCGGGATCACCCGCAATGCGGCCTTCCGCCGGATCACCACGCTCGAACGTGTGGCGCGCGCCCGCGTCGAGCGGCTATCGCCCCGGTGAACGCCCGCCGCGCGCGTAGCAGCAACGAAAGCCGAGGTGGTAGTTCACGTGGAACGCCTTCCGGATCGGCTGCACGTGCCAGCGGGGATCGTGCGCGCAGTGGTCCGAGTACACCTCGCGTCGTGGCGGCTCGTCGAGCCTGCGCGCCACGTCGACGTAGAAAAACGCGCTGCCCTTGAGCTGCGAGACCACCTTGTTCTCCTCGGGATCGAAGCGCGTCATCGCCTCGGCCACGTTGCCGTGCTGATCGAAGACGCCGAACCGCGAGCGGCACCGCGGGTACGAGCCCGACGGCTCGGTGTTCGTCGCGCACGTGGCCCAGGTCGTGTCGATCGTCCGTGGATCGCAAGGTTTATCCGACCACTTCGCCGCGGGTTTGTTGGTGTTGCAAATGTCGAGATCGAGCTCGCTCCCGTACGCGTAGGTGCTCGGCTCCCCTCCCCCGGGATCGCCGCGGCAGCCGAGGACCCACTCGTCCTGCGTGCAGAGGCGCTTTCCTTGCAGCTCGCAGAGCGCCGCGGCGTGGGCCGGCGGCACCCACACCATGGGCAGCTCGCAGGGGCGGTTCGGATACTCGAAGACGTCGACGCAGACCTTTGCCTTCTCGGGATCGCCGCCCTCGTACACCGGCACCATGTTCTCGTGCCCGCCGCACGCCTCGCGTTGCGCCTCCGTCTGCAGCGTGATCCCGCGTAGCCCTTCGAGGCATTGCGCCCGCGATATCACGTGCCGCGCGAGCGCGGGGTTGCCCTGGTTCGTTTGTCCGGGTCCATCGGGGCCCACATATCGCCGCAAGAACTCGCCCGGATCACGCTTGCGCCATTTCTTCCCCGGCGCGATCGAGATCAACGCGAGCAGTTCTTCCTGGGTCGTGTGGTGGAGCGGTCGATCGTCGACGACGCCCGCGTCTGACGCATCCGGCGCCTCGCCCGCGTCGTCTCGCTTCTCGCTCGCCGCAAGGGCCCCGCCCTCGGGCACCGGCGCGGCCGAAAGCACGGCGGATGCGCTCGGGCTAGGCGGCGCGGGTTTTACTTCGTCGTTCGAGCTTGCCTTGCAGCTTGCGAGCGCCGCCAGGACGACGACCAGGACGAACCACCGGACGGGCACGGGCGCGCACGATAGCAGGTCTCGGGACGAACGGAGATGCTCGGACGAACGAGGACGCGCGCGCCGCGCCCCGCGGCAACCTGCCGCGGCCTTTGCGCTCGACTGCGGCAACTTTGCCGTTGAAAAGGGCGCAGGGCACCCCTTACATCTTTCTCGTCACCGTGGATACCTCACCCCTCGGCGTCCCCTACTATCCCACGAACGATTTCGGCCCTCTCATGAAGGGCCTGGTCATCGGGGGACTCGGCATCTTCCACGTCTTCCTCGCGCAGTTCGCGATCGGCGGCGGCGTGCTGATGACGTATTTCGAGTGGCTGTCCGGCAAGGGCAAACTGCCGTCTGCCCGGCGGTTCACGAGCGGCTACTTCAAGGTCCTCGTGCTCGTGAGCTTCGTCGTCGGCGCCTTGACCGGCGTCGGCATGTGGTTCACCTCGATCCAGACGAGCCCCCGCACGATCGGGCTCATGGTGGACACGTTCCACTGGGTATGGGCCACGGAGTGGACGTTCTTTTCGCTCGAGGTCATCGCCGGGTATTGCTTCTACCGGTATGGCGATCGCCTCGACGGGCGCTCGCGCCTCTTCTTGCTCGGGCTCTACACGACGGCGGCCTGGTTCAGCCTGTTCTGGATCAACGGCATTCTCTCGTGGCAGCTCACGCCGGGCGCCTGGCTCGAGAGCGGCAATCTCTGGGCCGGCTTCTTCAACCCCACGTTCTGGCCGTCGCTCTTCTTCCGCACGTTCGCGGCCATGGCCATCGCCGCGCTCGTCGCGGCGCTCGTCATCAGCGTCTCGCCATTCGAACGAGACGAGCAGAAGGAGCTTTTGCACCGGGCGGCGCACCTGCTCGCGCCGATGGCGCTCATGCCGCTGCTCGGCGCCTGGTACCTCTTCGCGATGCCGAAGGACAGCCGGAGCTGGGTGCTCGGCGGAAGCCCCGCGATGAGCATGTTTTTCGGCCTGGGCGCGGGCGCCTCGCTGCTCGTCGGCCTCTACGCGCTCTTCGGCCTGCTCCTCCGCCGCCTTTACATCAACAGCGCGACGGCGTCCTTGCTCATCGTGCTCGGATTCGTGGCGACCGCGGGCGGCGAGTTCGTCCGCGAGGGCGCGCGCAAGCCCTTCACCGTGCGCGAGACGCTTTATTCGAACGCCATGACGCCCGCCGAGATCCTGACGCTGCGCGAACAAGGCTCGGTCACGCACGATCCCTACCCGCTGCGGGACGCGGCCGATTACCCGAATGATCAGGTGCTCCTCGGGGCGAAGGTCTATCGTTTCCAGTGCAGCGTCTGCCACACGGTGGGCGGCGTGAACGGGCTCGTGCACCTCGCGGGCACGTGGACGGAGGAGCAGACGCGGCTCAACGTGGCGAAACTCCAGCACACGAAGCCCTTCATGCCGCCGTTCGCCGGCACGCCCGAGGAGCTCGAAGCGCTCGTGCGGTTCATCGAGTGGGAGGCCGCTTCGAGGCCCAAGGACTTCGAGGTCACCCGCGATCCGGCCACGCTCGCGCAGATCAAGCGCTGGCTCGACGAGGCCGGCACGGCGCCGGGATACGCGGCCGCGTCGGAGAAAAAGAGGTAATCATGGACGCCCCCTTCCCCTTCGGTTTCCCCGGGCCGACCGCGTTTTACCTCGCGACGTACGTGCTCACGCTCGTCGCGCACGTGGTGTTCATGAACTACGTGCTCGCGGGGACGGGCGTCCTTTTGTTCCGGCAGATTCGCGGCAAAGCAGGGACGAGCGACGTGCTCGCGGACCTGCTCCGCGACTGGCTGCCGTTCGCGCTCTCGGCCGCGATCACGGCCGGGGTCGCGCCGCTCCTCTTCATCCAGATCCTCTACAAGAAAGCGTTTTACACGGCGAACCTGCTGCTCTTCCACCGCTGGATGCTCATCCTGCCGGCGCTCATCGTCGGGTTTTACCTGCTCTACGCGCAGAAGACGGCGTTCGTGAAGGCACGGCCGCGGCTCAAGCTGCTCGTGACGACGGGGGCGCTCGCGTGTTTTCTGTTCACCGCGCTCTCGTGGACCGAAAATTACCTGCTCGCGCGGAGCGAGGGGGCGTGGGCGCCGATGTACGCGTCGAAGTCGATGATCTACGAGAATCGCGAGATCCTGCCGCGCATGCTGCTCTGGACGCTCGGCGCGTTGCCGACGCTCGCGGTTTTGCTCGGCTGGCAGCTTCATCGACGCGATCGCGCCGGATCGCCCGTGGAGACGGCGACATTCCAGCGCCTTTCGCGTCTCGGCCTCGGCGGGCTCGTCGTCGCGGGGGCGTGCGCCGCGGGATACGCAATGCTCGTGGGGCCCGCGGCGAGGGCGCATGCGGTCGGGCCGATGGCCTTGCCGTGGTTCGTCGCGGCGGCCGTCGGGGTCGTCGTGGAGGGCGCGGGGTTCATCGGGCTGTATCGGGCCCAGGAAAACCGAGGAAAATGGCTGGGGATCGCGTCGGCGGGGCTGTTTTTCGTGATCCTCGGGACGACGGTCGTGCGCGAGGTCCTGCGCATCACGGCCGTTGATTTCGCAGCGCTGTATCCGGAGCACGCGCGGGCCGCCCAGGTTTCGGGCCGGTGGCTCTTCCTCGGGTTTTTCCTGGTGAATGCGGTGCTCGCCATCTGGGCGATCCGGACGGCGCTCACGCGGGCCGAGCGACCCGCCGCCTGATCAGGCGACCTTCCGGCCGCCCATCCGCTGAAGCACGCTGCGCGACACCGCCTGCAGCGTCTCCATCACGCCCACGCCGCTCTTCGCCGCGCTCTCGACTTCGGGCGCTCCCATCGGATTGAGCAGTTCCCGCAGGCGCGGGATGGGCTCGATCTCGGGCAGATCACGCTTGTTGTATTGCACGACGCACGGGATCTCCCCCCGCGCGGCGCCGAGCTCCGCGAGGTTGTCCCCGAGATCCTCCAGGGCCTCGACGTTCGCTTCGAGCCGCGCGGTCTGCGAATCGACGACGAAGACGACACCGTCGACGCCCTTCAGGATGAGCTTGCGGCTCGCCTTGTAAAACACCTGCCCGGGTACCGTGTAGAGGTGTAGCCGGACGCGATACCCGCGGATCTGGCCGACCTCGAGGGGCATGAAATCGAAGAAGAGCGTCCGTTCGCTCTCGGTCTTCAGCGAAACGAGATTGCCCCGCGACGCCTCGGGGGCGCGCGCGTGGACGTGCTCGACGTTCGCGGTTTTTCCGCACAAACCCGCGCCGTAGTACACGATCTTGAGAAAGATCTCCCGCGAGGGGACGTTGACGAATGCCATGTCGCCCCCTCCTCACGCCTCGGGCCCCGCGTCGGCGAGACAATGAATGGCGGCCACGATGCTCTCGAACGAGGCATCCCGGGCGCTCGAATGCTTGACGAGCCGCACGTTGAGCTCGACGAGCGCGAGGACCTCGCCCGCGACGCCGGGCGCGCGGAGGAGGTCGAAGATGGTGCGCGAGAGGCGCGGCGGCGGGGCGAGGCAAGCGAGCGCCGAGAGAGCGGCCATCGCGCGCGCAGGCAAAGACGCGACCAGGGATTCGCGGGCCACGTGGACGAGCGCCGCGGCGAAGGCCGCGCTCATCGCGGAGAGCAATCCTTGCGGCTCGTCGCGACCGGGAACGCCGCGCACCGCGGGCGCGCCGCGGGCCGCGCTCCATACGAGGGCGCAAAGTTCCGAGAGGGAGGAATATGCGCTCCGGTCGAGGAACGCGAGCACGACGTCGAGCCCATGCGCGTCCCAGGCGGCGCGTGTCCCGACCTGCGAGGCGACGAAGGCGCGGAGTCGTGGATCCATCTCGCCCGCGCGGATCGCGGCGACGGCGATCTCCACGAGGGGTTTTCGTGGCACGCCGTGCGCGGCAGCCCATTCGAGCAGCATGACGCGCTCCTCCGGGCTCCACGCATTCCGCGCACGCTCGACGATGGCCTCCGGCGCGAGCGAGGCGTCGATCGGCGTCGCGAGGCCGGCTCCTGCCGGCGCGATTTCGGCGAGGCTCGATTCGAGGAAGCCGGCCAGGTCGAAATCGTCCGTCGGGAGCGCCGCGCTCTCCTTTTCTTGGGGGACCTCGGCGCGGACGCGGCGGGCGGTGATTCGCTCGAAGATACGCGGCGGGACCTTGCCGCGCGTGAGGTCGGCGAGCTCGATCCACTCGTCGTCGTGGAGCGAGAATCGCGGCGCGTCGAGGACCTCGTGTTCGAATTGCGACGGATCTTCGAGCGCGATCCGGGCGAGCGCGCGCAAAACCGTACCGGTGAAGCCCGGCTCGCAGCGCGCGCGCCAGGCGAGCAAATCAGGGACGCCGAGCTCGGCGACGTGCTCGCGCAAAAAGGATTGATCGTCCTCGTCGAGCCTGGCCTGGCGGAGGACATGCAAAAAAGCCACGGGACGAGCCCGCCCCCGGTGCGCGCGCACCAGGGCATCGATTTCCGTTCGTTTCACGCGGACCCCCTATACCGGACGGAAATCGACATTCGTGGAGCCGTCGCTCCGCAATGTGATCCATGTCCAGCGCTGGGGTTGTTCGTCGTCGCCCGAGGGCGGCCCGCCGTGACTCGTCGGTCGGTGGAACGGCGGTTCCTTCTTCCTGACCGGTATCTCGTAATCTACGGAGAGGGCGTCATCCTGTCAAGCTCGCCCGTCAACTTCCCTGGGCCGCGACCGAGATCTCCGCGTAGGTCGCCCGGATCTGCTGGGCGAGCTTCTCAGGGAGCACGTGCGCGCGCCGGAGCGCCTCCTCGCTGAACGGAAGCGCCGAGACCGGCGCGCCTCCGTCCGAATACAAGTTCGCGAGCAGGTCGAGGAGCCAGGGCTCACCCGGGAGAATGGAGAGGCCGAGAAGCGTGATCCGCGCCGCGAGCTCGTAATGGCCCTCCATCGCGTGCTTCGAGGCCGACATGGAGAAGAGGCCGACGAACTTCTGAATGTGCGAGAAGAGCATGACGTGGCCGATGAGCTCGAGGCCGGCCTTGTAGGTCTGCTCCATGAGCACGCCCTGATCGACGCCGAGCGCCGCCTGCTCCGCAGCCGTGACGAAGACGGCGCCGACGCGCCTCGCGATCTCGTCGGGCAAGAGCTCGGGCGCGCGGCCCCGCGCGGCGATGATCGCCTTCTCGTAATCGACGAGCGCGCTCGCCATGGCCCCGCGGCTGCCGCCCGCCGCGAGCGCGAGGTATTTCTTTTCGGTCTCCGGATCATCGAGCACGAACTCGCGCTCGTCGACGTCGAGCCGCCGGACGAGGGTCTCGCCGGGGTAGAGGACGAGATCGAGGACGATGGGCTCGTCCTCGTGGTTCGTGACGACGTGATGGCGGCCGGAACTCACGTTGCAGAAGCCGCGGGTGCCCGGAGACGTGAGGCGGCGGAAATCGCCGCGCATGCCGTCGATGGCGCAATCGCTCCAGGTGTTGTCGCGGAGGACAAGGACGCCGCCGGTGCGGGCCAGCGTGAGGTCGTCTTGCGCGTGGGTCATGAGGGCCGCACGCTAGCACGGCCGGGTCAAGGCAGGGTGGCGATCGCGATCCGGCCCGAGGCGCTGCCCGCGAATGCGCGGGGGAGCCACGCGCCGCCGACGAGGCGCGTCGAATACACGCTGTTCAGGTTGTCGGCGTAAATCATTTCGACCTCGGCCCCCTTGCCGCCGCGCGTAATGGCCGGCGGCACGACGAGGATCGGATTCCCCCCGCCCGCGCCCTGCACCGGGACGGACCAGGTCGGCGCGTCGCCGGTCGAAAGCCGCGCCGTGTAGAGGCGCTGATCCGTGCCGCGATACGCGAGCAACGCGCCGCCGCCGGGCAGCGGCGCGAGGCTCGGTTGATCCAGCGAAGAGGCGCCCTCGATGGGCTGGGGGTTTGTCCAGACGATCCCCTTGCGGGAGAGCCAGTGCAGGCTGCCCGCCTCGTTCGCGAAGACCGCGACGAGCTCCGGGCCGGAGTCGAGCGCGACGATGCCGGGCGTCGCGGTCGCGGCCTTGCCGCCGATCGGATGCGGCGTCGGGGCCGACCAGGCGCCGCCAGCCCGCGATTGATCGTAAAACGTCCCATCCGCGCCGACGAACGCGATCACGGGCGCATTGCCGATCGCCGCCACGGCCGGCGGATTCGGGCCCGACGATGGTTGTCCATTCGCGGTGATCGCCTCCTTCTTGCTCACCCAGAGCTTGTTCTGGAGGCGGCCATAATAATAAAATCCGTCCGTGCCCCGATAGACGAGGTGCCCGATGCCGCCGGCCGCCGCGACCTGCGGCCCGCCCTGGCTCGCGAGGCCCGCCTCCAGCGCCGGCGGGGCTTCGTTGAACCCGGGCGTCCACGCCCCGGCCGAATAAAACGCGACCCGCAACTCGCCCGCCGCGCTCGATCGGAGCACGCAGATGCCGGTGCCCGCGCCGTCGGAGGCGAGGCCGATCGCGTCCGTGCTCTGCACCTGCCAGGGCGTCGACTTCGGCGCGCCCGATGCGAGGTCCGTCTCATTCGCGATGACGGCGCTGCCGCTGCCGTACACGCTGACGACCTTCGTCGCCGTGCCATTCTGCCCGCCGCCCATTCCCCCGCTACCGCCAGCGCCGCCGCCGCCGCCGCTGCCCGCCGACCCGCCAGCCCCACCGGAGCCGGTCATCATCCCGCCCGTGCCGCCCGTGCCGCCCGTCCCGCCGGGGCCGACCATCGTCCCGCCCGTGCCGCCCGAGCCGCCCGACCCTCCCTGGGCGCCGTCGCCTCCTTCGCCGCCGCCGCCCACGCCGGGTGTCTCGTTGCTCGCCGCGCAGCCGATCGGGCCAAGAGCGGCCAGAGAGACGAGGCCCGAGAACAGGAGGGCCGAACGGAGAACCGCCAAACGAGGAAGGAAGCGCATGTCGATGACCTCGCAGAAGAAGGGTGGCTCGAAGCCGGAGGAGTATGGCGCGCAGGCGAGGCGAGACAAGCTCAGGGCGTGAAACGGATCGAATAACTGACCATCGTCTTTTTGCCGCCCTTCGGCCGCAGAAATTCAATGGCTTCGAAAACGCCGACGACACAAGGCACGAACCCTTCGCCCTTGAGCGCGGTGCGGGGGTGGGAGACCTGGGCCTTGCCGCCCTTGCCATCGACGAGGAGGTCGACGCCGAAATCGCCGCCCTTCTTGAGATCGTCGACCTTGGCGAAGCAGCGGCGGAGTTCGTCGAAATGGGGCTCGACCGAGCGGTTGAAAGGAGCCTTCGTGGCGTCGTCGTTCGGTCCGCCGCCGATGTGCATTCCGATGTTCTTGACCTTGACGGCCGGGAGCGGCGCAGCCTCGGCCGGCGGCGCTTCCGGGGCCGCCGCGGAGGCGGACGCCGAAGGGGCAGCCGAGGCAGCAGGCTCGGGCACGGCGGCGGACGCGGACGCGGGCGCGGCAGCGGACGCGGGCGCAGGCGCGACGGCGGACGCGGGCGCGGCGGCCGTGGTCGTCGGCGCGGGCGCGGAGCCATCGGGAGCGGTGGCGCCCGAGCAGGCCACGAGGATCGGCGCGGCCACGAGGCAGGCGAGCCGCAGAATGTTTTTCGAGACGAACGTTTGGCGCTTTCGATCGGGGGGGTTCATTCGGGTCTCTCGGCGCTCGTCGTGGTCGCGCGCAGCTTGCGGACGGCCTCGTTGTGCTGGTCGAGCGCCTCGCTGAAGGTGTGCCGGCCGCCGCCTTTGGCCACGAAATAGAGGTATTTCGTCGCCGCAGGCGCGAGCACGGCCTCGATGGACGGAGCGCCGGGGTTCGCGATGGGACCGGGCGGCAATCCGTCGTTCACATACGTGCTGTATCGATTCTTCGAATCCCGGTTGATGGCCGGGGTGATCTTGCCCGTGAAGCCGGCGCAGGCCGGGACGACGTCGGGCTCGGAAAAACAAGCGTAAGCCGCGGTAGGATCCGATTGCAGGCGCTTCGGCTTGAACGTGGGATCGAGCAGCCGGTTCAGAAAAACGCTCGCGATGAGCGGGCGCTCATCCGGCTGGGCCGCCTCTTTCTCGACGATCGAGGCAAGGGTCAAGACCTCGCGGCGGCCATACCCGAGCGTATTGCGGAGCGACGCGAAGCCCGCGGCATGCTGGGTGGCGAGCGCAGCCCAGCGGCGATCGGCCTCCGTGACGAGACGGCGGACGATCTCTCTGGGATCGGTGTCGAGCGGGAAATCGTACGTCGCCGGAAAGAGGTATCCCTCGGCGCTCTCGATCCCGAGCGCGCCCTTGCGCTCGATGCCGAGCTCGTCGAGCAAGAGCGGATCGGCGCTCGCGCGGAGGAAGGCGTTCTTGCCAGCGACGCGGAGTTTTTCGAGGCGCGTCGCGATGTCGAACCGGTGAAACCCCTCGGGGATGGTGACGCGCGTGGTGGGGCGCTTGGGCGAACGTTCGAGGAGGTGGCGGAGATCCCAGGGATCGAGGCCCTGCGGGAGGAGGTGCGGGCCGGAGACGAACGCGCTCGTGCCGCCCGTCGTGCGCAGAAACATGGCCATCGCGCCCTCGCTGCGGACGAGGCCATGCCGGGCGAGCAGCGCCGCGGCCTGGTCGCTGTCGAGCCCAGCCGGCCAGTCGATCTCGACCATGGTGCCCGCATCGGGCGCGTGAAGGTGGCCGTAACCGAGGACGAGGGCGAGCACCGAGAGGCCGACCGCGCCCACCGCGCCCGCAAGCGCGAAGAGGGCCGAGCGGGCACGCCGCGAGAGGCGCGGGCGGACTTTCCGCGGCGAAGGCGACGGCGCGGACGACGAGCTCCGCGCGCCGGCCTCGGAAGGCGCTTGGGGCGACGCGCGGCGGCGGCGACGCCCGGGGGAAGACGGAGCTCTCGTAGGCACGACAGCCACGGTGCAAAGCATCAAACGCCGAAGGGCGTCAAGCCGAACGTTGCCACGGAGCGGCTCCGAGGGCGATGATGCAGCAGTCGAGGAGGTCCTTTCCCCGCATGGCATCCAAGGCCGTCACCGATCGGCAGAAGTCCGCGCGCGCCGTGACCGCGGCAGCTCACACGCACGCCAACGAGGTCGCGACGCGCATCGCCGAGCTGCTCTCGCCGCACCTCCGGCCCGACGAGGAGATGCCGGACGTGTCGCTGCTCCTGCGCCTCGTGGGGCGCCTGATCGCGACGGAAAACGAGGCACTCGTGCGCGCCGACGCAGCCCACGAGCGGGAGCTCGCAGACGACGCAGCGCCGCGCAAGGCGCGGGACGAGGCAGTGGAGAAGGTGCGGCGGATCCTGGTCGATCTGCGCGCAGCGGTAGAGACGACGTGCGGGATGGCAGGTTTGCCGCGGCTGCACCTGCTCGAGGCGGTGCCAACGGATCCCTCGGTGCTCGCGACGATCGGGCGCTCAGTGCTCGACGCCCTGCGCGACGAGTCGGTGCGGCTGCCAGCGCCACGGCGGCGGGGGCTGTCGCTCGATCGGGAGGCCTTCGCCGAGGAGCTCGAGCTCGAGCTTCCACCGCTGGAGAAGGCGCTCGCAGCAGTGGCACGCGAGGCGCGCGAGGCCGAGGCGACGCTTCGGCAGAAGCGGGTAGCAATGGAGGCGAACGATCGCGCGTTCAGCCGCGGGGCAGCAGTCCTGTCGTCAACGTTCGCGCTGGCAGACCTGGAGGAGCTGGCAGGGAGGCTCAAGCCCTCGTCGCGGCAGCCAGGCGAAACGAACGAGTTCGAGCTGGCAGCGACGAGGGCGGAGACAGGCGCGGACGGCTGAGAGGGACGCGCGGGGCGTTGCCCCGCACCCCAGCAGGGGGCTGTCCGCCCCCTGCACCCCGGACCAGGCACGGCCTGGACCGCAGGCCGAGCAACTGCGC
>NZ_JAGTJK010000016.1:0-223562 GCF_028435265.1 Polyangium jinanense | reverse complement strand
GTTGGAAGAACTGCGCGATGCGCAGTTCTTCCAACACGAGTCCAGCGCTTGCGCTGGTCCGGGTCCAGGGGTGGACAACCCCTGGTCGGGGTCCGGGGTGAAACCCCGGCGCTACGCTTTCTTCCGCCATGCATCGAGCGTGCGAATCTCCTCGCCCGTCCACCCTTCGATGAGGTCTGCCCATGCTTTCGCGGCGCATGGGCGGAGCGCCGCTTCGTATCGGTCGCCCGCTCGGCCTGCTGGGTAGGCGCATGTTTGGACGGCCTCCATCAGCCCCACGACGACGAGGTTTTTCGCTTCATCGTCCCCGTGGACGAGCACGTGCTCCATCGCATCGAACACATCTTCCACCCAGCGCGCTTTGCAGCCGCTCGTGAATGCGAAGAAGTGCCTCCGTCCCATGTCGGCGATGCCTGTGTAATCGAGCCACGATTCGTGCTTGCGCTCCGATTCGAGCCTCTCGCGAAAGCGTGGCCAGACGACCGCGAAGCAGGCGATCGCGCCTCGGGCGCCTTGGGGATGAGGATCGAGGGCAGGATTCTTCGGTCTGCGTGGCGGTCGAAGGTCCACACGCTCCGCGAGAGGAGCCGACAGGAGCGAGCGGTCGACGTAGCCGTGCTTGGCTGCCCAGCGGAAGATGGCGAAGCTTTTGCGCCGCGAGCGCCATCCTCGTCCGGGGGCCTCGGCTCCTATCGTCGCTTCCACGAGCTCCGCGCGCACGGTCGGGGCCAAGCCGGGATGGACGAGCGCACAAGCAAATGCGTCATGCGCGTCATACACGCGCTTCTCTCGTGGAGCCTGATGATCATCCGTCGGATATGCGCGCTGTGCGGCGGCGAGTACCGAGGTCGCCGGGAAATACCCGCGAGACGATAACAAGAGCCGAGCGAGCTTTGCGGGAGGCCTCGGGAAAAGCCCGGGCCAGACAGGCTCACCGGGCGCCCCCTGGGCCGTACGCACGAGAAGAGGCAGGTCCGCGTCGTCGTGCGGCGGAAGAGGCCCTGGTGGAGGAAAGGTCGTCGTCGATGAGAAGGTCAATTGGCTTCCCATGCGGCAGGGAGTCTCATCGGGTCGTGTATTCGTGTCAACGCGTTCGTTGCATGCAGCAGCGCCTCGCCGGAATGCGTGAGCCGGAGCGGAAGCAGAGGGTCGGCGCGTGGGAATCGAGGCTCGAAGGGGCGCGGAGACGGGTCCCCGCGCGCGGAGGTCGCCTTGGAAGGGGAGCAACGCGAGGTCCCCGCGCGCGGAGGTCGCCTTGGAAGGGGAGCAACGCGAGGTCCCCGCGCGCGGAGGTCGCCTTGGAAGGGGTGCGGAGACAGGTCCCCGCGCGCGGAGGTCGCCTTGGAAGGGGTGCGGAGACAGGTCCCCGCGCGCGGAGGTCGCCTTGGAAGCGGCGCAACGCGAGGTCCCCGCGCGCGGAGGTCACCTTGGAAGGGGCGCGACGCGAGGTCCCCGCGCGCGGAGGTCACCTTGGAAGGGGCGCAACGCGAGGTCCCCGCGCGCGGAGGTCACCTTGGAAGGGGCGCAACGCGAGGTCCCCGCGCGCGGAGGTCACCTTGGAAGGCCGACGGGGTGATGTGGAGCAAGATCCTCGCACCATGGACGCCGAGGAGGAGACCACGTCCGGCTACACGCACTCTCGAGCGGGGGCGAACGGGGTGACCGAGCCCCGGGCAAGGTCGATGGGCCTCGCGCACATCGTGACCTGCGGCGCGTTCTTGTCCTTCCCCGATGAACATGGGGCAAGGTAGAACACGGATGTACGAGCGTGACGGCCCAGACGGACCGAGGTGACCGTTCGACCATCGGACAGGATGTCCGATGATCCGCCGATCACCAACACTCCTATCGAATACGGCAAGGAATCCATCGATGGTAAGGAAGAATCATTTTTGGGCGGGGCTCGCATGCCTGTCGCTGCTGAACCTCTTTGCTTGCAGCGGGAGCGACTTCGTTCTCGAGCCCATGAGCTCCGTTCGTACCACGGAGGTCGGAGGGGTCTCGGCCCCGTCCGGCGACGCGTTCGTCGTCGTCGACCTCGTGCTCCGGAACAACTCCAGCGTGAGCCACAGGCTCGTGCCCCCTCTTTTCTCGGTGCAGACGCCCAGTGGACTCGAATTCATGGGAGACGCGGTCACCGAGGCCCACCCCCAGGGGTGCAAATCGAGCGCGTCCCTCGCCCCCGGGGGAAGCACGCGCTGCACGGTCGTCTTCACCGCGCCCGCCAATGAAACAACCTCGCTCGTCGCATACACGGCCGAGGGGAGCGGAGACCGATACGAGGCACCGCTGAAGACCAGCGTGTGTGGCATATGCGATGGCCAATGCCGTGATCTCTTGTCCGATCCGAACCACTGCGGCGCCTGCAACGTGCCCGCCGGGGCCGGGACGTGTGTCGAAGGCAATGCGATTTGCCAGGCCAACGCCGAGAAGTGCGATGGCAGGACGTGCGTGGATCTCCTGACGAGCCCCAAGCATTGCGGAATATGCAACAACCCCGAGCCGGCGTGCGTCGATGGGGAGGGGACGTGCAAGAAGGGGCAAACGGTCTGTGACGGCGTCTGCACATACCTCAGCTCGGACCCCTCGAACTGCGGCACGTGCGGGCGGCAGTGCCCAGGCGTCGTCTGGGGCGACTACCACTGCTCGGGGGGTTCGTGTGAATCCATCATCACCACGACAGAGCTCGCCACGTGCGACAGCGTGTGCGGCGCGCATGGCCTCGAATGCCAACTCGCGGTGGCTGCATATGCCCCCCAAGACTACGAGTTCGACCTCGCGTGCAGCGCCACGCCGAAGGCCACCGACCCCTACGATCTGGGCAAACCGCTGCACCATCTGGACTGCTACTGCAGCGGATGAAGGCGAGGTCCGCGCGGGCGAGGGGCCTCGTCCCGCCCGGGCTCTTCTGATGCAAGCCTCCACGTCCGCTCCCGCCCGCAGAAAGCGTCCCTCTCTCTATCCCTGAAAAATCGTGAACAGCCAGCCCATGGCCCGACGAGGACCCCTCCGCGAGCGCGGCCTTCGCCTCGCGGAGCGTCGCCTCGGGGCTGTACCGCTCGTTGAACGTCCGAGACGCGAGCGCATGCGCAATCGAGTGCGAGAGGCTCCGGCACGTCTCGGGGCTACGCCAAGCGATCGCCGGAACGCCGCGCGCTCCGATCTGAATGGCGCGAGGGCGATCCTGCACTCCTGCCCGAGGACCCACACGCGCCGGAGCGCGCGTGTCACGGCAGTCGGCGCATCCGGAACACCTGATTCGGGCGACCATGACACGGGAACGTCACGAGATCGGCCCCCGGCTCCGTGCGCGACTGTCGGACGGCCAGGCAAAGGCCGGAGTGAGCGGACGCGATGCTGTAGCCGCCCGTCTCGGAAAAGACGAACCGCCACGCCTGCACATCCCCGGAGCGGCAGGTCTGCTGAACGACGGGCGTCCAGGGCTCGATGCTCCCCGCGCGCGGCTGCAGGCATTGTCCGACATGTTCGCTGATCAGGTAATACCCCCCGGTGGGGGCCGTCGCGACCCTGAATCTCTGGCTGATCAGATTCCGGCATTCGGATTGGACAAGCGCGGCGCCTGTCTCCCTGCTCCCTCCCTCGATGCCCAGGCACAGGTTGCTGTGGCTCGCTTCGAGCTCGTAAAGCCCGACGGCCGGCTGCTGCGCGAGGCCTCGGGCGGAGAAGAGGCTCACCGCCGCGAACGTCATCACCGCCCATCCCGCGAGACTCGAATGTTTCATGTTCCCCTCCTTGGACATGCACTTCCGGTGGACGCGACGAGGTTTCACGAACGGATTGGCTCGCGACGCCACGGTCGCCCCCAACAAACTCTAATGAATCGGTGCGACGCGTCGATGCGGGCGCCGTAATGTTGTCGCCGCCAGCGATGGGTCTCATCGCAAACCGCTGCGCTGGGGCGTTGCCCCAGGCCCCACCAGGGGCTATCCGCCCCTGGACCCGGACCAGCGCAAGCGCTGGACCCGGGGTCGATGAACTGCGCGATGCGCAGTTCATCGAACAGGCCGAGTCAAGACCGGCGACGACCCTGCCTGCCAAGACCGCGGCGCTGTGCCCGTCGCCAGCGTGCAACGCACCTTCATGGTCTTGCCACCAGCCTGTGGGAAGAACTGCGCATCGCGCAGTTCTTCCCCCTAAGGTCCAGGGCTTGCCCTGGTTCGGGTCGAGGGGCGAACAGCCCCCGCGGGGCCCGGGGCAGCGCCCCGGCGCGACGCCTCGCGATGAGACCAATGCTCAGGCCGCGGCGCGGGGGATGAGTGGTGCGCTCGTGCGCAAGTGCTCGGTTTTATCGTGGCGCAACCATTGCTTGTCCTGGACGGTGGGAGGTGGTTCCATGAAAGCGATTGCGATGAGTATGGTGCTGGTTGTGGGGATGGTCGCGGCGACGGTGTACGCTCAGCAGCCGCGATTGGTCAGAGCGCCGGGGCCGGGTGCCTCTGCGACGGCGGTCGGAACGGCGTCCGGTACGCAGCGGGCGTCGGACCGATCGGCCGGCTGCCCTGGATACATCGTGGAGATGAACGATTTCGAGATCACCGTGGATCGGGCGCGGCCGAACCTCCGGCTGAACACCGAGTCCTCGAAGGACCTCGTCCTCCTCGTGCAGCTCCCCGACGGCTCGTACCGGTGCGACGATGACAGCGGCGGGAATCAGCAGCCCGAGGTCAACATCCTGAACCCGCGGCTTGGCACGTATCGCGTGTGGATTGGCGTGTGGGCCCCGAACGTCATCGCCGACTACAGGTTCCGCATGTCGAGCGATACCTGATCCAGCGTTCCCGCGAGAAGGACGGGCGATCTCCCCGATCGCCCGTCCTTTTTGCCTGGCAGCGGAAGCGGCAGCGGCAGCGCTGTCTCAGGGCCGGCTCGGGCCCCCGAGGTCGTATCGACGAGCGACACCTTCCCCGAGAGCGTGGATTCGACGGTAAATCGCTTGACAACCACCTCCCGCATCCCTCGCTCGAGGGAACACGGCTGGGGGTACGAGAGCATCGAACCGGTCGATGCTCGGAAGATCGCGAAGCGATCTTCCCTCGGGGGGTGAATCGGCTGGGCTTTGCCTGGACGAGAGGGGGACGCGAGGCCTCCCCTTAGCGGAGTGTCACCCAGACCTGCACGGTCCTGCCCGAGCGGATGTCCACGATCCCCAGCTTCACGTTGGAGCCGCTGGACAAGCCGCGCAGCCTCGTGGCGAGGTCGTAGTGGTCGAAGACCCGCCGGTCATTGACGGACGTGATGATGTCGCCCACCTCGGCGATGTAGGTCCCGCCTCCCACGATACGCGCCCGCAGCAGCGGGCTGAGGAAATGAAGGCTGCGAATTTCGGCGCCTTCCAGACCAGGCCTGGCACTGGAATCGAAATCGGCGCCGAGGGCATAGATGCTGGAGGGTAAGATGACGTCGGCACGCGCCGTCGCCGGCGGCATCACGAGAATGCTGCTGGTAGCCAGCACGAATGCGAACGTCATGGGCTTGATGAATCGCATGGTTCCCCCTTTCCAGCGCGACCCGCGGCTGCGCACCCATCGCGGCGTGCATTCCACGTCGCGCATGACACGTATTCAATGCGTCCACGATGTATGCGCGTCAACGCAGGGGCCGGCCGGTTGCGGATCCGCGCTCGCGGGCCCGGGGGAAATGGCTTGACAAATGCGCGTCGAAAGCGACGACGCGTTCTTTCTAGAACGACCCGCCCGCCACGATCCCGCCGCCGCCTGGCAGGAACCACGGCGCGACGGCGGTCTTCTTCTCTTCCGCGCCCTTCTTCCCGCCGCTCTGCGTCACCACGAGCACCACGCCCACCACGGCCGCCACGCCTCCGCCGATCAGCATGATGTCGCCCACGGTCGCGAAGGTGTTCGACGACTCGATGTCGTCCTGCGCTGATGAGCGACAGAGCTGCCTTCCATCCGCCGTCTTTCCACACACGACGGATGCGTCGGGCCTGCGCGTCGCGGCCAGGATGTCGAGCACGCCGCCGCCGATCGCCACGGCTCCGCCTGCGGCTGCGAGGATCACGCCTGGCATGAAGAGCTTGCCGCCTTCGCGCTTGGCTCGCTCCTCGGCCTCGTGTTTGTCCTTCGCGTCCTGGTCGGCTTTCTCCTTTGCGTCCTTCTCCGCCTTCTCCTTCGCGATGCGCTCGTCGAGCTTTGCGAGCCGCGCGTCGAGATCGGCGTGCTCCTCCGGCGGCGCTCCTTCACGCCAGCGGCCGAGGTACTCGCGTGCTTTCTCGGCCTTCCCGAGCCGCTCGTAGGCGTTCGCGATGCTCTCGAGGATCAGCTCTCGCTGCGAGAGCTCGTAGGACATCTCCCACACCTCGATGGCCTTCTCGTAGTCGCCCTTCGTGTAGAGATCCTCGCCCTGCTGGAACAGGCGCTTGGCTTCCACGAGCTTCGGATCGTTCTTGTTCGGCGGCTTCTTCTTCGCCGCCGGCGTGGACGGCGCGGGCTTCTTCGCCTGGGCCGAGGCCGCGGGGCTCGCGACGAGGAAGGACAAACCGAGGAGCGACGCCGCGACGAGCGGCATGGAGCGACGGATCATTCGAAGGGACTCCGGATCTCCGACCTGCGGCCCGTTTTGCTGGTGGTCGTGGGCGGCGGCGCTGCCGTACGAACGGGCCCTGGCGACGTGCGAGCTTGCGTCTGCGTGGCCGCGGGCGTCGTCGTCGGCGATGACGTCGGCGACGACGCGGCCGAGGTCGCGGGGGGCGGCGTCGTCGGCTCGGACGGCGCTGTCGCGGCGAGCGCTTGCGGCGGCGACGTCGGGCTTGCGCTCGGGGCGGGCGCTTGTGCGCTCGATGCGCTCGCGTTCTCTTGCGAGCTTTGGCCTCCGCGCATCACGGCGAATGCGAGCACCGCGCCGATCCCGCCCATCGCGAGCGCTGCGACGACGAGGGACACGAGCACGGCCGCGCTGCGCTTCGGCGGCGCCTTGTGCGCTCCCGTGGCGGATGTGACGAACCCGCGTTGCGTCGCGCCGCTCTCCACCATCGGCGGCGGCGCCTGGCTCGGCGTCGCTGCGGGCATCGGCACTGGCGCGTTGCCTGTCGGGATCCGCGCGAAGTTTCCGGTCGCGTACGGCCCCGGCGCGTGTCCTGGGGGGCTCGTGGGACTCGGCACGGGCCAGCCCTGGCCTGACGACTTCATCGCGAGCGCGCGCAGATCCCGCGACACCTCGGCCATGCGTTGCGGCCGCTCCTCGGGCCGCTTCGCCATGCAGCGCAGGATCATGGCTTCGAGCAGCCCGTCCATCGCGCAGAACCGGCTCGGCGGCTCCGGCGCTTCCATCGCGTGCCGCGTGATCACGCCGATCGTCGACTCCGCGGTGAACGGCAGCCTTCCTGTGAAGGCGCGGTACATCATCACGCCGAGCGAGTACACGTCGGCGCGGTGATCCACGCCCTCGCTGCGCGCTTGCTCGGGCGCCATGTAGTGCGGTGTGCCGAGGATCATCCCCTCCTCGGTCAGCTCCGACGAACCGCTGTGCAGCACCTTCGCGATGCCGAAATCCAGGAGCTTCACGAACAGCGGATCGCCGTTCTCCTGCACGAGGAACACGTTGTCCGGCTTCAGATCGCGGTGGACGATCCCGTGCGCGTGCACGAGCTCGAGCGTGTCGGCGATCTGGATGAACACGTGCAGGAGCTGCGCTGGACCGAGCCTCGACTCGCGCATCGCCCGCGCGAGATCGAGGCCCTCGAGCAGCTCCATCACCACGTAGAACGGGCCGTCGGCGAGCTGGCCGAAGTCCGTCGTCTCGATGATGTGCCGGCTCTTCAGCGCGTTTGCCGTCTGCGCCTCGCGGATGAAGCGCGCGAGCACGCCCTCGTTGTGCCCGCTGCGCGGCGGACGCAGCACCTTCATCGCGAACGCCTTGCCGACGACCACGTGCCGGCAGGCGTAGATCGTGCCCATGCCGCCGTGGCCGAGGACGCGCTCGATGCGATAGCGCCCGTCGACGAGCTGCCCCACGAGCTCTCCGGCCCGGATCGCCGCCGTCTTGTCCAGGATGACGAGCTTGATCCCGTCATCCTGACAATGCGAGCGCGCATCGGGGTACTCGCGCGAGCACGCGGGGCAGATCCTCACGGGGAGGATGATGCCACCGGGGCGGACGGGAGCGGAAGCGGAAAGGAAGGAAGGGCGGGCGCAGGTGGAGAGGGCGGGGGACGCGGACCGGGGACGGAAGCGGTCGCCAGAGAGACCATGGCCCAAAGGAACCGGGCCCGATCGGCCTCCGAGGAGACTGACCGGGCCCGTATGCTCACGTCACGAAGTTATTGGGCCGAAGCCATTCGGCCGCTCACCACCAGTAACGGCGGTGATGACGGTAGTACGGATAGCCGCCGTAGTACGGGTAGCCGTAGTACGGGTAGTAGCCGCCGTAGTACGGGTAGTGGCCGTAGCGCGGGTAGCGCGGGTAGTAGCCGTAGTACGGATAGCGGTGTCCATGCCGTCCGTACCCGTAATACCCGCCGTACCAGCCGCGATGCCGGCCGCGCCAATACTGCGACGAAAGCGCTTCCTGGGACTCGCCGGTCTCTTCCTCGGCCAGGCTGAGAGCCTCCTCACCCGAGGCCTCCTGGCCCGCGATCTCCTCGAGGCCCGGCACCTGGCTCTCTTCGATACTCTCCACGCCCGCGACCTGCCCGCTCTCCTCTTCCTGCCCGAGCGCCGGCTGCTCCGGCTGCGCCGGCTGCTCCACGGCCTTCTCCTGCGCCGGGATCGGGGCGGTCTTGCTGAACCCCTTGCCGAGGTTCTGCTCGAGGCCCTTGCTGAGCCGTCCCTTCTGGAGGCCCTTGCCGGGGCCCTGCTCGAAAGCCTTCTCGCCGCCCCTCGCCATGCGCTTGCTGATCACACCGCGCAGGATCTCGCCGCCCAGGGGCAGATTCTCGCCGAGCTGGCTGTCCTGGCCCGCCGAGATATTCCCCCCGGTGATCCCCGCGCCCTTTTCCACGTTCGCGAGCGCGCTGTCCGTATCCTCGAAATCCCCGACCTCGGCCGCGCAACCCGTCATCCAGACGGCCGCGGACGCGGAAAGGATCAGCGCCACGATTTTCGACACATTCTTCATACGAACCTCCCCCTGTTTCCACTTCGCTGCGGCCTTCCCCCCTCGCCCCGAACGGCGAGCCGTTCGCCTTCGCGAGAGGCTCCGACCACAAGCGAATTCATTTGGCCAGGGCGGCCGAACGTCGAGCGGTCTCGGCGCGGGAATGTGCGGGACACGTATCGCCCCATGGGCTCGAAAAAACCCATGTCCGGAGCAGGTTCGTTTGCTTGGAAAATGGTCGAGCGTGGAAATGAAACGAGCCCGCTCGAACTCCGAGAAGTCCTAGCGGGCCCGTAAAGCTCAACTCACGAGATCCGTACGGCCATGGCCGAAGCAATCACCAGCAGCCGCCGTAGCCGCCGTAGCCGCAGTAGCCGCCGTAGCCGCCGTAGCCACAGTAGCCGCCGTAGCCGCCGTAGCCGCCGTAGCCGCAGTAGCCGCCGTAGAACCGCCCGGGGTAGTACCCGTAGCCACGCCAGCCGTACCGGTACCCGGGGCCGATGGCCCCCCACCAAGAGGACAGCGCCTCTTGCGACGACGCCGTATCCCCCTCCTCCTCGGCCTGGCCCGCGCTCTCCTCGTGGCGGAGGCCCAGATCCTCGAGCTGTCCCTCGGCCTCGGCCCCGACCTCGGCCCGCTGGGTGTCTTCGAACTTCTCTTCACCCGCGACCTGACCACCGAGCCGTTCAGCAAGCTGGCCACCGAGCTGACCGCCGAGCTGACCGCCGCCGCCGAACGTCCGTTCCTCGATCTGCGTCTCGCCGCCGCCCGCGACCCGCGCGCCCTTGCCGAGTTGGCCGCCCTCGAATTGGCCGCCGCCCATGCCCTTGCCCTTCGAGATCACCGGGATGTCCGCCTGGCCGCCCAGACGCCCCTTGGTGATGCCCTTGCCCTCGTGCACGTTGGCGATCGCGGAATCCGTATCCTCACCCGCATCACCGAGCTCGGCAGCGCAACCGGTCAGCCACACGCCAGCCGACGCGGACAGGATCAGCGCAACGATCCTCGACACGTTCTTCATGTGAAACCTCCCCCTGTTTCCTTTTCGATGAGGGCCTTCCCCAGTGCGAAAAAAAAGCAACCATGTGCTCGCTTGCACAGGGGTCCGACCCCAAGCGAATTCATTCATCCGGGGCGCCGAAACGTCGAGCGGTCTGGCGATGGAACACGTGTCGCGGGCGTTCGCCCGACGCAGGAGAAATCTTATGGGCGCGCCCCTACGGGCCGTGCCGAGGCCCGTCCGCGCCGCGCGGATCCCGTTTTCAGGGCCGCGCGGCGCAACGCGGAGAGAGTTTCAAAATACCTGATTCGAGAACCGGAAGAGCAGCATCTTCGGTGCGGCGCTCTCCGGATCGAGCACGATGACCCCATCCTGGGCCGCGCTGTTCCGGTGCACCTTGTGCGCGCTCGCTCCGCCCGAACTGTGGGCAAACACGCTGATCTTCTCGCCGAGCGGGATCGCGTCGGCGATCATATCCGACAGCGTGGGCATGTCGTACGCCGTGAATTCCTCCGCCTGCACCCCGAGGTCGGTCGGATAATCGAGGGAAACTCCGGTATGCCAGCCTTCCTGCCACGCCGGCCCGGGCATCACGTGCGTGGTCTCGAGATATCCGACATTCGGATCCCCGAAGCTCGATAGCACGTTCACCACCATCCGATACGCCTTGCCGTCCATCACGACCTGCACGACCACGTGATCGTCATTCGGCATCGCGCATTGCGTATCGGTCGGCTTCACGATGGCGAGCACCGTTCCGTCCACGCGCCCGAACGCGCTCGTGAGCGCGTCGCCGAACGTGTCGGCGCAATCTTTCGCCTTGTCCACGGTCCCGCCGCCGTCGCCCCCGGCGCCGCCCGTCCCACCGCCACCGTCCCCGCCGCTACCGCCGGCGCCGCCCGTGCCCGTGCCCGTGCTCGACGCGCCCGCGCCGGCCGTGCCGCCCGTCCCGCCGCCTTCTCCACACCCAACGAGCGCGACGCAAAGAAGCGCCACGCTCACCCCGTACATCATCGTCCGCGATCCCATGTCCTGCCCTTTTTCCTTGACAGGGCCGCGGCTATGTGCCGTCCGAATTGCGCTACAGCGACATCACCTTGCTGTAGTGCTCGGCGATCGCCGTGGCCCCGAGCCGTGAGAAGAAGGACGAGTAACACATCCAGATCGCGAGCCCGTTCATGTCGTCGAAGAGCGGCGGCAGGTACGGCGGAGGCTTCACGATCCCGTCGGTGACGTGGGCATACAGCACCGGCACGTCCTCGTGCGCCACTTTCCCCACGAACAAGAACGGGATCAGCGCGGCCTTGTCCTGCTGGATCGCGGCCCGCATGAACGCGTAGTTCAAGACGATCCCCTTGCAGTAACAGGCGTCCTTCGTGAACGGCCCTCCGCCTTCGAGCAGCCCGCCGCGGAAGACACGGCGCGCGTTCTGGAAGCACTCGTCTTCCTCGTAGCCCTCGGTCCGGTACCACTCGAACACGTCGAGGAAGCTCGCGCCGTCCTCGGCCTTGTCCACCGCGAGGATCCGATCGTTCAGCTTCTTCGCGCGCCGCGGCGAGGACCGGAACGTGAAGATCTCGACGAGCGCCGCGAGCCCCTCCTGCACCGCCGTCGTGCGCGGCGGACCCTTGCCGAGCCAGCGCGCCACGGGCTGCGCCTGCCCATTCAGGTTCGTCGCCACGTGCACCCACCCCTCGTGCGCCTCGAGGATGTCGATGTCGCGCGTCGAGAACGTCGCCCCGCTCCGGATCTTCACGTAGTCGCTGCCGGCGGCCGCGTCCGCGAGGATCGAGTCGTCCACCTGCACGCGGATCGCCGCGCTCCCGAAGAACCGATCGAAGCGCGCGTTCAGCTCCATCGCCGCCATCTCGGCCGTGATCTCGCGCCGCTCCGGGGGACCGAGCTTCTCGCCTCCGATCGCCGTGAGCACGTCGTAGAGCACGATCCCCATGTCACGCACGCTCGTCTGACCGTCGGGCAGCTTGTCCTTCGGCGACCCGTAGAGCAGCCGCGACAGCTTGTAAAAATCCTTCCTCCCGCGCGACTTCAGCATCCGCACGACGTCGCGGTACTCCGCCGCGGTTTGCCGGAGGATCTGCCCGAGCCTGTCGTTCTTCCCGAGCTCGCGCTCCGCGTCGCGCAGGATCTCCTCGAGCTCGGCGATCTTCGCGTCCGCGTCGAAACCGAGGTCGGAAGCGTACGTCACCTTCGGCAAATCACGCTGCTTGCCCCGGAGGAACTGCTCCTCCACCGCCGACTCCCAGCGGAGCGCCTGCAGGATCCGGATCGGCCGCTGCGCCTCCAGCACGCGCTGCGAGAGCTTGGCCAGGATCTCCTTGTACGAGCGCCACGGCCCTGCCGCGGGCGGCGGCGGCACCGACGGGATCGGCTCGTCGCGCAGGCTGAGCGACTCGAGCGGCGCGGTCGCCGCGTGCTCGGCAACCTGCCCTTTCGCCGAGCCGTTGCCGTTTCCGTTGCGTTTTCCCGGGCTCGACGGCCGTTCCGGCGGCCGCTCTCGCTCTTTCGAGGGCTCTTCGGCCAAGTCCTTGGCCTCCCGGCCCTCTTCCGCCTCAGCGGGGACGAGGGGCGGCGGCGGCACGGCAAACGCGGCGACCTCCCGCGGCTCTTTTTCGCGAGGCTCCTGCTTGGGGGGCATCACGATGATTGTCACACAGTTGGGCCCGGACGGATCATGGGAAGTTCCGGAAGCCTTGCTCGGGCACGACGCTCGCGGTACGAGGCCTGCGCCGTACGACGCTCAGGAGCTCCGCTCCGCGAGCGGAGCTCGGCCCCCGAACCCCCATGTCCACCGACACGACGACCGACACGGGAGAGGCCGAACTCTCCGACGCCGAGCTGCTCGAAAAAACCGAGGCCGCCGCCAAGCGCCTCCGCACCGCCGTGGCCCAGGCCGTGGTCGGCCAGGACGCGGTCGTCGAATCCATGCTCGTGACCCTAGCCGCGCGCGGCCACGCCCTGCTCGTCGGCGTCCCAGGCCTCGCCAAGACGCTGCTCGTGGCCTCCCTGGCCCGCGCCCTCGATCTCTCGTTCGGCCGCGTCCAGTTCACGCCCGACCTCCTGCCAGCCGACATCACCGGCACCGACGTGCTCCACGAGCAGCACGGAAGCCGCACACTGCGCTTCATGCCCGGCCCGATCTTCCACAACCTGATCCTGGCCGACGAAATCAACCGCACGCCCCCAAAGACCCAGGCCGCGCTCCTCGAAGCCATGCAGGAGCGCAAGGTCACAGTCGGCGCGGCGACGCACCCGCTCCCGGATCCCTTCCAGGTGTTCGCCACGAGAAACCCCATCGAGCAGGAGGGTACCTACCCCCTGCCCGAGGCCCAGCTCGACCGCTTCCTCCTGGAAATCCACGTCGACTACCCGAGCGAAGAGGAGGAGCGCGAGGTCGCGCGCCGCACCACGAGCGGCAAGGCCCCACAAATCGAGCCCGTCCTCCACGCCGACGACGTGCGCGCCATCGGCAAGCTCGTCCCGCGCATCCCAGTCACGGACGAGGCCGTCTCCCTCGCCGTCTCGCTCTGCCGAGCCACGCGTCCCACGGCAGGCAAAGTCGCGCGCGAGGTCAAGGAGTACGTGCGTTACGGCGCCGGCCCGCGTGGCAGCCAAGCCCTCGTCCTCGCCGCCAAAGCACGCGCCGCCCTGCGCGGCGAGGCCGCCGCCGACGTCGACGACGTGCGCGCCATGCTCATACCCGCGCTCCGCCACCGCATCGTCCTCTCCTACCGCGCCGAGGCCGACGGCGTACGCGACGTCGACGTCCTCGAAGCAGCCGCGAAGAGCGTCCGCTAGTTGGGCCGTCGCGCCGGGGCGCTGCCCCGGACCCCGCGGGGGCTGTCCGCCCCTCGACCCGGACCAGGGCAAGCCCTGGACTCGGGGTGGAAGAACTGCGCGTCGCGCAGTTCTTCCAACGGGCCGGTGGCAAGACCAGAGACAGCGTTGCCAGTCACGGCGGTCTTGGTTGGCAGGGTCGCTACGGGTCTTGACTCGGCCTGTTCGATGAACTGCGCATCGCGCAGTTCATCGACCAAAGGTCCAGCGCTTGCGCTGGTCCGGGTCCCGGGGCGGAGAGCCCCGGGTGGGGCCTGGGGCAACGCCCCAGCGAAACGCCTCCAGGAGCCGCTCAGGCCGCTGGCTGCTGCGGCGCTGCCTCTTCCAGCGAGTTCGCGTCGAGTGAGCGCACGACCTCGAGTCCCTTTGGCTGGAGCAAAAACCGGAAGCTTGCCTCGCGCCGCCCTTCCTCGCCTTCGGCTGGCGTGAACCGGATCGCGGCGACTCCGCTCTTCTTGATCCCGGGCCAGGCCACGTCGCCGAGCAGGTTCCGCGCGAGCATCGACAAACTTGGCTCGTGGCCTACGAGTGCGAGCGGCCCGCGCCCGCGATGTGCCTCGATCAGGCGCACCAGATCCGAGAGATCCCCGCTCGGCGCGAGCTCTGGCCGTACGAGGATCTCCTCGACGAGGCCGATCTCGGCCGCGAGGATCTCCGCTGACTGCACCGCGCGCACCAGGCTCGAGGTCCAGATCGCCGTGGGCCTACGCGACGACCGTTCGTCGAGCCAGCGTGCAACCTTTCGCGTCACCCGCCGGCCTTTCGCCGTAAGCCACCTGCCTGCGTCGCCGAGCCCGGGAGCGTTTTCCACGGCCTCGCCGTGTCGAAATAGAAGGAGATCCATGGCGTGTGATCTCTACCCCGTACTGCGAGCCCCTGCACCTCGCGTTTCACGGAAGGGGTTTCGGGAAATGCCGTCAGGACCTCCGGCGGCATGCGCGGGATCATGTCCAGAGCGACGGGCCTTTCCGGGAACGCGCGAAATCCACGTGCTTTCCGGGAAAACGCGCTATTCTCACCCCTGCGGCCGGCCGCCGCGGGTCATGAAGACACGCGAGCCGGGGAGGAGACGATGTTCTTGAGCTCGTCCGAGGGAAGGGTCGCAAAGTGGTTGGGCGCCGTTTCCGCCTGGGGGGCGCTCCTCGTCGGGGCCTTGTCGGCCCTCGGGTGTGGGGGCGGCCCGCACTACGTCCGTTCCCCGGCGCCGCTGCCTCCCGATCCGGTGGAGGTCGTCGCGCCCGCGCCCGAGCCCACGGCCATCTACATCATCGTCAACCAGCCCGAGGGCACTGCGGCGCCCGAGATCGTCACCCAGGACGAGAGCGGCTGGATCCCGCGCGAGTTCCCCGCGGAAAACCCGTTCCAGCGCTCGCGCACCTGGGTCGGCGATTACGACTGCGTCCAGGGGAACACTGGCCTTGCGCTCCGCATCGTCGACGTCCGCGGCCGTGTCGTGCGTGCGGTCTTCGACTTCCAGCACGCCCCCTCGGGCGCGACCGGCTCCTACCTCATCGCTGGCACGTACGAGCCCGAGACCCGCCGCGTGCGCTTCGATCCGAGCCGCTGGATCGTGCAACCCGAGGACTACGTCATGGTCAGCATGGAAGGCGAAATTGCCACGGACGGCTCGCTCTTCGCCGGCAAGATCACGTTCCCGGGCTGCGGCGCGTTCCACCTCAAGCCCACGCGATAACGAAGCGAAGAAAAGCGAGCGCGTCGGGCCCGCCCTGCCCAAAGCGAGCCCGACGCGCTCCGTTGGTCCTTATTGCATTACCGCAGGAACGCGACGAACGCGTCCGGCCCCTTGCCGCTCACCAGATCGCCGGCGCCGAGGTTCATCGTCCCCTCGAACATGCCGGTCACCACGACGTGCCCGTCCGGCGTCACCGTGAGATCGCCGAGACGCTCGTGCTCCTTGCCGCCGAGCCGCTCGCGACGCTCGATGCGCCCTTGCGGGTTCATCCAGGCCACGAACAGATCCTCTTCCCCGGCGCTCGTGAGCTTCTGCCCGCCGAGATCGATCGTGCCCTGGAAATGGCCACCCAGGACGAGACCGCCGCCCTTCAGCGGCGTCGCGTAGACCTGCCCGAGCCGCTCGACTGGGAAGACGTCCGAGCGCAGCACCTTGCCCGTGCTGTCGATCTGCACGACCCCGAGCCCCTCGCCTGAGCCGCCCTGCGCGGCGAGCGTCTTGCCGAGGAAATCGATCGACCCTGCCACGGTGCCGACGAGGAACGTCCCATTCTCGCCGGCATGTAGACCAAACCCGAAGAAGCCGGTCTTGTTCGGCGCGCCCTTCGACCACAGCACCTTGCCTGTGGAATCGAGGGCGACGAGCATTTCGCCGTCCGCCGCGCCGGTGTCCGGCAGCGCGCCCGCGCCCAGGTTCGGCGCGCCCTCGTAATACCCGGACACGAGGATCTGGCCCTTCGCGTCGATCACGAGCGAGCCATCCGATTCGGTCCCTGTCCCGCCGAGTGATTTCGCCCAGCTCACCTTGCCCGTCGGCTCGATCCGCGCGACGAACACGTCCGAGTTTCCGGCGCTCGTCAGGGTTTGTCCACCGATATCGATGGTCCCTTCGAACGAACCGGACCAGTAGACGCTCCCGTCGGCCGCGAGCGCGACCTCGCCGCCATTTTGCATCGTCGCGTCGCCGGCGCGCAGCGCGAAACGCAGCTCGCCGTTCGGACCGAGCGAGGCCACGAAGGCGTCACCGCCGCCGAGGTCCGCGAGCGGGCCGCCTCCGAAATCGATGTTCCCGTCGGTGAGGCCCGAGATCACCACGCCGCCTTGTGGATCGACGGCCATTCCCACGGGCACGTGGCGGCCCGAATCGCCGAAGCGCCGCGCGCGCTTGATCTTCCCGTCCGGCCCGAGCCACGCCACGAAGATGTCGCTCTTCGTCTTCGCTTGCAGTGCGCCTGCGTCGCCGAATTTCACGGAGCCTTCCATCGTCCCGGCCAGGACGAGCTCACCCGTCTTGGACGCGCCGATGAACCATCCTGCCTGCCTGCCGTCGGCGCCGAGCGCGTTCGACCACATCGCAGGACCCGAGGCCGCAGGCCCCGTCGAGGTCTCGGTCCGGGTTTCATCGTTCTTGCTACAAGCCCCGATACCGAGAAGAAGCCCCACGCCGAGCGCCACGCCCGCCATCCGTCGTCGTTGCATGCATCCTCCCTATTTCATTCGCCGAACGCGCATGCTTCACGCCTTCGGCCCCCAGTAAAGTAACCCAGCCTACAACGACAAGACGTGAGGAGCACGCGGGAACGGCGCTCGAAACACGAGAATGCCCGGGGCGCAAAACCCGTCCTGTCGGGGGCGGCGTCGATTCCGTCGCTTATTCGCCGCGCGCGGCGCGCTCGTAGAGCTGCGCCGCCGCGCGGAGATCGCCGATTCGCTCGTAGAGCTGCGCGGCGCGGGCGAGGCTCCCGCCGGCGAGCGCGCGCGCGGCTTGCTCGCGTATCTTGGCCTCGTCGATGTCTCCGTCCTGCACATCGAATTCGACGGGCAGCTTCCGGGCCGCCGCGCGCTCCCCGTCCGCGCGCGCTTGCCGCTCGATTTCCGCGAGCTTCTTTGTCGCCTGACCGAACGGCTCGGCGTGCATGGGCGGCGGCTCCGCGATCCAGGCCGACCAGGCCGGCGAAAGCGAATCGATCCGAAAAACGAACGACCCGCCGCGCGTGACAACCACGAGCTCCCCTTCTTTCGGCCCGAAGGCCCGGCGCCGCGCCTCGGAGGGCATGGCCGGGAAAAACCCGAGCCCCTGCTCGACGTAAATCGCCCCCGGACCGATCCGCGACAGCGCGATGCCAAACGGCACGCGCGAAGCGGTCTCGTCCGCCGCGAGCAACAGGTGCCGATCTTCTCCGAATGCGAGATACACCGCGTCCCCTGCCGGCAGCCGCACGAGCCATTGCCGCGCCCAGGCGAGCTCGTCTGCGTCCAGCAAGACGCCGTCGATCCGCGTCGCGCGCCCATCGTGCACGAGCTCCACCCGGATCGGCTCCGGCAAACGTGCCGCCGCTCTCCCCATTTCGATCGGCGCCGCCGCTCGATCCGGCAGGGTCACGAGGGATCCGCCGGGGACCATTTCGCCGAGCAGACGCAGGCTCGCGTGCCCCACATCCACCGCGCCGAGCACCCACACCTCGTCTCGGTCGAGGAACGACGCGAAAAACGGCGCCCACGCCGGCGCGTCGCACCGCGCATCCACGAAGAGCCGCGCGTCCCCGCCCGCCGCATACGCGACCACCACGCCCGGCAGATCCGCGAGCCGCGAGATCCACGACGCCGGCACCACGCCTTTCGGCGCGTGCACGCGCATCCACACGACGCCCGCGCCCTCCCCTTCCTCGGCGAGCTCACGCCGCTCGGCTGGCGCGAGCGCGACCACGAGCCCGAGCGCGAGACAACGCCCCACGACCCAGCGCGCGAGCTCCGGCGGCACCACGGCCACGATTTCACTGCGCGCCCGCGCTCGCTCGGCGCGCAGCGACGTCGATTCGAGCAGCGCCGAGAGCGGCGCATGGGTCCACAGCGTCCGCTCCAGCCGCTCCACGTCGCGCCCCGTGACCAGCACCGTGCGCGATGACCCCTGCGGCAACAGAATCCGCGGTGGCATCGGTTTTCCATCCGGCAGCATGGCGACCCACGCGCGCGGCGCGCCCAGGGTCGGCTCCTCTCCTGCGCCCGCGACGAGGCCCGTGAATGCGCGACCTCCGGCCAGACGCGCGAGCGTCGCTGCCTTTTCGGGCGGCGCCGCCACCTCGACCCATATTCTTCCTTGTGGACCTCTCCGACAAACCGCGCGCGCCGCGAGCCGCGCCCCGCCGAGCGCCCCGAGAAATGCGAGGGCCTCGCCTGCCCCGGGAAACATCGCGCCGCAGAGATTCGCCTCCAGAAGCGCCATGGCCTGCCCTGCCGGCGCCTGGGAAAACTCCGCCACGGCTGGGGATTGCGGAGGCGGAACCGAAGCCGGAGGCGCAATAGCAGGCGGGGGCGGCGGCGGCGGCGGGTCTTCCTTCGCCGGCGCCTCGTCCGATCGCGCCACGTCGCCTGCGCGCCCGAAAAGCCGCTGCCAGAACGTCGTGGGTTTGCCCTCGCTCATCCGGCGTTCGCCTCCTCGTCCTCCTGCGCGTGCAGCGAGAACGGCGGCGGCACCACCTCCCCGAACACCCGCGAGGACCAGCGCTCCCACAATTCGTCCGCCTCGACGCCCCGCGGCCCCGCGGCCAGCGCCAGCGCCGACAGATCCGGCCGCCGCATCGATTCCCCGATCAGCACCGCCCATTCCGTCACGCACCGATATCCCGACGCCGGCGATACCCGCGCGAGATCCGGAAACACCTCCCGCAGCTTCTTCGCCGCCGCCGCGTGATCCCCGCGCGCCACGTCACACCGCGCGCGCACGAGCGTCATCGACACCGTCTCCGCCACGTCGCGCATCGGCGCCGCGTCGATCACCTTCTCCGCCTCGGCCGCACGCCCCATCTCGTGCACCAGCGTCCAGGCACGCCGCATCGGCAGCTCCGCCCTCGCGAGGCAACGCCCGGCCGGCTCCCATTTCCCGGCCGCGTGAAAACACCGCGCCGCGTCCACCCATTGCTGCGCGCGCTCGTAGGCCTTCGCGGCCTGGAAAAACCGCCCCTTTCGCTCGTGCAGCACCCCGAGGCTCCCCCACGCCGCGGCCGCCTCGAAGCACCGGAGCGCCTCGTCCTCGTCCCCGATCGACAGCCAGCACCGCCCCGCCGACGCCCAGAGCTCCCGCGCCGACGTCATTCGACCTCCGGCACGAGCGGCCCGCCTTCCGCCTCCTCGGCCGGCTCCTCGCGCGCGCCCTCGACCTCGCGCAAGGGCGATCCCTCCGGCCCCACCTCGCGCAACCGCGGGAACGCCGCGACAAACCGCCCGACCTCGGCGGCAATCCGGTCGTGCTCGGCCTCGGGCAGATGGCGATCCTGATCGTCGACCAGAAACTCCTCGACCTCCCCCGTCACCTTGTTGAATCGAAATCGCACGAGCGTCGGCATGGCGCGCCTCCTACCTCGGCAGCTCGAACTCGATTTCGAGGACATCGCCGTCCTCGTGCACCGAAATCCCTTGCGCCCCCCGATGCCGCGCCATCGCGAGCAGCGCGTCCCGATAGGCCCGCGCGAGCAGCGCATGGAATGCCCGCCGCGCCTCTGCGAACACCCGATCCGCGCGCGCCTCCACTTGCCGCTGGAGCTCCGCTTGCCGCGTCGCCGCGCGCGCCTCGAAATCGGCCTCCGCCGCGCGTGCCGCCTCCGCTTCGACCTCCACGCGCACGGCCGCCTCCGCGTCACTCGCCACCTGCGCGACGCGCGCCCGCGCCGCTGCGTCGAGCGCGACCTCTGCCGAGGCCTGCGCCTCCGCGTCCGCCGCGGCCCGCGTCCTGCCGTTGTATCCGTCGTCGTAATAAGCCCCCATCCCGCTCGCCGAGATGCGCTCCTCCACGCGCCCCGACAAACGCCTCTCCGCCTCGCCCCGACCGACCACCTCTTCGCTTTGCGTGGCCACGATCGTCAAGCTCCGATCGTCGGGCGAATAGAGCGCCCATCCCCCGTGAATCTCGTATCGATACCCTTCCGGAACCTCCCGCCACGCGAGATCTCCCGCGTCGAGCGCGCGCTCCAATGCAGCGAGCGCCGGCGCCCCGAGCGATCCTGCCAGCGATTGCCGGATCCTCACCTCGCCGCGCACCGTCCCCGTCCGCGACGCCACGCGCCGCACCTCGCGGTCCCACGCCTCCACGATCGCGCGTGTCGCCGTCACCTCCACTCGACGCGGATTGCACATCACGCCTCCTCGAGCCGCGCGAGCACGCGGCGCACGACCCCCTCGATTCTCTCCCGAAGCTCCCGCCCGTCCGGGTGATCCAGAATCACCTCGCGCCGCAGTCGATTGAGCGCCATCAAATGCGCGGAAATCGCCGTCTCCCCGCGCAGGCTCCCCTCGCGCTCCTCCAGCGTCTCCAGATCCGCGAGAATATGCTTCTGCCCGCGCGCCCGCGGCGCCTTCGCGCCTCCGGCCTCGGCCATTCGTGTCTCCACCACGCGCCTCAGGATCGGCGCATCCGACGGCCGCGACCACACGTGCTTGATCGGCCACAAATCCTCGACCGTCGCCTGCTCCCGCCCCGCGAGGAGCGTCGCGCCCGCCACGAGCCGGAGCCCCTTCACGATCCGCCGATCCGAAAGCTCCAGCCCCTCGGCCCGTGTATCCCGCAGGATCTGCTCGTACAGCGGCCGCACGTCGGAGAGCTTCACCCCCGCGAGGTGATGTTGCAGCGCCCGCACCGCCGATTCCTTCAGCATCGGCAAAACGGCCGTCCCCTCCCCGCGCTCGCTCCGTTTCGCTGCGTCGAGCCGCTCGACTTCCAGGTCCCAGCCTCGATCGAGCAATTCGCCGAGCCCCTCGTCCGGCGCCGGCGGCGCCAGCACCCGGAGCGCGAATCGATCGGCAAACGCTTTCAGCGTCGGATCGTCCGGCAGCTCGTTCGACGCACCGACGAGCGACATGAGCGGCACCCGCTCCCGGACAGGACCATTATGAAAGATGCGCTCGTTCACCAGCGTGAGCAGCGTGTTCAGGATCGCGCTCCCGCCCTGGAACACCTCGTCGAGGAACGCGATCGTCGCCGAAGGCAACATCCCCTCCGTGCGCACGTGGTATCGCCCTTCCTGGAATGCCGGCAGATCCAGCGGTCCGAAGATCTCCGCCGGCTCTGTGAACCGCGTGAGCAGGTAATGGAACCGCGGCGCGTCGATCTGCTCGGCGAACCGCGTCAGCAAATCACTCTTGGCCGTGCCCGGCGGCCCGAGCAAGAGCACGTGCTCGTGACAAACCGCGCCGAGCACGAGGATGTCGACCGCCTCGTCCCGCAGGAAAAACTGCCGCTTCAGCTCCTTCGCGAGCCGCGACAGCCGGTCCACCGTCCGAAGGGTCGCCTCCGGATAACTCACGTCGATCCTCCTCCGGACGTACCATTTCCGCCGGGGCCATTCCCCGACGAAAGCGTGAACAATGCGCCCGACGGCCGCCGCGGCCCGGGCCCCGATGGCGCGCGCGCGGCGACCGCCACGATCGGCGCGGCCCCTTCGAGCCTCTGCTCGTCGGCCGCCGCGCGAATCCTCCCGACCAGAAACCCGATCCGCTCCGGCGTCGCCGGAGCGGGCGGCGTCTCGCAAAACAGCCCGACGCACGCGTCCCGGAAGATCGACCGGATCTGATCCCCGTTCATCCCGTGCGTCGCCTCCGCGATCACGTCGAGCAGCGCCGGGCTCGCCTCGATCCGAAAATGCTTCGCGTGCACCTCGGCGATGCGCCTCCTTGCCGCCTCGTCCGGCAAACCGATCGCGATCGGCTGAAACCGACTCGGCCGGAGCAGCGCCTCGTCGATGAGGTTCAGCCGGTTCGTCGTGCCAATCACCAGCATCGGCACGTCGGGCCGGAACCCGTCCATCTCCGTCAGGATCTGCGCGACGAGCGCGTTGCCTGCGCGGCTCCCGCCGTCGTCCCGCCCGCTTCTCCTGGCCGCGATCGAATCGAACTCGTCGAACACCACCACGCTCGGCGCGTTCCGCCGCGCCTCCGCGAAGATCGCGCGGAGCTTGCGCTCGCTTTCGCCCACGTACATGTCCGTGACCTCCGGCCCGGATACGACGCGGATCGTCGCGTTCATCTGGTTCGCGATCGCCTTCGCGAACAGCGTCTTGCCCGTCCCCGGCGGCCCGTGAAACAAAAACCCCCGCGGAATGAGCTCGCGCCGCAGCTTGTCGTCCGGGAGCTGAAACACCCCGGCGAGCAGCTTGATCGCCCGCGAAAGCAGGGTTTTTACGTCCTCATATCCCCCGATATCATCCATCGTGACGTCGGGAATCACAAAATCCTCGGACGTCTGCGCCTTGAACACGCGGATCGACTCGTAGAGCCGCGCGACGCGCGAGGGGTTTGCCTCGCCATGCCCCCGCCGCGCCTCGATCTGCACCGCGTAGGCGATGGCATCGCGCAGGCGGATCGGATTGAGCCCCGCGACCTGCTTGAACAGCTCCGCCGGGCTGTAATCGGCGAACATCGCCCTTTCTCGCTGGGTCACGAGCGCCACGCCCACCGGCGCCCGCCGCCCGTCCACCGAAACCTCCCGCGGCAAACCCGAAAGCGAAATCCGCACGGAAAACCGCGCCGCCACGACCTCCGGCACCACGAGCGATCGATCCACGAACGCGAGCAGCGGCCGATCCGGCGCCTCGTACAGAAGTTCCGTGATCTCCCGCGCCTCGCTCGACATCCCGCGCTCGGTCGCCGCCACGAGCAGATCGAGGTGCGGCAGCACCAGCACCTGCCCCTCCTTCAGCCCGAAGATCAGCTCCCGCAGCCGCGCGATCTGCATCTGCCGGAGCCCCCGAGGCACGATGGCCGCCTCCGCGTCCTCGGGCGGCAGCTCCAGCACCACCCGATCGAGCCGCGCGGCCGATACGATCCGCGGCCAGAGGTGCCGCACGACGAGTTTGTCGCAAATGACCATTGCCGAGAGGCCGGCTCGCAGGAACGACGCGACCTGCTCGATCTCGTCGCCATACGCGATCTCCACGGCCTGCGCCTCCGAGATCGCCTGCGGATGCCCCTCGGTCGCGGGCGCAGGCGAAGGCTTGGGCGCAGGGGCCGCCGGGGCGACAACCGGCGCGGGTGCCGGCGCCTCCGCGCGCGCCGCTACCGCCTTCAACCGAAGCCCCGGCGGCCAGAAAACCGGCGTGCGCTCGGAGATCGCCACCACCTTGATCCGCAGGTCCGACACGCGCCGATCGAGCACCTCGGCGAGCGGCTCCAAGGACAGCGCGGGCCACGCTTCGAGCAATGCCCGCAGCGTCTGATCCTGCGCATTGAACAGCGCATCCTGAAACGCCTCGGCATCCCCGAGCGGCGCGAGCGAGACGAGCGGCCGGCTCATGCTTCCTCTCCGGAGAGATGCGCGCCGAGCTGAAACAGGCGCGTCCCTTCGAGCATCCCTTCGAGATCGAGCCCGTGGCGCATTCGCAAAAGCTCGCCGTGCGCCCTCCGGATCCGCCAGAGCGGGCCGTAAAAAGCGGCCACCGCGAGCGCGTCCTCGATCTTCGCCTCCGGATCCCCTCGCCCGGTGATCACGCCACGCGCCGCCGCGATCTCCTCGATCACGCGCTCCCGGTGAAACACGAGCGCCGCCTCGTACACCTCGATCACCAGATCGAGCAAGCCCGCGTCCCCCGTGCGAAGCCGCTCCATCGCCGCCGCGCGAAACCGCCGCACGTCACGCGGAGCGCCCGGCCGCGCGAACGTTTGGACCACCAACCTTCTCCCGTCCGGATGCCGGACGAGCGCCGCGATCGTGGCGATCGTTTCGTCCTCGCCTCCGGGCGCGGGCCTGCCGAGCGCGGCCGAGAGCGGTGAACGCGCGCGCAGCATGTCCGCGAGATCCACGTCGATCGACGTCGCGAGCGCGCGCGAGGTGATCGCATCCCGCAGCAAGAGATCCCACGCCCCCGAGAGCTCCGGACAGGCCTCCGCGAGCGCCTCCGCCACGCTCGGCGACTCCGCGAGCCCCACGGCCGCCGCGAGCACGACGCCGCCGGGCCCGAGGGGCCGCGCATCCCCGAACGGCGGCGCGCGCAGGCCGAGCTTTGCCGCGTGGATCGAGGCAAGCGCCGCCGCCGCGGCTCGCACGACCTCGGGCGGCGTGAGTAACGACGGAAACCCCATTTCGCCGAGCGGCGCCTTCCCGCGCGGCCGTGCACCGCCGGACGCGCTCGCCCACGCGATCACCTCCGCCGCGATCGACATGGCCGCCGAGATCCGCCCCGTGGTTCGTCCCGACGCACCCCGTTCGAGCTCGGTCACGCGAGCACCTCCACGGCGCAAGGCACGAGGACATCGCCCTGCCGCGCGAAAAACGAGACCTCGCGCCCCTCGGGATCCCGCGCCGGATCCACGCAAACGAGCGCCGCCACCTGCCAGGGCCGCCGGAACGTGGAGAAGTGCAGATCCCGGTCCACGACGGACAACCCCCGATCCTCCGGGCCCGCGACGAGGTGCGTGTGAAACCACCCGAGGATCGAAGCCCCGTCCCGCGTCGCCTCGACATGACGCCGCATCGACGCGAACGACTCCGGCGAAAACACGAGCGCGTCCGGCGCCTCCTCCGCGTGCTCCGCCCGGATCACCTCCGTCACCACCACGAGCCACCGCGAAGGCTGATCCGCGTCCCGATGCACCTGTCCGAACAGGAACCCGCCCTCCTCCACCTCGCGCGAAAACGCCCACGAAACGCCCAGCGCTTCGCGCACGTTTTTCCGGACGAACACGTCCACGGGCCCCTCCGCGCGCGCCTCTCCGGGCCACGCGCGGGCGCGCGGACCGAGCGCGCTTTTCTCGAGGAGGGGCGGCGGCGGCTCCTCGATCGGGGACACGCCGAACGCCTTCTTCGCCCGGATCATGCCGAGAGCCGCTCGATCCTCACGCTACGCGCGCGCCGCGCCGGCCCGCCTTCGAGCTCGCCGCGCGAGCGCCCGCCGATCGCCACGATCGCGGCCTGCCCCTCGGGCGAAGACGCCCAGGCGTGGGCCTCGGGATTGTAGAACTCGCGCAGCTCGTAGTTCCGGTACGACGCCATGTCGACGAGCATCTGACAAACCGTACCGAAATGCAGCCCCGGACGATAGCTCTCCGCGAGCACGCCCAGACAAACGAGCCCCGTCTTCGCGTCCACGTTCGGGTGGAACACCTCGCGCTGGAAATACGCCTCCGGCGCCTTCACCGGGAAATCGGGCGGCATCACGAGCAGGACCTCGTGCTCCTCGATCCGCCGCGGCGGCGATCCCGGGGCGAACCCCGGCGCGCGGAAGCGCACGAGGTACTCCGTCGGCACGTCGAGCGCGTTCGCCTGCACCTCGAAGCCGCCTCGCGTCCCGGCAAACTCGAGGATCTGGTTTTTCACCATCGCGAGGCTCTCGGTCAAGAGAAACGGATTCACGCTGCCGGCGCGCCGCTCCGGATGCACTTCGAGCAGATCGAAGGGCCGCACGCCCGCGTCGTGCAGCGTCTGCTGCGAGAAGAGCCGCCGCGCCCCGCGCTCGCCGGGCCGACGCAGATCCACGACGGGAAGCGCCTTTTCGCCCTTGCCCATGGGCCAGAACGCCTCCTCGTACGCCTCGAGGATCGCCTGCGCCACGTCCACGAGCCGCGTCGAGGCCCGCACGTGATCGAGCACGAACCGCTGCCCATCCGGCCCCTCGGCCTGGAGCGGATCGAGGAAATAATCGCGGAACGCATGACTCTCGCGCGCAACCGAAACGCGCATCGAGGGTGCGATCGACGCGTGCAGCGACCGCACGATCGTCTCCGCCTCGTCCTCGCTCGCGCCTTCGAACGACACGCAGAGGCCCCCTTCCTCGCGGCTCACGAGATCGAGCGCCGCCCTTCGCCCGAGCGAGGCCGCGACGCCGCGCGACGCCTTCACGATCGCGAGGATCTGCTCGTCACCGAGGTCCTCCTGGAGCACGATCGAAATGGGCAGCGCGGGCGCCGCGGAATCACGCGCCGGGGCCGCCTCGCGCCCCTTGCCGCTCTTGCCGGGAAAGAGCCGCGACGCCTCGGAAAGCAGCGCCGCGACACCGGCGCGCCCGCCGCCTTGCTCCACGATCTCGGCGACCTTCTGAAAATAGTCGCGCGGCGGCCCTTCGAACCGCGGCAGCCGCGCGCCTTCGAGGCCTGGAACGCCTGCGAGGATCGCGCCTCCGAGCAGCGTGAGCGCGTCTTCGCGTGTCTCTGCCACGCGCCCGAGCTCGCCTACGGCCTCCGCCCTGTCCAGAAGAAGTCCCGCGTTCGACATCAGGAAAGCTCCACGTATGTGATTCCGAATCGACCGAGCACCGCGAAGATCTCGCGCGGCGCCACCCCTAGATCCGACAACACCGCCCCCTCGGGCGCGCCCTCGAAGAGGAGCGTCGTCCGCGCTCGCATCAACGTACCACAGCGCGGGCAGTCCCGGGTTCCCCGTGTGCCCCACGCATCCTCGACGTGATCTCCGCGTGGACATTCGAGCCTCTGCAAAAGCGGGCTCCACGCGAGCGGCCGCGCCTCGGGTCCGAGGGCCGCGCGAAGCGCCCCCACCGTCGCATCACTCCCGAGCGGAATCCGCGTCGTTTCCCCGATCGGTGCGTGCAGCGGGCAATCGGGCGCGCGCTGGATCGTGAGCGGCTCGGCCGCGCCGCGCAGCACGTCGATCACCACCGCATGCGTCGCTACGGGCTCGCCCATGATCACCCGCATCGCGAGCGCGCTCGCCCACGCGCCCACGAGGCCCGCGATGGGCGCGCTCGCCCCGAGCTCCGCGGGCCTGCGTGGATCCATGCAGCTCCACGGCACGTCGCTCTTCGCGCGTTCCTCGGGCGAAAGCGCGCACGCGTAACACGGCCCGTCCGGATCCAGAAACGGCCGCACCTCCCCGCCCCACGCCGACGTCGCCGCATCGATCCACCTCGCCCGCACGAGCCCCGCGCGCCCCGCGAGCGACATCCGCGTCGCGCGGCTGTCGAGACAACCCACGACGAGCGACGCATCCCGCATCTCCGCGAGCCCCACGCCCGAGACGAGCGAAGCTTGCCGCGCCTCCACCACCGTCTCCGGCGCGACCGCGGCGAGCGTATCCTTCGCCGCGAGCACCTTCGGCCGCCCCACGTCCGCCGGGCGAAACAGCGGCGCGCGGCTCAAATTCGAGGTCGCGACCACGTCCGGATCACAGAGCACGAGTTTCCCCACGCCCGCGAGCGCGAGCGCCTCTGCGACCACGTTCCCGAGCGCGCCCACGCCCGCGATCACCACCGTCGCCGCGGCGAGCCGATCCTGCCGAAACCCTGGCACGAGCGCGTGCCGCGCGAATCGCTCGGGCAAACCGCTCACGTGAGCTTCCGCGAGGTCACGGGGCAATGCTGCCCGATCTTGCTCTTCTGCCACTCGTCGAAGCAATACATCGTCCGGATCGCGTCGCGGTGCACGGCCCCGCGGCAGAGTGGCGCCTCGGGGCTACACGGACAAACCACGACCTCGTCGAACGGCCTGAGCGTGTGCCCGCAGATCACGCACGACGGCCGCCGCCCCGCCGGCCCCGGCGCCACGAGCCGCGGATCCCCCGGCAAGAGCCGCACGAGCGGAAGCCCCGGCGGCGGCGGATGCGCGGACGCGACCCCTGCGTAAAACGCCTCGCGCTCCCGCGACGACGCCGCCATGGACGCCGTTTCCTCGTCCGGACAAACCCCGCCGTGACGAACCTCGTCCGTCATCGCCGTCGCCGGCTCCACGGCATCGCCGCGCCGGAACGTGTGCCCGCAGCGCGCGCAGGGTTTTCCCAGCCACGGCGAGCGGATCGTGGTCCGGTTGCCCCCGTCTACCCCGGGATCCTTGCGCGTCGGATCCCGCCCCTTCCCGAGGCCTCGGTCGAACGCCTCGCGGAGGGCCGCTTCCCCGGTGTCCCGCTTCGCCATCCGCAAAGAACCTTAGCAAATCCCCTCGGATTCGGATACACCCGGAGGTCGGGAGCTCCAGGGTATGAGCGAGGCGCAGCACGCACCCAAGGCCGCGCTCGACGCGTACGTGGCGCGCCAGGCCGCCACGGTGGGGCGCGCGCCCGTGGCCGAAGACATCACCACGATCGGCCCCGTCGGCCCCTTCAAAGGCGCCACGGGCGCAGCCTCGCTCGGCATCATCGACGATTTCTCCGAGAGCTACCTCGGCAAGGGTCCGGGCTCCGTCACGTTCGCCCCCGACGGCCGCGCGCTCTACTTCGGCCGCGACGACGGCAAGCTTCGGCGCCTCGCGCTGCCCACGGGCACGCTGGTCTGGGAGCAGAGCGAATCCGAATACGGGCGCGGCATTTTATGCGTCGCTGTTTCCCGCGACGGAAAGCAGATCGCCTACGCGCGCAAGACCGGCTCCGTTCTCATCGCCGACACCGAGACCGGCAGGACGCTCCGCGAGATCAAGGGCAGCAATGCCGTCTTCGAGCTCTCGTTTTCGAAGGACGGCCAGTATCTCGCCATGGGCGGCCAGCGCGGGGCGCGAGTCGTGCACCTCGGCACGATGGCCGAGACCGAGCTCGCCCCGGGCCATTGGTCGATGACCTATTCCGTCGCGTTCGCCCCCGAGGCGCCGCTCCTCGCCGAGGGCGCCTCGGGCGGCAAGCTCCGCCTCTGGAATGTGCCGGGTGGCCTCTTCGCCACCCACGAGCATCATCGCGGCGACATTCACGGCGTCGCCTGGTCGCCCGACGGAAATCGCCTCGTCACCGGCTCCGAGGACAAAGACGTCGTCATCTGCGGCCTCCATCCGAAAGATCCCATTCTCCGCCTCACGGGCCACACGAGCCTCGTCTTTTGCGTCGCCTGGTCCCCCGAGGGCCGCCGCGTCGCTTCCGGCTCGGCCGATCGCACCATCCGCATCTGGGACGCGAATACCGGCCTCCCGCTCGCCCGCTACGAATTCCCCGAAGAATTCGCTTATCGCCTGGCCTTTTCGCCCGACGGCGTCCTGCTCGCGTCGACGCACCCTTGCACCGCGCGCCTCTGGAATACGCGCACCACCGTGAAAGCCGTGGCGCCCGCGCCACGCCTCCTCAGCGCGGGCCCGCTCGCCGCCGATCTCGATCCGCTCCCCGGCGCGCTCGTCGCTCTGCTCCGCGTGAATCGATCGGCGCCGCTCTCGCTCCTCCGCGATTTGCTCGCCCTCACCGCGGGACAGGCCTCGTCGCCCGACACGCAGCGCCTCTCGCGCCACCCCGGCGCGAGCGCCCTCGCCTCGCTCCGCTGGCCGCCGCGGGCCCGCATTGCGCTCGCCTTGCTCCTGCTCCGCGACTACGAGGACACCTCATTCGCCCCGCCAAACGACATCTCCGCCGCCGAAATTCGTTTCGCCCTCATTGACGCACTCGCCGGCAGCGCCTCCGAGCCCGACGCGCCGCCCTTGCCCCTCGCCTACCTCGAACGCGCCCTCGATGCCGTCGACAATCGCCTGCTCGCCTTGCTCGATTCCCTCGGTCCCGAGGCGTGCGCTGACGATCCCACGCTCCCGCTCGTGATGCTCGGACGGCTGGCCCAGCTCGCGCCTCGGATTGCCCTCGATCGCCGGCTCCTCGCCTTGCGTGTCCCCGCGCAAAGCCTCGGCGCCGCGGAGGCCCGGGGCCCGTGGCTCGAACCTTCGGGTTTTTCCTCGTCGGGCCACCTCCTCCACCTCGTCCCCTCGCAATGGGCCTTGCCCGACGATCTCCGGCATTACCGCGCCCTCGACGGCGGCCTGCTCTACCGCGCCCGCTTCGGCCGCGAGCCGCCGCGCCTGCGCCCCCTCGTCCTCGTCCTCGACGTCTCGCCCACCTCGTTCGGCCCCGTCGAGGCCATGCTCCGGCAAGCCGCGCACGCCCTCGCCGCGTCCCTGCTCGACGTCGGCCTGCCCGCTTATTTCATCGCCGCCGGCGGCAAAAACGAGGCGCGGGCGATCGTGCACCGCACCGATCTCTTCGAATTGCTCACGGCCCGCGCGCGAGAGCCCGTGCATACCGGAAAAACCCTGACCCTCGCCGCCGAGCTCTGCGCTTCTTTGCCCATGCACGGGCCGCTCGAGCCCACGATCGTCCTCCTCTCGCATCCGTCCTTCGGCGAGGAAGATCTCGACGTCCCCGCGCCGAAGGATCTCGCGGGCTTCTTCGTCCATTACCCGGGCCACCCGCGGGAGCCCGCGTGGCAAAGGCGTTGCAAGCGCGCCGTTTGCCTCGGCCCCGACGACGAAGGCCTGCTCGCGGCCGCGCTCGGGCAGGTGCTCGCGTGACCTCTTCGCCGGAATGGCGCCCCGCGCGATTTTACCGGACCGACGGCGCGCGCCTCACCTGCACCCTCTGCCCCTTCGCGTGCGCGCTCGCGGACGGCGATCGCGGCCGCTGCCACGTGCGGCAGAGGCGCGGGGACACGATGGAAACGGCGACCTACGCGACGTCCGTCCTCCACGCCCAGCCCATCGAGCGGAAGCCGCTCTATCATGTTCATCCTGGAAAAACCGTCCTCACCGTGGCCGCGCCGGGCTGCACGTTCGCCTGCACCTATTGTCAGAATTTTTCCGTGTCGCAGTATGGCCGCACCAACGAGGCATCCTGGACCGCGCGCCCCATCACGGCGCGGGAGCTCGTCGCGGCATGCGCGGAGAAAGGCGCGCTCCTCGCCTTCTCGTACACCGAGCCCATCCTCGCCGCCGAGCTCACGCTCGACGTCGCCGAGCTCCGAGGCGACGCTCGCCCCTCCATCCTTTGGAAGACCAACGGGTTTGTCAGTCCAGGCGCCGCCCGCCTCGTCGCCCCGGCCCTTCTCGCGGCCAACGTCGATCTCAAAACACCCGCCGACGCCTCGCACCGCAAGCTCACGGCCGCGCCCCTCGCGCCCGTCCTCGAGGCCCTCTCGATCTGGAAAGAATGCGGCGTCTGGCTCGAAATCTCGACCCCGCTCATCCCGGGCCTGAACACGGACGACGCCTCGCTCCGCGCCCTCGCCGCGCTCGTCTTTTCCTTCGGCGCCGAGACCCCTTGGCACCTCGTCCGTTTCCACCCCGATTACCGCCTCCAGGATGCGCCCCCGACGCACCCCGACCTCCTCCGCCGAGCCGTCGACATCGCCAGAAACGTCGGCCTCGCGCACGTGTACATCGAACGCGCGCTCGGCGAGGAGGGGCGCAATACACATTGCGCGGGCTGTGGCCAGGCCGTGATTCGAAGGGACGTGTGGGCGCTCGCGGAGAACGACCTCGTCCACGGAAAATGCCCCCATTGCTCACAAGCCATCCCCGGGCGATGGGACGAGGTGCCGACATGACCAAACGCGAATTCGTCGCGTCTCTCCCCGATCTCATCACACCCGAGGAGTACGCGGCCGATCCCGAGGGCCGAAAGGTGAAGCTCCGCATCCGACCGACGGCCGACGGCGTGGAGGTGATCGGCGACGCCGTCCGGCCCAAGGAACTCGAAGAGCTCCTCCTCGCCCTCGATCCGGCCGTCCTCGAGCAAATGCTCTGCGGCTAGGCCTGCATTTCCGGGAATTCGTGGTACGTTGGTGGTCAAACCATGTCGAAACCGGGATCGCTCCTCGTCCGCGGCTTCGTCACCGGCGCGGCGGCCCTCGCCCTCGGCCTCGTGACGGCCCCCTCCCACGCACAATCCGCGAGCGAGCCGCCGCCCGAGACGACCATGCCCTCGCCGCGTGGGCCCACGATCCCGCCCTATCCCGAGGGCGCGACGGGCGACGCCGACGTCATGCTCGCCATTCTGGTGCGCTCGGACGGCAAGGTCACCGAGGCCCGCGTGATCGAAGGCCCCGAGCCCTTCGCCAGCGCCGCGGCGGCCGCCGCCTCGACATGGGAGTTCGAGCCCGCATATCGCAATGGCAAACCCATCAGCGCCCGCATCCGCTTCCTCGTCACGTTCCGCGCGCCCGCCCCCGTCCCCGAAGCGCCCGCGCCACCCACCGAACCCCCCTCCGCGCCCGCGCCAATACAAAACCCCGGAGCGCCCGCCCCCGCCGCGCCACCTGCAAAAAACCCGGTGCCCGAGGCTATCGAGGTCCGCGTCCAGGGCGAACACCAGGCGCCCACCACGCGCACGATGTCCCGCGTCGAGGTGCGCCAGCTCCCCGGCGCATTCGGTGATCCCTTCCGCGCGATCGAAGCCATGCCCGGCGTCACGCCGATTGCCTCGGGTGTCCCTTATTTCTTCGTGCGCGGCGCGCCTCCCGGGAACGTGGGGTATTTCATCGACGGCATTCGCGTCCCGCTCCTCTTCCACGTGGCCGCGGGGCCGAGCGTCATTCATCCCGGGCTCGTCGATCGCGTGGACCTCTATCCCGGCGGCTTTCCTTCACGTTATGGCCGGTTCACGGGCGGCATCGTCACCGGCACCATCCGCGAGCCCGAAAACCGCCTGCACGGCGAGGGAAACATCCGCCTGTTCGACGCCGGCGCCATGGTCGAGGCGCCTTTCGCGAATGGCCGCGGCGCCGCGCTCGTCGCCGGCCGGTATGCGTATCCCGAGCTCGTCCTGAAGCTGGCCTCCCCGGGCGTCGAGCTCGGCTATTGGGACTACCAGGCCCGCGTTCATTACGACCTCACGCCCTCGGACCGCATCGGCGTGTTCGCTTTCGGCTCGCACGACTACCTCGCGCAGATCGACGACGACGACGGCGAGAAGGAGACCGTCGTGGCCGGGCAGTTTCACCGCGTCGATTTCCGTTACGATCGAAAACTCGGCGCGCATGGCAAATTGCGCCACGCGATCACGCTCGGCTACGACGAGAGCCAGGCCCGCGGCGGCGAGAACGCCGGCACAACGTGGCTGCTCGGCTCACGCACCGAGCTCACCTTGCGCCCCTCGGACATGGTGACCGTACGCGCGGGCGCAGACGCATACCTCGAGCGCTTCGAGATCGACATCGAGGAGAACGACGACGACGCGCCAAGCCCGAACGACCTCGCGCTCATGCGCCAGCTCACGAGCCGCGACGATTTCACGGCCGCCGTCTGGGCCGACGCCGTGATCCGCCCCCACCCCGCGCTCGAGCTCATCCCCGGCGTGCGCTCCGACATCTTCACGTCCGACGGCGTCGCCAAGGCGACCTTCGATCCGCGGCTCTCGAGCCGCCTCGAGGTCGGAAAACGTTTCACGCTCGTCGGCGCGTTTGGCGTGACGCACCAGCCCCCGAGCTTCCTCGGCGCGGCCCCGGGCCTCCAGATCGGCGGATTGCAGGGCGGCGTGCAGACGGGGCTCCTGTCGAGCGCGGGCGTCGAGATGAGCCTGCCGTTCGACATCAGCGCGACCGTGACGGGCTTTCGTGGCGCGTTCTTCAACCTGAGTGATCCGATCGGCAATCGTCCGCCTGGGACCGAGCTCGGTTATGCCCGACAGGCGGAGCTCCGGGGGATCGGCAGCACGTACGGCATGGAGCTCTATCTGCGCCGCAGCCTTTCGAAGCGCCTCGGCGGGTTCCTCTCGTATACGCTCTCGCGCTCGCTCCGCCACATTGGCAACTCGACGTTCGAGTCGGCCTACGACCGGAGGCACGTCGTGAACCTCGCGGCCTCCTACGATCTCGGCCGGAACTGGAAGATCGGCGGCCGCATCGTCTTTTACACGGGCTCCCCGATGATCCTCGATTACCGCGTCCGCCGCCGCGATCTCGGCCTGCCGGACGACCCCGAAGATGGCCCGGATCTCCCGGACACCCCCGAGGAGCACGCGCAACGCGAGGAGCTGCAGAAGCTGCTCGCGAACTACGTGGCGAGCCTGAATTTGCCCGACCGCCTGCCCGCGTTCTTCCGCCTCGACGTGCGTCTAGAAAAACGGTGGACGTTCCCGAACGGCAAATGGCTCTCGTTCACCGTGGAGGTGCTGAACGCGACCGCCGGCAAGGAGGTGACGCAATACGAATGCAGCTTCCAGGACGGATGCGCACCCGAGGAGATCGGGCCGCTCGTGATCCCGAGCATCGGGGTCGAGGGGGGATTCTAGCCGATCACGGGCTGAGCACGAGATATCGGATCCCAACGTCGCTCGAGATCCCGAGCTCGTAGAGCGCGACGTGAAGCCGGCCGGCCCCGTCGCGGTCGAACGTGGCGCCGAACGCGGAAAACCCCTCCGTCACGACGGCCTGCGCGATGCCGCCGGGATGCGGCGCGGCGACGACGAACTGCCCCGTGGTCGGCGCGCCGATTTCGAACCGCGAATAAAAGAGGCGCACGGAGCTCGCCTCGTCCGTCACGACTCCGAGCGGATACACGGTGACCCCTTGCGGCACTTGTTCGATGGGCGTGACGGTCCACGCATTCGTCCCCTCGCGCGTCACGTATACAAGCTCGAACGTGAAATCCGAGAGCTGACGTAATGCGAGGACGTGGGGTTTGCCCTGGGGGTTCGCCTCGTCCGCCCCGGTAGCGCCGAGCACGAGGCGATACGAATCCGCTTGCAGGGTCCCCGAGCCGAGCGGCATGACGACCTCGTGCGCGAGCGGCGGCGCATGCCAGTGGAGCTCCCACGCGCCATTCACGGCTTCCCACGCGATCAGGTGCGGCGCGCCCTCGGGCGAGACCACGACCGGGAACGGAAAGGGCGTCCCGCCCAGCATTTCGACGGACCAGGACGAACCATGTCTCCCGAAGAGGAGCTCGTCGCCGGGACCACGAAATCCAGCGAAGAGCTCACCAGTTTGTCCGATCGCAAATCCCCGGGCCAGGTTCGTGCCCTCCTCCGGTACATGGTCGACGAGGCTCCACCCCTCCGCGGTGAACGACCACAACGACGCCCCGAAGGCCCCGTCGTTCACGAGCGCGACCGGCACATCGGGCGTGATCGATACGAGCCCCGCCGTGGCCGAGTCGAACGGTGTCGGATTCACCTCCCAATCGCCCGCTGCCTTGCGCACGGCGTAAAACCCTTTGTATTCGTTCACGGCCGACGAAAAGAGGATCCGGGGCCGGCAGGACGCGTCGAGCGAGAGCGCCGGGGCGTCGTTCCGGTATGCGGGCGGAACCACGAGCAGCTCCTCTTCGAGGATCTGGCAAGGCGCGTCTCCCGAGCCGCAAAGCGGAAGCATGTCGACCGAAGGTTTCGTGAGCGGCACGCACCGCGCGGACGGAGCCGGGCCGAAACCGCCCACGCCGGACGAACCGCCGGCGCCGCCGCTCCCGGACGTGGAGGTGTCGTTCGTATCCACCACGGGTCCACAGCCCGCGAGCCAAGCCGCGAAAACAAGGAAGGAAAGAGGGTACTTCATGGGCTCATGGTACCAGGAGCCCGACCGGTCCGCGAGGCGCGGACGTACCCGTCAAGGGCTCGACAGTGGAGCTTGATCGCGGCCTCTGCCGCACCGATACTCGATGCGTGCGCCCCGGCCCGATCCATCTCCTTACCTGCCCGCGTTGCGGCGCATTCGCCAAGGACCGCACGATCGGCTCGGGGAGCTCGATGGGCGCCCGTTTCTGGACCGATGGCAAGGGGGACATGCCGATGCTGCCTCAGCGGCCCGAGGTCGCGCGTTGCCAGGCCTGTGGGCTCGTGCATTTCCCGAAGGACGCCACGCGGGCCGGGACGATGACCATCGTCGAGGAGCTCGGCGCGCAAAGTTATGCGCTCCGGGTCACCGCGATCCGGCGCAAATCCATTCCGCTCTTTTCGCTCTTGCGCTTGAAGGTCGGGGCCTGGTCGGAAGAGGCCCTTTTCGCGGCGCTGCCGGTGACGGTCGCGACGGGGCTCACGCATCTCCAGGCTGGATCCCGCGCGGAGGTGCTCGAAAAGATGGGGGCCGAGGTCGAGTACGTGGTGACGATTCGCGAGGGGTATGAAGGCCCCACGCCGCGCGAATGGATCGAAGCGCCGGATCTCGCGCCGCCCGGCGAGCGCGACCTCCTTGCGACGCTCGCGCGCGGCGATTTCGCTCCGAATCGCGAGGCCGTGCTCACGCTACGAATAAAAGCCTGGCAAGCCGGAAACGACGCGCGCCGGGGCGCCGATTCCGTGGCGGCCGTCGCGTGGTCGAACGAAGCTGCAGAAAACCTCGAAGCGCTCGTCGCCCTGCTCTCCGAGGACGACCCCGACGAACGCCTGATGAAAGCGGAGGCGCTCCGTGAGCTCGGTCGATTCGAAACGTGCCTCGCCCTGCTCGCGCGCCCTCTGCCGGGCAAATACGAAATCGTCGTCCGGACGATTCGCTCGCTCGCCGAACGAAACGTGCCGGGCGTGGCCGAGCTCCGCGGTTCGTTCTAACGAACTACCCTGCGCGTCGCTCCAGGATCGCGAGCCGCTCCCACTCGAAAATGCCTTCGTATTCGGTCGACCAGTACCGCTCCGCCCACGCGTCCGCGCCCTCGTCGCGGAGCACGTCGAGCCCCGCATCCCGGCCGAGCGCCGCGAGGTCCTCGGGTTCGATGAATCCACGAATGGGCTCGCCGAGCGCGCGCGCGATCACGTGCCCGCCCGCGAGCAGCACCCGCTCGACCCGGGGCTTGCGCGGGGGCGAATACGTGAGCGCGACCCGGCTGCCCGGCGCGCTCGCCGCGCCGATGGAGCCGAGCGTGCCCGCAATGGCCGCGCGCGTCAGATAGATGGTGACGCCCTCCCATATCCAGAACGAGGGCTCCTCCGCGGAAAAACCCTCCCGCGCGAGCGAGGTGCCGAGATCGTCACGCTCGAAATCGACGGGCACGAGCCGCACCTCGCGCGCCCTGGGCTCGATCCGCGCCGCCCGCAGGCGCGCCCGTTTGTCGCGCTGCGTGCTCGGGTGATCCACCTCGAAAACGGCCGCGTCCGCGAGCTCGTCCATGCGATACGCCCGCCCGTCGAGCCCGGCGCCGAGCACGACGAGCTGCCGCACGCCGCGCGCGAGGCTCTCGCGGAGCGCGTCGTCGATCGCTTGGGTGCGCAGCGCGACGTGGTACGTCATGCCGAGCGAGGCGAGACCAAGCCCGCGATGAACGAGCGCCGTTGCGCGCTCCGTGACCGCCGCCCGCGAGGCGAGGCGCGCCGCGAGCGAGAGGGGTCGCGGGACGAGCGCGGCCGCGATGGGATCCCGCGCGCCGGCGAAAGGCGCTGGAAGATCGGTGTAAAGCGCCCGGATCGTGGCCACGGCCATGGATGTGAAGCTTGGACGACCGTCGTGCACGAACCCTTGATACCACGAACGTGAGGCTTGCGCGTGGCCTCCGCGCGGGTGCATGATGAGCCCGATCGAAGGGCGAGTGTAGAGGCACTGGGATGGACGTCGTCCTGTCGAAATCGAGGCTCCGGCCGCTTCTTTTCGTGCCCATGAGCCTGGTCGTCCTCGGCGGCGTGATCGTGGAGGTGCTGAAGCCCCTCTACAAGCTGCCGAGCCGCAGCGGGATCGTGCCTTTCCTGTCGATGAGTTACGAGGGCAACGTGCCGACGTTCTACACGGCGTCGCTGCTCGGGTTCACGTCGCTCCTGCTCGCGCTCGCCGCGGCGGCCACGAAACGAGCGGGCGAGCGCTTCGTCGCGCACTGGTGGGGGCTCTCCGCGGGCTTCGCGTACATCGCCGTGGACGAGGTCTTCGAGTTCCACGAAATGGCCGGCACGTTCGTGGAGCTCACGGGCGTCCTCTACTTCAGCTGGGTCATCCCGGCCGCGGTCGTGGTGCTGCTCGTGGGCCTCGCGTACATCCCGTTCCTGCGGCATCTGCCGCTGAAAACGCGGATCCGGTTCCTCGCCGCGGGCGCCATTTACGTCGGCGGCGCGGTGGGGATGGAGCTGCCGCTCGGGTACTGGACCGAGCAGAATGGCACGCACAACCTCGGATACGGGCTCATCGACGCGGTCGAAGAGTCGCTCGAAATGCTCGGGCTCAACCTGTTCGTGCTCTGGCTCGTCGATCACCTCGCGGAGAAGGGCGTCACCCTGCGTTTCGCGAACCCCGCGCCCGCGCCCGCGCCCGAAGGCGAGGCTGAGGCCACGGAATGACGACGCAGGGCGCGACGAGGCCCGCCGAAAGCGCCACGAAGGCCCGATCCGCCTACATCGCAGGCCCCGTCTACGATTGGGTGTTTTTCCTGCTGCCACCGATCGCCTCGGTGATCGTCGGTGCACTCATCTCGGGTACGTGGCTCGCGACAGACCGATTCTGGCTCGCCGGCAAGCGCGTCACCTGGAGCACGCTGCTGCTCGGGATCGTGGTGAATGCCCATCTCGTCGCGGTGTTCGTCCGCAGCCACCTCAACCCGGACGTGTTCCCGCGCCACAAGTTCCGCTTCCTCGTCGTCCCGATCGCCGCGTTCGCCGCGATGATGACGTCGATGTGGGCCGTGGTGATCGCCACGGTGCTCGTCACGTTCTGGGACGTCTACCATTCGGCGCTCCAGACCTTCGGCCTCGGGCGCATTTACGAGCGCAACCAGGGCAACGATCCCACCGCGCTCCGCGGGCTCGATCTCGGCCTGAACCTCTTGCTTTACGCCGGCCCCATCGTCTCGGGCGCCACGATGCTGGCGCATTTCCAGAAGTTCGAGCTTTTCGAGGACGTCGGCGCCCTCTTCCTCACCGAGATCCCGATCGCGATGTCGTCCCACCAGCGCACCATCGCCTGGGCCGTGATCGTCGGGGGAGGCCTGTTCCTCGTCCATTACGTGCGGAGCTACGTCCGCCTCGCACGGCGCGGCCACGCCGTGAGCTTCCCCAAGGTGTTTTTGCTCGCTACGACGGGCCTCTGCTCGATCTGGGCCTGGGGCTGGAACCCCTTCGGGCAAGCCTTTCTCATCATGAACCTCTTTCACGCGGTGCAATATTTCGGCCTCGTCTGGTGGTCGGAGCGACGCGTGCTCCTCCAAAGGTTGCGGCTCCAACAATTCCGGCTCGGCGCGCCCATCGCCGCCGCCGTGTTCGCCTGCGTGACCCTCGGCTACGGCGCCCTCGCCGAAATCACGTCCGACGAGAGCCGCGCGCTCTGGAGCCTCGTCCAGACCGTGGCCTTGATGCATTTCTTCTACGACGGCTTCGTTTGGTCCGTCCGCAAACGACAAATATGACGTGTCCACCCGTCGAAGGGCCCCTGCCAATCCCAGTTACCATGCGGCATTTCCACCGCACGCGCGCGGTCGAGGCCGGAAAAGGCAGGGATTCGTCGTGATCGATATCGCGCGGAGGGGCGATTCTGGGTAGGATGTTCGGGATGCGACTCGAAAAGCTCCTGCACTCCACGCTCGTCGCGCTGTCGCTCGCCGCGGTCGCGGCGCTGCCCGCGTGCTCGAAGAACGACGACAAGGCCGAAGCCGAGGTGACGGCCGAGAACATCGCGGCAGAAGACGCGATCACGGAGCAGCACGAAGCTGCGACCGTGACGTGGGCCGTCGCGCCGGAAGGCAAGGTGAAGGCCCGCTTCAAGTCGCCCGACGGCGCGCCGCTCGACGATGGCGTGACCGGCAACGTGATCGTGAAGCCCGCGCGCAAAGGCGCCGAGCCCGTGACCGCGAAGCTCGTCTTCGACGCGAAGGCCGGCGTGCACACGGCCGACATCCCCAAGCTCGACGACGATCTCACCGAGGTGACGTACGACGTCCAGGTGAAGGGCAAACCCTTGAAGAGCACGCTGTACGTGCCCAAGGGCGGCACGCACGAACTCGTCGCGACCGCGAAGGTGAGCGCCGAAGTGAAGCTCCCCGAGGGCAAGAAGGGCCCGAACGGCGGCGTCTTGCAGGTCGCCGGCGATGATCTCATCGAGATCGTGGCCGACTCGAAGACGGGCGAGTCGCGCGTCTACGTGCTCGACGACGATCTCAAGCCGATCCCCGTCGGCAAGCGGAAGGTGAAGATCGCGGTCGTCGCGAACACGCCCGAGTACGTCGAGCTCGACCCGGAGCCGAAGGGCCTCTACTTCACCGGCAAGCTCGTGGTGAAGACGAACCCGCACAAGCTGACGGTCGTGCTCTACCCGGAGGACGTGCCGACGCCGGTCGTCGTGCTCTGCGGGTGGCACCCCGGCGCGGTCGTCGTCGTGGGCCCGAGCGCGCCCGTGGTGGGCCTGTTCGTCGTGGCAAACTGGGCCCCCGTCGTCATCGTCCCGACCCCGCCCGTCGTTGTCGTCCACGGCAAGGGCAAGGGCAAGGGCAAGTGGGGCTGGAAGGGCCGCGGCCCGAAGGTCCACATCAAGATCCACTGAGGATCGACGCGCGGGCGGGAAGCTACCTCCCCCGCCCGCGCCTTCGCGCTCGACCCGAGTGCGCGTCAGCCCATCAAGGCAACACTTCGCGGAGGAGCGCGTCGGCCGCGACGGGCTTCACGTAATGCCGGGAAAAACCCGCCTCGAAGGCGCGGCGTTTGTCGTGCTCCTGGCCGTAGCCGGTCACCGCGACGAGCATGATGCGATCGCCGTAGGCCGCGCGTAGCTCGAGCGCGAGCTCGTAGCCATCCATGACCGGCAAGCCGATGTCGAGGATGCCGACCTCGGGCCGGAACGACGCGGCGACGGCGAGCGCCTGCGGGCCGTCGTGCGCGAGCTCGACCTCGTGGCCATGGCTCGCGAGGACCTCGGCGAGCATCTGCGCCGCGTCGCGGTTGTCGTCGACGACGAGGACACGCCGCACCTTGCTGAGCCGCAGGGAGACGGGCGCAGGAAGGTCCGGCGAGGAGGCGCGGCGCGGCGAGAGCGCAGGCAGGCGCACCTCGAACTCGCTGCCCCTGCCCGGACCGTCGCTGTGCGCGCTCACCGTACCCCCGTGCAGCTTGACCAGGCTACGCACGAGGCCGAGCCCGAGCCCGAGCCCGCCGCCCGCGCGATCGGCGCCCCGCGCGCCTTGCACGAAGAGGTCGAAGATCACGGGCAGCATCTCGGAGGGGATGCCACTGCCGTCGTCCCGCACCGAGAGGATGACCTCCGCCCCCTCGCGCCGCGCCGCGACCGCGATGTGCCCGCCCGCTTCCGTGTACCGGGCCGCGTTCGTGAGCAGGTTCGCGAGGACCTGCGCCATGCGGGTCTCGTCCACGTCGACGACGAGCCCCTCGGCCGGCACGTCCACGCGGAGCTCGTGCCGCTTCTGCTCGAAGAGCGGGCTCGCGATCTCGATGGCCTGCGAGAAGACGCGGGCGATCTCCATGGGACGCGTGCTGAGCTGGATCTTGCCGCGCATGATGCGCGAAACGTCGAGCAGGTCGTCGACGAGCGCGACGAGGTGCTGGACCTGGCGCTCGATGACCTCGCGCTCGCGCTCGATGCCCGAAGTGCGCCCCTTGAGGCGCATCAGGTAGAGCGCCGTGAGGATCGGGGAGAGCGGGTTGCGAAGCTCGTGCCCGAGGAGCGCGAGGAACTCGTCCTTGCGCCGATCGGCGTCGCGGGCGATCTCGTAGGCGCGGCGCAGCTCGGCCTCGGCCTGCTTGCGCTCCCGGATGTCCATGCAGATCGACAGGCACTGGACCGTGCCGTCTCCATGCACGACGGGCGCCGAGTAGAGGGACATGTCGATGGTGTGACCGAGCTTGTGCCTGCGCTCGACCTCGATGCCCGAGAGGACCTCGCCCCCCGCGACCCGCGCGATGAACGCCTCGGTCTCGTGACGTTTGTCCGTGATGGGCAAGAAGCGCCCGACGGCCTCGGCCGCGGACCAGCCGAACATGCGCTCGGCCGCGGGGTTCCAGACGCGCACGGTGCCGTCGCGATCGAGGATCATGGCCGCCACGGGGCAAGCCGCGGTGAACGCGGTGAGCGTGCGGTTCTCGTGCTCGAAGGCGGCGTGGAGCATGGCCCGGTCGAGCGCAACCGCGCTCCGGTGCACGATCTCCTCGGCGATGGAAGCGCCGTCCACGTCCGGCGCGCCCTCGGCACCCCAGCCGAAAAGGAGCACGCCGATCGTGCGGCCGCGGGCCACGAGCGGGAAACCGAGCAGCGAGCCCGGCGTGGCCGTGCCGCCCCAGCTCGCAGGCACGAAACGAGCCTCGATCGCGGCCTTCGACGAGAGCCACAGGCGTTCGCCCGTGCGGAAGGTGACCGTGAGGGGGATGTTCGCGTCGAGCGGGAACGACGGATGCGGCGTCCCGCTCGCCCACGGCGCCGCGCCCTCGTGCTCCAGCACCACGAGGCTCTGTCCGTCGGGCGTGGGGATCGCGAGGACGGCGCGATCGGCCGCGAGGGCCGCGCGCGCGTCGCCCACCACGGCGCGCGCGACCTCGAGCGGCGTCGTGGCCGCGGCGAGCGCGGCCGTCGTGTGCTGGAGGCGATCGAGCCGCCGCGCGAAGAGCGAGAGCTCGGCGCGTGTCTTGCGCTCGGCATCGAAGAGGCGCGCTCGATCGAGGGCGAGCGCGCACTGGCGCCCGAGCGTCACCGCGAGCGCCCGGTCATCCTCGGTGAACCGCACGCTCGCCGGGAAGCAGAAGCCTATCCCGCCGAGGACCCGATCTCCCACGATGAGCGGGAGCGCGATGCGTGGCCCGCGCGGACCGATCATGGCCCGCACGGCATCTGGAAACGCCGCTGACCACTCCGCTTCGGTCTCGATGAACACGGGCGCGCGCGTTCGCACGGCCGTTGCGAGCGGGGTCGAGACGTCGAGCGGGTGCCTTCGCCACTGCGCGAGCGTTTCCTCGGGCATCCCTCGCACATCGAGGATCACGAGCGCATCGTCCTCGACCATCGCGACGAGCGCCGCGCTCGCCCCGAGTGCAGCCGCGCCGAGCTCGAGGATCACCTTGGCGACGGCGTCTTCGCCCGTCGCGGTGAGAAGCGCGATCGTGATCTCCTCGAGGCAAGCGAGGCGCCGGCGAGCGCCGCACGCGTGCGTTTCGTCGGACCGCGCGGGAGCTCTGCTCTCCTCGCGGAGAACGGAGGATCGAGCGTCCGAGGTGAAGAAGAGATCGCTCCCAGAATCCCTCTCCCAATGTCCAGCACGATCCATGATTTGTCGAAAATCTTCCCCGCCTTAGCCGAGCCGCGAAACCCGTGAAGATCCTGATACTCCGTCGGGGAATTCCGGAGCGGGATGGGCTCGTTCCTGCGCGAAATCACCGGGGAAATGCGGCCTCGGGCGCCCCGATGGCCGCCGAGAGATCCCGCACGCAGCGCGGCAATCCGGCCGGATCCGGGCTCGCGGCGAGGATCCGCGCGGCCTCCGGGGAAACCCCGACGAGCAGGCACTCGGCGCCGATCAGGCGGAGCGCGCGTGAGAGGCGCAGGACGAGCGCGATCGCTTCCTCGTCGATCAGGCGCGCGCCGGTCACGTCGATGATCACGCGGCGCGCCGATCGTTCCCAGGCCGCGCGCAGCGCGCGCTCCTCGATGTCGGCCGCGCGCTCCCGATCGATGCGGCCCACGAGCGGCAGGAGCAAGACGCCCGGGAGCACGGGCGCGAGGGGCGCGGCGAGCTCGCGGATGAGCGTGCGTTGCGCCTCGATCCGCGCGTCCTGCCGCGCGTGCGCCTCTTCGAGCTCCATGTGTTCGACGAGCGCTTCCTCGGCGAACGCGCGGGCCCGGATCGACTCGTCGAGCGCGCGTTCGAGCTCGCCGAGCTCGTCGTCCTCGAAGGTCGAGAGCCCGAGATCGGGCGCGCCCCAGGCCATGTCGGCGAGCCTGTCGAGGATGCGGTGGATGCGCTCGCGGGCAGGCTCGGAAAGCGTGGCCCGCGGCGGCGACGGGCGCTCGGTGCGATGGGCACAGAAGGGCGCCGCTCGCACGGCGCCGAGCGGATCGTCGAAGGAGAACCCGCGCACGCCGTCGAGCTCTGGGACCGTGTCGTCCATGCCGAGACGCGCCGCGATCCCGCGCGCCGGTTCGGCCTCGAAAATCGCGCGCGCGGCGGCGAGGTGCTCGACGTCGCCCGCGAGCTGCCCCCAGCGCTGCATCTGCGCGAGGATCCACACGCCGTACTCCACGAAGGGCGTGGGGGCGAAGCAGAGACGATCGGGGCCGAGGGCGTCGCTTGGGCTCATGGGCTCGCCGGCGAGGGCTTTTTCGAGGGCGGAGCAGGCTTCCGCGGGCAGGTAGCCGCGGGCGACGACGAGGCCGGCGGCGGCACGGCGACCTTCGGGATCCATCTGATCAAGCTCGACCTGGGCCTCGACGACGGCTTCGAGCAGCGCGGCGGCGCGCTCGGGCGCCTCTCGCCAGAACCTCGCCCCGAACGAGAGCGTGCAGCAGGGATGGCCCCGCCAAACCTCGCGGCTCTGCATGCAGGCCACGCCGCCCCCGCGATCCACGACGAGCTGCGCGAACGGCTCGGGGAACATCGCGCCGTCGATGCGCCCGAGCGCGAGCCAGCGCGGCATGCGCGGGGGCGGGACCTCGCGGATCGTGAGGTCGATCAAGGGATTGACGCCTCCCCGCGCGAGCCAGTCGCAGAGCAGGTAATACTGCATCGAGAAGCGGTGCGGCACGCCGAGGACCTTGCCCACGAGCTCGTGTGGCGCGGTGATCCGGCCCTGGTTCTTGCCCAGGACGAGCGTGCTGCCGTTCTGGTTCTGGAGGGCGCGGACGCGGATCGGGGCGGCGCGTCCGTCGATCCCGAGGCCCGTGGCGAGGGCGAGGGGCGCGAGGACGTGCGCGGCGTCGACCTTGTCGTGGGTGAGCAGCCGCCGCACGGCGTCCCAGCTCGGGGCCCTGCGGAGCTCGACGGAGAGCCCCTTCTGTTCGAAAAACCCCCGCGACGCAGCATAAAGGAGCGGCATGCTGCAGGCGATCGGCACGTAGACGATACGAAGGGTCATCCGCCCCCGGTCTCCTCGTCCCTCTGCGAAGCTACGCCGATGAAGGTATCACGCGTGCCCCCCGCCTGGCAGCGACGGGCACGGAAAACGCAAGTGTTCGGGATCACGTGGGCGCGAGACGAGCCGCGCCTACGCCCGGACGGGTCGGCTCAGAACTCGCATTGGTTCGTCGCAGGATTACAATACGATCCCGCCGCGACGAACGGGCAAATGTCGCCGAAGTATTGCGTGCAAGGGATGCCGCAGGCGTACGCGGTGTGCGTGTAGCAGACCTGCCCGCTCGGGCAGTCGTCGTTCGAGGCGCAGCGGCAGTTGAAATCGTCGGGGATCATGTTCCCGTTCTCGTCCTGGCCGTCGCAGCACTCGGTGACGTAATAATCGCTCGCGCTGCAGTCCTCGTCCGCGCAGTCGCTCGCGCCGTCGCAGTCGTCGTCGATGCCGTTCGTGCAAGCCGCGACGCCGAACTCGGGCTTGCCGGGGCCGCCATTGAGGCAGGTCGCGCAGATGCCGATGCTCGCACAGTCGGGATCGGCGCAGTCGACGTAGACGTCGCCGTCGTTGTCCAGGCCGTCGTCGCACTTCTCCTTCGGGTTCGGCTCGATCTCCACGTTGAGCACGAAGGGCCCCTCGTTCGCGCCGAGCTCCGGATCGACGGTGTACCCGTCGAGGAACACGTAATACGTGCCCGGATAGAGCAGCGTGAAGTCGAGCTTCGCCGACCAGGTGACGCCCGCGCTGTCGTCGTCGCAGCCGATCTCCTTGCCGGAGTTGCATTTGCCGGTGCGCACGTAGAGCGTGGAGTCGAAGCTCGTCCCGATGGAGTCGAGGTGGACGCGCGAGGGCTGGTTCAGCACGAAATAGAAGACCGCCTCGCCGGCGTCGCCGCCGCAGACGCCCTTCGTCTCGCTCACGTTGCCCGTGGTGTCGCCCGTGTACTGGCCCGTGCCGGGGATGAGCTTCGGCGAGAGGCAGTTCGCCTGCTGGAGGATGCAGATCGGGTTGTTCGCGCAGTCGGGATCCTGGCAGTCGACGAGCGTGTCGTTGTCGTCGTCGAGCCCGTTGTTGCAGACTTCGGGCTTGGGCGCGCAGTTCGGCGAGAAGAAGCAGGCCGGGTCGGCGCAGTCGATCTTGTTGTCGCAGTTGTTGTCCTTGCCGTCGTCGCAGATCTCGGCCGTGCAGTTCTGGCAGGCCGGCGAGACGATGCAGCTCGGATCGGCGCAATCGACGAGCTTGTCGCAATCCTCGTCGATCCCGCCCGTGCACACCTCGGGCGTGCCCGGCGGCTGGCAGGCGCACGGGAAGATGCCGAAGCAATCGGGATCGGCGCAGTCGACGAGGAGATCGCAGTCCTCGTCGGCCCCGTCGCTGCAGAACTCGGTCAGCGCCTGGCAGGAGCAGGCGGTGGAGCTGAAGCAGTCCGGATCGTCGCAGTCGATGCTGCCGTCGCAATCGTCGTCGAACCCGTTCTCGCAATCGAGCGCCTCGCTCGGCTTGCAGCCGCAGGCCGGCGTGCCCAGGCAATCGTTGTCGAAGCAGTCGACGATGGTGTCGCAGTCGTCGTCCTCGCCGTTCGCGCAAGACTCGCCGCCCGGCTTGGGCACGCAGCCGCACGTCGGCGCGAGCAGGCAGGCGGGATCCGAGCAGTCGGCGACGCCGTTGCAGTCGTTGTCCGCCGCGTCGGTGCAGATCTCGGGGCTGCCCGGGAAGACCTTGGGGTTCAAATCATTGCAGTCCGTCCCGCCGCACGCGAGCGGAGGAAACCCATCCGCGTCGTCGTCGCGCGGACCGTTTTGACAGACGCCGTCGATGCACGTGTCGGTCGTGCAAGGGTCCGCGTCGACGCAATCTTGAGCCACGACGCACATCGGCGCGCCGCCCACGCCGCCTTGCCCGCCGCCGCCGGTGCTGGAGGTCGAGCTCGCGCCGCCGACGCCACCTTGCCCGCCCGCGCCGCCCGGGCCGGTCTCCTCCGGGGGTGCGCCGATGCCGGTGCGGCTACACGCCGCGAAGGAAAGGCCCGCGAACGCGAGCGCCGAGAGGAACGACAGCGCCCGCGCGTGGCCGCGGAATCGAGACGAGCGGGGAGCGGAGTGGAAGGTCGACATCGGGGTGCTCGCGTGAGGGCTCGCCCGCGGGATCCCCGCGGTGGCCGCGCCGATGCTATCAAGCCGGGACGCCCCCGGGTGAAGTTCATGGCCGAGCTCGCCCGCAAACGACCCCACCCAAGTGCCCGAGCTGGCCCCGACCTCCCCGCGAACCTCCCTCGCCCCCGCGCGCATGCTGCTCCGCGGGGCCGGGCCGAGCCTCGGGGTCGTCGCGGCCGCGGCGTGCGCGCAGCGTGTCGCCCTGCCCCTCGCGGCCCTCTGGCTCGGCGACCGCGGGCCTCGCGACGCGCTCCTCCTGCTCGCGGTCGCGGCCGCCCTGAGCTTCGTCCGCGCGCGGGCCGCGGATGCCCTCGCGCGTGAGGTGCGCCTCCGCGTCGTCGATCTGTTCGTTGCGCCGCTCGAACGTGGCGCGGTCGTGGCGATGCCACCTCCGGAGGTCACGTCCGCGCGGCTCTCGACAGCGCTTCCCGTGCTCGTGAGCTGGGCCGTGGAGGGCGTGGCGATCCTGCTTGCCGGCGCGATCGCCGTGCCCGTTGTGACCGCGCTGCTCGTCTCGGCGCTCGGGGCGTCCGCGCTCGCGCCGCTCGCCTTCGCGGGCGTGACGGGCGGGCTCGTCACGATCCTCGGCGCTAAGCGCGTCGAGGCGGCGTGGGACGTGGTCTTCGAGCGAGCGCGTGTGCTCTTGGCGCAGGCGTCGGCGGGGTTTGCCGGCGCGGCGGAGCTCGTGGCCCACGGGCGCGCGCGGGCCTTCGCCGACGAGCTCAGGGCCGAGGTGTCGGCGTGGTCCTCGGCGGAGCTTTTGGCCCGCGCCACGAGCGCGATCGCGGGCTGGGGCGCGCTGCTCGCGACGATCGCCGCGGCGCTCGGCGCGGCGGAGCTCTTCGGCGTGAAGGCGTTCGAGGCCGGCGAAGGGCGCGACGTGCACCGATCGCTGCTCCTCGTGCTCGCCGCGATCCCCACGTTGCAGATGACGATCGCGGGGCTCGGGAACTTCGTCCATGCGCGGGGCGAGCTCGCGTCGCTCGGGGACATGCGGGCGTTGGGCGACGCGGAGGTTCGTCCCGCGGCCGTGGACGCGTCCGCTCGTGTGCTCGATGCTCGCGCGGAGATCCGGCTCGACGGCGTGGGATACGCGTACCCTCCGCGGGAAGGCGCCTTCGCGTCGAAGACGCCCGCGCTGCGGGACGTCTCGCTCGTGCTCCCGGCCGGCGAGAGCCTCGCCGTGCTCGGCCCGAACGGCGCGGGGAAAACGACGCTGCTCTACCTCGTACTCGGCCTCGTTCGTCCGGACGAAGGACGTGTCCTCATCGGCGGCGAGGAGCCGCCGGGGCCGGGACATGCGCGCTTCGGGGATCGGGTGGCCTTCGTCTCGCAAGCGCCGTTCGAACCGCCGGACGCGACGATCGCCGCGTCGCTGCGCGCCTTCGACGCGGATGCGCCCGATTCCCGTCTTGCATCCGCCCTCGACGAGGTGGGGCTCTGGGACGTGCTCCGGGCGCGCGCCGGCTCGGATGCAGCGGCGCTCGAGCTTCGCCTCGGCTCGCTCTCGCGCGGGCAAGCGCGGCGCGTGATGCTCGCGCGGGCGCTCGTGCGCGAGGCCGAGCTCGTGGTGCTCGACGAACCCGAAGCGCACCTCGATGCTGCGAGCGTCACCGAGCTCGCCGGGCTGCTTCGACGCCTCGCCACGCGCCGCCGCGTGATCGCCGCGATCCACGATCCCGCCGTGCTCGGCTTTGCCAACCACGTGCTCCGGCTCTCCGCATGACGACGCCCCCGACGCCCATCCTCGATCTGCTGCGTGATCCGCGCGCCGTGATGCCGGCGCCGACGCCGCAGGCGCACGCCGAGGCGATGCTGCGCGCGCATGTCCTTGGCCTCGTCTCGCGCGCGCTCGTGGCGCGAGGCGAGCGCGCGATGCTCGTGAAAGGCGCGGCGCTCGCGCTGACGATCTACCCCTCGCCCGCCGCGCGTCCGATGAGCGACGTCGATCTGCTCGTGCCGCCGCAGCGCGAGCGTGCGGTGATCGAAGCGCTCGCGGCGGCCGGGCTCGAGCTGCACGAGAATCGCTTTCGCCCGAGGAGTCGCGAGATGCTCGGCGAAACGCAGCTCGTCGCGCGCGCCGGAGAGATGCGCCTGCTCGTGGAGGTGCACGGGACGCTCGACAAGATCGTGCCGCGGCCGATCGATCTCACGGCCGTGGAAGATCGCGCGACGCCCGCGCCGGGGCTCTCGGGGCTGCTCTTGCCGTCGGCCGAGGATCATGCGCTGCTCGTGGCGCTGCACGCCGCGGGGCACGAGTTCCGGCACGACATCGCGTTGCTCGATCTGGAGCTCTTGATGCGAGGCGGGATCGACAAGCGCGTCCTCGTCGAGCGAGCACGCGAATTCCGCCTCGGGACGGTGATGTTCGTGATGCTCTCGACGCTTCGAGCGCTCGGCGCCGCGAGCGTCGATCCCGCGCTCGTCCAGGCGTTCGATCCCGGACGTCTCCGCCGCGCGGCGCTCGTACCGTTTTACGACGTGGGAGGGTTTCCGGTGCCGCGCACGAAGGCAGCGCTCGGCATCCGGTGGGTCGTGGGACAAACGCCGCTGCGGGACGATCTCGGCGCGTGGGCGCGAGGCCTCGCGCGGTATGCGGCGGCGCGCGTGGGGGATCGGATCACGGCGAGGTGACGCCTCACTTCGGGATCGCGATCACCGACTCGCAGCCGAAGGCCACGTTGAGCTGCGCGCTGTTGTCCCCCTTGATCTTCGAGCACGCCTCGGGGCACAGAATGATCTGGGTCGGCTTGGCCGGGTCGTCGTAATACCAGCTCCCGGGGACGTCGGCGCAGACCGCAGCATCGGCCGCCTTCGTGAAGGTGACCTCCGGCGAGCCATCGCTCGGCTTGTACACGACGTTGACCAGATTCGGATCGAGCGTCTCTCCCGGAGGCGGCGCCGGGATCGCGATCTCGCAGGAAAGCGCCTTGCCACGGATGTCGTTGAGGGCCTGGACGAAGGCAGCCGTCGTCCCTTGATCGCCGTCCACCAGGAACGCCTGGCCCGTCCCACCCGCCGCTGCGATGCCATTGAGGGACGAGAGCAGGTCCCCCACGCCGATGACGTAAACGGGGATGCTCGGCGAGCCCGTGAACGCGTCCTGTGCGACCTCCGTGGGCGGGGTATAATTCTCGTCGTCGTCGCTCCCACCCGAGCAATCCCCCTTCGGCTCGCCGTCCGTCGCAAGCACGACGACGACGACGTGATCCGGGTTCTCCGCCGCCCGCTGCTTCGCGTACTTGACGGCGCCCTGGAGCCCCGCCGACATGGGCGTGCCGTTGCACGGACAAGGCGTGAAATCGAGCGCGTCGGCAATCGGCGTCACGTTGCCCGGCAGCGCGGCGATGGGCACCTCGGGCGTCGCATATTCGTTGATGTCGCACATGTTGTCCTGGCATTTCGTCGCGCCAGGCGTGGGCGCCTGATACGGCGGGAAGAACCCGAGGCCGACGTTGATCCCGGTGGAGCTCGGATCCTTCATGAACCCGTTCAGCGCCGTCGTGACGTCCTTCCACCGCGAGATGGAGACGAGCCCGCCGTCCTCCACGGCCGCAGTGCAATTGTCGTACTTGGAGGTGTCGTGATAGCCGACCATGGAGCCCGACTGATCGAGCATCACGTACATGTCGAGCGGGCGCAGCTCGGCGGTCTTGTTCGTGGAGACGCAAGCATCAATCCCGGAGCTCGAGCTTCCACCGTTGCCGCCGCTGCCGGGGAACCCGATGCCGCCGGCCCCGCCGCTCCCGCCGGATCCACCATTGCCGCTGCCTCCCTGGTTGCCCGAGCCGCCGTTGCCGCCTTCGCCGCCGCACGCGGGTATGGCAAGCGCGGGCGCGACGAGGAAGAGCGAGAGCGAGAGCGCGAGGCGGTTGGCAAATGTGGTTCGGGGTTTCATGCGGCTCATGGCTGTCTCCGTTTCGGCCCCGAAGGTAAAGGATGGACGCCCGATACGCGAGCCGAAATCGTGCCAACCTACGATTCCGGCGAGGGTGCGCATTGTTTAACCCTATTTGAATCGCAAACCGCCGCGCCGGGGCGCTGCCCCGGACCCCGCGGGGGCTGTTCGCCCCTCGACCCGAACCAGGGCAAGCCCTGGACTGTTCGTGGAAGAACTGCGCGATGCGCAGTTCTTCCAACAGGCCCGTTGCCGGTTGAGATGTCAGCGCTGCTGTCTTGGTTGGCGGGGTCGTTCCTGGTCTTGACTCGGCCTGTTCGATGAACTGCGCATCGCGCAGTTCATCGACCCCGGGTCCAGCGCTTGCGCTGGTCCGGGTCCAGGGGCGGACAGCCCCTGGTGGGGCCTGGGGCAAAGCCCCAGCGCAGCGCCTCCCAAGATGAAACCCATGCTCAGTCGTTTTCGGACAGGGGGGCGAAGTTTCCGGCTTGGAGATCGCGCCGCTCGTCCTCGTGCTCCTCGACGAATTTCACGAGGTCCTTGTACGTGCCGCATGTCACCTCGGGCAGACCGCACACGGCCTGCGCGAACGCTTGCATGGCCTCCCAGTATGCGCCGCCGTTCCACTTCGAGAAGTGGTGGCCAATGTGCAGCGGGGCGCGGTTGCCGAAGTAGTTCGATTCGAAGTAGGCCATGTAGGTGTCGACCATCTGCTTTTTGTACGTCTCTTTGTGGTCGGGGTCCGGCTTGGCGCCTGAATCGGCGAAGTAGAAGTTGTAGTCCATCGACAGCGTGGCCTTGCCGGAGCCGACGATGCGGAGCTCTGCCAGCGGGAAGTTCCAGATGCCCGCGATCTTCTCGGGCCAATAATTCGCGGCGTTCGTTCGGCTCGTATCGTACGTGTAGCCTTTGTTCACCAGCGTCTTGAAAAGACCGGGGCTGTGCGCGAGCAGCGGCGCACGAAAGCCCACGACGTCGCGCGGGCCGAAGCCGAGCTCGGGAGCCGAAAGCCCGATGCCCCTGAAGATGATCTCCTCGAATTGATCGAACTCGCTCTCCCAGTCGGCCTCGCTCCACGAGCTCCCGTCGAAGTGGCCGTTCGCGTGCGAAGCGATTTCGTGCCCCTCGGCCGCAGCCTTCTTGACCTCCTCGAAGCGCTCGGCAATCTCGTCGACCGTCCCGCCCCACCCGATCGCCGACTTCCCCGGGCCGTGCCGCGGAGCGTTGTAACGTAGCTTGGCCGCGTTCGGAATGAAGTACACGCCGCTGATGAAGTACGTGAATTTCAGTTTGTTCGCCGCGGCGAAGGCGCGCGACTCGCGCCAGAACGAGAGGTTGTACGACCCGTCGAAGGCGAGAATCACGAATTGCGGAGGCCGCGCCACGGCCACCGCTTGCGCGCCCTCTGCCGCGTCGTCTTTCTCTCGAGGAGAGTCGCCGCATCCGGCCGCGAATGTATGAAAGAGGGCGATAGCGGTGGCTCCGAAGAGGCGGCGGTTGCTCATGCCTCTTTCGCAAGCACCGCCCATACCAATCTACGTCGGTCCCATTTCGGCCCGTTGCCGACCTCGGTGACGATCCGCCACCGCGCTGCGACAAGCTGAACAGAAGGGAGTATCCAAAGGATCTCTTTTGGGCCGCCGCGCCGGGGCGCTGCCCCAGACCCCGCGGGGGCTGTCCGCCCCTCGACCCGGACCAGCGCAAGCGCTGGACCTTTTGTGGAAGAACTGCGCGATGCGCAGTTCTTCCAAGGCGCCGGTGGCAAGACCAAAGACGGCGTTGCCGGTCGAAATGGCAGCGCGGCCATTTTTGAACGGCACGAGCCACAACATGTTCCGCAGAGCTGCGCCCATCCGGCGCGAACGCCCCGGACGATGATTCTTGCCGGCTTGGTATTCTCGAAACGTTCCCAGCGTTGAAGTTGCCTGCAAAGCGACGCGAGAGCGAGCCCCCGCAATGAAGCGCTCGGGGCGATGGCTCATGGCTTGCTCGAGGCGTGGGCGTGGGGCCTCCAATCTTCAGTCGCTGCCGGTCGCACGTCTCGTCGCTGCACTCGCCGCGTGTCGGGGCCGGAATCCTGACCAAGCGTGCCACCCATTGCCGAGCTGGCGCGTCCGCTCTTCGTCTCGCGCAATTCCGAACCAATGAAAAGGAACCAAGTCATGTCGACCAAGGAGACCTTGGCCATCGTTTTCGCTGCCGCTCTCTTGCCCGCGGTCGTGTGGGCTCAGGATGCCGGCGACGCCCCGCTCGAAGCGCTACGCGTCCAGGTGACTTCGTTGACGCTGGCAACGCGCCAGTTGCAGATCCTGGGCGGCTACTCCGGCTCGGCCGAGCACAAGTCCGCCACCATCCTCGGCGGCGAGAACTCACGCACCGACAAGCACGGCGACTACGCGCCCTTCTGAGGAGAACGACCATGATGACATCCGGCTCGTTGCCTCTGGCACTCTCGGCGCTCGTGCTCGGCATGTCGGCCTGCATTTTGGGCGACGTCGAGCCCTCTCCGGTCGAAACCTCGGTCGCGACCACGACCCAGCCGGTGGTGGTGGCGCCGGACCCAGCCGACAAGCGCTACGTCAACACCTTTCAGAAGCTCGATCCGACGCGCACCGATTTCAACTGGCAGAAGTGGCCGAATGGCACCCGCGAGGTGCAGATTGCCGGAAAGCTGATCGTCCTCGACGACGCCTACGTGAACAGCATGGGGAAGGACATCCAGGCAGGCAACGTCACCCGGCTGGACATCTACGCCGAGCGATTGATCGTACGGCGCCCCATCCGGGTGCCCGGCGCCCACGTGCGCATCTACGCCCGCGAGCTGCGCTTCGAGGACACCGGCGCGGAGCCGGCGCTCATCGACACCTCGGCGAAACAGCCGCCCGTCGGCGCGGAGCAATTTCGCAACGGCGACAACGGCCAGTCCGCCGGCGACGTGCACCTGTTCGTGAAGGAGTTCTCCTCGCAGGGCAATCGCTTCCCGCGCTTTCGCATGAACGGGGGCAACGGGCAGAACGCGGGCCCGGGCAAGCACGGGGCCCCGGGGGTATCGCAAACGACCTTTGCCAGCGCGCATCAGGACCTGCTCAAGTGCGCGCGCAAGCACGGCATCGCCGCCTCGATGAACTTTCACGTCTCCAGTTTCAAGTTCGACCCGGCTCCCCTGACCCTGGACGAGCTCGAAAACAATGCCGTCGCGCTCGGGGTGGACCTTCCCACGAGCGGCACCAACGCGAGCCCGGGTGGGCGCCCGGGCGAACCCGGCAACGCCGGCTCGTTGCACGCCAACCTGCCTGGCCTCGCGCCCTACGCCGAAATGTTGGGGGGGAGTGCGGGCCTGAGTGCCGGGTACTACAGGGGCGGCCGGGCCGGCCAGCCCACGCCCGCGCTCAAGCTGGCCTCGGCAAAGTGCCAGCACCTGGTTGGGTTCTCCACGCCCGCTTGCCGAGGTTGTGGCGGGTCGACCTCTACAGCCGATCGACTCATCGTTCCCTCGGTCACCCGGGCCACGCCCACCGACGGGCGGAGCGTCGACTCGCCCTTGCCCAACCGCTCCACCGGCGACGCGGGCGAGGCCGAGCTGGTGAACGCGCCATTCGCCTGGTTGCACCCCCATTCGGTGGCCATGACCCTGTCTTTCGTCGAGGACGCGTTCCTGAACGGCTTCCGCACCCTGGCCGTCGACGAGCTGACCTCGCTCGATCAGGCGCTCGACACCTACCAGAAAAGCCCGGACTGGCAGGCGCTCGCCCTCGGCGACCAAGCGCTGCTCGAGCAGCAGGAGCTACGCGTCGAGACCCTCCTGGGCAAGTTGGCCGCGCGCCAGGACTACTTCGGCAACCCCGAGCACTGGGTGCCCGCGCTCTCGCTCGAGGCCAACAAACTGCTCTTCGAGGAGGAGGTGAGGTGGGCCATCCGCACCATCTACATGGCCGACTGGATCACCGAAACGCAGGAGCGTCAGGTCGACCGGGCCGCAGCCATCGACGCGGCCAAGAACCTCTTGCGCCAGGAGATCCGTACCCTCGAGTCGCAATACAACGACGCGCTTTTGGCGCTACCGCAACTGCAGATCGACGCAGAGACGGCGGCCAGCCACCTCGCGACGCTCGAGGGTGAGCTTTTGGTGGCCGAGCAGCGGCTCGAGGCGCGGGCGCGAGAGAACGTCGAGGATCGCCACAAGGTGCCGTTCTGGAAGAAGGGTCTGCGCGTGCTCGCCAGCGTCGCGCGCCTGATCCCGGTGGGCCAGCCGTACACGGGCGCGATCGCCGGCACTGCGCTCGACGCCATCGCCGAGGTCAAGAGCGACGCGCCCTGGGACTCCATCAAGGCATTGCCCGACCAGGTCAAGCAGGCCAGCGAGACGATCGACAAGGCCAAGGAGGCGGCAGCGGCGGCCAAGAAGGCCAAGGAGGAGAAGGTCAAGCCCGAGACCAAGAAGACCAAGAAGACGCTGCGGGAGGGGGTGAAGGAGCTCGCCACCAAGCTGTCGCCGGTGATCGAAGAGGCCAAGAAGCACAAGGCTCTCTTCGCGAGCGCCGAGGCGCCCAAGGAGGAGCTCGAGAAGGAGCTCGAGAAGCTCAAGGGCGAGGACGCCGCGTTCAAGAAGGTCGCCGAGAAGGCCGCAGCGATCACCAAGGAGCGCGAGGCGTTCGCGGCCCGGTTGACCGAGACGCTCGACAAGCTGGAGAACGCCGCGGGCAAGATGGGCGAGCACTACCTGCACCTCGCCGAGCTCTTGCCCGAGGAGGAGGGCATCACCGAGGTGCTCCTCACCCAGCGCGCCATGCTCGCCATCGGCGACATGCGCCAAGGCGGAGCAGCGGCTGCTCAAGTACCACTACCTGCTCGGGCGCTCGTTCGAGTACACCATGCTGCGTCCGTACCCGGGCGACCTGACGCTCACCCGGCTGTTCAACGAGGTGCTTTCGCTGGTGAAGAACGACGCCACCGGCGTGATCTCGACCGAGCAGGACGAGCAGCTGTACACGCTTTACCGCGAAGAGATCTCGTCGCTGGTCGAGCTCGTCGTGACCGAGCACGCAGGCCGGCTGCAGACCACCCAGGTCGAGATCGACCTCACCCCCGACGAGATCGCGCGCATCAACGAGGGATCGCCGCTCGAGATCGACTTCGCCGAGCGCGGCGTGTTCGGTCTCGAAGAGGAGAACCTGCGCCTGCTGGGCCTGGAGGTCGTCGACCTACGCTTCGCCGGCGCGCCGCCGGCAGGCGCGAGCTTCATGGACCTGGTGTTCGAACACGGCGGGCTGTCGCGCATCTTCCACGAGGGCGTGGTGCACGTATTCAAGCACTACAACCAGAAGACGCGCGACCCGCTGCGCTGGACGGCACGCTCGCAGAACGGAACGCTCACCATGCACCAGCCGAGCCCCGCCGCCGCGTCGCTCCTGCGTGCGCTGCTCACCGGCGACGACGGAAACCTCATGCTCTTCGCCCGGCCCTCGCCGTGGGCGAAGTTCTCGGTGCGCACCGTGTTCCAGGGCGCGCGTGTGCCCCTCTCGGCGGTGCGCCTGCGCCTCTCGTACGAGTACGAGCGGACCGTCGGTTCGAGCAACTGGAGGGCGCACCAGCAGGCGCAGAACGCGCGCATCGGCGCCCGTTACGCCAATCTGCTGCACCGCCAGCCGACCGCGGACGAGCTGCGCGCCGGCCGCGAGCTGCTCGACCTCGGCTACGGCGATGGGGACGTGGCGTCCGTGGTTTTCCGCCTGCATGAGCAGGAGGCCCAGGCGCTCGAGGTCGACCGCATCTACAGCGAGCACTACGGCCGCGTACCCAACCCGGCCGAGCGGGCCTTCTGGTCGCTCCAGCTTTTGGATGGCCGCAGCCTGGCGCAGGCAAAGGAATACGTGCAGCTCGTCAACGACGCGGTATTCGAGATCTACGCACGCCAACCTACCTACGACGAGCTGAAGCTGTACACGCAGTTGCTCGACCAAGGGCTGGGGATCTAGAGCGTAGGGTCACCCCCCTCCACGGCCCCTCGCCCCCACCCGACCCCCCGTTCGACCCCCAGCCGAGACGCCCGCGCCCCTCGGCGCACGTCCCTCGAACACCGGCCCAAGACCCCCCCGGCCTCGTCACTTCCTTCTCGATCGCGGACAAAACCGCCCCCGCCCCTCGCCGCCTCGTTCTCGCGCGCGAACCTCGAAGCCCTCGCCCCTCGAAACCTCCGACCCGAACCCGATGAGCGCCGCGCTCCGCCCGAAAGACACGCGACGTGAGCTTCCGCCTTGGAGGTCGCGCCCCCCTTCGTCTCGCGCGTCGACGCCGACACAGGAAGGCAGAGGGCTCTTGCCTCGCGACACGCGTGCCAAGAGAGGAGGTCTCCTGCCTCGTCGCTCGGCGCTCGCGTCGCGACCATCGAGGTCGCGTGCCTCCTCGCGCGCACGCCGAGCGCGACGCGAGGACCCCCGCGCCCACTTCAGTCCGCGCGCGTGTTCCAAACAAAGACCCCTGCGCCCTCTTTCACCCAGGTCCACGTCGCGGCCCACGAGCCTCCCCCCCTTGCGCGCGCGCGTCGGAGTCACGCCTACGAACCCCCCTTATCTTCTTCGTCGCGCCTCGGGCAGCATGCGACCCGCCTTACGACCACCCAGGTCGAGACTCGATCCCCGAAAGGACCGCCCGCATGGATCCCCTCCTCGCATCCCCTCGGCGAATATCCCTCCGACAGCGAGGCCGATCGAAAGGCACGCGCTGCTCGTGGGGCCTGCGCATGGGTCTTTTCTTGGGGCCGCCGCGCCGGGGCGCCGCCCCGGACCCCGCGGGGGCTGTTCGCCCCTCGACCCGAACCAGGGCAAGCCCTGGACCTCAGGGGGAAGAACTGCGCGATGCGCAGTTCTTCCCACAGGCCGGTGGGATAGCGTTGCCGATCGAAATGGCAGCGCGGCTGTCTTGATTGGCAGCGTCGCTCGCCGGTCTTGCCTCGGCCTGTTCGATGAACTGCGCATCGCGCAGTTCATCGACCCCGGGTCCAGCGCTTGCGCTGGTCCAGGTCCAGGGGCGGATAGCCCCTGGTGGGGCCTGGGGCAACGCCCCAGCGAAACGGCTCCCCGATGGATGCGGCGACGCTAGGATGCGCCCCGTGACGTACAGGATCCCTCCCTGGATTCGCGCCCTGCTCGCGGCCGACCGTCTCGCACACCGCATCGCCACCGCGCGCGAAGGCCTGCGCGACGAGCTGCTCCTCGCCTGGATCCCCGAGGCCGATCGCGCCGCCCTCACCGCCGCGCTCTACGCGCGCCAGAAGACCTACCTCCCCGGCGGCCATCGCTTCGAGAGCGGCCTCTTCACCTGGGAAAAACGTGTCCTCGACGCGCCCACCTTCCCCCGCCGCGGCTGCGTGCTCGTCGGCGCGGCCGGCGCCGGGCGCGAAGTCGTCGCCCTGCTCGAGCGCGGCTACGAAGTGACGGCCTTCGACCCCTGCGAGGACTTCGTCGAGAGCGCCCGCACGCTCACCCGAGGCCGCTCCGCCGAGATCCTTCTCGGCTCCTACGACGACCTCATCGCCGCCTCCGAGGGCCGCGGCGGCCCGCTCGCCTCGCTCGGCGATCCGCTCTCCTTCGACGCCGTGATCCTCGGCTGGGGCAGCCTCTCGCACGTCCTGCCTGCCTCCGCGCGGCTCGGTCTTCTTCGCGCCGTCCGCGCGCTCGCGCCACGCGCCGTCGTGCTCACGAGCTTCCAGCTCCGCCACGACAGCGAGGCGAAGACCGAGACCAAGGGACGCCTGCGCGACGCGCTCCGCCGCGCCTTCACCGCGATGGGCGCTCCCGGCCGCAGCGAGCCGGGCGATCAGTTTTACCCGGATGGCGGATTCTTCTCGTACCTCTCACCCGACGAGATCCCGCGCGTGGCCTTCGAGGCTGGCTACGAGGTCGTGCTCTTCGAAGAAGGCCCCTACCCGCACGCGCTGCTCGCCCCGCTTACGGGCGCGGTCTGAATGCGCCGCTGCGCGGGTGCAACGAAGTCCGGTGGCCGTCGTTGTGGCCTCCGCACCCGGGTGGTACGCTGGCCGAAGCGTCATCGGAGGCGCGCGCCTCTGCGGCGGCGGTAGAAGGAGAACGACGCGCATGGCCGACATCGAAGACAGAAGCGCCGAACTCGAAGCCCCTCCGCACGCGGAGGGCGAAGAGGCCGACGACCCCCGCAAGCCCTACGAGCCGCCGCGCCTCACGAAGAAGCGCTCCGTCGCCCGCGCGACGCTCTTCACGCCCATGGGCCCGGCGACGGGCATGGTCGTCATGGGCTGAGCGGCCCCGCTGCGCGTTTCCTGGAGCTCCCATCCGCCATGGCCGTCACGTGGATCGCCCTGCACCTCACGGATCGCTGCCAGCTCGACTGCCAGCACTGCCTGCGTGATCCCGGACAGAAGCCAAAGGATCTCTCGCTCGACACGATCCGCAAGGTCCTTGCCGAGGCCCGGCGGCGCTACCACACGCGCCAGGTCGCGCTCACGGGCGGCGAGCCCACGCTCCATCCCGAGTTCGAAGGCGTCCTCGACGCGATCGTCGAGCATGATTGCACGTGGCACATCGTCACGAACGGCCGGCGCTTCGAGCAGCTCCTCTCGCTCGTGCGTGATGATCCTGCACGGCGCGAGCGCCTCACGGCCGTGAACCTCAGCCTCGACGGCGCCGACGAGGCGACGCACGACGCGATCCGCGGCGCGGGCAGCTTCCGCGACGTCATGAAGGCCGTCACTCTCTGCACCGCGCACGGCATCCCGTTCGTGCTCCAGATGGTGCTGCACGCGCGCAACGTGCATCAGATCGAGGCGTTTGGCCTCATGGCCGCGCAGCTTGGCGCGGCGCGCGCCTCGCTCTCCATGCTCCAGGCGACTGGCACGCACCACGACGAGGCCTTGTACCTGCCGCCCCGCGCCTGGCAGGACGCGCAGCACCGCATCGAGCGCCTCGCCGCCGCGCTCACCATGCCCGTCACGATGCCCGAGGGGTTCTACCGCGAGCAGGCCTTCCACGTCTGCGAGGCCATGAAGAGCGAGGCCCTCCACGTCGACGTCGAGGGCCGGCTGAACCTCTGCTGCCAGCACGCCGGCGTCCCGAGCGCGGGCCCGCCGCGCGACGTCGCCGGCGACCTCGCTACGACGAGCCTGCTCGAAGCCCACGGCCGCCTGCTCGGCATCATCCACGAGGCCCAGGCCGCGAGGCTCGCCGCCATGGCCGAAGGCTCGCTCGACGCGTGGGACCACTTCCCCTGCAACTGGTGCATGAAGCACTTCGACAAACCCCACTGGACGAACGCGGGCACGGGCGGTCCTCCGGCGCAGCGGGAGCGATGGCGCGGCGCGTGGGCGAAAAAGGTCACCTTGCCCGTCGTGCGCTAGGCGGCTCGGGGGAGCGCGAAATGCCTTCGCCCTTGCCGCGGCACCTCCGCCTCTCCGCGACCGCGGTGGCCTTGCGCCTCTCGCTCCCCTTGCGGGTCGCGCAGTCGAGCCTGCCCGCGCTGCTCGACGCGCTCTCGCGGGGCACGATCGAGCCCGCGCCGCTCGACGCCATCGACGAAGCCCTCGCGCGCGCGGACGCGATCACCCATCGCTTGCCCTTCGTGCCCGACACCTGCCTCTACCGCTCGCTCGCGCGCTTCTCGCTGCTCCGCCGCGCCGGGCATGCCGCACGTTTCGTCATGGGCCTCTCGCGGCCCGGGGAGATCGAGGGGCATGCGTGGGTGGAGCTCGATGGCACGCCGTACGGCGAAGAGCTTTCCCCCGACCTCATCGTGACGTACGCCTACCCCTGCCTAAACCCAAAGGAGCCCGCCGCGTGACCGAGCCGCGCCTTCCCAGGCCGAACCCCCAGGTGCTCTTCACCGAGCTCGACGACGGCACGGGCGTCCTGCTCCACCTCGACACGAAGTTCTATTTCACGCTGAACGCGGCCGCCGTGATCGTGTGGAAATCCCTCGCCGAGCCGATCGCCGAGCCGGGCGTGATCGCCGAGCGGATCACCTCGCTCTTCCGCGTCGATCGCGAGACCGCCGCGCGCGACGTCGACAGCGTGCTGCGCGAGATGCTCGAAGACGGCCTCGTGCTGCCGGCCTGACGCGAGATGCGAACCGCGGCGCTGCACGGCGCGACGCTCGCCTGGACAACCGAGGACGGCGCGCCCGATCTCGTCCACGAGCTCGGCCTCGACGAAGGCATCGGCCGAGCGGACGGCCGCGGCCGCATCGAGATCGTGCTCCGCCGCGGAGGCGCTTCGCTCGACGCGGATCCAGCTGCCGAGGGATACCGCCCCTCGTTTTTCCACGGCATCGTGCAGGCCTACCGCGAGCCCGCGGGCGCGCCTCGGGCCTTCCTGCTCTGGGATCGCAAGAGCCGCATCCTCGTCCCCGAGGGAGCCTCACGCATCGAGGCCTTCCTCTCCGGCGAAGAGATCGTCCCCGGCTCGGCCCGCGCCTCGCTGGAGATCGCGCTCTCGCTCGCCCTCCGCGCGGTCGGCCTCTTTCACCTCCACGCCGCGGCCCTCGTCCACCGCACGCACGGCGAGGCCGTCCTCGTCGTTGGCGGCGCGGGCGCGGGCAAGACGACCACCACGATCACGCTCGCGTCCGCCGGCTACGGCTTCCTCGGCGACGACGCGCTCCTCCTCGAAGACGACCCCCGAGGCCCGCGCCTCTGCGCCGTCCCGCGCCCCTTTCACGTCGGCCCGGCCGCGCTCTCGGCCTTCCCACGCCTCGCGCCCCTGGCTGGCCCCACGAAGAGCCACGGCGACAAACGCGACCTCGACCCGAAGCGCGCCTTCCCGGGCCAAGACCGGCCCACCTGCCTTGCGCCGACCCTCGTCCTGCACCCGCAAATCGAGCCGGATCAACCGACCCAGCTCGCGCCCCTCGCGAAGGCCGAGGCCCTCGGCAACCTGATCGCGTCGAGCGGCGGCCTCGTGATCGACGACGTGCCCGGAAAGACCGAACACCTCGCCCTGCTCGCCCGCATCACGAACGGCGCGCGCCACTACGATCTGCGCATGGGCCGTGATCTGCTCGCCGACCCCTCGATCCTCGCGTACGGGATCGACGGCCTCGACTACTGAAGGAAGAACTGCGCGCAGCAGCCCTCGGTAACCGAGCAGGGAAAGGAGCCGAGCGTGGCCTCGCACTTGCCGACCTGCATCCCGTTGATGGAGCAAACGCAGACCTGCGTCGTGCCCGGCTGCGGGAAACACTCCGTGGCCACGGCGCTCCCGTTGCACTGACCCTCGCACGAGCACGACCCGTCCTCGGCCTCCGAGCAAAGCGCGCTGGAGCAGCCGGTGCTCGGGGTCTCGCACGCCTCGAGCGCCTCGACGAACGGGAAGCAGACCGAGCTGAAGCACTCGCCGTTCAGGCCCGAGTTCTTGATGACGCACTCGAGCAAGGCGGTGACCTCGTTCAAGCACGGGCCGGCCTCGTCTTCGAACTCCTTCACACAATCGGCGACACAGTCATCCTCCGCGCACCCCGGGGTCGCGCTCATGCTCGCGCACGCCGCCTGGCAGAGGCTCTGCAAATCGCCGCCCCCCGCCCCGCTCGAGCTCGTCGTGGTGTTCGTCCCGGCACTCCCGTTTCCTGCGCTGCCCGTGCCGCCCGCGCCGCCGCTCCCGTCCGCGTCGATCACCACCTTGCCGCCACACGCCCCGAGCCCCGCGAACACGAGCGCCCCGATCCCCAGGAAGCCAAGCATCGTCCGTTGCATGGCGCGCATCCTAACCCGGACGGACAAGACCCGCGAGGGGACGGATGTCGCGCTCCGCCCGGGGGTTCGTCACGTCCGAGCGTTGCCACCGAGGGCGCGTTTCTGCGCTAGGATGCCTCCCCTCGGTGCTCCTTCCGACGCTCCTCGCCCAGCTCTTCGCCGCGCCCCAAGCCGCGCCTGCCATGACACAGGCCGCGCCTCCCGCCGCCGTTTGTCCCACGGGCACGCGGCTCGTTTCGGGCATCCATTACGAGAACGTGCAGCGGCTCTGCACGACGAGGCAGAAGGGCCATTGTTATTCGTTCCTCCCGGGCATGCTGGCGCTCGAGCCGGTGGCCACGCCCGTGCACGTGTGCATGGACGAGCACGAGTGGCCGAACCGCGAGGGCAAGCGGCCGGACGTGATGATGCGGTTCGTCGAGGCCGAAAAGAAATGCGCCTCGGTGGGCAAGCGCCTCTGCACCGAATTCGAATGGGAGCTCGCCTGCGAGGGCCCCGAGACCACACCCTGGCCCTACGGCCACACCTTCGACCCGAACGCCTGCAATTCGTCGAAGGATTTCATTCCCTACGACGAAGGGAAGCTGAACGCCGACGAACGCCGCGTGCGCGAGGTCGAGACGTGGCGCCTCTACCAGGGCGAGCCGAGCGGCTCCCGCCCGCGCTGCGCGTCGAGCTTCGGCGTGAAGGACCTCGTGGGCAACGTGGAGGAATGGGTTCGGACGTCACGCAAAGAGTGGCAATATCGGTCGTCGCTGAAGGGGGGATTCTGGGCCAAACCCTGGGCCCATTGCCGCGGAACGAACGATTCGCACGGGCCGATGTTTCGTTATTACGAGATCGGCTTCCGCTGCTGCAAGGATCCCGAGGAGCCCGTCACGGCGCCGGAGCCTGCGCCGGCGCCTGCACCGGAAATGACGCCGTCTCCGTAGCATTTTCGGAGAGCCGCCCCTCGATGCCCTTCGCGTGATCGGGCAAGGGCGGCAGATTCGCCTCGTCGTACCCGGGCGCGACCCAGTAGACCTCGGGCGAAGGACGATAGCCGCTGAACCAGCGCCGCTCCTCGACGCGGCCGTCGGCATATGAAATGCGCAGCGTCGAGGTGACGTCGTATCCGCGCACGCCCTTCTGTCGATGAATACGTTTCCCCGGCGGCAGGTGCGATTTCACCGTGATCCGACGGACGAAATCGTACGACTGCCCGACGCCATAGCCGTATTCGACCTTCGCGACCGGCTCACCGCCGAGGACCTCCACGCGCACCTTGTTCGGCTGCGGGAAATACGCGTGGATCATGACGGGGAACGTGTAGGGGTTCTTGAGCTTGAGGTCGACGATGGGAAAACTCACCGTCGCGTCGAGGCCGAGCTTCGTGTAGCTCGACGCGCGCGAGTGCCCCTGCCGATGCAGGACCTCGAGCCCGCCGTAGACGGCCGCGCCGTGCAGCGTCGAGGAGAGCTGGCAGGTGCCGCCGCCGATGCCGTCCGTGAGCTCGTCGCCCTGGATCTCGGGCGCCAAGGTAAAACCGTTCTCCCGCGTGCGCGCTCCGACGCGATCGTTGAAGGAAAAACCCGCGCCCGGTGGCAAGACGACGCCGTCGATCTTGCGCGCGGCGTTGCGGATGTTCACCGCGCGCCCCGCGCCCGAGCCGAAGAGCGAGAACGAGGTCTCGAACGAGGCGACGACCTTCGTCACGTCGACCTGCGCGAGATCGAGCGCGGTCACCTTCGCCGGCACGCGGCGCGTGATGAGGCGGATCACGACGCCGTCCTCGAAGCTCGTCGCGCGCATCTCCGCAAGCGTTGCGTCGATGTCGAGCTCGCGGCCGGGGACGTCCTCGATCTTGCGCTTGTTCTCGAGATCGAGCACCGCGTCGACGGGCGCGACGGAGAACCGCGACGCGATCGACTCCAGAAACCGCCGCGCCTTCGCCTCGTCGATCCAGAAGGCGAGCGGCACGAAGACCTGGCCCCGCCGCGCGAGGCGCGCCTCGCGCATGCGCCTCACGAGCGAGCCCGTATGCCCTACCTCGCCCGCGTGATCGAGCGAGGCCTGCACGTCGATCTCGACGCCGACCGCGCCGAGCGTGGTCTCCACGATCTCGCCGTCGTGATGGAAACGCGCTTCCCAGCCGAGCGCGTCGAGCTGACGGCGCGCGAGCCACGAGGCGGGCGAGCCTTCATCGGGCACGCGTTGCTCGCCGAGGAACAGGCCTTCGACGACCGGAGAACGTGGCCCGTACCGATAGGCGCCGAGCCCGAGCCCCGCGGCGACCGAGGTGCCGATGCCCAGGACGAGGAGGAGAGAGGACTTTCGCACGGAAGATCGCCGCGATCGTAGCGGAGACCTTTCCGTCTTTGGAAGTTTCTCGGTAAGCGATGGAGGAAGATCACGCATGGCGTGACCAAGAACGCCCGCGCCCGGGAGCCACGTTCCCCGGGCAGTTCGGGCCCGCGAGGCGCGTTATTCGCGCTCTTCGCCCCCGAGGGTCTGTGTCTCCGCGCAGATCCCGCGGTACCTCTGCGCATTCACCACGTAATGAACGGCGCCGGCGAGGCCGAGCTTCGCCTCCTCGTCGGTCACCTCGCGGACGACCTTCGCGGGGCTGCCTTTCACCATGGATCGCGGCGGGATCACCATGCGCGGCGGCACGAGCGCGCCGGCCGCGATGACCGAGCCCGCGCCGATCACGGCGTTGTCGAGGATGATGCTGCCCATGCCGATGAGGCAGCCGTCCTCGACCGTGCACCCGTGCAGGATCGCTCCGTGGCCGATCGTGACGTCCGCGCCGATCGTCGTCTTCGATATGCCGTCCGTGAGGTGCAAACAGGCGAGGTCCTGCACGTTCGTGCGAGGGCCGATGCGGATCGGGCCGATGTCGCCGCGCAGGACGGCGCCGAACCACACGCTCGCCTCGTCGCCGAGCTCGACGTCGCCCACGAGCGTTGCGTTCGGCGCGAGGAAGACGCCCCGACCGAGCCGCGGCGAATGGTCTCCGTAAGGAAGAACGAGCGCCACGCGCCTACCCTCCCCCTGCAGCCACGATCGGGAGCGAACGCCGCTCCCCCGCCGCGCGGGGCTTCGGCGCGTCCACGGGCGCCGCGGGCACCACGGGGAGCGGCTTCGCCGCCGCGCGCGCCTCGTCCGAAAGCTCGGCCTGGAGCGAATGCTTGTTCGCCCGCGTGATCACGACCTCGACGATCGTGCCGCGCAGATCGAGCCCCTCCGCGCCGGCGACGTGCACGATCTCGTTACGCTCGGTGCGGCCCGACCAGGCGTTCGTGCCCTCCTTGCCCGCGCCTTCCACGAGTACGCGCTGCCGGCTGCCGACGAGCCCCTGCAGATGCGCGCCGAGCAACTCCTCGCTCACCTCGAACAGCCGCGCGAGCCGCTCGCTCTTCTCGGCCTCGGGCACGTCGTCCGCGAGCTTGCGGGCCGGCGTGTACGGCCGCTGTGAATATTTGAACCCAAACAGTCCGCGGAAGCCCACCTCCCGCACGAGCGAGAGCGTGGCGGCGAAGTCGTCCTCGGTCTCGCCCGGAAAGCCGACGATGATGTCGGTCGAGAGCGATAGATCGGGCAGCCTCGCGACGAGCGAGCCCACCCGCGCGACGTACTCGGCCCGCGTGTAGCGCCGGATCATGCGCTTCAGGATGCGATCGCTCCCCGATTGCACGGGCAGGTGCACGTGGCGGGCGAGGACCGAAAGATCCGCGTGCGCCTCGATGAGCGAGGGCGTGAGGTGCCGCGGGTGCGGGCTCGTGTACCGGAGCCGCACGAGGCCGGGGACCTCGGCCGCGATGCGCCGCAAGAGCGCGGCGAACTCGCTCTCGTCCGGATCGTCGGGCGAGGCGCCGGGCGCGCGCAAAAGCTCGCTGCTCGGATCTCGGTAGCTGTTCACCGTCTGCCCGAGCAGCGTCACCTCGCGGACGCCCGCTTCCACGAGCCCCGCGATCTCCGCGACGAGCTCCGCGCTCGGCCGGTACCGCTCCGGCCCCCGCGTGTACGGGACGATGCAGAAGGAGCAACGCTCGTTGCAGCCCTTCATGATGGTCACGAATGCCGTGGGCGCACTCGCGGCGACGGAGAGTGCCGTCAAAAAGCGCGGGGCTTCGAGGTCGAAGACCGTCCGCACGAGCGGCGGCGCGCCGAGGCCGATGTCGTCGAGCAGGCGCGGGAGTTCCGGGATGTTGTCGGGCCCGAGGACGAGGTCGATGCCGCTACTGCGCGTGAGCAGGCGCTCGCCCTCCTGCTGGGCCACGCACCCGGCCACCACGAGGACCATCTCGGGGTGTGTCTGTTTCCACTTGGCGAGGCGGCCGACCTCGCTGAGCAGCTTCTGTTCGGCCTTCTCCCGGACGCTGCAGGTGTTCAGCACGACCACGTCCGCGGCCCGCGGATCGTCCGATTCCGTATAACCGGCGTGCCGGAGGACCTCGTGCATCCGCTCGGAGTCGTGGACGTTCATCTGGCAACCGAACGTCGTGATGGCGTAGCGAGGCATGGCGCCGCTCATGTAACAAAACGGCGGAGGGGCGGCCAGCGCGCGGACGCGCTTCTTGCTTTCGTGGCTGTTGCAGCGGGCGAGAGGAGCCGCGATGATGGCGGCCGTCGCGGGGAAAAGGCGCTCTTCCGTCGTCCAAGCCGCGCGTGGCCCCTTGCAAGCACGGCGGGCGTGCACGACAAGACGGGTTTCAGGGACCGAGCTAAGGAGAGGACATGTCGTCGGCGAAATTCGAGACACTCGTGGACCTGTTCGAGCGCTCCGTCAAACAGTTCAAGACCAAGGATCTGTTCGGCGTGAAGAAGGACGGCCGGTGGGTGTGGACCACCTACGGCGAGGTCGGCAAGCTCGTCGACGACTTCCGCGCGGGCCTCGCGTCGCTCGGGGTCAAGCGCGGCGACAACGTCGCCATCATCTCGAACAACCGCATCGAGTGGGCCGTCGCGGCCTACGCGTGTTACGGGCTCGGCGCGGCGCTCGTGCCGATGTACGAGGCGCAGCTCCCCAAGGAGTGGGCCTTCATCGTGAACGACTGCTCGGCCGTCGCGCTCATCGCCGCGACCGAGGAGATCTACCAGAAGGCCCAGGAGATCCCGGAGAAGGCGCCCTCGCTCAAGCACATCATCGGCCTCGGGCGCCCGAAGAGCGAGCCCACGTCTTACGAAGCGCTGCTCGAGGCCGGCGCGAAGAGCCCGGTCCCGGCCATCAAGCCCACGCCCGCCGACACGGCGTGTCTCATCTACACCTCGGGCACGACGGGCAACCCCAAGGGCGTGATCCTGTCGCACGGCAACATCGCCTCGAACATCAACGCCGTGCACGAGATCCTGCCGCTCGTCACCGACGACAGGAGCCTCTCGTTCCTTCCCTGGGCGCACTCGTTCGGCCACACCTGCGAGCTCCACGCGCTCCTCTCGCTCGGCGGCGCGATGGCCCTCGCCGAGGGCGTCGACAAGATCATCGGCAACCTCGCGGAGGTGCACCCGACGATGCTCTGCAGCGTCCCGCGCATCTTCAACCGCATCTACGACGGCGTGAACAAGCAGATGGCCGGCAAGCCGAAGCCCATCCAGGCCCTCTTCAAGGCGGGCATCGCCGCGGCCACGAAGAAGCGCAAGGAGGGTGCGGGCTCGCTCTCGATCGGCGAGAAGATCCAGCTCGCGCTCGCCGACAAGCTCGTCTTCTCGAAGATCCGCGCGAAGTTCGGCGGCCGCATGAAGTACGCCTTCAGCGGCGGCGCGGCTCTCTCGCGTGAGGTCGCCGAGTTCATCGACGCGCTCGGCATCACGGTCTACGAGGGCTACGGCCTCACGGAGACGAGCCCGATCGCCACCGCGAACCGCCCCGGCTCGCACCGCATCGGCAGCGTCGGCAAGGCGATCCCGCACGTGAAGATCGTCATCGACAAGGAAGCGTCGGGCGACCCGAAGCACGGCGAGATCGTGATCTACGGGCCCAACATCATGCAGGGCTACCACAACCGCGACGAGGAGAACCAAGCGGTCTTCACCGAGGATCGCGGCTTCCGCACGGGCGACCTCGGCTACCTCGACGACGAGGGCTACCTCTACATCACGGGCCGCATCAAGGAGCAGTACAAGCTCGAGAACGGCAAGTACGTCTCGCCTGCGCCGCTCGAGGAGCAGCTCAAGCTCTCGCCGTACATCCTCAACGCGATGGTCTACGGCGACAACCGCCTCTACAACGTCGCGCTCGTGGCCATCGACGTCGAGGCCGTGAAGACGTGGGCGCAAGGGCATGGCCTTTCGTTCGAGAGCGACGCCGCGATGTGCGACAGCGCGCGCGTGAAGGAGCTCGTCATGGACGAGATCCAGAAGTACTCGGCCGAGTGGAAGGGCTTCGAGAAGATCCAGAAGGTCACGCTCACGAGCGAGGACTTCACCACGCAGAACGGCTTGCTCACGCCCTCGCTCAAGGTGAAGCGCCGCGTGGTGTGGCAGCGCTACGGCCAGCAGATCGAGGCCCTCTATGCCGAGGGCAAGTCCAAGGGGCAGGACGCGGCGACGGCTGCGTGACGCCTCCCTCGGGCGTCACTCGTTGACGCCCTGTATCCCCCCTTCTACCCTCGCTTTCATGCACAACCAGGCTCGCGTGGCGGCACTCGCAGCGGCGGCGTGGCTCGTGGGCGGCTGCGCGAACAGCGCCGCGCGCTCCACGGGCCCTGAGCCCGTCGTGATGGTCGGCGACGGGGTCAAGGCCAAGCCCGCGGACAAACCCATCCAGACCGCCACGGGCGACAAAGCCGCCGTGCTCGAGAAGGATCCCGCGGAACCTGCCGAGTACGGGATCATCGGCGTGCTCCAGGGCGCAGACTCGAACAAAGGCCTCGGCAGCATCTTCGGCTCGGAGGGCGGCGTCGTCGGAGGCGTTGTCGGAGGTCCGGTCGGCGTGTACGGCGGCCTCGGCCTGAGCGGGGTTGGCATCGGCGGCGGCGGGACGGGCGAGGGCATCGGCCTCGGCACGCTCGGCACTGTCGGACACGGCTCCGGCTACGGCCATGGCAGCGGCTTCGGCTACGGCTCGAGCCGCCCCCATGAGCGCGTAAAGGCCCGCATCGAGGCTGCCACGATCACGGGCCCGCTCACCGACGAGGTCGTGCAGCGCATCCTCGTGGATCATCGCGACGACGTGCAGGACTGCTACCTGCTCGAATCCAAGCGCGGCGCCCACGTCCGTGGCCGCATGACGCTCTCCTTCACGATCGACGGCGCGGGCCGCGTGGACGAGGTGTGGGTCCCTGAGTCGAGCTTCTGGTCGCGCGAGCTCACGAGCTGCGTCGCGCAGGTCGTGGGCACCTTCCGCTTCCCTGCCCCGCCCGCGCAGGTAAAGGTCCTCGTCCCCGTCGTCTTCTGATTGCATCGACCGCATCGCGGTCGATGCACCAAAGGTCCAGGGCTTGCCCTGGTCCGGGTCCAGGGGCGGACAGCCCCTGGTCGGGCCCGGGGTGAAACCCCGGCGCTACGCCCTCAAACGTCGTACTCGTCGTCCTGAACGATGGCCTCGGCGCCGAAACGCGCACGCGCTTCGAGTAGCTCCTGGTCGCTGATCCACGTGCGCTCGCACTCGGCGAGCGGCGCGACCTGGTAGACATCCTTGCGGCTTTCGCCGTGCCCGTCTTCGAGCACGCGGACGACCTCGTGGTGGAAACCGCACGACGGGCAGAGAGCTCGCATGGCCTGATTTATAGTTCGAAGGCGTAACGCTCGCTTCGAAAAAGCGAACGCCCCCGCTCCGCGAGGAGCGAGGGCGCTCGATGGGGACCGCTTCGGTCCGCCTGTCAGAACGTGATCAGTGCGCCGCGGGCGCCGCTGCCTTCACGTCCGTCTTGATGCGCATGCCGTAGAAGGAACGCCACACGAAGATCGCCGACGCGACGAAGAAGATGCCCGCGAGCACGATGCTCGTCTGGTGCGGGATCTTGATCGCGAGCTCGACGGCGAGGAGGCCGAAGAGCGTGGTGAACTTGATGATGGGGTTCATGGCGACCGACGAGGTGTCCTTGAAGGGATCACCGACGGTGTCGCCGACGACCGTCGCTGCGTGGAGCGGGGTGCCCTTCTCCTTCAGCTCGACCTCGACGAGCTTCTTCGCGTTGTCCCAGGCGCCGCCGGCGTTCGCCATGAAGAGCGCCTGATACAGACCGAAGAGCGCGATCGAGATCAGGTAGCCGATGAAGAAGAACGGATCGAGGAACGCGAAGGCGAGCGTGCCGAGGAAGACTGCGAGGAAGATGTTGATCATCCCGCGCTGCGCGTACTGCGTGCAGATCTCGACGACCTTCTTGCTGTCCTCGATGCTCGCCTTCTCGGCGCCCTCGAGCTTGATGTTCGCCTTGATGAACTCGACTGCGCGGTAGGCGCCGGTCACGACGGCCTGGCAGGAGGCGCCGCTGAACCAGTAGATCACCGCACCGCCCACGATGAGGCCGAGGAGGAAGGGCGCGTTGATGAGCGAGAGGCGCTGGATGGCCTCCACCACGCCGAACTCCGCCTGCAGCTCGAGGATGATCGAGAAGATCAGGGTCGTCGCGCCGACGACTGCGGTGCCGATGAGCACCGGCTTCGCCGTCGCCTTGAACGTGTTGCCCGCGCCGTCGTTCTCCTCGAGGTAGTGCTTGGCCTTCTCGAAGTCGACGTCGAAGCCGTGTTCCTTCTTGATCTCGTCCTTGATGCCGGGGATCGACTCGATCACGCTGAGCTCGAAGACGCTCTGCGCGTTGTCGGTCACCGGGCCGTAGGAGTCGACCGCGATGGTCACCGGGCCCATGCCGAGGAAGCCGAAGGCCACGAGGCCGAAGGCGAAGACCGGCGCGGCCATCGTCGACGTGAAGACCGTCGCGAGGCCCTGGAGCGCGACCAGGTACGCGGCGCCCATGAGGCCCGCGATGACCATGCCGAGCCAGTAGGCGCTGAAGTTACCGGCCACCATGCCGGAGAGGACGTTCAGCGACGGGCCACCCTCGCGCGACGAGGTCACGACCTCGCGCACGTGGCTGCTCTCGGTCGAGGTGAAGATCTTGACCGCCTCGGGGATGATCGCGCCCGCGAGCGTGCCGCAGCTGATGATGAGCGAGAGCTTCCACCAGAGCGTCCCATCGCCGAGGTTCGGGATGAGCAGGTACGACACGACGAACGTGAGGCCGAGCGACACGAACGACGTGAGCCACACGAGCCACGTGAGCGGCGCCTCGAAGTTCATCTTGTCGACGGTGCCGTAGCGGGCCTTCGCGATCGCCTCGTTGACGAGGTAGCTGACGACGCTCGCCACGACCATCATGATGCGCATCACGAAGATCCAGACGAGGAGCTGGACCTGCGTCTTGACGTCCGCGACCGCGAGCAGGATGAACGAGATGAGCGCGACGCCGGTGACGCCGTACGTCTCGAAGCCGTCGGCGCTCGGGCCGACCGAGTCACCCGCGTTGTCGCCCGTGCAGTCGGCGATGACGCCCGGGTTACGCGCGTCGTCTTCCTTGATGTTGAAGACGATCTTCATGAGATCGGAGCCGATGTCGGCGATCTTCGTGAAGATGCCGCCCGCGATGCGGAGTGCCGAGGCGCCGAGCGACTCGCCGATCGCGAAGCCGATGAAGCACGGCCCCGCGTACTCGCCGGGCACGAAGAGCAGGATGATCAGCATGACGAGCAGCTCGACGCTGATCAGCACGGTGCCGATGCTCATGCCCGCCTTCAGCGGGATCGCGTAGGTCGGGAAGGGCTTGCCGCGGAGCGACGCGAACGCCGTGCGGGAGTTCGCGAACGTGTTGATGCGGATGCCGAACCAGGCGACGCCCGTGCTGCCTGCGATGCCGACGAGGCTGCAGAACAGGATGAGCGCGACACGACCGACGTCGAAGTGCTTGAAATAACCGTAATACACCGCGATCACGAGGCCGATGAGGACCTCGAGCAGCACGATGAACTTGATCTGCGTGATCAGGTACGTCTTGCAGGTCGCGTAGATGAGCTCCGAGATCTCCAGCATCGAGCGATGCACGGCCATCTTCTTGAGCTGCATGTAGATCGTCATCCCGAAGATCAGGCCGAGCGCGCAGACGCCCATGCCCGCGAGGAGCAGGGTGCGTCCGTCCATGTTCCCCATGAAGGAAACAGAGCCCAGATCGGGAAGCTTCAGCGAAGCCTCGTCCGCCTGTGCGGGACGAGCCAGGGCGATAGCGAACAGCGCGCCTACGACGGCCAAGGCGCGCGCGGGCCACGCTCGCGCCCCGCTTGGGCGCGAAGAACCCTCTACGTTCATGACGGTGTGCCTCCTTCAAACGAGGAGTCCGCCGACGATGGCTCCCGCCGTCGTGGCGATCTCCCAGGTTCCGAGGGGTTGGCCGCCTGCGTGAGTCGCGGATGAGCGGGCACCGACGGGGTTCGTCCCCGTGGCGCAGGCTCCGTCGAAATCGACCCGCTAGCCCTGACGCCGACGCTTCAGCACAGCCTCGCCCTCGACGGTTTTCCCCGCCGAGGCGCGCGCTGACTACCACAACGCGACTTCCCCGTCATCCTTCTTTTGTTGGAGGTTGGGCCGGCCCCGTCCGGCCCCTCGGCAGCTGGGGTTTGGGGGCGCGGCTCGGCTCGTCCGAGCGGAGCCCCCCTCGTCCGATCAGTTGCCCGGACGTTTTTCGAGCGAGGGCTTGGGCTCACCGCTCTCGGTCGACGCGGTGTTCGCGTCCTTGTTCGCCGTGAGCAGCTCCGCCACGAGATCCCGGCACTCGGGCTTGTTGCGCAGGTGCGCGAGCAGGAGGTTCGACGCGTCGCTGAAGGCCTTCTCGAAGGCGAGGCCCTCGCGCGTCCGCTGCGTGACCTTCTCGCGGCCTTGGCCGAGATCCTCCTCGAGCGCCTCCGCGTACCGCGTCAGTTGCCCGCGGAGCTCGTCGATCTGCCGCCGCAGATCACGCGCCGTCGTCTCGCGCGTGTTCTTCTTTGCCTCGTACCGCGCGAGCTGCTCGCGCTTTGCCTGCACCGTCGCGGCCGTCGCGCCCGCGCGTTCGAACACCGTTCGATCGAACGCGCCTTGCCGCGCGGCGCCGTCGGCGAGCTGCTTCGCCTCCATCGCGAGCTTCTCTGCTTGCGCCAGCTCGCTGCGCACCTTGTCCACGTCCTCGCCGTCGGCCGCGGCCTCGCGCATCACGCGCGACTCTTCGTGCGCGAGCTCCTCGACCTTACGACCGATCTCTGCGCGGAGTGCGCGACCGCGCCGCTCGAGGGCCTCGACCTTGCGCGTGTGGCTTGCGACCTCGCCTTCGAGCCGGTTCGCCTTCGCTGCGAGGTCCCAGAGCTGCGCGAGCGCTGCCTGGATGTCGGGCGGCGCGTTCCCGGCCGGATGCGCGCGGGCCACCATGCGTGCGAAGAGCGCCGTCCGGTTCGCCCACTCCGTCACGCCGGCCGACTGCGGCGGCGGCGGCGGCGGCGGCGCGGGCACGGCCTCGCCCGTCTCCATCTCCCAGGGCGTGCTCGGCAGGCTGCGCTGCAGCGCCTTGAGCTCTTCCTGGAGATGGTGGGCGTCGCGGTAGCGCTTGCGGATGTCCTTCTCGAGCAGCCGCATCGCGATCATCTCGCCTTGCGGATGCGCGTCGGGGCGCACCGTGCGCGGGCGCCGCGGGATCGCCGTCCGCTGCATCTCGAGCAGCGTCTCGCGATCGTTTGCACGGAAAGGAAGTTGCCCCGTGAGCATCTCGTAGAAGAGCACGCCGAGCGCGTAGAGGTCCGCGTGGGGCGTGGCCTCCTCGCCGCGCGCCTGCTCGGGCGACATGTACTCCGGGGTCCCGAAGACTGCGCCCTTCGGGGCGAGGCGCGGGTCGCGCGCGATCGCGGCGAGGCCGAAGTCGAGGATCTTGACGAAGTCCTTCCGGCCGCCGCGTTGCGTGAGCAGGATGTTGTCGCTCTTGAGATCGCGGTGCACGACACCGAGGTCGTGGGCGCGCGCGAGGGCGGCGCACATCTGCTCGAGGATGTCGACGCCGCGCGCGATCGGCATGGGGCCGCGCGCGAGCTCCGCGGAGAGCGGCGTGCCGACGAGGTACTCCATCACCAGATAGAGCTCGCCTTCCTCGGTCTCGCCGATGTCGTGGATGTCGATGATGTGCGCGTGATCCACGCGGTTCGCGGCGCGAGCCTCGCGGAGCATCCATGCGCGGAGGTGGGTCTCGCCGCGCAGATCCGGCCGGATGAGCTTGAGCGCGACCACCCGATCGATGAGCACGTGGCGGGCGCGGTAGACCACGCCCATACCGCCCTCGCCGATCCGGGTCTCGAGGCGGTAACGACCTGCGACGACCTTACCGATCATCGGGTCCGCGCTCGCGGTCTTCGGGCCTAACGATGATCGCTGGAGAGCGCGCTGATCCATGTTCCTTCGTGTTCTCCTCGGGTACGGGGCTGGCTCGCGTGACGATCCACGCGCCGCCCGCTCGATCTCCCGCGGGTGCGTCCGACCTTCGGTCGTGCGCTCGCGGAGGCGAGGCCTTGCGGCATCATCGCGGATACTACCAGGGGAGCGCGCGCCGCGTCGACGGGGCTTGATGGCGCAGCCCCAAGGCTGCTAGCGTCCTCTCGTCGCCCCATGCCCTCACAAACGCCGCTGGGGGCGACACCGCCAACAATGTCAGGACCGATCGAGAGCTCAGGCGAAATCGAGATCTACTGCCACCCGGCCCGATCTTCGGGCCGCGGCACCGTGCCGTTTTTCGACGAGATCCGGCCCGGGGATCGGCTCTCGCTCGTCTTCGTCCCCAGCGAGACGTCGGTCCCGCCCTACTCCCTCAAGGTCTTCTCGCCGTCGGGCGCGAACATCCTCGACACACTCGTGCGGGATCCGCCCACGGGCGCCCCGCAGAGCCCTCCTCCGATCGAGTTCGTGGTGTCCGCCCCCGGCGTGTACCGCATCGAGATCCGCACCCTCACCGGCCGGCAGCGTGGGGACGCCAAGATCCGCGTCGGCTGACCTGCGCCCCGAACGAACCGAGCACGAACACGACGCCGAGGTCGGCGTGATCGTCAGAGAAGCATGCCCAGCACGAACGGCGTGGCGACGATCCGCGCGGCTTCGAGCGGCTTCGCCCATGCGCGCCCTTCGAGCACGCCCCCGAGCCCGCCGAGCGCCGCGACGAACCAGGCCGAGAACACGAGCTGCGTCCCGATCGGCGCCGTGGCGCCTTTCAAGAGAAAATACACCGTGGCCACGAGCGTGAAGACGAGCATCACGGCCGCGTAGATGCCCGCGCCGCGCGTCGGCCGTACGTCGTACTTCGGTCGATCCGGCGCGACGGCGAGATCGGCGGGCGCCATCCCGCGGGGCCGCCACTCGGGCGGCATGATCCAGACGAGGATCTTGTCGAGGAAGCGCGGCGCGCGGGCGGCGGTGTCCAGGATGTCGCGGAACGGGGCCCATGCGCAGACGAGCGGGTTCCACGAGGCGACGGGCTTCACGGTGCCGTACACGGGTTGGTCGGCCTCGGGCTCGAAGGTCCCGAAGAGCCGATCCCAGATGATCAGGATGCCGCCGTGGTTGCGATCGAGGTACCGCCCATTGCAACCGTGATGCACGCGGTGGTGCGAGGGCGTGTTCAGCACCCATTCGAGCGGGCCGAGCTTCCCGACGAGCTCGGTGTGAATCCAGAACTGGTAGACGGTGTTGATACCGAGCGCCGTCACGAACATCGCGGGCGGGAATCCAAGCAGCGCGAGCGGCAGGTAAAACACGCGCGACACGAGCGGCTGAACGGGCCCCTGCCGGAGCGCGACGGCGAAGTTGTAATCCTCGCTCTGGTGATGCGGCGCGTGCGCGGCCCAGGCGAGGTTCATGCGGTGCGAGGCGCGGTGAAACCAGTAATAAAGAAAATCGAGGCCGACGAGCAAGACGACCCAGGCGAGCCCCGAGCTCGGCGAGACGTCGAAGAAGCGTCGCTCGTAGAGCAAGAGGTAGCCGCCGAGGAGCACGCCCGCCGCGACGACGCCGAAGAGCGTCTGCGCCGAGCCGAGGAGCAGATCGGCGAGCACGTCCGGGCCGCGGTAGACGCGCCGCTTCTTCACGCGGCCCCCGAGCCATTCGAGGCCCATGAGAACGAAGAATCCCGGGATGGACAGGGTGATGACGTCCACGGCGGGGACATCTTAGCGAGGCGGGCGGGTTCCGTCACGCGGGGCGACCGGGGAGCCCCCTCCATGCGGCATCAATGCAGCGTGCAGGCCATCCGGACGAACGACCCGCCGTCGCCCCATTCCATGGCGTGCGCGGTTTTCTTCGGAAAATGGGCGGTCACGAAGCCGAACGGATGCGGGCGGTCCGGGAGCTCCTCCTCTCCCAGGCTGACGTCGACGCTCTCGATGCACGCCGAGCCCTTGTCGACGCGGATCTCGTAATACAGCGCGTGGATGCTCGGGTCCGTCGACTTCACGCCGTCCACTTCGAGGAGGATGCGCTCGTTTTGCTCCCGGAGACGAAACAGCATCCCTGATGCGCCCGGACGACAGGTCGGCATGGCCCAGAACCCACCTCGCATCGGAGGTCGATGCAGGGTCCATCCGTGCAAGGGAAGAGGCGACGTCGCATTCGCGCCTGCGCCGAGCGGCAGCGTCTGCACAGCGGCCCACCCGTATCCGTTGAGGAGGACTGGCAGATCCTTGCTCCCAAGAATCCCCGCCTCGGCCACGTTGCGCGGGCCATGCAAGGGGGCGACGTTCCGCAGCGATCCGTCTGCCATCCATGCGAAGAGGTATTGCCCGATGTTTCCCACGACCGGATCGTCGTCGTTCGGCCCCAAGGTCGCCGTCAAGAAGCTCCCGTCGGGGTGCTTGCGGAGGCGCGTCGTGCGAGGTGGTTTCCCCGGGGTCGCGAGGACCAGATCATACACGAGGCGACCGCCTTCATGGTGAAACACGACGAAGAGCGTACGGTTCCCTCGGCGAACGACGCCATCCAGGTCGGGGAGCAATGGGACGTCGGGGGGCGCCGGCACGGTCCACGTATCAACTTTCCCCGTGGTCTCGTGCGGATCGATGGCCTGGAGCGTCCATCGCTCTGCCGTTTCCCCGTCGGAGGACGCGAACGCCTCCAGCCGTCCGGCAACGACCTCGGCGCTTTGCGCGACCACGACCTCCTCGATGAGCCGGTGATCGACGGTCGAGACCGCTCCGCTCGCGGCGTCGTACATGGCCTGGCGCGCCCTCGCATCCCAGAGCGGCGGCGCTGCGCCGATGCGGCCGCGACGCGCGCACGAGAGCGTTCGGACCGTCGGCTCCATCTCGCTCGGTTTGGGAAGAATGGCGAGCGGTGGGCCCACGGGCGGCGGTGGAGCCGAGGGATAGGGGGCTGCCGGTCCCCATCCGACGCGCAGCCAGCGCAGCATGGCAATCCCGGATTCGCTCGGCAGGGCGCCGAGCGTTGCATCCTTGTGCACGGGGTCTTTGGGCAGCGGGCCGGCGTTGAACCACGACGCGCCGGCATCGGGGGAGAGAAGCAAATCGTCGCCGAGGATCACCCCGCGCCCCCGGCGAAATTGGGCATGGTGCGCGGACAGCGGCGTCACCGTCGCCGGCCCGGAGAGCGGCTGACGGACATGAACGATCTCGTCATTCAGGGACACCATCGCATGCAAGGCTCCGCTTTCGTCCTGCTCGATGGATCCGAGCACCTTCGTTGGTCCCCGGGCTCCCTCGTCAAACGTGATCGGCGGCAGCAGCTCGGGCTTGATCGATCGTGAAAAAAGCTCGAATCGCGTCTCGGGAATCGGCACCCCGGACTCCCCCTGCGGGTCCACGTGGTTGCCGGTGATGCCCTTCAGGTGGACGATGGTTCCATCGTCCAGCGCGCCGACGCCCTCCAGGCCGCCGGAACTTTGATCATAAAGGTCCGGCGCAGGACGGACCGGCTCGACGTCCCCCCCAGCCCCGGACGCGCACAATACGACGCGTTCCTCCTCTGCCTCGGCGGATGCGTCCTTCGCCCGCGGGGGCGCGCAATGTCCGAAAAAGACGAGGGCGCCGCGGGGCCTCTGGACGACCTCGTGAACATACGTCTGGGAGAGCTTCGGCATCTCGACGCGCCGCAGGGTGAGCGGGCCCTTCACGCTGAACGCGGCCGTCTCGACGCGGTCGGAATCCATGGGGCAGAAGACGAGCCCTCGATCCGGCAAATGCGCGGCGCGGCAAGCCATGATGTCGTGCCAATGGGGATCATGCAGCGTGTCCATCTGGAGATTCAACGGATTCCACGCGACCTCCAGGGCAGCGCCCGTCCTCGGATCCACGCGGGCGGCCATGCGATTCACGGCGATGAAGACGCCCCCGCGCGGGTCGGGGCTGCCATCGCGAATGGCGAGCTCGATCGGATCGGTCTCGGTCGCTTCGATCCACGCGAGCGTGGGGTTCGTCTGGGCCATGCCGACGAACCGACGCGCGAATGCGCCGACGCGGTTGTTGGCGAAATCGATGGGGGCGCGGAAGTCACCGCGGACGGCCTCGATCCGATCCCTGCGCCGTCCGAGGCCGAAGTCGTACACCCGCTCCTCGGGCTTGTCGGCGTCGGGCACTTGAAATGTCTTGCCGCCGTCGCGCGTGAGGGCGAGGCCAATCGATTCGAACACGACGGCCCCTTCGTCCATCGATCGAAACAGGATCTCGGTCGGCGGGACGTCGGGCCACCCCGCGAGGGTCCTCGTCGCGCCGGTCTCCACGTCGAGCAGCAGGGCGGGCGCGCCGCCGCCATCCGAATCCCACACGGCCACGAAGCCGGGCCCCGCGCCGACCTTCGAGATCGTGTTGGCCGCCCCGACAAGGAACGCCTCGACGAGCACACGGGGCTCGCCCAAAGGATCGTCGAAGCGATAAAGGGCCTGGCTGTTATACCCGACGAGGCGGAGCCCTCGCGGCGTGGGTACGGCGAGCATGTCGTCGAGCGGCTCGGGCGTGAGGACCTTTTCGTCGAGGATCGAGCCATCGGCGCGGACGAACGCGCGCCGGCCCCCCATCAGCACCAGCGTCCCTTCCGGCAAAGGGAGGATCACGCGTGTCGTACGACCCGTGCGTACCCAGCGCGCTTCCGGCTCCTCGGGGGCCTTCGCGCGCGTGACGTTCGGCGTGTCCTCGGGCGGCGTGGACGATGCCGTGGGCTTGGGCCGCGCGGTCGGCGCGCAGGATGCTGCCAGCATGAAGAGCGCAGGGAGCATCGAGGTCCGGGGAGGCGACACGGCGGCGGACGTTAGCTTCGCGGGTGTGTCATGTAAAGCTCCCGCGCCGATCCTGCCCGGCACGTCATTGAAATGTTCATCACGAACCTCAACCTCCTCGGCCGGCGCCGCCGCTCGCCGCGGGCGTCAAATTTCTTCCCAGAGTATGTCCGTCGCCCGGCCGCCGCAGCGGACGAATACCTCGACGATCTTCATCACATCGGGGAGGGGAAGACAATACCTGCTTGCTATGGGTGTGGGTGTGTCGGCAATTAAGAATTCTTCATACGCATCAGCGCCTGCTGAATCACCTTGTTGTCGGACGGCCGCCAGGTAGGGGACATTGCCGTCGGCGTCGGAATGTTGCACGCACCCTATGCCCCTTCCGACGCCAACCAGAAGGTGTGAGTCGTGGGAGGTCAGAGAAAAGAAAAACGGCGGTCGACGGGCCGCACTCATGAAGACTTCATCGAGATCCGAGGGGTTCTGTACCGTCGAACCGTTGCGGGGATTGTTTTCGTCTTGCTCATCGCGAAACGTGATACTCATGGGGCCTTCCCTTCGAATCGAACAACCGATCCATCCGGCAGCACCACTTTCAACCGACTACCGGTAGGAAGCATGCGTGGCAGATTTTGCATGCAACTCGTGCAAATCCTCGGGTTGTTGATGTAGAGTGTTCCGCTATTGATCCCATTCGATCTCATGGCTGCGGCAGCATGCCCTTCAACGTGCGTTCTCGTTACAATATCGAATCCAGGGCTTCCCTTCGGCAAGCCACGAGCTGGTCCTTCAATGCCACTGCTGAGGGCAGCCGAGCCGTTCTCCGTCACGAGGACTCCTCGCGTCAAGGGTTGTCGAGGGACGAACGGCAGATCGACCTGTTTCGGTGCCGTTCCTCCTGCGCGTGCCCCCGCCTTCAGCGTGAGCACCGTCATCGCCACCGTGGCGACGACGCCCATCCCAGCCCGACCAACCCCCGCGTAATCCCCTTTCTCCCCTGCGTCCACCCCCTTGATCACGTCGACCGACACTGCGTAGGAGCGGATTCGCCTGGTTCACGCCATCCGCGATCCGCCCGCCGAGGTCGTCCGTATTCGCCGGCCCATCCATGGGCCGATACGAAGCACCGCGCGCCGTCGGCATGACCAGGTTCATCACGAACCCGACCGCGAGCTCGCCCGGCAGCTCCAGCGCTCGCTCTCCGGCGCCGGCCAGCACCTCCGTGGCAATGTCGATCCCGCTCTTCTCCACCTCCTCGGCCGGCATCGCGTGCCGCTGCGGCACCGGCTGGCCGACTGTCGTCACGTCTCCCTTGCCTGCGCTCCCGCCGACGTCCTCACCTGGATTTCGGCCGGACAGCGCCCGGATCGCATCCAGCGGCACGTGCACGTGGTCCGTGGGCATCTGCACTTCGCCGGGAACCGGCGGCAGATCCTCCACGCCCGTCTCCACCTGCTGATAGCCGCTCGGATCGATATACCGCAGCGGGTTGTTGAGCACGTAGCTATACGGATTCCAGCCCTGCCCCGACCACGGCCACGTGACGAACGGATCCGGCGTCAAGAACCGCCCGAGCCGCGGATCGAACAGCCTCCCTTTCATGTGGACGAGCCCGATCTCCTCGTCCTCTTCGTGCCCCGTGAATCCGAGCGTGATCCCCGGCGGCCCCGCGCCCGAAGGCGCATCCCCCCATACCGGATTTCGCCGCCCGCCGAACGGGTCGAAGCTCGTCCGCTCGGCATTCCCCCCGAGCGAATCCGTCACCACGTCGATCGACCCGAGCGCATCCACATGGAGATACCGCGTCTCCATCCCGCCGGCCTTCTTCGTCACCACCGCGATCGGCCGCTCGGGACCGTGCACATAATACCGATGCTCGACCTCCCCGTTGGCACGCGTCACCCGCTCGTACAGCCCACCCACGTAGATCGTCACCGCCTCCGGCGTGCTCTTTCGGAGCCGCATCCCGTCGCCGCCGTAGTCGAGCAGCACCGCCGACGCGCCGTCCTTCGCGGTGAACTCCTTCGGCTGATCGAATGCGGTGTAGGCGATCGTGTGCCCCGGCCGCGCTACCTGATTGCCCACGGCATCGTAAACGAAGCTCTCCCCATCCGCCCCCGTCGCCGCGTGCGCATGCGCGGGATCCGCATACTCGATCGACCCGATCTCCGGCGTCTTCCACAAATTCCCATCGGGCGAATACCTCCACTCCCGCGCGCAAGGCTTCGCCGCGTCGAACGAAGCACACGTGAGCCGATCGAGCCCATCGTGCGAAAAATACTCGGTCTTCCCCTGTCGCTCGTCCCGCCGCAGCCGAACATTTTGCTCTGGATCATAGTCATACCCGAGATCCTGGAGCGTCGTCCCCCCGGCCGCAGTCGTCAGGATCGACGCCACCCGATCCCGCTCCCCGAACCATTTCCGCGTCGTCGAGATCCCTTGCCCCAGCACCTCCCCCGTGATGCGCCCCGCGCCGTCCGTTGCCGAAAGTGACCAGTACGCCTCGTGCGTAGCGGCGTCACGAACCGCATTCAGATGCCCCGCAGCGTCCAGCCCAAGCTCGACCTCGAAGGGCACCCCGTCCGCCTCCGGATACCGTACCCGCTCCGGCCTGCCGAATGCATCGTAGGCGTACCCCACACCGAACGTCTCGCCGCCAAGCAAAAGCTCCGTCCCCGAGACGCGCCCCTTCTGCACATCGTAAAGCGTCCGCTCGATCGCCCCGCCCGGCGAATGCACCTCGGAGAGCGCGCCTTTCAGCGCGACATCCCAGACCCATTCCGTCACCCCGTCCTGATCCTCGCGCTTGTACAGGCGCCCAAGCCGATCATGGTGCAGATGCACCACCCTGCCGAGCGCGTCCTTCGACCATCGGACCTCTCCGAATCCGTTGTAATGGATCTCCGACGCGCCGCGATCCGGATCCTGCGAGAACCGCACTCGCCCGAGCCCATCCCGCGAACGTCGTCTCCGCCCCGCCGGGGTCCGTCACCTTGCGTAGCCCCGCCGGTCCGTACTCGTATTGCGTGAGCCCCTTCTCCGCGTCCACGACGCGCACCGGCCGCCCGAGGCCATCGAGCGTCGTCTCCCTGATGTACCCGCGCGCATTCTTCGTCGTGACCGTCGCGCCCGCATACGTCGTCTCCGTGACGCCACCCCACGGCGCGACCTCACGCTTCACCCGCCCGACGGCATCATACGTGCGTTCGGCATACTTCCGCGCCGCGGCCAGCATCGTCTCCGCGTCGGCGACATATTCCTTGGCCACGCGCTCGCCGAGGTCATCGTAAACCACCTCGCGCAAGATCCGCGGCGCGAGCTGCCCCGGCGCCGACACGCCGCTCGACCACGACCGCAGCACCCGACCCAGCCGATCGAACTCCGCAGTCTCTGCGCCCCAACCGACCGCTTCCCGCGTGATCACGATACGGTTCTGCACGAGTTGCCGCGTGACGACCGTCTCCGTCTCATCCGGCCGCACCTCCCGCGTTACGCGCCCAAATCCGTCGATCGCCCGCGCCGTCACGAGCGCATTCGGATCCACCACGGCGAGCTCTGCGCCGGTCCCCGGATCGTACCGCTCGAACGAGAGATGCCCGAGCGAGTTCCTCCGCGCGAACGGAAAGATCCCCTGTTCATCATAAGAGACACACGCCGCGCGTTTCCCCTCGAATGCATCCGTGGCGACCGTTCGCACCACGTTGCCGAAGGCATCCCGCGTGACGAGCACGCCGAGCTTGGTCTCCGCGTCCCCCTCGCTCTCGACCTCGATTCGCTTGAATCGTCCAAAGATGTCGTGCTCCTGCCGCGTCGTCCGGCAAGCCGTCTCCTCGCCTGCCGTGCTGCACGCGGTCTCCTCCGCGAGCCGACCGAGAATCCATTTCGATGCGTCATTCGTGAAGATCCGCTCGACGTCCTCCACGTGCTCCGCCGTGCTCGATGGCGCAAGGCCGAGCCCGTGATCCCTGCCGATATACGTCACCTCCGCGAGCACGTTCCCGAACGCGTCCACGTCGCCGACGACGTGAATCGTGTCGCGAATCCGCGTCGTCGGCGCGGCGCCGCGCGCATCGCGTCCCTTGCGAACGTCTCCGGCGTCTCAAAGGCGTCTCTTAGGCCCAGAACGCGCCTTGCGCGTGCACCTCGATGCACAGGGCGCTCGTCACACGGGAGACCATCGCGCTCCAAGACCGTCCCTGCGCTGCCGCCCCGTCACTCGTCTTCGACGACGCGGATGGGCAGCCACTTGAATCCGGTCACGCCTGCGTCGCGGAAGATGCGCCAAACCTTGGGGGTGACGAGGAAATCGGGTTGCGAGAGCACGGCTGTCTTCAGGTCGCCGTTCCACCGCGCGATACCGAAACGCTCCCACATCCGGTTGACGTCTTGCGCTCCGACGAGGTCCCGGGCGTGGTACACGAGGCGCAAGGGTTCCTTGAGGGAGAAGTTGAACTTGCTGCGTCCGCAGGCCTTGCACACCTTGCCGCGTTCGACGCCCGTCGAGCGTGAGGACATCGGGGGCAACGTGTGCGACGCCCACATCTGCCTCCATGGCAGCTTGGTCTGCCGCATGTCCTTCTGCCTTGCGTACACACTACGAAAGGAGAGCCCCGAGAGACCGGCGCTCTCCAGCGTCTCGGCGAGCCGCTCGTCGACCAGGATTTCGCCTTCGCTGCCCACGGCGCGAAACTGCCCGAGCTTCGGCATGCTATCCTGGCTTGTGCCATCGAGCACGTACGCCGAGGTTTGACGGATCCCTGCGCCACACACCGGGCACGCCGTCGAGATGTCGTAGTCCGTGCCGAACCGAGGGCCTCCGAGGACGAAGATCTCCCAGGTGCCGATCGCAATGATGAGGGGTGCGGCCTCGAACTCCTCGTCCGTGTACTCGTCCCACCGGTCCTCGAACCATTCGACCTTGTAGGCGAGTAGGAGCTTTTGCAGGAGGGGCAGGCGGGGGTCGTTCGCGTCCAGTCGGACCTCGACGACTTGTCTCCGGATCGGCCATTCTTGTACCTCCGCCACGTCGGACCCGCAGCCCGAGGGCGAAAGGACGGTCTGCTCCCCACCCGGGACATCGTTGCTATCGAAGTGCAACAGAATCTTGGTTTTCATTGGCTATGTCCTGCAAGCTTCTGTTTGGATCAATCCAGGAGATAATGCTCAATTGCCTTCAGCCAATGCGGTTTCAATCTGTAGACCCCCTGGTATGCCGTCCAGAGCTTCGGGAGATCTTGGTAGGCAATGCCTTTCGTAGCATCGCGCAGACTGGCCGTAAACATACTGTGCTCCTCGCTCGAGAGGATCACCGACGGCCCATCCAGGGGGTCGAGGCCGATTTTCTCCATCCTCGCCGTCTCGTAGATGTGGTGAGCTTGCCACTTCCGTCCATGCTTCGCCGTGAAGTGTTGCATCACGCGATACGGCCCGATCACCTCCTCCTTCGCGAGCGCCTGCGTCAGCTCCTCTCCAAACTCCTCCGCCAGGTACTTGGCCGCATCCTCCGATAGCTCACTCACGTTCTTGATGACGACCTTCTCCCCGCGCTTCAAGGCTTCCGACGTCGCCTTCATGAACTTGTTGCCGAGCGCCATCGCCACCGGCGAGAACATCACGGCCGCGGCCGCCGCCTGGAGCCTCGGGTCGTTTGGCCCGTCGGCGTTCATCCCGCCGACGATCCCGTATTCCTTTCCGTCGGGCCGATAGAGATCCTCGTTCATTTGCAGGTTGAAGATCGCCCCCGCGATCACCACCTGCTCCAGGATCGCCCCGGCCCGCGTCTTCTCCTTCCGCGCCTGGCAGCCCTCCTTCGTCTGCTCGCAAGACGCCACACTGGAGAGCGGCGCCCCGGGTCGAAACACGCGCTCCGGCAGCGCGCCGCCCCGATCCACGAGCGTGCAATGCTCGTCCACGCACTTCGGCGGATGCACCTCGTCCTTCTTCGGCAAGGTCGACGTCGACGGCAACAGCGGCTCGTTCGACAGCACGCCCTCGGGCGGAGGCGGCGAGGGCCGAGGCTTGTCCGGCGGATGCTCCGGCATCTTCTTCACGCCCGGCGGCACGACTTCCCCTTGCTCGTCCTTCGCCGACGGCGGCTTCTGCGGCTCCGAGGCCTCGGTGGACGTGGCAGCTCCCGCCTTGCTCTCCTTGGCCGTGTCCTTGGACGCATCCTTCGCCGGTGCCGGCTTCGGGCGCGGCGGCGGCGCGGGGCAGGTCAGCTTGTTGTGCGGGATCGGTAGGCGTCTCGCGCTCGCTGGCGGCGCGTAGGGGTCGAATACGTAGGTCGTGAGCCCCTGGCTCTTCAGCGTGAACTTCGCGCGGCTCGTGGTCCACAGGGCCTTCGCCCCCGGCGAATAGGCCCATTCGTTCACGTTCGATGCGACGTCCGGCGGCTTGACGCAGACGCGGATCTCCGCGCGAGCGATCGCCGGCACGCACGAGACGACAAGGAGCAACGACGAGCACGAGGCGAGGATACGATCGCGCATGCGACCTCCCGCGCGGATGGTACCGCCCCTTCGATCCCGGTCGGAAGCCCCGAACCGACAACTCCGAAGCATCATCTCCGATGCGACCCTCGGGGGACGTCATACCCGCGGAGAGCACAAGCGGGGACGGATGCTGCATGTCCTCGGGCGCGGGGCAGCTAGCCCCTCGTCATATCCGAGAGGCGGCCCGGCAAAGCAGCCGCCCCAAAGCGCGATCATGACCACCAACAAGAGGCGGCCCACCCACGCAACGCCCCGCACCGATATCGCACCCCTTCCCATGCAATCAAAAGAGCCGGGCCGGGAAACGTTGTCAAGCTCGCTTGCGGGGGCGCGAAGAGGCCGATCGACGTTGCGCGGCGTGCCTTGTACCGGTGCAAATCGAGGCTCCCACTTCCCGAGGACCGTCTTGCACCGACGCAAGAGCCCCCCCACACATCACGAGGCGTGCCTTGCACCGGTGCAAGGCCTCGCCATCACGCGACACGAAGCCTCTTGCGTGCACGCAAGCACTGTGAAGTGCTCGCCCTGCGCCCCGTTGCACGCACGCGAGGGCGCCCATTCATCCGTTCCATCCCCTGTTGCACCCGCGCGAGGCGCTCGATGTGGATCCGCCCTACGCTCTTGCATCGCCGCGACACCCCCCATGAAACGGCTCCCGATCGATTTGCACGCGCGCGCCCCCGGTCGCACTCCGTGCTCACGATCTGCTTGACACGCGCGCGAAGGTCTCGGTAGCGTGCATCACCTTCGAAGGATCATTTCAATGCAAGCCCCCACCATGAACACCCCGGTCTCCAAGTGCGGAGACCTGGCGGCGTACGCCGCGAGGATGCTCGGCAAGTTCACGAACCAGGCCACGCTCCTCGCGCTCGGGCTGGAAATGACCGCCGCCGCCGCCGAGCTTCACGCAGCCCAGGCCGTCTATGAGCAAGCGGTACGGGACATCCTACCGACGCGCGTCGACGTGAAATACGAAAACTATGTCTCCGACCGTCGCATCCGCGTCACCCAGCAAAAAGCCGAAATGGCCGACGGAAAACGCGGCGGCCGCATCGCAGCAATCGCCTTCCCCGAGGGCTCCGCGCCGATCACCCGCCTCGTCGGCGCCTCCCAGGTCCAGGCCATGGTCGATCTCGAAGGCCGACTCGCCGCCGCACAGGCCCTCTGGCCCGACGCCAGCGCCGAGAAGGAGGCCATCGCCCAGCACCGCGAGCACTACGACAACGCCCTCATCGCTCGCAAGAACGCTGGCCAGCATGCGCGGAACATGCGCGCCGCGCGGAACGCAGCCAAGGACAAGTTCATCCACAAGTACGTCGAGATCATGAGCCGCGTCGAGGCCGAGTTCCCCAAGGACCGCGCCACGCAGGACCTCTTCTTCGACGAGGTCCGCACCAAATCGGCCCTCGCCACCGCCGACACGAGCACGGGCGAAGAGGGAGACGACGAGGGCAACGAGAGCGAGACCACCGGCGGGTGACGGTCGATTCCCCCTCTACCTTCCCCCCTACCCCGCCCCCTACGTCTTCCCGATCTTCTTCTTCAGCGCCGCGAGCTCCGCGTCGATCTCCGCCGCGGCCTTCTTCCGATCCTTCTCGGCCTGCTTTGCCGCGGCCAAACGCGCCTTCTCCTCGGCGGCGGCGCGCTTTTGCGCCTCCTTCGCCGCCGCCTCGCGCTCCTTTGCCGTCGGCTCCCGCGTCGCTTCCTCGACCTTCTCCACCGCCTCGTCGAACAGCGCCTTGCCCGCGCTGAACCCGAAGCCGTGCACGATCGCGTCGGCGAGCCGCTTGATCACGGCTTCTTCCCCTTCTTCCACTGCTTCAGCGCGAGCTTGCGCTGATGCTCCTTCGCCACCGTCCCGTCCGGCGCGCGGCCGTGCACGTAGTCTTTTTGCCACGCCGCCTGGTTCGCGCTCGAGCCCTCGATCGGCAGCTCCTTGATGAATTGCGACCGGCTGTTCCGCCATTCGAGGTATGCCTTCGCGACCTCCGGATCGTCGTAGAGCCCGCGCAGCTCCGGCTCGAATGATTCCAGCTCGCCGCGGCGCATCGGCACGATCATCGCGATCGGCTCGCCACGCTTCCACGTCACCGGGTACTGCGCCCGCGTGAGCTGCCAGTTCATCGTGAACGTCGCCGTGGTCCAGTCCGTCTCGACGATCCCGTCGAGCGGATACGCGCCGTCCTTCGGCATGTTCGCCGGGCCCCGGACGAGCAGGTTGTATCCGGGCGGCGTGCGGAACAGGAACGGAATGGTGAACGTGAGGATGCCGTGCCCGAAATGACTCATGGCCAGGTACGGCTCCGGGCCCTCGAGGTTCTCGATGCACACGCTCTTCAAGGAGCCCGTCCCGTCCCAGATGGCCCGCACCGTGTGCGGCGAGAGGACGAGCCAGCCGGCCTGGTTCGCGATGAGCAGCGGCAGGCACCGGTTCGCGAACGCGTCCCGCGTGTCGTTCATCCATTCGCGCTGGATGGGCCCGGGGACGAGCTCGGGCGGCTGTCCGGTGCTGGTGTGGTAGGCGAGGAAGGGGAGCTTTTCGGACTTCTCGGACATCGGCCGGGACGATCCTAGCAAAGCTCCCCGGCCTGGTGGGAAGGAAATTCAGTTCGTGTTCCGAAGGACCACGAGCGAGTTCGTCGTATTCGACGTGACGAGCAGGTCGGGCCGGCCGTCCCCCGTCACGTCCGACGCCGAGACGGACGTCGGGCGCGAGATCTCGCCGATCGTCGGCCCGGCCGTGAAGAAATCGCCCTCCCAGAGGAGCACGTTCACCCGTCCGCCCGCGAGGACGACGAGATCCTCGTCTCCGTCCTCGTCGAGATCCTCGAGCACCGGGTTGTGCGCGATCCCGAGGCCCAGCATGAAGGTCGTCCCGATGAACGTGCCGTCGCCGACGCCGAGCATCAGCACGACTCCGTCCCCTTGCGCGTGCGTCGCCACGAAGTCCGCGTGCCCGTCGCCGTTCACGTCGCCCGCCGCCATGTGGCCGATGATGTCGTCGACGAGCAGGTATTCCGGCGCATTCGCGAACGTCCCGTCTCCGTTGCCGGGCTGGAAGAAGACCACGAATTCGCCCGCGCCAGCAAAGTCGAGCTTCCCATCTTCGTTGAAATCGGCGATCGCCACGGCGTCGGTAAAAAGGTATTCCGCGTCCGAGAACGTGCCATCGCCGTTGTTCCGGAGCGAGATGCCGCCGTTGTTCGTATCGGCCACCACGAGGATATCGAGATCGCCGTCGCCGTCCGTGTCGCCGACGTCCGTGCTCCCGGCGCCGAAGAACCCAGGATAAGAAGGAATCGACGGGCCGAAAGAAAGGCCGCCCGTGTTCGGGAATGTCTGTACCACGTAGCCCTCGTCATTCCCGCCCGGCAACGCGGCGACGAGGTCCAGGCTCGGATTCTCGTCTGCCGGGAACGCGAAGAGCCCGATCGGCGCCTCGAGGACGTCGTTCGAGCCCGCCGGTTCGAACCCGCCGCCGGCCTTTCCCCGTAGTATCGTATTCACGGCCGCGACATGGCTGAACACGATGTCCTTGTGCCCGTCGCCGTCGAAATCGGCGGCCACCGATTGACGGGCGCCGACGCCGTACGGCACGCCGAGCGGCGCGAGGAAGCTGCCCATTCCGTCGCCCCGAACGACCGAGATCCCGGGGCCGTCGTTGCCGGAGACGATGTCCGTGTCCCCGTCGCCGTCGACGTCGCCCGCGGCGAGCGCCTTCGGGTTTCGCCCCGCGTCGAGCGCGATCGGATCGGAGAGCGCCCCGCCGCCGGTGTTTTTCAGGACATAGGCCCCGCCAAAGCGGTGCGCGAGCAGCACGTCGGGCTGGCCGTCGCCGTCGACGTCCTTGATCTCCTCGATCTCGGCGTCCGCCTCGTTCGCGTATTTCACCATCGGCGCGAACGTGCCATTACCGTTGTTCACGAGGACGCCATAACCGGTGGTGAACGCTTGCCGCGGGCCCACGACGACGTCGAGCTTTCCGTCACCGGTGAGGTCCACGAGCACGATCGACTCGGATCGCTGCGACGGCAGCGTCACGCCCGTCGCGAGCGCGCCGCCGCCCGTCCCTTTCCAGAGCCAGGACACGTTCGACGTCGACGAGCTCGTCGCCACGACGTCGACGAATCCATCACCGTCCACGTCGCCCGCGGCGACAGCGAAGATGTTGTGGGTGCCGCCCGAGGTGCTATACGTCGCCGCGAGCGTGAGCTTGCCGTCTCCGGCGTTCGTGAGCACGTCGATGCCGCCCGACCCGCGGGAGACCACGATATCGATGTCGCCGTCCGCGTCGATGTCGGTGGGAGCGAACGCGCCGGGCGTGGTGCTGCCCGTCGCGTATTGCTGCGGCGCCATGAGCGAGCCGTCTCCCTGGTTCAGGGCGACGAAGACGCCGATCGGGGTCCCGAAGAAACTGTTCGTCGCGACGACGTCTGGTTTGCCGTCGCCGTTCATGTCGGCGACCGCGACGTTCACGGTGATCGATTCGAACTGGGCTCGATGGATCTCCTGGAACGTCCCGTCCCCGTTGCCTCGCAAAACGCCGATGAAGCCGCCGCTCGTGTTCGTCACGACGAGATCGAGCTTGCCGTCGCCGTCCATGTCGGCCGTACGAAGGGCGGTATTGCCCGCTCCCACAGCCGCGGGATACGAGCCGTCGACGACGAAATGCAGGCCCATCGAGCCCCCGCCGCCCGCGCCGCCCATTCCACCGGCGCCGCCTTCACCGCCTTCGCCGCCGATTCCTCCGGCGCCGCCCATTCCTCCGACGCCGCCCACGCCTCCAGCGCCGCCCTGACCGCCGGTGCCGCCTTGACCGCCGACGCCCCCCGTCCCGCCGGCGCCGCCCGTGCCCCCGACGCCGCCCATTCCGCCTGTCCCGGCGGATCCGCCCGTTCCCGACGGGGTCCCTGTGCCCCCGTCGCCGCACGCCGAGAGCACGAGCCCGACGGCTGCCCAAATCGCAAGCTTGCTACGCTTCATCCCCAAGTCCTCCGATTCTCCGCTGGAAAGGCCATCCCCGTCCATTCGTCAGGGCGAACCAATCACCACCGTTCTCTGCTCCGTGACGGCCGTTCCATCGGCGTCGGAGATCTCGGCTTTCAGGTTCACCTGCTGATTCACCAGCACCCCGATGTCGAGCTGCGAATCGATCCGGAAGAGGATCCCCTTCGCTTCACAAAACCCCTGCGCCGGCCTGTCCGGAAACACGCGCACCGATTGCGACGGCCCGATGACCTCGCCCGAGTCGACCAGCGTCGCCGTGAGCTTGACGACCGCGGTCTGCTTCAATCCAAGCGTGCGGAGCGACGCGAAAATGTGGTGCCCCCCTTGATCGCCGGCCCAGACCTGGAGCGTGTCCTGATCCGCGAGCGGGCTCCAGATCACGTTGCCCTGCCCGAGCGTCACGGTCGGCGCGCCCGGCTCCTTTGGCTTGCACCAGCTATATTTCGCCCAGTCGGACGTGTATGCTTCGAGCACCTCGGGCGCGAGATAAGGATCCAGGCAGCGACCCCAGTTGCACGTGAGCCCCGGGCCACAACCCTCGCCGCAAGCATCGCCGCTCATCGTGACGCGAAGCAGGGGCGTCTTGCCCGCGCGGGCGCGGGTGCTGGCGAGGCGCTGTCTCACGTCTCCTTTGCCGTCGACATCGGTCTCCAGCGAGACCTCCACGAGCGCGTCGTCCGCGAGCCCCTCGATGGGGATCTCCTGGGGAAGCTGGATCGGCGCCGGCACGCCCGTGCCCCACAACGCGTCGTGGACCACCGCGCCGTCCACCTTCGCCACCACGTGAATCGAGGCCGCCTGCAGGAAAAGCTCGTTCGGCGCATTGATCACGCCGACGACCACGCGCGCCTCGTTTCCGCCGCCGCCCATTCCCCCGCCGCCGCCCGTGCCGCCGGCGCCCCCGGCCCCGCCCATTCCGCCGCCGCCAACACCGCCCGTTCCGCCCGCGCCGCCCATCCCTCCGGTGGCGCCCATTCCGCCGGCGCCCATTCCGCCGGCGCCGCCGGTCCCCCCGGTGCCGCCCGCACCGGGAGAAGGATTCGGTTCGCCCCCGCATGCCGCGAGAGATGCAAGAAGGAATAGCAGACAGGTGATGGATCGCTTGTTCACGGTACGCTCCGGATGTGCGATCGAAAATCTTACAACGACCCGCGACAACGTGGAAAGCACTCCTTGTTGATGTCGCCACGCGTCATCGCTCTCGTGCATCCTACGTTCGCAGATAGCTGAAAGTTTCTTCGTTCACTGGAAGCGAAACTCCCCTGGCGCGGAGTCGCCAGCCGCTTGGCGCCTGGCAGGGAGAGGGTTGGAATTCCCATTGCATCGCTTCTCCATACTTTCGGCTTACGGAAAACCTCATCTGTTCGCGGAAGAAGGTCATGTCGAAGAAGCACCTGAATTCCATGCTTGGCGCTCGTCGTTTCGGAAAAACCCTGGGAGGCCTTTCGCTCGTGCTGACCGCCGGTTGCGCGGTCTCCGAGATGCCGGAGGAGAACCTTCCCGAAGGGAGCATGGAGGAGGCCGCAGCGCAGGGATCGAGGCCGATCTTCACGCCGGCCGGCGACGCCGCTCAACACACGCTGGCCGAGGCGATCAGCCGCGCGCACGTCGTGGTGAATCTCGAGACGCTCGGCCTGGATAACGAGGACGACATCGAGGTGAAGCGCGTGCGCATCGACGAGCTCTCGCTCGCCCACACGCGAATTCAGCAGAAGTTCAAGGGTTTGCCCGTCTTCGAGGGCGAGGCGATCGTGCACCTCGATCGCAACGGCAACCTGAGCGACGTCACGGATGGATTCGTGAAGCGCATTCGCCGTGATCTCTCGGTTTCGCCCACGCTCACCGAAAAGCAGGCGATCCGCGCGGCGCTCGATCGATACGTCTGCGAATCGTGCCTGACCGCGGCGCCCGAGGTCTCTCTGCTCGTGATGCGCCACGACGGGGAGGATCACCTCGCCTATCGCGTGAAACTCCGCCGCATCGACAGCACGCACGACACCGCGATGCCCGTCCTTTTCATCGACGCGCACAGCGGCAAGGAGATCCACCGCTACGATAACCTCCAGACCGCGCAGGGCACGTCCCTCTACAGCGGCACGGTGACCATCGGCACGAGCAGCGCGAGCGGCAAGTATTACCCCGAGGATCTCACCCGCAAGGTCGGCACGTTCAACTACGCCAATGGCACGAGCACCGTGTATCACGTCTCGGACACGGACGACCTCTGGAACGGCACCGATCAGCGGGTCGTGGTCGACGCCCATTTCGGCGCGTCGATGGTCTACGACTATTACAAGACCGTCCACGGCCGCGATGGCATCGACGGCGCGGGCGGCCCCGTGGCGTACGCGGCGGTAAACGGCGGCGCCGGGCTCATCAGCTCCATCGTCCGGTACAGCACGTCCTACAACAACGCATTCTGGGACGGCAGCCAGATGACGTACGGCGACGGCGACGGCACGACGTTCGCGCCGCTCGTCTCGCTCGACATCGCCGGGCACGAAATGGCCCACGGCGTGACCGAGTTCGAGGCGAACCTCACGTACGAGAACGAATCCGGCGCGCTGAACGAATCGTGGTCGGACGTGTTCGGCGCGCTCGTCGAGCGATACGTCTACGGCGAGAGCGCCGATACCTGGAAGATCGGCGAGGATTGCTACACCCCGGGCACCACGGGCGACGCGCTCCGCTATCTGGACAACCCCCACAATGCGAACAACAATGGCTACACGTCGAACGACGATCCCGACCATTACAGCGAGCGGTACACGGGCACCGAGGACAACGGCGGCGTCCACATCAACTCGGGCATCCCGAACCACGCGTTCTACCTGCTCGCGAAGGGCGGGACGCACCACCTGAGCGGCGTGAGGGTCACGGGCATCGGCGCGGATGACGCGGGCAAGATCTGGTACAAGGCCCTCGCCGATTACATGACCGCGAGCACGAACTTCGCGGGCGCCCGCCAGGCCACCCTGAGCGCGGCGAGCGCGCTCTTCGGCGCGTCGAGCGCGCAAACCACCTCGACACAGACGGCCTGGTGCGCCGTCGGCGTCGGCGAATGCCCCGCGAGCGGCGGCGGGGGTGGGAGCGGGACGAACCTGCTCACGAACGGCACGTTCGAGGGAAGCGTGAGCCCCTGGGTGCTGAGCGGCACGGGCGCGCTCTACGTCAACAACGGCAGTTACCCCCATTCGGGCACCGGGTATCCGTATTTTGGCAATGCCGTCAGCGTTTCGGGCTCGATGTACCAGCAGATCACGATCCCCGCGGGCGCCTCGCCGACGCTCACGTTTTCTCTGAACGTGACCTCGGCCGAGAGCACGACGACGACGCAATACGACCAGCTCTTCGTCGAGCTCCGGAACACTTCCGGCACCCTGCTGAAGACCCTCGCGACCTACAGCAACCTGAACAAGGGGACGGCCGGGGCCTACGTGCAGAAGAGCCTCTCGCTCGCGGGATACGGCGGCCAGACCGTCCGGATCCAGTTCCGCACGACGAACGATAGCTCGGCCATCACCACGTTCCGGGTCGACACGGCCGAAGCGAAGTGACAGCAGGCTGTCGAGAAACGCCGCGAGCGCCCTCCACCCGTGAACACGGACCCCTCGACGCGGGTCGATGATCTTCGGGTCGAAGGGCGCTTGCGGCTTGCTCGACGGTTCACCGTAGCAGCGTGGGTGGAAGAGGAGAACGCGAAGGGTCATCTCTGTGCGTGCGGCTGCGGGCAGCGGGTTCGAGTCATGCCGCTGCACCGGAAGAGCGGGATCCCGCGGTACGTACCTGAACATCAGCCGAACGTCTTCGGGGCAGAAATCACCGCACGCGCGCTCGGTGTGCCATCACTGTGCGTTGTCACCTTCCCGGCAGACGACGAGGTGGATCGCATTCGTTGCGACGTTTGATCTACGTCGAGCCGTACGGGCGCGGGGATGTGGATGCCCCCATTCACGTGCGGCCGATCCGGCTGGGGTGAACCCCTATCGACGGAGGGATGGCTCGTGTCCGTACGGGTCACGAACCGGTGACCGGTTCGGTCACTCGCCTCCCCCGAGAGCGCACGATCGCCGGGGAAAACGAGAAGCATACGCCTGGCACGAACCGTGCTGCGGTGCTGCGTCCCTGAGGAAACGTTTTCGAGGAGGTCGGTCCATCATGACAGTGCGTTCGCTTGTCCTTTTGCTTGGTCTTTCGTTGGTCTGGGTCGGCTGCGGGGGCCACGAGGGAGACGGCTCGGGCGCCGCCGGTCACGACGGGGGCCACGGCGGCGCGGGAGGCGGCACGGGCGGCGCGGGCGGGACTGGAGGCGCAGGTGGCGCAGGCGGTGGGGGCGGCGCAGGCGGCGGCTCTTCGGGCCCGCCGCAGGCCCCGATCATGAAGTCCGTGGCCCCGATGCAGGGCGCCTTGCACGTGGAGTGGGAAAACGTGACGCCGGATTGCGAGAAGATCGAGCTCGACCGGAACAAGGACGGCGGCGCGTATGCCAAGGCGTACACGCTCGTCGGCGCGGCGACGTCGCAACACGACACGTCGGCAATCCCGCCGGGAACGTACTGCTACAAAGCGCGCTGCATCAAGGGCGCCGAGACGTCGTCCGACTCCAACGAGAAGTGCGGTACGCCATGAAAAACCATCGATTCGTGCTCTTCGGGGCCTTCCTCGTCATGGCCGGTTGCTCCAGCGAGGAAGGCCAGAAAACGGCCGCGCGTGACCCCCTCGCGCCTTATCCGCCGACGGGCGTCACCCGCGAATTCGAGCTCACGATCGACGAGACCCAGTGGGAGGTCGGGCCGGGGGCAATTTACAACGCGATCGCCTACAATGGCGTCATCCCGGGCCCGCCGATCGAGGTCGACGCGGGGGATCACGTCGTCCTCCGCGTAACCAACAACGCCGCGAAACCGCACTCGGTCCATACCCATGTCGTGAAGTTCACCTACACCAACGACGGGACTCACAATTCGGTCGTCGCGCCTGGCGAGACGAAGACCATCGAATGGGACGCCGTGTATGCAGGGACCTTCCCGTATCACGATCACGGCGACGAGGCCGAAGGGACGAAGCGCGGTATCTTCGGCGCCCTCATCGTGCACCCGCCGGGGGAGGCCAAAGCGAACGAGCACGTCGTCGTGCTCGCCGACTTCGATCAAGGCGAATACGACTCGCTCCCCGGCGTCGCCGATCCCGAGACGGGCGAATTCCCAGACGCGGGCGTCTATCACGGCGGTCACCAGTACATGCACACGATCAACGGCAAGGGCTATGAGGACGCGATCCCGGCTTTCAAAGGCAAGGTCGGCGAGCTCCAACGCTTTCGGGTCGTGAGCATCGGCAACGAGTTCCACACCTGGCACATCCACGGCCACCGCTGGCTCGACGGGAGCGGCCAGCTCACGGACAACGTGCAGCTCGGCCCGGGGATGTACACGACGTTCGAATTCATGGAAGACAACCCCGGCACCTGGCTCGTGCATTGCCACGTTGGCGAGCACATGGAAGGCGGGATGATCGCTGACTACGTCGTCACGCCTTGAGGCTGACTCGGACGTGACCGCGCGGCCGCCCTCGGGGGAGCGGCGGCGTAAGCCCCTGCACCGGACGCGAAGTTCGGCCGATTCAACGCAAATCGCAGGAAGGAGCGTTGCATGAACGCGAAGAGTATCTACGAGACGCTGGCCGCCCTCGGGGCGGGGGTGATGATCGCAGGCTGCACGACGTCTCCCGCGCCGACGATCGACGCGGAGGTGAAGCCTGTCGCCGAGGTTCCCGCCGCGAGCCCGGGCCCGGCCAAGGCTGCGCCGATCGCGCCCACGGGCGGCCCCCTCCCGGTCGCCACGAGCGCGGCAGCCCCGCCCCCCGAGGCTCCGCCGAAGGCCGCCGCGGCAGCCCCGCCTGTCGCCACACCTCGCGCGACCACGGCGCCGCCCGCCGCGAAGGAAGCCCCCGCGCCCCCCGCCCCCTCGCCGGTGACCGCGACCCCGCCTCCGCCTGCCGAGAAGCCCGCGCCCACCCCCGCGGCAACCGCGACGGCCGCGCACAAGCACGGCGCGCAGATGAGCTGCGGCGAAGGGTCCTGCGGATGAAGCACGAGGCAATCACGCGGGCAGCCCTTGCTGTGCTCCTCTCGCTCCTGCCTTCGTGCGCGACGAAGCAAGAGCCGCTGCTCGAGCAGCGGCTCCTCGCGGAGTTTGTCGAGGCGTATCCGACGGCATCGAACCCGAACGGTATCGTCCGCAGCTTCGACATCACCGCCGCGGAGGTCGAATTGCCCCTCCTCGACGGCAAACCCCTGCGCGTGTGGGCCTACAATGGTCAGGTGCCCGGCCCGGAGCTGCGCGTCCGTCTCGGCGAGACGGTGCGTGTCCGATTCACGAATCGCCTGCCACAGCCCACGACGATCCACTGGCACGGCGTGCGCGTGCCCAACGACATGGATGGCGTCCCGACGCAGAGCCGCCCCGCCATCAAACCCGGGGAATCGTTCGTCTACGAATTCACCCCCAAGGACGCGGGGACGTTCTGGTTCCACCCGCACATCCGCAGCAGCGAGCAGGTCGAGCGAGGGCTTTTTGGTGTGCTCATCGTGGAGGACCCGGCGCCCCCCGCCTACAGCCGCGATGTCGTCTGGGTCGTCGACGACTGGCTCCTCGGGCAGGATGGGCAAATCGTGCCGGCCTTCAATACGCGCCACGACCTCGCGCACGACGGGCGCTGGGGGAATCACGTCACGGTCAATGGCCGGACGAACGAGGTGCTCGCCCTCCGGCCTGGAGAACGGATCCGTCTGCGGATCGTGAACGTGGCGAACGGGCGCGTGTTCGCCCCCGATTTCGGCGGGCTCGCGGCGAAAATCGTCGCCGTGGACGGCCTGTACGTGCGGACACCGTTCGACGCGAGTGGCTTCGAGCTCGCGCCCGGCAACCGGATTGACGTGGATTTGATGGCCGGTTCTGCGGGCGCCGCGATATCCATCGAGGATCGGTTCCTGCGGTCCCGCCCGCGACGCCTCGCCGAGATTCGTGTCGCTGGCGATCCCGTAGAGACCCCCCGTTTCGAGCCGCCGACGCGCAGGACCGTCCCCGCGTGGACGGCGGGGAGCGAGGTGCCCGTGCATGCCGAGCTCGCGCTCGATGCGCGGCGGGGCGGGCCCTTCGGGATCGAATGGACCATCAACGGCGTGGCGTTCCAGGGCCACGAGAGCGCCACGGGCCACACCGGCATTCCGCTCGTGCAGGGCCAATTCAATCATCTCCGGTTCGCCAACCACTCGGCTCGACTGCACCCGATCCACCTGCACGGGATGTTCTTCCGTGTGCTCACCCGGAACGGTCGTGCGGTGGATGAACCGTTCTTCCGCGATACCGTCCTGGTTCACCCACGCGAGACGGTGGATGTCGGCGTCGTTCCTGTGGACGAAGGGAGCTGGATGCTCCACTGCCACATCCTGGAGCACGCCGAAGCGGGCATGATGACAATGCTCGAGGTGGGGTCCGCCCACGGAGCGACACCGGGACACACGAAGCATTGATTGCGCTCGATCCAGGCGGGTGAATGCTGCTCTTTCCGGTCGATCTGTTGCCCCAACCTGCCGCTCTACGACCGGCTCTTGCAGCTCTCGGCCTGGCAGGCGTGTGACGAACTGCGGCGGCAGGAAGGGACAGTGACCATGTTGGTTCATGGCCTTTCACCGGGGAAATGGGTGCACAAGATCGTACGGCCGAGCCGACGCAGACCGCGGCCCGCCATTACACTCCCTCGTCGTTTCAGGCCGCGGCCACGTACGGACCACGCAACAACGCGTCCCGGTCGAGCGGCGCCGCCGCCTCGATGAACGAGCACGATCATGACGACCTCCAAAAAGCAGGGCGCCGGAGCTCGCGGCGCGAGGTCCGAGAGCGCCCGGTGCGAGGGACCGCTTCAGGCGGCGTGGGGGCGCGACTCGTAGCCGGCGTCGCGCAACGCATCGACGAGGGCCGGGAGCGGTGCGGAGGACGCATCGTGACGCACGAGGACGGTGCCCTCGCGCAACTTGACCTCGACCTTCTCGACCCCCGCGAGCTGGCCGAGCGCGCTGTCGATGTGGCGGATGCAGGACGGGCAGCTCATCCCGTCGACCTGGAGCAGGGTTTCCTTCATGGCGTCTTCCTTTCGGGAGCGGCCCTCTCGCCGCCCATGCCTCGAAGACGCAGCCGCCAGGCTTCATTACACCTGCTCGTGGCTTCCGCCGGACGAGCCGAGCCGGCGGCGATCAATCGTCTCTGGTAGCGACGCCCGATGGGGGGCGAGAGGCATCCTGGAGGGCGGAGACCTGCGCGCGGAGTCGCTCCACCTGCCCCTGGAGGCTCGCGGGCACGTCGCCCGAACCGCGCAGGATCTCAAGCAAGCGCGGCGCGGGCGAGACGCCTGCCTGGAGACAACCGGCCAGGACCAGGACGTCCGTGCCGTCGAGATCACGAAGGAAATGCTCGATTTCGGTCCAGTCGGCGTCGTCGCGGAGGGCCGTCACGGGCGCCACCGGGTGCTCTCGCTCGATGGTCATGAACCCGCGGGACCGCCCCGAGGCTTGGTCGATCGGGAGCATGGCGCGAAAGAGCGTCTCGATCGGGACCCAATGCGGCGGGTATTTGAAGCGTGCCACGTCGAGCAGGAGCACGATATCCCGGTCCGCGTGCATACCGCCGATCGGCGAGAAGTGGCCGCTTCCGGTCTGGCCCAGCGTCGCGCGGTCGTAGGCGACGACGAGATGGGTTTCGCCTGGGCGAGACGTGGCATCTCGAATAGCCTTGCGAAACACCTCGACGGATGAGGACTCCGCGAAGTGCGTGTTGGTCCGGGTGCCGTTACACCGGGCGAGGCATGCGAATTGCGTCAGCGTAATCCCGTCCCGAGCGACCGCATCGAGGGGGCGACAACAGTCCAGGTGCTCTTCCGCGTACCAGCGCCATGGCCCCTTCCACGCGCGGCCAGGATCGATCGCCAGCGCGTTCAACACCATGATGAGCGTACCAAGTCCGCAAAACGCAGGCTCGGCCTGGGTGTGGAACTGCTCGATGAGCGAAAAGAAGCCCTCCATCGTCCCTCCGGAGAGAGCTTCGCGAAAGATCGCGCGCCCATCCGCGGAGGAGAACGATATGCAGCCCTCGGGCAGGGGGCGCTTGTAGAACGACGGCTGGGCCTTGGGCACGGGTTTCATGAGCCTGCGCTCGAATGGCATATTTCCGTTCGTGGGTCAATGATCCATTTCACCATCGAAACGATGGCCTCGTCGAAAAACGGATGATGATGTTCCTTGCTCGAAGCGCCGGGACCAAGGCGCATCATCCGCGCGACCATGTTGTCGCTCTCGTGGATGTCAGTGGCCGAGACCTTGCCGGTCTCCGGTCTTGCCACGGCTGAGAGATTGGTCACGGAGGGTGCATTGGAAGGGACCGCAGGGCCCGCATTGTTCTCAGCTCGGACGTCGATTGCAGACAACGCGAGCGGCAACAGAAGAATCCCCGCCGACAAGTGCTCGAGCTTCTTACGACTCTTCATGGCCTCCGACGACCCCTCGAGCTCGGTCGCGCTCGTGTGCAGCATCTTCATCGGGGCGAGCGAGCCATAAAGGTCACGCTCCGCGTTTGAGCCACGCGTAAACCGCGAAGCACCCACCGGTCTCGGCCGCTGCCGTGAAGAGGACAGCCCGAGCACGGCGAGCCACGCCTTCATGAACGCACCGCGGAGATGGCCCTCAACGGTTCGTCGAGCAGGGTGCACTCGTGAGCCCGGCAGCGTCGGAGCGTCTGCATCAGGCGTCTGCGGACCGCGCGCAGGGCCACGATCTTCTGGTCCACACGAGCGAGCACGGCCTCGAACCGCGGTTGTTCGCTTGCGCAGCTCGCCGTGCCCAGGAGTCGTTCCGCTATCGTGGAGACGCGGCGATCTTCGTGCGATCGAAGCCGACGGAACCGTTTGCGTTGACGGGTATTCTTCGCTGCCCTCCGTGTGGCGGTCGGATCCTGGGGAAGATTTCGGGTAGCTCGGAGCGCCGGTACTACATGTGCGCGCGTCGCCACCTCGGTGGGAGCGACATCTGTTCGTTCCCGAGCATCGCCGCGAACGATTTGCAGAAGGCCGTCTGGGACTGGCTGCACGAAGTGCTGTCGTCGCCGGCCTTCGGGAGGTAGGGTCCGCGCGAGGGGTCCGTGTTCACGGGCTCCCTGGAGCTAGGCAGGAGGACGCAGGAATACGGAAGGATTCCGAGGACGACGACCGACGATCCAGGGCGCGCAGCAAGTTTATCGGCAGCCTGCGGTTGACCGGCGCGGCCCGGGGCGTAATTTTCGAGCCGTGCGTGCCCTTCGCGTCCTGCAGCAAAGAGACGAGGCCATCCGCGCGCGCGTCGCGCGGGACGTCGAAGACCGCCTCGGCGAGGGCAACCTCGAATCGCTCGCCCTCGCGGCCCACGCGGCGATGGAGCGGGAGACCACGCGCGCCCAAGGCACGGGCGCCCGCGCCCCGGCCTGCTCGGCCGGTTGCTCGTATTGCTGTCACGTGCACGCGCACGCGACCCTCCCCGAGATCCTCGCCGTCGCCGCGTGGCTCCGTCGCTCGCTCGCCCCGGAGGCGCTCTTCGCGCTGAAGGAACGGCTCGCACGGCACGTGGCGGACGTCGAGCCGCTCTCCGACGAAGAGCGCTGGGCCGCGCGGATCCCCTGCGCGCTGCTCGACGAACGCGGCTACTGCTCGGTGCACGAGGCGCGGCCGCTGCGCTGTCGGGCCTTTCATTCCTGCTCGGCCGACGATTGTCGCGACGCCTTCGAGGGCCGCACGGACGCGCTGCCTCCCCGCGCGGCGCTCCTCGCGCGCGCCGCGGACGCCGTCGAGGCGGGCTACGATCGTGCGCTCCTCGCCGCCGGAATTGACGCTTCGGGTCATCGGCTGGAGGTCGGGCTCCTCCGCGCGCTCGAACGTACGGCGCCGTAATTCTGGAGAGGCCCGAGATCCGGCGATCGCAAACGCAGAGAACCGTGGCATTCTCCGGCGCATGCGCACTCTGCTAGCTCTCTTTCTCCTCCCATGTTTCGTGATCCCCTTCGCTTGCTCGGCCAGTGGCGATCACACCTCCACGAGCGCCGGCGGCACCGCCGGGGCCGGCGGCAGCGACGGCACCGGCTGCGGCCAATGCTTCGGGGCCGTTTTCACGCCCTGCAATTCCGACGGCACCCCCGGCGCGCCGATCACGTGTCCGAGCGGCGTGTGCGCGCCGAACGTGGGCTGCGTCGAATGCCAGCCCGGCTCCCTCACCTGCGTGGGGAACGAGGTGCGCCGCTGCTCCGAGGACGGCAAGGACGCGAGCGAGGTCGTCGAGGTCTGCGACGCCGCCGCGGGGTTCGGCTGCTCCAATGGGAAATGCACCGGCGCTTGTGACGTCGCCGCCGATCAGCCCTCCAACGTGGGTTGCGAGTTCTGGGCCGTCGATCTCGATCAACAGGACGGCTTGAACGATCCGGCGAGCGCGCCCTGGGGCGTCGTCCTCTCGAATACCGGCGAGGCCGTGGCGAAGGTCGTGATCGAGCAGAATGACGCGCCGCTCGGAATGCCCGCGACGCCGAAGCTCGTGCTTGCGGTCGACGTGCAGCCCGGCGAGCTCTTCACGGCGAAGCTGCCGACGCGCGAGCTCGATTGCGGCGTCAAGCCGAACGATTACCTCTCCCCCGGCACGTGTTTGTCCTCGAACGCGTTCCGCATCACCTCGTCCACGCCGATCGTCGTGTATCAGTTCAACGTCTTCGAGAATGCGTACTCGAACGACGCGTCGCTCCTCTTGCCCACGACCGGCCTCGGCAAGATCTACCGCATCATCAACTGGCCGGCCGGGCACCCGGTCCCGCTCGATTTCCCGGGCATCGGCAAGATCATCGATCGCTCGTACGTGACCGTCATCGGCACGAAGCCGAACACCGTCGTCACGGTCAAGCCGAGCTGGCGCATCAAGGGCAACCCGCCGATCGCGGCGACGATGCCCGGCGGCGAGATCAAGGTCACGCTCAATCCCTTCGACGTCTTGAACCTGGAGACCGACGACGCCACGTTCCAGGACGACCCGAAAACGGTGGCCGATCTCTCGTCCACGATCGTCACGTCGACACTCCCGGTCGCCGTCTTCTCGGGCGTCGAGACCACGAGTGCGCCCGGCGGCGTCGTCGAGATCCCGACGTACGGGGGCTGGACGAGCGATAGCACCTGCTGCCTCGATCACCTCGAAGAGCAGATGTTCCCCGTCGAATCGATCGGCTCGCGTTATGTGATCACGCGCAGCCCCGTGCGCTCCACGTCGGGCTACCGCGAGCCCGACATCATTCGATTCCTCGGCGTCGCCGAGGACGCGACCGTCACGACGAACCTGCCCGCGCCCTTCGATTCGTTCGTGCTCCAAGCGGGCGAGGTGAAGACCACGTGGGCGCAGGACAATTTCGTGGTCGGCGCGACGAAGCCGGTCATGGTGGGGCAGCTCCAGGTCTCGAACGGGTACGTCGACGGCCCCGCGATCGGCGATCCTTCGCTCACCGTTTTCCCGCCGATCGAGCAGTTCCGCACCGAATACGTCATTCCGACGCCGTCCTCGTGGACGCAGAACTGGGTCGTGATCGCGGCCGAGGTCGGCTCGGAGATCATGCTCGACGGCTTCACGACGAACCTCTGCCAGATCGAGCCCGCGGGCATGGTCGAGGGCAAGGCGTACCATTCTCGCAAATGCCCGCTGGAGCCCGGCGTGCACAAGCTGACCGGGGACAAACCTTTCGGGATCATCGGGTACGGCTACGGGAGCGCGGGCTCGTACGCGTTCGCGGGCGGCGCGGACGTGAAGCGCGTGTACGAGCCGCCTCCGCTCAAGTGAGAGGAATCCCTGCGCGCCCGCGAGGAAGCTGATATCCTCGCCCTCCATGGGACGAGACGACGGTCGCGCGGGGTATCGACGACGGACCAAGGCCACGCTGGAAAAGGGCGCGTGGCTCTCGATTGCGCTCTCCGAACTCGCCTGCAGCCCCGCGCCCGCCCCCGCGCCCGTATCCTCCGTCCCTACCCACGCCGCCGCGCCCGCGGCGACCGCGTCCGCGCCCGTGTGGACCAGCCCAAATCAGGGCGAAGAGGAGCTCCTGCAAAAATTCGCGCCCTACGCGGTCACGGACGGCTCGCTCGCGCGCCGGGTGCTCTACACGTGGACGACGCGCGAGCAGATCGCGGCTCTCGAAAAAGACCGCGTGCTCCTCACGCGCACCGAATCGCCCGAGCATGGCGCGTCGTATTTCGATCAAATGCTCCACGCCCGCGCCGTCGCCAAGGATCCGCTCGCGGAGGTACTCCGCACGACGCCGTTCGCCCGCGCGCGATATGCTTGGACCGCGCCCTGGGCGACGACGTTTGGCCTCGGCGGCGAATCCTACGGCGATCGGCTCCTTCGGGTCACGCTGAAGCAAGACGCGTGGATTGCCGTGCTCATGACCTCGAAGAAGAACCTCGAAGTCAGGGATCTCGCGGGCAAACCGGTGCCGATCGCCGACGCGGTCGCCCACCCCGAGCGCATCGCGGCGGTGTATTTCGCGCACGACACGCCCGTGACGGGCTATGCCGCGTCGATGGCCGGACCGGAGGAGCGCGTCGGCTATCGGGAGTACGTGCTCTGCAACGAGTCGATGATCGAGTCGTGGTCGATCCGGACGCCCGAGATCCGGAAGGAGCTGCTTGATGGCGCGACGGCGCTGCGCGCGCTCGCCCGGTTCCTTTTCCTGCACCCGCCGGAGCGGAGATTCACGGGCATCCGGTGGAATGTGCAGGTGGTGAAAGAGACGTTTCCCCGGGCCGAGCCGGTGCCGACGCTCCTTGGTATGTACGAAGCGTCGCTCGCCTTTCCCTTCGGATCGTACGAACCGGACTCCAATGCTCTGAACGCGGTGGCCGCCCGGGTCGACGAATACGAGGAGAAGCAAAAAGGCCCGCCGCTCACGCACACGCCAACGGCGAAATTCCCGCCTCCGTCTGAAAGAAAGCCGTCGCGGCCGCCGCGGATCGTACCGTGGTACGAGAGGCATTGACGAGGGCCCATGCCCCGGATCAGAAAAGCCGAGGCGCTCGCGCGCGTCGAAGCGGAGCGGGCGCGTTTGCCCGCGTCGTACGAGGGGTGCGCGATGTGCGCGCTCGCAAGGGGGTTTCCCGCGGATACCGTGCAGCTCGCTGAAAGCCCGCGCGCGGTGGCCGTGCTGGATCGATTCGCGGCGCGGCGTGGCCACGTGCTCGTGGTGCTGCGGCGTCACGTGGAGTCGATCGCGGCGCTGTCGTGGGACGAATACGCCGAGGTGCAAAAGCTCGCGTGGGAAACGACGCGCGCACTGGAACGCGTGCTTTCACCGCGCCGAACCTTCGTGGCAGCGCTCGGCGCGGCGACGGCGCGGGTGAATTCGTTCCCGCATCATCACGTGCACGTGATTCCGATCGACGCGGCGGACACGCAGGACAGGCCCGCGCAGGTGCTCACCTGGGAGCTTGGTGTTTACGTGTACGAGGAGGGGGAGGCGAAGGCGCTCGGGGAGGCGCTCAGGGCGAGCTGGCCGGCGAGGGAATGAGGGGGCGGTCGTGCAAGACCGCCCCCAAGGGCCCCATCAATGCACCCGCATCCCGGGTTTCGCCCCGCTATCGGCCGACAGGACGAACACGTTCTCCCCGTCGCCCGCCGCGAGCACCATGCCTTCGCTCATCCCGAACTTCATCTGCCGCGGCGCCAGGTTCGCGCACACGATCACGAGTCGGCCGAGGAGAGCCTTCGGATCGTAATACGCCTTGATCCCCGCGAACACCGTCCGCGTCGTGTCGCCGCCGAGCGAGACCGTGAGCTTGAGGAGCTTCTTCGCCCCCGGCACGCCCTCGGCCGCGATGATCCGCGCGACGCGCATGTCGACCTTCGTGAAATCGTCGATCGAACACTGCGGCGCGAGGGGCTCCTTGGCGAGCGCGTCGCCCGCATCGTCCCACGTCGTCGGGGCCGCTTCCCCCGCGCTCGCCTCCGGGGCCGCCGCGGCCTTCGGCGCCTCGCCCGGCTCGCCCGCGCGGCTCGCTTCGAGCATCTTCTGCACGGCATCCATCTCCATTCGCTTCATCAAATGCTGGTACGGCGCGACGGGCGTGCCCACGAGCGGCTTCTGCGCGAGATCGAACCGATCCATTGCGCAATTCAGGAGCACGCCCGACTCCGCCGCGAGCTTCGGCAGGACGGGCGCCAGGTAAAGCACGATCTGCCGGTACAGGTTCAGCGCGACCGTGCACGCATTCTGCACCTCCTGCTCCTTACCCGGCTGCTTGGCGAGCGCCCACGGGGCCACGCGATCCACGTATTCGTTCGCCCGGTCCGCGAGACCCACGATGATCCGGGTCGCCCGCGCGAAATCGAATGCCGCGTACGCCTCGCCGATCTCCGCGCCCGCCTTCGCCGCCGCCTCGAAGAGCCCGCCGTCATCCGGATAGCTCGCGGAAAGGCCCGTCTTCGCCACGAAGCGTGACGAGCGGCTCGCGAGGTTCACGATCTTGTTCACGAGCTCCGCGTTCACCTTCTGCACGAACTCGTCGACGTTGAGATCAAAATCCTCGACGCGCGCGCCGAGCTTGCTCGCGTAGTAATAACGGAGGTACGAGGGATCGAGGTGGTCGAGGTACGTCCGCGCCATGACGAACGTGCCCTTCGTCTTCGACATCTTCTCGCCATTCACCGTCAAGAAGCCGTGCACCTGCACCCGGGAAGGCAGCGAATACCCCGCGCTCTTCAGCATCGAGGGCCAGAACAGCGTGTGGAAATAAACGATGTCCTTGCCGATGACGTGCACGATCTCCGTCTTGTCCGAGCGCCACCAGTCCTCCATGCGCTCGCCGTGCTTGTCGCACCACTCGCGTGTCGAGCCGATGTATCCGATCGGCGCGTCGAACCAGACGTACCAGTAATGCCCCGGCGCGTCGGGGATCTCGAAGCCGAAGTAAGGCGCGGGGCGCGAGATGTCCCAGTCGCGCAAGGGCTCCGCGAGGAAATGGCCCGCGAGGTAGTTCGAGATCTCCTTCGGCATGCGGCCCTCGACCGCCGTCCATTCGGCGAGGAAGGCGTGGTCGGGCTCGAGCGAGATGAACAGGTGCTCGGCGCTCTTGAGCTCCGGCCGCGCGCCGGAGAGCGTGCTCTTCGGGTCCACGAGCTCGGTCGCGCTGTACGTCGAGCCGCACTTGTCGCAGTTGTCGCCGTACTGATCGGGCGCGCCGCAGCGCGGGCACGTGCCCTTGACGAACCGGTCCGCGAGGAACGTGCCCGCCTGCGGGTCGAAGAGCTGCGTCACGTCACGCTTCGCGACCCGCCCGTTCTTCTGCAGCGAGGCCCAGATCTCGTTGCAGACCTCGCGCGTCGCGGCCGAGTTCGTGCTGCCGAAGTGATCGAACTGGATCATGAAGTCGGCGAAGTCGCGCTGATGCGCGGCGCTCATGTCCGCGATCACCGCCTCCTCCGAGCGCCCCTCCTTGCGCGCGCGGATCATGATCGACGTGCCGTGCGTGTCGTCCGCGCAGATGTAGATGGCGCGGCGCCCGGTCATGCGCTGGTACCGCGCGAAGATGTCCGTCTGCGTGTACTCGAGCAGGTGGCCGAGGTGAATGTGGCCGTTGGCGTAAGGGAGCGCGCTGGTGATCAGCAAGGGCTTCATGGCGGGCGCAATGTGCACCATCGCGGCGGCAAATGCCAAGCCCCGACCCGCGAACGTGCGAGTTCGTCCGTCCGCGTCAGAGGTTCAGAGGTACAGGCTCGTGCGCGCGGCTCGCCCCTCGTCGAGTAGCTCCGCGATCCGCGCCTTCACGGCTTCCACCTTCGGGATCACCTCGGCGTCCTCCTCGTTGCCCGTGCCCTCGAACCACATCGGCTCGCCGAACCAGATCGAGCAGCGCGCCGGCAAAGGCAGGGGCAGGACCGTCGGCGTGATCGGGAAGTACGGTATGTTGAGGGCACGAGCGAGCGGCTTGATGTCGAAGAACGCCGGGCACGCTTCCTCGCCGCCGACGAACGCGAACGGCGTGATGGGAGAGCGCGTCTTCATCGCCAGGCGCACGAAGCCCGTGCCGAAGTCGACGAGCTTGTACCGATCCTTCCAGAGCTTGCCGCTGCCACGCACGCCCTCCGGGAAGACCATGATGAGCTCGTCGTCTTCGAGCAGGCGCTCGCAATTCTCGGGCAGGCCTGTGACCTGGCCGGCCCGCGTCAGCCACACGTTCACGAGCGGCAAGCGCTGGAAGACCTTCTCGATCATCGCCTTCACCGCCCGCGGCGGGCGCGCGTCGAGCATCATCGCGGTCGCCACCATCATGCCGTCGTAAGCGAGCTGCGACGAGTGGTTGCCGATGAGCAGGCCCCGTCCCTCGGGCACGTGATCGATTCCGTGGACCTCGACCCGGAAATAATGCCGGTAAAACCAGGCCGCGACGTAGAGCGTGCGCTTCGCCGCCGCCGTGGAGAAGCCCCATTTGTCGTACCCGAGCGCGTTCACGGCAGGCGAGACCGCGTCCACGATCTCCGAAAGCTCCCGGGGAATCCGTCGATCCAGCTCCTCGAACAGGCCATCCAGTGCGGTCATCGTGCGTGCCACCTTCCGACGTCAAAGATAACTGAGAAATGCGAGATCCCGCCGCCTTCGCTTGAGCTCCGCGAACCAGCGGCAGAGCGGGTAGAGCGCCGCCACCACGACGAGCGTGGTTCCGTAGACGAAGGGCAAACCATGCTGGGCCTTCGCGGGCAAACCCATGTGTTGCCAGGTGAAGACCTCGTCGCCGTGGATCGCGTAGTGCAGGATCGCGGCGGAGGCATGGGCCAGGAAGAGGTGGAGGATGTAATAAAACAGCGGCGCCCGGCCGAACACGAGCAGGATCCTCTTGCCCGGGAGCTCGCGGCCCTCGAGCGCGCCGAGCGCGACGAGCGCGGGCCCGAGCGTCATGAGCAGGTACGAGAGCGACGGCGGGTACTTGCGGCAATTGAGGAACGAGAGCGTCGTTGCGAGGGCGCTGCCCTGCGAGGTCCAGGGCAAAGGATCGCCGTAGACGTTGAGCCCCCGGACAACCACGAACGAAAGCGTGAGCGCCGCGCCGAGCTTGTAGAGCCACGCGCGGCGCTCGCCCGGCGCCGCCTCGAAGAGCGCGCCGAGGCCATATCCCGCGGCCATGACGCCGATCCACGGCACGAGCGGGTACGCGATGAACACGTAGTGACCCGGTAAGGGCTCGAAAGGTTTGGACGTGTGGAGGATCGACCAGACGACGTCGAGCGCGCTGCCTTTGGCGAAGGAGACGCCGTCGAGGAGGTTGTGCCCGGCGATCATGGCGACGCCGATCGCCGCGACCACACGCACGGGCAGGTGCACGAGGCCGGCGAGCGCGATCATGCTCCAGCCGATCGCCCAGATCACCTGGAGCGGCGTGACGTGGTAGCCGAGGTCGAAGGTCCAGCCGATCCGGATCACCGTGATTTCCAGGAGAACGAGCCAAGCGCCCCGCGTGAGGAGAAACCAGGAGAGCTCGCTCCGGCTCTTGCCACGCGCGGCCTGCAAGTACGCGCTCGTGCCCGCGAGCAGGACGAAGACGGGGGCACAAAAGTGCGTGATCCACCGCGTGAAGAAGAGCGCAGCGCTGGTCTTCGTGAGGTCGATGCGAAAGTCGACCTGCGGGCCCACGAAGTCCCGCACGTGGTCGATCGCCATCAGGATCATGACGAGGCCCCGGAGGACGTCGACCGCGTCGTTCCGCGCCTTTTCAACGGGTTTTGTGGGGTTTTCGGCCGCGCTCGCGCCGTCTACTTCAAGAGACAGGGACGTCACTGGCGCGAGCTTACCAGGGATCCGCGCGAAGGCGGATCACTGGATGCGGAACCGATCGCCGTGGCGGCCGTTGTCGTCGCGCCGGTCGAACACGGTGAACGGGTTGAACCGATTGCCGATGCGCTCGCTGTAGCGGCCCTCGAGCCGCACCATCACGCCGTTCGTCGCGTCCCTCAGCGTGACGTCGTCGTACGTGACGCGGACGAGCACCGGGAAACGATCACGGCCGCAGAAGACGGCCGGATCCGGGGCCTCGAGGGCGATCGAGCCAGTGATGCGGCCCTCGCGATCCGCGCGGAGCGAGATCCGCTCGGCGACGTTCTCGCGCAGGATGCGTCGGTCGCCCTGGCCCCCCGTGACGACGCCGGCCCGGGTCGCGCAGCGATACACGGCCCGGACCTCGGCCCGGAGGTGAATCTCGACGGCCTCCCTTCGCGCCAGGCCAAACTCGCGAAAATCGACGTCGAGTTCGCCCTTGCGATTGATGTCGACCGTGAGGTTCCGGAACACGGGATTCCGTTCGCGTCGCTGGGCCTCCGCGGGTGATGCCGCGAGGAGCGGCGCGGCCGCGAGCGCGGCGAGCATGACGATTCGAATCGTTCGTCCCATGGCGCATTCCTCCTTGCACGCGCGACTCCCGCGCGGCGGGTCTCGACGGACGAAAGCAGGCACGCGCCCGCTTCGTCGCCCCCTTCCCATGAGACCGCCCGCGCGGGAGCGGAAGCGCTCGCCCGGCACGGAGCTGTTACGTGGAGGACTTTTTCTCCCGTCCCCACGACAGTTCCCGTGTTCATGAGCGAGCGCGAGCGTGCTCCGCTCGACAAGCCATTGGCTTTGCCGAAGGATAACCGTGGTGGTTGTATGTGCTCCAACGTAATCGAGGCGCCTGTACGGAAGGGGCGGAGAAGACCACCACGGAGCGAAAACCCACGGAGGCCAACATGAATCGGATCTCGAAGTTTTTCGCGCTGCTCGGGCTCGCGGCGTCGATCGCGTTTGTCGGGACGGGTTGTGTCGCCGGCATCGAGGATCCCGAGGCCGAGCTGGCGATCGCCGACGAGAGCGCGGATCTCGAGACGCTTGGTGCCGACGACGTGAACGAGGCGACGGCGGAGAACCAAGCGGCGCTTTCGTCGCAATCGACCGGCGGCTTCTTCATGTCCATCCTCGGCGCAAGCAGCGGGCGGGGTTCCGGCCCTTCTCGCCGCGGGGGCAGTTCCGCAAGCTTCGCCGGCGTCAGCGGACGCTTCGACGTCGGCGGCGCGCGCGATGGTCGCCCGTAACGACGCACGTCTTCGCGCCATCGGCCCGAGACGGGTGAGACGATGCGGGGCCGATCGACTCCTGGGAGCCCGATCGCGCCCGTACGCACGGGCAGGCAGAGCGCTCACCGAGCCCTGATCACATTCCCATAAAGAAGCCTCGGAGGACGGCCGCAGTATCCGCCCGGCACGGGGGAGGGCCTGCGACGTGGTCGATTTGCCCCGTCCTTGGCAGAACTTCCAATGTTTATCAGCGAGCGCGTGGCCGCCCCGCTCGACGAGGGGTCGCCCGGGCCAAAGAGAAAGCGCGGTGGTCAGATGTGCTCCGGTGAGCGCGGCTCGCCGTGATTGCCGTTGCGTGGACGACCATCGACGAACGGAACCATTTGGGGAGGCCAACAATGAATCAGTTCTCGAAGTTTTTCGCGCTGCTCGGTCTGTCCGCGTCCGTGGCGCTCGTGGGCGCCGGCTGCGCGGCCGAGGTCGAGGATCCCGCGTCCGAGCTGGCCCTCGCGGACGAGGCGAACGACAGCGCGGAGCTCGCCGTGAGCGCGGACGAGACCACGGCCGAGAGCGAAGACGCGCTTTCGGCGGGGGGTCCCGGCTGCGGCTGGGGCGGGGGCGCCTGCGGCGGCGGCGGCGCCATCGTCGGCCCCTACGGCGGCGGCGCCATCGTCGGCCCGGGCGGCGGTGCCGCCATCGTCGGTCCCTACGGCGGCGGCGCCATCGTCGGCCCGGGCGGCGGCGCCATCGTCGGCGGCCCCGGCGCCTGCGGATACGGGCGCGGATTCGACTGTCTCGTCGGCGGCCGTCACTTCATCCGCGGCCCGTACTACGGGCCTTGCGGCGGCTACGGGCGCGGATACTGCGGCTACGGGCACGCAGGCTGGGCGTACGGCCAAGGCCGGTTCTAGGGATGCACGACCGCGCCCCCTCGATTCGAAGCAAAACGTGAACGTGAGCCCGATCGGCCCCCGGGAGCCGGTCGGGTTCGCTTGTTTGTACGAGCGAAGGAAAAACCCCCGTTATCGCCAGCCGTCGATGGACACCACGCGACCGAGCGCGAGGACACGCAGCGCGTTCGGGTGGGATTCGTATTGATCCTGCTGGGCGTGGGCCTCGGCGAGCAGGCGCGCCTTCATCCTGAGCATGAGCGGCAGCTTCATCGCCAGGGTTTGCGGCAGGTACACGGGGACGGTCGTATTTTCGCCTGCGGGGACGCAGAGCGCCCGGATCTGCTCGTCGCCGAAGACGGTGCGCTTCTGGTATTTGCGTTGTTCGAGGAGCACACGCTCGATGTGGGCGTCGAGCTGGCTCACCGTGACGCTGCGCTTCGATTGGCGGAGCGCGTCGCGGAGCTCGCTCGTGACGGCCTCGACATTGGAAGGCGCCTGGAGCAGGGGCGTTTTGAGCACCTCGTTCGCCGCTTCGAGCGCGTCCTTGAGTTTCTTGTTGTCCTCGGTCACGAGCGGGGTGATCGCGGCGACCGCGGCCTTGAGGTGCTCGACCTCGTCGAACGGAAAGCGGAGCTCGCCCGTGAGCATGACGACGGGCGGCGTGAAGCGGCCGGTCTCGCTGATCGATTCGAGCATCGCCCGCTGAATGCCCCGTCCGTCCGTGGGCGTGGCGCGCGTGAGGACGCCGAAGGTGTCGTGCCGATCGCGCGAGGCATTCGGATCGTCGGTGGGGAGGTCGTGCTTGGGATCGAGCGGCTCGAATTCGAGCTCGTCCACGATGGACGGGAACGCGGCGCGAATGCGGGCGACGCCTTGTGGATCGAACCAGAGGAGATCCACGACCTCGGGGCCGAGCCGACGCGAGGGGCGCGCCGGCGGGACGCGGGGGCGCGTGTCGTCCGGGGCGGCGGTGGTGGTGGTGACGGGCGCCGCGACGGGCGTATGCGTGGGCGCGCCAATGACGTTCGTCGAGGCGGAAGCCGCCCAGGGGCTGGTTTCGCGCGGCGGCGACGCGGGAGGCGTCGCGACGTCGAGGGGTTCGCGGCGAGGAACCTCGGCCGGAGGCACGGGCGTCGTCTGCGGGGCCGTGAAGGCCTGCGCGGCCACGACGGCGGCCGGTGGGACCATCGGAGGCGCGACGGGAGGCGCGACAGGCGGCGCGACGGGAGGCGCGACAGGCGGCGCGACGGGCGGCGCGGGCGCCGCGGGGATCGCCGGCACGGGCGGCATCGGGGGGACGACCGGCGCGGCCGCGGGCGGCTGCGAGCCCGGGAAAGGCAGCGGCGCGCGGGGAGGTTGTGTCGGGACGCGGGGCGCCGCGGAGGCGGGCGCGGGCGCGACCGGGGGCGCGACCGGGGGCGGCGCGGACGCACCGCCGCGGGCTCGGCCACGCGCGAGCCACGCCGGGAGCACGCCCTCGGCGCGCGCGAGCTCCTCGGTGGAGAGGACCTCCGTCTCGACGGACTCTTCCTCGAAGATGTGCTGTTCGGCGGGACGAACCGGCTTCGGCGGCGCGGGCTGCGCGGCCTTCGCGGCGGGAGGCGGCGCGGCGGGCACAGGCGGGGCGGGCTGCGCGGCCGGGGTGGGCGCGGACGTCTTTTGCGGGGCGAGCGCGCGGATCAACATCTGCACGTCGTCCCAGCCGAGCTTCTGCCGGGTGTTGCCCATCGCGACGAGGACGCGCCCGCGCTCGTCACGCGAGAGCATCGGCATCTGGCCGCGCCAGGTCACGGTGCAGAGGGCGCGATCCGTATCGATCCAGAGCGCGTCGCCGACGAGATTGAGCTCCTGCGCCCCGCCGCGCGGGCGTTCGACGAATGCCTGCGGGCGCAGGCCCGGCAGGCGTGTCGTGAGGCGCGGATGATCGGGGTGGAGGTGCTCGAGGACGATCTCGAGATCGGGCGTGATCTCGGGGAGGCGCTGATCGGCGGGCGCGGCGTTGAAGTACTCGATCTCGATGTCGTCGGGCAGCGGCCGCGTGTGCCATTCGGCGTGGGAAAAACTCCCGCGGTGGCGGCGGAGGCGGGTTTCGCGTTGCGGCCACCCGGCCGCGATGGGCCCGAAGCCCACGGGCGAGCCGTCGTCTTTCAGCGTGTGTTGCCGGCGCGCCGGGTGCAGGTTCGGCAGGGGTCCGGGCGCGACGGGGATGCCGACCGGGTTCATGGTCCCGGGCCCGCCCTGCGCGCGCTCGTAGCGCAGCGGCATGTGGGTGAACGCGGGGCCGTCGGTGATCTGCGCCTCGCCGGACCAGGTGCGGTCGGCGTGGACCTCGATGGCCTTGTCGAGCGAGCCCACGACCATGCGGGCGAGGAGCGAGCGGCAAGGCTTGTGATGCGCGGCGAACGCGTGCCCGACGAGCGTGACGTCCGCGCCTTTGCGGAAAGGAACGAGGTCGCTCGGCGAGTAAACGCTGCGCCGGGGATCATCGTCCCAGTGGTTGTCGGCGTCGTTGATCGGCTCCTGGCCCGACGAGAGCCGGAGCTCGCCCGGGACCAGCTCGAACGTGGCCTTGCAGACGACGGTGAGCACCCACTCGCGGCTCTGCCTTTGCCAAGGAAGAGAGGCCACGTAGAACGGGCCGAGCGCGACAACCTCCATCCGGCCGACAGTACCACAACGGACGGAAGGGGTGAGGACGAAGGGCGTGGCCGGTCAACGCGCCGCGTTCGGCTTCGCCTCGGCCTCCGCGAGCGCCGCGCCCCGCTCCCGCGCGAGCAGCGGGTTCTCACGGAGCGCGGATTCGAAGAGGGCCCTGGCCTCGCCCCTTCCATGGGTCGCAGCCTCCTCGTCGCCCGACGCACGCGCCTGCGCGAGCCGGAGCGCGCCTTTTGTCGCGAGCGCCGTCGCCATGCGAGGGTTTCGGGCGAGCGCGGCGTCGCAAAGGGCGATTCCGCTCGCGAGATCTCGATCGGCGGGCTGATTTCGCGCGGCGAGCCAGCCCGCGCGTAGCTCGTGAAGCTCGGCGAGCGTCTGGTAGAGGTGCGGATCGGCGCGCTCTTCTGCGAGGAGGCGCCGGAGTGGCTCGATTGCATCCTCGAATGCAGCCGCGTCTGCCCGGCCCTTCGAGACGGCCCAGCGCAGGTCGAGGCGTTTTACGCGCGCCTCGTTCAGGCGAGCGTCCGCGTCCCAAGGCGCCGCCGCGACCAGCGCGCGAAACGACGCGCGTGCCGTTCCGAGCGCCGCCGTCGGATCTTTCCCTTGCCCGACGAGCCACGACGCCTCCGTCATGGCGAGCAATCCCTGGATCTCGCGACTCGCGGACGGAGGCCCGAGCCGCTCCATTTCCCGGACGAACCCCGCCGCGCGCTCGAGCGAAGGGCGCGGATCCCGGCCCGCGCCTTCGGCGTGCGTCGCCTCGATCCAGAGCGCCCACGCCGAGAGGTTCGCCGAGTCGAGGGCGTTCGTCTCGTGGACGGCGGCCGCCGACGCGAGCGCGCTTGCCACGGCGCTCTCCGGCGAACGGCCTTGCCACGCGAGATATTGTGCGCGCCGGAAAAACGCGAGGGCCTTGTTGATGGCCGGGTACGTGAAGCTCGGATCCCGCGCGATGGCCTCGTCACAACGCGCGACGGCGCGCTCGACCGAGGCGCCCGGATCGACGCCGCGTGAGGCCTCGATCCGGGCCCGCTCCGCATAGGAAGAACAAACCTCGTTGTAGGGCCAGAGGAAGCCCGGATCGAGCCGGATGGCCTCCTCGTACGCGGCGACGGCGCGGCCCATGGCTTCCCGCGCGTCGAGCCCTCGACTCATCAGATAAAGAAACTTCGTCCTGTGGGCAGCGCCCACGAGGTAATGCGCCATGGCGTCGTCCGCCCGGACCCGCGCGGCGTCCTCGGCGCGCGTGATCGCCTCCCGGATGATCGGCTCCGGCTCCGTCGTCTCCGGTCCGTGTACGGTGCGGAATGCAAAGATGCTGTGCAGGAGCGCCATCTCGAGCCGCGCCGACGAACGCTGCGCGTCGGCCGCGATGGCCCGATCGCAGGCACGCCTCGCTTTCTCGAAGCTCGGGCGGAGCAATGCGGGCCGCGCGTCCGACGCGAGGACGACCTGGATCCAGAGCTCGCATTCGGCCTCGTGGATGGCCGGATCACTCCGCGCGATCTCGGCCGCCGCCGCGTACGCCGCCGCCGCCGGCTCGAAGGCCAGCATCATCCTGTCGAGATCAAACGCCGCGTCGCGCCGGAATCGACTGCCCTCCGCGAAGAGCGCGTCCCCTTCGAGCTTCTTTGCCTCGTGCAGCCAAGGTGATTGCCGGAACGCCTCGCGCGCCTTTTCGAGCGCGACGTCGTTTTTGCCCTCGTGGAGCGCGATGAGCCCCTCCACGAATGCCGGCGACTCGAACCGCGCCCCGAGCGACGCGCGCAGGTGCGCGAGCGCAGGTTCCTTGTATTCGGCGGCGAGGGACGCAATCCTCGCATCCCTGCGCTCGTGGTCCTGGATCCTCTTCGTCTCCTCGAGCGCCTTTTGATGCAGCTCCACGAGCGCGAGCCCCATCGCATACCAGAGCGCCGGCTGGGTGTATCCCGCGTCGTACGCGTGGCGCAAATGAGAAAGCGCCTCTTCGGGCTCGTGGAGCGCGAGAAACCCTCGCCCGAGCGCATCATGCCCCGGCCCCTCCGCGGCGGGACCGAGCAAGGTCATTCGCCGCTCGATGCCTCGCAGCCGCTGCCGCACGATGTCCCGCTCGCGCTCGATGTCGTGCAGCGGCATCACCTGCGCGTGCCGCAGGAAGAGCTCCATCTCCTTTACGTCCTCGCCGAGCTCCCGCGCGATCGCGGTCCTTTCGGCCGCGGCGCGCCGCTCCCCGAACCAGAGGACGAGAAGGACCGCGGCCGTCACGACGAGCGCCGCCCCGAGCGCGACGCGCGCCTTGTGCCTCCGCGCGGTCTTCCAGAGGACGTACCCAAGTGACGCCCGGCGCGCCTTCACGGGGACGCCGTCGAGGAAACGCGCGAGATCGTCGCCGAACGCCCGCGCGGATTCGTACCTGCGTCCCGGCTCCCGTTCGAGGCATTTCATCACGACGGCCTCGAGGTCCTCCGGCAGCTCGGGGCGGACCTTCCGGAGCGGCGTGGGTTCGTCGAGGAGCAGGCTTTGCAAGACCTCCATCAAGTTGCCCTCGAAGGGCGGCCGCCCCGCGAGCAAATCGTAGAGCGTGGCGCCGAGCGCATACACGTCCGTCCGCCGATCCAGCGCGTGCGGGTCGCCCTCCGCCTGCTCCGGCGCCATGTATCCGGGCGTCCCGGCGAACGAGCAGGTCGTGGATGGGCTCGCCTCGCGTATGTCCCGCGCGATGCCGAAATCGGTGATGTAAGGCTTGCAGGCCCCGTCTTCGCCCCGCTCGACCATGATGTTGTGGGGCTTCACGTCGCGATGGATGATCCCGAGCCGGTGCGCCACGTGGAGGGCCGCCGACACCTGGAGCATGACGCGGACCTTTTCTTCGAGCGTCATCCGGGCGCTCGCGACATCGAGCGGGTCGCCGTCGATGTATTGCATCACGATGTACGGCCTGTCGCCGAGGGCGGCCGCCTCGTACACCTTGCACGCATTCTCGTGCTCGAGCCTCGCCTGCGACCGCGCCTCGCGGAGGAGCTTTCGGTTCGTCTCCGCGTCCGACGCGTGCAGGAACTTGAGCGCCACGTCGCGCCCGAGCTGTTTGTCCCGCGCGCGATACACCGAGCCCATCCCACCACGGCCGAGGAGCACGAGGCCTTCGAATCGCGAGCGCAGCACGACCGGGACGCTCGGCGGCTCCGCGGGCAAAGTGCACGACGTGAGGACGTCCTCGGTCTCCACCATGGCGTTTCTCGCGGCGTTACAGGGGCAGGTGGAGATCGCAGAGCGCCGCCGCTTCGAGCGTCGTCTGGATCGCCGGTTTGCCATTGCAGGTGAAACGTCCGTCCGCCCCCGCGCAGGCGCTCGCCATGTCGTATCGGACCGTCATGCCGCACGTGTTCAGCAAGGAGCCGCAGAGCCGCGTCATCCAGGAGAGCTGGGTGAAGAGCCCGCAGGTCGAGAGCAGGTTGACGCGAGGCCACGCGTGATAGACGGGGGCCTGGTCAGGGCCGGGAATCCGGACTTGCCAGAGCGCCTCCGCAACGGCGAATCCGAGGTCGCCCGCGTTCTCCGTCCCGGCCACGCTGGGGCCCGAGAGAAAAATGGGCACGGAGAAGCCCAGGGGATTCAGGTGCGCGACGATGCACGTGAGCACGTCCTCCTGCGCCGATGTGTCGAGGCCGGCCGTGAGCCACGTGGAGGTGGTGCTCAGAATGCCCTCGCCCTGATAAACCTCATTTTCACGCGTGATTTTCGTCCCCGCGGGCAGGGCGCAGCGCGTCGCATAACGAAACACGTGCCGTCCGCCCCAGGTATCCAGGAGGCCCGTGGCTTCGATCGCGGGATTCACGGCGAATGGATCGGATGGATCGGCTGCGGGGAATGCGAGGGCGGAAAGGAGCTCCATGACATTGGCGTGATAGGCCGCCGGGCTCGCACCGTTGATGCCGCCCGAGCCCGCGGGGCCGCCCTGCAGTTCGAGCGTGGAGCTTTCCGTGAGCGCATCGACGTCGGGAGCCGCTTCGCCGCAGCCGATCGAGAAAAGGAAAGCGCCCAGGGCAAGTGCCCGCGCTCCTCGAACCAAGGACATGACCCCTCCCCTGCCTGGGCGCTCTTGCTGCCCCGGACGTCATGACAACGCAAATGTCTTCACGTTGATTCGTGTTTGCGGTGGCGGGGCGGCGTCGCCCGGCGCACCGCCACGTTATCGGAGCCTAGCTTCGTGACGGGAGGGGGCGCCATGAGAGATTGGTCCCCATGAGGCGTACGGAGCCCCCTTGCGGTCATCGAGGCGCGGCGGAAGCGCAGCGCTACGATGTGTAAAGAAACGCACAACGACTTATCGCGGGAGCGGAAGCGGAGGCAGAGGCGGCAGCGGGATAAGACAGGGCGCTGATATCGCCTCGTACGAGGTCGAGCGTGGACCGCGACGCCTTCAGGGTCGCGCGAGCCCTAGCTCGCGCAGGCGCCGCGCGAGTCCACGCGCGGAGACCTCGAGCCGCTCGGCCATGCGGCGGAGATCCCCGCCGAGCTCCTCCTGACATCGGACGATCTCGTCCATGTCCAGATCCCCAGCGGTGCGGAAGCCGGGAAACCGCTCGATGAGCAAGTACATCGATGCACGCGGGATCCCGAGCTGCTCCGCCGCCGAGGCCAGATCCCATCGGCTCGCGCGGAGCGCCTCCCGGAGCTCCGTCTCCGTCACGTCCGCCGGTTTGCGCCTTCCGCCCATGCGCCCCGCTGGCGCCGCCTCGTTAACCTCGATCCGCTCTCTTGGAAGCGTCGCGTCCCGCATGCTCGCCGGCGCGCAGAGGTCACTCGGCGACGAGAGTTTTCCGAGCGCGCGCTCGATCGCCGGCGTGATCTCGACGCACGGCCGGCCCCGATTGCCGATGACGAGCTGCCGGACCACGTTGCGGAGCTGCCGCACGTTGCCCGGCCAATCGTACTCGGCGAGCCGCACCACGATATTCGGGGGAAGCCACAACTTCTCCCCCGGCGCGGGCGGCGCGAGGCGCTCCGATTCCCCGATCTCTTCAAGCTCTTCGCGGAGAAAATGGACGAAGAGGCGGCCCACGTCGTCGCGGCGCTCGCGCAGCGGCGGGATGCAGATCTCGTAGGCCGCGAGCCGATTGAGCAGCGCCGCGCGGAACGAGCCCGAGGCCACCTTGCCCTCCAGATCTGCATCCGTCGCGGCGATGATGCGGGCGTCCGACTTGCGACTCTGCGCGGCCCCCACGGTCTGCAGCTCGCCGGTCTCGAGCACGCGCAGGAGTGCCACCTGAAGCTCGACGGGCGCTTCGCCAATCTCGTCGAGAAAAAGCGTACCGCCGCGCGCTTGCTCGAAATACCCGACGCGGCGCCCGACCGATCCCGTATAAGCGCCCCGCTCGGCGCCGAACAGCTCGGCAATCGCGAGGGACGGCGCAATGGCGCCCAGGTTGACCGCGACGAAGGGTTTGTCGCGCCTGCGGCTTGCCTGGTGAATGGCGTGCGCGACGAGCTCCTTGCCGGTGCCCGTCTCGCCCCGGAGCAAGATCGGCAGCTCGAGATCGGCCACGCTGCGGATGTCCCAGAACACCCGACGGAGCCCCTCGCTCTCCCCGACGAGCGCGTGCCGCTCCGGATATGCGCTCGTGCCCGGGATGCCGTCGAGCGAGGCCAGTCGATGCAAGAGGAGCACGACGCGATGACCGAGATCGATCACGACGCCCCGTCGCAGGGAGAGATACACGTTGCCCGAGACCCGCTTGCCTCGCAGGGTGACCGAGGTCGTGCTTTCGCCGAGCTCGATCCGCACGCCCCCTTTCCCCACGGGGACGATACGTACGGGTTTTCGGCTCAAGTGTTCGTCGAAGAGCGGCGCGCCGCTCGCCTGCCCGGGAGGGGCGAACACAGGCTCGACGCGCGACACCGCGAAGGAGCCGCCCTCCCCGGTTTCCTCGAGGATCGCGCGCTCACCGACGCGCTCGAGATTCGGGTGGTAGAGGATCGTGAGCGCGAGCCTCGACCCGTCGGCACCGGACTCGGCCGCGGTGCCTTGACCCACGAGTGTGGTCTTCTCGACAGAACGGCTCGGTCCAAGCTGCATGCTCAAGGAATGGTAGGCCGGCACTCACGACATCCGCAAGTCCGACCTCGCTCCCACGCACGCGCCCTGCGTGCGGGTGCGCCGCGACAATCAAGATGGGTGCCAGCGATCCACGCGCTTCGTGGCCCACGAACACGTGGATTGCCACACCGACGCAGGTCTGTCGTCGTCGGCTGACGTCAGCGCGCCGCGGCTGACGTCAGCGCGCCGTGGCTGACGTCAGCCGCCCGGGGCGGAGGCGCAAGGGAGAACTCCTCGGTCGCGGGCGGATCGGCCGGGAGCGTTCTAAGCTCTCGGCATGCACTTCCGTTGCTACCGGATGCGTGTGATCTGCGAAGAATGCGGCTCGAGCTGCTCCGTCGACCAGCCCGCGCTCGGCGTGCGCTGCGTCGCCTGCGGGAGCGATCAGCGGCTCCCCGTCGACTATCTCCGCGAGCACGTCTTCGGACTCACGCTGAAGCAGGTGCTGCCGCTGGCTCCCGGCGAGGAGCGGCCCCTTCTCATGTTCGGCGCCGGCACCCAGTTCTTCGGCATGCTGAGCCTCCGCTCGCCCACCTGCAATGCGTGTGCGACGCCCACCGATCTCTCGCAGCTGCCTCTCGGTAGCACCGGACAGGCGCCCTGCAGGGGATGTGGGGCCATGATGGCCACCTATCCAGCGCCGGCGTGGCTTCGCTCGCTCGGACCACACGCGGAGCAGGTCTTCATCCCCCTGGTCGCCGAGACGCCCCGGTCCCTCCGACCCATCACGCTGGGTTGCCCCGAATGCGGCGCCAAGCTCAAGGTCGGCCCCGGCGATCGACGCATCTTGACGTGCGGCTATTGCGACACCGATGTCTTCCTGCCCGAGGAGGTATGGCGAACGTTTCATCCGGTGAGGAGACGCGCGTCCTTTTTCGTCTGGTTCGAGGAGTAATTTGCGCGAAATCGTTCGATATTGACGGGATAGCATCGATGATGCCATGCATCGAACGCGCTCCCGTCGAGACCCCTGGTCATGGCGCACCTCTCTCCCGCGATTCAGCACCTCCTCGCCCTTCCCGATGCCGAGCGCCGCCTCGGGCCCTTCTTGCTCGTCGAGCAGCTCGGGCGGGGCGGCTTCGCGCCGGTGTGGCTGGCGCGGGAGATCTACGGCGCGACCGAGCTACGCACGGCCGCGGTGAAGCTGTTCGCAATCGGCACCCGCTCGGACGCGAGCGCCTCCGCGGCCGCGCTTCGCCGGCAGATCCTCGAGGAGGCGCGCTCCCTCTGCCAGGTCGAGCACCCGAGCGTCGTGCGCTTCTATTCGCTGCCCATCGACGAAACGCGCGGCGTCATGGGCCTCGCGATGGAGTACGTCGCAGGGTCGCCTCTCGCGCAGCGGATCGCAGCCGAAGGGCGCTTGCCGGTGCCGGAGGTCATCGCCATCGGGATCGCCCTCGCCTCGGCCCTCGCCGCGGTCCACCGCGCCGGGCTGGTCCACCGCGACGTGAAGCCCGCGAACGTGATCGAAGCGGCCGGCGTCCACAAGCTCATCGATTTCGGGATTGCCGCAACCGATGAGCGGAGCGCGCCGCGGACTCGATTCGAGTCGGGTCCCGCAGAGCTCCCCAGCCTGCCGCCGGAGACCACGCGCCTTCGAGGCTCGGCTGAGGACATCACCCGCCCGCTCGAGCTCGGCGATGGCGCGCCCCTCGGCGCGCTCGAGCGATACGGAACGATCGGGTACATCGATCCGGTGGTCTTCGCGACCGGCGCGGGAGCGACGGCGGCGAGTGATCTGTACGCGCTCGGGGCGACGCTCTTCGAGTGCCTCACCGGGCGCCTTCCGGCACGTTCACCGGGTGGCCACGGCTTCTCGGACGCGGTGCTCGACGGCCGCCACCCCGCGCCGCCCGTCGGCGAGCTCGCGCCCGAGGTACCGGAGCCGCTCGCCCGCCTCGTCGACACCCTGCTCGCCCCGGAGCGGGCGGCGCGGCCTCGCTCGGCCGAGCAGACCGCGATCGAGCTTTTGCGGATCCAGGCCGAGCTCGCCGGCCCTTCGCGCGCGCTGCCCCCGGAGGACATCGGCCCGTTCCGCGGCCTCGGGCGCTTCGGAGAGAAGGACCGCGACGTCTATTTCGGCCGATCGAGTGAGATCGCCGCGACGATCGAATCCGTGCGCACGCGCGGACTCGTCGCGCTCGTGGGCCCCTCGGGCAGCGGGAAGAGCAGCCTCGCGCGAGCCGGGGTGCTGCCCCGGGTGGCCGAAGGCGCGCTCGGAGGCTGGCCGCGCGCATGGGACACCGTGATCACCGAGCCTGGCCACGATCCACGCGCGGCGATCGCCGCCGCGCTCAGCAGTTTCGTGCCATGCGCGGGCGCGCTCACGCCCGAGGCGCTCTCTCGGGCGCTCGTCACACGCGCTCGCGAGGCGGAGCGGGGCATCGTGCTCCTCGTCGATCAGCTCGACGAGCTCGTGACGCTCGCCGGAGGCCCGAGCCGAGCGTGGGCGATCGAGCTCCTCGGCCAGCTCGCCGAGCCGGCGCTGCCCGGGGTGCGGGTGATCGTCACCCTGCGGCGCGATTTGCTCGATCCGCTCCTCGCGCTCGCGGGGCTGGGCAAGGCGCTGATCCGCGGCTCGGTCCTGCTCGAACCGATGACGGAGAGTGCCTGGGCAGCGGTGATCGATCAGGGGCTTGGAGCGTACGGCTACGCGCTCGAGGACGAGGCGCTCCGGGAGGAGATCCTCGCCGACGTCCGCCGGATGAGCAGCGCGATGCCGCTCGTGCAGTTCGCGCTCACGGAGCTCTGGGATCGGCGGGATCGGGAGGCGATGCGAATCACGCGGGTAGGGGTCGCGGCGATCGGCGGGATCGCGGGCGCGCTCGAGCGGCATGCCGAGGCGACGCTCGCGGACCTCGGCGCGGAGGTTCGAGGGGCGGAGGCGGGCGCGCGGGCGCTTCTGCTCGCGCTGACGACGCCGCGGGGGACACGGGAGAACCGGAGCCGCCCCGAGCTCGAGCAGGCGGTGGGCCCCGGGGCGACGGAGGTGATCGCCGCCTTCGAGCAGGCGCGGCTCGTGGTCGCCAGCGCCGAAGGGCTGACGCTCGCGCACGAGGCGCTTCTCGCGCAGTGGGGGCGACTCCGGCGCTGGGTGGAGGAGGCGCGCGACGATCGGCTCCTCGCCGAGGAGCTCGAGCAGGACGCGACACGCTGGCGGGAGACCCCGGCGCTCGTTCCGCTGTGGAGCCGGCATCGCCTGGCTTTCGCGGAGGATGTGGTGCGGCGCGAGGCGGCGCGTCCCTCGGCGGACGCGCGGGCTTTCCTCGCTGCCGCGCGGCGGGCCGAACGACGAGCGCGGCTCGTGATCACGGGCGCGGCCCTCGCGGCGCTGGTGATGAGCGCGGGCGCGGGCGCGGCGTACGTGCGCGCCATCCGCGCCAAGGAAGCGGCGACGGAGCTGGCCCTTTCGGAGCAGACGAGAAGCCGGGAGCTGGCCGAGCAGCAAACGCGGGATCTGAGGGCGGCCCAGGACCGGATCGACAAGCTGATGGGCGAGCTCCGGGAGGCGCCGAGCCTGGCCAAACTGCGCGAGCTGGAGCAACGGATGGTGGAGGCCAAGGCGCTGGGGGAGCCGCGCGAGAAGCCGATCGCGGCCGGGAGAGCGAGGCCGGCCGCGAGCGCGGAGACGTCCTTCGCGGCGCCGGCGAGCAGCGCGGCGCCCAGCGCGGCGCCGGCGGACACCGGGGCGGGAGAGGGGCTCACGGTGGAGACGGAGTGGGGCGCGGGCAAGAGCCGCTGATCGATCGAGGGCCGAGGCTCTCCGCTCAAAAGGTGTAGCGAGCCGAAAGGCTCGGCAGCACCACGAACAGCGCCGGGCCGGCCAGGGTCTCGGGTCTGAAGGCGAAAAGGCCGTACCTCGGATCGGAGAACGTTCGATCTTCGGGCCACGCCGGGGGAGCGACGGCGAGCAGCATCATCGCCTCGACGCCCACCGCCAGCGAGAGGTGCTGCCCCACGCGCACGCCCACGCGCACCTCGGGATCGAGGTAGAGGAACCCGCCAAAGCTCGTCGCGCCGAACGGAGCAGCGGCGTTGCTCTCCGCGTCGTTCGCAGTCCACGACCGGACGTCGCTCATCCGTCCGACCATGGCCCCTGCGCCCAAGCGCAGATCGAGGAAAGGCTGCTTTCCGAGCCGTGTCCCCACCCAGATCCCCAGGAGCCCGCCGCTGAGCGTGAGGGTGTCGTCCACGGGCCCCACGGGAGTGCTCGGGGGCGGACGGAGGGGGGTGCGTCGCTCGGTGAGCGTTTGATGCCCAGCGAGGAACCCGGCGGACACGCCGATGTCCAGCGACGCCCCGATCGCGTAGCTGCCGCGCAACACACCGTACCCGCCGAGCGCGGGGGTGGCGTCGCAGCGCTCTGTGCAGCTCTCCATGATCTGGCCGCCGAACGAGGGCGCGATCAGCATCGCCCCCGCGAGCTCGATCCCGAAGCGTCGCGCCGGAGGAGCGGCGGGCAGGGCCGGTCCGGGCGCCGGGGGAGCCTCCGGCACGCGACGCTGCTTGGAAACCGTGATCCGCATAGTCTCCCCCGCGACGACTTCGACGCGCGCCTCGAACGGCAAAAAGCCCTCCTGGAGCACGCGCACCAGGTGGCTGCCCGTCAGCACGCGGAACGGACGTGGAGCGGGGAAGAAGCCCCGGTCGCGCCCATCGATCGCGATCTGCGCCCCTGGCTCGGCCCCCTCGACGGAGATCGCCCCGACCAACTTCGCCAGCTCCGCCGCCTCGCGCTCCGCCGCCTGCCTTTTTTCGGCGGGCAGATCTGGAAAATCGCGGAGCAGCGCCTCGACCTGATCCAGCGCCTCGTCGTAGCGCCCGAGCTTTCGCAGACAGATGGCGGCGTTGTTGATCGCCTGCGGGGTGGGATAGAGCCGCGCCGAGGTCGAGAAGGCCGCGAGCGCATCCGACCACGCGCCCTTCTGGAGCAGCTCGACACCCTGCTCGAACCGGGCGCGGGCCTCGTCCTCCACCCCCTCCCCGGCGGCGTGCGCGCGGGCAGCAAACGTCGTGAGCGAGGCGGCGAGGAAAAGCGCGAGCGATCGCAGGCAGCGCCTCATGTCCGCTTCCGTGGACGCGGCAGCCCGTAGGCCTCGATCTTCGCGATCAGCGTCTGCCGCGAGATGCCGAGCCGCGCCGCCGCCTGCGTCTGGTTCCCCGCGCAGGCCTCCAGCGTCGCGATGATCCGCTCTCGCTCGTCCGCTCGCGCCGCCGCGGGGCGCGACGGAGGAGCGGGCAGGCTCGACGGCGGCGCGGCCTCGCTCGGGATCGCCGCCTGTGCCTTGACACCACTGCCTTGCAACCGGGCGGGCAGGTGCTCCGGCCGCAGCGTCTCCCCCGCACAGAGGACCACCGCGCGCTCGATCGTATTGCGCAGCTCCCGGATGTTCCCCGGCCACGTGTAGCGCTCGAGCTGCGCCAGCGCCTCGCCCGACAGCGCCGGCACCCGGGGTCGATCGAGCTGCGCGCATGCTCGCTCGACGAACGTCCGCGCCAGCGCCGCGATCTCCTCGGCGCGCTCGCGGAGCGGCGGGATCGTGAGCGTGATCCCGTTGAGCCGGAAGAAGAGATCCTGCCGGAACGCCCCGCGCGCCGCTTCGGCCTCCAGATCGCGGTTGGTGGCCGCGATGAAGCGCACGTCGACCGGGCGCGGGTTGCGACCGCCGACGCGGAGCACCTGCCGCTCCTCCAGGACCCGGAGGAGCTTCACCTGCATGGTCATGGGCAGCTCGCCCACTTCGTCCAGGAACACGGTACCGCCGTCGGCCGCCTCGAACAGCCCTGGCTGCGCCTGGAGCGCGCCGGTGAACGCGCCCTTCTCGTGACCGAAAAGCTCGCTCTCGAGGAGCGACTCCGAGAGCGCCGCGCAGTTGAGCCCCACGAAAGGTTTTTTTGCGCGCGGGGAGCGCTGGTGGACGGCCCGGGTGAGCACCTCCTTCCCCACGCCCGTCTCCCCGAGGACGAGCACGCTGAGGTAGCTCCGGGCGGCGAGCGTGGCCTGCGCATAGAGCGCGCGCATCGCGGGGTGGTGAACCACGACCCCGGGCGCGAGCCCGTCGCCCTCCGGGAGCGGCTCGTCCGGCGGGGCCGCGCGGCGAATCACCGTCATCACGGAGCCGAACGTGAGGGTGTCGCCGGGGGTGACTTCCCTCTTCCACGCGGCGATCTGGATCAGCCCCTGGGTCGAGCCGTCCTCCGGCGTCCTTCGTGAGTCGCGCAGGCTGGTGCCGTTGGCGCTGCCGAGATCCTCGACCGAAAGCCCGGGGCCGAGGTGGAGGACCGCGTGCCGGCGCGAGACGGAGGGGTGATCGATGCGAACGTCGTTGCCCTCGGCCCGACCGATGGTGACCCGGCCGCTCGGGGGCAATGGGTGGGCCAGAACGGCGTCGCCGGCGAAGATGACGAGCTCGAGCGCCTCTCCGCGCGGCGCCTTTCCTGCGCTCGGGTCTGGTTGCACGGCGCGATGCTACACCGACCGCGCCGCGTCCCCACCTCGCGGCCGCCCTGGTCGATTCAAAAAGCAAGAGAACGACGCGCCGGCGTGAGATAACACACGCCACCCCAAGACCAGACGCTCGGGTTTACAATCTGCCGGGGAGGTCCCTTTACAAACTGTAAAGGACGACGACTTGTCAAGCCGCCGCGCCTCCCGCCGCCGGCCCACCTGCGCCTGGATACGGTCGGTTCCCCGCGGCAAGCGCGGGGATCCATCGTTGGCCCGCGCCGTGCAATGGCCCTTCGCAGCACACGACGCCACGTCGCGAAGCCTGAAGCTTCGCCCCCGACGCGGCTCGAACAGCGCTTTTCGCCGCCCACTGTCGCGGAGCGACGGTGTCGCGCCTGGTTCAACCCCTCGGCTTACCCGCACACGAGACAACCACCATGAAGCTCTCTCCCTCGACAATCCTCGCCTCCTCGGCTCCTGCCAAGGCCAGCGCGCCTCTCGCGATCGAAATGGCTCTCCCGCGCAGGACGCGGCAAAGAATGCTGGGCAGCCTGGTGGCCCTCGCCAGCGCCTTCGTGCTGACGGGATGCGTGGTCGAGTCCGACCACGACCTCGGCGAAAACGAAGATATCGAGTCCACGGAGCAGGGGCTTTCCGCGAGCACGAGCGCCAGCGCGCCGATCCTCGCCAAGCACAGCAACATGTGCCTGGACGCCTGGAACGCGAACACGAATGACGGCGGAGAGGTCAGGCAGGGAAACTGCAACGGCGGCACCAACCAGAAGCTCCGCCTCGTCCCGGTGGGCGACTCCTATTACAACGTGGTCTTCGAGCACAGCGGCAAGTGCCTGGACGTCCCCCATGGGTACACCTCGGACGGCACCGGGATCCAGCAACATGCCTGCAACGGCGGCGAAAACCAGAAGTTCAAGGTCGTGGACAACTACGACGGGTACCACTGGCTCGTGGCCAAGCACAGCGGCAAGTGCGTCGACGTCGGCGGCGGGAGCATGGATAACGGCGCTGGGATCTACCAATACTCCTGCCATAACGGCGACAACCAGAAGTTCAAGCTGCAAGGCCGCAGGTTCTACAACATCAAGCCCGTCAACAGCGGTCTGTGCTTCGACGTCAACGGCGCGAGCCTGGCGAGCGGCGCGACGATCATGCAGGGCAACTGCCACGGCGGGGACAACCAGCGCTTCGAGCTCTACGCCAAATCGAACGGGTATTACACGATCGTCAACAAGAACAGCGGCAAGTGCGTCGACGTCTACTACGCGAGCACGGCGGACGGCGCCGACGTGAAACAGTCGGAGTGCAACGGCGGCGACAACCAGCTTTTCCAGGCCGTCGACCTCGGCAGCAAGAAATACAACCTCGTGGCCAAGCACAGCGGCAAATGCCTCGACGTCTGGCTGGCGAGCACCGCCAACGCGGCGCCCATCAAGCAGTCGGCTTGCAACGGCGGCGAAAACCAGCAGTTCACGCTGGACGAGCTCGAGGTACCGGAGGGAACCCCCTCCACCCATCCGGTCATCGACAGCTACTCGGGCGAGGAGTACGCGTATGAGGATCTCGCAACGCTCAAGCATGCCGTCGCCCACGATCCGACCATCACCTACAACCTCGCCATGCTGGCGCACATGCTCGGCTTCGCCTGGGCCGGCGGGACGCAGGGCACCGCTGTCGGGCAGGGCTTCGACGTGAGCCCCTCCGGCGACGGCTACGTGCTTCAGGCTCGCTATAACCCGTCCGACCCCTACGCCGGCGGCTACAGGTCGAACGAGCGACTCAAGATCACGCTGTCGGACTTCGGGACCACCCTCAACCCTGCGACCTTCGTCTACGGGCCGGTCGAAATCACGGGTACAGATCAAATCACCAGCGGCAACGTGACCCTTGTCAATGAGACCGATGAGGTGACGAGCATCGGCAAGGAACTCGAATACAAGCTGACGACGACGACCTCGCACTCCGCAGACGTCAGCTTCACCGAAAGCTTCTCTCTCGCGATCGAGAACGAGGCCAAGATCCCGTTCCTCGGCGAGAGCAGCGTGAAGACCGAGTTCGGCTTCGAGTCGTCCCAGGCGTACAACGAGGGGACATCCGAGGAGGAGACGGTGACGCTCACAGATGTGTTCGCGGCACCGGTCCCGCCGCATAGCTCGGTGTTGATCACCTTGATGGTGAACAGGACCAAGTCGCAGATCTCCTACACCGCATCCGCAGGCGTCACGTTCACCGTCTCGTTCACGGGCTTCCTGCGCACCAGCGACAACGCGCGCAGCGACCACCCGACCGATCGGCCGACCATCACGGCGACGTTCGGTAACAAGGCCGCCGGTAAGTCCGGGTTCGAGGACATCCTCGACCAGTACGACCACCGCCAGATTGAGGGCTACTCCTCGTGGGACTGGAACTGGGCCACGACCACCTACGGCGCCGCGATGCGCGATGTGATGCGCTTCAACCGGGGCAGCATCGGCACCACGACGAGCGGGAAGTTCAAACAGGTGAGGGGGATCAGCACCTACATTACCGCCACTCCTCTCTGAGGGTCGCCACCGTCGGGCTCGCACAGGCACAGGCGCCTGCGCGAGCCCGGTCCTCCGCGGGCCAACGGCCCGCCGCACACCTCCCTTGACGCTAGAGCGTGCCCAGCCGTACTGTCCTCCGCAACTCCCCACCCGCTTCCTCGCGCTCTGGGGAGAGAGGACCTACGAAATGCAATTACCCGACGTGAACGCGGCGAGCGACGTATACGAAAAACACACCGACCATTTCCAAGGCGCGGCCGAGGGGTGGGCGGATGCCGAGACGCTGACGGATGCGCAACGCGCGGCCATCGTCGAGGCCGGCGCTGTGGTCAGCTCCGCCGCGGATGTGCTGGCCGGCGCCGTCGTCGTGGAGCGTGCCGCCCGAAGGGCCGCGACCAAGCTCCGCGCGCGTTATGGCATCCGTGATGTCATTCTCGACCTGCGCATCATGGCCGTGAGCGACGCGATCATGAACGGCCCTGCCCTGCGGAGCCGCAACCATCCGATCTACAAGCACGTCTTTCAGGAGGGCAGCGCCGGGGAAATCACCGAGGCCAAGCTCCGCGAGGAGCCCGAGCTCGCCGAGCGGATCCTGGAGCGGTTCGCCGGGGTCGAGGACTTCCCGGCGAAGGCCGCCGCCCAGGCCGGCCTCAAGGAAGCGCTCGAGAAGAGCTTTACGATCCGCGACGCGCTCGACGCCGCCGAAATGGCGCAGAACAAAGCCGGCGATTCCGAGATCCAGGGCCGGCTCGCGGTCCGCGCGGCGCTGGAAAAGGCGTACGGTATGCTCCGCGCCGCGTTCCCGGGGCAACGCAAGCTCGTCGAGTCGTTCTTCGTGCGGCGCGAGCGCGGCGCCAAGAAGGGCTCCGGCGAGAGCGGCGGCGAGGGCGACGAGGGCTGAACGCCGAAACGTCGCTTTTGACGCTGGCAAATTCTGCCCCGAGATCGGGTTCCCGTCTTCGAGCATGCTCGAACGATGCAGAGGAGCCCCAAACCACGCATCGGACATCCCCAACCACGCGCCGAACGCGCCGCCACGACGTTCTGGATGTTCCGAACGTCAGGCCGAGCCCCCGCGGGCGTCCTCGGGCGCGTCCGAACACCCGACCGGGCTTCCTGTGCATCGTTCGGACGTTTCCAAACGTGGGCCAGGCCATTCCTGTGCATCGTTCGTGCATGCTCGAACGATGCACAGGACGACCGCCGCGCGGTTTGCGCACGCCCAAAAGCGAGAACCTGCTTTCAGGCCGTGATTTGCCGGCATCCAGGGTGAAATCGGGCGAGGGCGGGTGCAGGCGGCGGAATTGTTGCGTTCCTTCCGGGGCCTGCGGCAGAGGATCGGCGGGAAGAACGCAGGCGCGCTTGCCGCCGCGGGGGTGGCTTGCGCGCGCGTGTGCTCACCGAGGGGTCCGCCGATGCTTCGTCGCGTCTTCGCCTGGTGCTTGCCGCTGATCTTTGTCGTCTTGTGCGTGCCGACGCTCGCCCGCGCGGAGATCCCCGTTTGTGTCAGGCTTCCGGAGCACCCGAACATGGACCGGTTGCCCTGTCGGGAAGCGCGACCGTCATCACGAAAGACTGGGCGGTCTTCACGGCCAAGACGAATGGCCTCACGGTCTTCGTCTACGACCCTTATGCGCCGCCTGGAAACGTTCGATTTTTACCGCCTCCGTACAACAAGCTGACCTGCCCCGCGCCGCCGCCGCGCCCGAAGCCGGCTCCGCCGAAGGACGCGCCCAAGGACACGGCCAAGGAGAGCAAGGCGGGAGCTTCCACGTCCGCCGAGGCCTCGGAGCCGCAGAAGCCGCCGCCGGCGAAGGACGAACAGGTGGAGGTCGCACCGCCGGGCGTGAAGAAGATGCCGGAGCGTCCGCCGGAGAAGCCTCCGCCCGAGGGCGTGCTGTCGAACGAGCCGCTCTTGCCGTCGACGTCGACCTTGCCGAAGAAGGACGAGGTGCACCCGCCGAAGTGCGTGGACGAGCATTGCACGCTCGTGGATCGGGGCGGCGCGCTGCCGGAGCGCGTGTTTCGACCCGGGGCGCCGGTCTCCAATGTGGCGTCGTGCGAGCAGACGAAGGACGGGTGCCAAGGCAAAGGGAACGGCAAGGGCAAGCCGAAGACGCGGCTCGAAGAGATCACGCTGGAGCTCGCGATCGCGTCTGCCATCGCGAACGGCGAGATGAACGCCGACCTTTCGCGGAAGGACGGCAAGCAATTCGGCGTCATCGGGGGGTCGAACGAGGACGGCGTCGACAACCCCATCGTCCAGGCGGCGGTGGCCACCGCGGCGATCGCCTCGGGCGTGCTCCTCGGGCAGGCCGACAAGTTCGCCAAGAAGCTGGAGGAGGCGTGTGCGAAGAAGGTACCGCTCATCCTCCAGGGGACCGAGGAGCTGTCGAAGGAGACGGCCGAGTTCCTGGCCAAGCGGTACGGGGCGGACATCGCGCATGCGCTGGAGCAGAACGGTGCGATTGGCGCGTACGAGGTGATGAAGAAGTTCACCGACAACCTCGGTGGATCGTACCAGGCGCATCACATTCTGGAGAAGGCCATGGCGGGTGAGTTGGGGCTGAAGAACTTCGACAAGTTGCCTGCGGTGATCTTGACAGAGGCGCACCACAAGAAGATCACTAGATTCCTCAATGCGAACAGACCGAAAAGCTTGAGCCCAGACGCCCTCTGGCAACTCTACGAAGACGCATACAAGGACTTTCCGCAGTGGCTAAATGCCATCAAGCCATATTTCGGAAAGTAATGGATTCGAGGCACGATATGTGGACAGAGGCACGGATTGTCATCATCAACCATCGCATCCCGGGGGGACCGCAAACGGTCCTCGCCCCTGCTGGATGTGGCCCCGATGTGGCAGTCCCCGATGAAGATGCGTTCTCCACGGTCATCACCCTGAACGAGAGGGACGAGCGCCTGCCGCTGCTCCTGAACCTGCTCAAGGAGCGCGGAATCACCTGGCTCGAGCGACGCCGCGATCGCTTCACGGACGCAGAGCTCGAAGAGGCGCGCCTCCTGGTCGCTTGGTATTTTTTCCCGAACGGCAGGATCTTCGCAGGGCCACGGATGGGCACGACCTACGACATGTCCGACGCGTGCCAGCGCTGCGGCGCCGGGGCCCGGCAAACGTCCGCCATGATCATCGAGGCCGAGAACCTCAACGTCCTCGAGGGACAGCGCGCGGTCGCGACCTGCTACGAAGACCTGCTCGTCGACGAGACGTTGGCCGGCGCGCTCGCGCAGAGCGGCGCGACCGGGATCTCGTTCCGGGGCGTCTTCGCGGCGTTCGAGAAGCGGGGCCATTTCCAGCTCCCGTGGCGGCAGCTCTGCGGGACGCACACGTTGCCGCCGATGTCGCCCCGATCGACGGGGGTCGCGCCCTACAAGCCCTGCCCGTGCGGGCGGAGTAGCTTCCACACATTCGAAGAGGTCCCTCCGCGCTTCGCCTACCGCGCGTCGGACGTCGCCAATATCCGCGACGTGAACATGACCTGGGAATGGTTCGGCGAGGTGAACTTCGACGGCGACGTGAGCGACGCCCTCTTCCCGTATCCCTTTTTCCTCGTCACCCCCAAGGTCTGGCGCATCTTCCGCGACGCAGGCGTGACCGGGTTCGATTGGCTCCCGATCCGGGTGGAAGAGGACTGAGCCGACGTCATCATCTCGCCCCTCCGCGCACCGCTACACGTGCTCGATCCACTGGCGAACGACGTTCACGAAGGCCGCCCGTTTCGCCTTGATGTCCTTCGCATCGCGGAACTTCACGGACGCCCGATCCTTGCCGAGCCATTCGAGCAGCGACGCCGGGTCGTCGATGGCAAAGCCGGGGGCCTCTCGCTTCTTCGCGCCGAGGTGCAGGATGACCTGCACGCCGTCCTTCGCGCGCAAATGAAACGTCGCGAAAAACTCCGACGTGCGGAAGCTCGGCGCGTTCCACTTGATCCCTTCGCCGATACGGGCGTCGGCGCCGAGGATCGCCTTGCGAATCTCGCGGATCTCCTTCTCGAAGGGATGACCGAGCGACGCGAGGAACGCCTCCACGTCCTCGGGCGCGGGCGCGGGCGCAGACCGTTTCGTCGTCTTTTTGCTGGTGGCTTTCGTGGTCACGGTGCGCTCCTCGTCACAGCTCGATGGCCTTCCCGCCCGCCGCCGTCCAGGCGTCGCGGGCACGGATTCGATCGCGGTAGGCGGTCACGGCAGGAAATGCTTCCGGCGTATCGAGACGTGTGCCGCGGAGGAGATTCACCATCACGCCGACGCTGCAATCGGCGAGCGTGAAATCCCCGAGCAGATAGTCGCGGGACGTGAGGTGCGTCTCCAGCACGCCGAGGGCCCGGCCGACGTCGGTGGCGACCTGCCCCACGAGCTCCGGCCCGGCGGCGGGCCCGGTGCGCCCGGTTTTCGGGGTGAGCACGTCGGCCCACCAGATGCGCCCCGCGTATCCGAAATTCGCCGCGTCGAAGAAGAGCCATTGCAGCGCCTCGGCCCGCGCGGCCGGGCTCTTCGGCCAGAGCGCGGCTCCGTACGTATCGCCGAGGTAGGCCACGATCGCGTCGGATTCACGGAGCACGAGCGCCCCGTCTTCGAGGACCGGGATCTTGCCGTGGGGGTTCTTGCCGAGGAACGCGGCGTCTCGCTGATCGCCGCGGAGGATATTCACCTCGACGGCCTCGTACGGAAGGCCGAGCTCGGCGAGCGCGAACCGCACTTTGAGGGCGTTGGAAGACGGAGGAAAGGTGTGGAGGCGGAGCATCGAGGCGGAAGTTACCACAAACCGCGGCTGCCGTAATACGGTTCCGGCTTCGGCTTGTCCCAGCGCAAAGGCCCCCTCCACAGCTCGTTTCTCGCCGGGAGTTTGTCCTCCGACGTGTGCGGCACGCCGAGCCCCCATCCGTCCGTCGTCAGGATCATCGTGTAAAAGAGGGACATTCTGCCGACGACACCACGCTCGAGGTCGAAGAGCTCGGGGCCCGAATAGGCAAACCGCTCGACCTGGTCGAAGTGCACGTTGTGCTCGTAAGGACGAAGGACGGAATGAACGCCGAGGCTCCTATCACGCAGCACGAGTTTCTTCTCTGCAGACGCGTACAGCGCATACCTGTCGTAGGCCGAGAGCGCGCGTGCTCCCTCGGGGAAGGGGTAGAGCACGCCGTGGTGTTCCATGTCGACGAGCACGTCCGGCGGGTCCGCTCCGCCCTCCTCGGGGGTCACGGTCCAGAGCAACACCACGCTCCCCGTCCCCACCTTTTTCGTATAAAAGCGCGGATCCTGGACGTACACGCCGAGCGGCAAATGGGAATCCTCGCCGTGAAGCTCGACCCGCGTCCGCTCCGGCTCATGGCTGAAGCGCACGGCGCCGTTCCGGCACGCCACGAGCGCGAGCTTGCGTCCGTGATCCAGGTAAAACAGATCTCCATCACACGCCGCGGAGACGAACGGCCGCGCGATTCCCTCCGCCGACACCAGAAACAGCGCGGCCGGGCTCTTTTCCGGCGCCTCCTCCCGGACGATCCATCGATCCCCGAGCGCAGCCTCGATACGCGGCACGCGCGTCATCCGCCCTGTCGCGAGCGAGACGATCCGCGTCACCAGGGTATCGGTTTTCCCTGGATGAACACTGTACGACCCGCTCGTGCGGCAGCGGCGATGGCCGAGCGAGGTCTTGGGAATCGGCCAGCCGAGGATCCCGTCGCCATTCGTATCGGCGACGACGGCATGCATCACGATCGAGCTACCGTCGCCCGGGCGACGTCGAAGACGGCGGTCCGGTGCGGTTCGAAGGGGTCGTTATCGTCGGTCACGTCGGCGCGCGGCAAGACGGTCTCGGTCCGCGCCTCGACGTCGACGATCACGAGCTTGCCGTCGCGAATCACGGCGACGTGGGACCCCGCATGCGCCACGTACCGGTCGATCCGCTGCCCCGGGCCCGATCCGAAAATCAGATAGGGGTCGACGTCGTCGCCGAACGTCGCGCCGTGCATACCCCGGTGCGCCTCGACCCGGCCATCACCATTCGTGTCCTCGCGCGGCTGGCAAAGGATCACCCACCGGCCCGCGGGATCATGCGCCTCGAGCAAGAAAGGATGCGCGGTGCCGACGTCCCCCTCGCGGCCCGCCGGCGCCTGCAATGGGGTCTCCGGGCCTTCGGCAGGCGCCCTGACGAGCGTGATCCAGCCCGCCGGCGCGAGGCCCTCCACGCGCGTTTCGCCGCACCGCGTGCTGCACGCGGCGAGAAAGAGCGGGAGGAGCCACGGGAGTCCTGGCCTTCGCACGGGGCCATCGCTCGCGTTGCTTCCGTCTTCCCGCCCGCCTTGCGCTCGCGTATCGTTTCGCACGCTGTCCCATGGAAAACCTAGAGCTTCGTTTCGCAGCGAAGGACATCAACCTCTCCGTGCGGAGCTTTTCGGTCGTCGAGGAGATGTCGACGCTCTTCGACGTCTCGCTCGTCGCGCGATCTGCGGACGAGGACATCGACCTCGACGCCCTCGTCGGTAACGGCGCGGGATTCAAGGTCGCGGGCGGCCTCGCATGGACCGGCGTCGTGCAGTATGCCGAGCAGATCGAGGTCGAGCCCGACGGGCTCTCGACGTACTTCCTGCGAATCGTGCCGGCGCTCTGGCGCACCTCGCAGCGCCGCAACCAGCGCATTTTCCAGCACATCTCGATCCCCGACATCACGAAGAAGCTTCTTGCGGACTGGGAGATCGAGCCCGTGCTCGAGCTCGACGCGGGCACGTTCCCGAAGCTCGAGTACCGCGTGCAGTACGGCGAGACCGACTTCGCGTTCCTCTCGCGTCTGCTCGAAGAAGCGGGCATCAGCTACCATTTCCGTCCGCCGGATCCGGGCAGCGAGACGCCCAGCAAGCTCGTCCTCGTCACCGATCCCACGGTGCGCGAAGCCGGCGCGCCGCTGCTCTACGTGAACAACCTCGCTCACGCGAAGTCACGCGACGCGATCACCCACGTAAAGGTTTCGCATCAGGTGCGGCAGGGCCGCATGACGCTGCGCGATCACGATTTCCGCCGGCGGCCCGACTTCCAGCTCATCGCCGAGGCGAAGTCGACGTTCGACCAAGAAGATCGATACGAGAGCTACAGCTACGTCCCCGGCGCGTTCGTCGTGGATCCGGGGCGTGTCGACGAGCGCGAGGCCAAGTCGCTCGCGGCGCGCAGGCTCGACGGCACACGGCAAGGCCGCCGCAAGGTCCTTTTCCAGACGACCGCGCTCGGTCTCTCGCCCGGCGACGTGTTCTGTATGGAAGGGCATCCGCGGGGCGACCTCGCCCAGGAGAAACGCCTGCTCCTCGTGCAACGCACGCTCGAAGGGACGAGCGAGGGCGACTGGTCGAGCACGGGCACGGCGGTGTTCGCCGACGATCCGTACCGGCCCGTTCCGGTCACGCCGAAGCCGCGCATGGGCGGCTTGCAGAGCGCGGTCGTCGTCGGTCCGCCCGGCGAGGAGATCCACGTCGACGAGTACGGCCGCGTGCGCGTGCAGTTCCACTGGGATCGCGAGGGCAAGTATACCGACGAGAGCTCGTGCTGGATGCGCGTGAGCCAGGTGTGGGCCGGGCGCGGATATGGAAACGTCGCGATCCCGCGCGTCGGGCAGGAGGTCCTCGTCGATTTCCTCGAGGGCGACCCTGATCAACCGATCATCGTCGGCCGCGTCTTCAACGGCACCTCGCCACACCCGTACAAGCTGCCCGATCACAAGACGAAGACCTCGTGGAAGAGCGACAGCTCGCCCGGATCCGGCGGCTCGAACGAGATCACCTTCGAGGACGCCAAGGGGCGCGAGAAGGTGTTCATGCACGCGCAGAAGGACCGCGAGGAGGTCGTCCGGGAGAAACACACGCTCCAGGTCGGCACGGATCTCGATGTGCAGGTCGGCGAGCGCGAGAGCCGGAAAATCGGCGCGGATCAGACGCTGCACGTCGTCGGGAGCCGCACGACGCGTATCGAGCAGAGCGACGTGCTCGTCGTCGGCGGCGAGTGCCACATCCAGGTCGGCGAGACGGGCGCATCGCTCTCGAACGATCGGGTCGTGCTCTCGACGGGCAAGGCCTCGCTCACGCTCGCGGGCGGCGACATCTTCCTCGACGCGAGCGGCAGCATCAAGGTGAGCGCCGGCGGGCTCGCGGGGATCGCGGGGCGCGAGGTGCACATCGACGGCGCGCCGAACGTCCTGCTCAACACCGCGGGCGCGAGCTCGCCCGTGCCGATGTCCCTCGGCGCGGCCGAGATCAACCTCGCCGACCTCTCGTTCCCGGAGGCCGTGAACAACGCGGCGAAGGCGCTCCAGGCGAAGGTCTTTAGCGAGATCCCGGGCGGCTTCGACGAACAGGCCGTCGAAGGAGCGCTCCGGCGCTTGCTCGAAGAGCCACCCGCTTCGCTCGCGGACGCGCCGGGGTATTTGATGATGCCCGAGGCCGTCAACGAGCAGCTCCAGGCGGCGATCGACAAGGTCCTCAATGTGCCGGGCGTGATCGTGGACGACATCCTCGATCGCGTGGCGCTCGAACAGAAAAAACTCCAGGAGCGCATCGATCAGATCCGCGCGCGGGCCGGCGAGATCGCGGGCGACGTGCAGGAGAAGATCCGCGGCGCAGTCGAGGATCTGCGCGCGCGGGCCGAAGCCGCGAAGCAGATGGCCATCGCGAAGTTCGAGGAGGTCCGTGCCAAGCTCGAAGCCGCAAAGGCGCAGGTGCAGGCCAAGATCCAGGAACTCCGCGGCAAGCTCGAAGAGGCCAAGGCGCGCGCCGTGGCGATCGTCGAGGAGTTCAAGGGCAAGCTCGAAGCGGCGAAGGCGGCCGTGCTCGGCAAGGTCGCCGAGGTGAAGGAAAAGTTCACCGAGGCGAAGGCGCGGGTGCAGGCCAAGATCGACGAGATCAAGGGCCGCATCGAGGCCGTCAAAGAGCAGGCGAAGGCCAAGATCGACGAGATCAAGGGCCGCATCAACGACCTCAAGGAGCAGGCCAAGGCCAAGGTGCAGGAGATCAAGGAGCGCGTGATCGCGCTCAAGGATCAGGCCGTCGAGCGCTTCCAGGAGATGAAGAAGCAGGCGGGCGAGATCATCGAGATGGCCAAGACGCAGGTCGAGGCCGCGAAGGCTCGCGTGCAGGAGCTCAAGGCGCGGATCGAGGGCGCCAAGGAAGAGGTCAAGCAGAAGGTCCAGGAGTGGAAGGGCAAGGTCGAGGAGTGGAAGGCCCAGGCGAAGGCCAAGGTCGAGGAGATCAAGGGCCAGGCGAAGGCCGTCGTCGATGAAGTGAAGGGCCAGATCGAGAGCGCGAAGGAGACGGTCAAGCAGACCATCGCGGACGCGAAGGAGATGGTCGCCGACATCAAGGCCATCCCGAAGGAGTTCGTCGCCGAGACGAAGGCCGCGTGGAACGACATCAAGACCGACGCGAAGGAGACCTGGAAGCAGGCCAAGGCCGACGCGAAAGACACCTGGAACCAGACCAAGGCCGACGCGAAGCAAACCGTCGAGGACGCCAAGGACGCCTGGAAGCAGACCAAGGTCGAGGCGAAGGAGACCTGGAACCAGACGAAGGACGAGTTCAAGCAGGCGGGCCAGGAGGCAAAGGACGCCTGGAAGGACATCAAGGGCGACGCCAAGGACGCGTGGGGCGACATCAAGAACGACGCCGAGGACTTCTGGGGCGACCTCAAGGGCCAGGGCAAGGACGCCGCCGAGGGCACGAAGGACGCGCTCGGCGCGGCCCAGGGAGAGGGCCAGGGCGCGCTCGGCGACGCGAAGAGCGCGCTGCAAAACGCGTTCGGCGGGAACGGCTCGAATGCGCTTTCGGGCCCGCAGATCAACCTCGGCCAGGGCGCGGCGCCGGACGGCGGATCCCTCGGGCAGATCGTCTCGCGCGGCGGTGGTTTCACGGGCGACGACGTCGCCTCGGCGCTGAGCGGGGGTTCGAAGGGCGCGACGATCCTGCAGAGCCCCGGCGAGGGACAGCTCTTCGTGATGAAGACGCAGGGCGCGGTGCCGGTCTCGGGCGCCGAGCTCGAGGCGAACCTCGTCGAGGCGCAGATGAACGGGTTTTCATCGAGCGACGCGTTCATTCACACCCTCACGAAGAAGGGATACGTGGTCTACGAGCGGCCGTGGGGCGAGCTCGCCGAGGCCTTCGTGAAGCGCGCCGCGGTGATTTGAGGAGAGAATAAAGCGAATGTCGCGATACGAGAGCCGAGACGTCTCCTTCGACGTACCCCGCCACTGGGAGGACCGGACGATGGTGGCGTTCGCCGCCACGCCGCGGCCCGGACAATCCACGGCGCCGAACGTGGTCATGACCCGCGACGTGCTCTCCCCCGAGGAGACACTCGTGTCCTACGCGGACAAGCAGCTCGCCGAGCTCGGCAAGCGCCTCGAAGGGTTCGAGCTCAAGGATCGGAAGGAGCGCACGCTCGGCGGGCAGCCGGGGATCGAGCTGCATTTCACGTGGCGCGCGCAGTCGGGCGAGCTCGAACAGAGGCTCGCGATGGCGCTCGGCCGGCGGCGCACGGTCTTTTGCTTCAATGCGACCGCGGCCAGGGTCGACGCGGATCAGATGAACCCGCTCTTCGATCGGATCCTGTCCACGGTGCGTTTCCCCCGCCCGGGGGAGGAGACGTGAGGGCGTAAATGACGACGGGTCATCTCGCGGCGAAGGTCGGTTCGAGGCTCGCGCACGCGGCGATGCCGCTCGTCACGCCGAGCCAGGCGATGGTCGCGGCGACGCTCGGCAGCGAGGTCGTGGGCCCGGCGGGGCTCGGCGGCGCGGGCGCGGCGAGCCTCGGGGCGGGCATCGGAGCTGCGCCCGCCGGGACGATGATCTCGATCGTGGACATGGTCCCGATCCTCACGACGGGCGTCGTGGCCACGGGCGCAGAGGACGTGATGCTCGGGCCGGGGCAGATGGCCGTGCTCGCCCCTTCCCTGCCCCAGCCGTGCGGGCCGCACGTGGCGCAGCCGATCGTGGCGGGGAGCCCGAGCGTGCTCGTGCACGGCAAGCAGCTCGTGCGGGTCGGCGACAAGACGAGCTGCGGGGCCACGGTCTGCGACGGGGTGAAGACCGTCGTCGTGGGCGGCGCGGCCGCGGCGGCGAAGCCGGTCTCGCTTTCCGATCTCGCGGGCTCGCTCGGCGCTGTCGTGCTCGGCGCGGTGCTCACGAAGACGGGCGCGATCGAGCGGATGAACGAGCTCGGCGCGGCGCTCGTCGAGGGCGCGGAAAAGGTCTCGGCGGCGGCCGACAAGGTCACGGGCGCGGTGTCGAAGACGCTCGATAAGGCGCAGTCGAAGGTCGACAAGGCGCTCGACAAAGCGCAGGGCAAGGCGAACGCGGCGCTCGACAAGGTCGATACGAAGGTCAACGCGGCCATCGACAAGGTGACGGGCGCGATCGACAAGACCCTCGACAAGGCCGAGGCAAAGTACGAAAAGGCGCTCGATAAGACGGCCGGCGCGGTCACGGGCACGATCGACAAGGCCACGGCTACCGTGACGGGCACGATCGACAAGGCCACGGGCGCGGTCGACAAGACGCTCGGAAAGGCCCTCGGCGCCGCGGAGAAGGCGGCCGACAAGGCGGGCGCGGCGGTGGACAAGGTCGCGGGCGCGGCGGGCGCGGCGCTCGGCAAGGTCGGCGATCTCGTGGGCTCCGTGGGCGGCGCGCTCGAATCGATCCTCGGCGGCGCGCTCCTCTTCGGCGGCGGAAAATAGGCGCGTCTTCCGTGGCCGAAAGGACCGATGTCGCTCGTCCCAGCAAAAAAAGCAGAGCGCGCCGCGTGATGGCCATCGTCCTCGGGGCGATCGTCGTCGTGTACCTCGTGATCTGCTGGTTCGTGTACACGGCCCAGCGCCGCATCGTCTTCCCCGCGCCCACGGTGGGTCGCACACCCGCCGGAAACGTTGAGCTCCTACGGATCGAGGGCGGGACGCTCATGCTGTTCCGGCCGCCTCCGGCGCGTGGCCCCGTGGTCGTGTATTTTCACGGAAACGGCGAGCAGATCGCCGACAGCGCGTGGCTCGCGGATCTCTTCACCCGCGCGGGCGCGGGGTTCGCGGCGATCGAGTATCCGGGCTACGGGCTCGCGCGCGGCCTCGGCGAGCCGAGCGAGAAAGCGCTCTTCGACGCGGCCGAGCGCGGGATCGGGCACCTCGTCGAGCACCGGGGGATCCTGCGGAACGAGGTCGTGCTCGCGGGACAATCGCTCGGCACGGGCGTGGCGATGGAGATGGCCGCGCGAGGCCACGGTGTGCGCGTCCTGCTCCTTTGCCCCTTCACGTCGCTCGCCGACGTGGGCGCGCGAATCTTCCCGTTCTTGCCGGTGCGACTCCTCTTGCAGGATCGATTCGACTCCGCCGCGCGGGCCTCGAACGTGAACGTGCCCGTCCTCGTCGTGCATGGCACCGACGACGAGCTCATCCCCGTGGATCACGGCCAAAAGCTCGCCGCGCGCCTCCCGCGCGGCCGGTTCCTGAGCGTCGCGGGCGCGCACCACAACGATCTCTGGCTCTTCGACGAGGTCGAAGCGGAGGCCGTTCCGTTCGTGCTCGGAAAACACGACGACGCGCCCTGAGCGCGCCTTTCAATCGTCGTCCGGTTCGACCGTGAGTCGGAGCGGCATCCCGTACTCACGCGCGTGCTCCTGGACGAGCTTCGCCTTCGTCTCGGCGACGTCTTTCGTGTAGACGCCGGCCACGCCGCGGCCCGTGCTGTGCACGACGAGCATGAAGCTCAGCGCCGACGTCTCATCCATGTGGAAGAAGCGGACGAGCACGTCGACCACGAACCATTTCGTCGTGTAGTTGTCGTTGTGGAAGACGACCTGCCAGCGCTTCGCCTTCTCGACCTTGCGCTTTTGCTCGGTGGCGAGGTCGGAATCCGTGTCGTCGCTCCGTCGCTTCGGGTCGTTCGCCATGCCGAGCGGGGATCTTATCCGCGCGCCCGCCCTCCACAAGCCTCGCCGCGCCGCATGCGCTAGGCTCGGGCGTGGCCTCGTCGCTCTCCGCGTCTTCCAGCCCCGAAGCGAACGACCTCGCCCCCGCCTCGCGCCTCGCTCGTCTGCTCGACGGCCGCCGCGTCGTCGCGCTTGCCGGCGCGGGCATGAGCACGGAGTCGGGCATTCCCGATTATCGAGGCCCCGAGACCGCGCGCCGCGCCCGCAATCCCATGCAAGCGCAACAGTTCCTGCACGAGCCCGCCTCGCGGGCGCGCTACTGGGCGCGCAGCATGAACGGCTGGCCGAGGATCGCCGCGGCCCGGCCGAACCCGGCGCACGCCGCGCTCGCCGCGCTCGAACGGGCGGGCCGACTCGCGGGCACGATCACGCAAAACGTCGACGGGCTGCATCAGGCCGCGGGCAGCGAGCGCGTGGTCGAGCTGCACGGCGCGCTCGCCCGCGTTCGTTGTCTCGACTGCGGGACGATCGAGCCGCGCGCCGCTTTGCAGGAGCGCCTCATCGCGGAAAACCCTTCGTTCTACAGGTGGGGCACGGCCCTCGCGCCCGACGGCGACGCCGACCTCGATCACGACGCCTTCACCGATTTCCACGTCCCGGTTTGTCTCGGCTGTGGCGGCACGCTCAAGCCCGACGTCGTCTTTTTTGGCGAGAACGTGCCGGCGCGCGTCACGGAGGCCGCGTGGGCGCTCTTCGACGAGGCCGAGGCGCTGCTCGTCGTGGGTTCGTCGCTCACGGTGTTCTCGGGGTATCGGTTCGTGCGCCGCGCGAGCGAACGGGGTGTGCCCGTCGCCATCGTGAACCTCGGCCCGACACGCGGCGACGAACACGCTGCCATTCGCGTGGACGCACGCCTCGGCGAGCTCTTGCCGCACCTCGCGGCGACGCTCGGCGCGTGAGGTCCCGCGCGTCGGGTCTCCCTGGTAACGCCAAGAACCAGCCCCGGTAAGTCGAGTGACCAAACCGCCTTGATTCCAGACAGCCTTCATGCATCATGGAAGGTTGGCACTGGAGGCGCTCACTCATGGCTTATGGTTCCGGACCGGCGAGAACCCCGTTATCCTGGGGGTTGCTCCCCCTTTTCGTGGTGCCTTTTTTCTTTCTGCTCCTGGCCTGCAGCCAGGGATCTGAAGATCTTCCTCCGCGCGACTCGGACCCCTCGATGGGCGGCAACAATGGCGTGGGGGGCACGGGGGAAGGCGGTTCCGGGGGCGAAGGCGGATCGGGCGGCGCGCCGGCGCTTTGCCAGGAGGGCCAGAAGAAGGCGTGCACCGTGGTGCTCGGCGAGCACAATGGCGTGAAATCGTGCTTCAAGGGCGTCAACGTCTGCACGAATGGCAAATGGGGGCCGTGTCAGGAGGACAAATCTTCCCTCGCCCCGGGCAGCGCTCCCAGTGAAAAACCCGCCCCTCCGGGCAGCAGCGTCCTCGCCGATTGCGCGAACAACCCCTGTGATCCCTCGTGCCAGGTCTTCGACGAGGATCCGCCCGGCGGGCTGAAGCCGTTCGCGCAGACGCCCATTTTCTCCTGGCAGACGGGTGATCTCGGCAATTATCCGCCGGACCTCGTCGCGCAGGGCGTGGGCCAGCCTTGTGACGAGGGCGTCGATTGCCAGTTCAATCAATACTGCTCGGCGCCGGTGTTCGGCACGTGCAACCACAACAAGTGCGCCGTCGGCGATCCGCTTGGGTATGGCTGCGATCCCTGCGTGGACGAGATCTGCGCCATCGACCCGACGTGCTGCGAGACGTCGTACGGCGGGACGTGCGCCCACGATTACTGCGAGGCCGGCGCGAAGCTCACGGACGGCTGCGATCCGTGCGTCAGCGCGATCTGCGACGTCGATCCCAAGTGTTGCGGCCTGCCGACGTGGGGCACGTGCAGCCACGACTATTGCAAGACGGGCGGCTCGCTCACGACGGCGTGTGATCCGTGCGCGGCGACCGTCTGCGCCGACGATCCGAAATGCTGCAACCTGGGCACGACCGGCACGTGCTCGCACGGGTATTGCTCGGCGGGCACCGCGCTCGTCCCGGGCTGCCATTCGTGCGTGGCCGACATCTGCGCCGCCGAGCCGAAGTGTTGCGACTTCACGCCCGGCACGGTCGCCTGCGCGCACGACTACTGCATCACGGGCTCGAAGCTCAATACGGCCTGTGATCCGTGCGTCGCCGCGGTGTGCGCCGCGCAGCCGAGCTGCTGCAGCGGAAGCTGGACGTCGGCCTGCGTGAACCTCGTCGCGTCGGTTTGCCAGCAGAACGACAAGTGCCCTTCGCCGAAATGGACCTCGTCCTGCGTCGACAAGGTCACGACCGTCTGCGGCAACTCGTGCACCGCGGGCTGGGCGCAGCGGTGCGTCGACAAGGTCCCTGCCTTGTGCGGCAAATCCTGCGATCCGGCGAGCTGGACCGCGGACTGCGTGGACAAGGTCGGCAGCGTGTGCGGCAAATCGTGCGGGCCGTTCGCGTGGGACTCGGCCTGCGTGGGCATGGTCGACACCGTCTGCGGCGCGAAGTGTCATCAAGATCCGCCTTGCTCCCACAACAAGTGCGACTCGGGCGGGAAGCTCGATCCAGCGTGCGATTCGTGCGTCGCCACGATCTGCCAGGAGCTGCCCGATTGCTGCAACGTCGCCTGGACGAACCTCTGCGTCGACCGTGTGAAGACGCTGTGCGGCCAGGGTTGTCCGGTCAAGGGTGACTGCGTGCCGTGGTTGCCCGGCCAAACCGATCCGGAGTGCGCCGGCTACGACCTGTCGATCGGCGTCCCCTGCAGCGGGTCGGTGCCGGTGTGCAACCACGGAAACACCGCGGTCCCGGCGGGCGTGAAGCTCATCCATTACGCCGCGGGCTCCGGCCAGTTTGGCCAATGCAACCCGAACCAGGCGCTCGCCGGCATCCAGAGCTGCACGACGCCGAGCGCCATCCCGCCCGGGAAATGCATCAACGTCCCGGCCGCGAGCTGCGGCCTGGGCGCCTCGAAGCGCGAGATCATGGTGAACCCGCCGAGCTACGGCGGCTACACGCAGCTCGACGAATGCCAGTGCCTCGACAACTGGGCGTCGTTCGCGCCGAACGTCGCCTGCGGCGCGCCGAGCTGCTCGAATACGACGACCGCGACGGTCAAGCGCGTGAACATGTTTGTCGCCCTCGACCGCTCGGGCTCGATGACCACGGACATCGGCGGCGGCGAGACGCGCTGGTCGGCGACCGTGAAGGCGCTGAAGAAATTCTTCCAGGACCCCGGCTCCGCCGGCCTCGGCGTCGCGCTCCGGTTCTGGCCCGACAACGCGCCGGTCTCGGGCTGCAACGATACGACCTGCAGCGCCACGGCCTGCCGGTCGCCGCTCGTCGACGTCGGCATTCTGACGCTGCAATCGGCGCCGGCCGACGCCCAGGAGAAGAAGCTCGTCGACGCCCTGAACGCGAAATCGCCGAACGGCAACACGCCCATGTACCCCGCGCTCTCGGGCGCGACGCAATGGGCCGTCAATTACAAGAACGCGAACCCGAACGAGGACGCCATCGTGGTCTTCGCGACCGACGGCGATCCGGTCGGCTGCAACGAGGACGAGACGGCGATCTCCGACCTCGCGGCCAATGCGTTCTCGACGAAGGGGGTCAAGACGTACGCGATCGGCATCCAGGGCGCGAACCAGACGTTCATGAACCTGATCGCGTCGAAGGGCGGCACGAAAAAAGGCTTTTTCGTCGCGCCGGGCGGGAACGTCGAGAACGAGCTGCTCTCGGCGCTGATCCAGATCAAGGGTGATACGCTCTCCTGCGATTTCGTGGTCCCGAGCGGCGGCGTTTACGATCCGAGCGCCGCGAAGGTCACCTTCCAGCCGACCTCGGGCGCGCCGGTGGTCCTCGGCAATGTCGCCTCCGGGGCGGCCTGCGGGGCGGGCTGGTATTACGACGACCCGGCAAACCCGGCACAGCTCAAGCTCTGCCCCTCGACCTGCCAGACGGTCTTGAACGACGCGGGCACCAAGCTCTCCGTCGATCTCGGCTGCCCCGGCGGATACGATCCCGCGACGTACACGTACAAATACGAGGCAGAGTGCCCGCAGGGAACCAAGGTGCAATGGGGCTTCCTCGCGTACGACACGCTCACGGCCGCCGATACGAACGTCGTCTGGAAGGCGCGCACGGCGAACGCGGAGCCGGCCCTCGCTGCCGCGATGTACAAGGCCCTCGCGACCGCGAAGGCCTCGCCCGACACGCAGGTTTGTCCGATGGGCGGTCCGGCGCCGTGCCCGATCTCCCTCTACGACAAACTGGGCCAGGCCGACGCGCGGCAGAGCCACCTCGAGCTCTCGATCACCTTGAATCCCGCGTCGAACAAGAGCGCGGCGGCCATCGTGAAGAGCTGGGACCTCAGCTACTCCTGCCTGGACTCCGAATGAAACGAACGATTCTCGTGCTTGGTCTTTTCGTGACGGCCCTCGCCGCGTGCGGCGAGGGCGCGGGCCTCCCGCCGCGCAGCAATGCAGCTTCGAGCGGCACGTCCGGCGCGGGCCCGGGGGGCGCGGGCGGGCAAGGCGGAGCGGGCGGCATCGGCGGCGCCGGCGGTGTCGGTGGCGCGGGTGGACAAGGCGGCGCGGGTGGCAAACCCGCGCCCGTCTGCGGCGATGACGCGCTCGATCCCGACGAGGAATGCGACGACGGGAACGGCGACGCCGGTGACGGTTGCTCGCCGGAATGCACCGTGGAGCTCGGTGAAATCGAGCCGAACGACACGCCCGGCCAGGCGAGCCCCTACAAGGACCCCTTCCCGGCGAAAATAAATCCTGAAGGCGACGTCGATTTCGTCTCCTTCACGGTCGCGGCCGCGAATACGAGCGTGATCGCGCGTATCCTCGACGTCGGCGATGGCGGCTGTGCCACGGGCGCGATCGACACGGTCCTCGAAATCCGCGCGGCAGACGGGACCACCATCCTCGCGAGCGACGACGACGCCGGGGAAGGAGCCTGCTCGCGCGCGGTCCTGCCGAGCCTCACGCCCGGGGCTTATCTCGCGCGCATCGTGGCCTCGGCGTCCGCGTCGAGCCCCACGTTCGTGTATCGATTGCGCATCGACCAGGTCGTCGACGTCTGCGGCGACGGGCAGAAGACGCCCGCCGAGGCCTGCGACGACGGCAATACGGCGCCGGGCGACGGGTGCAGCCCGACCTGCTCGATCGAGATCACGGAGACCGAGCCCAACGGCACCGCCGCGACGGCCGACGCCTTTTTGGAGCCGTGGAACGGGGTGCTCACGCCGCTCGGCGATGTCGACGTGGTGTCCGTGGTCCTGAGCGCGCCCGCGGCGAGCCTGACGGCGACCACGACCGATCAAGGCACGAATGCCTGCGCCGCGAAGACGCTCGACACGATCGTCGACATCCTCGCGCCCAACGGCACGACCGTGCTCGCCACGGGCGACGACATCGTGGGCAACTGCGGATCCGCGCTTGCGATGAACCTCGCGGCGGGCACGTATTTCGTGCGCATGCGCGGCGGCTCCCTCGCCAAAAACCCGAGCCCGTACGGCCTTCAGATCGTCATCCAGTAGGTTTTCCTCGCGAACGCGTCAGCGCGGCAGGCAATCCCGGCAGCGCTCGGCGCCGTTCGCGGGGAGCGACGAGCAACGATCGCGGAGACGCATCACGAGCTTCGCGAATTCGGGATCGTCCTTCAGCGCGGCGAGCGCGGCTTTCACTTGCTCGGCGCGCGTCCGGTTTCTCCCCTGGAACCCGTCCGGGAGCGAGAACGCGAGCTCGTAGAACGCCTCGGCCTGGGCGAGGAGGTAGGCGCGCGGCGGCGGGCCTTCGAGCGCTGCGTGGAAGAGGATGTCGTTCGTGATCCACTGCAGCCGCGTCGCGCGCCCGCCCGCGCCCTCGCGGGCTTTTTGCGAATAGGCCCGCGCCTCCTCGATGCGCCCGAGCTCCTTCTCGACCGCCGAGAGCATCGAGTACCAGTAATGCGGCGTGCCCGAGCGCTCGGCCTCCGCCTTCAGCATCTTCCTCGCTTCGTCATGCGCGCCCACGCGCCGCAGGAGGTACGATGCCGTCGAGACGACCGAATACCGCTCGTCGGGGGTCTTCGCCTCGTGATCGGCGCGCGTCACGGCGGCGAGGACGTCGGCCCGGAGTGGATCGGGCACGGGGCCCGCGGGGTTTTCGTGCCGGAAGAAATCGATCGAGGGAGCGACGGCCGCGAGCCGGACGTCGACGGAGGCGCCCTCGCGTGATCGCAGCGAAGCCGCGGCCGCGAGCCATTTCGTTTTCCACGCGAGATAGGCCGCGTCCTTGGGATCCGCGGCGAGCCAGGCCGCGAGGGCTTCGGCGCGGTGATTGACGAGCGCGCGCGCGGCCCACGTGGTCTCGGCGTTCGAGAAAATGAGATCGAGGTACGAAGGGGCGCTCGCAGAGGCGACGCGTATCGCCTCGGCGAGCGTCGGATCCCGTCGATACGACGAGGCGAGCCCGAGGAGCGTACCCGCGAGCAGGGCACGCTCGCGGTTCATGGTGGAGGGACAAACTTCGATCGCCTTGCGCAAAGCCGCGAGGATCCGCGTCGGGCTCCACGTCTCCTCGGGCAAGAGCTCCCACGCCGCGTGGGCGAGCGTGCTGCAATCCTCCGCGCTCGGCTTGCCCTCGTCGAGGCGTGCGGCCGCCGCCCGGAAGCTCTGCGCCTTGCCGCGCACGGCGCCGAGCGCGCGATCGAGCTCGTCGATGTCGATGCTCCCGTTCAAGCGCAAGAGCTCCTCGCGCTCGGGGCTCAGCACCAGGATCGTCGGATAACTCGACACGGAGAGCGCCTCGCCGACGCGTTGCGCGTCCTCCGTGTCGCCGTCGAGGTGGACGGGCACGAAATCACGCATCATCTCGGCGAAACGAGGCTTCGAAAAGACCTCCGATTTCAGATCGTTGCACGGCGGGCACCAAGCCGCGCCCCAGTACAGAAAGACGAGCTTGCCCTCGGCGCGCGCCCGGACGAATGCGCGGTCGGGGGTGAGGTCGGCCCAGGGACCCTGAAGAGAATGCGCGGACGCCGTCGTCGTGGCCGCGGGACGCTCCTCCCGCGCAGGTTCGCGCTTGCTGCACGCGGCGGCGAGCGCGAACCCGACGAACAGAGCACCTCGAAGCGCAGCGCGGCCGTCTCCCATGACGTTCGTTCGATCCCGAGCGGAGCCTATCGCGGGCCCGAGAGCGCGTCCACGCGTTGCCCGGATGACAGCCGCCGCGACCGCCGCTACCATCGGCCGCGATGCTCCTCTCTCCGCTGGCCCGCGCCCGCATCAAGGTCGCCCGTTCCCTCGCGGACGCCATTCGCAGCTCGAAAGGGATCTCCGCGCGCCTCCTCGGCTTCCGCGCGCGGCCGGTCGAGGGCTGCACCGTCGATTTGGACCTCGCGCTGATGCTCGCGCTCGACGACGTCCTGAAATCGAGCGATCTGCGCGGCTTCGCGCCGCCCGTGGCCCGCGCGCGCATGGCCGAGTCCGTGTGCATGGTGGAGATCCCGCGCCTCGACAGCGTCTCCGTGGTGGACGAGCGCCTGCGCGGCGATGCCGGTCCGATCCCGGCCCGGAGGTACGTGCCCGAGGGCCTCGCCGCGCCTTCGCCGTGCGTGGTCTTCTACCATGGCGGCGGGTTCGTCACGGGCGACCTCGACACGCACGACTCGTTTTGCCGGCAGCTCGCGATCGAGGGCCGCGTGCGCGTCATCGCCGTCGACTACCGCCTCGCGCCCGAGCACCGCTTCCCCGCGGCCGCGACCGACGCGGTCGCCGCCTTCCGCGACGTCGCCGCGCGCGCGGCCGATTTCGGCGTCGATCCGGCGCGGATCGCGGTCATGGGCGACAGCGCGGGCGGCAACCTCTCCGCGGTCGTCTCGCTGAAGACGCGCGGCGAGGCCCATCGGCCCGCGCTGCAGGTGCTCCTCTATCCCGGGCTCGACGCGACCTGCGCGCACCGCTCGCACGCGGTGTATGCAAACGGCTGGATGCTCACGAAGGGGATGATCGACTGGTATTACGAGCATTATTTCGGCCCCGATCCGGCCGTGCGCCGCCACCCCGACGGCTCGCCGCTCCTCGCGCCGAGCGTCGAGGGCGCGCCGCCGGCGCTCGTGTTCACGGCGGGTTTCGATCCCCTGCGGGACGAGGGCGCCGCGTACGTCGAGCGCCTCACGGCCGCAGGCGTCCCCGTGCGGCTCGTCTGCCACGAATCGATGATCCACGGCTTCGTGCTCATGGGAGGCGTCGCGCCCGCTTGCCGCGAGGAGACCTCGCGCATCATCCGCGAAGCTTCCGCGGCCCTACGGAACGGTTTTTCCTGAGGAACCCGGGCGCACGTTCGCCTCGACCCATTCGGCGTCCTTCGCCGCCGAGAACACGGGCAGCCGCTTGTGCCAGCGCTCGCCCGCCGTGGGCCTTTCGAGCGTGATCCTGAGCGCCGCGATGAGCTCCAGCGGCGTCCCGTCCCGGCCCGCGTCGAAGCACGCCTTGCCGAGCCCCGCGAGCACGGCCTGCGCGAGCTCGTAGCCGATCGCCCATTGCGGCGGCGTTTGCTTTCCAGCCGGCGCTTCCCAGTAGCGCTCGCAAGCGCCTGCATCGTAGGACGTCCAGCTCCGGCACACGAGCGGCCGCACCGCATGCACGCCGCAGCCGCCGTCCGCGTCGAGCAGCGGGCAAGACACGTGCACCTCGGCCCGCGCAGCGCGGGAGAGCCCACGCGTCCGGGCGTCGGCCGCCTGCACGCGGGCGAGCAGATCCGCGAGCTCCTCGGGCGAACGTGTGGCCCGGAGGTGCGCGGCGATGCGGAGAACCTCGGGCGCCACGGCGAGCACCTTGGCCTGGCAACACGTCGAGCAGCCGCGACGACACGCCATCGGCGCGTCGGGCGGCTCGTGCGCGTGCGCGGTCGCCGTGAGCGCCGAGGCGCGCTCGCTCGCGATCCGGGCGGCTTCCATCGCGCGCTCCGGGCTCTCCGCGACGAGCGGCGCGAGCGCCAGGCTCTCGCCCTGCGCGATGCCGACGTAGATCTCGGGCGAATACTGGCTCGGGCGCGCGAGCGGCAAGGAGCGCCGTTCGTCCGTCATGGACCAGGGGATACCAGCCGCACGCGGGCCCCGCCAAGTCAGGCTGATCCCGCAGCGGGCAAGCGCGGCCCTCACTTCCCGTGTAGACTGCGCCCGAGGTGCTGCTGCCATGACCCATTACCTCGACGCGATCATCTCGGCGATCCGGGACGCCGGGCAGCACCTCGACGCCGCCAAGGTCTGGCTCGGCCGCGCGGAGAAGGCGGCCGGATCGACGTGGCAGATGCCGCTCTTCGGGGCCGCGGAAGAGGCGCACGCCGCGACGCGGGCGCGGCTCGACGCGGCGGAGGCCTCCCTGCGCGAGCTCGGCCCCGCGGACAAGCTCCCGCCTGTCCTCGACGAGCTCCCGAGCCGCGTCTCGGCCTTGCGCCGCGCCCTCCAGGCTTCCGAGAAGCGGCTCATCGACGCCGCGCTCCTCGCGGCCGCCCGTCCGCTCGGGCACGCCTGATTGCCGTTGGTGCACCAACGGCATCGTGCTAAGGCCCGCCGCCTCTCGCGGGATCGTGCCCCATGATGGTTGCGGAAAAGCGTTACTCCTGGCTGCGCCTGCTCCTCAAGTACCGCGGGACGGCGCTGGCGCGGATCCGTGGCCGCATGGCCATCACCATCCTGCTCGCCGTCGGGGTGACCGTGACCGATCTGAAGTACGGGTTTTTCCACCCGGACCTCACGACGATCCCGTTCACGCTCATCGGCCTCGCGCTCAGCATCTTCCTCGGCTTCCGGAACAACACGAGCTACGACCGCTTCTGGGAGGGCCGGAAGCTCTGGGGCGGCCTCGTCAACACGACCCGCACGATCACGCGCCAGATCCTCACGCTCGTGAACGAGCCGGCCGATCGCCCCACCGACAGCGAGGCCGTCGCGGCGTTTCGACAGGAGATGGTCTATCGGATCATCGGCTACACGCACGCGCTCCGGCTGCACCTTCGTGATCAGGATCGGCTGGAGGAGCTCGCGCCGTTCCTCGCGGCGACCGAGATCGACGGATTGCGGCCCGAACTCAATCGGCCCACGGCGATCCTCCAATCGGCCGCCTTCCGCCTGCGCGACGCCTGGAAGCGCGGCTGGATTCACCCCTACCACCTGTCCGTGCTGGAGCAGAGTCTCACCACCCTCACGGACCTCCAGGGCGGCTGCGAGCGCATCAAGAGCACGCCGATCCCGCTCTCGTACACCTCGCTCATTCACCAGCTCGTGGCCATTTATTGCTTCGCGCTTCCGTTCGGGATCGCGAAGACGGTCGGGGTGTTCACGCCGGTGGTGGTGGGGATCGTGGCGTATGCGTTCTACGGCCTCGACGCGATCGGCGACGAGATCGAAAATCCCTTCGGCACGGATGCGAACGATCTGCCGCTCTCGGGCCTCTCGCGCATGATCGAGGTGAACCTCCGGCAGCGTCTCGGCGAGACGGATCTGCCGCCCCTGCTCAAGCCGAAGGGCGGCCTTTTGACCTGATCGGCGCTTGCATCTCCGCGCGTCCGGGGGCGACAATCGCCCGCGGATGCCCCCCTCGCCCTCCTCCCACCCTGCCGTCGCGAAGTACGCGGAGCACATCAATCCCGCCTTCGTAAAACTCCTCGGCGCCTTCGGGTACGGCCGCGTCTTCGTCCGCGCGAGCGGCACGACGCTCTGGGACCACGAGGGGCGCGAATATCTCGATTTCCTTTCGGGCTTCGGCGCGCAGAGCCTCGGGCACAACCACCCGAAGCTCCGGGCGAACATGGCCGCGTTCCTCGCGGACGACGTGCCGAACCTGGTGCACGTGGGCCCGCCGGTGCACGCGGCCGAGCTCGCTTCCGCGCTCGCGCGCCGCGCCGGGCCGCTCACGATGTGCCTCTTCTCGTGCACCGGCGCCGAGGCCGTGGAGGCCGCGCTGAAGCTCGCGCGCGCCGCGACCGGGAAGAAAACGCTCCTCTATTGCAAGAATGGTTATCACGGACTGAACCTCGGCACGCTGTCGACGTCCGGCATCCCGCGCATGCGTGAGCTCTTCGAGCCGCTCTTGCCGGCCTGCCAGGAGGTCCCGTTCGGGGATCTCGACGCGCTCGACGAGGCCCTCGGAAAGACCCGTGCCGCCGCGTTCCTCGTCGAGCCGATCCAGGCCGAGGGCGGCATGCTCGTCCCGCCGAAAGGGTACCTGCGCGCCGCGCAGGAGCTCTGCAAAAAGCGCGGCGCGCTGCTCGTCCTCGACGAGGTGCAGACCGGCATCGGCCGCACGGGCTCGCTCTTCGCTTGCGAGGCCGAAGGGTTTTTCCCGGACGTCCTCGTGCTCGGCAAGGCCCTCGGCGGCGGAATGGTGCCGATCTCCGCGACGCTGACGACGCCCGATCTGTGCAAACGCGCGTTCGGCACGGCCGAGCGCTTCGATCTGCACGGCTCGACATACGCGGGCAATGCCTTCGCTTGCCGCACGGCCGGGGCGATCCTCGACATCCTCGACGAGGAGGGGCTCGTGCAAGCTAGCCGGGAGAAAGGCGAGCGGATGCTCGGCGCGCTCCGCGACCGCATCGGCAAGCACCCGCTCGTGCGCGAGGTGCGGGGCCGCGGGCTCTTCGTGGGGATCGAGCTCGGACCGACCGAAAAGGGCGGGCTCTTGCATCGGGCCTTGCCGGGCCTCGTGGAGGCGGTCTCGCGGCGTATCTTCGGGCAATGGCTGAGCGTGCGCCTGCTCGAGCACGGGATCGTGGCGCAACCCGCGAGCCAGCAATGGAACGTGCTCAAGCTCGAACCGCCGCTCACGGTGACGGACGCCGAGATCGACCGCGTCGTGGATCGGATTGGCGCGCTGCTCGACGAATACCGCGAGGTGGCCCCGATCGTGCGCGATGCGACGGCGCGGCTCGGGCAGCAGTTCGCCGGCGGATGGAGGTTCGGATGAGCTTCGCCACGTGGAAAAAAGAGGCCACGTTCGCCGCGACGCTCCTCCGCAGGCGCCCGTTTTCGTGCCTGATCCAGGTCACGAACCGCTGCAACATGGAATGCAGCTTCTGCGATTTCTGGCCGAACCCCGCGCCGCCCAAGCAGGAGCTTTCGCTCGCCGAATACCGCCGCGTCGCGGACGAGCTCGCCGAGCTCGGCACGTTCGTGATCTCGGTCGAGGGCGGCGAGCCGCTCGCGCGGCCCGACATCGTGGAGATCGTGCGGATTCTCTCGGAGAAACACATCACCGCGCTGTTCACGAACGGCTGGTTCGTGACGGAGGACAAGGCCAAAGCGCTCTGGGACGCGGGGCTCGTGCACGGCAACGTGAGCATCGATTACCCCGAGGCGAGCCGGCACGACGGGAAACGCCGGCTCGCGGGGACCACGGATCGCGCCTGGAAGGCGGTCGAACTCCTCCGCGACACGGCGCCGCGCGGGGGCAAACAGGTGCACGTGATGACGGTGCTGATGGAGGACAACTGGCGTGATCTGGAGGCGCTGCTCCGGCAGAGCGAGGCGCGCGGGGTCGGCCATCAGCTCACGCTCCTCAGCATTGCGGGCTATCGCCGCGGCAAGGAGGGGCCCGACAAGATGCCGCCCGTGGGCGTGTCCAAGCATGTGCTCGCGCTCTGGGAGAAGTATCCACACCTCCGGTACTTCCGCGATTATTTCGCGCGCATCGACGCCTTCCTCGCGCAGGAGAAGATGCCCACGTGCAGCGCGGGCAAGACGGGGTTCAACATCGATCACGTGGGCAACGTCTCGCCCTGCATCGAGCGGATCGACGAGAGCGTGGGCAACGTGCGGGAGGCGAGCCTCGGGGAGCTCCATCGGCGGTTGCAGGAGAAGCAGGCCGAGATTGCGAGGTGCCAGCAATGCTGGACCGCTTGCCGCGGAATCAACCAGGCCCTCGGCAATGGCGGGTCGGCGCAGAGCCTCCTCGATCTGGGCACTAGGATGCGGACGAGCTGAACGCGATCGCGAGGCCGAGCGCGGCCGTCGCGGCGACCCGCACGCCCTCCCGCTTGGCCGCGCCGTCGCGCCCGTCGAGGAGCCCGCCCATCGTCGACAACCCCCACAAGACGACGAGCGCCCCGGCCGCGAGTTGCCAGAACGGATGCCGATCGCGCAGCCAGAGGAGGTGCAGCGCGAACGCGAGCGTCGCGGCGAACGCGAGCGCGGCATAAACCTTTGTGCGTGTAGGAATGTCCGTGTCGGGCCGCGCGGGCGCGTGGCGCGGGAAGACAATGCCCTCGGGGGTCCAGCCGGGGTGACGGACGAAGGTCCGGACCTTGTCGCCGAACGTCTTCGCCTGGCGCGCGACGGCGATGAGGTCGCGGAAGAACACCCATTGTGCCCGCGCGCCGTCGTGCGTCTGGTAGCCGAACGGCGTGCCGAGGACCGGCGGATCGGCGGGATCGACCTCCACGTGCGTACCGAACATGCGGTCCCACACCGTGAACATCGCGCCGAAGTTCTTGTTCAAATACCGCCGGTTTCTCGAATGATGCACGATGTGCGTCGCCGGCGTGACCAGGAACCAGAGCCCCGGGCGGTGGAAGACGCGCGAATGGACGCTGAGCGCGTAAAAGGAGATGATCGAGATCGCCACGAAGAAATGCAGCGGCGGGACGCCGAGCATGGGGATGGGCGCGTAGAAGAGGAAGGCGTACGTGTCCGAAAACCAGGGGTGACGCGTGGCAACCGAGACGTTGAAATGCTCGGACTGGTGATGGACGCCGTGGATCGCCCAGAGCGCGGCCACGGAATGGCCGGCGCGGTGATACCAGTAATACCCGAGGTCGCCGAGCGCGAACGCGAGGATCCAGGGGACGATCGAGCCCTCGGGCCAGCGCACGAGCGCGAGCCTGTCGTAGGCGAAATCGTAGAGGCCGAGGAGCAACGGGCCGAGGAAGAGGCCAAGGACGATCTCGCCGAGCCCCGCCGAGAAGCTCCCGAGCGTGTCGGCAAACCCGTAGACGCGCTGCCCTTTGCGGCGCGAAAGCGCGATCTCCAGGGCGATGATGGCAAGGTAGAACGGAACCCCGAGCGCGTAGTACCCATTCGTCTCGAGGCGGCTCATGCGCCAAGACTACGGAATCGCGCCCGGGGCGTAAAGGGCGGGGCTCATGACCATGGGAGCACCTTTTTCAAGCCATCCGGTACGCTCGTGAGCACACAACACGCCCTTGCCGGGCCCTTCCACGGGCCCCTACCATGCTTCCCCCATGCACCCCTTGTTCACGCTGGCGGGCCGCAAGGACCCTCATCCGATCTACAAACGCCTCCGCGCCGAAGAGCCCATCTCGCAGGTCATCGAGCCCTACCGGAAAGTGCCTTTCTGGCTACTCACGCGGTACACCGATTGCTCCGAGATGCTGCGAGATCCCCGCTTCGGCAAGGATTTCACCAAATGGCCCCCCGAGGAGCGTGCGCGCCTGCGCGTATCGGGCGAATTCGACGTGCTCGGCAAGCACATGCTGAGCGCCGATCCGCCAGACCACACGCGGCTTCGCTCCCTCGTGGCCAAAGCCTTCACGCCGCAAATCGTCGAGGGCCTGCGCGGCCGCATCTCCACGATTGCGGAGAACCTCGTCTCGGCCGCCCTCGCGCGTGATGCAAGCGGGATGGACCTCGTCTCGCAATTCTCGTATCCCCTGCCCGTCACGGTCATCGCCGAGCTGCTCGGCGTGCCCTCCGCAGACCAGGACGATTTCCGTCGCTGGACCACGACGCTCTTCACGCCCGCGGACACCGAGGAGCAACTCGCGCACCTGCGCGCCACCGGATTCGAGTTCTTCCAGTACTTCATGGCGCTCATCGAGCGCCGCAGGGCCGAGCCAAGAGACGACCTCGTGAGCGGGCTCGTGGCCGCCGAGGAAGGCGGCGATCGTCTGAGCACCCAAGAGCTCGTAGGAATGCTCTTCCTCCTGCTCGTCGCAGGCCACGAGACCACAGTCAATCTGATCACGAACGGCATGCTCGCGCTGATGGACCACCCCGAAGAGCGCGAGCGTCTCGTCGCCGATCCGTCGCTCCTCGAATCAGCCGTGGAGGAGATGCTGCGCTATTGCGGGCCGGTGGAGACGACGACATACCGCTTCGCACTGGAGGACGTGGAGATCGGCGGGGTGACGATCCGAAAAAACGAGCTCGTGCTGGCATCGCTGCTCTCCGCCGATCACGACGAATCACGATTCCCAAACGCAGCCCGCTTCGACGTGGGGCGAAAACCAAACAAGCACATCGCATTCGGCTACGGGATCCATTTCTGTCTCGGCGCGCCGCTCGCGCGGCTCGAAGCCGTCATCGCCGTGGAGACGCTGCTCCGGCGCCTGCCAAGGATGAAGCTGGCCGTCCCGCGCGAGGACCTCGAGCCAAGCTCGATGCTCCTGCTGCTGCACGCAAAGAAGCGATTGCCTGTTCAGTTCTAGGTTAGGTTGGAGGCCGCCGCGCTGGGGCGTTGCCCCAGGCCCCAGCAGGGGCTGTCCGCCCCTGCACCCGGACCAGCCAGGGGCTGGACCCGGGACGATGAACTGCGCGATGCGCAGTTCATCGCAGCGTCTTTCACCCCCTCTCCGCCGCGCGTGCAGGTCCCTCGGCCTCCGTCATCGGTCTTCGACCCCGTTCCCGCAGGTCCCGGGACCTCCCGGATCGACGTCGCGCTCCGTTCCCGCAGGTCCCGGGACCTCCCGGATCGACGTCGCGCTCCGTTCCCGCAGATCCCGGAACCTCCCGGATCGATGTTGCGCTCCTTGCGCGAAGGTCCCGGGACCTCCCGGTCGATGTAGCGCTCCGTTCGCGAAGGTCCCTCGGGTCGACGCCGCTGCGCTGGGGCGTTGCCCCAGGCCCCAGCAGGGGCTGTCCGCCCCTGCACCCGGACCAGCCAGGGGCTGGACCCAGGACGATGAACTGCGCGATGCGCAGTTCATCGCACAGGCCCGGTCGAGACCGGCGACGACCTCGCCAACCAAGACAGCTGCGCTGACATCTCGACGGGCGGGGCGATCCCACCGGCCCGCTGGAAGAACTGCGCATCGCGCAGTTCTTCCACCCCGAGTCCAGGGCTTGCCCTGGTCCGGGTCGAGGGGCGGACAGCCCCCGCGGGGCCCGGGGCGGCGCCCCGGCGCGGCGGCTCCAGCTGAGACCCCTGTGCTCGGGTCTAGACCTGATCGCTCCCGGGTGGCAGCGGGAGCTTCACGCAGAAGGTTGCGCCTTCTCCCTTCTCGCTCGAGACGGAGATCGTGCCCTTGTGTGCTTCGACGATTGCGCGGCAAACGAAGAGCCCTGCGCCGAGCCCGGCGTGTGCGTCCTGCCTCCGCCGGAATGGCTCGAAGATCCTCTCCAGCTCCTCTGGCGTGATGCCCACGCCGCGATCTCGCACCGAGACGACCGCGAAGCCTGGCTCCTTGCTGACCGATATCGTGATCGGCTGTTTGGCGCCGAATCGCGCTGCGTTCGACAGAAGGTTCACGAAAACCTGCTCGAGGTGCGTCCGATCCCAGTGGCCGTATACGGGGCCCTCGCTCTGGATCTCCACGGTGCACCCCTCGGCTGCGACCTCCGTTTGCATCTTCCGTGCGACGTTCCGTACGAGCTCCTCGATCTCCACGCGCTCGAGGTTCAGCACCGCGTTGCCCGCGGCGACGTTCGACAGCACGAACATGTTGTTGATGACCTGCGTCATCCGGCGAAGCTCGCGCGTGGAGACCTTCAAGAATCGGCTCACGTCCGCCGGGCTCATCACGGGCGTTGCGTCCTCGGGGCGGGCTCGAAGCATGTATTCGTAAAGCAGCCGCAGACTCGTCAGCGGCGTGCGCAGCTCGTGCGATGCGAATCGCAAGAACTCTTCGCGCGCATGAACCGCGCTCTCGAGCTCGCCTTCCACGCGCTGGAGACGGTCGACCCGCTCCTCGAGCTCGGTCCGGAGCTCCCGCTCTCGACCCAGGCTGTGGGCGAGGGCCTTCGCGCGCTGCTGCAAAATGAGGGTCAGCACGAGCGTGATGCCGAGACCGACGATGAACGTCCGCAGGACGACCTTGCGCGTTGCGGTGAGGGCGCTGTACGCCTCGGCTTTGTCGACCTCGGTTGCGATCCCGAGCTGGAGCTCTGGATCCCATACCCAGGCCCCGATCACCGTAACGCCTCGGTAATCGCGGTAGCCGTCGGTGTCGAGCCCGGATTTCCCGGAGACGGCGCTCATGGCCATTCTCGTCAAGGGCTGCTCCGACCGGGGCAGCCGGGAGCGGAAGCCGCGGAGCATGTTACCGCCTGGATCACGCAGCTCGATCACTTGGCTCGAATGTTGGCCGGCGGCGAGCAAGCCGATGTCGCGGAGCAGCGGCTCGAACCGGCTCTCCGTCGCGAGACGCGCGTAACGGTCGAATGCGTACGTCTCGCCCGTCTCGCCGACCCGGCCCGACTGTGTGATGCGCGAGAATTCTCCGGTGGGATCGATGCGGAAGACGAGCGCTGCCACGATCGCCCCGTCCTCGTCGCGCACGGGTGTCGCGACGAGCATCGTCGGAACGTCGACCTCGAGGTTTTGGTCGCGCATGAGGAAGGGCGCTCCGGTGACGGTCGAGCCACGAAGCGCCGCGGTGATGGTGTCCGGATCCAGGCGGCTCAGCGTGTTCGTCGCGACGACATCGCCGTGGTCGGAGGCGATGTCGATGCCGTCCGGGGCGATGATGTCGAAGCCCATGTATTGCTTCTGCTGGACGACGTCCCGCAGCAGGCGCCGCAGCTCGCCGAGGTACGGGCCCTCGTGGAGCGCCCCGCCGCTGCTCCGGAGCTTCAACTGCGCGAGGACCACGCGCCGCACGCCGGCCTCGCCCGCCCAGCTCTTCGCGGTGGCCTCCATGTGCCGCTCCCAGGTCACCAGACCCTCGCGGGTCGTCGCGAGCACGGTCTGTACGGTCGCCGCGGCCTGGCGGCGGTGAATCGCGTCGATCAGGGACAAGCCAAACCACGTGCTCAGACCGATCGGCACGAGCATGACCAGGAAGAGCAGCCAGTCCGCACGTTGGGTCCTGATTTTCACTTGATTGCCGCGGCGCGGGCGGGAAGCAACCAAGAAGGGTGCCATTGCCGTCCTGTGTGGTTCCTGCCCGCCGAGGGAGCACGACAGGAGCCGAGCCGCCGGCCGGTCGCGTCGGGCGGGCGGCTGCGAGCGGCTCTACGCTTTAACGGCGGAGGGCGAATGCAATGCCGCTCTGCAGATTGCTCCGCATGACGATTCCCTCGAGATCGGTGCCGATCTCGAGGAGCGTCCGCGCGACCTCGGGCCGCACGCCCGTCACGACCACACGCGCGCCGAGGAGCCGCGCGGCGCGGGCCGCCGAGACGATCGCGCTCGCGACGTTCGTGTCCACGGTGCGCACGCCCGTGACGTCGAGGATCACCGAGTGCGCGCCGTGGTGGCCGATGCCGTCGAGGAGCGTGCTCATGATGCGCTCGGCGCGCGCCTGATCGACGCGGCCGACGATCGGCATGGCCACGACACCGTCGGCGATCGGGACCAAGGGCGTGGAGAGCTCGCGGAGCGTCTCTTCCTGCGCGGCGATCACCTGCTCGCGCAGGAGCAAGCGCTCCTCCTCCTGCCGCTTCTGCTCGGTGATGTCCGTGGCGATGCCGCAGACGCCCATGAGCGCGCCGTAGCTGTTCAGGATGGGGAATTTGATCGTGACGTAATGGTGGGTCCCATCCGCGAATTCGACGGCCTCCTCGAATTGAATGGGCTCGTCCCGGCGCACCGCCTCCTCGTCCCTCTCCCGCATGGCGCGGACGGCCTCCGGCGGGAAAAAATCGGCGTCGGTCCGGCCGAGCAACTCCTTGCGTGGCTTGCGGTAAAGCCGCTCGGCGTGACGGTTCAGGAGGAGGTACCGGCCCTCGGGGTCCTTGACGAAGACGACGCTCGGCGAATGGTCGATGATCGCGTGGAGGAGGCGCCTCCGCTCGTTGTCGGCGCGCTCGGCCACGGCGGCGCGCATCGTCGTCATCCGAGACGGCGTCGCCTCGACGCGCTGGTCCATGAGCGCGCCCTCGAGCGCGACGATCTGCGCGCGCAGCGAGCCGTTTTCGCGCCGCAGCGCCGCGATCTCCGCCTCGAGCGCGGCGACGTCGACCCCCGCGCCCTCCGCCGTTCGTTCAGATCCCATGGTTCCCCTTCCGAGTATTTCTACAACCGGAGCCGAAACGCAAGCAAGCGCGTTCGCGCCGCACTCCCTTGTTGAGTCGGTGGTGGTGTTCGTGACACCCTCTCCATTCACCATGCAATCGAATGTCTTCACGGCCGTGTTCATGCCGCTCGCGCTCGGCGTCATCATGCTCGGCCTCGGACTCGGGCTCGGGCTCGAGGATTTCCGCCGCGTCGTGGTGTATCCGCGGGCCGTCTTCGTGGGGCTCGTCTGCCAGACGGTGCTCCTCCCGCTCGCGTGTTACGGCATCGCGAAGGGCTTCGGGCTCCCGCCCGAGCTCGCCGTGGGGCTCATGTTGCTCGCCGCCTCGCCGGGCGGCGCGACGGCGAACCTCTTCAGCCACCTCGCGAAAGGCGACGTCGCGCTGAACATCACGCTGACCGCGACGAACTCCATCCTCAGCCTGTTCACGCTGCCGTTCATCGTGAACATGTCGCTCACGGCGTTCCTCGGGACCGAAAAGAGCATTCCGCTCCAGTTCGACAAGGTGATCCAGGTCTTCGCCGTGGTGCTCGTGCCCGTGGGGATCGGGATGCTCATCCGGGCCAAGCGGCCGGCCGCCTCGGATCGGCTGCAGAAGCCGGTGAAGATCATCTCGGCCGTGTTCCTCGTGCTCATCATCGTCGCGGCCGTGCTCAAGGAGCGGGCGAGCCTCTTGACGTCGTTCCGGCAGGTGGGCCTGGCCGCGCTCGTGTTCAACCTCGTCAGCATGGGGATCGGGTATCTGGTGCCCCTGCTCGTGCGGCTGCCGAAGCGGCAAGCGACCGCGATCGGGATGGAGATCGGCATTCACAACGGGACTCTGGCGATCGCCATCGCCTCGGCGCCCACGCTGCTCAACAATTCGACGATGGCCATTCCGCCGGCCATTTACAGCTTGATCATGTTCTTCACGGCCGCCGCCTTCGGGAGTATTGTCGCGCGCGGGAACGAGGAGAGCGCCCCCGCCGAGCAGCCGAAGGCGGCGTGAGGAGCATCTTTCAGCCGCGCGCTTTGGCCACGCGCGGCTCGCGCATCAGATAGACGCCGAGCGCGAGCACGAGCGCCGCGGCGGCCCCGAGCCCGACGGGCTGCTCATCCCCGAAGAACCTTTCCAGCCATGCAGGCCGCACGACGAGGATCGTCATGGCGAGGGCATTGTTGATCCCGTGCACGAGGATGCCGGGCAGGAGCGACCGCGTGGTGTGGCGGGCATACCCGAGCAAGAGGCCGAGCGAGAAGGTGGGGATCAATCGGTAAATCGAGCCGTGCGCGAGGCCGAAGAGCAAGGACGAGGTGATGAGCGCGACGGCGACCCCGGCGCGCGACAGGCCCGTGAAAAGGAACCCGCGGAAGAGCGTCTCCTCGCAGAGCGCGGGCAGGACGGCGATGACGAGGATCAGCACCCCGAGGGGCTGGCCGTCGAGCAGGAGCGCGTCGCCGAGCTTGTCCGAGAATTCGCGTGGGACGGGCACGAGGCGGAGCGCGATCGCGCTGACGACGACGCCCCCGGAGAGGCCGGCGAGGACAGCGCCGACGAGGGCGCGCGGGCGCGGCCAGCGCAGGCCGAGCGTCTCGCGCATCGAGGCGCCCGACGCGGCAATGGCGGCGAGGGCGGGCAGGAACATCAGGCCGAGCTGGGTGCCGGCGATCTGCACGGTCTTGTTCGTGGTCTTCTCGAGGAGGAAGCTCGCGTAAAACGTCACGACGAGGATCACGGAGAAGGCGCCGAGGGAAAAGCCGAGGCTCGGGATCCCGCCTTTTTGCCGCTCGAACGTGAAGACGGCGCGGAACGAGCCGCGGCCGCCGAGCAGGACGTCCTCGCGCTCGAAGACACGCGCGGCGAAGACGAGCGCGAGCGCGGCGAACAGCGTGGACGAGCCGAGCGTGAAGAGGACGAGATCGGGCGCGACGTCGCCGAGGTAAATCGCCTTGATGAGGAGGGCGACATTGAGGAGCGGCACGAAAGACGTGGTGACGGAGAGCTCCATCCCGGGCAAGGACGTGAGCATCGAGAGGAGCATGACGGGCAGATACACGGGCGTGAGCAGGTTCTGCGCGTCCTTGAAATCGCGGGCGAAGGCCGCGACGGCCAGAAAGAGCGCCGAAAAGAGGAGCGTGACCGGGATGAGGAGCGCGAAGGTGAACGCGTGGGCCGAAAAGGGCACGTCCATTTCGCCGGGGAGGATGCGGCGGAGCGTGAGGCCGAGGCTCGCGACGTTGACGAGGGCCGTGACGAGGGAGACGACGAAGACGGCGAGGAATTTGCCGGTGATGATCTCGAGGGGCAAGAGCGGTGCGCAGAGCAAGGTCTGCATGGTGCCGCGTTCCTTTTCGCCGGCGGTCATGTCGGCCGCGCGGAGAAAGCCGCCGAGGAGGGACATGAGGATCAGCATCATCGGCATGAGCGTGCCGAGGACCTTGCCGACCCGCCGTTCGTCGGGCGCGATGTTGCGCGAGACGACCTCGAGCCCCGACGTGAACCCCTTGGGCAAACCTTTTTCGCCCTCGCGCGAGACGAGGAGGCCGTCGCGGGCCCGGGCGAGCGCGTAATCGAGGCGATCGGCCGCGAAATCGGAGTCGCCCCAGACCGAGTCGTAATAAATGGTGACGCGGGCGGCCTTGCCGGCGCGGACGTCCTCGGAGAAACCCCGCCAGGGGACGAGCACGGCGTGCGCCTCGCGGGCGCCGACGAGCGTGCGGGCGGCGAGCGCAACCGCGGCGTCGGGCCTTTCCGCGTCGCGTTGTTTCGTGCCCGTGCTCGGCTCGGCGCCCGGGTCTTTGCGGGGTGGCCCGGGCGGGCGCGGGGGCGCGGGCGTGGGCGGCGGAATGGATCCGGCTTCGAGGTCCCGGCGGAGCGCCTCGGGGGCGCCGTGCCAGGGCACGATTTCGAGTTTGTTTTCGCCTGCCGCGAGCGCCGCGGAGACGTCGGGCGAGAGCTCGCCCCAGACGGCAATCTTCGACGGGCGCGCTTCGAGCGCATCCATCTCCGCGCCCGCCATCCGGCTCATGAGGAGCGCGAAGAGCGGATAGAGCATCATCGGCAGGAGGACGAGGCTCACGAACGTGCGGCGATCCCGCAACGTCTCGACGAGCTCCTTGCGCAGAATGACGAGGACGATGGAGAGCCTCACGCCGCACCTCCGGAAGCCGCGCCGTCCGCGCGGGGGGCGCCACGCTCGACATGGTAAAGGAATGCATCCGTGAGGTTTTTCGCGCCGCCGGCGCGCGCGCAGAGGGCCGGGACCTCGCCCTCGTCGACGATGCGGCCCTCGTGGATGAGGGAGATCCGATCGCAGAGATATTCGGCTTCGCTCATGATGTGCGTGGAGAAGAGAATGGCACGGCCCTTCGCGCGCTCCTTGCGGATGGATTCGACGATGAAGCGGCCGGAGAGGACGTCGAGGGCATTCGTGGGCTCGTCGAGGATGAGGACGGAGGGCTCGTGGAGGAAGGCGCGCGCGATGTTGGCGCGCTGCTTTTGCCCGGCGGAGAGGGTGGCCGAGGGACGGTCGGCGAACGAGGCCATTTCGAGGTCCCGCACGAGGTCGTCGATCCGCGCGGCGAGGCGCGTCTCGGAGAGGCCGTGGAGGCGGCCGAAATACTGCAAGGTCTCGCGCGGAGAGAGTCGCTGGTAGAGCTGCGTGTCGCCGGAGAGGAAGCCTATCAGGGCTTTGGCTTCGAGCGGGCGCTCGGCCATGTCGATGCCGCCGATCCGGACGCGCCCCTCGGTGGGCCGGAGGATGCCGGCGAGCATGCGCAGCGCGGTCGTTTTGCCCGCCCCGTTCGGGCCGAGGAGGCCAACGACCTCGCCCGGACGAACGACGAGATCGAGGCCGGCGACGGCGATCGTGGGGCCGTAATGCTTGACGAGGCCCTCGGCGGCGAGGGCGGCGCCTTGGGCGGAGGCTTCCGGGGACATCGGGAGGACTCTGGCAGCGACCGCGCGTCGGTTCAACGGGGTCGAGGCTCGGGCCCCCTTGGAGCCAGAACGGATCTCGTGTACCAGGGCGCGATGCGTTGCCTTCCTGCCCTGGGCGCCCTCGTTCTATTCTCCCATGCGGCCTGTAGCGAGCCTGCCGCGCCGCCCGATTCCTCGGGCACGGCCGGCGGTGGCCCCGGGCCGAGCGAGCCCGTGCCCGGCGCCGATACGGTCGTCACCCCTCACGACAAGACGCACGTTTATTTCACCGGCGAGGACAACAAGCGCATCGTCGATGCGCCGGCCACGTTCCCAGCCGAGGGAGAGTATTCGCAGATCGTCCTCCACCTGTCGCTCGCGTGCCCGGACGGCGGCTGCGACGCCTGGGATCGATTCGCCTCCCTCGGCCTCGTGACGGCGAAGGGCAATACGCCCGAGGAGGATACGGTCCTTGAAATCGCCCGCTACATCACCCCGTACGCGGTGGAGGGCGCGTGGGACATCGACGTGACCGATCTGCGCCCGCTGCTCGCCGGCGAGGTGACCGTGCGCGCCTTCATCGATACGTGGGTGGGCCCCGGGAGCCCGTACGGCGCTGGATGGCTCGTCACCGCGAGCTTCGAGATGAAAGGCGGGATCCCGGCGAAATTGCCCGTCGCGGTCCTCCCCGTCTGGGATCGGCGCTCTGTCGCTTATGGCGACCCCGCGAAGCCGGTCTCCGGGAGCGCGCCGGCGCAGGAGATCACGCTACCCGAGGGCTCGACGTCCTATGCGCTGCGCACGTTCATCACCGGCCACGGTCAGGGGAATGCGGACAACTGCGCCGAGTTCTGCACGCGCAAGCATACCTTCACCGTCGGCGCGACGCCGCACGAGCTGGACATCTGGCGGAGCGATTGCGCGACCACCGCCGTGCCCGGCCAGCAGGGCACGTGGAAGTATCCCCGCGCAGGCTGGTGCCCGGGCGCCGACGTCCGCCCGTGGACGGTGGACATCACGGCCGACGTCGCGGGCGCGTCCACCGTGAAGATCGCCTATGGCGTGGAAGAATACGAGAATACGTGTCGCCCCGATGCGGCCGTTTGCGAGGGGTGCTCGCTCGGGACGGGCTGCGATTACGATGGCGGGGCTCATACGGAGCCGAATTATCAGCTCTCGACGGTGCTCATCGCGTACAGGTGAGGTGCCCGCTCACGTACGTTTGTCCGCTCCGTCCGCGGCGCATCGATTCTTGCCTCCGAGGCTCCCCGACCGGTGCGTGGGACGACAGTTCCGGGACGCACGATTTTGTCGCGGGGGACCGATGAGTTTTCCCTCGGCCCGGGGTCCAAGTACGTGAAGCACCTCCGCGGGGGGTTGCCGTACGCTCACGACGAACCCGGCCGCTCCCGTGGTTCTTCCGTCACGTTGGCGAGAACAGCGAGAAAAAGACCATGCAAAACAGGTTTCAGCGCATCACGCCGTTCCTCTGGTTCGACACGCAGGCCGAGGAGGCCGTGAAGTTCTACACGTCGGTCTTCCCGAACTCCCGGATCGTGACGACCACGCGCTACAGCAAGGAATCCGCGCAGATGTCCGGCCGGGCGGAGGGGTCCGTCATGACCATGGGCTTCCAGCTCGACGGGCAGGACTTCACCGCCATCAACGGCGGCCCCCAGTTCACGTTCAGCGGAGCGATCTCGTTCGTCGTGCATTGCGAGAGCCAGGACGAGGTGGACCACTACTGGAACCGCCTCACCGAGGGCGGCGACGAGAAAGCCCAGCAGTGTGGCTGGCTCCGCGACCGCTTCGGGGTGTCCTGGCAGGTGGTGCCCAAGCAGCTCGTCGAGCTGCTCTCCGATCCCGACCCGAACCGAGCGCGAAGGGCCACGATGGCCATGCTCGGGATGAAGAAGCTCGACATCGCGGCCCTGCAAAAAGCCGCGGCGGGCTGAAGCCCATCGACGCATCACCCCAGGGCGCACGCGGGCTCGACGAGCCGTAACGACGGCCCCGCCGGGTCGAGCTCTGCGAGCACGCCGAGAGGCATGACGAGCTGCGGGTCCGTGTGGCCGAAATCGACGTTCGTGACGATCGGGATGTCGGTTCGGCCAAACTCGCCCGCGACGATCGAGACGATTCGCTCCTCGAGCTCGCGCTTCTGCTCGGGCGTGTAGCCCCGGGCCCGCCCGAAGACGATCCCCGCCACCCGATCGAAGATGCCCTGCATTCCGTAGTTTCGCAGGAAATACCCCACGCGCGCCGGAGGCGGCACCTCCTCGGAGGTCTCGAACAGGAGGATACGCCCCGTCCAGAAGGCAGGCTCGGGCCAGAAGGACGTGCCTTTCATGAGTTCGAGGACCTCGATGCAGCCGCCGAAGAGCCGCCCCATGGCCGGGCTCGTGCCCTGGAGCCGGCGAAAGCCGCCCGGATCGTCACGGAGGGGCTCGACGAGGCCGGTATTCGCGGGGTCGTTCCAAGCGAGATAACCTTCGATGTAAGCGCCATAAGGCCGGTAGGTGTAGGTCGGGGCAGCCGAGAAGAGCATTTCACGCAAGTGCGCGGCGCAAGCGGGCGGCAGGGCGCGGAGCTGGGCAAAGCCGGCCATGACCGACGGGCCGTGGAAGGTGACGAGGCCAAGCTGGTTGGCGAATGTGAGCAGTGTGGTGGTATCGGAAAAACCCATCAGGATCTTGGGGTTCGTCCGGATGAGCTCGCGGTCGAGGTAGGGCAGGACGCGGACCGAATCCTCGCCGCCAATGGAAGCGATGATCGCGGCGATTTCCGGGTCGGCGAAGGCATGATGGAGGTCGGCCGCGCGGGCCCGAGGGTCGGCCTGGAGGGCCGCCGGGGTCATGCGGGCCGTCGGCATTTCCCGCACGCGGAGCCCGAAGTCCTCGCGCAAAACGGCGAGGCCTCGCTCGAAGACGTGGGGAAACAGAGCCGGCCCGCCCCAGGAGGGCGAAACGACGGCGACGGTATCACCGGGGCGCAGATGTCGGGGGCGAATGGGCTCCATCGGTAGGTCCTCTCCTTCGTCGATGCTTCGATGCTGACCGAGCTCCATCCTTTCCCGCAAGCCCGGGATGCTCGCGGAACGCGTCGGCCTCACCCGCGTCATCGTTTTGTCTTTCAATCTGGACACACGCGTGCGACATGGACGCCGGGTAGAAGGATCATGATCCGTTCCGAAGAACTGCTCGACGGGTCCACGGAGGACCACGCGCTGGTGCGCACGCTCGAAGAGAAGGTGCGGGCGCTCGAGGACGAGCTGCGGTTCTTCCGCGCGCTCGCCGACGAGCTGCCGCTGAGCCTTTATCACAAGGACCGCGAAGGGCGCTGCGTCTGGGCCAACGCGGCGCTGCTCGAAAGCGTCGGCTCCGGGCTCGAAGGTGCCCTCGGCAAGACGGTGTTCGATTATTATCCGCGCGAGCTCGCGGAGAAATACGACGCCGACGACCGGCACGTGGTCGAGACGGGCGAGACATGGCAAGGCGTCGAGGAGCATCAGGCGCCCACCTCCTCCGAGGGCGCGCGTTACGTGGAGGTCAAGAAGGTGCCCGTGCGGGACGCGGACGGCGCGATCTCCGGCTCGATGGGCATCTACTGGGACGTCACCGGCGTGCGCCGCGCCGAGCGCCTCGAGGAGGAACGACGCGCGCAAGCCATCACATTGCGCGAGCTCGGGGCGCCTCTCCTACCGCTCGCCGACCGGGTCCTCGCGATGCCCCTCATTGGCCGCATCGACGGCGCGCGCGCCGCCCAGGCGCTCGATTCACTCCTTCACGGCGTCTCGGAGCGCCAGGCCGCCGTGGTGCTGCTCGACGTGACGGGTGTGACCACGATCGATGATGAGGTGGTGCGCCTGCTCGTCGACGCCGCCGGGGCCGTGCGGCTGCTCGGCGCGCGGGTGGTGCTCACCGGCGTCAAGGCCGCCATGGCGCAGGCCATGATTGAAATGGATGCCCGCCTGGATGGGATCGTCACGCTGTCGACGATGCAGGCAGGCGTCGCGTGGGCGCTCGGGCGGCGGAAATAGCCCTCACCGCCCCGCGATCCACCCGTCGAACGTCCCCTCGCCGCCCGCGCTCCCGGCGTCGACCTTGATCCACAAATTGAGGAATGCCGTCCCGGCCGTCCGCTCGGGGTATTTCCGGTACGTCGCCGGCACCCGCGCCCCGAGCCCGTGGAACGTCACGATCCGCGTGCCCACGGGGGCCGCGTCGAGCGCCGCCTCCACCCGCGCCGTGTCCTCGCGAAAGCGATCCTCGGTCAGCGGAATGGCGTCGTCGAGCCGCCTGGCCTCGGGGAAGATGTTTTCCTCGAAAGGATTGCAGAAGTAATAGGCGCGATACGCATCCCAATCGATGTCGTCGAGCGTGCCTTGACGCACCTCGGCGCGGTCCACGAGCCCGAGCGCGTCGATCACCTCGTTCGCGGTCTCGACGAGGGCCACGCGGTGCTCGATGCCATGGAACACCGCGTCGGTCGTGAGGGCGCCCGTGATACAGAGCTTGCCCACGCCGGCGCCCACGTCGAGCACGGGGCCGCCTTCCTCGGCGAGGAGGTGGCTCACCTTGCGGGCGACGACGAGGGGGGTCCAGAAGCGCGACGAGACGCGCCGGATGGGCTCGGGGAAGAGCTTATCGAACGTACGATCGGAGACGGGTCGCCCCGCGCGGAGGTCGCCTATCGCCTTGTGGAGATCGGCGTCGAGTTGGGGGCGCGTCATGCGGGGATCAGTAGCCGGTGTAACGCAGGAACGTGTCCGGCTTCTTGCCGCCGTACGAGCCGTTCCAGTAGCCCTTCTTGTAGTTCGCCTCGGCCACACCCGTCGAGGTCTGCGAGCCGATGAACGTGCCCTGATCCGGATCGAGGACGATTCCGATGTGCCCGGGCCAGTGGACGAGGTCGCCGGCCTGGGGCTCGCTCACCTTTTGGAAGTAGGGTGAGCTCGAGAAGTCATTTGCCAGCATGTTCGGGAACTTCGGGTTCACCGCGGCCCGCAGCACGGCGACGACGAACTGGTTGCACTTCATCTCGGCGTAGGAAATCTCCCGGCCTTGCATCCGCTCGTAGTTCCGGGCCACCTGTGCGATTTCGTATCCCATGGAAGAGGCCTCCCGCTTTGCGAAGAATGACGAGAGTTTACACGCACATGGCGCCGATGAAAACCCCCTTTTGGTACGTCCTCAGGGCAAACGGGCGCGGAGCGCTGCGGCAAGCGCCGGCGCCGCGTCGGGCAAAGGGCCGCAACAATCTCGACGCGCAGCGTCGAACAGGGCTTCGGGTCGCGATAACGCGACGCGCGCTTCCGTCTCGTCAGTGAGCCGGACACCGAGGCCAAGCGTCTCGACGTCGTGGGCAAGGCGCACCGACTCGGGGCTCCCGAGCAGCGGGAAGACGGCGAGCGGCACGCCGGCAATGGCGGCCTCGGCGAGCGTCGAATAACCGGCCTTGGCGAGGACGAGGTCGCAAGCGCCGAAATAACTCTGCGGGTCGGGCGTGATGGAGGGGAAATGGACGAGCGGGCCGCTGCGCTGCGAATCCGGGGCGTGGGAGGGCGCGAGGAGCCGGACGCCGGAGGCAGGCGCGGAGGCGGAGAGGACGTCGTACAGGACGGCGTCGAGGCTGCCGCCGAGGCCAAGGCCGAGGAGAAGGTCGCCCTCGGAAACGCCGAGCTCACGGCGGATGTCCGCACGATCGCGGCGCGGGCGACGGGCAAGGACACCGCCCGTGTCTTCAATGGCGGAGAGGCCCGCGAGGGGCATGGCTCCGAGGCGGAGGCGATACCCGAGGCGCGCACGGGCATACGCATCGGCGAGGGTTTCGTCGACGTCGCTGCCGAATCGGCCGGCGTACATGTCGAGCCACGTGAAGTTCGAGCAAACGACGGCGGGAATGCCCGCGCGGTCGGCGGCGAGGATCGCAGCGGCGGGGGCGTCGGCGACGACGAGCGCGGCGCCGAGGGACACGAGGCGTTCGGCCTCGGTCGCGACGAGGCGAGGGAGATCGGCGCGCCACGCGGCGAGGGCCTCGCGGGAGCGGTCGAGGTCGAAGTCGAGGGCACCCGCGCGCGGGGCAAGGCCGGGATCCAGCGAGGCCGCGGCGACGTCGACATGCGCCGCGAGGAAGGGCACTGCGGCGCGGATCATGGGCGCGGCAGCGCCGGCGCAGAGCGTAACGGGGACGCCGTCGTCAGCGAGGCGCGCCGCGAGCGCGAGCATGCGGGCGGCGTGGCCGAAGCCGTGATCGGAGGCGTAGACGACGATACGCGCAGGGTGCGCCGCGGGCATGGCCCCTCTGGTAGCGCAAAAGGGTCGGGCGTGGGCGGGCTTTGTGATAAGAGCAGAGCTCATGCGCCTCTCCGACGTGCTCCCCGTGCTGGAATCGATCGCCCCCCTCCGGCTCGCCGAGGGCTGGGACAACGTGGGCCTGCTCGTGGGCGATCCGGCAGCCGAGATTCGCGCGGCGCTGCTCTGCATCGATTACACGCCCGGCGTGGCCGCCGAGGCGCGCGAGAAGGGCGTGGACCTCGTGTATTCGTACCACCCGCCGATCTTCGAGGCGATGAAGCGGGTCGTTTCGCCGGGGCCGATCTTCGAGGCGATCCGGGACGGGATCGCCATTTATTCACCGCACACGGCGCTCGACGTGGCCGAGGGCGGGACGAACGATTTCCTGGCCGACATCCTCGGCCTCGGCCGCGGCCTGCCCGCGCGCCGTCCGATGCGCGCGCCAGGCGCAAAATTCGGTCCGGCGCCAGAGGGAGAATCACTCGGGCTCGGGCGCATCGGCGCGCTGGAAGCGGAGGCGCCGCGGGAGGAGCTGCTCGAGCGAATCAAGCGAGGCCTCGGAATCGAGGCGCTGCTCGTGGCAGGTCCGACGACGGGAATGGTGCGGACGGTGGCAGCGAGCGCGGGGGCCGCGGGTGCGATGGTGGAGGACGCGCTCGGTCAGGGGGCAGAGCTCTACCTGACGGGCGAGATGAGGCACCACGACGCGCTGCGGGCAGCGAAGCTCGGCATGACGGTGGTGTGCGCGCTGCATTCGAACAGCGAGCGGGCAGTGCTGCCGCGCATCCGGGAGCGAATCGCCGGGGCGCTGCCAGGTCTCTCGGTGTTCGTGAGCGGGGCGGACCGGGATCCGTTCGTGGTGAGGTGACCCTGAGAAACGCAGCGCTCGGGTTCTCGTACTGAAGGCGGAAAGCGCCTTCCCCTCGTCGCCGAGGTGTGTTGTCCATAAGCGGAACCACTCCTCTCCGCCCAGGCTTGCCCGTGCCTCCTACCTCGTCGCCGAACTTCGCCTTCCTCGCGCATCACGATCCGCTGCTGGCCATCCTCGGCACCCAGGCCGAGCGGTACTTCGCCGACGATCCCAACACCTGCCTTCTCAAGCTCCGGCAGTTCGGCGAGCGCCTCGCGAAGCACGCGGCCGCGCGCCTCGGGCTCTACACGTCGCCGCTCGAGGACAACCAGGCCGTCCTCATCAACCGGCTCCACGATCGCGGCGCGCTCGACGTCCGCACGAAGCAGATCTTCCACGACCTCCGCCTCACGGGGAACAAGGCCGCGCACGACGCGCACGGCACGCATCACGAGGCCCTGCACCAGCTCAAGATGGCACGCGAGCTCGGCATCTGGTTCCAGCGCTCGTTCGGCAACCATCGCAAGTTCGATCCTGGCCCGTTCGTCCCCCCACCCGGGCCGAAGGACGACGAGGAGCTCGCGAAGGAGCTCGCGGCGCTGCGCGCGGAGCTCGCGAAGAGCAAGGTCGACGTCGAGGCCATGCGCGCCGCGGCCGAGGAGGAAGCCAAGAAGCGGCTCACGGCGGAGCAGCTCGCGCAGAAGGAGGCCGACGAGCGGGCCCTCTGGGAGGCGCTCGCCACCGAGGAGGCCGAGCGGCGCGCGAAGGACATCGAGGCCGTCGCGAAGCAGAAGGCCGCGATCGAGGCCGAGCTCGCCGTGCTCCAGGCCAAGGCCGCCGCCGCTCCCGCCGAGACCCAGCAGTTCGTTGCTCGTGCCGCCGAGGCGTCACGCGACGTCTACCTCGACGAGGCCGCGACGCGCCGGCTCATCGACGAGCAGCTCCGCGCGGCGGGGTGGGAGGTCGATTCCGAGCGGCTCTCCTACAAGCGCGGCGCGCGCCCCGAGAAGGGGAAGAATCGCGCCATCGCCGAGTGGCCCACGAAGAATGGCCGGGCCGATTACGTGCTGTTCGTCGGCACCGTGGCCCTCGGCGTCGTCGAGGCCAAGCGGTTCCACAAGGACGTCGCCGGCAAGCTGGATCAATCGGCGCGGTACAGCGCCGGCCTCCTCGCGAAGGACGGCGTGGAGCTCGCCGGGGGGCCGTGGGGGAAGGTGAAGCACCGGGTGCCGTTCCTCTTCGCCACGAACGGCCGGCCCTACCTCGAACAGCTCCGGGAAAAGAGCGGCATCTGGTTCCGCGATGCGCGCCGGGACGAAAACGCGGGCAAGCCGCTCCAGGGCTGGTATTCGCCGGAGGGCCTCGAAGCCCTGATGAAGCAGGACATCGGCGCGGCGCACGACAAGCTCCGCAGCGAGCCGACGGGCTACCTCGGCCTGCGCGAGTATCAGATCCGCGCCATCCAGGCCGTCGAGGCCGCGATCGAGACAGGAAAACCGAGCTGCCTCGTCGCCATGGCGACGGGGACGGGCAAGACGCGGACGGCGATCGGGCTCGTGTACCGGCTCCTCAAGGCGAAGCGCTTCCGCCGCGTGCTTTTCCTCGTCGATCGCAGCGCGCTCGGCGAGCAGGCCGGCAACGCGTTCAAGGAGACGCGGCTCGAGAACCTGCAGACGTTCGCGCAGATCTTCGACATGAAGGAGCTCGGGGACATCAAGCCCGAGGGCGATACGAAGCTCCACATCGCCACGGTGCAGAGCCTCGTGAAGCGGGTCCTCAACGCCGCGGATCCCGCGGACGTCCCGCCGGTCGATCAATACGATTGCCTCGTCGTCGACGAATGCCACCGCGGCTACACGCTCGATCGGGAGCTCTCCGAGACGGAGCTCGGCTTCCGCGATTTCGACGACTACATTTCCAAGTATCGTCGCGTCCTCGACCACTTCGACGCGGTGAAGATCGGCCTCACGGCTACGCCCGCGCTGCATACGACCCAGATCTTCGGCGCTCCCGCGTTCCGCTACTCGTACCGCGATGCCGTGATCGACGGCATGCTCATCGATCACGAGCCGCCCATTCGTATCGTGACGGAGCTCGCGCAGAAGGGGATCCAGTGGGCCAAGGGCGAGGGCGTCAAGGTCTACGATCCGGGCAAGGCGCAGCTCGATCTGATCCACCTCGAAGACGAGGTCACGATCGAGATCGACGGCTTCAACCGCGCCGTCATCACGGAGAACTTCAACCGCGCCGTTTGCGAGGCGCTCGCGAACCACATCGACCCGATGGGCGACGCGAAGACGCTGATCTTCGCGGTGAACGACGACCACGCCCAGCTCGTCGAGCGTCTGCTTCGGGAGGTCTTCACCGCGAAGTACGGCGCGATCGACAACGACGCGGTCAAGAAGATCACGGGCAGCAGCGACAAGCCTCTCCAGCGGATCCGCGAGTTCAAGAACGAGCGCCTGCCGAACGTGGCGATCACGGTCGATCTGCTCACAACGGGGATCGACGTACCGCGCATCGCGAACCTCGTCTTTCTCCGCCGCGTCAAGAGCCGCATTCTCTACGAGCAGATGCTCGGCCGCGCGACGCGGCTCTGCCCCGAGATCGGCAAGACGGTCTTCCGCATCTTCGACGCCGTGGAGCTTTACGACGCGCTCGAGCAATACACGGACATGAAGCCCGTCGCGCCCTCGCCGGCGATCACGTTCGCGCAGCTCGTCGCGGAGCTCGGGCACGGGGATCCCGAGGCGCGCAAGCTCGCGCTCGATCAGCTCGTCGCCAAGCTCCGGCGCAAGGCGCCGTCTTTGAAGGGCGACGACCTCGTGCGCTTCGAGGGCATCGCCTCGATGCCCCCGCCGTCCCTCGCGGCGATGCTTCGCCGGCAGAGCCCCGAGGAGGCTGTCGCGTGGTTCGGGCAGCACGAATATCTCGTGCCGCTGCTCGACGGGCGGTTCGGCGAATCGCGGCCACTGCTCGTCTCCGACCACGTCGATCGGGTCGTGGCCGTCGAGGTCGGTTATGGCAAGGGGACGCGCCCCGAGGACTACCTCGACAGTTTTTCCGCGTTCCTGCGGGAGAACATGAACAAGATCCCGGCGCTCGTGGTCGTCACGCAGCGCCCGCGGGACCTCACGCGCGCGGCGCTGCGCGAGCTGCTCCTCGCGCTCGACGCGAAGGGGTACACGGAGGCGGCTTTGCAGACGGCGTGGCGCCAGGCCTCGAACGCCGATTTCGCGGCGTCGATCATCGGCTACATCCGCAAGGCCGCGCTCGGGGATCCGCTCGTCCCGTACGAGGAGCGCGTCGCGCGGGCGACGGCGAAGATCCTCGCGCGGCCGGGCTGGACGTCGATCCAGCGGCAATGGCTCCAGCGCATCGGCAAGCAGCTCGAACGCGAGCGGGTCGTGGATCGCGCCACCATCGACGAGAGCGAGGCCTTCAAGTCGAACGGCGGGTTCAAGCACCTCGACAAGGTGTTTTCCGGCAAGCTCGACGAGATCCTCGGGGATCTGCGCGAGGAGGTCTGGAAGGACGCGGGGTGAGGCTTTACCTCGGCGTCGGACTCGCGTAGTTCTTCCGCCGGAACCTCCCGCCCATGTCCACGACCGACATCGTCCAGAAGCTCTGGAACCTCTGCCACGTTCTCCGGGACGACGGCATCACCTACCACCAGTACGTCACCGAGCTGACCTACCTTCTCTTTCTCAAGATGATGAAAGAGACGGACCAGGAGAAGCACCTGCCGAAGGGGTATCGGTGGGGCGATCTCGAAGCGAAGGACGGGGTCGAGCAGCTCAACTTTTATCGCGCGCTCCTTTTGCACCTCGGCACCGAGGGCTCGGGGCGCGTGCAGGCGATCTTCGCGAATGCGACGACGTCGCTCAAGGTGCCGCGGAACCTGAAGAAGCTCGTGGATGCGATCGACGGGCTCGACTGGTATTCGGCGCGGACCGAGGGGCTCGGGGATCTGTACGAAGGGCTGCTCGAAAAGAACGCGTCGGAGAAGAAGTCGGGGGCGGGGCAATACTTCACGCCGCGGCCGCTGATCGATTCGATGGTGCACCTCGTGCAGCCGCAGCCGGGGGAGAAGGTGCAGGACCCGGCGGCGGGGACGGCGGGGTTTTTGATCGCGGCCGACCGGTACATCAAGGGCAAGACGGACCAGCTCTTCACGCTCGACGCGAAGGCGCAGGCGTTCCAGAAGAAGAAGGCGTTTTACGGCGTGGAGCTCGTGCCGGACGCGCATCGGCTCGCGCTGATGAACCTGATGCTCCACGACATCGAGGGCGAGCTTTTGCTCGGGGATACGCTCTCGTCGCAGGGAACCGAGCTCGACAAGGCGGACGTGATCCTGACGAACCCGCCGTTCGGCACGAAGAAGGGCGGCGGGCTGCCGACGCGGGACGACTTTACCTTCCCGACGTCGAACAAGCAGCTCGCGTTTTTGCAGCACATTTATCGGGGCCTGCGGCCGGGCGGTCGGGCGGCGGTGGTGCTGCCGGACAACGTGCTGTTCGAGGAGAACACGGGGACGGAGATTCGGCGCGATCTGATGGAGAAGTGCGACCTGCACACGATCCTGCGGTTGCCGACGGGGATCTTCTACGCGCAGGGGGTGAAGACGAACGTCCTGTTTTTCTCGCGCGGGACGACGGACAAGGGCCACACGAAGGCGGTGTGGGTGTTCGACATGCGCGCGAACATGCCTTCGTTCGGGAAGCGGACGCCGCTCACGCGAGACCATTTTGCGGAGTTCGAGGCGGCGTTCGGGAAGGATCCGCTCGGGAAGAGCAAGCGGAAGGATCAGGGAGAGGCGGGGCGGTTCAGGAAATTTTCGCGGGAGGAGATCCGGGCGCGGGGGGATAACCTCGATATCGCTTGGCTCAAGGATGAGAATGTCCGCGGGGCGGATGATTTGCCGGAGCCGGAGGAGATTGCGGACGAGATTTTGGAGAGGTTGCGGATCGCCGTGATGGAGATTGAGGGGCTGCGGGCGGAGCTTGGGGGTGGGGCGTGAGTGACGTTCCTACTGGATGGACGACGGTACGCGTCGGCGATGCCTGTCATCTCATCAACGGCCGCGCTTTCAAGCCCACAGACTGGACGAGCGACGGCTTGCCAATCGTCCGGATACAAAACCTCAACAGCACCCAAGCCAAGTTCAATTTATTTAATGGTCATGTGGAGCATAAGCACCTGATCGATTCGGGCGAGCTGTTGTTCGCCTGGTCAGGTACGCCGGGCACATCGTTCGGCGCCCATATCTGGGATCGCGGCAAGGCGGTGTTGAATCAGCACATCTTCCGCGTGCTCTTCGATGAGCGAGAGTTCGACAAGAGGTTCCTCCGACACGCCATCAACGACCGCTTGGAACACCTAATCGGCGTTGCACACGGCGGAGCTGGTCTCGCCCACGTGACGAAGCCCGTCTTCGAGGCCACAGAGATCTTGAAGCCACCTCTGGCCGAACAACGCCGCATCGTCTCCAAAATCGAATCCCTCACCGCCCGGAGCCGCCGTGCCAAGGAAGCCCTCGACGCCGTCCCCGATCTCCTCGAACAGTTCCGCCAGTCCGTGCTCGCCGCCGCGTTCCGCGGGGATCTGACCGCCGCGTGGCGCGAGAAGAACCCCGACGTGGAGCCGGCCGAGGTGCTCCTCCAGCGCATCCGCGCCGAGCGGCGGCGGCGGTGGGAGGAGGCGGAGCTCGCGAAGATGCGGACGAAGGGGAAGATGCCGGGGGATGATCGGTGGAAGGCGAAGTACGAGGAGCCGGAGCCGGTCGATGCGAGTGAGTTGCCGGAGTTGCCGGAGGGGTGGGCGTGGGCATCCGTGGGTGAAGTTGTAGAGTCACTCAAGAACGGCATCGCCACCAAGCCCGATCAGGACGGGGGACTGGCAATTCTTCGTATCAGTGCTGTCCGCCCCATGCGAGTGAACACCAGTGACGTTCGATATCTCGCTCCATCGGACGAATTCGGAGAATACGAGCTCGTCCCGGGGGACGTCTTATTCACCCGGTACAACGGCAACGAGGAGCTCGTGGGGGTCGCCGGCATGGTTCGAGACGTTGCAAGCGCTCTCGTGTACCCTGACAAATTGATTCGGGCACGTGTTCTGCGAAGTGTCATCGCGCCAGAATTCTTCGAGGCAGCAACTAACGCGTTCGCCACGAAAGCCTTTATTGAGACTAAGCGAAAGTCGGCTGCGGGCCAGGTCGGTATATCGGGAAGCGACTTGCGCATCGCGCCGATCCCGGTTGCGCCACTTGCGGAGCAACTTGTGATGGCTCGTGCGATCACAAGAATGATCGCACTGGCGGATGCAATCGAACGAAACGTCGAGGATGTGGAAAGCCAGCGGACAGCGCTCGATCGAGCCATCCTCTCCAAAGCCTTCCGTGGCGAGCTCGTCCCCCAAGATCCCACCGACGAACCCGCCTCCCTCCTCCTCGACCGCCTCCGCGCCGAAGCCACCGATCCAACCGGCAAGAAGCCCAAACGCGGCAAGCGGCACGCCGCCGCTGCAGCGGGCACTTCCGATTGACGCCCGCACGTCCCTGGACAAACCAGCGGACGTAGGACCTCCTCGCGCCCCGTCGATCCCTCCCCTCCCCGCGGTGACCGCGTGGCTGCGCGCGCAGGGTCCTACGGACATCGAGGCGTCCGTGCACACCGAGTGGAAGACGCTGGACGGGCTCCTGAACGTGCTAGCGGAAGAAGAGGCGAGGGCCCAGCGCGCGCGGGATCCGAGGCACGACCCGTTCTTGCGTGCCTGGGGGCTGGTGAGGGACGAGGACGAGGGGTAGCGAGCGCGGCGGACCTATTCGTCGACGACCTGGATCGGGATCCAGTCGAATCCGGTGACGCCTGCGTCGCGGAAGATGCGCCAGACCTTGGGGGTGACGAGGAACAAGGGGGACGGGAAGAGGGCGTCGCTCACGTCGCCTTCAAAGTGGAAATCGCCGAACCATTCCCAGGTCACGTTGACGTCGCGAATGTCCACCAGGTCCGAGGCGCGGTAGACGAGGCGGAGAGGAACTTCCGCCTGTCCGAGGAAACCGCTCCGTCCGCAGGAGCAGAGTTCGTCACCCTCGATTCCTGTCGAACGTGGTGATAGCGGCGGCATCGTGTGCGTAGCGCAGATCTGCCGCCATGGGAGCTGAATGTGGCCTCTCTTTTCGAAGGCTGCGAAGACACCTCGGAACGAGATCCCGATCAGGCCGCTTTCCGCGAGCGTGCCGGCCAGCTTCTCGTCGACGAGCATGTCGTCGTAGCAAGTTGCTGCGGCGCGCCGGCCTTCGAGTCTATGAAGATACTCCCCGTCGATGATCATGGCGGACGTCTGCCGGGCCCCGGCGCCGCAACGATTGCACGCCTCGGACACGTCGTAGGTCGTGCCCACCCGAGGCCCTGCGAAGACCTCGGCATTGACGTCGTACCACATGACGAGCAGCCGCGTGGATTCGAGCTCCTCGTCGGTGAAGCAGTCGTAGCGCCGTTCGAGCCAGCTGATCCCGTGTGTCTTGAGGAGGTCCAAGAGCACCGACAGGCGTTTGTCGGTCTCGTCGAGCGTCAGGTTTACCCGGATCTGCCGTTTGCGTTGCAGCGTGAAGTCTTGCACTTCCGCGACATCCATCGGTATTCCCGCCGGTCCGAACACGGCCTCCAGTCCACCAGGGATGTGTTGCGCTGCGAAAAGAACCTTGACCTCGGTTTTCATATCCTCGTCTCGCGATATCTCATTTCCCGAAATAGGGCTTGATGGCCGCGAGCCAGTGCGGAACATCCTTATACACGTCCTCGTATGCCTGCCAGAGGCCTTTCTTGGTCTTCGGGAACCTCTCCCTGGCCTCGTCGAGCAACTTTGTGATCCTCTTGTGTTCTGCGCTCGTCAAGATCACCGATGGTATCTCGTCAAGCTCCTTCGTGAGTCCCCACCTGCTGGCCATCGCCTTCTCCAGGATGTGATGCGCCTGGTAGTCCCCCTCCAGGCCCCGCGTGAACTCGCGCATCGCCTTGTATGGCCCGAGCGCGCCGTTCTGCTCCAGGGCATCCGCGATCGTCCTCCCGTACTGCGTCGCCAAGAGCTCAGCCGTCTCCTTGGACACCTTCTCGGCCCCCTCCAGGATGATCGGCGCCTTCTTCGCGCAAGCCTCCTCCAGCTTCTTCGCGAACTTCTCAGCCTGCCCGACGAGCACTGCCGACGCGACCTGCGTGATCGCCGCCGCGGCCTGGACGATGGCGTTGTCGACGCCGTCCTCGTTATCGCCGCCGATGATGCCGAACCGCTTGCCGTCCTTGCGGGCGAGGTCGTGATTGAACTCGCCGTTCAGCATCGCGGAAGCGATCGTCAGCTCGCGGACCATCCGTTCGAGCGGCGTCAGGGGCTTCGCCTTGCCCTTCCCGTTCCCGTTGCACCCCTCCTTCGTCTGCTCACACGGGACCGCGCTCACGAGGGGACGCCCTTGCCGATGCTGAAGCTCCGGCAGCGCGCCGCCCCGATCCACCAGCGTGCAATGCTCGTCCACGCACTTGGGCGGGTGCACCTCGTCCTTCTTCGGCAAGGTCGACTCTGACGGCAAGAGCGGCTCGTTCGACAGCACGCCCTCGGGCGGAGGCGGCGAGGGCCGAGGCTCCTCCGGCGGGCGCTCCGGCATCATCTTCACGCCGGGCGGCACGACGTCGACTTGTTCGTCCTTCGCCGGCGGCGGCTTCGGCGTCTCCGAGGCCTCGGCAGACGTGGAAGCCCCCGCCTTGTCCTCCTCGGCCGAGGCCTTCGGCGCGTCCTTTGCCGGGGCCGGCATCGGGCGCGGCGGCGGCGTGGGGCAGGTCAGCTTGTTGTGCGGGATCGGTAGGAGTTTCGCGCTCGCGGGCGGCGCGTAGGGGTCGAATACGTAGGTTGTGAGCCCCTGGCTCTTCAGCGTGAACTTCGCGCGTCTCGTGGTCCACATAGCCTTCGCCCCCGGCGAATAGGCCCATTCGTTCACGTTCGGCGCGACGTCCGGCGGCCTGACGCAGACGCGGATCTCCGCGCGGGCGAGTGACGGCACGCACAGGACGAGAAGGACCGTGAGCAGGAAGAGGGCCGCATGGCGACGCATGCGAGTCAGGACACCGAAAACGTGTGCGCGGGGCAACTTTCCACCAAAACCACACCCCGACCCGTTTCGCGCCGATCTCGGAAGGTCGAACCGCCCGCCGACCCTTCCTCGCCGAAACAACGGTTCCGTTTTTTGTCGCCCGACCCTTCCTTTACAAAAAACGGAAGGCTCAGCGGCGCCGCGACCCTTCCTTTCCGGACCGCGCCTCTCCTCGACGCGCCGCGGACGGGTCAGAAGGAGATTTGGAAGACCATCGTTTCGCAGGCGACCCTTCCGCGGCAAATTTGGGAGAGGCCTTCCGCACAAAAGACGCGTCGCGAGGCGATTCAGGGAACCGTTTTTTCGTCGAGGAAGGGTCGAACGCCGGATCGGGAAACCGATATCGCGCGAAGACGGGTCGAAACGCTTGTTTTTAGCTGGTTGCGCCGCGCCGGGGCGCTGCCCCGGGCCCCGCGGGGGCTATCCGCCCCTCGACCCGGACCAGGGCAAGCCCTGGACTCGGGTTGGAAGAACCGCGCGATGCGCGGTTCTTCCACAGGCCGGTGGCAAGACCAGGGACGGTGTTGCCGGTCACAGCGGTCTTGGTTGGCAGGGTCTTGCCTCGATCTGTTCGATGAACTGCGCGATGCGCAGTTCATCGAACCCGGGTCCAGCGCTTGCGCTGGTCCGGGTCCAGGGGTGGACAACCCCTGGTCGGGTCCGGGGTGAAACCCCGGCGCAACGGCTGCCCGATGGGCTTCAGGGCTGCTTGGGCCAGGCGCGGACGAAGGTCGAGAAGAATGGCAAGCCATGCGCGGAGGGGTGGGGGTCGACCTGGGTGTCGACGCCGCTCCGCGTGCTGGAGAATTCTCCTTCCCACACGATGGCGCCTGAGGTCGTATCGACGATCGACACCTTCCCTGAAAGCGTGGATTCGACGGCGTTGCCGCCCATGCTCCCGGCGCCATGGACGACCTGCTCGTAATGCAGGCGTGCCAGGACGAAGTATCGCGCGTTGAGGGAGGTCTTGAGCTCGGCGAGCCGGCTCGGGTCGGTGCCTCCCTCCTCGTAGACACGCAGGTACTTGGCTTCTTCTTGGAGCGCCCCCTGAAGGGCCTGATCATGCTCGGCGTTGCTGACGATCGGGATGTCCTGCCGATTCTGCCGGGTCGCACGAATGAATTGCGCGACCACCAGCGAGCGCTCCCTGGGGCCCACGTGGGTGGTGTCGAACTTCACGGGCATGATCGCGATCCTGCCGGTGACGAGCTCCTTGGAGGTGAATGCGGGATCCACGCGGAGGTTCGTGGGCGTCCAGGCGCAGCCTGCAACGACGCCGAGCCCGAGCACGGGCATCGCGGCGATGAGCAACGTGGAGGCCGCGCGCTTGAGGCGGCCAAGGTATTTTGATGACTGCGAGGAGTGCATATCGTTCACGGAAACCCCCGCTCTGTGTGAGTCGAGACGTCCGAATCGTGTGTGTTCGTGCCAAACGACACTAACAGAAATGACAGAAGGGTGTCAAGCGGAGGTCGGAGAGGGAGGGGGCGGGCTGCGCACCAACCATTCATTTCGTCACGAACGAAAGCGTGGCGACAACCGGACGGTGATCGCTGCCGCCGTCGCCTGGGCCGATCCGCGCGTCGATCGTTTCGAGTGCGTTCGAGTGAAAGATGTAATCGATTCGCACGAGCCAGGTCGGCACGGGCACGCCGAGGAGGACCGGGCGTGAGCCGCCGCGCGCGGGCGTGGGTTCGCCCGGGAACGTGTGCCCGAAGCCCCACCCCGCCTCGCGCCAGGCATCACGCATCGCGCGGGTGACGATCGCATGTGCCGCGTTCTGATCGGTCGCGTTCAGATCACCCGCGAAGATCAAGGGGCCCGCGTGCGCGTCCGCGAAGTCGGCGAGGGCCCGCGCTTGCTCGTCGCGTACGCGCGCATTCGCAGGCCCGGCGACGGTGTGGAAATTGACGAAGGTCACGCGTTCTGTCCCGATATCGAGCTCCACGACCATCGGTGTACCTATCCACGCGATACGATCGAGGGGGCTCGCATCGACTTTGCGGAGCGGATGGCGGCTGAGAATGCCGCTGCCCGTCACGCCGGGTCTCGCATCGAGCAGGCGGTAGGGATACCTTTCGGAGAGCGCTTGCTCCAGTGCATCTGCATGCTCGGGCGTCATCTCCTGCAGCGCCACGATGTCGGCATTCACTTCGCGGATCACGCGTATCGTCGCGGCCGTGTTCGGATTGAAACCGAGCGTGTTGTAACTCATGATGCGGAGCTGGTTCTCGGTTGCCTGCGGGGTTTTACCGCACGGCACGAAAAGACCGCCCCAGAGCCACACGAAGAGGAGCGCCGAAAGGACGACGATGACAACCCCCTCACGCCGGCGACGAAGCGCTACCACGGCCAGAATCAAGGGCGCCGGCAAGAACGCGTAAAGAAGCAATGCGTTCGCCGCGAAGGACCACCATGTCCGATCCCCGAGCCCATAACGCGTGACCAGGACGGCGACGAGGACCAGGCCGTAGGACCAGACGAGGCCGTCGAGGAGCCGGTCGCGAAAGGACCGACGGTCGCTCGAACGAGGAGCTTCCTGGGTCGGTGCGTCGGCCGGGGTCATATCGAGAGGTCTAGCACTCGGAGACGCGAGGAACGAGCCGTTCGGCCGAGCGTGCGGAACCCATTGTGACGCTCTTGAGACACTTCAACGCGTGCCGCCGGTGCGGCGTGCTCGCTTTTCGGTCATCCTGACGCGCGTCATGCCCCGGAGACCACAAGACCCGGTTCCCCCGGTTCCCTACGACGAGCGCGACGTCTCCTACGAGGGAGCGTCTCCCGAAATCACACTCGCCGGCACCCTGACGCTGCCGCGGGCTGTGCCAAAGGCGCCGGCCGCGCTCTTCGTGACGGGTTCGGGACCGCAGGATCGGAATGAAGAGGTCGCGGGCCATCGCCCTTTCCTCGTCCTCGCGGATTACCTGACCCGGCGCGGATTCGCTACGCTGCGCGTGGACGATCGGGGCGTGGGCGGCTCCACGGGAGACGATACCCGGGCGACCCAGGAGGATCTCGCGCGGGACGTGGCCCGAGGCCTTGCATTCCTGCGGCAATACGAAGCGATCGATCCGAGACGGATCGGGCTCATCGGGCACAGCGAGGGCGCCCTCGTGGCGGCGATGGCGGCGGCGCAGGCCCCGGAGCTCGCGTTCCTCGTGATGCTGTCCGGCCCCGGTTTGCCAGGGATCGATGCAATTCACCTGCAAAGCGCGCTCCTCGCCCGGAGTCGCGGCGAAGACGAGGCCGCCGTCCTGCGCGAACGCCGCATGAACGAGCGAGTCTTCGCGGCCGTGCTCGCCGCGCCGAACACGGGCGCGGCTTTCGAGATGGGAAAACGTGTCCTCCTCGAAGAGCTCGCGGCGCTGCCCGAGGACGAGCGTCCGGCGGACGACGAAATCGAGCGAACCGCCGAAACCATGGCCACCATCGTGAGCGCTCCCTCGTTCACGAGTTTCCTGCGCGGAGGTCCGGCGCCCTTCCTGCGTGCCGTTCGCTGCCCCGTGCTCGCCCTCGGGGGCTCTTTGGATCTCCAGGCGCCAGCACGTGAGCACCTCGCGGGCATCGCGGCCGCGCTCGAAGCCGGGGGCAATCCACGCGCGGAGGTGATCGAGCTGCCGGGGCTCAATCATCTGTTTCAGACCGCGGTCACCGGGGCCCTCGAGGAATACGAGCAGATCGAGGAGACGTTCGCCCCGGCGGCCATGCAACGGATCGCCGCGTGGCTCTCGGCATGGGAATGAAATGTCCCGCCTCCAGGCTCGGGAGGGTCACCTCGGTCGCGCAATCCCATACCGTTCAAGCCGGCGATAAAAGGTCGCGCGTGGAATGGCGAGCGATCGCGCCGCCTGCGCCGCATTCCAGCCATTCTCGGCGAGCGCACGGAGGATGGCCTCGCGCTCGGCATCCCCGCGAGGCCGCTCGACATGCCGCGACGGCAAAGGCCGCGCGTCCCGGAGGCCGAGGTCGCCGGGTCGGATCACGTCGCCCTCGGCGAGCACGATCGCCTTCATGAGCACGTTTTCGAGCTCGCGCACGTTGCCGGGCCAGGAATGGGCGAGCAGCACGCGCATCGCCGACGGCGTGATCCGCGGCGCCGGCCTGGAAAGCTCACGGGCCGCGCGCGCGACGAGGTGCGCCGCGAGCTCTGGCAAGTCTTCGAGCCGGTCGCGGAGCGGGGGAAGCGTGACCTCCACGACGCCGACGCGGTAATAGAGATCCTCGCGAAAACGGCCGAAACGGACCTCGGTCCGGAGGGTCCGGTTCGTCGCGCAGACGAGCCGGAAATCGACGGGGACCGTGGTGTCGCTGCCGAGCGGGCGCACCACGCGCTCCTGCAGGACGCGGAGCAATTTGGCCTGGACTTCGAGCGGCATTTCGCCGAGCTCGTCGAGGAAAAGCGTGCCGCCCGACGCCGCCACCATGAGGCCCCCGCGATCACGATCCGCGCCGGTGAAGGCGCCTCGCTTGTGGCCGAAAAGTTCCGCTTCGAGGAGGCTCGCGGGCAATGCGGCGCAATTGATCCCGACGAAGGGGCCCGCCCGGCGCGGGCTCCCGTCGTGCACGGCGCGCGCGACGAGCTCCTTGCCTGTGCCGCTCTCGCCGAGGACGAGCACCGGCAGCGGCGACGCGACGACGCGGTCGAGCGTCGCGAACACGCGGCGGAGGGCGGGGCTCCGGCCGATGATGCCCCGATCGTCGTGGCGATGGTCGAGCGCCTCTTGCTTCGCGCGCACCTCGTCGCCGAGGCGTACGATTTCGGCGGCCTGGAGCCGCGCGAGCTCCTCCACTTTGCTGCGCTCGGCTTCGAGCTCCTCGGTGCGGCGCCGGAGGTCCTCGATGAGGCGCGCGCGCCGGAGGACCAGCGCGACGTGATCGGCGAACCCGAGGACCAGGTCGATGTCGGCCTCACGAAATCGCGCCTCGGTGAATCGATTGTCGAGGTAAAGCGCGCCGATCACGCCGTCGGGGGACCGGATCGGGACGGCAATGACGGACCGGAGGCGCATGGCGTGCACGGAGGCATTTTCACGGAAACGTTCGTCCTCGCGCGCGTCGGCGGTGCAGACGGGCTGGGCCGTGCGCATCGCTTGCTCGGCGATCGAGCGGCTGAATTTGAGGTGACTTTTGCCGATCTGCTCGCGATCGACGTTCCGTGCGGCCGGCACGTGCAGCGCCCCAGAGCGCGGGTCCTCGAGCACGAGGAAGCCTCGTTCGGCGCCCGTGAGCTCGATCGCGGCGTCGAGCGCCATGACGAGGATGCCATTCGCCTCGTCGGTGCCATTGAGCTTCCGGTAGAGGTCGAGCAAGCGCGAGAGTTTTTCCGTGCGTCCCTGGGGTGCGCCTCCGACGTGGGGAGGGACAGGCGCCCGCAGGCGCCGTCGTGGATGGGCGAAAAATGCGCTCCGGAGCTCGGGCGCGAGGCCCGAAACGGCTTCCTCCCAGAGCGCGTCCGCGCGGGCGCGCAGCGGAATGGCGCGCGCCCGTTCGCCTGATGGGTCTAGCGCCGCGGCGAGCCGGCTCGCGCAAACTGCAATGAGGTCAGGCTGCCCTGCACGCTCCGCAAACGTGAGCGCTTCTTCGAGTCGCGAAAGCCCGCTGGCGGGCGCACCCCGCAATCGGTCGAGCTCCGCCCGCCCGAGCGCTTCCCGCGCCGCGATGTCGGGCGCCTCGCGCGCCTCGCCGGCCACTGCATCGAGCGCTCGCGCGGCGGCCGAGAGGTCCCCGGCCGCGAGGTCGATGTCGGCCCGTTCGAGCGCGACTTCGGCCGCCTCGCGCGCCATTCCGAGCCGATCAAAGGCCCCGCGGGCCCGCTCGGCGGCGTCGCGGGCAACGGCGAGGTCGCCGAGGCCAAACGCGTTTTCCCCGACGGCGGATGCGGCCGCCGCGGCAATGGCCACGAGCCCGGCGGCCGTGGCGTCCGCCTCGGTGCGTGTCGCGGTGCGCAGGCCTCGCTCGAAGGCGCCGACATCGGCCCAGAGCTTCGCGAGGTTCGAGGCGAACAGGAGGCCGACGTCTTGCTGCCCGAGCGCGCGGCTGACCCGCGCGCCGCGCTCGTACGCCTCGAGCGCCTCGGCAAACCTGCCGAGCTGGTGGCATGCGGTGCCGAGGTTCAAGCACGTCCGCGCGATGGCGTCGCTCAAGCCGTGCTCCTCCGCGACCCAGAGCGCCTCGCGATGGCCCGCGAGCGCCGCGCGGACGTCGCCCGCGCGGTAATCGTGAATGGCGCGGTAGCTCCGCGCGCGGAGCAGGCGCCGCGGCGAGCGCGCGGTGGCGGCGGCCGAAAGCGAAAGGAACTTCCGCGCCGTGCGAAGATCGCCGAGGTGGGTCGCGGCGACGACGAGATCCTCCATGAGGTCGGCGCGCACGTCGTCGTCCGGCAGCGCGGGCGCGGCCTCGAACGCAGCCTCGGCGACCACGCGCGCCTCCGCGTGACGCCCGAGCCGCGTGAGTGCGCGTGCTTCGAGGTCCGCGCGCCGCGCCTGGCCCACCTCGTCGAGAGGCTCGCGCGCGGCCTCCGCGAGGACCGTGAGCGCTCGCTGCGCCTCTCCCTGTTGCGCGAGGCAACTCGCGAGCGTGAGGAGCGCGCCGCCGCGCTGCGGCCCCTGCGCGAGGCGTGGGAGCCTTCGTTCGATCGCCTCGCGCGCGCGCGCTGGATGGCCGCCGAGCTCGATGACACGCACGGCGAGCAGCCACGCCTCGTCGTCGGCGTGCTCGGCGTCGACCACCGCTTCGGCTGCGCCCCGGAATGCGCGTGGTTGCCTTACCGCGTCGGCCCCGTGCTCGGCGAGCCGACGTGTTGCCTCGTTCGCCCGTCCCGCGAGCGCCCAGTGCCGCACGGCCTGCCCTGCCGCCTCCAAACGTTCTTCCGGCGACGTCGCGGGATCCACGGAGCGCGCGTCGAACGACGCCGCGATCGCCGCGTGTGCCGCACGGATCGCCTCGTCGCTCACGGCGAGCGTGGCCGCCTCCCGACGCGTGATCCGCAGGGCATCGGCATCCCGCCGCGCGAGGCCACGGCCGACCAGCGTGGAGACGTTCACCTCATCGACCCCGAAGCTCGACAGCAGGCTGAGACGCGCGCGGCCGGAGAGCGCAACGAGCAGAGCCAGCGCGCGCTCCTCGGCCGGCGGAAAGGCGCTCGTGACGGCGGCTCGGTGCCTCTTCGGGACGAGCCTCCCCATCGTGACTGCACGATCGAGCTCGCCCTCCGCCGCGCTGCCGGCTTGTAGCTCCGCGACGACCTCGGCGATTGCCGCGGGGTGCCCGCCCGTGGCGGCGAAGAGCTCGGCCTCGACGCCGGAGAGGCCGACGTCCAGCATCCACCGCTTCACCGCGTGCGCCGTGAGCGGCCTGAGCCCGATCCCCGTGACCCCCGCGGATTCGCCCAGAAACACGCTCTTCGCATGGTCGCTCTCGGTGACGACGAGGAGCACGGGATCGGCTGGATCGAGCGACCGCGCGAGGGCCGAGAGCGCTTCGCGATCATCGTCGGGCAGGAGGTGGACGTCGTCCACGAGCAACGCCACCGGTGTGCCCCGACGAACCAGCCGATCCCGCGCTTCGAGCGCGGCGCGCCAATTCCCTTCGGCCAGCGGCTCGGCGGCGGCGCGCTCCACGAGCGATCCGAACGGCCTTCGTGTCGTGGCGAGGGCTTCGACGGTCGCGACCCGCGTCTGCGCGATCCACTTGAGCTCGCGAAGCAGGCGGCTCCTCCCTGCCCCTTCCGGACCGCGGACGATCGCCACCCGCGGCCCGGAGAGCCCCGCTTCGAGGCCGTCGAGCAACGCCACGAGAAGGCCGAGCTCCGCCTCCCGACCCACGAGCCGCGGCGCTTCGCGAGGCGGGACGTGTATCCACGACGCGTGCCCGCCGAGCGCCTCGATGACCTCCTCCGCGGACGCGGGACGCGCGGCGGGATCCGGATCGGCGAGCCGGCGCGCGAGGCGCTCCACCAGAGGAGGCAGCCCATGCTCGCGCGCGAGATCGAGCAGCGTCACGCCGACAGCGAAGAGATCACTGCGCGCATCCGCGCGTTCTCCCCGTAAAACCTCGGGCGCGATGAACCGCGGCGTCCCGCTCGGCACCGCCACGCTCCCGAGGAGGCCCGCGCACGACAGATCGAGCAGCACACCACGACCACGCTCATCGACCATCACGTTGGCGGGCTTGAAATCCCCGTGCCGTAGCCCGAGGCGATGCAGGAACGCGAGCGCGGACAGCGCATCGACGAGCGGCCCGCGCAGCGCCTCGAACGAAGGCGCCGCCCGATCGAGCTCGCGCCCGGCGACGACCTCGGTTGCGAGGTAGTGCAGCGCCGCGTGTTCGCCGTCCCGCGGAAGGGAGCCGAAATCGAGCACGCGGACGAGGTGCGGGTGGACGAGGCCCGCCAGGTAGCCGAGCTCCGCGCGGAGGGCCCATTCGTCCTCCGCGCGCCGTAGCACCTTCAGCGCGACGTCGGCCTCGAGGACGAGGTCCCTCGCGAGGAACGTCCGCGCGAGGCCGCCCTCGCCGAGCGTCGCGACGATCCGATACCGGTGGGCGAGGGTCTCTCCCGGGGCGACCAAGCTTGCCAAATGTCTCACATGTGTCTCACATGTCGCAACGAGACACTTCCTGCGGCTGAACCACGCGTTCCGCCGCGAGAATTTGCGCGTTCTGCCTGTGGGCGTCGCCTTGGTACGCCCCCTGCTAACGGCCCGCGCATGATTTCTGGTCGCGTGCTTCTTCGTTTGGTCGCCGCGTCGCTCGCGCTTGGGGCGTGCATCGTGAGCCCCCAGCCGACGCCCCCCGAAGAACCCACGCTCGACGCGGAGCTCATCTCGCCGGGCGGGCCCATGGACGTGTCCACCCACGTGCGTTTCCTGGGCGAGCCCGGCGCGGTCACGCCGCCCGAAGGCAACGTCGTGGTCACGAACCTGGACACGGCGGACGCGCCTCTCGCGGCGAAGGTCGCCGCGGATGGGAGCTTCGAAATCATCGTTCCCGGCATCTCGACGGACGAGTTCCGCGTCGAGATCGTGGGTCCGGGCGGGGGTCGCTCGAAGCCCGTCGATCTCGTCCTTTCCGCCGGCAGCGCCACGTTCGAGCCGGGTCCGCGGCCCCTCGCCGAGTGCCTCCTGCTCGAGCCTTCGCTCTCCGTCTCGTTCGACGGGGCGGGCGATACGAAAAACCTCGTCGTTCGAAACGAATGCCCGGACGAGCTCTCGTTCCTCGCGCCTCGCCTGCGCCGCGGAAACGCCGCATTCGGCTTCTCGAATGCGGCGCCTTTCCTCCTCGCGCCGGGCGGCGCCGCGACGATCACGGTCGACGTCGGCGCCCAGGCGGACGAGCAAGTCGACGTGCTCTTCGTCGAGACGACCGGCGCCATTCGTGATCGCCGCCCCCTGACGCTCTTCGTGATTCCCTGAAACCCAATCGATTCACCAGGAAAAAGGAGAACATCATGCTTCGATCGAACACGCTCACGCTCCTCGCGCTCGCGCTCCTCGTTTTGCCTGCTTGCGGCAGCACCGTCGACTCGGGCGGCGGCGAGCAAACGGGCTTCACCAAGGACGAGGCCCGGGCGATGAACGGTGTCACCAAGGAAGGCGCCGACGTGTGCGCCCTCGAAGGCTGGTACGACGACGGCACGTGCGACGACTTCTGTCCGGCGAGCGACGGCGATTGCTCCGTATCCTGCCCGAGCCCCGACGATTCTGCGGTCCACTACGTCTCGACGGACTTCAGCACGTGCTTGGCATCCTTCATCATGTGCCCCGAGGGGCAGGTGCTCTTTTCGAGCCCGGATTGCGGCTGCGCCTGCATCGAGAACGATGCCGGCGAGCTGTGCAGCGAGGAATCCGGCATGTTCTGCGAAGAGGGCTACTTCTGCGATGTTCCGATCGACACGATGTGCGGGGCGATCATCGATCAGGCCGGGACCTGCAAGCCCAAGCCCGAAGCGTGCGACCAGAACTACGACCCGGTCTGTGGATGCGACGGCCAGACGCACGCGAACGCGTGCACCGCCAACGCGGCCGGCACGGCCGTCGCGACGGCGGGAGCCTGCCCCTGATCACGCAGGGTCATTTGCGAAACTCGTCCGCCGAAAGCCCCGCGCGCCGGAGCAGCCTGTAAAAACTCTCCCGCTCGATCCCCGCGTGCTCCGCCGCGGCCGTCACGTCCCCGAAAAACCTCTTCAAGACCGCCTCCAGGTATCGGCGGCTCGCCTCGGCGCGTGATGCATCGACGGCCTCGCGATACGTGAGCTTCGCGAGCTCGGTATCACGCGCGCCCGTGGCCCCTGCCGCGCTCCCGCCCTGGATCTCCGGCGGCAATGAGCCCAGCGTGATCTCCCGCGTCGTCTCGATGATCGCCGCCCGCTCGACCGCGCTCCGGAGCTCCCGCACGTTCCCCGGCCAGCGATAAGCGTTGAGCGCAGAAAGCGCTGCATCGGAAAACCGCGTCGCGCTCGATCCCGCGTGCGGCGCTCGTTCCGCGAGGAAACGTTGCGCGAGCAGGGGAATGTCCTCCGCACGCTCGCGCAGCGGCGGAAGCTCGAGCACGCATACGTTGAGGCGGAACCAAAGATCCTCGCGGAACGATCCAGCCTTCACCATTCCGCGGACGTCCCGGTGTGTCGCAGCGATCACCCGGACATCCACCTTCCGCTCGCGCGGCTCGCCGATACGTCGAACGGAGCGCTCCTCGAGCACGCGCGTGAGCTTCGCCTGGATCGTCGGGCGGAGCTCGCCGATTTCGTCGAGGAACAACGTGCTCTCGTGGGCCTCCTCGAAGAGGCCGGCGCGGTCGGACGTCGCGCCCGTGAAGGAGCCGCGCGCGTGGCCGAAAAGCTCGCTCTCGATCAAGGACCGCGGAATGGCGGCGCAGTTGACGGCAACCAGGCGCGAGGGCGCCCGCGACGAGCGCTCGTGAATCGCGCGGGCCACGAGCTCCTTGCCGGTCCCCGTCTCGCCGAGGATCAAGACCGTCGCGTCGGTGGGCGCGACGCGCTCGATGAGCTGATAGACCCGGCGCATCGCGGGCGAACGCCCGATCATCGCGCCAAACCCGTCCACGTCACGCGGCTCGTGGCTCTCGTGGAGCACCGCCGCCTGCGCGAGCGCGCGCTCGACGAGGGCCTTGAGCGCGTCGGTCTCGAAGGGTTTCGTGACGTAATCGTACGCACCTTCGCGCATGGCCTGCACCGCCGTCGGGACCGTCGCATACGCCGTCATCAAAATGAACGGCACCCCCGGCCAGCGAGCGCGCACCGCGCGGAGCACCTCGAGCCCGTCGCCGTCGCTCATGCGCAGATCGCAGAGCACCACGGTGATCGGCTCTCTCTCCAGCGCCTCCAGCGCCGATCGCACGCCACGCGCGGTAACGACACGCCCGAGCTTGCCGAGCACCTTGGCGAGCATGGCGGTCATGTTCGGCTTGTCGTCGACCACCAGGATCGTCGGCTTCACGCGGCTTCTTCCTTTCCGGCGTCCACGATCACGCCCGGCAAATCCACGACGAACCGCGCGCCCCCGCCGGCCCGCGCTTCCGCCCGGATGCGCCCGCCATGCGCGGTGACGAGGCCATAACAGACCGCGAGGCCGAGGCCCGTTCCATCCCGCCGTGTCGTGAAAAAAGGCTCGAAGACGTGGTCGATCACGTCGGATGACAAACCCTCGCCGCGGTCGAGCACCTCGAAACGATACCCGTCACCCTCGCGATGCCCCTCGACGAGGACCGGCTCGTCGCTCGACATCGCCTCGCGCGCATTCGAGACGAGGTTCACGATCACCTGCCGGATCCGCAAGGAATCGACCCGGATCATCGCAGGCTCCGCGTCCACCACGACGGTCGGCGAGCCCGATGAAATGGGCCTTCGCGAGGGCACGCTTTCGGCGCGATCCGCCGCATCGCGCAGCAGATCGGCCGCGTCCACGGGGCGCGGCACGAGCGCGGGCGTACGTGCGTACACGAGCAGCTCCTCCGCGATGCGCTGGCAAAGCGCCGCCTCCTCGTCGAGGATCCGGAGCTCGTCGCGCATCGAATCGTTTTCGACCTCCTCGCGCATCGTGCTCAGGTAACCGCGGATGACGGTGACGGGATTGTTGATCTCGTGCGCCACGCCCGCCGCGACCCGCCCGATCGCCGCCAATCGCTCGGCGGCCACGAGATCCGCCTCCGCGCGCTTCAGCGTGTCGAGCATACGATTGATCGCGTCCGCCACGACCGCGAGCTCGACCGCGGGGACGGGCTCGACACGCGCCGTCCGATCCCCCTCGGCGACGCGCCGCGCGACACGCTCGAGCGAGCCGAGCGGCGTCGCGAACGACCTCCACAAATTGCGCCCGGCGACGAGGGCCACCGCGGCCGCGAGCAGGCCCGTGCCCACGGCGATCACGAGCGCGAGCCGCACGGCGCTCGCAGCCTCGCCTTCGGCTTTCAGGGCCTCGCCGTCGAAGTAGCCGGCGACCGCGTCGGCGTGCTCCGTCATCCTGTCGACCAGAGCGTTCGCCCGCTCGTGCGAGCGATGCACCTCCGCCCAGTCTTTGCGATCGATCGCCGGCAGGATCTCCTCCGTGAAGACGCAGCTCAAGTCGCAGCTCGCGTCGGCGATCGCGTCGAGGCGGCCTTCGCCCGCGTCGTCGACCATCGGCCGGAGCGCGCGGAGCTCGTCGTTCAGCTTGTCGACCCACTTGTCGTGATGCGCGATGTGGGAGGGGTCGCGCAGGATGATCGTGTGCGCCTCGTGGATGTATTGCTCGCGCGCCACCACGCTGAGCAGCGCCGCGCGGCGCGAGGCCACCTCCAGGTCGTGCGCCTTCAGGATGGCTCGACGCGACGCGAGCGCCGAAACCACGGCGCTCGCGCCGCTCGCGAGCACGAGGGCAACGAGAAGACTCACGGTCAGGAGCAGACGGCCGCGGAGGCGATACGCCTGCGGCGACGACGACACCGCCATGCCCCGCCTTTAGCAATGGGCATGACCCGAAGCCAGCGCGACGCGAGGCCGCTCGTGTCCGCGCGGGTCACGTGTTGTAACCGGCTCGGTCACTCCCCGTGCCCTACCCGCGCGTGATGCTCCGGGAAAACCGAGGGCTCTGCCCTGGCACGAAGCGTGCTGCGCCGCGCGGCGGCGTGGCGACGAGAGCCTCGGCGAACGACTGTAATCAACGGCTCCGTCCTGCGTCGGCAAGGGCGAGGGTTGCGCAGACGCGGATGCCGCGCGATGAACCGGAGCCGCCTGCCCGAATCCACCCCCCTCCCCGATCGTGATGCCGAATTCAGAAGGAACTTGGAGTCGACGCATGAAGACCACGCTGGGCCTGCTCGCCCTGCTCTTCGCATCCGCCTGCAGCGGGCCGGAGGTCCCTTCGGCCTTCCAGCCGGATTCTCCCGCATCTCCCGCGGCGTCCCCGGCGCCCCGTCCCCCCGTCGCGGCGGTGCTCGCGGCGTCGGATCCGCGGGATGCCAGCGTCTGCGTGCCCGAAAAGCCGTGCGTCCTTCCCGCCTCCGAGGACGAGGGCGGCTCCGGGCATCCACACGGCGGCCACGATCACGGAAACCACGGCGGCCACGGAATGAACCACGGAGATCACGGCGGCATGAACCACGGCGGCCACGATCACGGAAGCCACGGCGGAAAAACCCCCGCGCCGCCCGCCACGGGCCACGAAGGCCATCGCGGCCACAAACATTGACCGGATGGAATTTGCCATGACGACGAGGTCTCTCTTTTCATTCGGTGCGCTTTTGCTCGCCCTGGGCCTGTCCGCCGGCTGCGCGAGCGGGACGCTTCCCCAGCACGTGGGCGAGGTGAACGACATTTTCGCGGCGCGAAACCGGCCCGATCTCGCCGTGTCCGTGCCCGGAGAGGACGAAGATTGGGAGAAAACCGCGGCGGAGGTGCCGAAGCTCCTCTCGAAGCCACTCGACGCCGACGGGGCCGTACGCATCGCGCTCGCGCAGAACCGCGAATTGCGCGCGGCCTTTTACGAGATCGGCATCGCCCGCGGTCGGTTCGTCCAGGCGGGCCTGCCGCCGAACCCCGAGATCGATCTCGGCGTCCGGCGCCCGAACGATCCGGCGCAGCCGCTCCAGCTCGACATCGGGATCGAATACAACCTCACCGGGCTCCTGATGCTCCCGCTGCGCAAGGGCGTCGCCGAGGCCGAGCTCGCGGCGGAGCGGCTGCGCGTCGCGGGGCAGGTGCTCGACATGGCCTACGCCACGCGGACGGCGTTTTACGCGGTCCAGGCGCGGCAGCAGGAGCTCGACCTCCGCGTCCGCGCGCTGAAAGCGTTCCAGGCCGGCTTTTCCGCGGCCGAGGAGCTCCACCGGGTCGGCAATCTCCCCGAGATGGATCTCGCCACCCAAAGGGCCGCGGTGGAGTCGGCGCGCGTGGATGTCGCGGAGGCGGAAAACCGCCTGCTCGACGCACGCGAAAACCTGAACGTCGCGCTGGGTTTGTCCGGCGGACAGACGGACTGGACCGTCGAGGCAAAGCTCCCGGATCCGCCGGCCGAAGCACTCCCCACCGAGCGAATCGAGCAACGCGCCGTCGCGGCGAGCTTCGAGCTCCAGGAGCTCGAGGCGCGCATGCGTGTCGCCTCGAAACGCGCCGGGCTCGCGCAAACCGAGGGCACCCTCCCCCACATCTCCGGCGGGTTCCACGGCGAGCGGGATGAGCTTGCGTGGGAGATCGGCGGCCACGTCACGGTAGGTTTGCCCATCTTCGATCGCAACCAGGGCACGGTTTTGAGCGCTCGTTCCGAATTCGGCGCGCAGCGCGAGCGGTATCTGGCGACCGCCACGTCGCTCCGCGCGACAACACGCTCCGCGCTGAATCGCGTCGAATCCGCGGGCCGACGCGCGCGCCATTACCGCGAGGCCGTCCTGCCGGCGCGCGAAAAGGCCCTCGCGGAGACGCTGCTCCAGTACAACGCCATGCAGGTCAGCGTCTTTCAGGTCCTCGAGAGCCAGCGCCAGGTCACGCAGTCGGGCCTCACCTACGTCGAGACGCTGCTCGATTACTGGAATGCGCGCGCGGCCCTCGATCAAATCCTCGCCGGCCGCCACCGCGGCCTCGCGCTTGGCCCCGCCGGCGCGTCGCGAACGAACCTCCCCTCCGGAAGCGACAGCGCTGCCGCCGGACACTGATTGCAAGGAAGAAACACCATGGATCGCCGCAAATTCGTCCAGTTCGGGGTCGCCGCCGGCAGCGCCTTGCTCGCCTCCCAAGCGTTTGGGCAGGACAAACCCGGCGCCGCGCCTCCGCGTCCCGCGCCGAAACGCGCCGTCTTCCCCGGCGGACAGGTCGCCGTCACCACGCCGAACGGCGTGACGTTGCCCCTCAAGGAAAAGGACGGCGTGAAGATCGGCCACCTCGTCGCCATGCCCGTGAAGCACACGTTCGCGCCGGGGCTCGAGGGCGATTGCTGGGGCTACAACGGCCGGACGATCGGTCCCACGATCGAGGTCGTCGAGGGCGATCGGGTGCGGTTTTACGTGACGAACAAGCTGCCCGAGCCGACCACGGTGCACTGGCACGGCGTGATCCTGCCGAACGGGATGGACGGCGTGTCGGGCTTGAACCAGCGCCCCATCAAGCCCGGGGAGACGTTCGTCTACGAGTTCACGTTCCGGCACGCCGGGACGTACATGTATCACCCCCATTACGACGAGATGACCCAGATGGCGCTCGGGATGATGGGGATGATCGTGGTGCACCCGAAGCGGCCGAAAGGCCCGCCGGTCGATCGGGATTTCGTGCTCATGACGCACGAGTGGAAGATCACGCCGGGCTCGCGCCGGCCGGATCCCAACGAGATGAATGATTTCAACGTGCTCACGTTCAATTCGAAAGCCTTCCCCGGGACCGAGCCGCTGCTCGTGGGCCGCGGCGAGCGCGTGCGCATCCGGTTCGGCAATCTCTCGGCGATGGATCACCACCCGATCCATTTCCACGGCCTGACCTTCGAGACCACCTGGACCGACGGCGGCGAAATCCCGGCCGCCGCGCGTCATCCAGAGACGACCGTGCTCGTGCCCGTCGGCAGCACGCGCGTCATCGAGTTCGTTCCCAACGAGCTCGGCGACTGGGCCTTCCATTGCCACATGACCCACCACGTGATGAACCAGATGGGCCACGGGATGCCCGTCATGGTCGGGGCCGACGCGCGGAAGATCGACCCCAAGGTGCAGAGCCTTTTGCCCGGTTACATGACGATGGGACAAACCGGCATGGGCGAAATGGCCGAGATGGGCATGCCCGTGCCGAAAAACTCGATCCCCATGGGCGGCGGGCCCGGTCCGTTCAGCTCGATCGACATGGGCGGCATGTTCACGATCCTGAAGGTCCGCGACAACCCCGAGACGGCCGATCCGAAAGGCTGGTACCAGCACCCCAAGGGCACCGTGGCCGATCGCGCGGAGGATGCGCAGTTGAAGGCGGATGGGATCGATCCGGATGTGAAGTTCGGCTGACCGCGCGAAGCCGCGCCCCCTTGCCGCTCCCGTCCCCTCGCGTGCGCCTCCCGCCGTCCGCGCTACGCTCGCCCCGCGATGATTGGCTCTGCGGTCACGGCCGTGCTCGGCCCGACGAACACCGGCAAGACGCACCGGGCCGTCGAGCGCATGCTGGAGCACGAGTCCGGGATGATCGGGCTGCCGCTCCGGCTGCTCGCGCGCGAGGTCTACGACCGCATCACGGCGCGCCTCGGGGAGGAGCGCGTCGCGCTCGTGACGGGCGAGGAAAAACGCATCCCGCGCCGGCCGCAATACTGGGTCTGCACGGTCGAGGCGATGCCGCGGAACCTCGAGGTCGAGTTCGTCGCGGTCGACGAGATCCAGCTCGCCTCGCATCCGCAGCGCGGGCACGTGTTCACCGAACGCCTGCTCGATGCCCGCGGCACGAAGGAGACCTGGTTCATGGGGGCCGCGTCGATGCAGCCGATCATCGCCGAGCTCCTGCCCGCGGCGCGGATCCAATCGTTCCCGCGCCTCAGCCGGCTCGCCTTCGCCGGGGCCGAGAAGCTCGCGCGGCTGCCGCAAAGGAGCGCGATCGTCGCGTTTTCCATGCAGGAGGTCTACGAGGTCGCCGAGCGGCTGCGGGCCACGCGCGGGGGCGCGGCCGTGGTGCTCGGGGCGCTCTCGCCGCGCACGCGCAATGCGCAGGTCGCGATGTTCCAGTCGGGCGAGGTCGAGTACATCGTCGCGACCGACGCCATCGGGATGGGGCTGAACCTCGACGTGAAACACGTGGCGTTCGCGGCGCTGCGCAAGTTCGACGGCCGCGACGTGCGCGACCTCGAAGCCGCGGAGATCGGGCAGATCGCCGGGCGCGCCGGGCGCTACACGAGTGATGGATCGTTCGGCACGCTCGCGCCGCTGACGCTGCCGCAGGGCCTCGCGAACGCCGTGGAGGCGCACAGGTTCCCTGCGGTGCGGCGGCTCGTCTGGCGAAACGCGGATCTCGACACGGGCTCGATCGATGGCCTGCTCGCCTCGCTCAAGCGCTCGCCGGGGCGACGCTCGCTCGTGCTGCAGGAGAGCGCCGAGGACGCGGCGGCGCTCGCGCGGCTGGCCCAGGATCCAGCGATCCGGGCGCGGGCGCAGGGCCCTGAGGCAGTGGAGCTGCTCTGGGAGGTTTGTCGGATCCCCGATTATCGCAAGCTGCTCTTCGAATCCCACGTCGCGCTGCTCGCCGAGATTTTCGCCCACCTCGCGGGGCCACGGGCGTGGATCGACGAGACGTGGATGGATGAGCGCGTGCGGGAGATCGATGATCCGGCCGGGGACATCGATACGCTCATCGCGCGGATCTCGGCGATCCGGACGTGGACGTACGTGTCGCATCAAGGCCGCTGGGTGAAGGATCCGGCGGCGTGGCAGGAGCGAACCGCGGCGATCGAGGATCGGCTGAGCGACGCGCTGCACGAGCGGCTGGTGCAGCGGTTCGTCGAGAAAAGCGGCGGCGGGAACAAGGCGCGAGCGGTACAGAGCCCCACGCGAAAAGCGGCGCCCACGCGGGCAGAGCTGCGGGCGATGGACAAGGCGAATCCGTTCGGCAAGCTCGCGGCGCTCAAAGCGCCGCAGGCGCGCGAGGCGGGCGGGGCTTCGACCGATGAGGCGCGCTGGGTGGAGTCCGTCGTCGCGGCGCGGCATGCGGCGATCGCGGTGGATGAATCGGGGCGGGTCACGTTCGAGGATGGGCGCGAGCTCGGGCGGCTCGTGCGGGGATCGAGCTTGCTCCTGCCGGACGTGAAGCTCGCGGCGTTGCCGGAGCTCGGCGCGGGGGCGCGGGCGCGGATCACGCGGCGGCTCGTGGCGTTCGCGCGCGACCTCGTGGAGGAGCTCTGCGCGCCCTTGCGAGCGCACGCGCCGCGCGGGCTCGGGGCCGCGGCGCGCGGGATCCTTTATCAGCTCGAACAGGGGCTCGGGACGGCGAGGGCCGAGGATGCGGCCGCGCAGATCGCCGAACTCGCGCTGGAAGACCGGGACAAACTCGCCGCGGCGGGCATCGTGGTGGGCGCGCGGGTGCTCTACGTGCCGGCGATGCTCAAGGGGCCAGCCCTGTCGCGGCGGAGCGCGCTCGTCTGCGCGTTCGCGGGGGCGAAGGCGCCGCGGGCGCCGGGGCCGAGCGTGGTGTCGATGCCGATCACGCGGCTCGCGGAGATGTCGCTCCACACGGCCGTGGGATATCCGGTCTTCGGGCCTCGCGCGGTGCGCGCGGACGTGGTCGAGAAAGTATTCGCGGCGATCGAGGCGGACGGGGGCCTGCCTCCGGCGGGAAAGCTCGCGGGATGGCTCGGGTGTCCGGCGAAAGAAGCGGCGAAGGTCGGCGCGGCGATCCTGGGCGAGGCGCGCGGTGAGGCGGAATCCCCGGAGCCCGACCGCGCCGCGAAAGCGTAAGATTTGCTCGAAAACGTGCGTTGGATCCGCGAGCCGCCTTGTGGCGCGGGGCGCCGGCATTTATAGTCAGGTGCCTACTTTTTTTCCTTAGCGGAGGTCCGTCTCATGCGTGACGCGTGGATGCGTGCGGGTTTGCTTTTGTGTGGCGTCGTGGGGATGACTGCGGGCTGTTTCCAGGTCCCGGCGGACGCGAGCGCGCCCGACAGGAACGAGTCCAGCGGCACCGGGGGCACGGGCGGCAGCGGCGGCGGGGGCGGCGATGGAACCTTCAGCTCCGGCGGCGCAGGCGGCTCGATGAGCGGCGGCGGCGACGACGACTGCGCGATCGGGCAATACCCCACGGTCGGCGAGATCCCCGCGGGCGCCACGGTGCGGTACGTGTCGTCGATCTGCACCGCGAAGCCCGGAGAGGGTGACGGCACGCGGGACAAACCCTTCGCGAGCCTGCAGGAGGCGGTGAAGGGCAGCGCGCCGGGTGACTACCTCGTGCTGATGAACAAGTCGATCTTCCCCGAAAACGTGGTGATCGACAAGCCGCTGACCATCCTCGGCACCGATCCCGAGACGCCCGCCGAGGAGGCCTCGATCATCGTGCAGGCGCCCGCCCCGAACGCGATCATCGTGCAATCGAAAGACGTCACGCTGCGCGGGCTCATCGTGCAGAACCCCCAGGGCGCCGGGATCTGGGTGCAAGGCGGCGCCGCGACGATCGACGCGTCGAAGGTGACGAAGGCCGAGAAGAGCGGCGGAACCGAGCTCGAGCGGGGGAACGGGATCCTCGCGACCGACGACGCGAGCATCATCGTGCAGCGCACGATCATCGTGCAATCGGACAACACGGGCGTGCTCATGCAGGGCTCGCGCGGCACGATCACGGGCAGCACGATCTCGGAGAACAAGGGCGTCGCCGGGATCTGGGTGCAGCGTTCGAGCGGGTTCGTGACGCTCTCGGGCAACATGATCGCGGCGAACGCGGGGACCGGCGTCTCGGTGCTGAGCTCGCGGGCGATCATCGTGCAGAACACGATCGGAGAGACCGCCGTCGGCGGAAACGGCGACGACCGCGCCGACGGGATCGTCGTGGCCGAGCATTTCGTGAATGGCGTGTCGGAGGGCTTCGCCGAGGCTTCGCTGCAAGGCAACGAGATCAGTGGCAATGCGCGGCTCGGCGTCCTGTTCTCGGGCGACGCGCGGGGCATCATCGTGCAGAACACCGTGAAGGGCAACGGCGCCGCGGACACGGCGAAGCGCGGCGCGGGCATCTGGGTGCAATCGGGCGCCGGCGCGCTCGCGCCGATCACGATCGAGCAGAACGTCGCCTCGGGCAATGGCTTCGCGAACATCGGCGTGGGCGGCAATTCTCGGGCGATCATCGTGCAGAACCCGTCGATCGGGAGCGCCATCGCAAAACCGTGGACGGCGAACGGCGTGACGGCGAACGCGGGCGAGGGCATCGTGGTGTTCGGCGGCGGTCACGCGTCGATCAAGAACAACGTGCTCGCGGCGAACGGGCGTTCGGCCGTTTTGCTAGAGGGCTCGGCGAGCGGCACGACGGTCCAGGGGAACACCATTTCGGGCAGTGAATACGCGATCATCGTGCAAAACACGCCCGAGATGCCCTTCCTCGAAATGAATACCCTCCTCGACAACGGGAAGATCGACATCGTCGCGGCCGGACAGGCCGGTCACCCCGTGCCCCACGAAACCTTCGATACGCCGTGAAAGGAAGGACGACCATGACGAACCGATTGCATTTCGTACGTCTGGCTGCACTGCTCGCCGCGCTGCCGATCGGGGGCTGCGGGGCTGACAATTCGCTGGCGACGCCCGCCTGCGGCACGTACGCCGACGCGCCCAAGAACGCGAGCAGCGTGGTGTACGTGTCCGCGACCTGCGGCGCGCGGGACGGAGACGGCTCGGAGGAGCGGCCATTCGCGAGCATTCAGCAGGGGATTGACGCGTCGGCCCAAGGCGGCGCGGTGCTCGTCGACGCCGGGACGTATGCCGAGAACCTGAGCATCACGAAGACCGTGGAGGTGCTCGGCGCGAACACGCGCGGCGAGCCGGAGAATGCGAGCATCATCGTGCAAGCGCCCTCGCCGTACGCGATCACGGTGGAGGGCTCGACCGTGGTCCTGCGCGGGATCATCGTGCAAAAGCCCCAGGGCGCCGGGATCTGGGTGCAGAAGAACGGCAACGCAGTGCTCCAGGACTCACGAATCGAGGGCACGGTCGCGGTGAACGAGGACGGCCACGGCGTGATGGCCACGGACAGCGGCAGCATCATCGTAGAGCGGTCGATCATCGTGCAATCCGAGGGCGCGGGCGTGTACGCCAACGCTGCCGCGGCGGCGAAGGTCGAGCGCAGCATCATCGTGCAAAACGGCGGCTTCGCGGGGATCTGGGTGCAGAGCACGCTCGGCGAGGTTTCGCTCGTGGGGAACGAGATTACCGAGAATGCCGAGGGCGGCATCACGATCCTCGGCACGCGCGCGATCATCGTGCAGAACCAGGTGAAGAACACGAAGAGCCGCATGTCCGGAGAGCTGGCGGACGGCATCCGGGTGATCGGCGACAGCTTGGTCGGCGAGGCCTACGTGGAGATCGGCGGCGAGAAGCCCGAGAGCAAGAACGTGATCGAGGGCAACGACCGCGTCGGGATTCTCTTCTCGGGCGAGAAGGCGCGCGGGATCATCGTGCAAAACGAGGTGGTCGCCAACGCCGACGACACCAAGCGCGGCGCCGGGATCTGGGTGCAATCGAGCGCCGGCACCGCCCCGAACGAGGACCAGAGCGTGGGCATTCGAATCGCGCAGAACCGCGTCGAGGGGAACCATTACGTCGGGATCGGCGTGACCAACAATGCCCGGGCGATCATCGTGCAGAATCCCAGCATCAGCGGGACGATCGCAGGGGAAATCATGGCGAACGGGATTCCCACGAAGATCGGCGACGGGCTCGGCGTGTACGCGGGCGCAAGCGCGCACGTCGACAAGAACACGATCAGCTCGAACGCGCGCGTGGGCGCATTGTTCTTCGGGGCGGCGAATATGTGCGTCATGACGAACAACACGTTCGAGAAGAACAACGAGGGGTCGATCATCGTCCAGAACACGGACGGTCTCGCCCTCGATACGAACGAGACCGACGTCCCGCCGGTCGCGCCCGCCTTCCCGGTCGGCGTCGACACGTCCGATCTGTGATCCCACCCCGGCGGGCGCCGCCCTCGGCGCGCGCCCGCCTCCCCTTCTCTCAGCCCGATAACGACGCCGCGAGCGCCCTCGTCTCCTCGGCGAGCTTGCCCATGTTCGCCGATTCGAAGATCGAAATGCTCTCGTCGAGGAAACGGCTCGCCTCGGCGAGCGCCGATCCGTCGCCCTTCGCGCGCGCGTGGAGCACGCGCGCCATGGTGCGGCGCGCCGTGCCCCGCATGTAAGGTGAGCTCACGCGGTCCGCGAGCTCGATACAGCGCTCGGCATGCCCCTTCGCCGCGTCGAGCTCACCCGTGACGAGGTGGCATTCGGCGAGCGCGCGTTGCGCCTCGGCGAGGCCACGCAAAGAGCCGAGCCGCTGGTGCAGGACCTCGGCCCGCGAGAGCGTGCGAATGGCCGCGCGGGCGTCGCCGCGGGCGAGCTCGAGCTCGCCGACGTTGCTCAGGATGACCGAGCGGTGCTGGACGAGGTCCCAGCGCTCGGTCTGTTCGAGCGCCGCCCGCCAGGTGGATTCGGCCAGATCGAGGCGGCCGCGGAAGTAATGGAGCGCGGCGAGCCCGTTGTAAGCGTCGACGGCCTCGACGGGCGCGTTCGCCGCGATGGCGCGATCGATGGCCCGCTGGTAGGTCGGCTCGCCCTCGTCGTACCGGCCGGTGTGCAGATAGCCGTTCCCGAGGACGCGGTAGGCCGACGAGAGCGCCCGCTCCCACTCCTGTGTGCGCGCGGCGGCGTCGCCTTTTTCGTGCGATTCGAGGACGCGGCGAAGGCGCTCGGCGCAATCGCGGTGATCCCCGAGGTGCACGCTCGCCCCCATCGCGCCCGTGAGCGCTCTGAGCGCGAGCAGGCTCTCGTCCTCGCCGAGCCATTGTTCTGCTCGGACAAACGATTCTCGTGCATCCGCATAACGCCCGCGGTGTTCGAGCGCCCAGCCTTTTTCGATGGCCACGCGAGCCTTTTCGTCGGCGAAATCGTCGCGGTCACCGGCGCGGGCGAGCGCGTCGTCGGCGACCTCGATGGCGCGCGCGAGGCTGCCCGCGAGCACGAGCTCGTGCGCGAGGCTGCCCGCGAGCGAGAGGAGCTCGCCGAGCCGCGTGGCCTCGTCCATGGCCGAGGCGGGCATTTCGAGGAGGATCTCGCGCGCCGCTTCGAGCATCCTGACGGCCTCCTCGATGGCGTGGGTGCGAATGGCGCGCTCCGCGGCGCGGCGCTTGTACGGCAAGGCGAGGGCGAGCTCGCCGGCCTCGCGGAAATGGTGGCCGATGAGGTCGTCGTGCGGGCCGGGAGAGCCGCCCGTGGCGCGCTCGAGCCAGAGCGCCGCGGCCCGGTGGAGCGCGCGCCTTCGCGCCTTGGGCACGCGCCGCTGCGCGACCTCCTGCAAGGCCGCCTGCGTGAACGCATAATCGAGCTCGCCGGCCAGCATCGCGTCGCGTCGCTGTGCGAAGATGCCGCGGCGCACGAGCTCGGCGAGCGAGCGCGGCTCGAAGCGCCCTTCCAGGAGCTCGCCGAGCAGCGACGGCCAGAACCTCCGGCCCGCCACGGCCGCGGCCTCCACGGCCTCGCTGAGGCGCGGTTCGAGCCGATCGAGACGGCCAAGGAGGAGCTGCTCCAGCGTCTCGGGCAGGCGCACGCTCGCCGCCCGCGACGAGGAGAGCCGCCACGTGCCCTCGCCGACGACGAGCACGCCCTCGTCGACGAGCTGGTGCACGGTCTCCTCGACGATCAGCGGCACGCCGCCCGCGAGCGCCGCGATCTGCCGCACGAGCCCCGCGGGGACGTCGATGAGCGCGCGGAGGACGTGCCGGATGAGCGCCTCGCACGCGTCGTCTTCGAGCGGCTCGACCGGGATCGTGACGGTGCCCGCGGCATCGCGGAGGAACGAGAGATCCGGCGCGGCGGCGCCCTCGGCGCGGCTCACCAGGACAAACAGCGCGGGGCAACCCGCGAGGCGCTCGATCACGTGGCCGAGCAGCGCCTTCGTGGTCGCCGTGGCCCACGCGAAGTCTTCGAGCAAAAAGAGCAGCGGCGTGCGGGTCGCGAGCCTGCGGTAGGCCTCGGCCACGGCGTCGAAGAGGACCTTTTTCTGCGCCTCGTCGCCGGCCACGACATCGCGATCGGCGGTCGCGTCGCCGCTCGTGCCCACGCCGAGCAGCGCGCCGATCCTCCGGCCGAGCTCGACCTCGGCCTCGCCGAGCGTCGTGGGATCGACGGCGCAGTAGCGGCGAATGTAGTGATCGAGCTTGGCGCGGACCTGCTCGGGGCCGTCGTCGTCGACGACCCGCGCGCGGTGGCGGATGGCCTGGAGAAACGGCTCGTACGGGACGCCTTGCCCCGCCGGGGTCGAGCGGCCCATCTCGAAGTAGTAACTCTCGCCCTCGCGCTCTTCGAGCTCCTCGACGAGCGCCATGCCGAGCCGGCTCTTGCCGACGCCCGCGGGCCCGGTGACGACGACGACCTCGGGCTTCTGCTCCATGCGGGCCCGCGCGAGGACGGCGCGCAGGACGGAGAGCTCTTCGTCGCGCCCGATGAGCGAGATGCGGACGCCGTGGATCTCGTTCGTCCCGAGGTACGCGGTGGATTTTTTCGACACGACGCGGCGGCCGGGGACGTCGGCGCCCGCGCTCGTGGTCTCGTAGAGGCCGCGGACGCGGCGGAGGACGGCGTGCGTCGCGACAATCTCGCCGGAGGAAGCCGCGCGCGCAAGACCGCGGGCCTCGAAGACGGGCGCGCCCGAGACGAAGGGGACGCCGCCGCCACGCGGCTGGGTGGAGACGACGCGGCCGGCATCGATGCCGAGGCGCACGCCAAGCTTGAACGAGGGCGGGAACGTGGGGTCGGAGGAGAGCGCGCCGAGCGCGGCGCGGAGCGAGAGGGCGGCGTCGAGGGCGCGCTCGGCGTCGTTCTCGGCAGCGCCCTCGGGCCCGAAGAGGCAAAGCGCACGATCGGTGAAGGGCCCGATGGTCTCGCCGCCATGACGCGCGAGGACCTGCTCGAGGCGCGCGCCGACGACGGCGAGGCAGTCGAGGTGCTCTTCCAGATCGACCGAAGCGTCGAGCGCGGCGAGCGTGAGGTCGACGTAGAGGACCGTGGCGCTGCGGACCGAGCGCGCGTCCTTGGCCTCCCGGGGCGCCCACGCGCCCGAGCCGACGGCCGTGGGGAAAGGTCGCGACGCGCCTTCGAGGAGCGAGGTCACGCCGGGCAAAGGCCCGAGGGTGCCGTCGGCGCCCACGACGATGGTCTCGGAGAGCTCGATCGGCGCGGGAGAAGACGGGCTCGGGGGGCGATCGGCGACGGCGCCCGCGGCCGCGTCGAGGGATCGGAGCTCGCGCAAAAGCTCGTGCGTGAAGTGCTCGACGGTCTGGTAGCGGTCACCGGGGTTTGTCCGGAGCGCTCGGCCGATGACGGCGTCGATGCCCGCGGAGATGCCGAGGTCCGGGCGGAGGCGCGAGGGCAAGGTCAGGGTGCCTTCGAGGCGCACGGCGAAGAGGCGCGCGAGGCCGCCGGACTCGTCGAAAGGCCGCGCCCCCGTGAGGAGTTCGCAGGCCATAATCCCGAGCGCGTAGATGTCCGCACGCCCGTCGACGTCGTTCGCCTCGATCTGCTCGGGCGCCATGTACGCGGGTGTGCCGCTCACCTGGCCGTCGACGGCGAGCTCGGGGCCGCCGCCATCGAGGCCAAACGCCTTGGCCACGCCGAAGTCGACGACCTTCACGAAACACGCGTCGCCCGCGAGGGTCGTGAGCAGCACGTTGCCGGGCTTCAGGTCGCGATGGACGATCCCGCTCCGGTGGGCCTCTGCGACGGCGCTGCCGACCTGGGCCATCACGTGGCCGACGAGCGCGGGCTCGAGCCGGCCCACGCGGCGCAGGCGTTCGTCGAGCGACTCGCCGCGCACGTACTCCATCACGATGTAGTGCAGCTCGGTCGAGGCGCTGCCGAAGGCGTGGACGACGACCACGTTCGGGTGGCTTAGGCGGGCGAGCAGGCGCGCTTCGCGGCGGAAACGCGCGTCGGTCTCGAGGAGCGTGGACAGCTCGGGGCGCAGGATCTTGATCGCGACGAATCGATCGAGGGCGAGATCACTCGCGAGCAGCACCTCGCCCATCCCACCGGCGCCGAGGCGCTTGATGATCTGGTACTTCTGCCCGAGGACCGTTCCGGGGGTGAGTTTTGCCGTGTCGATGACGCCCCTCGTGGGCCCCGAAAGACCTCCCCCGATCCCCGTGGGCCGTGTTCGCCCGTCGTACCATACCGGCGAGCACCGCGTCACGAGGGTCGCGCGGGGCTACTGAAACAGGAACGAATGCCAGTACGCGAGGACCTCGCGGACGATGAACCACGGCTCCTTCAAGAGCCGCCGGCTCATGCGCGCGGGCACCGTGTACACGGCCACGCCGGCGCGCTCGAAGAGCATCTTCACCCGCGGCTCGTGATAATAATGCGTCACCGCGATCGCTCGCGAAAACCCGTGGCGACGCATCAAGAGCGCGCCGTTGCGCGCCGTCCACGAGGACGTGATGCCCGCCTCGTCGAGGATCACCGCGTCCTTGGGCACACCCGCCGCGACCGCGCGCGCCCGCATCACCTCGGGCTCCGAAAAACCATTGTGGTCGTCGACGGCGCCGCTCATCACGAGCGCCCCGACGAGCCCCTGCTGGTAGAGGCGAATCGCCTCGTCCACGCGATCCGAGAGCGCGAGCGAGGGCGTGCCGTCGTCCCAGACACGCGCCCCGAACACAATCGCGCAGTCCGCACGGCGCTCGTACCGCGTCGGGCCGAGCGTGACCATGAGGAGAAGCGGCATGGCCACGAAGCTCGCCGCCGTCACGGCCCCGCACGCGGCCGCTCGCGCGAGCGTCCATCGAGGGCGATCCGCGCGATCCGTCGCGATGCTCGCCGCGAGCGCGGAGAGACAAACCAGGACGACCAGGGAAGCCGGTACAAACGCCGGGCCGTGGATCGCCCCGCTCGCGAGGACGCCGTAAAACGTGGCGACGTCGCGCACGGCGAGCGCGGCCCCGATCCCGACCACGATCGCCCCGCCAAGGCGCGCCCACGCCGGGCGGAGCGGCCGCACTGCGTGCCACAGAAGGACAACGGCGGAGGCGAGCTCGAGGGCGCGGAAGATCGGCCGCGGCAGATCCGCGTCGCCGAGCCAGGTGTGTGTCGAATCGAAGGGAGGCCGCACGACCTCGCCCGCGAGGTTCACGAGGGCGAGCAGGCCGACCGCGAGGCCCACGCCGCGCAAGGCGAAGGCGGCGTGGGAGCGAAGACGAGAGGCGCGCGAGATCAGGTGATCGTCGGCGGGTTCGAGATGCGGGGCAGGCGCGTGCTCGGCGACGCGCCGCTCTTCGAAGACGGCGCCGCCTGCGAGTTCGCGCCGCCGTAGAGGGCCTGGATCGAGGCCGGCATGCGCGAGCCGGGCGGCATCGACGGGCGGCCCATCGGCGGGCGGTACGAGGGACGCTTGACCGCGGGCATGCGATGCGCGCTGCCGCGGCGCGAGAGCGGCGTGCGGAGCGAGAGCGGCGCGACCTCGTTCGCCGCGTCCTTCATGACCTTCGCGAGCACGCCGTACACCGTGGCCCACGCTTCGTGGACCTCGGGCGTGAACGCCTCGCCGAGGCCCTTTTCCAGCGTCCAGAGGAGCGCCGCGCCGACCGTATCGTAGTGATCGTCGCGCACACCGTAGGCCAGGTGGCGGCGACCGAGCGCCTGGACGGTCGGGATCAGCGCATCGAGGCGATCGAGCGCCTGGACCGCCACCTTCAGCGTGGACATGAGCTTCTTGCCCTGGTCCTTCATGTCGCCCCGGAAGAGGGGCTTGAGAGACGGATCGACCTCGAAGAGCCGGCCGTAAAATAGTCCGGCGGCCACGTCCGCAATCGGCGCGACCATCTCGAAGGTCTTCTGGACCAGAAGCTTCTGCTCGTTGTTCATCGTTTCCTCGCGGTCAGCCCTGTTGTCCGGGCGGAGAGATGCTTCGGCGACCACCAGCGCAAAGACCTCTATCCAAGATCTGCGCCGACGTTTCACCCTAGCATGGGTCGGGCAGGCACCGACAGTATTTGTTGCGAGGACGCCAAGCACATCGTGTCCACCGCGCATCCTCCGCGCCCCGACGGGAAGCCCGCAACCTTTGCGTCCCAACGACATGGATGTCGCGCCGAACGGCAAAACGTGCGGGCTCGCGGGGCACGAAGGTCAGACGGGAATGATGCCGCGCTTCTTGAAGGGCCGCTCGATGCGCTTGTGCCGCGCGAGCTCGAGGCCCCAGGCCACGGCGCGCCGCGTGTCACGCGGATCGATGACGTCGTCGATGAGGCCCCAGCCGGCGACCTTCATGATGTCGATGTTCTTCTGGAGCATGTCGACCATCTGCTGCTTGACCTCCGGCGGCGGCGGGGCGTCGCCGAAGAGCTTGCGCGCGGCGATGCCAAGCATGCCCTCGGGGCCCATGACGCTGATCTCGCCGGTCGGCCACCCGACGATGAGGTCCGGCTCGTAGGCACGGCCGCACATCACGTAATAGCCGGCGCCATAAGCCTTGCGCACGACGACCGTGACCTTGGGGACGGTCGCGGCGCTCATGACGTGCAGCATCTTGGCCCCGTGCCGGATGATGCCCTCGTGCTCGACCTTCGAGCCGATCATGAACCCAGGTACGTCCTGGAGGAACACGAGCGGGATGTTGAAGGCGTCGCAGATCTGCATGAACCGCGCGGCCTTGTCGGACGAGTCGACGTCGAGCACGCCGCCCATGTGGTTCGGCTGGTTCGCCACGATGCCGACACTCTGGCCGCCGATGCGCGCGAGACACGTGATGATCTGGCGCGCGAAGCGGGGCTTGATGTCGAAATACTCGCCGTGATCCACGATCGCCGCGATGAGCTTGTACATGTCGTACGCTTTGCGCGGGTTCTCGGGGAGCAGGTCGAGCAGCGACTCCTCGCGGCGATCCGTGGGGTCGGTCGCGGCGAGGCGCGGCGGCTCCTCCTCGCAATGCGACGGGAAAAACGAGAGGTATTTCTTGATCGCCGCGATGCATTCGGCGTCGTTCTTGAATTCGCCGTCGCCGACGCCGCTCTTCGTGGAATGGACCTTCGAGCCGCCGAGGTCCTGCTCGGAGATGTCCTCGCCGGTCATGGCCTTGACGAGCGGCGGGCCGCCGAGGGCCATCGAGCCGATGTCCTTCACCATCGGAACGAAATCGGCGAGGCCCGGAATGTAGGCCGTGCCCGCGGCGCCGGGGCCGACCATCGCCGCGACCTGCGGGACGACGCCGCTCATCACGACCTGCTCGCGGAAGAGGTGGCCGCTGCCCGCGAAGAGCGAGATCGTGTCGGGGTGGCTCGATCCCGGGTCGATACGCGCGCCGGCCGAATCGATGAACCACACCATGGGCCAGCGGCCGCGCAGGGCCATCTGGCGCAGGCGCGTGACCTTTTCCTCGCCGGTATGGCCGATGCTGCCGCCCTTGACCGTGAAATCATAGGCGGCGGCGCAGACCATACGGCCGTCGACCTTGCCGAAGGCGCAGACGACGGCGTCGGCCGGCGTGCGATCCTTGCCGTCGCCCGCGGCGAGGCCCATCTGCGTGCCATGCATGCCGACCTCGAAATGGACGCCGTCGTCGAAGAACGCGGCGAGCCTCTCGCGGGCGGTCATCTTGCCGCGCGAATGTTGCTTCGCGACCTTGTCCTCGCCGCCCATCTTGCGCACCTCGGCGCGCCGGGCCTCGAGGTCCTTCAAGAGCTCACGCATGTCCATGGGTCATTTACCCGTCCATTTGGGGGTGCGTTTTTCCAGGAACGCCATCAGGCCTTCCCGCGCGTCGTCCGTCGAGAGCACGGCCCCGAGGCGCTCGCGCAAGAGAGGCAATGCGTTTTCGAGTGCAAGATCGGCCTGCGCGGCGAAGGCCTCGAGGCCGAGTTTGACCGTGATCGGGCTCTTGCTCGCGATCTGGGCCGTGATCCGCGCGACTTCGACGTCGAGCCCATCCGCGTCGACGGCCTTTCCGACGAGCCCGATCGCCGCCGCCTCGTCGGCCTCGAGTTTGTCGCCGAAGAGCATCATCTCCAGCAAGCGCCGCTGCGGTACGACGCGCGCGAGCACGGCCATGATCATCATCGGGAAGAGGCCCCGGTTGATCTCGGGCGTGCCGAGCTTGATCCCGCGCGCGGCGACCGCGAAATGGCAAGCCGCCACGAGCCCGACCCCGCCGCCCATCGCGACCCCGTTCACCCGCGCGACGAGCGGCTTCGGCGAACGCGTGAGCGCGAGCAGGAGATCGGCGTAATCCCCCTTCGGTGGCAATTCCGCCGAGGGACCGGACGAGCTCATCTGCGTGAAATCACCACCGGCGCAAAACGCGTCGCCCGCGCCCGTCAGGACGATCGAACGCACGGAATCGTCGTTCGCCGCATCTTCGAGCGCCCAAAGCAGCTCGTTCACCATCGCGGGGCCGATGGCGTTTTTCTTGGGCGGGTTTTTCAGGGTGATCCAGAGGGCGCCGTTCTCCTTCGCGGCGACCTCCAAAAACCCATAAGCGCGCGCCGTCGTCATCGCGGCGCTCCGAGCGAGAGGATCTCCCGCGCCTCCTCGACCGTCGCCGGCCGCCGGCCCACGTCGCGCACGAGCCGCACCGCGGTCTCCACGAGCTCGCCGTTCGATTTCGCCATCTCGCCGTTCGGCAGATAGAAGTGGTCTTCGAGTCCACAGCGGACGTTGCCGCCGAGCACGAGCGCCGTGGCGATCATGCGCCAGGCGCCGTGGCTGATCCCGATGACCTCCCACTCCGATCCGGCGGGCATGATCTTCGTCTGGAGCTGGAGCGACTCGACATGCGCCGGAATGCCGCCGAGCACGTTCACGATGAACGAGAACTGGAGCGGCGGCCGGAGCACGCCCATGTCGAGCAGCGGCGCCACCCCGTGCGTGTGCCCCGTGTCGAAGCACTCGAGCTCGGGCTTCACGCCCGCCTCGTTCATCACCTCGAGCAGCTTGATGATCTTCGAATAGGTGTTCGGAAACACCATATCGAAATCGAATTGCTTGCGCTTGGGCGAATACTTTGCGTAGTTCATCGTGCCCATGTTGAGGGCAGCGATTTCCGGTTTGCTCTCGCGCACGTACGTGCATTGATCGGACACGTCTTCGAGGATCGTGCCCGTCGAGAAATTGAGGATGATCGGACAGCGGGCGCGGACCTCCTCCTTGATGCGGGCGAAGACGGCCGGCGAGAAGGTCGGGCCGCCGTCGTCGTTTCGGGCGTGGATGTGCACGACCGAGGCGCCGGCGTCATAGGCGCGCTTGCATTCGTCGGCGATCTCCGCCGGCGTGTACGGAATGCCCGGGTTTTGCCTGCGATTGGCGAGGACGCCCGTGACGGCGCAGGTGACGACGCAGATATCGGGATCACGCACGCCGGGCTTCTTGGCTTCGCCCGTGAACGACGGCTTCTCCTTCATGGCTTCTCCTCTTCTTCCCCTGCGCGGGGTGCGCCCTCGACCTCGGATACGCGGCCCTCGACGTGCGAGACGACGCGCTTTTGCAGCTTGGTCAAGACCCGGAGCAAATGTTCGAGATCACTCTGCGACAAATCCGTGAGCGCGCTCCGGAAGATCTCCATGGGCTCGACCTGGATCTCCCGCGCGAGCTTCTGGCCCTTTTCGCTGAGCCGGATGTAAACGACACGCCGATCCGTGGTCGAGCGCTCACGCTTGACGAGCCCCTCGCGCTCCATGCGGTCGATGATCCCGGTCACCGTGCTGTTCTGGGCGCGGATGCGCTCGGACAGCGACGAGAGCGACAGGTCCCCGAGCTCCTGCAAGAGCTTGATGACGGTGAGCTGCGGGCCCGTGAGCCCGAACTGCGCCGCCAGGCCCTTCGTCAGGCGACGCGACTCGGTATAGAGGTAGATCATCGTCTCGACGATCGCATCCACCTCGGGCTTGGTATCGGGAGGGAGAGAGGCTGCCACGGATGTTTCGTGTACGAAATATCCGGGCCGGAACCAAATGTCAAGGAGGGAGTTTAAGCAAGCAAGCTCACGGCCTGAACGGCCGGAACCCCATCGCCCGCGTCCGGGCGAGCCGTTCGAGGAACTGCTTGCGGGTGAGGACGATGGCGCCGAGCGCCTTCATGTGCGGCGTCATCACCTGGATGTCGATCCAATCGCAGCCCGCCTTGCCGAGGTGATCCACGAGATACAAAAGCGCGATCTTCGACGCATTCGGCTCGAGGTGGAACATGCTCTCCGCCGAGAAATAGCCCTCGACGCAGACGCCATAAATGCCGCCCACGAGCGCGCCCGCCTCGTCCCATACCTCGACGCTGTGCGCGAAGCCGAGCCGGTGCATCTCCTTGTAGGCGTCCATCAGCTCCGGCGTGATCCACGTGCCGTCCTGCCCGGGCCGCGGGACCTCGGCGCAGCGCTCGATGACCGCGTCAAAGCCTTGGTCCACCGTGCAGCGGAGCGGGGTCTTCCGGAGCTCGCGGCGGAGGCTGCGCGAGAGATGGATCCGCGAGAAATCGAGGATCGCCCGTTCTTTCGGGCAAAACCAGGGCAGGACATCGAGCCCGTCGATCGGCCAGGGAAAAACCCCGCGCCGGTACGCCTCGACGAGGACACGCGGCTCCAGGCTGCCGCCCACGGCCACGATGTCGTCGGCGTCGATGCTCATGCTGGGTCTTCCGGAACGCCGGCCATACAAGCGCCAAACCCCCCCCAGGTCAAGCCTTGGAGCACGGCCGAATCCGGCTTATAGGCCAGGAGCGTGCCCGTCTTCGAGAAACGTACCCGGATCCAAGCCCCGCCCGAGGTGGTCTTCGCCTTCCACGAGCGTCCGGACGCGCTGAACCTGCTGCTGCCGCCGTGGGAACATGCCCGCGTCCTCGAACGCAGCGGTGGCCTGGAGAAGGGCGCGCGGACCGTGATCGAGACGTACATCGGTCCGGTGAAACAACGCCTCGTGGCCGTGCACACGGCATACGAAAAAGGGCGGATGTTCCAGGATACGGTGATCGAAGGGCCGTTCGCCCGATGGGTCCACACGCACACGATGGAGCCGGACGGCGAAGGCGGGACCTTCCTCGTCGACCACATCGATTACGCGCTGCCGCTCGGCCCGCTCGGCGCGCTGTTCGGGGGAGCGTTCGCGCGGCGGAAGCTCGAAAAAATGTTCGCGTTCCGGCACACGGTGACGAAAAAAGCGTGCGAGGGCTAAGGCTGTTGACGTTGGGGGCTCCGCTCCGCAAGCGGAGCTGTGCCCCCAAACCCCCCGTCAGCGTTTGTCCGGCGAACCTGTCCCGCTGCCTTTCTCGATCGCCGAGAGCTCGAGGAGCACGGCCTTGACGCGCGGATCCTCGGGATCGAGGGCCTGCGCTTTCTCGTACGCCTCGCGCGCTTCCTGCAACTTGCGCTGCTTGGCGAGGGCGTTGCCGAGGTTCACCCACGCGCTCACGAGCGCCGGATCGAGCGCGAGCGCCTCGCGGTAGACGACCTTCGCGCGTTCGAGGTCGCCCTTCTGCGCGATCGCATAACCGAGGTTCGAGCGGTACGTGGCGCGGCGTGGATCCCGCGCGACGGCGGTCTCCAGGCATCGAATCGCGCGATCCGTGTCGTTCAGCGTGAGCAGCGCGGTGCCGAGGTCGTTCTGGACGCGGGCGTCGTTCGGGGCGAGGCGCGCGGCACGCTCGTAGGCGCGGACGGCCTGCTCCCGCCGGCCGAGCGCGAGCAGCGCCGTGCCGAGGTTCGTCTGCCGCTCGGCCACGCCGGGCTCGATCTCGGCGGCGCGTTCGAGCTCGCGGACCGCCGGTTCGAGTTGCCCCGTGGCGACGAGCCCGACCCCGAGCGCGGAGTGCGCCTCGGCGTCGTTCGGCGAAAGCTCGGTGGCCTTGCGCAAGGCGGCGAGCGCGGCGTCGGCGCGGCCGAGGACGAGGAGCGCGCGGCCGAGCTCGAGGTGCGCCGGCGCATAGGCAGGCTCTTTTTGCAGGATCGCTTCGAGATCCTTCACCGCCTGGAGCAGCCCGGGGTGCGTGGGCGCGGCGCCGTAATCGACGGGCGCATCCTCGGCGGACAGGCGCGTCCGCACGAGGCCCACGACCGGCGCGGGATCCTTCGGCGCGAGCGTCTTCGCCTTCTTGTACGCCTTCTCTGCCGCCGGAAAATCCCCCTTCGCGAGCGCCTCGTCCCCGTCGGCGAGCGCCTTGTCCGCGGGCGTCCCCGTGCCGCGGGCGAGCTTCGACGGCGGCGGCTGCGCGGCCTCCTCGGTGGACACGGGCGCGTCGAGCGGGACCCCGGAGCCCGGGGGCGGCGCCGCGGGCGCGGGCGCGGAAGCGGAGGCCGGCGCGGGCGCAGGTGCGGAAGTCGTTGCGGAAGCGGTTACGGAACCACTTCCGTAAGTGGTAGGCGGCAGCGGTTGGGGAGGCGAAGGCGGGGGCTGCGTGGCGGGGCCGCAGGCGGCGAGGATCACGAGCGTGATCACGCCGCCGCGGCTTCGTCGGTTCTTCATCACAGCTTGTACGGGGTCATCGAATGCTCTTTGCCGTCGTAACGCAGGAGCACGGGCTTGTTGTCGAGCCGCGTCGCCACGGCCACGGGCCGTTTCCAGCAGCGGACGAGCGAGACGAGCGTCTCGCGCGCGTAATCGGCCCGAAGGTCCACGCCGCCGTGCTGGTGCTCGAGCAAGAGCTCGCCGCGATTCTGATGATTCGCGTCGACCACGCGGATGTACGGATCGCCGAAGTTCGTGAGCGAGAAGAGCAGCTTCTCCTTCACGTCGCGGAACTGACGGCTCTCGATCTCGAAACGATCGTTTCGCCCCGAAAAACCGAACGTGTAGAGCTTCTGCTCCAGCACGAATTCGGGGGTCAAGAACTCGTCGATGAACGTGACGTCGTTGTAGAGCGCGCGGACCTGGAAGATCTTCTGCCGGCCGAGCCCGAGGCGCATGTCCCAGCTCCGCTTCGCGTCGAGGTCGTTGCACTCCTCCCATTCGCGGCCGAAGCGCCCCTTGTTCCAGCGCTCTTCGATGTACCGGAAGAGCTCGACGCCGAGCTTGTACGGGTTCAGCCGACCCGGCGCCGTGGCCATGACGCCCGCGTTGTTGTCGGCGTAATCGATGATCTCCGAGGCATCGAGGATCTTCTCCGTGAGAATCTTCGAATGCCAGTACGCCGCCCAGCCCTCGTTCATGATCTTGGTCTGGCGCTGCGGCACGAAATAGAGGGCCTCGTCGCGGATGACCTCCAGAATGTCGCGCTCCCAGCGCTCGAGCGGCGCATGCGCGAGCAAGAAGCCGAGCACGTCGCGCTCGGGCCGCTCGGGGACTTTGCGCTCGGGTTTGTCCTTCGCGAGCTGCTTCTTCTTGGCCTCGATGTACTCCTCCGGGTTGATGAAGGATTCCATGTACTCCTTCGCCCGGAGCCGCGGCACCTCGATCGGCGTCTCGTCCTCCTCCTCGTCGCTCTTCTTCGCGGCGCCGCGGCCCGAGAACGGCTGCCAGGGATCGATGAGGTTTTCGAGGGACAGGCATCGATCGATGAAATCCTCGACCTTGTTGATGCCGTGCCGCTCGATGTGCCGCGCGACGCGCGAGCCGTGGTTCGCCATCTTGTCGATCCAGCGCCGATCGGGGTCATACGGCGTCGTCTTGCGGACCGGATCGATGATGTTCCCCTTCTGATCGAGGTCGGTCGAGCGGAAGCAGAAGTTGTTCTTGAAGAAGTCCACGTGCGCATACACGTGGGCCATCACGAGCTTCTGATCCGTGAGCGAGTTCCCTTCGAGCAAATAAGCGTACGAGGGGTTGTTGTTGATGACCATCTCGTAGATCTTCGAGAGGCCATATTCGTAGCTCTTTGAGAGCTGCTCGTACTCCATGCCGTACCGCCAGTGCGGATATCGGCTCGGGAAACCGCCGTACGCAGCGATCTCGTTCATCTGGTCGTACGTCAGGATCTCGAAGATCACGGGGAAGAAGTCGAGGCCATAGTCGCGCGCCACGGCCTCGACGCGCTCCTGCGTCGCCCGCAAGTAGCGGGGGAGCGCGGTGTTCAGGGCAAACTTGCTCATCTCGCCTCTATGCCCCCTCTCTCACTTCCCCTTGCCCAGGAAATCCTTGATGCTCCCCACGATCCCGTCCTTGTCGCGGATCTCGCTCGTCACGACGCGCTCGTCGCGGCCGAAATGCTCGCGCAGGTCCTTGATGAACTGGCCCGAGCCGTACGGGCTCTCGACCTGGCCGTACGCGAACATGTTCGCCCGCGGCAAGACCCGGTGTTTCAGGACGTCCACGCACGAGAGCGTGTCGTCCATCGACCAGTTGTCCCCGTCCGAGAAATGGAACGGGTAGATGTTCCACTCGTCCGCCGGATAATCGGCGTCCATGATCTGCGCGCAGAGCTTGTACGCGCTCGAAATCATCGTGCCGCCCGACTCGCGCGTGTGGAAAAACGTCTCCCGATCGACCTCGCGCGCCACCGCGTCGTGAATGATGAACCGCGATTCGAGGCCCTTGTATTGCTTCGTCAGCCAGGCGTCGATCCAGAAAGACTCGATTCGAACGATCTCCTTCTGCTCGTCGCCCATCGAGCCCGAGACGTCCATCATGTAAATGATCACGGCGTTCGCGACGGGCTCGGTGACCGTCTTCCACGATCGATATCGCTTGTCGTCCGGGACGGGCACCACGACGGGCTTGTCGTGCTGGAACGTGCCGCTCGCGATCATGCGCTTCAGCGCCTCGCGGTACGTGCGCTTGAAATGGCGCAAGGACTCGGGGCCGACGCGCCGGATCCCCGAATACCGATCGTGCGCATTCGAGATCTTGTTCTTGCCCTTGTCCTGGATGTCCGGCAGCTCGAGCTCTTCGCCCAGGATGGCCGCCAGTTCGTCGAGCGTGACGTCGACCTCGAGGATGTGATCACCCGCGTCGCTGCCGGCCTGCCCTTGCCCGGGCTGCTTCTCGTCCCCGCCGTGGATCGGGTCGCCAGGGTTGCCATCCCCCTGCCCCACGCCCCCACGCTGCTTGTCCCCGTATCGGAACCGCGGGATGTCGATATGCGGGATGGGGATCGATACGAGATCCTTTCCCTTCCGCCCGACGAGCTCGCCTTGCGAAATGTACTTGCGCAGGTTCTGCCGGATCCTCCCGCGGACGATCTGGCGAAAACGGCCGTGGTCCTGGTCGATCTTCAGCGACACCTCTGAAGTGTAGCAGATCCGATCCAAGGGAGGCTCTTTCTGCCCGACGAACTGCGCGGCCGCCAAGCACGTTCCCCGCACGTCCAGCCTGGTCCACGCACGCGTCGCGTGCCCCGTCGCCCGCGCTCTCGATCGTCGGGTCGCTCACGCGGGCGCGGCCGTTCAGCGCGCGGAGCAGGCGTTCCGTGATCCGCGCGATCGCACGGTGAATTGGGCGTCCAGGACAGGGCCTGTGATACGCTCCCAGGTGATGTCGCGGGGCACTTATTCCATAAGGATGCTTTGGTTCTTGCTGTCCTTCGTGGCCCTCGGATGCGGGGGTCGGGCGGAGCTGCTCGGGCCAGGACAAGGCGAAGGCGGCCAGGGCGGCCAGGGCGGCCAGGGAGGCCAGGGAGGCCAGGGCGGAGGCAATCCCTGCCAAGAGGACGGCACCCCCTGCCAGGACGGGAGCGCCTGTTGCAGTGGCACCTGCGAAAACGGGGCGTGTGGCCCAACCGCGTGTCTTCCCGACCAGGCGCCTTGCACGGACGCAAGCGAGTGCTGCGCGAAGATCTGCCAGAACGACCGCTGCGGCTTCAACCAGTGTACCCCCGACGGGTTCGGCTGCGAGACGAACGCCGATTGCTGTAGCTCGAACTGCATCGACAACACCTGCGGGGGTGGCGAGTGCGTCCCCGACGGCTTTTCCTGCGGCGAGCTCCTCAAGTGCTGTAACGGCCCCTGCCAGAACAACATCTGCGGGTTCAGCCAGTGCCAGCCCGACGGCGCCGCGTGCATGGTGGGCGCCGACTGCTGCTCGGGCTCCTGCCTCAACGGGAAATGCGCCATCGGGCAGTGCACCGCGAACGGCCTCATGTGCAGCTCGCCCGACGAGTGCTGCTCGGGCCTCTGCTCGAACGGCGTTTGCCTCGGCAAGCCGTGCACGCACGACGTCTGCGTGGTCGGCCCCGCGCTCGATCCTGGCTGCGGACCGTGCATCGAGTCGATCTGCAAGCTCGACGCGTTCTGCTGCACCACGAACTGGGACGGGCTCTGCGTGAACGCCGTGGACTCGGTCTGCGGGCTGAATTGCGGCGAGTGCACGGAGGATGGTCTGCCGTGCATGTCGGGGGATCAGTGCTGCTCGCAGCTCTGCAACGCGAACGGGACGTGCGGCCCGCTCGTCTGCGCGCCCGACGGCAAGCTCTGCCAGACCGCCTCCGATTGCTGCTCGAAGCAGTGCTCGAACGGCGTCTGCGGTCCGCCGCAGTGCAAGGCCGACGGCGCGATGTGCGCGAGCGCCGGCGAGTGCTGCACGGGACAGTGCTCGGACGGCGTTTGCGGTCCGCCCAAGTGCAAGGCCGACGGCGCGATGTGCGCGAGCGCCGGCGAGTGCTGCACGGGGCAGTGCTCGAACGGCGTCTGCGGCCCGCCGCAGTGCCAGCCCGACGGCAAGGCGTGCATGACGGCCGGCGATTGCTGCATGGGCGCGTGCACGAACGGCGTCTGCGGCAAACCCGTCTGCCAGCCCGACGGCGTTCTCTGCAACGTGTCGAGCGAGTGCTGCTCCGGGGTCTGCTCGGGCAACGTCTGCGGTCCGCCGCAGTGCCAGCCCGACGGCGAGATGTGCGCGAGCGCCGCCGACTGCTGCAACGGGCAGTGCACGAACGGGATCTGCGGCGCCTCGGCGTGCCCCTCGGACGGCAGCGTGTGCGGCGACTGCGTGGCCCAGAGCTGCTGCAACCAGTTCCAGAACTGCCTGAACAGCCCGACCTGCCAGAACAACGTGCAGTGCTTCCTCACGTGCGTGGCCGGCGGCTCGAGCCCGGGCCCGTGCTTCTTCCAGTGCGTGAACAGCCCGCAGGCCGTGCAGCTCCTCGTCTGCCTCGGGTCGAACTGCGGCCAGGGCGTCTGCTTCTAGTCGTGCCCGTCTCGCCCCTCCGGATCGCCACGGCGTTTTCCCTGCTCGTCTCGCTCCTCATCCCGGAAAACGCCGCGGCCGAGCCGCCCACACCCGCCGAGTCCGCGCTCCTCCACGACCTCGAGAAGATCGTCGAATCGAAGGCGAACTCAGGCTGGAAGATCGATCGGTACGAGCTCGAAACGATGATGCCGGACGCGCTGCAGAGCCTCTGCAACACGCCGGAGACGGCGCGGCTCGACGCGCTCACGAGGCAAGCGCGCGAGGTGGAGTCGCTCGGCGGGCCTGTCGCCGAGGCCTATCGCAAGAACGGCGGGAAGCTCAGCGGGCTCTCGGATCTGCTCGCCGCGACGCGGGTGCACGATCTGCTCACCGAAGCCTTGAAGCGCGCGCCCGCCGAGTGTCCGTTCTGGATCACGCCGAGCCCCGCGTTCCGTGGCCTGCAGACGGACGCGCATCGCTTCACGCTGAACCTGGAGACCGACGGGCTCTTTCTGCTGCGACGAAGGGAGGGGACGTTCCTTCCAGGCGCGGGCGGGCTCGGTCGGCTGCTCCTCGGGCGCGGGCTGTCGGAGCGGTGGACGATGCTGTTCGGCCTGGAGTTCGGCGGCTGGGCGCTGATCGAGCAGAACGAGGGCGAGACGAACTTCCCGCTGGAGTTCATCGGCGCCACGCCGTTCGTGGTGCGTCACGTGCGAACGACGTGGCAGTTCGATCTCGAGCTCGCGCCCGTCGTGTTCCTGACGCAGTCAGATCTAAGGCCGAGCGCAGGCGGCCGCGTGGGCGTGGCGGTAGGCGTATCGACGCTGCGAATCCGCGGCATCATGCCGTGGGCCGGCGTGCAGCTCTCGACCGAGTTTTTCCCAGAAAACGGAGTGCGCGGCTCCGTGATGGTCCTGAAGGGCGGGGCGCGCGTAGGCTTCGACTGGGACTTTTAACCCCCGCCAAACGAACGGGAGAACGCGAGGCCCCACCAGGCAATGACGCGCGGCGAGCCGCCCTGATCAAAGATCACAGGGCCGATGCCGATGCCAGGCGCGACAGAGCGGAGCTCGTCGCGGAGCGCTCGCACGGGCCAGCCATGTCCCTGCGCAGGATCGTCGTACCGGAACACGAGCGTGGGCCCGCCATCGAGCGACGAGTCCGCGCGCTCGATACGGAACGGCGCGACGCGGCGGCCCCCCTTGAGGAGGTTCCACCCGATCTCGCCCTCGATGGCCTTGCCCTCCCAGGGCAAGAGGTCCGTCGCAAGGAGGCGAACGAGGCTCCGAACCGCGAGGAACGCGCCAGGCGCAGCAACGAGCGCAAGGACGCGCCCCCGGCCTTCACCGATCGAAGAGGGATCGAGGGAGCTCCCAGCCGCATAGATGCGGCGGAGCGACTCAGGATGCCCGCCAACGAGCTCGTCGAGCGACCGAACCTGCGAGACGACACGACCGGGCTGCACTGCCTGCATGAGCCGGCAAGTCGCACGGTTTGGGACGCGCAGCAACGCGGAAGCTCTCTTGGCGACGCCGCGCCGGGGCGCTGCCCCGGGCCCCGCGGGGGCTATTCGCCCCTCGACCCGAACCAGGGCAAGCCCTGGACTCGAGTTGGAAGAACTGCGCGATGCGCAGTTCTTCCAC
>NZ_JAGTJK010000015.1:0-231263 GCF_028435265.1 Polyangium jinanense | reverse complement strand
TAGGTGTCCCGAGCCGCAAGGCTCCTAAAGACCCCTCGTAGACTACGAGGTTGATAGGCCGGGTGTGGAAGCGGAGCAATCCGCGGAGCTAACCGGTACTAATCGGTCGTGCGGCTTGACCATACCTCTAAGGCAACATTGAAGCTCGCGCGCGGAGTTCGGGTGACGAATCCGCGCAGCTTGTAGCTGCAATAGGACGCGACCATGAAGACAACCCCACCGCCACGGGGCCTTCGTGGACACCCAAATTTTCCGGTGGTGATATCGAGGAGGCCACACCCGATCCCATCCCGAACTCGGAAGTTAAGCTCCTTGGAGCCGATGGTACTGCTGGGGCGACTCAGTGGGAGAGTAGGACGCCGCCGGGTCTTTTTCTAAAGCCTGCAAGCATTCGCTTGCAGGCTTTTCTTTTTCAGTACCTCATAGGTGTGCATGGGCGCTGTCCCCTGCATCGTAAGGGTGAAGCTCGCGCGCGGAGTTCGGGTGACGAATCCGCGTAGCTTGAAGCTGCGGTAATGCGCGACCATGAAGACAACCCCACCGTGACGGGGCCTTCATGGACACCCAAATTTTCCGGTGGTGATATCGAGAAGGCCACACCCGATCCCATCCCGAACTCGGAAGTTAAGCTTCTTGGAGCCGATGGTACTGCTGGGGCGACTCAGTGGGAGAGTAGGACGCCGCCGGGTCTTTTCTAAAGCCTGCAAGCGAAAGCTTGCGGGCTTTTCTTTTTCCATCATCCCGCATCCGCCATCGGGCGTCGTCCGCGCGTCCGCTGCGCGGCTGCTGTCGCGATCTCGGACCAGCCAGCCCATCCGCGTCTTCACGCCGCCCGGCGTGGCTCGGACCGCTTCGTCGGTCTGCAGCTCGGCTCGCTGATTTATTTTCCTGCGGACAGGCGTTGCTACCCTAGGCAAGGGTTTCGTGGCTTCACGGCGCGTCAAGCTGGCACTGGCAGGAGGCGCGGTCGCAACGCTGGCGGCCGTCATGTCCTTCGGTCCGATCGTGCGCCACGAGGCCGCGCGGGCCGCGGAACGGTACGGAGCCGTCGTCGCCATCGACGAGGTTCGTCCTTCGCTGCACGGTGTGAAGCTGCGCGGCGTGGAGGTCTCGCTTCCGGAGGTCCCCAGCGCACACGTGCGGTTCGAAACCATCGACGTCGCGCTCGGTTGGAGCGGCAAGAAGATCGCCCTGCAAGGCGGCGATGTGTCCGCTGTGGGGCCGCGTGAGGTCGTGCTCCGCGAGGCCGAGCAGTGGCAGAAGCGGTACCTCGCGAGGTCCTCCGCAGGCGGCGGGGAGAGCTCGAGCTCGGGCGGGACGGACGCCGCGTTCGAAGGGCTGCGAATCGCCTGGCAAGACCGCAGAGACGTACCCACCGAGTCTGTCCGCGCCAGTGACGTGAGTTTCGCCCGCCAGGAGGGCAAGGTCGGGCTGTCGGCGGCCGAGGCGACGATCACCGTGGGTCCCGTGTCCGTGGCCGTGCAGGGCGGGCATCTCACGCTGATCAAGCAGCCGGAAGGCGGGTACCGCGTCGCTGCCCTCTCGGCGCGTTCGCTCGATGCGACCCTGACCCTGCCCACTCCGCTTGAAGAAGCGAAACCCGTCGAAGGCGCGTCCGCGACGGCGAACGAGCCCTCGCCCCGCGGGCCGCGCGATCCGGCTCCCAAGCAAACGAAGACCTCGCCGCGAGGCGCCGCCGTGCGGGCCCAGCTCGTCCGAGGTGCGACCTTGCTCGACACCGTCCTCGAGCAGGGGGCGAAGGTCGAGCTCGACAGCCTTCACGCGCAGGTCCGTCGCGGCCGCGACACACTGAACCTCGGCCCGGGATCCCTCGTGGTGCGCCGAGACGCGGGCCGCATGCTCGTCGAGCTCTCGCCGCGCGCGCACGCTGAAAAGGAAGAACAAGCGCTCACGTTTTCGCTGAGCGTGCCGTTCGGCGAGGCCGGCGGCGAGATCGTCGCCGATGTGAAGGGCGGGCCCCTGTACCTGTCCACGCTGGGCATCCGCGACGGGGATTTCGGCCTCTTCGATGTGGCCAAGACCTCGCTCACGACACGCTCGCACCTCGTCCTCTCCGCCGACGGCAAGCAGCTCCGCGTGGACGGCGACGGGCGCGTGCAAAACCTCTCGCTCCGCAGCGACGCGCTCTCCGACGAGCCGATCGCGGGGCTCGAGCTCGCTTTCCGGCTCCGCGGCGAGACCGCGCTCGACGGCTCGACCCTCCGCGTCGACGAGGGCGAGGTCGATCTCGGCGCCGTCCGCCTGCTCGCGCATGGGCGTTACGATCGCGTGGGTGAGGGCCATCGCGTCCGCGCCGAGTTCGACGTGCCGCTCACGGCTTGTCAGTCGATCCTCGACGCCGCGCCGCGCGGGCTCGTGCCGCGGATCGCGGGCATGCGTATGGCCGGGTCGTTGGCGGTCAAAGGGCATGCACGCTTCGATACGGCGCGGCTCGATCGCGACTTCGATGTCGCGTGGGATCTCTCGAACACGTGCCGGATCACCGAGGTGCCGCCCGAGATCGACGCGGCGCGGTGGCGCAAGCCGTTCCGCCGCTCGGTGCTCGGGCCGGCCGGCGAGCGTGTCGAGATCGAGAGTGGTCCCGGCACGCCCGGCTGGGTGCCCTACAGCGTGATCTCGCGGTTCATGGAGACGGCCGTGCTGACGACCGAGGACAGCGGCTTCCGGCGGCACAGCGGCTTCGACAATGAGGCCATCCGCAACTCCATCCGGGAGAACCTGCGCAAAGGCCGCTTCGTGCGCGGCGCGAGCACGCTCAGCATGCAGCTCGCGAAAAACCTTTACCTCGACCGCGTGAAGAGCCTCTCGCGCAAGCTCCAGGAGGCCGTGCTCACGACCTACCTCGAGCAAGAGCTCACGAAGGAGCAGATCCTCGAGCTCTACCTGAACGTCGTCGAGTTCGGCCCGATGATCTACGGGATCGGCCCGGCCGCGCGGTACTACTTCAACACGTCGGCGGGAGATCTCTCGCTCGGGCAAGCGCTCTACATCTCGTCGATCCTGCCGAACCCGAAGCAGCAGCACTTCGCGATCGGCGGCTCCGTGAGTCCGGGCTGGATGAACTACCTGCGCAAGCTCATGGACGTCGCGCATCGGCGGAAGTGGATCAGCGACGAGGAGCTCGAAGAGGGGATGCGCGAGACCGTGGTCCGCGGGCAGCCCGCGCCGGAGCGCGCCGCCCGTTCGCAAGAGCCCTCGGGGAGCGAGGGGGCGCCGTCGGGCGAGGGCAGCGGTGAGCCGCCGGAGCCGCCGACGCCGCCGGAGGACTAGCGGCCGGGGTCGGCCTTTTCTTTGCGGCGGGGCGCGAAGAAGGCGCGCAGGAGCCCGGCGCACTCGTCCGCGAGGACGCCGCCCGTGACCTCGTAGCGGTGGTTCAGGCGCAGGTCGCGGCCGATCGTGAAGAGCGTGTCGACGGCGCCGGCCTTGGGGTCGGTGCAGCCGTAGACGAGGCGCGAGACGCGGGCGTTGACGAGGGCGCCGGCGCACATGGGGCAGGGCTCGAGCGTCACGTAGACCGTCAGCCCGGCTAGCCGCCAGGCGCCGCGTTGCCTGGCCGCGTCGCGCAGCGCCTCGACCTCCGCGTGCGCGGTCGGGTCCTGGAGCAGCTCGCGTCGGTTGCGCCCACGGCCCACGATGGTGCCCGCCGCGTCCACCAGCACCGCGCCCACGGGGACGTCACCAGAGTTGGCAGCCGCCACGGCCTCCTCGATCGCCGCGCGCATGAACGCCGCGTCGCGCGCGAGGGCCTGCTCGTCGACGGTCGCGAAGGCCGCGAGCGCTGTGGGATTCTCGGAGCTCGTCATCGAACGTCCCATCCGTCAGGCGAGCCGCTCACAAGCGGCGCGAAAGGATGGGGATGGGAGAGGTTTGGCGCGCCCAGGAAGATTCGAACTTCCGACCCCCGGCTTCGTAGGCCGATGCTCTATCCAGCTGAGCTATGGGCGCAATCGTTGAACTGTACCGCGGGATACACGAGTTCCCCCGCGGGTGCGTCGCGTATTGCTGCGCGACAACGAGGTGGGGCGTTTAAAGGGCTCGCGCGGTTCTGTCAAGAAGAAATCGTCCGGCCCTTCGGTAACCCCTGTTTTTCGCGGCGTTTCGCGTGGAGATTTTTGGGCCATCGCTCGGACGTCGGGGCACAAAAAGCAACGCGCGGCGGTCCAGGGGAGCCGCCGCGCGCTTTGTACGCTCGTTCAAGGCCGTTCAAGCGATGTCGAGAGGGAGGCAAAGCCAAGAAGACAGACGATCAAGCCAAGCGTCAGCAAGCCAAGTTTGGTAAGCCAAGCGATCCGCCGGGCGTAGCCCAACACCCGGGGGATAAGCGAAAGCAGCGGCCGAAGCCGGGGCTCTCGAGGACAAGCAGTCGTACGGAGGAAGGTAAGCGGTCATCGCCGGAGCCCGACGATGCAGCGACCTCGACTAGAGCAGCAGCCGTGCCATCGGATCCGGTTTCCCCCGTCCCGCACGCGCTCTCCAAGGAATGCGGGCGTTTCTTCGCGGGTTTCGTGCTGGAACGGGTGACGACGTTCCCGCCGGTCCGGGCATCCGTGTCGTGGTCCCTCGTCAGGGCCGCAAAGTTTGCATACCCGGGTCTCAGCGCGCCCGACCGAAGACGTGGTCCTCGGGCGCCTCGACGTGGCAACGCTCACACAAGGCGAGCCGTCCCCGTTGCTCGACCTGGCCGTCGGCACGTACGACGAGGTACTCCCATTCCCCACCCTGGGCCGGCGCCTGTTTGGCCATGGCGAAGTAGAGGGCGACGTCCGAGCTGCCCGCCGTGTAGAGCGCCTCGACGAGGACCGCGCCGGCGCCGAGCGGGCGCTGCGGGCCGAGCGCCGGATAGGCGGCGGCCTCGTCGTTGGTGAGGACCTCGGCGTCGTGCTCGCCTGACAGGTGCTGCGAGCGCGCGCGCGGCGTGGCCTTGCGGAGCGAGCTCAGCCGGTCGGCGAGCTCCCAGCGCTGTGGCGTCTTGGGGACGCTCGGGGCGGAGGAGGGCAGGCGCGGGGCGGGGCCTTCGGTCGACCAGGCGGACGGGTCGGCGGCAGACGAGCTGCTCGTGTCGGCGGAAGGCGTGCAAGCGGCCGTGAGCGTGGCGAAGAGGGCGAGCGCTCGGCAGGAGCAGCGCATGGCCGCATGCTACACTCGAACGATGCAAAGCGCTGATTCCCGGGCGAAATCCCGCGCTGGACGGTCTCGCGCGCAGGCAGCCGTGCTCCGCGGGTTCCTCGGGATCGGGGTCGTCCTGGCGATGACGATGGCGCCGGCGGAGCAGGCTTCGGCGGAGCATCGAGCCGCGCGGCGCGCCTGGATCGGGGTCGAGCTCGCGCCGGGGCCAGCAGGCAAAGGGGTGCTCGCGAAGCACGTCGTGACGAGCTCGCCCGCGCGCTCGGGCGGCCTCGTCGATGGGGACGTGATCCTCGCGGCGGACGGGGTCGCGCTCGAAAAACCCGAGCAGCTCATCGCGCGTGTGGCGATTGCGGGGCCGGGCGCGACGCTGAAGTTGCAGATCCGACGGGGGACGGCCGAGCGCGAGCATGTGGTGGTGCCGGTCGAGCATCCCGGCGCGGAGGAGGTCCTGCGGCTCGACAAGGTCGGGACGTTCGCGCCGACATGGAAGGCGCTCGAGCAGGTGACGGGCAGCGTACCGGACAACATCGGCAAGCTGCGCGGCCGCGTGGTCGTGCTCGATTTCTGGGCCTCGTGGTGCCAGCCCTGTCGCGCGATCTCCAAGGATCTGACGCGGCTCCACGCGGCGTATGGGGACAAGGGGCTCTCCATCGTGGGGCTCACGGGCGAGTCGAAGTCGATCGCGGAGAAGGCGGCGACGGAGCTCGGGATGCGTTACTCGGTGGCCTCGGATCCCGGCGATGGGACGGCCGTTCTGTACGGGATCCGCTCGCTGCCCACGATGTTCGTGGTCGACAAGAAGGGGATCATCCGCGAGGTCTTCGTGGGATACGGGCCCGGCCAGGGCGCGACGCTGGAGAAGGTCGTCGCGAGCTTGCTCGCCGAGCCCTCACCATCGGGCTGAGCGAACGAGCGTGTTACGCGTCCTCGACGAGCTTCTGTGGGTGCTGCGCCGCGAGGGCCTGCCGGTCTCGACGGCGCAGGCCATCGACGCGGCGCGCGTGGCCGCGCTCGTGGGGTTTTCCGATCGGCAGACGCTGCGCGACGGGCTCGCCGCGGTGATCGCGACGAAGAAGGACGAGCTCGCGCTGTTCCGGGCGTGCTTCGACAGATTTTTCGCGGAGGAACGCGCGCATCTCGGGGATCTGTGGAGCCGGCTCCGGGTGCGAGGGTTTTCCGAGGCCGAGCTCGCCGCGCTGCGGGAGCTTCTTTCGGCCGCGGCGCAGCGGTCGTCGGGGGACGCGGCGGGGATGCTGGCGTTCACCGGGGAGGCGCTCGAGCTCGATCAGCTGCTTGCATCGGCGGGGATCGCGCGCGCGCTCGCGCCGATGACGAGCGCGCTGCAGACCGGGTTTTTCACGCAGGAAGTGAACAAGCGGCTAGGGATCCCGGCGCTCGGGAGTGCGCTCGCGCGGATGCGGGACGCGCTGCGCGAGGCGCTCGGGGAAGAGCGGGGCGCGGAGCTCGCGGCGGCGCTGCGCGAGGAGCTCGACGCGATGAAGCGGCGCGTGCGGACGCACGTGGAAGCATCGCTCGCGCGCAAGCTCGGCGAGGCGGACGAGCAAGCGGCGCGGGCCGTGGATCGGCCGTTTTCGTCGCTGTCGCCCGAGGAGATGGCCGAGGTGCGGAGCGCGCTGCGGAGGCTCGCCGAGCGTCTGCGAGGCGCCGAGCGGGTGCGGATGAAGCGCAGCCGGCGAGGTCGGATCGATCCGCATCGCACGCTCCGCCGCAGCCTGCGCACGGGCGGGATCCCGTTCCGGCCGGCGCGGCGCGTGCGTCGCCGGGACAAGCCGCGGCTCGTGCTGCTTTGCGACGTGTCGGACTCGGTGCGGCTCGCGTCGCGCTTCATGCTGGAGCTCGTCGCGGCGTCGCAGGAGCTCTTCGCGGAGACGCGCTCGTTCGTGTTCGTGAGCGACGTCGGCGAGACGACGGACCTCTTCCGGCGCAAGTCACCCGAAGCGGCGCTCGCGGCGATCGAGAGCGGGCGCGTGGTCGATCGGACGCGTAACTCCAACTACGGCCGGGCGCTCGTCTCCTTCGAGGAGCGGCTTGGGCGTGGCGTGGACCGGCGCACGACCATCGTGGTCTTGGGGGACGGGCGTACGAATTTCCTGCCGGAGGAGGTTTCCGTCGTGGAGCGGCTCGTCCGGTGCGCGGGCTCCGTGATCTGGATCTGCCCCGAGCCGCCTGCGACCTGGGGCACCGGGGACAGCGCGATGCCGCGATATGCGGCCGCCGTGAGCCGTGTCCTCGTGGCCCGGACCGCGCGTGAGCTCGAGGGCGCGGCGAGGGAGCTTTTGGCGCGGCGAAAGTAGCGCTATGCCGCGCGGGACATGTCGCTCGACGATCAAAAGCTCCGTGACCTCGCCGCGCGTGTGGAGCGCGGAGGGGCACCCAAGTACCACGAGAAAAACCTCGAGCAGGGCAAGCTCTTCGCGCGGAAGCGTATCGAGCTCCTGTTCGACGACAGCAGCTTCGTGGAGGACGCCGCGCTGGCGAACGCCGTCGATCCCGAGCTGCCCGCCGACGGCGTGATCACCGGGACGGGGACGATCGGCGGTCGCCTGGTCGCGGTGATGGCGAACGACTCGACGGTGAAGGCCGGGTCGTGGGGTCGCCGCACGGTGGAGAAGATCCTGCGCATCCAGGAGACGGCCGCGCGCCAGCGTTGCCCGCTGTTTTACCTCGTCGACTCGGCGGGCGCGCGCATCACCGACCAGATCGAGATGTTCCCGGGTCGCCGCGGCGCGGGGCGCATCTTCTACAACGAGGTGCAGATGAGCGGGCAGATCCCGCAGATCTGCTTGCTCTTCGGGCCCTCGGCGGCCGGCGGCGCGTACATCCCCGCGTTCTGCGACGTCGTGGTGATGGTCGACAAGAACGCGAGCATGTATCTCGGCTCGCCGCGCATGGCCGAGATGGTCATCGGCGAGAAGGTGACGCTCGAAGAGCTCGGCGGCGCGCGCATGCACTGCTCGGAGTCGGGCTGCGGCGATGTGCTCGTGAAGACCGAGGAGGAGGCGATCGCATGGGCGAAGCGCTACCTCGCGATGATGCCGCAGAACTGCACGGAGACGCCGGCGCTCGTCGCGGCGAAGCCGCCGAAGCCGGGGCAGAAGCCGCTCGAAGAGGTGATCCCCGTCGACGAAAACAAGCCGTTCGACATGATGGCGGTGATCGACGCCGTCATCGACGAGGGCAGCTTCGTCGAGATCAAGAAGCTCTGGGCCAAGGAGATCTTGACGGGCTTCGCGCGCATCGACGGGCGTGTGGTGGGCATCGTCGCGAACCAGCCGAAACACAAGGGCGGCGTGCTCTTCGTCGACTCGGCCGACAAGGCGGCGCGGTTCATCTGGCTCTGCGACGCGTTCAACGTGCCGCTGCTTTACCTCGCCGACGTGCCGGGCTTCATGATCGGCACCGTGGTCGAGAAGCAGGGCATCATCCGCGCGGGCGCGAAGATGATCGCCGCCGTGAGCGAAGCGACGGTGCCGAAGCTCTCGGTCATCGTGCGCAAGGCCTACGGCGCGGGGCTCTACGCGATGTGCGGGCCCGCGTTCGAGCCCGACGCGTGTATCGCGTTGCCGCGCGCGTCGATCGCCGTCATGGGCCCGAGCGCGGCGGTGAACGCTGTTTACTACAACAAGATCCAGGCGGTTCCCGAAGGGCCCGAGCGCGACGCGATGGTGAAGCGGCTGCGCGACGAGTACCGCGAGGACGTGGATCTCGTGAAGCTCGCGAGCGAGATGGTGATCGACGGGATCGTGCCCACGACGGCGCTACGCGACGAGATCGCGCGGCGGTTCTCCCGCTATGCCGGGAAAGTCGAGGAGCGGCCGCGCAAAAAGCACATCGTGCCGCCCGTCTGAGCCATGCGGTAGGATGGGCACGTGCGTGCCCGTCCGCTCCTCGCATTCGCCGCGGCCCTGCCGCTGGTCCTCCTCTCCGCCACGTTCGCCCGCGCCGAGGGCGCGCCTGCACGATCTCTCGTGCGGCTCCTGCACAAGCCCACGAAGGTCCATCCCCTCGCGGATGACTCCGGTCGCGTGGCCGTGAGCGTGGCGCTGCCGCAGGGCAAGGACGCGCGCTCGCTCGGACTTCTGGAAGTCGCGCCGGGCGTGGGCGCGATCCGGCTCGCGCCCGACGAGCTCGACACGTTCGCCGCGGCGAACCCGGATCTCGCGCTCACGGTCTCGCCGCCGCTCATGCCCCTGCTCGACGTGTCGGGGAAGTGGACACGCGTCGACGTGTTCCGCACGGCGACGGGCCTGGGCAAGGGCAACGGCGTGGTCGTCGGGATCATCGACACGGGGCTCGACGTCGCGCATCCGGACTTCCGGACGGCGACCGGCAAGAGCCGCGTCGCGTGGATCCTACAGTCGGGGAGGATGCCGGCAGGCTTGCACCCGGAGATCGAGGAGCGGTTCGGCTGCACCGACCCGAAGCAAACGAAGTGCGCCGTGTTCTCGGGAGCGGATCTCGACGCGATGATGAGCGGGCAATCCAAGCTCGGCCTGCCGCGTGATCCGGAGGGCCACGGGACGCACGTGACGAGCATCGCGGCGGGCAACGGCGGGCTCATGAACGGGAGCACGCCGAAGTACGTGGGGATCGCGCCCGAGGCGACGCTCGTCATCGCGAGCCCTCCGTCGACCAGTGGTTTCGACGAGACGGACCTCCTCAACGCCGCGCGGTTCATCTTCGAGGTGGGCGACGAGCTTGGTCTTCCAACGGTCGTGAACCTCAGCGTCGGCGGGGATTTCGGGCCGCACGACGGCACGAGCCCGATCGAGAAGGGCCTCGCCGAGCTCGTCGGCGACGACAAGCCTGGCCGAGCGATCGTGGTCGCCGCAGGCAACAGCGGAGCCCTGTACGGGCGCGGGGATCGCGGGCCGTTTGGCATCCACACGGAGGTGCGCGTGACACCGGGCGCCGAGGTGCGCGTGCCCATCGCGACGCCCGCGTCGAAGAAAGGAGACGGCTTCGTGTGGATCACGTTCCGGCCCGGCGACGAGGTGAGCGTCGGGCTCGAAGGGCCGGGCGGATCGAGCTGGATTAGGCTCGTCGATCCGGGCGACGAGCTCGGCTATTCGGGCGACGACGAGACGACGGCGGCCGTGATCAACCGCCTCGCGAACAGCAAGAGCCCGATCACGGCGGAGACGAACAGCGCGGTCGTGGCGTTCCACGGCGCGTGGGACGAGGGCGCGTTCACGATCCGGCTCTCGGGCCACGGCGACGCGCAGCTCTGGGTGACGGGGAAAGGCGACGTGTCGTCGGCGGGCGGGGCGGGGCTCGCGTTCGAAAAGGCCGTGCGACAAGGGACGATCGCGATCCCCGCGAGCCACCCGAACCTGCTCGCCGTGGGCTGCACGTTGAACCGGATCGGCTGGGATCCGCTCACCATCGAGCCGATCGAGCTCGTGGCGGCGAACGGGATCGACTGGCAGCCCGACGATGTCTGTTATTTCAGCGCGGCCGGGCCGACGCCGTTCGGCGTGGCGAAGCCCGAGATCAGCGCACCGGGCGGGTTCATCGCGGCCGCGATGAGCCGAGACGCGGACCCGCGTGTCGAAGCGGGGGGCCTCTTCGATGGGGCCGGTTGTCCGAAGGGGGAGCCTTGTTACATCGTCGACCAGACACACGCGATCACCGCGGGCACGTCGATGTCCGCGCCGCACGTGACGGGCGCGGTGGCGCTCCTGTTCGAGCTCGATCGACATCGCAACGGAGGCGTTTCCACGCTGACGCAGGCGCGCGTGACGGAGCTGCTCCAGGTCGGCGCGCGGTGGCCGACGGGGACCGTGCGGCACGAGACGCAGCTCGGCGTGGGCGCGCTCGATCTCGAGGGCGCGCGTCGCGCGTTCGAGGAAGAGCCGGCGTCGTCGGGCCCGCCGAGCATCGAGAAGAGCTGGTGGGTGCTGTCGAGCGCGTACGCGCGGCCAGATGAGACGTGGCCCGTGTGGGGGACGATCGAGCTCCGGCGCGAGGACGGCGAGATCGCGAGCGGGATCGCGGGCACCGAGCTCGAGCTCTCGGTGACGGGTGGGGTCATCGTGCAGCCGATCATGAAGGTGCGGCACGGGCTCTTCCGCTTCGCCGTGGCGGGCGAGCGCGGCAGGGCCGGCTCGAAGATGGTCGTCGACGTGCGTTACGCGGGCCGCTCGATCGAGTCGCCGCGGGAGCTCGCGATCGGGGAGGATGTTTGGAGGTCCAACGGAACGCTCGACGCGACCTCGGGCGGCTGCGCCTGGGCGGAGGAGGCGCGGACGTCGAGCCGGAGCCCGCTCGGGCCTTCGATCGGCGTGGCGCTGGCGGGGATCGGGCTGTGGCGCAGGCGCTCGCGGAAGAGCGAGGGCGCGTCAGCGCGCGCGCAGAGCGACCTCGATCGTACGTAGCGAGACGAGCCGCTCCTCGTTCACGCCGGGAAACGTCGCCCAGATGCTGATCTCGTAGAGCCCGGGTTTTCCCTCGTCGTCGAGGTAGGTCCCGAGGGAGAACGTGCTGCCGAGGAGCGAGAGCACGCCCCGGGGCCGCGGGAACGGCGTCTTGAGGCGGCGCGGCAAGTAGGCCTCGTAGGCCTCGGGAACGAGGTAATCGTTCGTCTGGTTGAGGTTTTCCGCCGCGCGCGGCGCCGGTGTATCGATCCGCGCGATGCCGACGACGGCGAGCTCGGCGGGCTCTCGAAGCTCGCCGCGGATGTCGATGAAGTCGCCCACCGAGACCTTCCGGGGCAGATCTTCGTATGTACCCCAATCATCCACGAACTCCTGCGCCACGCAGGGGATGCGGCTGCCTTCGACCTGCGCCACGCCCACGCCCACCGCCGTGTGCCACCGCGAGAGGATGTTCCGGCGATGGCCGTCGTGCGGGGGCACTTCGTCCATGAACGCGCGCTGGAAGCGAACGAGCCCTTCCGCCATGTAAGGCGCGTCGACCGCGAGCGGCGAGGCGTTCGCATCCACGAAACATCCGACGTTCTCGAAGGCGACATCCTCGCCGCCCGCCTCGGTGTACCGCTGCTCCGGTACCGAGCCGTCCGAGCCCCAGTGCGCCGTGAACCCGCGCGCTGCCATGTCCTCGGCCTGCCGTCGCGCTGCGCGTGCCGCCGTCTCGTCCCAGGGCAGCGCAGCGAGCCCGTGCGCGGCGCGATCCCGGTTGATGAGCTCGAGCATGTAGTGCTCGGCGTCCGCGCGGCTCATCGGTCTGCCGGCGATGGCGCTGCGGATCCCGATCGAGCGCTCGCCCGCCGCACCGTTCGGGTCGTTCGCGGGAGGGCTCCCGCATCCAGCGACGAGGGCCACGAGCGCGAATGCCGATCGGCGGCCGTTCGCCCCTCTGCCCGTTCGTTCGCCTCGGATCGCCACGCGCCTCGTGCCTCAGCATAAGCAATCGCGCGCCGCGTGGTAGCGGCGGGCGCCTCGCTCAGCTAACCCTCGCGCCGAGAGCCCCCGATGCGACCCTCCGACCTTTCCCTCCCGAAGCTCTGCGGCCAGCTCATCGTCGGCGGATTTTCCGGCACGAGCTTGCCCGACGCCTACGCGGTGGCCCTCCGCGCAGGCTTGCGTGGCGGCGCGATCCTGTTCCGGCGCAACGTCCCGGATCTCGCCACGACACACGCGCTCTGCTGCGCGATCCGCGACGCCGCCGGGCCGGACCTTCCGCCGTTCATCGGCGTCGATCAAGAAGGTGGGCGCGTCGCGCGCATGCCGAGCCCGTTCCCGAAGCTGCCGCCGATGCGCTTGCTCGGCGCCGTGGGGGATGCGTCGCTCGCGCGGCGCGCGGGACGGCTGATCGGCGAGGAGCTGCGGGCGACGGGGTTCAACCTCGACTTCGCGCCGGTGCTCGACGTCGATTCGAATCCGGACAATCCGATCATCGGGGATCGCTCGTTCGGGCGCGCCCCGGCCGAGGTCGCGGAGCTCGCGGTGGCCTTCGGGCTCGGCCTGGAGGACGCCTCCGTGCTCTCGTGCGGCAAGCATTTCCCCGGGCACGGCGATACGTCCGTGGACAGCCACGTCGGCTTGCCCATCGTTCATCACGGCAGAGCGCGCCTCGACGCGATCGAGCTCGCGCCGTTCCGCGCCGCTGCCGCCGCGGGGCTCGGCACGTTGATGACGGCGCACGTCGTGGTGACGTCGATCGACGCGAAGGTGCCGGCGACGCTCTCGCGCGCCGTGTGCACGGATCTGCTCCGCGGCGATGTGGGCTTCCGCGGCGTGCTTTTCTCGGACGATCTGGAGATGGCCGCGGTCGCCGCGCAGTACCAGGTCGAGGCGTCGGCCGTCGCGGCCGTGCGGGCGGGCTGCGACGTGCTGCTCATCTGCTCGAACATGGAGTGGCAAGAGCGCGCGCTCGCGGCGCTCGTCGCCGAGGCGGAGCGTGATCACGCGTTCCGCGAGCGTTGCCTGGAGGCCGCGGAGCGCGGGATCGCGGCGCGTTTGAAGATGCCGCCGACGCCCGCGCTCGACGCGGAGGCGCTCGCCTCGCTCGTGGGTCGGCCCGAGTCGGTCGTGCTGTACGACGAGATCACGCGGCGCGCGGCCGAGGCGGGCGTCGCGTGAGCACGCGATCGTTCGTCCTCTTCGCGCGCCGGATCGTGACGTGTGATCCCGCGCGTGCCACCGAGACAGATCCACTCGGCGTGATCGAAGATGGTGGCATCGCCGTCGAGGGCGGCGTGATCGTCGACGTCGGCCCGCGCGAGGACGTGCGCGCGCGCCGCGGCACGCTCCCGGTCGTGTCGGGCGAACCTGCGTCGCTCGTCACGCCGGGCCTCGTCGATGCGCATACGCATGCCCCGTGGGTCGGCTCGCGCGACGCGGAATACGCGCTCCGTCTCGCGGGCGCGGGGTACGAGGCGATCGCCGCGGCGGGCGGCGGGATCGTGGCGAGCATGCGCGCCGTGCGAGCAGCGAGCCCGGATGAGATCGACAGGACGCTCTCCGCGCGGCTTCGGCGCATGGCCTCGCTCGGCGTCACGACCGTCGAGGCGAAGAGCGGTTACGGCCTCGACGAGGCGGGCGAGACGAAGCAGCTCGAAGCCCTCGAACGCGCTGCCGGGCGGCTCGATCTCCCGCGTGTCGTGCCCACCTTCCTCGCGCTCCACGCGATCCCGCCCGAGGCGCGCGCCGATCGCGCGGCGTACATCGAGGCCGTCCGCGAACGCACCTTGCCGGCCATCGCGGCGCGGCGCCTCGCGCGGTTCGTCGACGTGTACGTCGATCGCTCCGCGTTCTCCGTCGACGAAGCCCGCCCTGTTCTTTCGCGCGCGAAGATGCTCGGACTCGGCGTGCGCGTGCACGCGGGGCAGTTCGCCGATGTCGGCGGCGCGGAGCTCGCGGCCGAGCTTGGCGCCGCGTCCGCCGATCACCTCGAGCAGGTGAGCCCCGAGGGCGCGCGGGCCCTCGCCGCGGCCGGCGTGCGCGCCGTGCTCCTGCCCGTTGCGAGCTTCACGCTCCGGCAAGATCCGCCGCCCATCGCGGTCCTCCGGGCCGCGGGCGTCCGGCTCGTCGTGGCGAGCGACGCGAACCCCGGCACGGCGCCCACCGAGAGCCTCCCGCTCGCGCTCGCCCTCGCGGCGCGGATGTATGGCCTCACGGTGCCCGAGGTCATCCTCGGCGCGACCCGCGAAGCCGCGGCCTCGCTCGGGCTCGCCGATGTCGTGGGCGTGGTACGTCCGGACGCACGCGCTGATCTCGTCGCCTGGGATCTCCCGCACGAGAACGCGCTCGTGCAGCCCTGGGGCGTCTCTCGCGCCCTCTTCGTCCTTCGCGACGGCGCGCCGATCGCCGGCGAAACGCCCTTCTCGCCCGGCTGATTCACTCCGTATCGATCGCCACGTGCCCGTCGGCGTCGTCTGTCGCGACCGCCTGCGGATAACCACCTCGGCGCGCGAGCCACCGCCGGAGCTGCGTCCGGTGCATCCCGAGCACGCGCGCCGAGGCCGAGACATTTCCGTTCTCGCGGCGCAGGACCTCCGCGATCCGCTCGTCGGTCGGCTTCGACGAGTTCTGCGGCCCTGTCTCGCCCTCCTCGGCCAGCGCGAGCCCGGCCGAGGCATCGAGATCCCCGGCCTCGACGACCGTCCTGCCCGCCGCGAGCGCGTTCTCCGCGGCCTGCCGCAGCTCGTGCGAGAGCTCGCGGACGTTGCCGGGCCAGACCCGCAGGGCGCAGGCCTCGACGAGCATTGGATGCGGCTCCAGCGCCGCGCCCGCTTTCTGGAGCGTCGCGCGGATCAGCCACGGCATCTCTTCGAGCCGCTCGCGCAGCGGCGGCAGGCGCACCTCGGGGTTGCCGATGCGGTAGTAGAGGTCTTCGCGGAAGCGGCCCTTCGCGGCCTCGGCGCGCAGGTTCTTCAGCGTCGCACCCACCACGTGGATGTCGACCTTCACGGGCCGACTCGCGCCGAGCGGCAGAATCTCGCCCACTTCGAGCAGGCGCAAGAGCTTCGGCTGCACGCCGGGCTCGAGCTCCGCGATCTCGTCGAGGAAGAGCGTGCCTCCGTGCGCGGCCTGCGCGTAGCCCTCGGCGTCGGCCGTCGCGCCCGAGTACGCGCCTTTGCGCGCGCCGAAGAGCAAGCGCTCGGCGACGCCCGCGGGGATGGTCGCGCAGTTGACGGCGACGAACGGGCTGCTCGTGCGGGGCGAGGCCGCGTGGAAATGGCGCGCCGCGAGCTCCTTGCCCGACCCGCTCTCGCCCGTGACGAGCAGCGTGCTGCCCAGCGTGGCCGATCGGGCCACCCGCGCGAGCGCGTCGGCGAGGCGCGGGCCCACGATCATCTCCCCGCGCGTCGTGACCGTGCCTTGCTGGTACGGCCGCACATCGGCCACGAACGTGAAGAGCGTCCGGCCGATGCGGAGCAGGCGGGGCGTGTCGAACGTCGCCGTCTCCTGCACGCGTGTGCCGTCCACGTAGGTGCCGTTGCGGCTCTTGAGGTCTGTCACGACGAACCGCCCGTTCTCGTGCGCGACGCGCACGTGGCGCCGCGAGAGGCGGTCGTCGTCGAGCAGGGCGTCATGCGTGGGCCGGCCGAGCTCGATCCCGCGCGTCAGGGCGAGCGGCACGAACTGCGGGGCCTTGCACGAGAAGATCCCGACGAGGCCGGGGATAGGCTCGCCCGTGGGCACGAGCGGCTCCCCCTGCTCCTCGATGGTCTCGTGAACCAACTGCCTCATGACAGCCGGAAGCATACGGCTGCGAAGGGGGCTTTTATAGGGCGGAGAAGGGGTTTACCCCCGAGCGTCGACGGGGGTTTGGGGGCGTAGCTCGGCTTGTCCGAGCGAGAGCCCCCAAGCATCGGAATGCCGATCAGAGCGAGGCGAACGCGTCGGTGGGGATGTCGAGCGGCGAGCGATCCTCGCGGCCGAGGATCTCGGCGTGGGAGCGCACCTCGGGCAGGACGTGGCGCGCGTAGTAGGCGGCCGCGTGGCGCTTGCCCTCGTAGAAGGCGCGGGCCTGCGCGGACGACTCGTCGTTCGGCAGCGACGCGGCCTTCTCCGCGGCGAGCACCGCGCCTTCGAGCAAGAGCCAACCCACGGCGACGGCGCTCATCATCTCGAGGAAGCGGTTCGCGGCGAGCGGCACCATTGCCATGCGGCCCGTCTGGAACCACGTGAGCATCCGCATCGCCGTTCCCGCGAGCGCTTCCTGCGCGGCGCCGAGCTCCGCGAGGTAGGGCCCGACCGTCGGATGGCCCTGGTTCTTTTGGACGAACGCGGCCACGTCGCCGAGGAACTCCTGCAGGTTTTGCCCGCCGCGCTGGGCGAGTTTGCGGCCCACGAGATCCATCGCCTGGATGTGGTTCGTCCCCTCGTAAATCGAGAAGATCTTCGCGTCGCGGCAGTACTGCTCGACCGGGTAGTCCTTGATGTACCCGGCGCCGCCGTACGTCTGGATCGCCATCTCGCAGACGCGGAAGGCCTGGTCCGAGCCGTACGCCTTCACGAGCGGCACGAGCAGATCGACCTGGCCCTGGTGGTACTGGGCTTTCTGATCGTCCGAGCCCTGGTGCACGTGCACCTGGTCCTGGTGCAGCGCGAGCTTCACGATGAGCGCGCGGATGCCCTCCACCTTCGCCTTCATCTCGAGCAGCATCCGCCGCACGTCCGCGTGCTCGACGATCGCCACGCGCGGCGCCGTCGGATCCTTCCAGTGGTCGATCGACGGGCCCTGCTTGCGATCACGCGCGTAGTCGAGCGCGTTCAGGAAGGCGCTCGACGCGACGGCCACGCCCTGCACGCCGACGGCGATGCGCGCGCCGTTCATCATCTTGAACATCTGCGCCATGCCGTGGTTCTCGACCTCGCCCACGAGCTCGCCGATACACCCGTCGTTCTCGCCGAAGTTGAGCACGCACGTCGCCGAGCCGTTGATGCCCATCTTGTGCTCGATGCTGCCGACGGCGACGTCGTTCGAGCCCTCGATCGTGCCGTCGTCCTTCACGCGGAGGCGCGGCACGATGAAGAGCGACAGGCCCTTCGTGCCGGGCGGCGCGCCTTCCACGCGCGCGAGCACGAGGTGCACGATGTTGTCGGCCATGTCGTGATCGCCGCCGGAGATGAAGATCTTCGTGCCGCGGATCTGGTAGCGGCCATCGGCGAGCTTCTTCGCGGTCGTACGTGACGAACCCACGTCCGAGCCCGCGTGCGGCTCCGTGAGGCACATCGTCCCGCCCCACTGGCCTCCGTAGAGGCGCGGCAAAAACAGCGACTTCTGCTGCGCCGTCCCGAAGAGCTGGATCACCTCGGCCGCGCCGTGCGCGAGGCCGGGGTACATGTTGAACGCCGTGTTCGCGCCCGAGAGCAGCTCCTCGACGAGCGCGAAGAGCGCGTGCGGCGCGCCCTGGCCGCCCCAGTCGGGGTTCACCGAGACGTTCTTCCAGCCCGCCTCGTAGAGCTTCGTCCACGCCTCCTTGAAGCCCTCCGGCGTATAGACACGCCCGCCTTCGAGGCGACACCCGGACTTGTCACCCACCGCGTTCAGCGGCCCGAGCACCTCGCACGCGAACTTGTACGTCTCGTCCAGCACCATCGAGGCCTCGTCGACCCCCCAGTTCTCGAACGGTGCCTGTCCGAGGATGTCCCCCAGACGGAATTGCTCGAAGAGCAAAAACTTCATTTCGCGGAGGTCGGCTCGATAGCGATTCTGGCTTGCTTGAGGGTTCGACACGGGGGCCTCCTCGGGGGCGCGTTTTCTTCGCCGATGAACTCGGCAGTCGCGCGCAGCGAACGGTCGATCGGCTCGTGTCCGCGTAGCATGTCAATGCGTTGCGTCAATCTTCTTCGTGCACGAAACATCATGCTGCGAAAAGATTTCCGGAAAGGCACGCTTTGCGATCGTCCCGACATACCATTGCAGCGGTCGAGCTCGTTCGGTCAAGCACCGGCGTCGGCCTGCGCGGGGAGCGAAAGGACGAAGCGCGCGCCGCCCTGGTGGCTCCGATCGAGCCATACGTCGCCGCCGAGGTTTCGCGCGATGCCACGCGCGATGGCGAGGCCAAGCCCGGCGCCGGGGCGGTCGTCGCTGCGGTCCCTCGTGCCGCGGTAAAACGGCTCGAAGATGTGGGGCTCGTCCTCCTTTGCGACGCCGGGGCCGCGGTCGATCACGGCGATTTCCACGGAGGCGTCGCGGCGCATGATCGTGGTGAGGACAGGCGCCTCCGCGGGGCCATGAGCGACCGCATTGTCGACGAGGTTCCGGAGCGCGCGGATGATCTCGCTTCGATCCCCGCGGACGAGCAGCGGCGCGGTGGTCGGGTTCTCCGGGGCCTGTTCGAGCGATACGCGCCGCGCTTCCGCCGGTCCGCGCGCGAGGCGGAGCGCTTCGGAGACGACCTCGGCGACGGTCACGACCTCGGAAGCGAGCGAGCGCGGAGCCTGTACGCGCGCGAGCGTGAGGAGATCCTCGGAGAGGCGCGAGAGGGCTTCGACGTCGACGAGGGCTTCCTCGATGGTGTGCTGGTAGCCGGCGGCGTCGCGGGGCCTGCGCAGCGCGAGCTGGAGCTCGCCGCGCAGCGTGGAGAGCGGGGAGCGTAGCTCGTGCGCGGCGTGCGAGACGAAGAGGCGCTGCGCGGCGACGAGCGCGCCGAGGTACTCGATCATGTGGTCGAGATCGGCCGCGAGCGCGCGCGTCTCGGCGCTGCCGTGGGCGCCGTCGGCGACGCGCGCTTCGAGGTTGCCGCGCTCGACCTCGCGCGCCACGCGGGCGATCGCGTGCACGTCACCCGCGAGGCGGCCGCCGAGCCAGCGGGAGAAGAGCGCGGTCGCGACGGTCGCCGAGAGGAACAGCACGCCGAGGGTGCGGTGCAGAAAGCTCGCGTCCTCGTCGACGGTCCGGCGCGAGGCGGCGTAGAGCAGCGCGGCGCCCCCGTTTCCGACGGGCACGGTGACGCCGCGGAGGGCCTTGCCGTTCACGCCGAGATCGACCGGCACGCCTTCCGTGGGCAACGCCGCCGAAGCCCCGAGGCTTTCGAAGCTCGGCACCTCGCTACCGAAGTTCATCGTCGCCGAGAGGAGCGCGCCGCGCTCGTCGTAGACCGCGATGTAGCGCTGGGTCGGGCGCAGGCTCTCGGGCACCTCGGCGACGCCGTCGAGCACCGTGGGCCTCCCCGGGTTTTTCGCGTCCGTGATCTGCGCGAGCGCGTGCGCCTGCGCGACGAGGGCGAGGTCGAGATCGCGCGTCTCGTCGCGGCGCACGAGGACGTAGACCGTGAGGAACGAGGTGAGCAGCGTCGCGGCGCTGACGACCGTGACGGCGAGGCTCAAGCGGTTCTTGAGCTTCATGAACCGCTCAGCGCGAGGCGGTAGCCGATCCCGCGCACCGTCTCGATGAGGGAGGCGTTCGGGCCGAGCTTCTCGCGGATGTTCTTCACGTGCACCTCGACCACGTTCGAGCCGGGATCGAAGCTCGTCTCCCACACCTTCGCGAGCAGCTCCGTTCGCGGCACGACGCGGCCCGCCTCGCGCGCGAGGTAGGCGACGAGCGCGAACTCGCGCGGCGTGAGATCGATCCTGCGCCCGTCCACCGTGGCGCGGCGATCGGCGCGATCGACGACGAGCGGGCCCACGCGGAGGACCGCGTCGACGAGGGAGGCGCGGCGCCCACGCGCGCGGACGCGAGCGAGCAATTCGCCGAGATCGAAGGGTTTGGCCAGGTAATCGTCAGCGCCAGCGTCGAGGCCGGCGATTCGCTCGGGGACCTCGGCGCGCGCCGTGAGCATGAGGATCGGGACCTGGCAGCCCCTCTGCCGCACGGTGCGACAAACCGAGAGCCCGTCCATCTCGGGCAGCATCCAGTCGAGGATCACGAGATCGTACGAGAGCGCCTGGATCTGCTGGATCGCCGTGGCGCCGTCGGCGACCACGTCGACGGCGTAGCCCTCTTCGCTGAGCGCCCGCGACAGGAAGCTCGCGAGCTTCTTGTTGTCCTCCACGACGAGGATTTTCATCGAAGTACGAGCTTAGCCTGGAGCCACGCGAGCGCCGTTCGTGGGCGCGCCGGGTTTCGCCTCGATCCCGCGGTTTTCCAGCGGCGACGCGTGCAGGCGCATGAAGACTTCTTCATCTGCGCTTCATCTTCCGCCTCGAGCGCGCGATCCGGCTGAAGGAATCTTCATCGGCCGTTCATGCTCGGCCGAGCCGAGGGCCTTAGACGGTACGCCGATGAGCATGGCCCATCGGAAACCCTGGCTCTGCGCGGCGCTTGCGCTCGCCGCGTGTTTGCCTTTCGCCTCCGCCGCGGAGGCTGCGAGCGCGCCGGAGAAGGGCGCGCTTCGTCCCAGCGCCGAGCTCGATCTCGGATCGCTGGAGGCGCTCGTGCGCGCTCGTGCGCGAGGCGTGGAGAGCGCGGCGCTCGAGGTGGATCTCGCCGCGGCCGAGGTGAAGAAGGCGCAGACCTTGCCGAACCCCACGCTCGAGGCGAGCTGGGGGACGATCCCGATTGGCCCGACGAACCCCGCGGGGCTTTCGTCGCCGATGACGCAGGTGCCGAATTACGGCGTCTCCCTCGCGTACACATTTCCGATCGGAAAGCGCGGGCCGCTGCAGGATCGGGCGCAGGCGCTCGAACGTGCGGCGCGGGCCGGGCTCTCCGCGGACGTGCGCGCGCGGGCACTCTCGCTCGCGCGGACGCTCGGCTTCCTCGCGGCCACGACGATGCGGCTCGAAGGCTTGCGGCGCATGGCCGACGAGGGGCGCAAGCAGGCCGAGCTCGGCGCGGCGCGCCTCGCGGCGGATTTCGCGTCGGGGCTCGAGGTCGAGCGGCTGAAGGTGGAAGCGAGTCGCCTGGAGCAGGACGTTCGATCGGCCGAGGCCGAGGTGAGCGCGGCGGTTGCCGACTGCACGGCGACGCTCGGCGCGCCCTGCGAGCCTTTTGCAGATGCGGACGAGGCGCGCCGCTTCCTCGCGCGCTGGATCGAGCGTGCGGGGTCTGTCGGTCGTGTCGAGGACCGGCCCGACGTGCGGGCGCTCGCGGCGTATGGCGAGGCCGCGTCCGCGGAGGCGCGGTGGGCACGGGCGCAGGCGATCCCCGATCCCACGGTGCGTGTCGGCTACCTGCGTGATCAGTTCGTGATCTCGGGCAACCAGGTGAACAGCCTGAACCTGAGCGTGAGCATCCCGCTGCCGATCTTCGATCGCGGGCAGGCCGAGCTCGCGGCCGCGGAGGCGAAGCGCGCGCGTATGTCGGCCGAGCGGCAGAAGACCCTGGACACGAGCTGCTCGCGCCTGCCCGTGCTCGAGCAGCGGCTCTCCGCGCAGAAGAAGCGCCAGCGCTCGCTGTCGGAGGAAATTCTGCCGCGCGCGGAGGGGACGCTGAAGGAACTCGCGCGCGCCGCGGAAGGACGGCTCTTGCCGCTCACGGACGTGATCCAGGCCCGGCGCACGGTGAGCGAGCTCGTCGTCGCCGAGGCCCAGAGCTTTGCGGAAGCCTTCGATGCGGCGCTCGAGATCGCCGCCGAGCTTGGAAGGACAAACGAGGACCCACGATGAACCGATCCGCACGAAGCCCCCGACGAACCCTCTCTGCCTTCGCGCTCGTGCTGCTTTGGGCGGCGGGCGTCTCATGCCACGGGAGTCCGCAGGAGAAGGCACGACCGCCGTTCTCGGCCGCCGAGGACGTCGTGAAGCTCGATCCGGCCGCGCCGGGGCCGATGAAGTTCGCGACCACGGAGGCCGCCGCGGGTGAGCCGTTGCCGCTGCCGCCGGTGACGGCGCGCGTCTCCACGGTGGAGAGCCTGACGGCGCCGAGTTTCGCGCCGCTCGCCGGGCGCGTGGTGACGGTCAACGTGCGGCTCGGCGATCGCGTGGCGGAGGGCGATCGGCTGATCGAGGTGCGGACCGCGGATCTGCCGACGCTCCAGCACGAGCGGCGCGCCGCGGAGCTCGCGATCAAGACGCGCAAGGCCGTCGTCGAGCGGATCGAGAAGCTCGTCGAGGTGCGCGCCGCGTCGCAGAACGAGCTGACGGTCGCGCAGAGCGAGCTCGACGAGGCGAAGCTCGCGGCGCAGGCGGCAGCCGAGAAGATCCGCAGCCTGTCGATCAAGACGGCCGGCGCCACGTCGTACTGGGTGCTCGCGAATCGGGCCGGGACCGTGGTGCAGCTCGACGCGACGCCGGGCAAGCAGGTCGGGCCGGACGGGGACAAACCCATCGCCACGGTTGCCGATCTCGGCGACGTGCTGGTGCTCGCTGACGTCGCGCAGCGGGACGCGTCCGCGCTCACGCCGGGGCGCACGGCCGAGATCCGCTTCCCGGACGGCGCGGAGACCGGGATCTCCGGGACCATCGAGTCCGTGTCGGACGTGGTCGATCCAGAACGACAAACCGTGCCCGTGCGCGTGCGCGTGAAGAACGATCGAAAGCTGCTGCGGCCGAACGCCTTCGTGAGCGTGCTCTTCAAGCCGCCCGGCGAGGCGCAGGTCGTGGGGGTCCCGGCCTCGGCGATCGTGAGCGACGGGGCGCGGTCGATCGTGTTCGTGGAGACCACGCCGGGCACGTTTCAGCGGCGCGCGGTGGAGGTCGGGCGCCAATCGAAGGAGCGCGCGGAGGTCCTCTCCGGCGTTCGTCCCGGCGAGCGCGTGGTGAGCAGCGGCGCGCTCCTCTTGCTCAACGCGCTCGATGTCGAGGGATAAGCCATGTTCGAGAACATCGTGGCCGCGGCGCTCCGTCATCGCGGCGCCGTCCTGCTCGTCACCTTGATCGTGGCCGCGTTCGGGAGCTGGGCGTTCTCGGGGGTCACCATCGAGGCGTTCCCCGATCCGACCGACACCCAGGTCAACGTCATCACGCTCTACGCCGGGCAACCCGCGGAGGAGATGGAGCGCCAAGTCTCCGTTCCGATCGAGCGCGCCGTCAACGGCACGCCGGGGCTCGTGCGGGTCCGCGCGATCAACCTCTTCGGTTTGTCCTTCGTGACCCTCACGTTCGGCGACGGCATCGATCCGATCTTCGCCCGCGCGCAGACGACGGAGCGGCTCCGCAACGCCGAGCTGCCCGAGGGCGTGCGGCCTGAGCTCGGCTCGCTCTCCACGCCGATCGGCGAGATCTATCGGTACACGCTGTCGTCGGACAAACGCGACCCGCTCGAACTGCGCACACTGCAGGACTGGGTGGTGCGCCCGCGCCTGCTCCGCGTGCAGGGCGTGGCCGACGTCGTGAGTTACGGCGGCCTCGTGCGCGAGATCCAGGTCCACCCGGATCCCGGGGCGATGGCGGCCAAGGGCATCGGGATGAGCGAGCTCGTGGGTGCGCTCGAGGCCTCGTCGGAGAACGCGTCCGGCGGCATCGTGGAGCGGGGCGCCGAGGCGCTGGTCATCCGTAGCGAGGGCCTGTTCTCCGGCGCCGCGGACATCGGCCGGATCGCGGTGGCGACCCGTGGCGGCACGCCGATCTACCTCTCGGATCTCGCCAGCGTGCAGGAGGGATGGACGCCGCGGCAGGGCATCGTGGGGCGCGCGGACGATCCGGACGTGGTCGAGGGCATCATCCTCATGCGGCGCGGGGAGAACCCGAGCGAGGTGCTCTCCGCGGTACGAGCGAAGATCGACGAGCTGAACGGCAAGGTCCTGCCGCGCGGCGTGAAGATCTGGACCTTCTACGACCGCACGGAGCTCGTGTCGAAGACCCTCGAGACCGTGGCGAGAAACCTCGCCGAGGGCGCCGTGCTCGTCGTGCTCGTGCTCTTCGTGGTGCTGCTCGACCTGCGCGCGGCGCTGATCGTGGCGAGCGTGATCCCGATGTCCCTGCTCTCGGCCTTCATCTACCTGAAGGCGCGGGGCATGAGCGCGAACCTCATCTCCATGGGCGCGGTGGACTTCGGGATCATCGTCGACGGCGCGGTGGTGATCGTCGAGTCGATCGTGCACCGCATGTCGCACCACGCGCCCTCCGAGCCGCCCTCGGGCGCGCGCGAGCGCATCGAGCGGGCCGTCGGCGACGTGGTTCGTCCGACCGTGTTCTCGCTCCTGATCATCATCGCGGCGTACCTGCCGATCTTCCTCCTGCAACGTGTCGAGGGCCGGATCTTCGCGCCGCTCGCGCACACGGTGGTCGCGGCGCTCGTGGGCAGCTTGATCTTCTCGATCACGCTCGTGCCCGTGCTGGCGACGTTTGCGTACCGCAAACCGAGGCCACACCGCGAGTCGCCCGTGCTGCGCTGGGCGGCGCGGGTGTACGTGCCCACGCTGCGCGCGTCCTTGCGGCGACCGCTCGCGGTCCTGCTCCTCGCGACGGCCTCGCTCGGCGCGAGCGGGGTCCTGCTCGCCCGGCGTGGGAGCGAGTTCTTGCCCGAGCTCAACGAGGGCGCGCTTTACCTGACGTTCACTTTGCCCTCCAACGTTTCGCTCAGCGAGGGTCGCAGGCTCGCGCCGATCATCGCCCGGATCGTCGACGCGTTCCCGGAGGTCGAGGCGCGCGTGAGCCAGCTCGGCCGGCCCGAGGACGGCACCGATCCGACGATGTCGAACAACCTCGAGATGTTCGTGAAGCTCAAGCCCGCGGTGGAGTGGGGGCCGGACGCGCCCACGCTCGGCGCCCTCATCGCCAAGATGCAGGCCTCGCTCTCGGTCGTCCCCGGGCTCGAGGTGAACTTCTCGCAGCCCATCCGCGACAACGTGAACGAGAACATCTCGGGGCAGTTCGGGCAGGTGGCGCTGAAGATCTACGGCGACGATATGCCCAGGCTCCAGGAGGCCGCGGAAAACGCGAAACGCGCGCTCGCCGACGTGCCGGGCATCGCCGATCTCGGCATCGTCAAGAGCGGCGAGGTCCCGCAGGTCCGCATCCGGCCGAGCCGTGAGGCGCTCGGGCGATACGGTTTGTCGATGGAGGACGTGCAGGGCTTCGTGTCGACGGCGCTCGGGGGGCGCGCGGTCGGCAAGCTCTGGGAGGGCGATCGATCCTTCGACGTCGTGATCCGCTTCCCCGAGGCCTCGCGGGATTCGCTCGAGCAGATCGAGAACCTGCGCGTGCCGACGTCCTCGGGCGCGCTCGTGCCCCTCTCCTCGCTCGGCGAGATCGGCGTGGATTACGGGCGCGCCTCGATCAACCGCGAGAACGGGCAGCGCTACATCGGCGTGCGCATGAACGTGCGCGGGCGGGATCTCGGGTCGTTCGTGGACGACGCGCGCAAGGTAGTGGAGACGAAGGTGCCGCTCGAGAGCGGGATGAGCGTCGAGTGGGGAGGGGAGTTCGAATCGAAGGAGCGCGCGATGCGCAGGCTCGCGCTCGTCCTGCCCGTGGCGCTCCTGATCACGCTGGGGCTCCTGTTCAACGCCTTCCGATCGATGCCACTCGCGGTCCTCGTGCTGCTCAACGTGCCGTTCGCGCTCGTGGGCGGGGCCGTCGCGCTCTGGGCCTGCGACATGCCGCTCTCGATCGCGGCGGCCGTCGGGTTCATCGCGCTCGTGGGGCAGGCCTCGCTGAACGGCGTGCTCGTGCTCTCGGCGATCGTCGAGCGCAGGGCGCAGGGCCTCGGCCTCGACGAGGCGGTGATGGAGGGGGCGAAGGATCGCCTGCGGGCGGTGCTGATGACGGCGGCGCTCGCGGCGCTCGGGCTCTTGCCGGCGGCCGTGTCGAAGGCGATGGGCGCGGAGACGCAACGGCCGATCGCGGTCGTCATCGTGGGCGGCACCGTGTCGGCCGCGCTGCTCTCGCTCGTGGTCCTGCCCGTGATGTACAGGCTCGCCGTCGAGCTCTCCGACCGGGCGCGTCGCGCGTTTGCCTTGCGCCCGGCGCCCGTGGAGGCCTCCGGCGACGCCGAGTAGCCGAAGCCCGACGCGCGAGCTCACGCCTCGACGGCCTCCCCGCCGATCACCCGCAAAAACCCCTGTCCATGCGCCGCGACCCGGCCCTTTCCCATGCCCCGGATGCCGAGCAGCTCGTCGGCCGAGGCCGGCCGCAGCATCGCCATCTCCACGAGGGCGCGGTTCGGCGCGACCACGTACGCGGGGACGCCGAGCGCGAGCGCGCGTGCCCGCCGGTAGCGGCGCAGGGCCTCGAAGAGCTCCGGAGGCACGCCCGTGGGCGCCGCGGGGGGCGGCGGCTTCGTGGGCGTGTCGGGGTTTGTCGGCGGAGGCTCGGGTTCGTCCTCGAAGCGCGGCGGATCCCGCACCGTGTCGGGAGGCTCGGCCTCGACGCAGACGTCGCAGCGCCCGCAACCACCGTCGATCACGCGTGGATCGTCGCCGAAATGCCGGAGCAGGATCCGGTGGCGACAACTCTTGCCGTCGATGTACCGCACGAGCTCCGCGAGGCGCCCGAGCGCGCGAGATGCTTCCGCGCGCGGCGCGGGCGCGCCGTCGGGGCCGAGGCGGCAGAGTCTTCGCCGGAGCGCGAGATCTTTCGGCGTGACGATCAGCACCCCGCGCGCATCGTGCCCGTCGCGCCCCGCGCGCCCGACTTCCTGGTAATACGCCTCCAGCGATCCAGGCGTCTCCGCGTGCACGACGATCCGTACGTCGGGACGATCCACACCCATGCCAAACGCGTTCGTCGCGACGAGCACGCGTGTCTCGTGGGCCGCGAACGCCGCGGAAATCCGTGCACGCTCCGGCGCGGCCGTCCCTCCATGGTAGACGGGTGCGTCCCATCCATCCGCGCGCAGCGCCGCCGCGAGCGCCTCGGCCGACTTGCGCGTCGCCGTGTACACGATGCCCGCGCCCGGCCCGGAGAGCGCCTCGGCGAGCGCGCGCCGCACCTCCGCGAGGACCTCGCGCGGCGTCCGCACCCGCACCACGCGGAGCGCGAGGTTCGGTCGGAAAAACCCCCGCAGCACGGTGACGACCTTGCGCGGATCCCAGCCGAGCCGCCGCATGATCTCCCCGCGCGCGGCCCGCGTCGCCGTCGCCGTGCACGCGATCATGCGGGCCTTCCCGCGCTGGGCGAGCGCCTCGCCGATGCGCAGGTAATCGGGCCGGAAGTCGTGGCCCCACTGCACGATGCAATGCGCCTCGTCGATGGCCACGAGCGACGTCCCCGCTGCGGCGAGCGCCGCCGCGAGCCCCGCGTGCCCGAGCCGCTCAGGCGCGGCGTACACGAGCTTGAAGGCCCCTCTGCGGAGCGCGGCGAGGCGACGACCGTTCTCCTCGGCCGCGAGGGTCGACGCGAAAAACGTCGCTGGGATCCCGCGCGCTTCGAGGCCGCGGACCTGATCCTCCATGAGCGCTACGAGCGGCGAGACCACGAGCGCGGTGCCGCGGAGCGCGAGCGCGGGGAGCTGATAACAGAGCGATTTGCCGCCTCCGGTCGGCGCGACGAGCAGCACGCGGCCGCCCGCGTTTTCGGCGAGGAGCGCGTCGATCGCCTCGCGCTGGAAGGGCCGGAGCTCCGCGAAGCCGAAGTGGGCCGCGAGCAGGGCATCGAGATCGGGCAGGGGTGCTTTGGCGTTCACGAGCGCCGTCCCGAAGCGAGCGCCGTGCCGCGCGAAATCACCCTGGATCCGTCGGGGTTCGTCCCGAAGATCGCGCGCCGAAGAGGCGACGCCGCCATGGCGGACCCTGGCGGCCACCATGTGCTCTAGAATCTCGCCTCCATGTCGTTCGCCGGTTCCGACGAGCTGCTCTCCGCCTCCGCCCAGAAGCTCGCGTCCCTCATTCGCGAAGGGAAGCTTTCACCGGTCGATCTCGTCGACCTCTACATCACGCGCATCGAAGCGGAGAATCCCGCCCTCAACGCCGTCGTCGCCGATCGGTTCGAGCACGCGCGGCGGGAGGCGAGGGGAGCCGCGGACAAACTCGCGCGAAACCGCGCGGGCGAGCCATTGCCGCCGCTCTTCGGCGTGCCTTGCACCGTGAAGGAAGGCATCGCCGTCCTTGGCATGCCGCACACCGCAGGCGTTTTCGCCCGCAAGCACCTGCGCGCCGAGCAGGATGCGCGCGTCGTGCGCCGCGTGCGCGAGGCCGGCGCCGTCGTCCTCGGCGTGACGAACATGCCCGAAGGCGGACTCTGGCTCGAGACCGACAACCGCGTCTACGGCCGCACGAACAACCCCTGGGATCTCGCGCGCATCCCCGGCGGATCGAGCGGCGGCGAGGCCGCGATCCTCGCGGCCGGCGCGTCTCCGTTCGGCATCGGCTCCGACATCGCCGGCTCGATCCGCATCCCCGCCGCGATGTGCGGCGTGTTCGGCCACAAGCCCACGGGTGGCCTCGTCTCGAACCAGGGCTACTGGCCTGACGTGCCCGGCGCGCTCGACACGTTCCTCTGCACGGGCCCCATGACCCGCCGTGCCGAGGACCTCTGGCCGCTGCTCGGGCTCATGGCCGAGCGAACCCTCGAAGAGCAACCCGACACGATCGATCTCCGCGACGTCACCGTGTACCCGCTCGAAACGACGGGCGCGGCGCGCATCCGCCCGAGCAAGCGGCAGGCCGTGCGGCGCGCGGCCGCGGCGCTCGAAGCCCGCGGCGCGCGTATCGCAGAGCTCCGCACGCGCGGGCTCGAAAAAGCGCTCTTCATCTGGACCGCGATGATGGAGGAAGAGGCCGGCGCGCTGACGTACGGCGAGGTCCTCGGCAACGGTCGTCCGATCCGCATCGCGCGCGAGCTCCTCCGCGCGCCGTTCCCCTCCGCGCCGCACACGGTGCAGGCCCTCCTCGTCGCGGGCATCGAGGCGCTCCTGAAAAGCGTGCCCGCGCCGATCGCGACGTGGTCCACCGCGGGCAAACGCCTGCGCGAGGAGCTCGAAGCCGAGCTCGGCCCGCGCGGCGTGATCCTGCACCCGACGTACACACGCTCGGCACCGCGCCACTGGGAGCCGTTGCTCACGCCGCTCGACTTCGTCTGCACGGCCGTCTTCAACGTGCTCGCGTTCCCGGTCACGCAGGTGCCCGCGGGCTTCGACGAGATCGGCTTGCCCCTCGGCGTGCAGGTCGCAGGGAGGCGCAATGCGGATGCGCTCACCATCGCCGTCGCGCGTGCGCTCGAAGAAGACCTCGGCGGCTGGACGAAGGCGCGTCGAAAGACGCGAGGCCAGAGCCGCGCTACGATCGCACCGTGACGAGTCCACGTTTTCTCTATCTCCACGGCTTCGCCTCCGGTCCCCGCTCCAAGAAGGGCGTCGCCGTCGCCGAACACTACGGCCGCCGCGGCGTCGAGATCGACTGCCTCGATCTGCGTTTGCCCTCGTTCGAGCACTTGCGCGTCTCCGCGATGGTCGCCGAGGTTCGTCGCCGCATCGGCGGCGAACGGGATCGCGCCGTCCTCTTCGGTTCGAGCCTCGGCGGCCTCGTCGCGAGTCGCGTGGCCGAGATGGACGCGCGTGTCGCGGCCCTCGTGCTCCTCGCGCCCGCCTTCGACCTCTCGCGACGCTGGCGTGCGCGCCTCGGCGAAGAGGGCATGGCGCGCTGGGCCGAGACGGGATTCCTTTCGGTCGACGATCTCACGACGGGCGGCAAAGCCCGCGTCGACTACGGGTTTTTCCAGGACCTCGAAGCGGTGGACGGCAACGACGGCGTGCTCCCCGACGTGCGCGTCCCGACGCTGGTTCTTCACGGCACACGCGACGACGTCGTCTCGATCGATCGCTCGCGCGATTTCGCTGAAGGACGCCGTCACGTCACGCTGCACGAGCTCGACGATGGGCACGAGCTCATTGCATCGCTCCCTCACATCCTCTCCGCGTCGGAATCCTTCCTCGCGCCGTTCTTGGGCTCGGTTGCTCGCTCCTGAGTTGCCGCGTCTTCAATCCTCCATCATGCTTGACCTTCCTTGCCCGCGAGGGCGATCATCAACGCGCGCGGCGCACGCTGTGTCGCGGGGACCCCTTCCTCCAACCATCGCGTGCGGCCAGCGGGGGACACGCAGCGAGCTCGTCGACGTCATGCACGTTCGCGCCATGGAGCCATGAACGACGGTCGCCTCTCCGATGCCGCGCTCGGCGTCTTCCCCGAGCCGATCGCCATCGTCGACCGAGCCCTCTTGGTCCAGAAGGCCAACGCGGCCTGGACCACGACGTTCCCCGATTCCCCGCTCACCGAGCCCTCCCTCGCCGCCGCCCTCGCGAAGGTTCTCTCGGGTGAAACCCCGCGCGCCGAGGTCACGCTCGAAACTCGCCCCACGCCGCACGTCGTGACGATCGTGCCCGTGCCCGACGGCGATTCCCGCGCCGCGCTCGTGCACGCGCGCGCCGTCGTCCTACCCGCACGCGAATCCGCGCCGCGTTCGCGCGACGACCGGATCCCCGCGACGCTCCTGCGCCGCATCCTCGATCGCCTGCCCGTGACGGTCTCGCTCGTCGACGCCGAGGGCCGGAGCATCTTCTCCAACGAGACACGCGCTCGCTTGCTCGGCGCCGCCGCCAAGGAGGAACGCGAGAGCGGCACGCGCGCGCTTTTGATCGACCCGGCCGACGCTGACTTCGTGCGCGAGGTCGAAGCGCGGGTCCTCGCCACCGGCACCGAGGAGATCATCACGAGCGACGTGCCCACCGCGCTCGGCACGCGCTCGATGTTCTTCCACCTCATCCCCGTCGAGGGCGAGGGGCCCGAGGAGCGCCTGGTCCTCTGCGTGGGCCAGGACGTCACCGAGCAGCTCCGCGCCGAGCGGGATCTGCGCGAGCAGCAGGACTTCATCCGTCAGGTCATCGACAGCGATCCGAACCTGATCTTCGTGAAGGACGACTGCGGCACCTTCCTGCTCGCGAACAAGGCCTTCGCCGACATCTTCGGCAAGACGGTCGACGAGGTCGTCGGCCAGCACGAGCGCGACCTCAACGAGCGCAGGCGGGCGGATACCTTCCTGGGCATCGACCATCAGGTCCTCGGCACGCTCGAAGAGCGCATGGTCGAGGAGCTCGTACACTGGCACACGGGCGAAGAGCGCTGGTACCAGACGACGAGGCGCCCGCTCGTCCGGCCGAACGGCGAGGTGAACGTGCTCGGCTGCAGCGTCGACATCACCACGCGCCTCGAGACCCAGCGCAAGCTCGAAGAGGCCGCGACGGAGGTCGAGCGGCGCGCCGTCGAGGCCTTCCGCCAGGCCGAGGCCAAGGCCGCGCTCGTCGACGAGCTCGACCAGAAGCTCGCCATCATCGAGGCCCAGCACCAGGAGATCCTCACGCTCTCCGCGCCGCTGCTTGAGGTGGCCGCGGGCGTGCTCGCCGTCCCCATCGTCGGCGGGATGACGCAGACCCGCGCCGAGGAGATCATGCACCGCCTGCTCGCGGCCATCGTCGAGCGGCAGGTCGCGAGCGTCGTTCTCGACCTCACGGGCCTCGAGACGATCGAGACCCACACCGCCGATCACCTGATGAGCATCGTGCGCGCCATTCGGTTGCTCGGCGCCGACGCGGTCATCAGCGGCATCCGGCCCGCCGTCGCCCAGACCATCGTCGAGCTCGGCATCGACCTCTCCGGCTTCGTCACGAAACGCACCCTGCGCGCGGCGATCTTCTCGCGCGAAGTGGCGCGGAGTGCGGCCCCGCCACGTAGGCGCTGATCCCTCATTGACGCCTCCTGCCCATTCCGATGTTCTCCGCGGGGGAGCTTCGGAGGCAGAGGCATGCAAAAATACGATGTCATCGAATGGTCCCGCCGCGTCCTGCCCGTGCTCGGCGTGATCGCGCTCGCCGGATGTGGCGGGTCCGAGCCGGTCGAGCCCGACGGGCTCGTCTGCGCGGCGCCTGCCACGACCCCGCTCCCCGCGAGCCCGGCGAGCCCGCTTTCCTGGAAAGGGCCGGGCGGCCCGGCGCAGACGTATTCGACGGACGTCCTCGGGGTGAATTGCGCATTCCTCGACGGCGGCCCCGAGGACGATACGGATCACCACAACACCGTCACCATGCTCGACGGTCACCTCGTCATGCCGTGGGCGCCCGAGTGGGGCGGCGGCGGCCTGTCCACGTATCGCTTCGACGACCCCTGCACGCCCACGCAAGTCGGCACGAGTTTCTCGCCGCTCATGCGCGAAACCCACGCGGCCGGGTTTGCCCGGATGAACGGCTGGAAGGCCGTCGTCAATGGCGTGAACGGCATTCAATTCTGGGATCTCGCGAATCCCGAGGCGCCCACGGTCACGAGTGATCTCACGTTCCGCGGCGTCTTCTGGCCCGACGCGTACGCGCGCGTCGTCCTCTCGGTCTTCTGGCAAGCCCCATACGTCTACGTCGCCGCGGCCGACAATGGCATCTTCGTCGTCGACGCGACCGACCCGGCCAAACCGATTCCCATTACAAAATTGAAGTTCGACCCGCCGCTGCGTGCCGGCGCCATCTTCGCCGTGGGCAACCTGCTCGCGGTCATGGCTGCCGAAGGATCACGCACCGCGCTGCTCGACATCGGCGATCCCGCGCGGCCCACGCCCATCCCCGGCGGCACGTTCGAGATAGAGGACGGCGCGGGCATCCGGCAGGAGGCCTATCACGCCCATTTGAACGGCGACAAGACCTGGTACGCCCGCAAATCCGGCGGCGGCGGCGTCATCATCTACGACATCGGAAACCCCGAGGCGCCGAAATACCTCGGCGATTACCACGCGCCCGACGGAAACGGCGGGTACGTCTTCCTCAAGGAAAACGTGGCGTTCGTCGGCGAGAGCCATTTCGCCGAGGCGGTCGACGTCTCCGATCCGACGAAGCCCACGCTGCTCCGCCGCTTCAACCTCACGGGTGACCTCGACACGATCATCCCCATCGGCAACGTCGTCGTCTTGAGCGTCGACGACAAGGCCGAGGAGGACCACGGCAGCGCCGTCGCGCCGTTCCTCGAAACCCCCGATTCGCGCGGGCCCGAGGTGACCATGGTGAACCCGCGCGACGGCGCCACGGCGCAGCCGCTCACGACGCGCATCGGCCTCACGTTTGGTGAGTTCGTCGATCTCGGCTCGCTCTGGGAGGGCTCGTTCATCGTCCGCAAGGTCGGCACGAACGAGCCCATCAAGGGCCAGTATTCGGGGCAGGAGGGCATCGTGAATTTCTGGCCCGCCTCGCCGCTCGAACCCGACACCGAATACGAGGTCGTCGTGCCCGCCGGCGGCGTCGTCGATTTCAACGGCAATCCCACGGCGACCGAGTTCCGCTCGACGTTCAAGACCGGCCCCTGCTTCCTCCCGCCGCCGCCCCCGCCCTACTCGGAGGAGGAGGAAGAATGAGAACGACACGCGCGCGCGCCGCCGTTCCCCTCGGGATCGCGCTCGTCGGGGCCGCCCTCGCGTCCTGCGGTGACGAGGGCTCGCAAAAACCGCCGTCGCCCGAGCCGTTCGCGCTGAGCCCGATCGAGGGTCCTGCGGTCGCCTACGTCGGCGACAACACCTGTTTTTCGCTCACGGTCACGGGCGGCCCGACGGCCGAGGTCGCTTGGAACCTCGGCGACGGGACGGCCATTCCCCCGGCCACCCTGTTTACCAAGGTTTGTCACGTCTATACGCAGCCCGGCCGTCGCCTCCTCGGCGCGACCGCGATCTACGCGGGGCAGAAGCTCGTCGTCACCCGTGGCGTGGCCGTGGTGCCGAAGCCCATGGCGATCCGGCCGAACACGTCGAGCACGATCGTCCACGACACCAAGCACAGCCACCTCTGGGTCGCGAATACAGATCACGATCACGTGGCGCGGCTCGACAAGGAGCTGCCGGCCTCCGCCCCTCAGCCGCTCGTGCATTGCGACGCGCCACGCACGCTCGCGATCTCGGGCGCGACCCTCGCGGCGGCTTGCCAGGGCGACGGCACGGTCGTGTTTTTCGACCTCGACAAGCAAGAAACGAGCGGAAAGGTCGAATTCGGTCCGGGCAGCGCGCCGTTCGGCGTCGTCGCCGATCCGCGCAGCGAGGGCACGTTTTTCGTGACGCTCTCGGGCACGGGCGAGCTCGCCGCCGTCCGCGCCGAGGGGAACCAGATCCTGTCGAGGGTTTCCGTTTTTCCGGACGTACGCGGCGTCGCGGCCATCGCGGACGGGACGGTGCTCGTCACGCGCTGGCGCGCGACAGCCGACGGCGCGAACGTGGCCGTGATCGACGCGACGAACCCGGCGGCGCTCGCGGTGGGCGAGCCGCTCCTTCTCCCGCCCGACGTCGGGCTCGACAGCGACACGAACAACAGCGGCGTACCGAGCTTCTTGAACCAGGTCGTCCCCTCGCCCGACGGTGGCCGCGCCATCGTCCCCTCGCTCCGCGCGAACACCGTGACGGGATTGTACCGGACGGGCAAACCGCTGAGCTTCGAGACGACCGCGCGCGCGATCCTCACCGAGATCGAGCTCGGCGGGCCCACGGAAAAACCGTTCGAGCGCAAAGCCGGGCGGTATGCGTTCGACGATCTCGATTTCGCCTCGGCGGCCGTCTTTTCCCCCGAGGGCGACGTGATCTACGTGGCGATCCAGGGCGCCGAGCGCGTCGAGGTGCGCGACGCCGTGAGCTTCGACGTCGCCGGCTCGATCGACGACGTGGGCCACGCGCCCGACGGTCTCGCCCTGAGCGAAGACGGAAAGACGCTCTGGGTGCACGCGTCACTCTCGCGCGAGGTGCGCGTCTACGACGTCAGCGATCTGTCGAGCCCGCCCGTTCCGCTCGGCCAGGTCGCCACCGCGACCGTCGAGCCGCTGTCCGACGAGGTTTTACGGGGCAAACGTATTTTCTACAGCAGTCGCGATCCCCGCATGAGCCGCACGAGCTACATGTCCTGCGCCTCGTGCCACCTCGACGGGGAAGGGGACCATCTCGTCTGGGATTTCACGCAGCGAGGCGAGGGCCTGCGCAATACGATTCCGCTCGCAGGGCGGGCGGGCACGGCGCACGGGCCGCTGCACTGGAGCGCCAATTTCGACGAGGTGCAGGACTTCGAGCACGACATCCGCGGCCCCATGGGCGGAGCGGGATTCTTGCCGGACGACGTCTTCCATTCGGGGATGATCGATCAGACGCTCGGCGCACCGAAAGAAGGTTTGTCCTCGGAGCTCGACGCGCTCGCCACCTACGTCGCCTCACTTGGCTCGTTCGGCAAGAGCCCGTACCGCTCGAACGATCCCGCCGCTCTGGCCTCGCGCCAGAAGGGCAAGGACATCTTCTTCTCGGCCGAGGCAGGCTGCTCGACGTGCCACGCGCCGCCCCATTTCACGGACAGCGCGCTCAAGGCCGACAAGAACTACGTGCTCCACGACGTCGGGACGCTCGGGCCAGGCTCCGGATCGAGGCTCGGGAGCCCGCTCCCCGGGCTCGATACACCGACGCTGCGCGGGCTCTGGAAGAGCGCGCCTTATCTGCACGACGGCTCTGCCCCCACGCTCCGCGCCGTGCTCCGGGATCGCAATGCCACGGATCAGCACGGCAAAACGAGCCACCTCGACGACGCGGGTCTCGACGACCTCGAGCGATATTTGCTCACCATCGACGACGACGAACCCTGAACACGAAAAAGGCCGCGGCCGGACACGGTTTCATGTCCTCGCCGCGGCCCTGCTTCAACGGCCCGTGTCAGCTCGGCCGAACTCAGCTTTTGTTCGAGCTGCCGCTGCTGCCGCTGCTGCCGCCGCCGCCCGACTCCTCGGCCTGCTTGCCTTCCTCGATGAGCTCGCGCACGCGCTGGCCACCCTTGTGACCGATCTCGGAGTAGAACTCGGAGCCACGCTCGTCACGGACAGTCTCGCCGCCCTTGCGTCCCGCCTCCTCGACCGTCATTTGGCCCTTCTTCTGCTCCTGTGCCATGACGCACTCCCTTTCGAGTCGAAGGTCGTTTGTCACGGTGATCCACGACGGGCGGCCCATCCGCACCGTCGCGTCCCCCGCGTCACCTTCCACACGCGGTTCTCTGGGGTGCGGTCCCTCGAACGTCGAGCGGTCGCCTTACCAATTCGTAAGGCCCTCGAAGGGTCGTCCCGGTCCGGTCGGTTTGTCCGCGGACACCCGGGCCCGCTTGCCCTAGGTTCTGCGCGTCCGACGGAGCTCGGCGCCAATCGCCGCTTCGAGCGCGCTGCCGAGATCGGCGCGCACGATCGCCGGCGCAAAATCGAGGCCCTGCTGCACAGCCGTACGTGCCGCAGCCGCCGACACGCCGCATAGCACGACCCGTGCCCCGAGGAGCGACAGGGCCCTCGCAATGCGAACGAGGCCCTCCGCCACGACGGGATCGATCGCCAAGGCCCCCGTGATGTCGAGGATCACCGTGCGCGCGCCCGCCGCGGCCACCCGCGCGAGCACGCGCTCCTCGGCCTGCGCGAGCATCGTGGCGTCGAGCGCGCCCGCAATCGGGACGAGCAGGACGCCACGATACACCTCGAGGACGGGCGCGGAGAGCTCCTGCACCGCCGCGAGCAGCCGCTCCTGCTCCGCGCGCGCCTCCTCCAGCTCCTTCACGCGCGCCTCGAGCTCGCGCCCGCGCAGCACGAGCTCCTCTCGCCGCGCCTCGTCCCGCTCGCGGCTCCGGCGCAGCTCCCGCGCCACGCGCGCCACCATGTTCGCCACGATGCCGAGCTCGTCCGTGCGATCGATGAAAGGCAGCTCGTCGTACTGACCGCGCAGAACGCGGCTCATCCGCGAGCCGATCCAGCGGAGGAGGTCCATCTCCTCGTCGACGAGCCGCGCGGCGAGCGGCGGCTTCTGGTGTACGTCCCCTGCCTCGTGGCTCATCGGACGGCGCTCATTCCTGCCAGCGCGTGTCGAACGTGCAGAAAGGATCCCCTCGCCTCACGCACGTCGAATGCGCGATCTCCACGTCGTACGCGTCGAGCGCCTCGATGAACCCGCGCAGCCCGCCGATCTCGAAATGGCAATTGAAGGGTTGATGCGACTCGACGATCGCATGCCGCTCGCCCTTCATGGCGGCGCGCCACGTGCCGCTGTCGCCCCGCGTCGCGAATTTCCACATGGTCGGGAGCTGGACCATGAAATCGGCCGGCGTCTTGATCCCGAGGCCGTGGAGCTGGGTGCGGAACATGAAATAGATGTTCCGGCCGATGAGCTCGGGGAGCGCGGGATCCCGGTCTTCGAGCTTGTTGAGAATCGTTTCGAGGTCCTGGCCGAGATACCAGGCCTCCGGATCGATGTTTCGACACGCCGCGACATATTCCGGCGGGACGTCGTCCCCGCCGACGGTCACGAGCATGGTAAAGAGGCTTCCCAGCGTCAGCGTCGGCCCAGAGCGATCGTCCATTCCGGGATCGGCGTGGGGGCGTAGCTCCAGGGGCGCATAACGCGAAAAGCGATCCATGCGTGCAATCCTTTGACGCGTGGGATCGGGCGTCAAGGAAAATGCGCGATCGACCGGGAATCAGTAATGTTGGTCGAGGATGGCAGGATCCGTCGTCACGGAGAATACTTCATTGCAGCGACGGCAGCGGTATTTCACCTTGGTAGGCCGCGCCGAGATGCCAAAGAAGAGGCGGAGATACCCGGACATCGTGTAGACGCCCTCGGGGCTTACGAGATGGTGCTCGCGGCCGTGGCCGCACGAGCAGGTCCGGGCCTTCGACGTGGTGTCGATCGTGGGTTCCTGGGTCATGGTCACTCCACTCGGATATAGCGCTGCACGAAGGTCGAGCCACCGCGCGTATCACGCACGACGCCCCAGATCTGGTAAAGGCCGGGCTCGGCAGGCGGCATCCATTTCGTGCTGTGCTCGTCTTTGTAACCCTCGGTGACGCCGCTGATGAGCGAGATCCCGCCACCCGTGAGGTCGCCCGCTTCGACCAGCCAGTCGACCCAGACCGCCTCGTAAATCTGCTTGCCGTCGACCATTTCGCCCGGATCGATCTCGGCGATGCTGGGCTCGACGATGAGGTCGATCTCGTATTCGGTGCAATTTTCGTAAGGGTCGCCCGCGAAGCAGCCGACGTCCCGGCGCTCGTCGACCGTGGAGGGGCACGCCTTGACCGTCGGGGCCTGGCTGAGATCCTCGGGAATGGGCTCGCCGTTGAGCGTCATTCCGCTGACGGGCGGGTTCTGGTTCGTGCGGCCGTCCTCGAACGTGTAGATCTGAGCAAACCCGGGGACGAAGCTGTCGGCGGCGAGGCGATTGCCCTCGGGATCGAAGCAGCCGAACGGGAAGAAGCCCGCTTTGCCCGAGGGGTCGAGCTCGATCGGCTTGATTTCGCCAGCGCACGCGAAGAAAAACACGAATTGCAGGCCGTATTTCGAGCCGCCGTCCGGCGCCGGGCGCTGGGAGAGGATGTCCTCGGGAATCGTGGTCGTGAACGTCGGGCCGAAGCCGATGAGTCCGGGCGGGGGCATGCCGCCGCTCTGGCCGAGGCTCTGGAACGTCTGCAAGAGCTGCGGGAAGCAGCCGTAATAGAGGTCGCCCGGCGGGTTGTAACAGCCGCCGATCCAGAGGATCTGGACGGGGCGCGGGCCGTCGCCCTCGGGGTCGGGGTAGCCGTCGTAGAAGCTCATGTCGAAGCGGACTTCCTCGCCCGGCTGCGCGTAGGGTTTGTCCGCAGTGACGGCAAAGATGCGCAGGCCATTGACGAGGTTCGACGACACCCAGCCAGGCGAGCAGCCCGCGGATACGATCGGAGCGGCGAGCGTCGCGGCGGCGAGCGCCCCGAGCACGTGACGTCGGAAACCGCGTGTCTGCTTCATCCCATTCCCTCCTCGTGAGGCTGGCCTAGAAGTCACCACGAAGGCCGAAGCTCGGCAGGATCGGCACGCCCGTCACGTATTGCCGCGCGGTGTAGTTGAAGTTGTAATCGATGCCCTCGACGTTCTGGCTGTTGTAGACGTTCTGTACGTCGAGGTAGATCGAGAGCTGCCAGCTCTTGAAGCGGAACCGCCGATCGACGCGGATGTCGAGCTGGTGGAACATGGGGAATCGCTCGCTGAAGGGGCCGCTGTACGGGATCGGCACGTAGGTGCCGACGGACGCGTTGTAAATGGCATTCGCGCGATTTGGGATGCAGCCCTCTTCCTCGAAGTTGCAGACGTTCGGCGTCGTGAGGTTGCCCGAGACGAGGCGGAAGCGCGCGCCGATCTCCCAGCCGCCGCCGAGGCGGTAGCTGCCGAGGGCGGTGAGGATGTGCGTCTGGTCGAACGAGACGGGTTGCTCCTCGGCGCCGGGGAGCGGCGTGCGGAGGCTGCGCGAGAGGGTGTAGGCGACCCAGCCGAAGAAGTTCGCGTCGGCCTTGTATTTGAGCAGGAACTCTGCGCCGAAAATGCGCCCCTTGCCGAGGTTCGCGCGGTCGGTGCCGCCGCCAACGGCCGAGGCCTGCTGCGAGACGAGGCGATCGAGCTGCTTGTAAAAACCCTCGACGCTGAGCTCGATGTTGCGCGTGAACTCCTGCTCGGCGCCGATCGCATAATGAATGGCGCGGTTCGAGCGGAGCCCGGACGAGCCGAACGGAGGGATCGTCTCCTGCGGCTGCGGCGGTTGGGTGTACGCGCCCACGCCGCCCTTGAGCGTCGAGCGCGGGAACTTGGAGGTGAGGTCGATGCGCCCATTGACGCGTGGAGAAATGTCGATGCCGTCCACGCGGTTGTAGCCGTCGACGCGAACGCCCGGGACGAGCTTGGCCCGGCCCGTCGGCGCGATCTCGAGCTCGACGTAGCCGGCCGGGCTGACGATCCAGCCGCTGAACTCGGACTCGATGAGCGGGCGCGTGGAGAAGGGGCCGCCCGAGGGCTCGCCCGCGCGCGGCGGCGCAGGGCCGCGGTACTTCGCATCGGCGTAGTTCGTGAACACGTCGAGGCCGCTGTTCAGCGTGATGCCCTTGCTGATGCGGCGCGTGTACTCGGCGCGCCCGCTGATGCTGTAGTTCGTGAGGTTGAAGAAGAAGGGGCCGACGCCGAAATCGAGCTTGTCGATGCCGACCGCCGCGACCGCAGAGAAGCGGTTCTTGTCGTCGATGTCGTTGTCGTAGCGGAGCTGGATGCGGTGAAAGCCCGTGTGAAACCCGGCGTTGCCGCTGATCGCGGGCTCGCCGGGCGGGGGCTGATCCGCGACGAGCGCGATCGAGTCGTCCGCGCCGAAGAAGGTGAGGCGCACGCTCGAGCTCGGCGTGGGGTTCGCCTCGAGGCCGAGCTGATAATCCCAGTAGACGGGGAGCTGCGTGATGCCCGCGCCCGCGGCGTCGAGGGCGAGGCCAAGCGTGGCGTCGAGGTAGCTGCGTCGCGCGCCCGCGATGAAGCGGACCTTGTTCTTCGTGCCAGGCACGGGGCCCTCGGCGATGAAGCGCGCGTCGACGAGGTCGGCCTGCGCCATGCCGTGGTACTTGCCGTCGTTCTTGGGCGCGCGGACCGCGACGTCGACGATGCCGCCCATGACGCGGCCATACTGCGCGCTGAAGTTGCCCGGGAAGAAGTCGATGCGCTCGATCATCTCGGTCGGGACGACCGAGGACAAACCACCGAAGTGGTAGATGAGCGGGATCTGCGTGCCGTCGAGGAACGTCTGCGTGTCCCCCGGGGCCGAGCCGCGTACGAGCAAGATGCCCGCGATGGCAGGCGGTCGCGCAACGCCGGGCAGGTTCTGGAGCGCGCGGAGGGCGTCGCCGTTCGTGCCAGGGATGCGGAGCATCTCGCGTTGTTCGAGCGTCCGCTTCGTGACCTCGCGCGGCGAGCGCGCGCCACGCACGACGACCTCGAGGCCGTCGCTCGCGGCGACGAGGCGGTACTTGACCTCGATGGCCTCGCCCGCGGCGATCTCCTCGGTGACGTCGAGCGTGTCGTAGCCGGGCGCCGTGATGATGACGCGGTACTTGCCCGGCCCGAGCGCGTCGAAGCGGAAGTTGCCGTCGATGTCGACCGTGGCCTCGTTCTGGCCGGAAGGGCCGCTCAGGAGGACGGTGGCGCCGGCGAGCGGGACGTCGCCGCCGCTCGCGAGGACGACGCCGCGGAGCGACTCGCTCGCCTGCGCGGCACCCGGTTTGTCCCCGGAGGTCGCGTCGGGCGGAGGCTCGGCCTTCTTCAGCGCGAACGAGTAGCGGTAGAGGATACGCGCGGGGACGGGGGTGCCGTCGGCCTTGCGCGCAGGGTCGAACTCGAGCTTCTTCGCCGCCTCGATGGCCGACTCGTCGAAGCCGTGTCCCGCCGGCTCGATGACGGCGACGTTCTTGACCTTGCCGGTCCTGTCGATGTCGAGCTGGAGGGTGACGGTGGCTTCGAGGCCGGCCTTCTCGGCCTCGGGAGGATACACCGGCGGCTGGTAGTTCAGCGGCCGGGGCATCGTGCCGGTGGGCGCAGCAGCGGTTGCGTTGGGTGCGGGGGCGTCGCCGGGCGGGGCGGTCTGCGCGAGGGCAGGCGTGGAGGAGGTCCCGGCGACGAGCCCCGCGAGGACGAGGGCGAGGGCGCTCTTCTGGCGAGGAAGCACGTTCACGTGGTCATACCGGATCGCGGCGCTTCAAGATGACGCAAAGGACGACGACGAGGGAAATCGTGAAGCCCCCGAGCACCGCGAACGGCAGCCACGTGCTCTCGTAGTTCGTGAAGCCCCAGCCACCCGCGAGGTTGTCCGAGGCCATCTGCGCGATCGAGCACTTGAATTTGCCAGCCTCGATGAAGTCGGCAGGTGCGCTCTCGGTGCGGCCGAGGTCGATGACCCACGAGGGATCCTCCTTGAGCGAGAGGCGCTCGTGGACGATGGAGCCCTCGAAGCCCCAGCGGGCGGGCATGATCATCATGAGGGGCTTCAAGTGCGGCACCGTCGTCATGGGGACCATGAGCCCTCCGAGGACGACCTGAGGGATGAGCGCGATGGGCGTCAAGGCCATGGCCGCCTCGGACGAGGTGACGACGGTCGAGAGGAGGAGCCCGAGCGCAACGGCCGCGAGCGAGGTGGCCGTGAGCGAGGCGAGCTGCATCAAGAACGCCGCGGGGCCGCCGTGGAAGCCGAGCGTGAAGAACACGATCGCGAGGAGGATCGTGCACTGGATGATGCAGAAGAACGCGAGCAGGATGTACTTCGAGAGGACGTAGTTGAGCAGGCCCAGCGTGACCATGCGCTCGCGCATGTAGATGGCCCGCTCGCTGACGATCTCGCGCGCCGCGTTGGAGGTGCCGAACCAGACGGAGGCGACGACGAGGAAGAAGATGGCGCCGGTGTTGTCGGCGGTGGCCGTCATGCTCTTCAAGACGTCGCCGGTGTTCGTGTTGCCGCCGAACTTCTTGCCGAGCTCCTGAAGCGCGCCGAGGCACCACGCCGGGACGGCCTTCTCCTGCCAGCCGAACACGATCGCGAGCAAGACGCCGATGATCGGCGCCTGCGCGAGCATGATGACGGTGCCGGCGGTGTCTCGCATCTTCGTTTTGAAGTAACGCGAGAGCAAAAGACCGAGCTGCCCCTTCGTGGTGGCGCGTCGTTCGGGGATCGCGCGCTGTCCCTGGCCGGCGCCTATCTCGCGCCGGCCCGTGTACATCTTGCGGTACGTCGGGTTCTGATCGCTGAAGTACTCGCGGCGCCACTCGAGCGCGGCGGTCTTGCGCGCATGACCACGCGGCACGTTCGGATCCCGCGCGCGCATCTGTTCGTAGATGGCCTTCTCGCGCGAGGCGATCATCTCGAACATGTCGCGGGGGTTGTCGATGTCGTTGCGCTGGCCCTGCCGCTCCTTCCACGAGCCGAAGAACCGGTACGACTCGCCCTGCGTCGAGCCGAAGAACATCGGCACGCCGCCGTAGCCCATGATCAGCGCGTGCGAGAACTTCTCGTACTCGTCCTTCGCCGGCTGATGGATCGTCATGATGATCGTCTTGCCCGTGGCCTTCGTGAGGTCGTGCAAGAGCGTGATCAGCGCGGTCGTGTCGTCGGCGGCGAGGCCGGAGGTGGGCTCGTCGAGGAAGAGGATGACGGGGTCGGTGACGAGCTCGAGCGCGATGTTGACGCGCTTCCGCTGACCACCCGAGAGGATCTTCTTCTCGGGCTTGCCGATCTGGAGGTTCTTCACGCCCTCGAGGCCGAGGTCCTTGATCGTCTGCTCGACACGCGCGTCGATCTCCTCCTCGGAGTAGTCGGGCGGGAGGCGGAACTTCGCGCTGTACTTCACGGCCTCGAAGACCGTGAGCTCGGGATGCACGAGGTCGTCCTGCGGGACGTAGCCGATCGAGCCGCGAAGGTTGTCGTAGATGTTGTAGAGGTCCTCGCCGTTGATGCGGACGACGCCGCTCGTGGGCGGGAGGTAGCCGTTCAACGTGAGCAAGAGCGTCGTCTTGCCCGCGCCCGAAGGGCCCATGAGCGCGATCATGTCGCCCGGCAGCGCCTTGAACGAGACGTCGTCGAGCAGGCGCTTCATCTCACTCGGGTTGTCACGATCGGGGACCTCGAGGACGAGGCTCCACGCTTCGATCTCGTAGAGCGGTTTGCCCGCCCAGCGATCGGCCGAGTACTCCTCCTGGACGACCTGGACCGCGCCCGAGGAGCCGAGCTCGATTTGGAGCGGCATCGGGCCGATGAAGAACTTCTCGCCGCTCTGGATGCCGATCTTCTGGCCCGGCGGGATGCGCTGGCCGCGGACGTAGGTGCCGTTCGCGCTGCCGCGATCCTCGACGAAGAGCTGCCCGTTCATCTGGTGCACGAGCGCATGGCGGCTCGAGACCTGCGGGTGCTGAATGACGATGTCGTTGTCGGGCGTGCGGCCGATGCTCTTCTGTCCGCCGCCACTCGGGCCCGCGAAGTCGAGCTGGCCGAGGACGGTCTTGTTCTTCTTGCCCGGCGCACCCGCCGCCGGCGCCGCGCCCGAGACGGGCGGATACCCCTGCGGCTGCTGCTGCATGGAGGGATACCCCTGCTGCTGCGCGGGCGGGTAGCCCTGCTGCGGCATCGAGACATTCGTCTGCGGCATGGGCGCCGCGGGCTGCTGCGCATACGCGCCGCTCACGACGGGCGCGCCGCCACGCGCGGCTTGCGCGAGGCGCGCGAGGAGCTCGATCGGGACGGGCACAGGGCCAAACGCGACGACGCCGTTCGGATCGATCGGCGCGGGCTGTGAAGCCTGGATCTTCGTGGTGCCGACGTACGTGCCGCTCGTCGAGCCGTTGTCGACGACGAGCATGCGATCGAGCATCACGGTGGCGTGCTGGCTCGAGACGCTCGGGTGTTGAATGACGAGCGATGCGCGCGCCGGATCGCGGCCGATCACGAGCTGCCCCGCAGGCGCAGGTGCGCTGCCCGTGGCCATGATCGAGAGGATGATGGCGGGGTGGCTGAGCGGGACGGGCGCGCGGCCCACGACGAACTGGGTGCGGAAGTCGAAGGGGACTTCTTCACCCGGGGCGAGCTGACGGTTGTTCGCGAACGAGGGCGCCGCGCCGCCGCCGATGAACACGAGCCTGCCGCCGCCCTGATGGACGAGGCGCGCGTGTTCGGGCGCGACGCTGGGATCCGCGATGACGACGTCGCACGTGGGAGCGCTGCCGATCGTGAGGGTCTGCTTGCCGAAGCCGGGGACCATGCGGGCTACCTTTCACCACGAACGTCCGCGGAGAGCAACGGGGACGGCCGCGCCTCGCGTGACGCGAGCAGGATAGGCGCGCCGGGGTGGCGTTCGCCAGCGGAGTTGGTCCCGAGGGGGACGCCTCGCGTCCCCCTCTTGGCCAGGCAGAGCCCGGCCAATTCACCCCCCGAGAGAGATCGCAAAGCGATCTCTCCAGAGCACCGAACAGGTCGGTGCTCTAGCGCAGGAAAAGAGCCCAGATGAGCAGGAGCAAGAGCACGGCGATCACGGCCGACATGCCGATGATCACGTACACGATGCCCGCCTGGGAAGGACGCGCCCCAGCCGGCGCGGACAAGGGCGCGGAGGGGACGGCTTTCGGGACGTCCGGAGGATGCGTGGGAGAAGGACCCTGGCCCGTGACCTGGGTGGCCTGCGCAGGCGCATAACGCGCCGAGGGCGGCGGCAAGGGGAGCTGGGCCGCATACGGCGCGAGGCGCGGCTGCTCGGGCATCGTGGGCGAGGGCGCAACGGGGCGATCGATGGCCGTCGGCTGCACCGGCGCGAAGCCCGGCGACGAAGGCGAAGGCGGCGGCAAGGGCAAGCCGCCCTGCTCGGGCGCCGTCGGGGCCGCGGAGGACGTGTTCGGCGAGAGCAACGTGGGGACCGGCACGGGCGGGGGCAGGGCGAGCTTCGTCCCCGCGGCGGCGGCCGCCGTGTCGACCGCCGTCATCGGTCGCGTCTCCTGTGGAGGCGCAGGCCGCGGGCCCGCGGGATCCGACGCGATCGCGGGCGCGGGCGCTTGCGGGATCGTGTGCGACGCGCGCGGCGCGAGCTCCACGATGCGCACCATCTGCACGGTGATGTTGTCGTGGCCGCCGCGATCGTTCGCGAGGTTGACGAGCTGGTTGCAAGCGTGCGGGAGCGCGCCCGATGCGAGGGCCTGGCGCACGGAGCCGAGGATGTCGACGCCGAGCACGAGGTCGGTGAGGCCATCACTCGACTGGAGGAAGATGTCGCCCGGGAACATCTCCATCGGCTCGGGCCGAACCTCGACCTCGACCTCGGGGCGCATGCCGAGCGCGCGCGTGATCTTGTTCGCGTCGGGATGCCCGATGGCCTCGGCCTCGGTGAGCATGCCGGCGTCGATCATGCCCTGCACCATCGAGTGGTCGCGCGTGAGCGGGTAGATCTGGCCCGCGCGGATGCAGTAGGCGCGGCTGTCGCCGACGTGCGCGACGTCGAGCCCGCGATCACCGATCAGCATGGCCACGACCGTCGAGCCGGGCCGCCCGCGGTTTTCGGGCGGCCCGCCGAGCTGGTAGACGCGACGCCCGGCCTCCTCGATCGCGGCCTTGAGCGCCGTCGCGGCGGTTGCGCCGGCCGGGGCCTGGTCGATGACCTCGAAGATCGTGGCGATCGCGGTGCGGCTCGCCTCCCGGCCCCCGTAGTGCCCGCCCATGCCGTCGCAGAGGACGACGAGATGGCCGAAGCGCGTCTCGGCGTATCCGCACGAGTCCTCGTTGACCTGCTTGTTCGGATCGCGGCCAGGATCGCTGGCCTGGGCGAACTCGATCCGGACGCGGGTGCCGAGGGCCTGAGGTTGGCTCATCGCGGAAGGGCCGGGGGGTGAGGGCCGGGATGACGATCGTTCGAGCGTAGACTACTCGAAACGGACGTTGAACTCGATGGGGCCGAAGCGAAGCATCGAGCCGGGCGGGACAGGCGTCCACACGAGCGGCGGGATGCGGTTGCCGTTGATGCTCGTGCCGTTGTTCGAGTTCTCGTCACGCACGAAGAGCTGGCCGTTCTCGAACTTGATGACGGCGTGGCTGCCGGAGACGCGCGGCTCGTTCACCACGATCTGACACGTCGCGGCGTCGCGGCCGACGCGCATCTCCGTGCCCTGGTTGAACGTGAAGATGCCGAGCGAGCCGGAGAGCACCGCGCGGTTCGCGGATCCACCGACGGGGCTGCCGCCCATCGGAGGAGGACCGTAACCGCCGCCGAAGTCGGGGCCGCCCATGCCGGGCACGCCGCCGCCCATGGGCACAGCGGGCGCGTAACCGCCGCCCATCGGGCCGGGCGGGCCACCCGCGGGGCGCGGGGCCGTCGCGGGCGCGGCGCCGGTGCGTCGCTTGTTGCCGCCGCTGCGGAAGATCGAGACGACGAGCAGGACGAGGACCACGCCGCCGAAGGTGATGCCGCCGATGAGCAGGTAGGGCAGCGGCGCTTCTTTCGCCTTCACCGTGATGATCTTGTCGGCGGTGATGGCGCTCGTGCGCTTGGCCTGGTTGTCGTAGACGATGAGGCGCGCGGTCATCTGCTCGCCCTTGCCCGCGAGGAACTTGTCGGTGTTCGGCAGTTCGAACTCGACCATGCTCTCGCCGGCCGTCGTGGCCTTGCCGCGCATGCCTTGCTCGATGAGCGTGCGCTGAGCCTTCTTCGCGTCCTCGATGCTGCCGCCCTGGAGCGAGGCGGGCGCGGGCTGGTTCTTGGGAACCATGTAGAGCTCGGCCCGCTGCGTGTTGCCGCCCCAGCAGAAGTTGCCGAAGACCTTCACGGTCCCGCCCGGATACACGGGATCCTTCGCCGCGGCGCGCTCGGTGGCCTCACGATCGATGTCGAGCGGCCACTGCGAGGGATCGATGCCGACGGGCACGTTCTGGAACGTCGCGTCGCCGGCGATCAGCGGATCGGTGTTGAGGAACGCGAGGCGGATGGTCTGCGTCAAGCTCAGCGCGACACACGAGACGCGCCACTTGACGATGTGCATCTTGTTGAAGCGCGAGCGGACGGCGTTGACGATGTTCACCGCGCGCGCTTCCTGCTTGTCGCGCACGATGCTGTAGAAGCCGCCGATCTCGGTGTTCGCGAGACCTTCCATGAACTCGCGCGAGTTCGCGGTGAACTCCTCGACGAGCTTGCTCGGGAACCAGATCGAGATGACCGGCACGGGCGTCTTCGGGAGGACCTCGTTGTTCTCCGGGAAGCGGCCCTTCGTGAGGTAGTCCTTGAGCAGGTTCGAGGCCGCCGCCGTCGAGCTCGGATCGGCGCCGGCCGCGCCGTTCGAGAGCACCACCATCGCCTGGTGCATGGGCACGACGACGTTCGTGCCGACGTTGCCGAGCTCCCGGAAGCCGTCGGTGGCCGCGGTCTTGATGATGTTGAAGAGCGGGCGCGTGCGGCCCTGCGTGGGGAACGTGTTCTTGACGCTCGCGATCGTCTGGAGCGCCGTCTGCTTGTTGTTCACCCACTTCGAGTCTTCGACGACGCTCTTGTCGTTGAAGAACATCACGTCGACGATGTCGTTCGGGCCCATCGCGTTGACGAACGCGGTCGCGACGGACTTCGCCTCGTCGAAGCGCGTGCCCATCGAGGACGCGGCGTCGATGAGGATGAGCCACGCGGTGCCCACGCCGGGCTGGCTCGTGCTCTCGCCCCAGCGCGCCTTCGACTCGAACCGCGCCGCGGTGTCGGAGCCGTCGACGACGACGCTGAGCACTGCGTTCTTCTCGGGGAAGTCGAACGACGAGTAGAGCGCGTTCGGCTGCTCGATCGCGTTCGACACGCAGTCGTTGAACGCGTCGCCGTTCAGCGCCGCGCAGGGCCGCGTCGCGTCCGACAAACGCTTGTTCTGGACGAGGTCGATCACGGTCGTGAGCACGGGCGAGCCGTCGACCGTGCTCGTGCGCGGATCGATGCGGAGGATCCTCGCCTCCGGAGCGGCGTAGGAGGGCGCGGCGGCGAAGAGGATCGCTGCGAGCGCCGCGAGCGCGGGGAGCGCGAACAGGGGAGCCTTGTTTCGCGCAGATCGAGCGACTGCGCGGGCGGCTCCGTGGGGCAACGGGTTCATGCTTGAGCCTCCAACATTGGGGGTCCTCGGCGAGCCGGCGCAGGCGCGGGGTGACAGACACCTCCGCGCACGCGTACGGTCCGCGAGCGTGGCCGCCGCGTACTCTCGTGCGTCGAGGCAGCGAAGCGCGTCCACCCTGCGCGGAGAGCGCGGGGGACGGCTGCCTCGGGCGACGCGAGCACGCGGGGGCGTCATCTCGTCGAGGAGCTGGGTAGGGTGAAAAGGGCGTTCCGCACGGGGCTTCTCCGCGCGACCCCTAGGTCCGAGCGGTCACGATGATGGTGATGACGCTGAAGCCGCCGAAGCGGATCTTGTCGCCGTCACGCAGTTCGCGCCTGCCCTTGAAGCCGATGGCTTCCTCGTTGTGGAAGGTGCCGTTCGTCGAGCCGAGATCACTCAGGATGAACCTCCCACCTTCGCAGTCGATCGTCGCGTGATGCGTGGACGTCGTGCCGTGCGCGATCTCCACGTCAACCTTCTGACCCGTGTCCGCGCGGCCGACCGAGTTCTTGCCTTGCCAGAGCGGCCAGAACTTGCCGAGCGGATCCTCCTGGTAGCTCACCAGGAAGCCTGCGAGCGCGCGGCGCACCTCCAGGCTCGGCGCGCTTACTTGCCGACCGGGCATCGGCGGAGGATTTTGCGGGACCCCCGTCGCGGAGTTCCCGCGCCCCGGCGGTCGGGGAAGCTCCTCGGGTTTGTCCGCCATCGGCGGCGGGGCGAACGCCCGAGGTCCCGGAGGCGGCGGATAACCACCGGGCGCGGGGTCCGGCGGCGGCCCGTAGCCGGGCGGCGCGGGCGGCGGACCAAAGCTGGCCGGTGCAGGCGGCGGCCCATATCCAGGCGGCGCGGGCGGCGGACCGAAGCCGACCGGGGCCGGGGGCGGGCCAAAACCCGGGAGCGCCGGCGGCGGCTCGGGAGGCGGACCAAAGCCCGGGGGCGCCGGCGGGGGACCGAATCCAGGCGGCGCGGGCGGCGGGCCAAACCCGGCCGGCGACTCGGGCAGCGGGCCGAATCCAGGCGGCGCGGGCGGCGGGCCAAACCCGGCCGGCGACTCGGGCGGCGGGCCGAATCCAGGCGGCGCGGGCGGCGGGCCAAACCCGGCCGGCGACTCAGGCGGCGGTCCGAATCCAGGCGGCGCGGGCGGCGGACCAAAGCCGGAAGGACCCGCCGGCGGAGGCCCGAACGCGGGGGGCGGCGGAGGCGGACCGAAGCCACCGGGCGCAGCAGGCGGCGCGCCGAACGCGGGGGGCGGCGGAGGCCCGAACGCGCTAGGGCTCGCCGTGGGCGCGGGGGGCGGGCCGAAGCCGCCGAAGCCGGGGGGAGCCGGCGGGGGCGGTCCGAAGCCCGGCTGCTCGGGAGGCGGCCCGAAGCCCGGCGGCGGGGCCGGCGGAGGCCCGAAGCCCGGCGCTTGCCCGAATGCAGGAGGGGGCGGAGGAGGACCAAAGGCGCCGGGCGCCGAGGGCCCGAGCGGAGAGGCACAGATCGCGCAGAACTTGTCGGCGGGTGTGGCAGACGCGCCGCAACGCGGGCAGTTCATAGTGTCCTTCTCGTGTTGACGGACCAAAGACCTCGTCCGCCTCGGCGGCAGCATACCGTGGGGGCCGGACCGAGGATCAAGAAGAAGTACTCTTTCCCTCGGCGGGGGGTGGACGAGGCACGTCGAAGCACGACGCAGCGCAGCACATCCCAGGGGCCGCGTGAAGGATCCCCGGCGCGACGAAGGCCGCCGTCGATGCGCAAAAGGAAGCGGCGCCCGGCGCGGCGAGACGCGCAGCCGGGGCTGTGAGCGGTTGAAATACGAAAGGGTGTCCTGGGCCGGATTGGCCCTGGGACACCCTTCGTGATGAGAGAGCGGGAGAGAGCGGAGACGGGAGGCCCCGAGGTGGGGCCTTCCGGCTCAGCCGTCCTTGGCGTCGCGCACGCGGGCGGCCTTGCCGGCCAGCGAGCGGAGGTAGAACAGGCGCGAGCGACGAACGACGCCGCGCGAGACCACCTCGATCTTGTCGATGCGGGGGCTGTGCGTCGGGAAAATACGCTCCACGCCCACGTTGAAGCTCACCTTGCGGACCGTGAAGGTGCTGCGCGCACCGGCCCGACGCTGCTTCAGAACGACGCCCTGGAAGACCTGGATACGCTCCTTCTCGCCCTCGACGATGCGGTAGTGGACCCGGACGGTGTCGCCGACCCGGAACTCCGGGAGCCCCTCGCGGAGCTGCGGGGTTTCGATCTTCGCAAGTACGTTCGAGGTGAGCATGTCGCGGTCCTTCGACTGGGGATGGTCCCGGCTGTTGGGGCAAACGGCTCCACGCCTGCCGGAGACGACGAGGGAGCGGCATTATGCATACCGTCCCCACGCTGTCAACCGATCATGGAGCGTGTGGATGCGGTGGATCGCGGGGCGACGAACTCACCACCCCGCGCGATCCGTTCGTGGCACCTAGCGACGAACGGGGATGATCTGCACGCGACGCGCGTCGCCTTCGCCGTCGCTCTTCGTGACGACACCGGGGAACTTCGCGAGCGCGAGGTGCACGACGCGGCGATCCTGCGGGTTCATCGGTTCGAACGTGATGATCTTTCCCTCCTCGACGGCCTGCTTGCCGAGGCGTCGGGCCATCGAGGTGAGCGTCTCCTCGCGACGCGCGCGGTAGCCCTCGGCGTCGATGATCACGTGGCGGCGCTGCTTGCCGGGCCGGTTGATCACGCGGTTGGCGAGGAACTGCAGCGCGGCGAGCGTCTGGCCCTTCTTGCCGATGATGCGGCCGGCGTCCCTGCCCTCGATCTCCAGCCGGATCTCCTCGGGCGGATCTTCCGGCTCGTTCTCGAGCAGGTCCACGGTGCAGTCCATGCCCATCGCGGCGAGCGTATCGATGACGAAGTCGAGCGCTTGATCGGCGCGACCATCCTCCTCGAACGGGACTGCTGCCTCGGCGGCGCGCTCGTCGCGCTCGTCGTCGTGCCGGGTGCCTTCGGCGTTCACGCTGGTCTTCCCGGGAGCTCCATTATCCACGGACACGTGCCTTTCCCTTTCCAAGAGCAGGCGCCGACTTGGTTTCGTCGCCCGAAGATTTCTTCTCGCGCACCTCGATGCCGGCGGAACCCTGCGTCTTGCGGCTCAGGTAGCGCTCGACCGCGACCTGCTGGGCGATGCCGAGCCACGTGTTGGTCAGCATGTACACGCCGAGGCCTGCGGGCAGGTAGAGCATCATCACCACGAAGATGCCCGGCAGCATGTACTGCATCATCTTCTGCTGCATCGGGTCGCCCTGCGGCGGCATGAGCTTCTGCTGGAAGAAGCTCGACGCGCCGAGGATCGCGGGGATGACGAAGTATTCGCCCTTGTCCGAGAGATCCGGGATGATCCGGGCCGACAGGAAGGGCACGTGGTAGAGCTCGACCGCCGTCTGCAGGGCCTGGTAGAGCGCGAACCACACGGGCATCTGCAAGAGCACCGGGATGCAGCCGAGCACCGGGTTCGTCACGCCGTGCTTGCGCCAGAGCTCCTGGAGCGCGAGGCCACGCTGTGCCGGATCTTCCTTGTAGCGCGCGTTGATGTCGTCCATCTCCGGCTTGAGCCGGCGCATGGCCGCGCTGCTCTTGATCTGCGAGATGCTGAGCGGGAAGAGCAGCATGCGCACGGTGATCGTGAGCAGCGCGATCGCGAAGCCCCAGCTCCCCACGGCCTTGTGGAGGATCTTCAGGTAGCCGACGAGGACCTTCGCGATCGGCGAGAACGTGCCGAGATCGATCACCTCGGTGATGCCGGGACCGACCGCGGCGAGCACCTCGCGCTCCTTCGGGCCCGTGAAGCTCAGGACCTTGTACGTCTGCGTCGCCTGCGGCGCGAGCTCGACGTCGGGATACGCGAGGCGCGCGCGGTAGACGTGCCCGTGCGTGTCCTTGTCCTTCTCGCGGCTCGCCGCGTCGAACTTCTCGCGGTTCCAGTCCTCTTCGATCTGCGTCTCGGCGAGCGGCGCGGGGCCTTCGAGCGGGATCGCGGCCTTCGTGAAGTAGACGCTGCTCACGGCGACCCACTTCGCGGCGCCGGGGCTACGGCGCCAGTACTCGTTCGTGAACTCCGCGTCCTTGAAGTCCTTCGGCTCGAACGCGTCGGCGTGCAGGCGATCGACCTTCTCCGGCGTCGCCGCGACGACGTCCGTCATGTGCTCCGAGATGCGGCCGAGGCTGCCCTTCGTCTCCTCGGTCGTGCGCCACGAGGTCTGCTCCACCGTGAGCCTGTGCTTGAGCGGCTCGGCGGAGAGGTTCTTCACCTCGAGCGTCATTTCGAGCTCGAAGGGTTTGCCCGTCTCGCGCACGACCTTCGTGAGCTTCGAGGTCGCGTCTTCGTAGACGAACGTGCACGACTTGCCGTCCTGCGCCGCGAGCTTCCAGTCGAGGTTGTCGAACGGCGTCTGTTGCTTCTCGACCCCAGGCAAACGCAGGTCCGTTCGCAGAGGCTGACGCCACTCCTGCGAGGTCGTCACGAGATCGATCGGCTTGCCGTTCTTCGAGTACTTGCCTTGATCGGTGAGCCGAAGGTGGCGCAGCGATCCGCCACGCGAAGACAGCTCGGCCTCGAAGCGGGCGCCGTTGATCGTGCAAATCTGCTCGGGCTGCCTCTGGGCGTCCGGCAGCCGGTTGGCGTCGTAGAACGTGTTCGGCTGGACCTCTTCGTTTCCTTTGCCGAACAGGTTGCCGCCGAACTGCCAGAACAGGATGGCAGCGATGCCGATGAGCACCCACTGAGCGATTTTGCCGCGTTCCATGAAATCCTTCGGCAATCTCCTTGCCGTGAAACCCTACTGGTCCTTGCCCCGCCCCGTGCTCGCGTGATCCCCCCGGACGGGCTCGCTCGCTTGGCGAGCATGCGAGAGGAAACTAGCCAGCCTCATGGACCGCGCCACTGCTCCACGGCGAAAGTCGAGCGTCGTGGGAAGAAAGGTTCGTACCTTCCACCCTCTGATCCGGGCCGTGCCGCGCGGGCTCTTCCGTACGCGAGCGGCCGATCCGTGGAGGCGGCGGAGGATCGTAGCCGCCGGGATGGAACGGGTGGCACTTACACAGGCGCTTCACTGAAAGCAAGCTCCCGCGCAGCGCGCCATGACCCGCGATACACGCGGCGGCATACCGCGAGCACGACGGTTCGAACCGACAGACAGGTCCGAAGAGCGCGAGCAGCACTTTCGAGAGCGTCAGCTGGTAGACGCGGATCAAGAGGAGGAGGAGCTTGGCCAGCATGATGCAGGGCGCGGCGGGCGACGCCGGAGGGCGCGAGGTGTGGCGAGACAGCGCGCGTCGGCCGCGGCTCCCATCGCGAGATCGCGACGAAGCTTGGGGGCCCGCGTCCCCGCTTGCAAGGTCAAGGGCCGCCTTTGCGCCCGTCGCCGGAGCGGTTTCTCGGGTCCGCCTGCGTGCTCGAGTTCGGCTTGCCGCTCGCTCGCTTGCGCACGAGTGGCAGCACCGCCTGAACCTCCGCTTCGAGCTCCGCACAAGCGAGCTCGTCCACGCCCGGACGCACGATCACCACGACGTCCACGCCCCGCGGAAACGACGCCACGTTCCGGCGAAAGACTTCACGGAGCAGGCGCTTGGCCCGGTTGCGCTGCACGGCGCACCCCACCTTCCGCGACGCCACCACGCCGAGGCGTGTGGTCGTATCGTCGGGACGGGGTGCGATCAGGATCAGGAGGTGGCGCGTCGTGACCCGGGCGCCGCCCTCCTGAACGCGCAGGAAGTCAGGGCGACGCCGTAAGCGCTGCGCTCGCGTGAATGTTTGGCGAGGCAACTACTTCTTGTAAATCGTCGGGGCGAGGCGCGCGCGGCCCTTACGCCGGCGGTTGTTGATCACCTTGCGGCCGCCGCTCGTGGCCATGCGCGCCCGGAAGCCGTGGGTACGGACGCGGCGGGTGTTGTGGGGCTGGAACGTGCGCTTCATCGTAGGACCCTTCGGAACCCTTCGTTTTTCGGGGCGCGCAAAGAAAGCACAGGTCCGCCTGCTGGTCAAGACCGCGAAACGGCCTGGATCGCGCGTCGTCTGTCTGACCTGATCTCACCCGTCCGGCAAGGGAGGAGACGGGCTCGTGCTCAAGGCTCCTCCCTACATCGCAAGACATTCCATGCGCCCGCACGCCTGGTGTAGCCTCCGCTTGCACGGGGGGGCCCGGTGATCCACCGCGCGGCAAGCGCACCCGGGCCTCTCGCTTCCGCGCGCAGTGCGCGCGCCGAGGAGACGCCGAAGACATGGCCCAAGTCGACCATCCCCGAGCCCGCCCGCCCGTCGGTGACACCGCGGCGGGAGGCACCTCCTCCGACGAGCGCGCGGCCACGCCCCGTCGCCCGTCCCTTCTGCGCCGCCTTGCCTCGGCTTGCTCGGCCGCCATCGCAGCCGCGGCGTGCCTCCTCGCGCCCGCCGAGGCCGAGGCGCAGCAGTCGACGATGTATCTCGATCGCCTCTTCATGGGCGGAGCGCCCGAAGACGCGATCGGGCTCTGGCGCCCGCAGTTCAACCCGCAGACGCGGTTCTTCGGCCAGCTCGGCATGGGCTTCGCGCTGAACCCGTTCCGCATCGAGAACCATCAGGATGATCCGCGGAACGCCGGCATCTTCAGCCAGCGCAGCAGCGCGCCCGTCGGACCGCAGCTCATCAGCTATCTCGATGTCGGCATCGAGGCCCTTGAGCGTTTCTCGTTCCAGGCAAACCTCCCGGTCATCCTCTTCCAGGACGGCGGCACGACATACCTCGCGCAGGTCTCGGGATCGCAGCCGGTCAGCATGCGGACGGTCGCGCCGATGGATCTGCGTCTCGACGCGCGCGTGCTCCTCTGGCGCAACACCGCGCGCACCTTCAAGCTCGGCCTCGAAGGCGCGGTCTGGGTGCCGACGGGTGACAACGACTCGTTCGGCGGTGATCAGAGCGCGAGCGGCGGCTTCCAGGTCGCCGTCGAGTACGACCTCAAGAGCTTCTTTCTCGTGGCCAACACGGGCCTCCAGTTCCGGCCCGCAGGCGGCGTGAACGACTTCAAATCAGGCTCCGAATGGCGCTGGGGCATCGGCGGCTTCTTGCCGCTGCGTGGCGGCGCGCTTCGTCTCGGCGCGCAGATCTTCGGCTCGACGGGCATCACCGACGAGACCTTCTTCGACGTCGACAACACGCCGATCGAGTGGATGCTCGAGGGACGTTACGCCTTCGATCAGAAGAAGCGCGCGTGGGTCGGCGTGGGCGGCGGCACGCGCATCACGCCTGGATACGCCCCGGATTTCCGCCTCGTCGCGACCGTCGGGTACGCGTTCCCGATCAAGGACACGAACCCGCCGTCGCCTGGAAAGCGCTTCAAGACGGGCCGCTGGGCCGAGCACGGCGCGGACACCGACAAGGACGGGTTGCCGGACGACGTCGATCTTTGCCCGACGGATCCCGAGGATCACAAGCCGCCGAACACGGACGACGGTTGCCCGCAGCCGCCCGATCGTGACGGCGACGGCATCCCGGACAACGTCGACAAGTGCCCCGACACGCCCGAGGATTTCGACAAGGTCGACGATCAGGACGGCTGCCCCGAGGACGATCCCGACAAGGACGGCATCGGCGACGCGAAGGACGCTTGCCCGAAGGAGCCCGGCGACGCGAACCCCGACGCGGAGAAGAACGGCTGCCCGACCTTCATCCGCAGGGTCACCGGCTCGAACGAGATCCAGATCCTGAAGAAGGTCGAGTTCTTGACGGGCAAGTCGACCATCTTGCAGCAGAGCTACCCGATCCTCGACGAGGTCGTGCGCCTCCTCAAAGTGAACCCCGAGATCCAGCACCTCGCGATCGAGGGCCACACGGACAACCGCGGCTCGGATGATCTCAACGAGAAGCTCTCGTCCGATCGCGCGAACGCCGTGATGGAGTACCTCATCAAGAAGGGTGGCATCGCCGCGGATCGCCTGAGCGCCGCCGGCTTCGGCCCGCGCAGGCCCATCGCCGACAACAACACGGCGGCCGGACGACAGACCAACCGGCGCGTCGAGTTCCACATCCGCGACAAGGCGGCGGATGCCACGCCCCCCAGTCAGTAGCGGTCTCGCCGCGCTCCTCCTCGCGCTCGCTGCCGTCCTCGGCGCAGGGTGCGAGAAGGAGCGCGGCTCGCCGTACGCGTGCACCTGTACGTTCCTCACGGACTTCGACGACAACTCCGGGAGCGAGGTGACCGTGTGCTCTCCGTCCGCCGAGCGCGCCCCCGATTTCGCCCGGGGCTGCGCGCAGTCCGGGGCGCCGGCGCCCGTGGAAAAGTGTGTCTGCACGCCTGAAAAAGGGTCCGGGACGTGTGAAGTCGGGCTCTGTCGGAATCGGCCTCGCGGCGAGTGAAATCCGCATGCATCACGGCTCCACGCGGGCCGTCGAACAAGGCACAATGGTCATGATGAAGCACGCCTTCGCTCTGGTGCTCGCCCTCGTCGTCCCCGGCGTCGCGCTCGCCGCCGAGGCGACCCGCCCCGAGAAGGCCCCGCAGCCTGACGCTGCGCGATCGAGTGGCTTCGTCACCGTCGCTTGCAACCCGGGCTGCGAGGGCGTCCTCGTCGACGGCAAATCGATCGGCCCTTCTCCGATCGTGCGCGCAGAACTCCCTGCGGGGACGCACAAGCTCACGCTGCGCCGCAAGGGTTACGAGGAGAAGAAGCTCGAGGTCGTGGTGAAGCCGGGCGAGACGGCGCTCTTGAACGTACAGCTCTCGCAACAAGCGGCGCCTCCGGCCGAGCCTCCGCCGGACATCGCGGCGCGCGTCGCGGCGAAGATGATCAAGGCCGACGGGTTTCTCTCGGTCGTCTGCGATCCGGCCTGTGATCAAGTGATCGTCGACGGCAAGCGCAAGCTCGGCCCCGCGCCGCACACGAACGTGTCGCTTCCCCCGGGCAAACACGACATCACGATCCAGCGCAAGGGCGCGCCCGACAAGGTGATCACCGTGAACCTGATCCCCGGACAAACCACGGCGTTCAAGGTCGCGATGCAGACCGAGGCCGAGCGCACCGTCATCCCCGCGAAGGCGCCCGTCGAGCCGCGGCCGAAGCGCTGATCTTCACCGCCCGTCGAGGAGCGCTTCGAGCGTCGACAAGTCTGACACCGGCGCCGAGCAGGTTCGATTCCGACAAACATACGCCACGGTGTCGTCGCCCCGCGCGGTCTTGCCCTCGGCGAGCACCGCTGCCGCTTCGGCCGTCTCCGGCCGGCGCGGATCCACCCACACCACGTTCCTGTGCGGCAAGTAGCGGCGGAACACGGCCTTCGCGAGTGCCTGTGTCCGCTCGCTCGACGGATCTCCCACGAGCACCACGTCCACCGTCCCACGCACGAGCCGATCGAGCACGGCGACGGCCTTGCCGAGGCCGAGCGGGTTGTCGATCGCGGTGGGGCCGATCGGCTCGATCTGCCGTCGTCCGTGTTCGGCGTACGTCTCGTCCGCGAGCTCGCCGAGCCGCAGGCAAAGCTCCGCGGCCATGGATGCGCCGGACGGCACGGCCTGATCGAAGACGTCCTTCGTGCGGGCGATGAGCGAATCGCCGTCGTCGGGCGCGAAGAAAAAGCCGCCCTCGTGTTTGTCCTCGTGATGCTCGATCATCGCGTCGGCGATCGCGCGGGCGACGGCCACGTACCGCGGGTTGCCCGTGGTTTCGTAGAGATCGAGCGCGGCGCTGCCGACGTACGCTTGATCATCGAGGAACCCGCGCCGCGCCTCCGGCGCCTCGTTCTCGCCCGGCATGTAGTACCGGCGCACGCGACCCTCTCGCACGAGCCGCTCCTCGAGCGCTGCGAACGCGACCTCTGCCGCGCCGATCCACGAAGGTTCGTCGAGCGCGCGGCCGGCTTCGGCGAGCGCGCCGATGAGCAGCGCGTTCCAGCTCGCGAGGATCTTGTCGTCTCGCATCGGACGCGGCCGCTGCTCCCGCGCCGCGAGCATCTTCGCCCGCGCTCGTTCGAGCGCGCGCTTCGCCACGTCCGGCGCGAGATCCACGATCGCCGCAGTCCGTTCGATCGACCGCACCTCCGAGAGCACCGTCGCGCCGGTCTCCTCGAAGTTGCCCTCCTCCGTGATGCCGAATTGGACCCGCGCGACCTCGTACGCCTCGTGATCGTCGCCCAGGGCTGCGCGTAGATCGCCGAGCTTCCACACGAAAAACTTTCCTTCTTGGCCCTCGGAATCCGCGTCCTGCGTCGCGTAAAACGCGCCCGATGTGTCGCGCATCTCGGCGAACAGGTACGTGACGATCGCGCGCGCCGTCTCTGCGAAGCGAGGGTTCCCGAGCGCGCGATAGCCATCGGCGTAGAGCCGCAGCAAGAGCGCGTTGTCGTAGAGCATCTTCTCGAAGTGCGGCACGAGCCAGCGCGCGTCCGTCGAGTAGCGGTGGAAGCCGCCGCGCAGGTGATCCCAGATTCCGCCCTTCTGCATCTTGTCGAGCGCGAGATCCACGCTCTCCTTCGAGACCGCGTCACCCTCGAGCGCGCCGCGTAGCAAGAGCACGTCGAGCGACATCGTGTTCGGGAACTTGGGACGCGCGCCGAAGCCGCCGTTGTGGCTGTCGAAGCGCGCGAGCAGACGCCGGCATGCTCTGCGCAAGAGGTCCTGCCCGATCGCACCCTCGCCCGCTGGCAGCGCGCCCACGCGCGAGATCTCCTGCGTGATCTCACCGGCCTGCGCGAGTACTTCGCCGCGGCGTCGCTTGTACGCGTCCGCGACCGCTTCGAGGATCGCGGGGAAGCCGGGCACGCCGTACTTGTCCGCCGGCGGGAAGTACGTTCCGGCGAAGAACGGTTTTTGATCCGGCGTCAGGAACACGGTGAGCGGCCAGCCGCCGCTCCGGCCCATGAGCTGCACCACGAGCTGGTAGACCTGATCGAGATCCGGACGCTCCTCGCGATCGACCTTCACGTTCACGAAGAGCTCGTTCATGCGCTTCGCGATGGCGTCGTTCTCGAACGACTCGCGCTCCATCACGTGGCACCAGTGGCAGGCGGCGTAGCCGATCGAGAGCAGGATGGGTTTGTCCTCCCGCCTCGAGCGTTCGAGCGCCTCGGCGCCCCACGGATACCAGTCGACCGGGTTTCGCGCGTGCTGCAGGAGGTACGGCGACTTCTCCTTCGCGAGCCTGTTCTCGTGGGCGCTCATGGGAGAGCACCTAGGGCATCGCGCACCCGGCGGGAAGGCGGATTTCCCTGCTTTCAGGCCTTGCCGAGCACGAGCGCGCAGTTGTGCCCGCCGAAGCCCGCCGAGCATTTCGCCGCCCAGCCGACGGGCGCGGGCCTTCGATCTCGCACGACATCGAGCGGGCCGAGCTCCGGATCGAGCTCGTCGACATTGATCGACGGATGCAGCACCTGATCACGCAGCGAACACACGACCGCGATCGTCTCGGCCGCGCCCGCGCCGCCGAGCAAGTGCCCGATCATCGATTTCGTCGCCGAGATCGGGATCTGCGCGAGCCGCTCGCCGAAGACGCGACGGAAGGCCAGGATCTCGGCCATGTCGCCCTGCGGCGTCGAGGTCGCGTGCGGGTTGATGTAATCGATCGCCTCGGGGCCGATGCCGGCTCGCTGGAGCGCGCGTTCGAGGGCGAGCGCGAGGCCGAGGCCCTCGGGGTGCGGGCGCGTGAGGTGCTCGGCGTCCGTCGTCATGCCGAAGCCGCCGACGACCGCGAGCGGCTTCGCCCCGCGCCGCTTTGCATGCTCTTCCTCTTCGAGCACGAGCACGCCCGCGCCTTCGCCCATGACGAACCCCTGGCGCCGCTTGTCGAACGGGCGGCTCGCACGGGTCGGATCACCCTCGAATGCCTTCGAGAGCGCGCGCGCATTGCCGAAGCCCGCGACGGTGTTCATCCGCGTCGCCGCCTCCGCGCCGCCGGCGATCATCACGTCGGCTTCGCCCGCCTCGATGAGGAGCGCGCTCGTCGCGATCGAATGCGTGCCTGTCGCGCAGGCGCTCGCCAGGCTGTAGGACGGGCCCATGAAGCCATAACGCATCGAAATGAGCGCGGCCGCGCCGTTTGGCATGACGCCCGGTACGAAATACGGCGACACCGCGCGCGGGCCGCGCTCGTTGCTTCGCGCGATCTGCTCTTCGAAGATGTCGACCGAGCCCATGCCGGTCGACATCAAGCAGCCGACGCGCGACCGTGCCGCGGCGGACTCCTTGTCGAGCCCGGCCATGGTCACGGCCTCGACGGCCGCGCCGAGGCTGAAATGCGTCACGCGGCCGTAGACCTCGGCCTCTTTGGGGGACATGTACCGCGAAACGTCGAAATCGCTCACGCTCGCGGCGATGTCGCTGCGGAGTTTGTCGGTCGGGAACTCGCGGATGTACGAGACGCCCGAGCGCCCGGCGAGCAGGCTCTCCCAGAAGGTTGAGACGTCGACCCCGACGGGGCTCACGACGCCCATTCCGGTCACGACGACGCGGCGGGGCATGGGGGTGGGATCAGCCGCCGGCGGCGAGCCGGGCCTCCACCTTCTTGCAGAGATCGCCGACCGTGACGAGCTCGACGAGGTCCTCGTCCGGGATCACGATCCCGAGCTCGGTCTCGAGCTCCCCGACGATCTGCATCACGGAGAGCGAGTCGATGCCGAGCTCGCTGATCTTGGACGCAGGCGTCACGTTCGGGAAGGGGCGCTTGTCGACGCGCGCGGCCACGGTCTTGAACATCTCGAGCAGATCGCGCTTCTCACTCATGTCTCAGCCAATCCTCTCGAGCTCCATCTGGACGAGGGAGCTGTAGTGGATGTCGAATGCGCGGACGCAGGTGGAGAGGTACCGGTCGTAATCCTCGAAGACCTTGTCGCCCCACTTCGCCCGGATCGTGGTCTCGTTCAGGCGGAGGCGCCGGAGCCACTCCGCCGTCGTGCGCTGGTAATGCTCGCGCCGCGTGTGGAGCGTCTTGACCTCCCACCAGGGATTGATGGCCTGGATGAGCTCCTCCAGCCGCGGATTCAGGCCGTTCGGGAAGATCTCCTTCGACGAGAACGAGAAATCTTCGAGGTCCTTCCGCGTATCGGCGGCGAGCGCGCCCCAGGGCCGCATCTTCGGCGTGCGATTGCGCAGGATCGCCTGGAAGCCGAACGAGGAGCCCGGCTTCGTGAGCTTCCAGCACTTCTCGAAATAACGCCGGTAGATGTCGACGGCCTTGCCCTGCCGCGCCTCCTCGAGCGAGCAGAGATGGTCGATCATGCAGATCGAGATGAGGCCGTCGAATGTCTCCGGCGTATCCCATTGCATGAAATCGGCCGCGACACACTCGACGCCCGGGATGTTCCGTTGATTGACCTCCGCGGCCATCGCGCGCGAGAGCGTGATCCCCACGGCACGGTCGACCTTGCGCGTCGTCGCGAGGTACTCGACACACGCGCCCCAGCCGCAGCCGATGTCGAGCACGGTCTTGCCCGGGCCGGCTTTCGCGAAATCGCTGAGGATGTGCAGCTTGTTGAGCTGCGCGGCTTCGAGTGATTGATCGGGCGACTCGAAGACGGCGCACGTGTAGTTCATGCGCTCGTCGAGCCAGAGGCGGAAAAACTCGTTGGAGACGTCGTAGCTGACCTCGACGTCCGCTTGGCTGGATCCCATCAGAGAGCTCCTCGGGTTTCGGTCTCCCGGGCGGGCGCGCGGGGAGAAGGGACGGCGGGGGAATCGAACGACGCGCTCGGGTCCTCGCCCTGCTCCCCCACGAGCTCGAGCTGCCCGTTTTCGAGACGCATCTTCGTCTCGCGGCGGCGCACCTTGCCGCTCGACGTCTTCGGTAGCGTGCCGCGCTTGATCAGCACGACCTCGGCGAGCTGCACGCCGAGCTCGGCCCGCACCGCGTGCGTGACCGCCTCGATGAGCGCGCGTTTCGCCTCGCCGAGGCGCCGCGACTCCGCCACGAGCACGGCTTCCTCGGCGCCGCTCGCGCCGCGCCGCGCGAAGGCCACGCATTGCCCGTCGCGGATGCCGTCGACCGTGGAGGCCACGCGCTCGATGTCCTGCGGGTAATGGTTTTTCCCGTTCAGGATGATGAGGTCCTTCGAACGGCCGCAGATGTAGACATTGCCGTCGGCACGGTATCCGAGGTCGCCCGTGCGCAGGTAGCCCCCGCCGAACGTCTCGCTCGTCGCCTCGGGATCGCCGAAATACCCCGCGGTCACGCTCGGCCCGCGCAGCCAGATCTCGCCGACCTTTCGTTCGCCGAGCGGCGCGCCGTCGGGGCCCGCGATCAAAAGCTCGTGCCCGGGGAAGGGGCGCCCGCACGAGACGAGCTCGAGCGCAGGCGTCTCGTCTTTCACGGGCTCGGCCTTGCCGTTTTTCATGGTGGCGAGGTCGATCCGGTCGGTTGCGAGCGGCTTGCCGAGATCGTGGAACGTCACGGCGAGCGTCGCCTCGGCCATGCCGTAGCAGGGCAGGATGCTCTCGGGCGAGAGGCCGTTTTTCGCGAACCGCGCGAGGAAGGCGCGCAGCACGTCGGCCTGGATCGGCTCGGCACCGCAGCCGAGCGCGCGCATACACGAGAGATCCCAGTTACCAGCCTGGCTGTCGGTCACGGCGCGTGTCGCCAGCGCGAAGGCGAAGTTCGGCGCGAACGTGATGGTGCCGCGGAAGCGGTGAATCGCGTCGAGCCAGAGCGAGGGCCTGCGGATGAAGGACATCGTCGGCAGGAACATCACCTGCACGAGCGCGTAGACCGGCGCGATCACGAAGCCGATGAGGCCCATGTCGTGGTAGAGCGGCAGCCACGAGACGCCGCGATCCTCGGGCGTCGAGCGCAGCCCGTCGAACATGATCGCGTGGCTGTTCACGCTCAGGTTCTCGTGCGTGACCATCACGCCCTTGGGGCGCGAGGTCGAACCCGAGGTGAACTGGAGGAACGCGAGATCCTCGCCGCGAACGTCGGGCAACGTGGCGTGCGCCGAGCCCGGATCGATCGCGCCGAGCTCGCGCTCCAGCACGAGCCGCGTGTCCGCGCTCTGCGTGCCGAGCAGGTGCTCCTGGATGAGCGGGCGCAGCGCGTCGTTCGTGACGACCACACGCGCGCCGGACGCCGCGAGCACGTGACGCACGGTGTCGCCGTAGGCTTCGAGCTTGGCGAGGGTCGCGGGCGGGTACATCGGCACGGCGACGAGGCCTGCCGTGAGGGCACCGATGAAGGAAAGGACGAACTCGTCGGGCTCCGGGAGGATCAGCGCGACGCGATCCCCCTTCGACAGGCCGAGCGCCTGGAGCGCGCGGGCGCGGCGGCTCGCCTCGGCCCAGAGCTCCGGATACACGACGCGGCGCTCCTGGCCGTTCGTGCGCACGAAAGTGACCGCCCGGTCAGCATGGACCGTGTTTTCGCGGAGAACATCGATGAACGTGCGCATGGCCCAGGAGGTACGTCCTGGCTACCCGGTCATGAATCGCCGGAAAGCCGAGACGCAGGCATAAGCGAATCCCGGACCAAATCAACCAGAAACGATAAATGCTGGAAATCGAAAGGAAATCCAGTGCTCGTTCGGGGTGGGTGTGTCGGATTTTCGACAGGTGCGATGCGTCAGAGAAAATCTGTTCGCGTATGCCAGTGCACCGAATCAGGGGGCCCAGACGTAGGTGCCGGGCTGGCTGTCGATGCCTTCGGGCACCTTGGCGGCTGGATCGAATCGGCAGGTCATCGGGCGGTACTCGATCGCGAGGGTCTGCGGCGGCGCGGGCTTGCCAGCGGTCGGGCTCGGCGGAGGCTTCGGCGTCGCGGGGCGGAAGACCCAGCTCTGCGCGAGGTTGCCCCCGAGGACGGCGATGGTCGGGATGCGACCGAGGCCGATCGCCTCCCACGCCGCGACACACGGCGATTCTTTGGTGCCGTGGAGGACGACGCCCGCCGTGAGCAAGGTCATGGGCTCGGTGAGCGGGGGTTTTCGTTCGGAGGATTCGCTTACGAGGACGGCGTGGCGCCGACCGGGGTACATGGGCTCGCGGCCGAGGAAGGCGTGCGCGGCGAAGCGGGGCGTGGTGCGGCGCTCGTCGGGTTTGCAGGCGCGCGGCAAGTCGGGGAGGTCGAACGGCGTGGGGATGGCGATGGCCGGGCCGAACGTGCCGTCGTTGCGGAATGCGTGGAACGAGGCCGCGGCGAAGCCCGCGCGCGGCTCGCTGTACACGACGAGGTCGCCGAGCGTCGTGCTGCCGATGTAGCTCCAGTCGCTCCGCGCGAGGCGCTCGCCGTCGGGCGACGTGCCCGGCGCGAGGGACATCCCGTTCGCGGACCAGGTGCCGCCTTCTCCCTGGCGCGCGAGGAGGAAGGTGAGGGGACCCGCGTCGTCATCGGAGAGCGTGGCGACGGCGAGGGGCTTGCCATCGGCGAGCACGGCATCCATGCGGAAGTCGGTGACGCCCTTCGGCAGAAACGTGGACCAGGTGGGATAGGGAAACGTCTTCTGTTTGCCCTTCGGATCGAGCAGGAACGTGAGGTCCTGGCGCGACTCGGGCGCGTGCGGCCGGAGGAACAGCGCGCCCGGCGTGACGGAGATGAGCGCCGTGTCGAGCTGCCACCGCGCGCCGTCGGCCTTGACGTCGCCGCTCGTGAACGCGCCCGCGTCGGGGAGGCGAACCTTGGCGGTCGTGCCCTCCATGAAGTTCTCCCACGCGAGCTCGACATCGCGCATGGGGCCCGTGGCGCGTGGACCTTCCGGCGATTTCGGCGGCGGCAAGCGCACGCGGGCGACGGCGTATCCTTCCGTCTGGTGCGAGACCTCCATCGCGACCTCGGCGCCTTGAGGCGCAGGTCCGAGGAGCGGACGCGTGATCACGCGCGCCTCGCCTTCGCCGCGCTCGGGGCCGAGCGCGGTCGTCACAGTCACGGCGTTCGTGCGTGGATCGAACGAGAGCACGGACCAGAGCGAGCGTCCCCGCGCGAGCTGATCCACGCCGGGGAGCCCGAGCGCGTGGATCGGATCGACGTCCTCGATGCGGGTCCAGTTCACGCGTGGATCGAGCTCGCAGACGATCGGCGTGCGCGGCGATGGCACGCGATGCGGCTCGGGCGGGCCCGCGGGCGGCGTGGTGAAGGGCTCGGCCTGCCCGTTCCAGCCGACGCGGCTCATCGTGTCGCCGACGAGGCAACCGGCGCCGCTGCACACGAGCGTCAGCGGGCCCGCTGCGATCTCGCGCGTGAGGCTTTGCGTCGCGGGGATCTCGGTCCACGTCGTGCCGCCGTCGAGCGACTCCCACGCGCCCATCGTCTGCTCGCCGTGCGGCCTGTCGGAGATGACCGAGAACGCGACCGCATGCCGGCCCGCGCCGCCGACGAGCCCCGGATCCGAGGGCGGTCGCGCCACGCCGAGCAAACGACCGTCGTCGTCCGTCGTGACATACGCGAGCCCGCGCGGCGTGAGCAGCGTGAGCCCCACAGTGCCATCGTCGCCCGGCCTGAGCGCGGCTTGATCACGCGGATCGAGGTCCGCATCGGCCTCCTCCGCGGGCACCTCGTCGCCCTCCTCGAACGAAGGTCCGTCATCGCGACGCGCGCGCGACACGTCGAGCGTGCGCTCGCTGAACGTCTCGCCGCCATCGTGCGACACGTAGAGCGCGAGCCTCTCGTCCTTGCCGCGCCGCGCGAGAAAATATGCCGAGCGGCCGTCGACGGAGAACGCCGGCGAGACCGGCGCGCCCGAGAGCGAAGGCGTCTCGGCGACCGTGGCCACGAGCTTTGCGCCCTCGCGGCGCACGAGCAGCGGAGAAGAACCCGTGCATCCGTTCGATGTCGCCGCGGCCCCGTGGGCCTTGCAGGCGCCCGCGACGAGTGTGCTTCCGTCGCTCGACACCACGAGCGAGGTAGACGCCTCGCCCGTCGAGAGCACGAGCGGATCGCTGAAGTGCGCGCCGTCGTCGTGGCTCGTCCGCACCTCGACGATGCCGCTGTCGTCGTCGCTTCGCTTCATGCAACCGAGCGCGACGTGTTTCTCGCGCGCGCCGAGCTTCAAGCTCGTGCATCCGCTCGTACCGGGCAGGCGCTTCTGCGCGAGCGGACCCTCGAGCGGACCCGTCAGCAAGGTGTAGTCCTCGCCGTCTTCGGGGAGCACCACCTCGAGGTAACGATCGCCGTCGAGCACCGCGCGACCTTCGAGCACCGAGCTCGCGGACGGCGCGTACGAAATCTCGAGCGCGATCGAACCCGGCCCCGTCTCGACGACCGCGTCCCGCCGCGTGAACGTCGCGCTCGTTCGTGGATCCCACACGAGCGTGCCCGTCATTCCTTGCGCGGCGAGATGTCCTTCCGCGGTGCGGCCGACGCGACGCGCGCCGATGGGCGCAGCACTGCTCGCCCGTTGAAACGTCTTCCCATCATCGCTCGTGAGCAGCGCCTCGGGCAGCGCGAGCGCGAGCGCCTGCCCGTCGTCCGACACGGCGACGTCGAACACGCGCTCCACGATCGCCACGCGCTTCCACGTCGGCCCCTCATCCAGATGGAACAGCTCTCCGCTCGCCGTCGCGCCGAGCACCGTGCGGCCTCCGCTCGCGACCTGCACGAACCGCGCGGGCGCGGCGATCGTTCGCTTGATCGGCGCGAGCGGACCTTCGGCCTCATAGATGCGCCCGCTCTGCCCCACGAAGAGCCACGACGCCTTTCCTTGCGGCGTGATCCCCACGATCGCCTCCGGGGCCACGTCCGGCGCGGCTTCGGCGCGCCCGCGGCACGTCGTCACGGCGCCGTCTTTCGTGGCCCGCGCCGCGCGGAAGCGATGTCCTTCCGCGGTGGTGATCAAGCAGCCGCCGTCCTCGAGCGCGAGCGTCGCCGTGGCCGACGCGGGCATCGGCGGGTGAAACGACCAGTGCGCGGGAGAGGCGACCTGCGGCGGCGCTTCGGCGGCGGGCGGTGGGGGCTTGGGGCGTGCGGCGTGCGGCGGCTCGCCGGCTCCGCATCCCGCGGCGAGGAGGCTTCCGCCGAGGAACGTGAAGGCGCGCGAGCGGACGGTCATTTCTCGGCGTCGACCCAGCGGGCCACGAACACGTTCGTCTCGCCGGGCGTCGTGCCGAAGCGGTTCGAGGCGAACACGAGGTACTTGCCGTCGGGCGAGAACATCGGGAACCCGTCGAACCCGTCGTAGAACGTGATCCTCTCGCTCGCGGGCGCGCCCGTCGTGGTCGCGGGCCCCTCCGAGTCGACCATGTAGAGCTCGAAGTTCGGCGCGCCGCGCAGCTCCGGCGGCGAGTCCATGTTCGACGAGAAGATCACGCGGCGCGAGTCGGGCAGGAAGTACGGCCCGAAGTTCGCGCGACCGTTCTTCGTGATGGCGCGCGCGTTCTGCCCCTCGAGGCCGCCCACGTAGATCTCGAGCTTCGTCGGCCGCACGAGCCCCTTCCCGAGGAGCGCGCGGAAATCTTCGAGCTCCTTGCCTTCCGGCCGGCTCGCGCGCCAGACGAGCTTCGTCGAGTCCGGCGAGAAGAACGCGCCGCCGTCGTAGCCGGGCGTGTTCGTGATCCGGCGGATGTCGGTCCCGTCCGGCTTCATCGTGTAGAGCTCGAGATCGTTGTCACGGCTCGACGTGAACACGATGCGCGAGCCGTCGAACGCCATCGTCGCTTCGGCGTCGTAGCCCGGACCGCCGACGAGGAGCTTCAGATTGGAGCCGTCGGGGTTCGCGACGTAGATGTCATACGGATCGAGCGGCCAGACGTAGCCGAGCGAGCGATCGGGCTTCTGCGGGCACGCGGCGCCTGCGGCCTCGGTCGTGCTGTAGAGGATCTTGTCGCCCTTCGGGTAGAAGAAGTACCCGCACGTCGTCCGGCCCTTGCCGCTCGACACGCGCTTCGTCTCGCCCGACTCGAGGTCGAGCACGAACTGCTGATCGCAGGCCGCGCCGTCGCGCGTCGACTGCAGGATCAGCTTCTTGCCGTCGGGCGACCAGTACGCCTCGGCGTTCTCGCCGCCGAACGTGAGCTGCCTGAGGTCGGCGAGGTGTTTTTCGCGTGGATCACTCTCCACGGGTTTTCCCGCGCGGATCGCGAAGGGGATCCACTCGGGCTTGGCCGTCGTGGTCGCGCTCGGGATCTGGCCGAGCGGCTCCTTCGGCTGCGGCTCGGGCGTGCAGGCCGCGGAAAACGCGAGGGTTACGGCGAGGAGGGGGAGGAGGGATCGGATCGTCGGGGTCACGGCGGCGCGCACTCTAGCGCGCTTTCGTGACGAGGGTGGGTGAGGATCGTGCGCCCCGCGCCTCGTCACGACGCGTGCGCCTGGACTTTTAGGCGCGCGGTGTCTACGGCGTTCCGGAGCTGATGGGCGCCGATCTCCGGCGCGAGCCATGCGCCGGCCGCGTCGAGGGAATGGAACACCCGGTGGGGGAACGGCAGCTTCGCCATCGTTTGCAACCCCGTCGCCACGCCCCGCACGAGCGAGCCGCGGAATCCCCCGCCCTCGAAACACACCGCCGACCGCCGCAGCCGTTTGCCCGCGGCGCCCACGGCCAGCGAGGCCAGCGCGTCCCGCGCCTCCTGCGAGGGCAAGGGCGCGTTCTCCGCCACGATCGTCAGGCACGTGATCCCGTCCGGGTATTTCCGCTCCAGCAAATCGAGCGCCCGCCGACAGGCCGCCACGGCCGAGAGGGTCGTCTCGCGCTCGAACACGAGGATCAGGATCCGGTTGAAGACGGCGACGACGTGATCCTTCGTTGCCTCGACGGTGATGATCGACAGCCCGTCCCGCATCAGGTTTGTCTAAGGGTATCGCCTGCGCGCCGCAACCCCGAGGTCGATTCACCGTGCGCAGAGCACGTACCAGGCACGATTTCGACCGTGGCAACTCTCGGTACCAGGGCCTCGCCTGCTGGCGTTTTCCCCCACCTTCGCGCAAGATCCGGGCATCCTATGCCCCGAGCTTCCCTTCCGTGCGAAACGACCGCGACCTCCGACCTCGCCCACGAGCGCGCCTATACGCGCCGGGCGCGCATGGAGAGAGCTCCCCACTTCATCGACGGCCGCTTCGTGAACCCGGCCGTCCTGCGCTCGCCGCGCGTCGAGTTTGGCGTCCTGCGCGAATTCCTCGCCCCCCGCGTCTCCCGCAGGCCGCCCGCGCCTTTGCCCATGGTCTCGCCGCTCGACGGCTGGCGCGACCCTCCGCGGACCGGCCTCCGCACCGCTTGGCTCGGCCATTCCACCGTCCTGCTTGAAATCGACGGCGCGCGGATTCTCACCGATCCCGTCTGGGCCGATCGCGCCTCCCCCACGCGCCTCGCCGGCCCCAAGCGCTTCCATGAGCCCCCCGTCGCCATTGCTGCGCTCCCGCCGCTCGACGCCGTCCTCGTCAGCCACGACCATTACGATCACCTCGACGCCGCTGCCGTCCGCCTCCTCGCGAGCACCACCCAGGCGCATTTCGTCACCGCGCTCGGTGTCGGCGCGCGCCTCGAAGGGTTTGGCGTGCCACACGAGCGCATCACCGAGCTCGACTGGTGGGAAGAGACCCTGATTCCCGGCACCGACGTCGCCATCGCCGCCACCCCCGCGCAACACTTCTCCGGCCGCGGCCCCTTCGATCGCAATACGACCCTCTGGGCGAGCTACGTCTTCCGCGGCCCTCGCCACCGCGTCTTTTTCTCCGGCGACACCGGCCCCGAGCCCACGCTCCCGCTCATTCGCAAGAAGTTTGGCCCGTTCGACCTGATCCTCCTCGAAGTCGGCGCTTTCCATCCTGCCTGGGGCGACATCCACCTCGGGCCCCAGCAAGCCATGGAGGCGCACCGCGCGCTCGGCGGCGGCCCCTTCTTGCCCGTCCACTGGAGCACGTTCGATCTCGCGCTGCATACGTGGGACGAACCCATTGTCGTCCTCGAAGAAGGCGCGCGTGACGGCGGCTTCGACCTTCCGCTCGTCGCCCCGCGAATCGGCGAGGTCCGCGACGTCCTCGACCCGGACGAAATCCGCCGCTCGCTCGCGCGCCTCGACGCGTGGTGGCGCGAGGTGCGGTAGAACCTGCGAAAGCGCTTGCTTGCCCGCGCCTCCTCGTCGCACCATCCCGCGCATGGAGCGACCCTTCGAGATCCCCGAAGACCTCAACATGGCCGACTGGTTCCTCCGCGCGCGCCTGCGCGAGGGCCACGGCGATCGTGTCGCCATCCTCGCGGGCGATCGGCGCCTCACGTACGCCGACGTCGATCGCCTCGCGGCTCGTTTTGGCCATGTTCTCCGGAGGCTCGGCGTTCATCCCGAAGAGCGCGTCATCGTCGCCCTCCCCGACATCCCCGAGTTCGCCGGCGCCTTCTTCGGCACGCTCGCCATCGGCAGCGTCGTCGTCATGGTGAATTGCCACCTCAAGACCGACGAAATTGCCTATTTCTACGAATACTCCCGCGCTCCCGTCGCGGTCGTCCACGCCGAGCACCTCGATGCGTTCGTCGAGGCCTCGAAGGGCGCGCGGCATCTCCGCCACATCCTCGTCGTCGGCGCTGAAAACCCGGCCCCGCATGCCTCGTTCGAGGCCCTCGCCGCGGGCGTACCGGACACGATCGACCTCTTCCCGAGCCACCGCGACGACGCCGCGATATGGATCTTCTCCGGCGGCACCACCGGCCGGCCCAAGGCTGCCGTCCAGACGCACGCCTCGTTCGTCAACACGACCGAGCTCTTCGCCAAGCGTGTCCTCGGATATGGTCCCGACGATCGCACCCTCTCCGTCCCGAAGCTTTATTTCGGGTATGCCACCGGCTGTAACCTCCTCTTCCCGTTCTCCGTCGGCGGGAGCTCGATTCTCTTCCCCGAGCGCTGTACCGCCGAGGCCCTCTTCCAGCAGATCCAGAAGCACCGCCCGACCATTCTGATCAACGTCCCCACCATGGTGAACCACATGGTCTCGCACCCCGACGCGGCCGCGCAGGACCTCTCCTGCCTGCGCGTCGCCACCTCCGCGGGCGAGGCTCTGCCGGTCGAGCTCTACGATCGCTGGAAAAAGGCCTTTGGCGTCGAGCTTTGCGATGGCCTCGGCACCGCCGAGATGTGGCATATTTTCATGACGAACCGCCCCGGCGAGGTTCGTCCGGGCACACTCGGCAAGGTCGTCCCCGGCTTCGAGGTCAAGGTCGCGGACGACGACGGCCGCGCATTGCCCGACGGCGAGGTCGGCTGGCTCTGGGTGCGCGGAAATTCCCGCGCGATCGGCTACTGGCACGAGATGGAAAAGACCAAACGCGCCTTCCGCGGCGAGTGGTACGTCTCCGGCGACATGCTCCGCCGGGACGCGGACGGATATTTCACCTACTGCGGCCGCGGCGACGACATGCTCAAGGTCGGCGGCAAATGGCTCGCGCCCGCCGAGGTGGAGAATTGCCTGCTCCGCCACCCGGCCGTCGCGGAGTGCGCCGTCGTCGGCGTCGCCGACGAGAATGGGCTGACGAAGCCGCACGCGTACGTCCTCCCGCGGGACAAAAGGCCGGGGCTCGAGGAGGAGCTCAAAACGTTCGTGAGGGAAAAACTCGAACCGTACAAGGCCCCGCGCGAGGTCTTCCTCGTCGACGCTTTGCCCCGCACCCACCTCGGCAAGATTGATCGCGGCAAGCTCCGTCGCGCCTGAACCGCGTCGTTTCCTTCGCACCCGGGGTGTGTTACACCACCCGCGCCCCGATGCCCCTCCTCTCGTCCGCGTACAGCCGAAGGCTCCATCCCCGCTTTGCGCCGCTCGCCTCGCGCGAGGGCCTCGATGCGCTCCAGCCCGACGCCCGGCTCGCCCTCGCATCCGAGATTGCGCGGGCCCTCGGACCTACCTTCGCGCCGGTCTCGCAGCTCATCGGCGCCGCGGGCCTGCCCTCCTTGCTCCACGGCCCCACGAAGATGCAATTCGTGGCCGTCCCCGGCGGCACGTTCGTGATGGGTTTGTCCGAGGCCGAGATTGACGAGATCGCCGCCCTGTATGCCCCCCTCGGCCGCGCCGACGAGGCGCGCGCGCTCGTGCGCTGGTCGACCCAGCCCCCGCGCCGCGTCCGCGTCCAGCCCTTCCTTTGCGCGCTCGAGCCCGTCACGGATCGCCTCGCCCACGCGCGGCTCGCGGATATGTATCCCGACGAGGACGAGGGATACGTCCCCTCGGATGCGCCCGTCCCGTTCGCCCCGCGCCTCGCCGCCGAGCTCCGCGGCGTCCTCGGCTTCCGGCTGCTCTCCGAGGCCGAATGGGAGTGGATTGCCCGCGAGGGAGGCGCCCGATCCTGGCTCCGCGAGCCACCGACATCCATCTCGCTCGCGCTCGATCCCGCCCGTGATCCCTCGCCGCACCCCAATGCTTTCGGCGTCGACCTGCTCCAGGCCGGCCTCGAATTCGTCGCCGACGCCTGGCACGAGGGGTACGCCGGCGCGCCCGCGGACGCGATCGCCTGGCAACCGCGCGCCATTCCCGACAACACGCGCGGCTGCCATGGTGGTTTTCAGGACGAAATCGAGGCCGTCCGCCTCCACGCCGGCGTCCGCGAGGGCCGGCACGGCGACGACCCGGCCGCCGTGCGATTCGCGATCGACCTTCCCTGAGGCTCAGGGCTTCACTTCGAGCGCCTGCACCATCCCGTCGAAGAACCGCTCGGGCGTACATTCCATCCCCGTGTAGAACTCGACGAACGTCGTTTTCACGTGGTGGATCTTCCAGTCCCCCACCTGCATCGTCCCGCCGCTCGGGATTTGCTCCTCTTGATTGCCGGAGACGGCGCTCACCGAATACAGCGTCCGGTACTCCGTCTCCGGACAATCTTTCTTCTGCTGATTCACACATTCGACCAGGATCGATAGCTCCGGCCCGCCGCCCGGGATCGGCGGCAACGTCGCCGGGACCTCTGCATTCGCGTACCGCATCGCCACGGCCTGCCCTTTCGCGCCGCTCACGAGGTACGATTGATTCTCCTGTTTGGCCGTCACCACATCCCCCACGGCGAACACCTCCCCGAGATTCGCGCCTTCCCAGGCGAACCGCGCGGGCATCCCTCCCGCATCGAATGCGAGCTCCATTCCGAGCGCATCCACCGCCGCCACCGTCGCCTGCGCGCCGCTCGTCAGATCCGGCGTCGGATCCTCGAACCCGAGCCACGGCCACGATCCGAGCACGAGCTCGTCCTGCTCCATCGTGCACGCCGGCCCCATCATCCCGCCGCCCGCGCCGCCGCTGCCGCCCGCGCCGCCGCTGCCGCCCGCGCCGCCGTTTCCGTCTCCGCCCGCGCCGCCGCTGCCGCCTGCGCCGCCGCTGCCGCTCCCGCCGCCGCCTCCGCAGGCCGCGAGGCACGTCGCCGCCGCAACCACGAGCCCTGCTGCCCAAGAAAATCGTCGTTCCATGACCCATGAGGGGCATGCAATACAAGCGGCGTCAATCCCTCAGAGGGTGTTCCACAGGCTGCTGCGCGGCTCGATGCGTCGGTCGGCCTCCCTAGCCTCGAGCCGCTCGCGACGCCTGTGGAACACCCTCTCAAAACTCCACCGAAGCGCCACCGTCCCTCCCCCCGACCTCCCGGGACGCGTGGTCTCCTCGGCGCATGCACACAGCCCCCGCCGGCCGCGGCCTCCATTACTCTGCTGCGCGTGGGGCCGTGGAATCGGCGCTCCGCGTCCTCTTCCGCGGCGATTGGCCTGCGCGCGCCTGGGGCCGCTTGCCCATCGCCTCCTCCGTGCGTGTCGTCCACCGCCGCATCCCGCTCCCCGCGCCGCGCCCTTCTCCCTTGCGCATCGCATTCGCCTCCGACCTCCACCTCGGGCCCACCACCTCGCCGCGTACCCTCGACGAGGCCTTTCGCCTCCTTTGCGCCGCTCGGCCCGACGTCCTCCTCCTCGGCGGCGATTACGTCTTTCTCGACGCCACGCCCGCCCGCGCCCGTGAGCTCGAAGCCCGCGTCCGCGACGTCCCTGCGCGCCTCAAGGTCGCCGTCCTCGGCAATCACGACCTCTGGACGAACCATTCCCTCCTCGAAGACGCCCTCGCCCGCGCCGGCGCCACCGTCCTCGTCAATGCCGCAGCCCGCATGGGCGACCTCGCCGTCGTTGGCCTCGACGACCCCTGGACCGGCATTCCCGACGGCGACCGCGCCTTTGCCGCGACCGAGGGCGCCGCGCTCGTCATTGCCGTTTGCCACGCGCCCGGCGGCTTCCGTCATGTCCGCGGCCGCGGAGCTTTGCTTTACCTCTGCGGCCATACCCACGGCGGCCAGGTCGCACTCCCCGGCGGCATTCCCGTCGTCGTCCCGGGCGGCCGCCTCGCGCGCCGATTCCCGCACGGCGTGCATGAAGTCGAAGGCACCACCCTCTTCGTCTCCCGCGGCGTCGGCGGCGTCGAGATCCCGTTCCGCGCCTTCGCGCCTCCCGATATCGGCATCTTCGACATCGGCTGATTCTCCACGAATTCACCAGCCGCCCCGCGCCCCGCCGCCTCCCGAGCGACCTCCGCCGCCGGAGAATCCGCCTCCGTCGCCTCCGCCGCCACCACCGCGACCTCCGCGCATGATGAACCACAAAATGGTGAGCGCGAGCGACGGATTCACCGCGAACAATACCAAAAAAACCGCGGCCACGATGCCGAGCCAGATGAGCTCATGCCCCCGCCGCGCCTCCGGCTGCGTCGTGGGCCCGGGCGCGGGCACGAAGGCGTGCCCCTCGATGGCCTCGAGCAATGCGGACACGCCCGCGTCGACGGCTCCGTTCGGATCGCCGGCCTGGAGCCGCGGGGCCATCACCTCCCGGATGACCCGCGAGGCGATCGCGTCCGGCACGCGATCTTCCAGGCCATATCCCACTTCGATGTCGATCTTCCGATCCTTGGCCAGGACGAACATCACGAGCCCGTCGTCGAGCCCCTTCCGCCCGACCCCCCACGCCTCGAACGTCCGCACCGCCCAATCCTCGAGCGCCGCGTCCCCGATTGTATCCCCGATCCACACCACGACCTGGTGGCCCGTCTGCCGCTCGTATTGTTCCAGGCGTTCGTCGAGCCGATTCCGCGTCTCGGGCGACAGGAACCCGACGGTATCCGTGACGTGGCGGGTGGGCGCCGGGGGAATGGGCGCGGCCTGCCCCCGCGCGAGTCCGACGAACGTCAGCCACGCGGCGAGGACGAGGAACGTGACGGCGCGAATCATGTTCGCCGATCAGAACTGCACGGCGGGCGGCCTGTCGGCGCCGACCGTGGCCCGGAAATACATCTTCTCGTCGAAGCGATCGCCGAACATGTCGGCGATGAGGGTCGTCGGGAAGCGATTGCGCGTGGTGTTGAACTCCCGCGCCGCCTCGTTGTAACGCATGCGCTCGACGGCGATCCGGTTCTCCGTCCCCTCGAGCTGCGCCTGGAGATCACGGAAGTTCTGCGTCGCCGAGAGCTCTGGATATCGCTCGACGACCACGAACAGGCGACCGAGCGCCGACGAGAGTTGATCCTGCGCGGCCTGGAATTGCGCCATCGCGGCGGGATCCTCCGTCGCATGTTCGTCCCCGGCCGCCGCCTGCGCGCCGCCGCCCGTCACGGCCTGGGCGCGGCTCCTCGCCTCGGCCACCTGGATGAACGTATCCCGCTCGAAATTCGCCGCGCCGCGGACGGTCTCGACGAGGTTCGGCACCAGATCGAGGCGCCGCTGGTAGACGTTCTCGACCTGCGCCCATTGCTGATCGACGGATTGATCGAGCGTGACGAGCCGATTGTACGTGCTGATCCCTGCGGCCGCGACGACGACCACCAGGATGAGGACGCCTGCGAGGACGAAAAGCGCCTGCTTCATCGAGACCCCCGTGCACACGGCCCATGCCGCGCCGCACGGGGGGATGCACGGATCGTGCTGGGCGCCCTTCTCGAAAAGACCGGTCAGCCCCTCCGCCTGCGCCGCCGGAGTGCCATCATCGCCATTGCGCCGAGCATGCCGAGTCCGCCCGCCGTGCCCGCCTCGCGCCCAGCGGCCCTGCATCCGCAGCCGTCCTCATCCGGCGGATTCGTCGGAACAGCGCCGCCGCTGCCGCCTTCGCCGCCGCTACCGCCCGCGCCGCCGCTTCCGCCTGCGCCGCCGCTTCCGCCTGCGCCGCCGCTGCCGCCGCTGCCGCCTGCGCCGCCGCTGCCGCCTGCGCCTCCGCTCCCGCAATCGGGAATCGGCACGTACTGGCAGCCCGCCTGCGGATCACACGAATCCACGGTGCACGGATCGCCGTCCACGCAGACCTTCACTCTGCCCGCGCAAACCCCGAAGGCGCAGGCATCGTCGAGCGTGCACGCATTCCCGTCCTCGCATGCGTCCGCGTTCGCCGTGTGCCTGCATCCGAGCTGCGGATCACAGGCGTCGTCCGTGCAAAGGTTCCCATCGTCGCAACTCGTGGCCATTCCGCCCGCGCATGCGCCGCCTGCGCAGGTCTCGCCCGTCGTGCACACGTCGCCGTCGGCGCAGGGCATTCCGTCGCTCGCGCCGGCGTCCTGACAGACGTCCTTCACCAGCACCTCGGCCCGCGTCATCTCGATCGGCGCGGCGCCCGGCACGTCCTTGTTGTGGTCCCAGAGCTGCCAGATCGTATCGCCCCAGGCCCGGAGCTGCCCGAAGAACGGATCCGTCTGCACGATGTACGCCTTCTCCTCGCCCGAGGGCGTGGGGCTCGTGAGCGTCGTCGCCCCGGTCCCGAGGATCTCGTCCCGCAAGAACTCCACGTATTCGCGGCTCGTCGTCTGGTAATAGAGCCGCACCTCCACGCGACTCCCGCCGGCCGGCAACGTCAAGCTCACGTCGTCGTAGCCGCCCGTGTACTCCTCCGTCGAGAACAGGTTTGGCGAGACCGACCCGTCCCAGACCGGCTCAGCCATGCGTTTTCCCGCCTCGGCGATCCGGAATCCCTTCGGCGGGATGCGGTTGTCCTTCGAGCGCTCCGTCCCGAGGATGAAGTGGAACGATTTCGTTTGCCCCGTGAACGAGCTCGCCATCTTCGCCTCGTAGACGAGCGCGTCGTCGTGCGTCTCGTTCGCCCCGAGCGGCGGGCTCGACGGCGCGTGCGCGGGATCGAGCCCGCGCAGCGTGCCCACGGCGTCGTCGTACGGGTTCACCTCGTGGAGCAGTTTGTTGCCGTCGAACACCCGCACGTTGAGGAACATGCGCCGTCCCTCGGGATACCCCGTGATGAGCTTGTGCCCCGTGTTGTTCCGCACCCGGAACGACGTCGCGCCGCTCAGCGGATCGTACGACAGCGAAAGAATCGTCGCCGCGCGGCCGAGCGTCCATTTCGCGCGGTTCGACCCCGCGAGCAGCGCCGCCGCGTCGAGCTTCGTCCCCTCGTCGAGCGACAGCGTCAGCGCCGCCGCGCCTTGCCCGAGCAGCGCCGCGTTCGTCGCGTCGTAATTCGGCGACGACGGCACCGTGCTTGCGAGCAGCCACGGCACGAATGCATTGCCGCCCGTGAGATCGTGCAAGGGTTGCCCGCTCGAAGGGTGCTCCGTACTCCCCGTCGGCCGGATGACGGACCCGACGATCGACGCGCCCGCGCCCACGACGTCCGGCATGTGGCAATCCTGGCACGACGCGATCGCATCCCCCGGCTGCCCCGTCTCGAATTCGCCCGGCGCGTACGGCCCCACCCCCGGCGTGCCGCCGGGCAGCCCGTAATCGCTCAGCATGAACTCCGACCACGTGCGCTCGACGTGAAAATACTCGGACGGCGATTGCGTCTCCGTGGGCAGCACCGTCGTCCCGTCGTTCGGCATCGTGCCCTTCGCCGACATGTTCGCCATGACCGGGTTCGACACGTCGTGGCACGTCCCGCAGTAATACTTGCTCTTGTGGTAGCGGCTGTACTGCATCGGGTGGAACGCCTGCGCGTCCGCGAACGAACCGCGCCGCTCCGCCTTGTCGCTCACGTAATACTGACCCGCCCCGTTCTCATGGTAGGTCGGGCTCACGGGCCTGTGATCCGCGCCGTACATCGGGCTGCCGTTGAAGAGCGTGTGCGACTGCGATTGCAGGATGTCCGCCTCGCGCGTCTTCTCCGCCGCGACCGACGACATCATCCCGCTCATGTTCGTCTCGTCCCAGTATCCCGCCCAGTCGCTCCCCTCGCGCGTCCCCTGGAACGTGTCCTCGAAGAACGGATCCACCATGCGGTGGCAAAAATCGCATTGCACGCCGTCGAAATCGGCGTCGCCCATCGCCTGGCCGTTCGTCGGATCACTCCGGAGCTCGAGCCACCCCTTTGGCATGTGGCAACGCAGGCAGATGTCCGACCCGTTCGGGTTGCCGAGCGCCCAGATCGAGTCCTGCGCGGCCACCGTCAACGCGGCCCAGAAGAACGGATCGCGCGCCGCCTGCCCCATCATCGACCCTTTCCAGCCGAACCCCGGCTCGATCGCCGGCGCATACCCTGCGTGACAGCCGAGGCACTGCGAGGGCGGCTCGATTGCATTCTCCGCCCGCGGCTGCGTCCCCGGCATGCGGATCAGCGGATCGTATTGTACGATCATGGGCTCCCAGGCCCACGCGAGGGCGGGCGCGGCGGCGAGCGCGAAGGCGAGGAGGGCAGGGGTCTTGATCCGGGGGCGAGCACGTTTCGTCATGGCCAAGCTCCGATGCCGGCCATGCTCGCACGACGCCGCCCTTTCCGCTACCGTGAAGGCTTGCGCCGCCGATCCACGTAGAACGCGAGGTTCTGCTCGAGCCGCGCGTCGTTCGGCCGCGCCTTCACGGCCTTCTGCGCGGCCGCCTCGCCCACGGCGAACTCGCCGAGGAAGTATGCGGACGAGGCCACGAGATCGGCCATCTTCCACGTGTACACCTCCTCGTCCACGAACAGCCGATCCTGCACGGGCAGCGGCAGCTCGTAGCCGCGGCGCGCGTAGAGGTACGTGAGCGCGTGTTCCTTGCGGGTATTGTGGTGCAGCGCGATCGCATACAGCGGCTCGGCCCGGTGCGGCGCCGCGAGGTGCGCATCGAGCCAGCGCGAGAGCACCCGCGGCCAGGGCAGATTCAGCCCCACCCCGCACCGCGCGATCCCGATTTTCGACTCGTACACCTCCTCGGCCCATCCCCCCATGGCGATTCGCCGCGCGAATGCGGCCTCGGCCTCCTGGAATCGGCCGAGCCAGAGCAGCGTCTGGGCGAGGTAAAACGCCGCGCGCGCGTTCGTCTTGTCCTCGGCGAGCGCTCGTTCGAGCAGCCCCACGTCGCGCTCCCAGCGCTTCCGGCTCCGCTCGGCCGACACCTCGCCGCGGTGGTGCTGGATCAAAACGTCGGGCACGCGGATGCTCGGCGGCGGACGATCGTCGTGCGTGAGCACCTCGTGCACCACGCCGCGGAACCGCCAGCCCGCCCGGCGCCGCACGATCCGCGGCGAATCGAACTGAATCCCGAGCGCGACCCGCACGTAATACGCCTCGTGCTCGGGCCCCTCTGCCGCCCGCTCCCGTTCGAGGAACGCGCGCAGCGCCTTGCCATTTTCGAGCTCGTCGTCCGCGTCGAGCCAGAGGACGAACTCCGTCGCCTCGCCCGCGAGATCGAGTGCACGATTTCGTGTCGTCGCGAAATCGACGAACGGCTCCTCGAAGAGCTCGCCGGGGACCCCTTCCATTTCGCGACGAACCACCTCCTGCGTGCCGTCGGTCGAGCCCGTGTCGAGGATCACCCACCGATCGACGAAGGGTTTGGCGCTCTTCAGCGTGCGCGTGATCGTCGCCGCCTCGTCCTTCACGATCATCGACAGCGTGAGCAGGCTCCCGGGCTTGTTCGGCATGGCCGACCCATGAAACGCCTGGAAGCGGGGGGATTGTCAAGCGGGGAGGGGGAACTGTGCGCCTCCAAACGTGAGGACGGGAGCCCTCGGAATCCGGGTGGAAAATGAGGGAACGACGCCTCACCCATCACGTTTTCCCGCCGAAAATCAGCCGTATGTCCTTCACAACTCCTGGCGCGCAAGTTGCTGCCCGCGCAGAGTCGCCGACTTGGCCCCACAGGAGTCCTTCATGCCTCGCCTATCCCGCACGTTCGCGTGGGTCCTCCTCTCCCTCGCTTTGATCGCGTGCTCCGACGACGAACGGGCGTCCCTCTCGCCTCCGACGTACGCGCCCGATTTCATCCAGATGTCGTACGAGGCCATGCCCGGTGTGGGCTTCATGGTCGATTACACCGATGATCCCTACGCTGAGCGCGCCGCCTTCACGGCAGAGCTCCGGGCCGATTTCGTGAAGGATGTCCTCGCGGCCGTGAACGTCGACGACGTGGCCACCGAGGACGCGCCGGGCGGCTACCAGAACGACACGAATCCCTCGATCCAGACCCGCCTCCCCGAGGCGTGGCCGGACGCGACACGCGCCGCGGCGGCCATCGGCGTGGTCATGCTGCAATGGAGCGTGCTGCTCGCCGATTTCACGCCCAAGGAGGGCGGCGCGACGAGGTTCGGCGTCGTCACCTTCCCCGACGGGAGGCTCGACGAGGCGCTCGCCGCCGATTTCTTCACGCACGCCGCGAACGTCGACGCGGGCCTCGGCGGCGGCTTCTTCGCCTTCGGCGACGCGATGTACTTCCTGAACATCGGCGACTCGCAGGGCGCCCCTTTCTCGGGCCTCGACGACGACGCGTTCGTCGCGAAGCTCGGCGAAGCGGCCGGGAGCTTCGCCGCCGTTCCGGCCGAGCTCACGCAATCGGGCCAGTGCGACGCGCGCTTCGTGGACAACGACTGGAACGCGTTGCCCGAGGGGGATTCGTACTGGGAGGCGCTCGGCATCGACGAAGCCGGCAAGGCCGAGCTCGCCGCGCTCCAGGATGAGTATCGTTCGCTCTTCCAGCAAGCCGTGACCAAGTACGGGTGGGACATGGCCCCGGACCCGATGCCGAAGACGTCCCCGTCCCGCGGATTCTGGGGCGGCTATCGCTTCGGCCGCGCCGCGTCTCGTTGACCCGACGCCGCGCCTCGCGAGCCGGAATCGCGCATGGCTCTTGTCGTCCGGGGCGGTTTCTGCTTTCCTCGCGACATGCGTAAATTCTTGTTTGTCCTGGGTATCCTCGCGCCGCTTGCTCTCTCCCTGCCCGCCAGCGCCGACCTTCCCCCCGCGACCTCGTCCGGGAGCGGCGGCGCAGGCGGCACCGGCGGCAACGGCGGCAACGGCGGCAACGGTGGCAACGGCAACGGCAACGGCGGCAACGGCGGAAGCGCCGGCGCCACGAGCTCGACGGGCGGCTCCACCGAGCAGCCGAAAGACGACGAGAGCGGCTGCGCGGTCGCAGCCCCCGGCGCCATGACGTACGGTGCCACGGGCGCCTGGATCCTCGGCCTCGGCGCGCTGCTCTACAGCCGCAGGGCCCGCCGCGGCGCGCCTCGTCGTCGCGCGTGAGGGTCCTCTTTTACCTCGCGTATCGCACGCTCGTCCGCAGCCGGGTCTCGTTCGTCCTCCTGCTCGCTGCGGTGACGGCGGGGCTCGGCTTTCAGATCCCGAACACCGCCAACATCGAAGGATACACCGCGGAGCTCCGCGAAAAGGGCCTCTCGCGCGACACGGGCCACGTCCGCGTCACGGCGAAGTCCGGCGGCACGTTCGAAGGCGCCGAGGCCCTTGCCGCGCGGATCACCCAAGAACCCTTCGTCCGCGCCGCCACGATCCGGCTCGTCCACGTGGGCTCTTTTTTCCACGGCGAACGCACGACCTCCGCGAGCATCGCGGGCATCGATCCCGTCGCGGAAGACCGCGCCGCCGGATTTTGCCAGGAGCTCGCGGAGGGCCGTTGCATGGCCGCGGGCGACGAGCGGCCCGCGGTCCTCGGTGCCAAGCTCGCCGAGCAGCTCGACGCGCACGTCGGCTCCTCGATCAAGGTCGCCTTGCCTTTTTCGGCCGGCGACGACGTTCGAATGGTCTCCGCCGTCTTCCGCGTCGTCGGCGTACTCCGCGGCTCGGGCGGCTTCCGCGCCGATTACGAGCTCTTCGTCCCCCTCGACGCCCTGCGCGACCTCTTCGGCAAACACCGCGTCTCCAGCGAGATCCGCGTCTTCTCGACGGACGACGCCCGCGCCGGCGAATGGGCGAAGCGCATCGCCGAGCTCGCGCCCGATCAGAAGGTCGAAACCTGGTGGGAGGCCCAGACGTTCGTCAAGAACGCCATCGACGGCAACCGCGCCCTCTCCGCCATTTCGACCACGATGGTCGTCGTCGCGGTCATGATCCCCGTCCTCGCGCTGCTCTACATCCACGTCCTCCACGAGCGCCGCCGCATCGCCACCATCGCCGCGCTCGGCTTCAGCCGGCGCGAAATTTTTCTCATCCACCTCTTCGAGGCCCTGCTTGTCGGCGGGATCGGCACCGTCCTCGGCAGCGGCCTCGGGTATGCCCTCTGCAGGTATTTCCAGGACAACCCCATTTTCTCCCACCAGGGGTTCGTCGTCCTCCCGAGCATCACGCTCCGCTCGTTTTTGATCCCGGCCCTCGTCCTCTTCGCCACCACGCTCCTCGCGGGCATCGTCCCGGCCATTCTCGCCTCGCGCGCCGAGCCGGCCGTCGAGCTCCGGAGGGAATGACCATGGCGAATGCGCCCGTGCTTTACGAGCTCGCCTCGGTCACGCGGACCTTTCGCACGCCGGCCCTCGACGTCCGCGCCCTCGACGACGTCTCGTTCACGCTCGCCGAGGGCGAGCTCGCCGCCATTGCCGGCCCGAGCGGCTCGGGTAAGAGCACCCTGCTCGCCGTCCTCGGCCTGCTCGACGCGGATGTTTCGGGCGAGGTCAGGATGCGCGGCAAGAGCGTCCGGCGCATGAGCCGTCGCGAGCGCGCCCGCGCGCGCCTCGAAGGCATTGGCCTCGTCTTTCAGACCTTTCACCTCCTGCCGGCGCTCGACGTGCGCCACAACGTCGCGCTCCCGCACTGGAAGCTCCACGGCCATCACGGCCGGGCCCTCGCGCGGGCCGAGGCCCTCCTCGCCGAGCTTGGCCTCGAAGCGCGCATGCGGCACGACGTCACGCGCCTCTCGGGCGGTGAAATGCAGCGCGTCGCCATCGCCCGCGCGCTCGTCAACGACCCGGCCGTCGTGCTCGCCGACGAGCCCACGGCGAACCTCGACGAGGCCAGCGCCGCGTCCGTCGTCTCGCTCCTCGGCCGCGCGAACGCCCGAGGCGCAGCCGTCGTCGTCTGCACGCACGACACGGACCTGCTCGCCTCGTTCCCGCGCGTCCTCCGCCTGCGGCATGGTAGAATGGTCCTGTGAAGGCCTCGCCACGCCGTTCGAGCGTGGCATACCGCGTGGACGCGCCTTCGAGTCGCGTGGACGCGCCTTCGAGTCGCGTGGACGCGCCTTCGAGTCGCGTGGACGTGTTCTTCCCCTCACGTAGACGCGCCTTCGGGTCGCGTGGACGCGCCTTCGAGCCGCGTGGACGCGCCTTCGAGTCGCGTGGACGCGCCTTCGAGTCGCGTGGACGCGCCTTCGAGTCGCGTGGACGTGTTCCTCCCCTCACGTGGACGCGCCTTCGAGTCGCGTGGACGCACCTTCCGGTCGCGTGGACGCGCCCTTCCGGTCGCGTCGTCGCCCTCGGCGACCGCGTCGCTGGGACGCGCGAAAGCTCGAATGGGGCTCACCTTCGCCGTGGTAGGCTGGTCCCGTGAAGGCCGGATGGATCGGGGGTCGCCGCTTCGACCTCGCGTTTTTCTTCGGCAGCGCGCTCCTCGCCGCGCTCGTCGGGGCCTTCGCGCTCGCCGTCCCGCGGGCGATCGTACCCCTCTTCGTGGCCTTCCTCGTCCTCGTCGACGGCCCGCACCTCGCGGCCACCTGGGCCCGCACCTACCTCGACCCGGGCTTCCGCGCGCGCCGCGGCCGCCTGCTCGTCCTGAGCCTCGCCTTTCTCCTGCCGGGCCTCGCCGCGTGGTCTCTCACGCGCGTCACGGGCCTGCGCGCGCCGATGGATCTTTTCCTTCTCGTCGCGGCGCTCTGGAGTTTTCACCATGCCGTCCGGCAATCGTACGGCGTCCTCGCCATCTACCAGCACCACGCGCGCACCGCGCTCCCGGCACGCAAGACCGATCGCCTCTTCTTGCACGGCGCCCTCTGGCTCGCGTTTGGCCTCTTCTCGTTCGGCCACCCGCAAAATCGTATCTTCCTCGGTTTGCCCGCGGAACCGCCGCGCTTTCTCGCCCTCCTCGGGCTCGCTCTCCTCGGCCTGCTCCTCGTCGCGACGATCGTGTATGGCATTTACCGACGAACCCGCTTCCGCGACGAGGACGAACGTCCGCTCCTGTATTTGCTCGGCCCAGCACTCGGCCTCCAGCTCTTTGCGCTGTTCGTCGTCGGCTCCTTCGAGCCTCTTGTCCCGCGCCCCGAGGACCCCGAGCAGGCGTTCATGGCGTCCACGGTCGTCGGGGGAATCGTGCACGGCGTGAATTACCTCGGCATCATCGCGGCGGTCTCCCGGCGCCGTTTCGAGGGCTCTGACGCGCGCTCGCTCGCGGCCCGATTCGGCCGCCGCCCGCTCGTGGCGTATGCCGCGTTCGTCCTCGTCTCGCTCGGATACCTCGCGCTCAACGCGGGCCGTGGCGTCCTCCCGAGCCTCGCGCCCGTCTCGCGCGGCGCCGCGCTCCCCGATCTTTTCCTCGTGATGTACTGGGGCATTTTCTTCCACCATTACTACATCGATCAAAAGATCTGGCACGTGCGCGAGGATCAAACGCTCAGGTTCGAGCTCGGCCTGGAGGCAGCGTCGTGACCGACGTCCGGCGCGCGCTCGTGCTCGGGGGCAGCGGATACGTGGGCCGCGAGGTCGTGCGCGCGCTCGCGGCCGCGGGGGCCCGCGTCGCGTTCACGTACCAGCGCGGCGCCGCCATCGCAGAATCCCTCGCCGCCGAGACGGGCGCGCGGTCTTTCCGGACGAACCTCGCCGAACCCGCGGCGATCCGCGCCCTCTTCGACACGCTCGACGCCGAGGACGCCGCGCCCGACCTGCTCGTGCATTCCGCCGTCGTCTCCGACGCGGGCGCGCTCGCGGATGTCACCGACGCGCTCTGGGACGAGATGCACGCGGTCAACGTCCGCTCCGTGTACGTCGCGATGCAATCGTTCGCGGCGCGGCTCGCAGGTCGGCCCGGCGACGTCGTCCTCACGGCGGCGCTCGACGGCATCGCGAAGATCCCCTCTGGCGTGCATTTCGCCGCGACCCAGTCCGCGCGGCTCGGTATGACGCAGGCCCTCGCCAAGGAGCTCGGCCCGAAGAATGTCCGGGTGAACCTCGTCCTCCTCGGCGCGCTCGGCGGCGGCATCTCGGAAAGCCTCGATCCGGCCCGCCTCGCCGATTACAAGCGGTACAGCGCGCTCCAGCGCGTCGGCACGCCCGTCGAGGCGGCCCGCGCGATCACCCGCCTCGCGCTCCACAATCGCTGGATGACCGGCTCCGTCTTGCCCATCACGGGGGGCCTGTGACGCCGCGCTGGGTCGGGCTCCTGCTCTTCGTCGTCCTCGTGCTCCACGCGGTCATCGAGAAAATGCCGAACGGGCTCCTGCCCGAGATGCTCTACGCCTGCCACGTGGCCACGGCCGTCCTCGCCGTCGGCGTGCTCCTCCGCAAACCCGCGCTCATCCACTTTGGTTTTTCCTTCCATATCGGCGCCGGCCTCTGGGGTTACCTCTTCGACCTCTGCGAGACCCGCACGACTTCCTGGACCTCGGTCCTCGTGCACGTCACGCCGCTCGTCGTCGGTGCGCTCGAGGTCCGCCGCTCGGGCCTGCCGCGCTGGGCGCCGTGGGCCTCGTTCGCCTTCCTCGCCGCGATGGTCGTGCTCGCTTATTACGCGACGCCGCCCACGCTCAACGTGAACCTCGCGCACCGGCCGTTTCCGCCCGTCGCGCGATACACCCCGGCCCTCTGGGCCACGTGGGTGACGAACCTCGTCTTCGGGTTTTTCCTCATCCACACGACCGATTTCGCGGTCCGGAAATGGCTGAAGCGGCAATGGCGGACGGAACAGACGAAGGCGTGATCCTCGGCGCCACGATGGGCCTCTGCGGGACGTGCAAGCGCACGGTTCCGGCCGAGACCGTGCGCGCCTCTGGCAAGATCGTCCTGCGCAAGCGCTGCGAGCTGCACGGACCCGAAGAGGTACTCGTATCGAACTCCGCCGACTGGTACGAGGACACCGTCCGGCACGCCTCCGTCCTCGAACGCCCCGCCTCGCCGCGCCCCATCTCCGCCGGCTGCCCCTACGATTGCGGCCCCTGCGAGCAGCACGAGCAACGCAATCACCTCCCGGTCGTCCCGATCACCTCGAAATGCGACCTCGATTGCCCCATTTGCTACACGCATAACAAAAACGAGGGCGCCTACCACATGTCCGAGGGGGAGCTCGCGGCGATCCTGCGGCACCTCGACCACGTCGCGCCCGGGGGGGTCGGGGGCGCAGCTCCGCTTGTCGGAGCGAAGCCCCCGAGCGTCAACCGCCGCATCATCAACATCACGGGCGGCGAGCCCACGCAACACCCCGAATTCGAGCGCCTCGTCGAGATGTGCGTTTCGGCCGGCGTCCGGCGTGTCACCATCTCCACGCACGGCCTGCGTTTCCTCCGCGATGAAGCGCTGCTCGAACGCCTCGCCCGTATCGACGCCCGCGTCATTCTCTCGTTCGACTCCTTCGAGCCCGAGGCAAACAAAAAGATGCTCGGCGGCCACCACCTGAATGCCAAGCTCAAGATCCTCGATCTCCTGGAAAAACACGCCGTGGCCACGACGCTCCTGCCCGTGCTCGCGCGTGGCGTGAACGACCACGAGGTCGCGGCCTTCATCGACCTCGCGCTCTCGAAGGATTTCATCCGCTCCGTCGAATTCCACCCCATGACGTTCACGGGCCAGAGCGGCGCGAGCTTCGAGCGCAGCGCGCGCTACACCGCGTTTGACGCGCTCTCCGACATCGAGCGCCAATCGGGCGGCCGGATCGCGGTCCGCGATTTCGTCCCGTCCCCGCTCGCGCATCCGCTCTGTTACCAGATTGCCTATCTGCTTCGCTTGAAGGACGGCCACTGGCTCCCGTTCACCCGCTTCATGAGCCGCGACGACCTGCGCAGCCTCCTCTCGCAGGAGCTCTACATCGTGCCCGGCCCCGAGATGGAGCAGATCCTCGTGGACGTCTTGAATCGCCTCTGGGCGGGCGACATCGAATGCGAGGAGACCGACGCGGTGCTCGCCGCCCTGAAGGACCTCGTCGAGCGCATGTTCGCGCCGGGCACGGACGAGGCCATTCGCATGCGGATCGCCGAGATGCACACGAAGGCCATTTACGTACACACCCACATGGACGAGGAGACGTTCGACACGGATCGCATTCGCCGCTGCTGCGTCGGCATGCCCGGCCCCGACGGCTCGAACGTCCCCTCCTGCGCCTACAACGTCCTCTACCGCGAGCGCGACGCGCGTTTTTCCCCGCGTCCCGCAACGCCGCTCGTGCAGCTCGGCCGCGGGAGGACCCGATGAGCGCGCGTCTTTCGGGAAAACGTTGCCTCGTGACGGGCGGTTCGAGAAACCTCGGCCGCGCGATTGCATTGGCCTTCGCGCGGGAAGGGGCGCGCGTGGCGTTCACGTACCGCGAGCGCGACGACGCGGCCGAGGAAACGCGCGCGCTGCTCGAAGCTGCGGGCGCGGCGCCGCTCGTGCTCAAGGGCTCGGTCTCGGACGCCGCGCACGTGACGGCCGCGGTGAAGGCGGTCGAGACGGCGTACGGCGGCATCGACGTGCTCGTGAACAACGCGGCGCTCACGCAGGTCCTCCCGATCGCGCTCCTGGAGGAGGCGGAGTGGGACGCGGCGATGGATACGAACGTGAAGGGCCCGTATCTGTTCTCGCGCGCGGCGTTGAAATCGATGATCCGGTCCAAAAAAGGCCACATCCTGAACGTTGGCTCGTTCGGCGCGGACCGCGTCCTCGACGCGCCTGTCCACTACGCGGCCTCGAAGGCGGCGCTCGTCGGGTTTTCCCTGGCGCTCGCGAAGGAGGTCGGCCGATATGGAATCGCGGTGAATTGCCTGGTCCCAGGCCTGCTCGAAACGGGTTTGTCCGCGCGATTGCCCAAGCACCGCGTCGAGAGTTACGTGGCGCAGGCGGCGCTCGGCAGGCTCGGCACGGTGGAGGAGGTCGCGGATCTCGCGGCGTGGCTCGTCTCGGACGAAAACTCGTTCATGACGGGCGGGCAGGTGGTGATCGACGGGGGGCTTTGACCCGCTCCGTTTGTCAGACCACCACGCCCCGCTTCTTCGCTTCCACCATGTTCACGAACGTCTGCACCGAGAAGAGCCCCAGGATCTGCACGGGCCTGAGCCCCGGAACGATGCGGTCCTTCGCCTCCGGCATCAGCTCGCGCAGCCGTTCGAGGCCCTTCTCGCTGACGACGCCGCCCGGCGCGAACTCCTCCTCGCTCATGTCGCCACGCGCGGCCTTTTGCATCTCGCCCCGCGTGATCTGGATGCCGAACGTCCGCTCGATCTTGAACACGATATCGAGATAATCGAGCGACTCGGCGCCGAGATCGGCCATGAGCAAGGATTCGTTCTTCACCGTGGCCGGATCGAGGGCAAGGGCCTCGGCGACGATCTGGCGGACTTGCGCGGCGATCTCGGGGTCGTTGGCTGCGGACATCGAGCGCGATCCTACGCGATCACCAGTCCCACATCAATCCGGGTGGCAGCGAATCCGAGACCACCCGCCCGATCCGATCGATTTCCGCGAGATCCGCCGCGCCGAGCGTAACATCACCCGCGCGTGCATTCTCCCTCGCCTGCGCCTCGTTCCGGGCGCCCACGATCGCGCACACGCCTTTCTGCGCGACGAGCCACGCGAGCGCGAGGTTCGCCAGGGTCACGCCGTTCCTCGCGGCGATCGGCCGGAGCTCCTCGAGTGCCGCGAGCGCCTTCTCGAACGTCTCGCCCCTGAAGAGCCGATTGTCCACGCGGTTGTCGCCCTCGGCGAACACGTGCCCGCGCCCGAACTTGCCCGTGAGCAGGCCCTGGGCGAGCGGCGAATACGCGAGCACCGAGATCCCGTTCTCCTGGCAATACGAGAACGTGTCCTCCACCGCCTTCCGGAAAAACAGCGAATGACAGGGCTGCAGGCTGTCCACCCGACCCACGCGGCTCGCGGCCTCGATCTGCGCTCGATCGAAGTTCGAAACGCCAATCGCCCGGATCTTCCCCTGCGCCTTCAGATCCACGAGCGCGCCCATCGTCTCCTCGATCGGCACGACCTCGCTGCCGAAGCTCCCGGCGGGCCAGTGAATCTGGTAAAGATCGATCCGGTCCGTCCCGAGGTTTTTCAGCGAGCGCTCGCACGCCTCGATCACCTTCTCCCGACGCAGGTTGTTCCAGGACACCTTCGTCAAGATCACGATTCGCTCGCGCTCGCCGGCAAGCGCCTTCGCAAGGATCCGCTCGCTGTGCCCGGCTCCGTATTCCTCGGCCGTGTCGAACGTCGTCACGCCCGCGTCGAGGGCCACGCGGTGCGCGGCGATCTGCGCGTCGTCGTCGATGCCGACCCACGACTCCTTGCCCGCCTGCCAGCCGCCGAAAATGACGGCGCTCACCTCAATCGATGTCGTCCCGAGCTTCTTGTACCTCATCGCTCTCTTGCTCCAGCGCGCGCGTGTTCTCGTCGATCCAGGAGAGGAACTCCGGCAGGCCCAGGGCGATGGGCGTCGCGACGATCTGCGGCAGCTCGTAGGAATGGTTCGCCCGGACGAAGGCGACGATCGCGTCCCAGAGCGCCGCGCGCGAGAAGAACGTCACGCGGTGCTCGGGAGGGGCGTGGATCGCGCCTTTCCACCGGTAATGGCTGGTCGTGATCGGCTCGACCTGGGCCGAAGCGGCGAGCCTCTGCGCGACCATGGCGGCGCCGAGCGCCTCGGCCTCCTCGGCTGAACCTGTCGTGACGTGGACGAGGATGTGCTCGGATTGCATGGTTCAGCCCCCGAAGCCAGGATCCCAGCAGATCCCCTCGACGCAAAAGTTCGTGGCGCAATTGCAATCGGCCGGCGTCGCGTTGTACACCTCGCCCTCCTCGCACGTTGCGAGGCGCAAATCCGGCTCGATTCCGAGCACGACCTGACATCCGCCGAGCAAGCCGAAGGCAATGAGGGGCGCGGTGCGGAAGAAGCTGGGCCTCATGCTCATGCCTTGAAATACGAATATTCGTCGGCCCGCGGCGCGAGCCTCCGCTCCAGCGCCGCGAGCGATTCTTTCGTTGGCGGCGCGAGCGCCCGCCCAATGGCGAGATTCTGCCGCACCTCGGCCGGGCTCCGCATGCCCACGATCACCGTATCCGCAAAATGGGCACCATACCCGATGAGCTCCTCGGGCGTGGCGGCGCCGTCCGCGAGGATCCGCCCCGCGGCCATCACCTTCATGCCAATCACGCCCATTCCGCGCTTCCGCGCCTCGGGCACCACCGTCGTCAAAAACGGGAGCCGCGCCGGATCGGCAGGATTCACCGCGCAAAGCACCGTGTCGAAATCGTACCGCTGCATTGCTTCGACCAGGATGGCCGGATCGTGATGCCCGGTGATCCCCACGAAACGGATCCGGCCGTCCTTCCGCGCCGCCTCGACGGCCTGGATCGCGCCGCCCTTGCCGAAGATCTCGTCGAGATCCTCGCGGGTGCGCAGATCGTGGAGCTGCCAGAGGTCGAGGCGGTTCGTCCCGAGCCGCTTCAGGCTCTCGTCGAGCAGGCGCAGGCTCCCGTCGCGGCTCCGCTCGTGGGTTTTCGAAGCGAGAAAGACCTGATCGCGCGCCCCCGGAGGCGCTTGCCGGAACGCCTCGCCGTAATAATCGAGCGAGCCCGCGTAGGCCGGCGCCGTGTCGCAATACCGCACGCCGAGTCGCAGGGCTTCGAGGATCATCGGTACGGCCTCGCGCTCGCGGTTCCACGTCCGCAAGATCCCCTCGCCGCCGAGCGACACCGGCTCGACGGGCGCGCCCGTGCGTCCGAGCGTCCGCGTGCCCGCGGAAACCGGCGTCGCAGCGATGGACGGTGATGCAGGGGCCGGCGGCGCCGCGCTCGTCTCGCCTGCGCCTGCCGTGGTCCCGCTGCTCGTGGTTTTGCAACTCGCGACCGCTGCCGCAGCGGCCACGACCTTGAGCACGCCCCGCCTCGAAAGCTCGTCCGCCATCGTGTGTCTCGCTCCCCGAAAAAGGATGGACCGGAACGACCGCCGCGGGAAGACCTTCTCGACGGTCGATCTCGCGCGAGGCACAATACTTTTCATGACGTTCGAGACGTCGAGGCTCCTCGCACGGCCGCTCGAGGTGAGCGATCAAGGAGCATTCCACCGTATCTGGGGCGACCCCCGCGTCATCTGGTGGGGCGCCATGCCGGATGCCGCCGCGAGCGCGCGCAAGCTCGACGAGATCCTCGAGCGCGTCCGGAACATGCCCGCGGGGCAGGGGTGGTTTGCCGTCGTCGAGAAGGCCTCCGGGGTCATCATCGGCGACGTGGTCCTGGCCCCGTACATCACAGCGTCCGACCTCGAGCTCGGCTGGCATTTCGCCTTCGATTCCTGGGGCCAGGGGTATGCGACGGAAGCCTCGCGTGGCCTCGTGCGGTACGCCTTCGAGCGCGTGAATGCGCATCGCCTCGTGGCCGACATCGTCCCGGGCAACCTGCTCTCGATGCGCCTCGCGGCGCGGCTCGGCATGCACCGGATCGGCGACCGCGTCCGCGCCACCTTGCCGCACGTGGTGCTCGCGCTCGACCGCGGCGAGGCCGAGGCCGCGCCGTGGTGGCCGGACGCGCTCGTCTCGCCTTGAGTTTTACTGGCAAAACCTGCGCACGACGTCGAAAAGGACCTCGGTCCCCCATTTCAACCCATCGACCGGGATGCGCTCGTCGTGGCCGTGGAAGAGCTCGGCGAAGCGCAGGCCCTTCGGCATCTTGACGGGGGAAAACCCGTACCATTTCGCGCCGAGCCTCGTGAAGTACTGCGCGTCCGTGAAACCCGGGATCATGTAAGGCACGACCGTGGCCCCGGGCTCGCGGTCGAGGATCGCCGCGCGCATCGCGTCGAAGAGCGGAGAATCGACGGAGTCGATCGCGGTGGCCGGCGCGCTCCGGATGACCTCCAGCGAGACCTCGGGCCCGAGCACCGCGCCGAGCTCGCGCAGGAAATCGGCCTCGGTTTGTCCGGGCAGCGTGCGCCCGTCGATCTCGGCCTCCGCGAAGCCGGGGATCACGTTCACCTTCGCGCCCGCACGCAGGATCGTCGGCGAGGCCGTGTTCGAGAGCATCGCGCCGAAGCTCCGCGCCATCGAGCGATCGGGCAGGGCGCGCAGGACGTGCGGCGCGATCGCGGGGTGGAGGAGCCGGCGCAGGAGGGAGCGGAGCGGCGCGGGTTGCTTCGAGGCGAGGCCGTCCACGAAATCGCGGATGTAGGGCGTCACGTGCACGGGCAGCGGTTTTTCGCCGAGCCGCGCAATGGCGTTCGCGAGCTTGACGACAGCCGAATCCTCGCGGGGCATCGAGCCGTGCCCGGGCTCGCCGCGGACGCGCGCGCGCACCCAGCAGATGCCCTTCTCCGCGACCTGGATCGGGTAAAACGTGGCCTTGCCGAGGTGGAGCGTGTAGCCGCCGCTCTCGCCGATCGCGTACTCGGCGCGCACGAGATCGGCATGGTTCTCCACGAGAAAACGCGAGCCGTGGTCGCAGCCCGCCTCCTCGTCCGCGACGGCGGCGAAGATCACGTCGCGGCGCAGGCGCGGTTTTTCCCGGGCGAGGCGCGCGAGGATCGCGACCGACATCGCGGCCATGTTCTTCATGTCGATCGCGCCGCGCCCCCAGAGGCAGCCGTCCGCGACGACGCCCGAGAACGGCGGATGTTTCCACGCCGAGGCCTCGGCCTCGACGACGTCGAGGTGCGCCGTGAGCAGGATCGGCGGCAGCTCGCCCGTGCCGCGCAGGCGCGCGACCACGTTCGTGCGCTCGGGCGCGCTCTCGAGCGTGATCGGATCGAGCCCCGCGGCCGCGAGCTCGCCGGCGACGACCTCCGCGGCGGCGCGCTCGCGGCCCGGCGGGTTCGTGGTGTCGATGCGGAGGAGCGTCTGGCAGAGTCGGAATGCGTGCTCGCCGATCTCACGATCTGGCATGTGCGGGGAGGGATCCTGCGTGGAGACGGACGTCATGGCGGCGACATCTTAGCAACCACGCAGCGCGCGAGGGTAGGGCTTTTCGGACGTCTTGCCGAGGGCCTGCCCGAGCGCGTATTCTCGTGGTGCAGAGGCGCGAGATCATGCACGGCAAGAAATGGCGCATCAGCACGCTCTCGGACGTCGTATGGATCGTGCCGCGCCTCGGCGCCGGCGTGGTGCCCGAGGACGCGTCGCCCGTCGCCCGGAGCCTCGCGGCGTGGCTCGTCGAGGGATGGTTCCCGGACGAACCCCGCATGCGCCCCCTCGTCGCCGACATCGCGGCCTTCCTCGCGGGCCCGCTCGGCATGCGGGAGGGCGCGTCGTTCGTCGGGCAGCGGGCGCAGATTCGGCGGGCGCTCGAGAGCGGCGAGCTTCGCGCGTTCAAGATGGAGATGCAGTTCGTCCTCGCGGCGGGGGGCCGCAAGGAGGAGCCCACGGGCGAGAAGGTCCTAGCACGGGAGGAAAAAACCTGGTTCGGCATCGAGCTCGTGGACGACGACGATCCGCCGAAGCCCGTGCCGTTCAAGCGCTACCGTATCGAGCTTTCGGACGGGGCGACGCGCGAGGGCATGCTCGACGCGAATGGAAGGGCGCGGATCACGGGGATCGATCCGGGCACGTGCAAGGTCTCGTTCCCCGATTTCCACGGCGAGGATTGGCGCCGGCTCTAGCCGGCAGACGGAGACATGGCGTGGGCAAGGAGCTCGTGCAGGTCGTGGAGTTCGTCCGAGGGCGCGCCCGCGGCAACGCCGTGGTGGAGCTGGCGCGCTTGAATTTGCTGGTCGGGCGGGCCTTGTCACGCAACGCGGAGTCGATCCCGGACGACCCGGAGCTCGTGGCGCGGGCATGGGTTTGCGCGCGCGAGATCCTGGAACACGAAAGGAAGGCAAAACGATGAGCTTTCACCTCGCTCCGAAGGCGGACCTCGAGCGCGGCATCACCACGCTCGGCGGGCGCCGGCTCGTGTTCCACTGCCACCATTACAACGTCTTCCTCCAGCGCACGATCGAGGACGCCCTGCAGGAGCGGGCCCCGGCGCTGCTCGTGGCCGCGGGGATGGAGGCGTCGCGATCGATGCTGCAAGGGCTCGAAAACGACGCGAACAGCGGCTCGGCCGCGGATGCGCTCAGGCGCGCGGCGGACATTTTCGCGGCGCAGGGGTTTGGCCGGATGGACGTGAGCGACCTCGGCGTGGGCGGCGGCCTTGCGACGCTCGAGCATTCGCATTATGCGGTCGGCTGGGTCTCGCGCTGGGGCAAACGGCCCACGCCGGGGTGCTTCTTCGTCGCGGGTTTCCTCGCCGGCGCGGTCGCGGTCGCGTGCCGGCTCGCGCCCGAGCGCGTCACGAGCCGCGAGACCGAATGCGTCGCCGCCGGGGGCGAGCGGTGCTCCTTCCGCGTGGAGGTGTGGTGATGGCCATCGACGAACGCGTCATCGTCGAAACCGTCACCGGCATGGGCCTCGCCGGCAACGAGGAGGGCCTCATTCCGGCTTTTGGTCTGTACCTGACGAACCATTACGCGGATTTTTACAACCGCATCTCGTTCGGCGTCCTCGGCGCGCTCGTTCGGGAAAACCCCGAGCTCACGGAGGACGCGATCGCGCTCCTCACGGAAGCCGCGCACGTTTGCGCGTTCCACACGTTCGGCGGCATCATGGTGTCCGTCGAGTGGGACGCGCTCGTGCAGCCCATGATCGAGAGCCGCGAGGACTGGGTGCACGGCATGATCGCGGTGGTGAACGCCCTCGGCTGGGGCCGTTTCCGGGTCGCCGAGCTCCTGCCCGGCGAGCGGCTCGTCGTCGAGGTGCGGGATAGCTACGAGTCGCGCGGGTACCTCGAATCGTATCCGCGGGCCGACGGGCCACGTTGCTACCTCGCGAACGGCGGGCTGGCCGGGCTCATGAACCTCCTCTACCAGGGCGACATCACACGCAGGCCCTCGCTCACCGAGGAGCTTTATCGCGAGGTGTTCAGCCATCCGCGATCCTTCCGCTCCCGCGAGCATCTTTGCGCCGCGAAGGGCGATTCGCACTGCGAGTTCGTCGTGGAGCGAATGCAGGGATGAACGTGGAGGTCGCAGAGGACCGGCGGAGCTTTGCTTCGTACGGGGAGATCCTTGACGTCATCGATGTCGGCCGCGTGCGGATCACGCGGCGCTACGGCTGCATCCGGCGTGATCAGTTCGAGCTCGTGACGAAAGAGCCATTTCCTTCGGCTTTTCGTGATTGGCTCGCGTCTCGCGGGGAGCTCCGCGAGCGGCCCGCGCTCTACGTGATCGAGGTCCCGGGGGCTTATCAGCTCACAGTCGCGCCGCGCGCGGGTCGCGCCATTTTGATGCCTCGCCTTGCAACGGACCTCACGTGGCAAGCGCGGGCCGCGCGCGAGATCGCCGAGACCCTCGACCGTATGTTGAACCAGGGCTCCTGCCTGGCCATCCCGCCACAAGCGGGGTAGAAGTCCGATGTGGACGTCGTGGAAATGCAGGCGCGGATCGCGGCGCTCGAGGCGCGGCTCGCCGAGGAGATGCGGGCCCGGCAAGCGCTCGCCGAGGAGGTCGACCTGCTACGGGCCGTGATCGACGAGATGCCCGTCGGGGTGATCGTCGAGGACACGTCGGGCCGGCATCGAATGTACAACGCCCACATGCGGGCCATCGCGGGCGAGCCCGGGTCGCGGGGTGTATTCGTTTCGGATGGCGTTTCGCCGGCGCCCCCGGAGCGTGATCCGACGCGGCGGGCGCTCGGCGGCGAGGGGGTCGACAACCTCGAGAGCCTGCTCGCCCCGACGGATGAAGAGGGCCGCTGCACGTGGATCTCGCAGTCCTCGCGCCCGCTCCTCGACGCAAACGGCGTTGTGCGCGCCGCGGTGACCGTGACGCGCGACGTGACCGAGCACAAGGACATCCTGCGCGAGCTCGACGAGGCCATCGTGGCGAGCGACGACGAGAAACGCGCGCTCATCGATCGGCTGGAGGAGGGGATCGACGCGCTCTCGACGCCCATCATCGAGGTATGGGACGACGTGCTCGCGCTCCCCGTCATCGGCGCGGTGGACGATCGGCGCGGCGCGGAGATCACGTCGCGGCTGCTCGACGCGGTCGTATCGAGGGGATCACGCTTCGTGATCATCGACTGGACCGGCGTCGATACGATGGACACGAACAGCGCGCGCCATTTGCTGGATCTCGTCCGCGCCGTGGAGCTCGTGGGCGCCGAGTGCATCCTCACGGGCATTCGCCCGGCCGTCGCCGTTTCTTTGCTTCACCTCGACGTGCGGTTCGAACACCTCCGTCTCCTGCGGAACGTGAGATACGGCCTGCGGCATTGTTTCGCCCGTCTCGGTCGGCGCGCGGCAATGCCGGGGCGCGGCGCGGGGTAAAACGATCGCGGCGGAGATCAGCGGGGCCGTGTCGTCGGTCGCGCCGTCACGTCCGCGATCGGCACGCGCATGACGAAGACGGCTCCCTTGCCGTTCCCCTCGCTGTGCGCCGTGATCGTGCCGCCGTGCAGCTCGACCAGGTGCTTGACGATCGCGAGGCCCAGGCCGAGCCCGCCGTGCGTGCGGGTCATTCCGCTGTCGGCCTGCCGGAATTTGTCGAAGACATGCGGCAGGAAGGCCGGCGAGATGCCTTGCCCGTTGTCGGTGACCGAGAGCTCGAGCGACCCATCCACGCGGCGGAGGTGCACGCGCACGAAGCCTCCTTTCGGCGTGAACTTGATCGCGTTGCCGAGCAGGTTCGTCACGATCTGGAGCAGCCGGCCCGGGTCGCCGTGGACGCGGTCCTGCGTTTCGACGAGGCCCTCGACGCTGATCGATTTCGCCTCCGCCGCCGGGCGGACGGCGTCGATCGCCGATTCGACGATGCCCGCGAGCTCGAGCGACTGGATGCTGTTGAGCTGCAGTTTGCCCGCGACGATACGCGAGACGTCGAGCAGGTCCTCGATGAGCGCGACCTGCGCGCGGATGTTTCGCTCCACCGTGACGAGCGCGCGCTCGCGTTTCTCGGCGGGGAGGATGTTGTCGCGGAGCATCGTCGTCCAGCCGAGCGAGGCATTGAGGGGGCTGCGCAGCTCGTGGCTGAGGAGGGCGAGAAACTCGTCTTTCGCGCGATTGGCGGTCTCCGCCTCGGCGCGGGCCCGGGCCTCGGCGTCATAGAGGCGCGCGCGTTCCATGGCTTGCGCGCAGAGGCGCGCGAGCGTCGTGAGCTGCGCCCGGTCCGCCTCGCTGAAGGCCCGGCGCTCGTCGAAGGAGAGAACCAGGACCCCGAGCCCGCGTTCTTCGAAGAGGAGGGGCACGGCCGCCAGAGCCTCGTGGCCGAGTGACCGCAACGACGAGATTTGGGGATATCGGTCGGCCGCCGCGGCCGCCGACTCGAAGAAGAGCGGGCGCTGCTCCCGGACCGCGTCCGTCATGGGGAGCGGGTGCGTGAGCGGCACGTAGGGCCACGGCGAGAGCTCCGTCTCCTCGAACCCGACCGATTGCAAGATCGCGAGCTCCGCCCCGTCCTCCGTCAACACGCCGAGGACCGCGCGCTTCGCGCCGAGGCTCGCGCGACCCTGGGCGACCGCGATTTCCGCGACCTGCTGGCTCGTGTGCGCCTCCGACAGGGCCGCGGCCACGCTCATGAGCCGGTGCAGGTTCTGGCGCTTCGTGGCGGCGCGCGCCTCGGCCGCGCGCAGGGCCGTCACGTCGACGACGGTCATGGCCACGCGCGCGACGCGGCCCTCCACGCGCACGGGAAAGTAGCTCGTGAGCGAGTACCGATGCCTCGATCCCCCGGGGACGGGCCGGGCGACCTCCAGGTTGAGCAGCGGCTCGCCCGTGTCGAAGACCCGCTCGAGGCGCTCGATCGTGGTGGCGGTCTCGGGCCCCTCGGGCAGCGTCTCGGCCAGCGTGCGTCCGACCTGGGCATCGGCGGGCACGCCGTGCATCTCGGCGAGCGCGGCGTTGATGCGCTCGCAGCGGAGGTGCACGTCGAAGATGGCGATCCCGATGGGCGCGCCCGCGATGACGGCGTCGAGGACCGCGGCGCTGTTCGCTGCCTCGGCCTGGGCGCGTTTTTCGCGGGCGACGAGCTCGGCCCGCTCCCGTTCGAAGAGCATGGCTTCGCGGACGCGGAGGTTCTCGGCGCGGCGCCAGAGCTCCGCGAACGCGGCGACCTTCGCGCGCAGGATGTCGGGATTGAAGGGTTTGGGCAGGTAGTCCACGGCGCCGTGGGCATACCCCTTGGCTTGGTAGGTGTCGTCGCGGTGAAACGCGGAGATGAAAATGATCGGGATCTCCCGCGTGCGCTCGAGCCTCCGCACGAGAGCGGCCGTCTCGAACCCGTCCATGTCCGGCATGTTCACGTCGAGCACGATGACCGCGAACTCGTTGCTGAGCAGTTGCCGGAGCGCGTCTCTGCCCGAGCTTGCGCGCATCAAATGCAGGCCGAGGGGCTCGAGCACCACCTCCAGGGCGAGCAGGTTCGCGGGGTGGTCATCGACCAGGAGCACGCAGGGGACAGCGGATGGGGAGGACGGCGGGCAGATTTCCTGGCTCATGAGGTCAGGGTCGGCACACGGGGTGGTACGTCGTCGCGGCGCAGAGTGTAAAACGTTTGGGAATTCGAATGGTAACCGATTCGAAAAAATGTTGGATGATGGCTCGAATGTCGCGAGGACTAGTATGCCAATCTAGTGTTCTGGAGGTTTCGTCCGTGACAAAGGGTGGCTATGCGACGTGGATCCTCCAATGTCTGAATGACGGCGGGAAGATCCCGACACGTGACTGGGGCATGGTCCGCATGGATCAGGCGTGTGTCCGTGGTTTATCGTCGGACTCGGAATGAAGGTGCTTCCCGTGGGCGACGGGTCTCTCACGAGCGGGCTCATGCGCGTCCTCGAGGCGTCGCTCACGGGTCCGCTCGCGCATGCCTTTCGCAATACGCGTGTCCCCGATCCCGTGGTGCTGGTCTTGTGCAAAGACGGCGGACCGGACGCGGAGAGCATCGAATGCGCCGTCGAGTCGACGGAGCGCGCCACCCAGGTGCTCGTCGATATGGCCGCCGCGCGTGGGGACGACCTGCCTGCCCGGGTCGCGCGGGTGCTCCGTACCCTGGACAGGCCCCTCGGGTTCGTTCCGTGCGTCGCGGGCGCCGACGACAAGATTGTGCTCGTGCTCCTCGAGCTGGCCGCCCTCGAAAACAGGGGGGCGAACAACAATGCTTTGTAATGAGCCGCCTCGAACGCATGCGCCGAAGGGTTGTTCATGAGCAAGGAACCTAGCCCCCATGACACCGCACTCCCTCGTCCCCAGCATCCTGCTCGTCGATGACCATCCCTCGAACCTGCTCGCTCTGGAGGCCGTGCTGGAGCCCCTCGGGATGCACCTCGTGCGGGCGAGCTCGGGCAAAGAGGCGCTGACGCATCTCTTGCGCGAGGAGTTCGCGGCCATCGTGCTCGACGTGCAGATGCCGGACATGGACGGGTTCGAGGTCGCAGGGCTGATCCGAAGGCGCGAGCGCACGAAGGAAGTGCCGATCATCTTCATCTCGGCGATCCATCGCGACGACACCTATCACGCCAAAGGGTATGCGCACGGCGCGGTCGATTACATCCCCAAGCCGTTCAGCCCCGACATCCTGCGGGCAAAAGTGTCGACGCTGGCCGACCTCTGGCGCCGCGGCGAGGTCACGCGCCTGCGCGAGGCCATGCAATTCGAGCGGGAGCGGGCCGAGCTCGTCGCCCGCGAAAAGCGCGCCCTGGCCGAGGCCGCGAGGACGGCCGCGGTGCTCGAAGCGGTGGTCGGGCGGTCGCCGATCGGGCTCGCCATCGTGGATGCGGACCTGCGCTGCGAGCGCATCAATGCCGCGCTCGCCCGGGCGATGAACTGCGCGCCCGCCGAGGCCCACCTCGGCCTCCCGCTGGCCGAGATTCTCCCCGAGGGACCGGACACGATGGCCCTCGCCGAGCACGTTCGGAAGGTCTTCGCTACGGGCGAGCCGCTTTTCGACGTGGAAGTGGCCTGGCAAGCGCACCGCCGCGCGCTCGCGAGCTTCCATCCGGTGTGCGTGGAGGGCCGCGTCGAGCGGGTCGCATTGACGGTCGTCGACGCGAAAAGCCGCCGCGTCGAGGGATAGGGCTCGTCAGTCCTCCACCCATTGCACGACGCGATCGATCGGCTTTCGCCCGGGCGGCGGCGCGTCGCCCACGGGGTATCCGAGCGCCACGGCGCCGACCATCCGGAACGGCTCCCGGATGCCGAGCAGCCCCTCGATTTCGGGCTTCGCGATCATCGGGCCCGCCATCCAGCAGGCGCCGAGGCCCTCGGCGTGCGCCTGGAGGAGCATCGCCATCACGGCCGCGCTCGTCGAGCAGAGCTCGGCCTGCATGCTGCGAGCCGTATGGTACTGCGAAGGATCCCCGCCGCCCGAGGTGATGAGGTCGGCGATGAGGTCGGGGTAATCGCGCCATTGTGGCACCACGATGGCCGCGGCGCTCTCCAGCGGCTCGTGGAAAAAATCGCCGTAGTTGGCAAAATCCTCGGCATGGTGGCCACGGTGGATGATCGCCTTGATCTCCTCGGCCCGTGCCCGCACGGCGGCGGCGATTTGCTTGCGTTTGTCCGGGGCCGTGACGACCGTGAACCGCCACGGCTGCCGGTTCGTGTTGGAGGGCGCGGTGATCGCGGCTTGCACGAGCCGGGCGAGTACCTCCTTCGGCACGGGCGTGTCCTCGAATTCTCGGCGCGATCGCCGCGTTTCGAGCCACGCCAGCATTCCCGGGCCCCCGATCCCGCCCGGGCCGCTCATTCCAGCTTGAATCCGCCGTCCACGTTCCATATCTGTCCTGTCACGTAGCTCGCCTCGTCCGAGACGAGGAAAGCGACGACCGCCGCGATTTCCTCGGGGCGGCCGACGCGCTTGAGCAGGATGCGTTTCGCGAGTTCCTCCGGCGCGATGGCCCGGAGCTCGGCCGTCATGTCGGTCTCGACGAGGCCCGGCGCGACGGCGTTCACACGCACGCCGCGCGGCGCAAGCTCGACCGCGAGCGCGCGGGTGAACGACTCGACGGCGCCCTTCGAGGCGGCATAAAGCGATTGCCCGCGGCCCGGGCGCTGCGCGGCCACGCTGGAGACGTTGACGATCGCGCCGCGCCGCCGCGAAATGAAGCGCCGCGCGGCCTCGCGGCAGCAATGCACCACGCCCGCGGCGTTCGTCTCGAAGACGTGATTATAATCGTCGTCGGTGCTCGCCCCGAGGAGGCCGTCGCGCGTGACGCCGGCATTGCAGACGAGCGCGTCGAGCGGCCCGAGCGTGTTTTCGGCCTGCTCGAAGAGGGAGGCGACCTCCGCGGGGCGCGAGACGTCGGCGCGGAGAGCGACGGCCCGCGCGCCGAGCGCCTCCACGGCGGCCACGGTCTTTTGCGCCGCGTCCTCGTCGTTTCGATAATCGACGGCGACGGCATATCCGCGCCGACCGAGCGCCTCCGCAATGGCGCGTCCGATGCCGCGCGAGGCGCCCGTGACGAGCGCGACGCGGGATCGCTCCTTGGTGTCGCTCATGGAACCTCCACGCGCAGGGCGCCCGCGAGCCCCGGCATGCCCGCCGAGAGGGCCAATGCCGAGCGAGAGCGTGTCTCCTCGGCGCGCACGAGCGGGCGGAGTGGGCCTTCGGCGGGACGATCGAGGCCCGCGATGGGCGGCAGCGTGCCCGCGCGGAGCGCCTCGGCGAGCAGGATCGCCTGCACGACCGCCGTCGCGCCGCCGAGCTGGCCCGTGGAAGCGGTCAACGCGAGGAGCGTGGCCGAGGGGCCGAGCACGTCGGCGAGGGCCGCGCGTTCAGCCGCGTCGCGCACGGGCGAGGCGAGCGCGGCGCCGTCGACGATCGTGTCACCCGCGGAGAGAGCGGCCGCGAGGGAGGCGATCGCGCGCGGGGTGGGAAAGTCCACGGCGCCATCGGCCGTTGCCGCGGCCGAGACGAACGAAATCGCTCGCTCTCCTGCATCCTCGGGCCGCTCCAGCACGACGGCCGCGGCCGCCTCGCCCGGCACGATCCCCGCCGCGCGCTCGTCGTACGGGGCCACGACCGCCGCGGGCGTGGCCGCCTTCGTCGCGGCGCCCGACACGCCGAGCGACAGAATCGTCTCTGGCTCGACGAGCGAGTCGTACGCGAAGACGAGCGCCGCATCGACGCTCCCCATGGCGAGGGCGACGATGGCCGAGCGGAGCGCCTGCGCCCCCGCATTCGAGCCCGCTGTGGTCGTGCCGTCGCCCTTGCTGTCGACGTCGATCGACAGGAGCGCGTGCGCGTTGTTCGACAGGTGAAACAACATCCAGAACGGGTGCAACAAGGAAAAACCCTGCGCCCATGCGCCCGTCGCACGCGCGTCGCCCGCCTGCCGTTCGAGCACGGGCATCAGATCGTCCCAGTGCGCGCGCAGGCCTCCATAACCGCAAAAAAGCCCGAGCCGCGCGCCTTTCGCGGGTGCGCCCGAGCGGGCGAGGGCCTCGGCCCCGACCTCCATGCCGAAGAGCCCCATCCGTTTGACGAATTTGCGGTGCTTCGTCGGCCGGGGAGCCCCGGGGATCGTGGCGGCGAGGCGGCAGGCGTAGGTGCTCGCGTCGAAATGGGCGTTCGGGGCCGCCGCGCGCTCGCCGGCGAGGAGCCTCCGGAGCACGGCCGCGGCGTCGTCACCGAGTGGGGTGCGCAGGGCAAACCCCGTGACGGCCATGCGGCCCGCGTGGTTCACCGGGGTCTCCCGAGGACCACGCTCACGTTTTGCCCGCCAAACCCGAACGAGTTCGAGAGCACGTAGTCGACACGTTTGCCGAGGGGCCTCGGGCCGATCACGTTGATCGGGCACTCCGGATCCGGCTCCTCGAAATGCGCCGTCCCGGGGAGCAGATCCCGCGTGAACGCGAGCAGGCACGCGGCGAGCTCGATCGCGCCCGCGGCGGCCATCAGGTGGCCGACGGCGCCCTTGATGCTCGACGTGGGCACGTCGCCGAAAAGCGCGCGGATCGCCTTGGCCTCGGCCGCATCGTTGAGCGGCGTCCCGGTGCCGTGGGCATTGACGTACCCGATGTCCGCAGCAGTGAGGTTGGCATGACGAACGGCGCGCTCCATGGTCGCGAGCGCGCGGGATCCGTCGGGGCGGGGCGCCGTCGCGCGGTAGGCGTCCTGCGTGGTCGCGTAGCCGGCAATGGCCGCGAGCGGCTCCGCGCCGCGCGCGCGCGCTCGGGATTCCTCCTCGACGACGAACATCGCCGCGCCTTCGCCGACGACGAGCCCGTCGCGCCGGCGATCGAACGGCCTGCACGCCGAGGCCTCGGCGCGCGGCGAGGGGGCGCCGAGACGCGACATGCCGCCGATGCCGAGCGGGTTGACCATCGAGTCCGCCGCGCCGCAGAGGACGACGTCGACCGCGCCCCGCTCGATGAGCGAGGCCGCGTGCGCGACGGCCATGCCGCCCGCCGCGCAAGCCGAGGCGTGCACGGCGACGCGGCCCGAGAGGCCCACGACAGCGCGGATCTTCTCGGCCGTGAGGTCGACACGCGAGCGGAACCGAACGCCCTCGCCGCCCGCGAGATCACCAGCGCCGACGCGGAGCTCGCCCTCGTGGAGCTGCTCCGCGAGGTCCTCCAGGAACGCCTGTTCGAGCCCGAGGCCGATGGAGAGCGTGCCCTTGCGCTCGGCCGTCCCGCATCGCGCATGGCGCCACGCCTCGGCCGCCGCGACGACGCCGAAGCATACCTTGCGGTCGCGGAGGAGGCCCGCGTCTTCCCACGTCCCGGCCTCGCCGACGTGCAGCAGGACGCCGCGGTGTTTTTCCAGGAAGACCGCGTCCGTCTTCTCGATCGGCACCTCGCCCGCCACGCGCGTGGGGAACGTGCGCGCGTCGAAGCTGCGAATCGGACCAACCGCGCTGCGGCCCGCGGCGAGGCCGTTCGCGAGCGCCTCGTACCCGACGCCGAACGCGCTGACCGCGCCGACGCCCGTGATCACCGCGCGACGCGCGCCCATCACGCGCCCCCTTTCGCGAGCACGACCGCCCCGAGATCCCCGTCCGGGCCCGCCGAGAGGACGAGCGCACGAGGTTTGTCGAAGTGCACGAGCAGATCGAGCGCGAGCGCCCAGGCGAGCGCCGGCGTCGCGGCCAGGGATTCGCCGAGGGAGAGCGAGGTGTCGACCGAGACCTCCGTTTCGAGCACCTCCGGCAGATCCATGAGCGCCTCGCGCGCGGGCGCGCCCCAGGGCGCGAGCACGACGACGTCGCAAGGCTGATCCTCGAGCGCGTCGAACGCGGCAGGCACGGCCGCGTCGCGCAACACGCCCGTGCGGGGTACGAGCGCGCCGCGGGGGCGATCGACCGTGAACACCCGCACGGCCTCCACGTAGCCGAGCGGCGCCTCGGCCGTGGCTGCGAGCGCGAGCGCGGCCGCGCCTTCGGCCGGTGTGAGCCCTTGCCGCAAGAAGCCTTCGCGTTCGAGCTCGGCCGTCGTGACCGGGTGCAGGGCCGTGTCCGCGCCGCCGACGAGCGCGCGCTCACACGCACCCGACGCGATCGCGGCGCACGCCTCTTCGAGCGCCGTCACCGTGCCCGTGCCGCGCGAGAAAAACGCGGCGTTCGGGCCGGCGAGGCCCTCGAGGATCGCCCCGTGGCAGAGCGTGAAGTTGTTCATGATCTGGAACGCGAACAGGGGATTGCACACCTCGAGGCCTTCGCGGCCGCAGCGCGCGAGCGAGAACCGCCCGTCCTCCATGCTCGCCGCGACGAGCCGGGCGACCTCGTCCATCTCCGCGCCCGAGGCGCCGACGCCGAAGAACGCGCCGATCTCGGCGCGCCCTTCGTCCCACCGCGCCTCGGCGAGCGCGTCGCGCATGACGAGCGCGGAGAACCACGCGGCGCGCGACATGAGCTTTTTTTGCCGGACGTCCTCGGGCCGCGACGGCACGGGCGTGGCGATCTCGCACGGCAGAGGGAGGTTCTTCTCGAGCACGCGACGGCCGAGGCCGCGGCCCGCGAGGCCCGCCGTCGTCAGGGTCGAAAGGGCGACGATGGGAAGGCCTTTTCCGTCTAGGCGCATCGGCTCACCACGAGGCTCGCGTTCGCGCCGCCGAACGCGAAGGCGTTGACGAGAGCCGCTTCCACAGGTTTTCGCAAAGCCGCGCCAACGACGTGCGGCAACACGCAGGCGGGATCGGGCTCGGTGAGGCCCGCTGTCGGCAGACAGAGGCCCTCCTCGACGGCTTCGAGCGCGCACAGAAAACCGATCGCACCGGCGCCCGCGATCCAGTGCCCGACCGCGCCTTTGACCGAGCCGACGTGCACGTCCGGGAGCGCGTCGCCGAGGACCCGCCGGATCGCCGCGGCTTCGACGGCGTCGTTGAGCTGCGTGCTCGTGCCGTGCGCCTGCACGTAGCCGATCTTCACGTGGCCCGCGTCCTCGATCGCGCCGCGCATGGCCCGCTCGGCCCCATCGCCCGTCGGATCGGGCGCCGTGAGGTGATGCGCGTCGAGCGTGCGCATCGCCCCTCGGATCTCGGCGCGTGGCTCGTCGCCAGGAGACGCCGAGAGCACCACGAACGCCGCGCCTTCGCCCACGACGAAACCGTCGCGCCGCACGTCGAACGGGCACGAGACGCCACGCGCGCTCAGCGCGCCGAGCAACCCGAATCCTACGAGCATGAACGGATCGACGTCCGCGCCCACGCCGCCCGCGAGCGCGACGTCGCAAAGCCCGAGCCGGATCGCCCGCGTGGCCGAGACGATCGCAGCCGCGCCGGAGGCACAGGCGAGGGAGATCGTTTCCACGGGCCCCTCAGCGCCGATCCGCGCCGCGAGCGCCGACGCGACCGCGGCCGGCGAGACCGCGGCCGCGTGGACGGACGTCGCGAGGCCCCGCGCATCTTCGCCGAAGCGCGCGTGATCGAAGCACGCGCCGCCGCCCGCCGCGCGGGAGAGCGCGAAGATCGTTTCGTACGTGGCCCGGCCGCTCTCGGCGCCAACGAACACGCCGATTCGCGAGGGCGCGGCGTTCTCCTTTGCCTCGGCCCACGCCTCGTCTGCGGCGCGCCGCGCGAGCGCGAGGCGGCGATCTTCGGCTTCTTCGAGCGGGAAGGAAACACCCGCCGCGACCTGCGAGGGATATCCTTCGACGTCAAAATGTTTGACGGGGCCGACCGCGGATCGGCCCTCGGCGAGCGCGTCCCTCGACGCGGGCCAGGAATCGCCGAGCGGGGTGATCGCGCCTCGACCGCGCACGAAAACGCGCCTTCTCAAGGCTCCTCCGCCGCTCCGGTCAGCCATATGTCGAGCACCTCGCGCCGACGCGCGAGCACCTTGGGGTTCGTCACGCGCGCGAACGCGAAGCCGAGCTCGGCCGTCGCCACGACCTCACCGTCGACCCGCGCCGTGCCTTTCACCTGCCCGCCTTCTTCACGCGCGAGGATCGTCTCCGCTTCGAGCTCGAGTTTGTCCCCGGGCCTCACGATGCGCCGGAAGCGCGCGCGATCGACCATCGTGAGCAGCGCGTGCACGTCCTCGTGTCCCTCGGCGCGCCGGCTCGCTTCGAGCAGCACGCCGCCGAGCTGCGCGAGCGCCTCGATCACGAGCGCACCGGGCATCACGGGGTGGCCCGGAAAGTGGTCCGCGAAGGTGTCGTCCGAGAGCGACACACACTTGACACCCGTCGCGAGGCGCGGCGGTTCGAGCTGCGTGATCCGATCGAGGAGCAGGTAACGCACGTGCGGCCGAGGATAGCAGTTCGAATTGACGGCAAAGGTGCCCAGAGTGGAGAATGCGTGCTCACGAGGGGAGCGCCATGGATTGCGTTAGCTGTATCACGCCGACACGACAGGACCGTCCGCATACGTTTTTCCACCACGAGCGTGCGGCATGTCCGACGTGCCGCGAAACGCACGAGGGCCGCGTCGTGCTGCGCGGCGATAGCCCCATGCGGCTCCTGCTTTGCCCCACGTGTGGACCTTCGGAAGAAATTCTTCCCGGCACTGCAAAAGATTATGTCGACCGTTTTCTCGCGCGTGGCGAGGTCCCCGAGGGGGTCGAAGGGGAGATCGAGTTCAAGGAGACGACGTCCACCTGCCCGGGCTGCTTGACGCTCTTGCCTGCGAAGGTCGTGATCCGCGAAGGCCGCGTGTATTTCAAGAAAAACTGCGCGGCGTGTGGGCCTTCGGAGGCGCTCGTTTCAGAGGACGCGAAATATTACGTGCGCGCTTATGCGTACGCGCGCGCCGGCACCGAGCCCTTGAAGTTCGCCACGAAGGTCGAGCACGGCTGCCCCACGGATTGTGGGACCTGCAATGATCACGAGCAGCACACCTGCCTGCCGATCATCGAGGTCACCGATCACTGCAACCTCGAGTGCCCGATCTGCATCGTCGACAACCAGTACTCGAACCACATCGATCTCGACACATTTACCCGCATGATCGACACCCTCGTGGTGAACGAGGGGCAGTGCGAGTCGGTGGCGCTCTCCGGCGGCGAACCCACGAGCCACCCGCAAATCCTCGACCTCGTGCGCATCGCGAGCCGCCCCGAGATCGGACGCGTCGTGGTGATCACGAACGGCATCCGCCTCGGCAAGGACCGGGCCTTCGCGAAGGCGCTCAAGGAGAGCGGCGCGTACGTGGGTCTGCAGCTCGACGGCTTCACCGCCGATACACACGAAAAGATCCGCGGCCGCGACCTCGTGAAGGAGAAGGATGCCGCGCTCGCGGCGCTGCGCGAGCTCCAGATCCCGACGCAGATCATCTTCGTGGCCACGCGCGGGGTGAACGACGATCAGATCGGAAGAGTCGTCGAGCTCTTCCTCTCGGAAACCCATTTCCTTTCGCTGAACTTCCAGCCCGCCGCCTACACGGGCCACGGCGGCGGCCTCTTCGGGCACGATCCGATGGATCGGCTCACGATTCCGGGCGTCGTGCGGCGCGTCGACGAGCAGACGGGCGGCAAGCTCAAGGTGGAGGATTTTTTCCCGCTGCCGTGCTCGCACCCGCAATGCGTGTCGCTCACCTATCTGCTCCGCCTAGACGACGGGACGTTTTTGCCGTTCTCGCGGTTCGTCGATTTCACGAAACACGGCTCGCTCCTCCGTTCGAGCGCGACGCTCCCCGCGACGCCGGAGATGGAGCAGACGCTCCAGGACGTGCTGTACGACGTCTATGCGCGGCAAGACGAGATCGAGCGGGGGCCGGAGATCCTCGCGGCGCTCAAGCGCACGCTGAAGGTGATGTTCCCGGATCGGCCGATGACGCAGAAGGAGAGCCTGCTCATCGGCGAGCAGCAGGCGAAATCGATCTTCTTGCACCATTACATGGACAGGCACGATTTCGATCTCGAGCGCCTGCGCAAATGCTGCCACCATTATCCGCAGACGGACGGGCGGATCATGCCGGCGTGTGGCTTCAACATGTTCCACCGCGGCGCGGCGAAAGGGCCGGGGACCGTGACGCCGTCCTGGGGCAAGAAGCCCTGGGTGAAGGAAAACGGGACGACGCGTCTCTCGATCGTGAGTACATGACGAAGCTTTGCGAAGGGCACATCGCCCTGGTGACGGGCGGATCCAAGGGCCTCGGGCGGGCGATCGCCGTGACGCTCGCCCGCGAAGGGGCGCACGTCGGGTTCAACTGGACGAAATCGGAGGTCGAGGCGAAGGAGACGCTCGCCGAGATCGAGGCCCACGGGGTGCGCGGTTTTTCCTTTCGAACGAGCGTGCTCGACAAACAGGGCCTCGCCGCGGCCGTGAAGGAAATGGAGGCCGCGGTGGGGACCGTCGACGTGCTCGTGAACAACGCGGGCGTGTCCGACGTGGTTCCGCTCGCGTTGATGGACGAAGAGGACTGGGACCGCGTGATGGATACGAACGTGAAAGGCACGTTCCTCGCCACGCAGGCCGTCCTTCGGGGCATGGTCAAACTTCGGCGCGGGCGTATCCTCAACATCGGCTCGCTCGCCGGGGTGAAGATGATGCAAGCGCCGGTGCATTACTGCACGGCAAAAGCGGCCATCAAGGGTTTTACGGAGGCGCTCGCCAAGGAGATCGGGCGGTATGGGATCACGGTGAACAACCTCGCGCCCGGGGTGCTCGAGGGCGGGGTCAGCGTGAATTTGCCGAAAGGGCGGCTCGACGAGTACCTGCGGCACACGGCGCTCGGGCGGCTCGGCACGTTCCAGGAGGTCGCCGAGATGGCGGCGTTTCTGGTGTCGGATCGTTCGTCGTACGTGAATGGAGCGACCATTCTGGTGGACGGCGCCGTCTGATCACCGCCGCGCGCCGAGCGCGTGCGCCACGCCTTGCTTGAGCGTGGCGAACGTGACGAGACTCCCGAGATCATGGCCGAGCGTGACGAGCGTTCGCGCCACGTCCGCGCGAATGCCCGTGAGCAGGACGCGCGCGCCGAGGAGCGCCGCCGCGCGCGCGCACGTGACGAGAAGATTCGCGACTTGCGTGTCTAGCGCCTCGACGCCCGTGACATCGAGGATCACGAAACGCGCGTCGTGCGCCACGATGCCCTGCGTGAGCGTGCCGAGCACACCGCTCGCGCGGTCCTCGTCGATGACGCCGATGAGCGGGAGCAGGAGCGTGCCCTCGGCGATGGGCAAGAGCGGATTCGAGAGGCGCACGAGGAGCTCGGTCTGCAATTGCATCGTCTCCTCGACCACGGCGGCCGTGCGGACCACCTCCGCGGCGAGCTTCTCCGCGGTCGCGTCGGCGAACGTCGCGATCCGGATCGTGCGCCCATCGCGTTCGAAGTTCTGCGCGCGGATGCGCGCGACGAACGTGGAGCCGTCCATCCGCAGGAGCGTGGCCTCGTAGGGCTCGACGGAGCCTCGGCGCTGGTGCTCGGCGACGAGCGCGTGCGACTCGGGCGCGACGAACTCGAACGCGTGCTTGCCAATCGCATCCTCGCGCTTGCCCCGGAACATCACCTCGAACTGCGGGCTCGTGTCGATCACGACGCCGTTCTCGAAGACGGTGAGCGTCTCCTGGGTGACCTCGAGCATGTGCCGAATGCGCCATGCCTCACGTTCGAGGCGTGTTATCGTGGCTTGCGCTTCGGCGAGCTCCCGCTCGACGGCCTCGAAGCGCGAAGGGTCGAGTGCAACGCCGTTGCCCACGGCGCCATCGTAGCGTGGTCGAGGGCGTGTAAAGAGAGGAAAACGCGCGGTGGAACCCGAGAAGACGAAGCGCAAGAAACGGAGTGAGCCAAAGATCCAGATTCCGTTGCGTAAGCCCTACCGGCAGCTCGTCCCCGGCTTGATCCTGTTCGGCGCCTGCGCCGCGTTTTTCTTCCACCGTTCGAGCGTCAACGATCGGGGCCTCATCTTGAACGGCCTCTTCCACTTCGACCCCGACGGGGCGGACGTGTTTTACGCGGTGCTGGGCGTGCTCTCCGTGGGCATGAGTGTGATGGCCCTGCTCGGCATCCTTCGCTTCGCCAAGCTCGACCCCTTCGAGCTCGTCCTCGGCGCCAAGTCCTTGTCGTTCCCCGTGGGACGTCCGATGTCGATGCAGGTGATCTCGGTGCCGATACGCGAGATCGTTTCCGTGGGGTTGCAACCGCCGGAGTCGCCGAAATCGATCATCGTGCAGGTTCGTGACGGCAACGTGTACTGGATCCCGAGTAACTGGCTACCGAAGGAGTGGACCGTGCAGGACCTCAATGCGGCGCTCGTGGAGCGTCTGCGGCAGCAAGAGGACGAGAGCGCGCCCCCTGCGTCGAACGCTCGATCGTGCTAGAGGCTGCCGTCATGACCGTTCCGTTTGATCCCAACGCGCCCGCGGCCGCCGACTCCGGCATTTATGGATTGCCTTTCACGGAGGACGACGCGGCCGTCGTGCTCGTCCCCGTCCCGTGGGAAGTGACGACCTCGTACGGCGGCGGCACGTCGGGCGGCCCCGCGGCGATCCTCGAGGCGAGCCGGCAGGTGGACCTCTACGACCTCGACGTGGAAAAACCTTATGCGCCCGGCATTTTCATGCAGGACGAGGCGGAAGAGATCGCCCGGTGGAACGAGGAGGGGCGGGCGCTCGCGCAGAAGATCATCGAGGTAGGCGGCGTCGTCGAGACGGACGAGCTGCGCGCGGCGCTCGCGCGGGTGAACGAGCTCGGCGGGAAGCTGAATGCACACGTCGCGGCCGAGACGGAGCGGCTCGTGGCGAAGGGAAAGATCGTGGGAATCGTGGGCGGCGATCACGCGGTGCCGCTCGGCGCGATCGAGGTGCTCGCCCGGCGGCATCCAGGGCTCGGCGTGCTCCATTTCGACGCGCATTCGGACACGCGCCGCGCTTACGAGGGTTTTACGTTCTCGCACGCCTCGATCATGTACAACGTGCTGTCGCGCGCGGCGGGCGTCGGAAAACTCGTCCAGGTCGGGATTCGCGATGTGTGCGAGGAGGAAATGGACTACGTCGCCTCGCAGGGCGAGCGCGCGCGGGTGTTTTTTGATCGCGACCTCGCGCGGCGCAAGCTCGGGGGTGAGACGTTTGCCGCAGTCGCGCGGGAGATCGTGGATGCGCTGCCGCGCGAGGTGTGGGTGTCGTTCGACGTCGACGGGCTCGATCCGCGGTATTGCCCGCACACGGGCACGCCCGTGCCCGGCGGGCTCGATTTTCACGAGGCGGTGTACGTGATCGGCGAGGTGGTGCGATCCGGACGAACGATCGTGGGGTTTGATCTGAACGAGGTCGCCCCGGGGCCGGACGGCGACGAGTGGGACGCGAACGTGGGGGCGCGGCTGCTCTACAAGCTGATCGGATTCACGCTCGCCAGCCAGGGCAAGGCGAAGCTGCGCTGAATCGATTCAAAGGGGATTCCACAGGCTGCTGCGCGAATCGTTGCATCGACCGCACCGCGGTCGATGCACCCGAGGTCCAGGGCTGTGCCCTGGTTCGGGTCCAGGGGCGAAGAGCCCCTGGTCGGGTCCGGGGTGAAACCCCGGCGCTACGCTGTGGCAGCACCCTCTCAGGGGACCTTCGCGGGCTTGGGCACGGTCGTGCCGGTGCGCACGGCTTCGACGACGAGATCGTTCAGCGCTTTATCGGCCTTCTCGCATTTCGCGGAGACCGCGCCCATCGTCGCGCCTTTGCATTCCTTCTTGCGCTCCGTGGCCACGTTCGCGAGCGCCTCGTTTTTCTTGAGCGCCTCCTGGGTCGCGTCCTCGAGGATGCGCCACGGAATGATGGCGTGCTTGGGCTTCGACGGGGCCTGGAAGCGGACCTCCTCGGTCGAGAGGGTCGCGCAGGTGCCGTCCCAGCGGAGCACGTCGACGCTGCCCGACGCGCCGCTCACCTGCATGCCGCCCGTGTCCGCCTTCATCTGGTTGAGCACGAGCAGCTCTTCGTCGAGCGTGAGCTTCTCCTCCGCGCTCGGGCCGCCGAGCCCGTTGAACGGCGCGACCTCCTTCGCGGAGACGTAGGCGCGGCGCCAGGGCGAGCTCTTCTGGAAGAGATACAGCGCGAGCTCCGGGTAGACGCCGCTACAGAGGCGCTTGACGAAGCCCTTCGGCATGACACACGCGGCCTTGTCGTCGCCCGCGCAGGCCTCGGGGATCGATTTGCTGTCTTCCTCGGCCTTGGGCGCGTCGGCTGTCTCGGTCTTCGTCTCCGTGGAAGCTTCCGCCTGGGTCTCGGGCTTCGGCTCCTCGGCTTTCGGGGCGCTCGAGCCACAACCAGCGAGGACGAACAGGATCAGGGCCATCGAGTATCGCATGGCCGAACCCTACCAAAGACCCGTGGCAGCCGTGAAGCCCGATGATCAGGCGAGCGGCGGGCCGAGCGAGCGCGCGAGGATCGCTTCGAGCTCGGGGTCCGTGAGGTCGATCGGATTCGAACGCATGCTGCCCGCCCGCGAGCCGGCGATGATCGAGGCGAGGTCGGTCTCGGAGACGCCGTACGATCGGAGCGACGGGACACCGAGTTTGTCGCGTAAACCTTGAAACGCGTCGGCGGCGCGCTCGGGGCTGCGATCGGGGGCGTCGGGGGGCAGGAGGAGGTCGGCGACCTCGTGGGCGCGGGCGAGAGCCGGGTGGCCGGGCGCGCGGGCGCGCAAGGCGGCGACGTTCGTGGCGAAGGTGGCGGGCAAGAGGCAACCGCAGCCGGCGCCGTGCGGGACGCCGCAGAGGCCGCCGAGCGGCGCGACGAGGCCATGCACGGCGCCGAGGCCCGCATTGGCGAGCGCAATGCCGCCCCAGAGCGCCGCGAGCGCCATGGCCTCGTGCGATTCGTCCGTGGCGTGATCCTCGGCGAGCACGACGAGCGCGCGATAAGCGAGCGTGATGCCGGGGACGACGAGGACGTCGGTCATCGGCTGCGCGCCCTTCGAGAGATAGGCCTCGACGAGGTGCGTGAGCGCGTCGAGCCCGGAGGAAGCCGCGACGCTCTTCGGCGCCGTGGCAATGAGGGAAGGGTCCACGAGGGCGACGCGCGGGACCATGAGATCGCTGCGAATGCTGCGCTTGACGCGGAGCTCGGGGACACGAAGGACGCTGTTTTTCGTGACCTCCGAGCCGCTGCCCGCGGTCGTGGGGACGGCGACGAGCGGCAAAGGCGTCTTTTCGATCGTGCGGCCCGCGCCCACGGCTTCGACGTAATCGATTGCGGAACCCTCGTTCGTCGCGAGCGCGGCCGCCGCTTTCGCGGCGTCGATCACGCTTCCGCCGCCGATCGCGAGGATGACGTCGTGGCCACCTTCGCGGGCGATGCGGGCGCCTTCGTCCGCGACCGCGAGGTCGGGCTCGCCGTCCACGCAGAATCGCGCCATCGATACGCCCCGCGCGCGGAGGCCCTCTTCGATCGCGGCGAGCTTGCCGGAGCGTTCGAGCGAGCTTTTGCCGGAGACGAGGAGGCAACGCTTGCCGAAGCGGGCCACGGCGGCCGGAGCTTCGCCGAGGGTGCCCGCGCCAAACTGGATCTCGGGCGCCGTGCGGAACGAGAACTTCACGGGATCACGCGGTTCGTCAGGCCCAGGGCTCGGGGAATACGGAGGCGTATTTCTCGGAGGCGCGTGGCGCGGCCATCATCGGCGCGACGCGCTCTTTCCAGCGGAGGTAATGCGCGGTCTGCTGGTGGGCCTTGAAATCGGCCTCGGTCTGGTAGACCTCGTACAGGAAAAACCGCGTGGGATCGTCGTTGGCGCGGAGGACGTCGAAGCGGGCGTTGCCCGGCTCGGTGCGGGTGCCGCGGGCGTTGTCGAGCGTCGCCTCGAGGAAGGCGTCGACGTGATCGGCGAGCACGGAGACCTTGACGCAAACAACGTACATGACGAGCTCCCTTCAGCGTTGCGGCGCGACAAGCAGCGGCATGAGGCCGTCGAGCTCCGCCGGAGAGAGCAGGGGGCGGAGCGCTTTGATGAGCTTCTCGGCGACGACGGGATCGTCCACGCTCGAAGAATCGAAGCTGCGGAGGTTGACGCCGGTCACGAGGATGAGCCGCGAGATGAAGAACGATCCGTGCTTCTGATCGAGGAGGCGCACGGCCTGGTAGATGCCGCCCTTGGTACGACGAACGCCCGAGCTCGGTTGGCCCGACGCAGGGGTGCTCGAAGGACCACTCGTCGGCACGGTCCCCGACGAAGGCGGGAGGCGACTCGACGGCACGCTCGGCGGCGTGGACCTGTCCCCCCGCACGGAGATGGGCACGGCGTCGAAGCCGCGCGCGATCACGCCCGAGAACGATGTGGACGTAGGCGGCTGGCTGTCCGGTCCCGTGCGCGGATCATCGACGCCCGGATCGCTCCGGCGAGGGCCACGATCCGGAGGTCTTTGTGGATTGCTCACGGCTGCGATTTTCGGACAACACGGGACCAAAGTCCATGAGGAACCGCCAGGCGTGTGCGTGAGGGAGGACACGGAACATGCGGGTGACGTTCGGAGCGCCGGGGATGTCCCGTGTTGGGTGGAGACAAACCGAGGCGACAACCGCCGACGTTCGCGAGGGCGAACAGGCGAGGCTCCACGTTCTTGACTTGCCGTACGAGTCGGCTGAGATGGCGCTTCATGAGCCAGATGCCCGTCAAACCCGGCGATCTCCTGGCGCGGAAGTATCGCGTGGAGCGCGTGCTCGGCTCGGGCGCGATGGGCGTCGTCGTGGCCGCGAGGCACGTGGATCTCGGGCAGCTCGTCGCGGTGAAGTCACTCCTCACGGGTCGCGTCGTGAGCCCGGAGCAACGCGAGCGGTTTTTGCGCGAGGCGCGCGCCGCGGTGCTCTTGAAGAGCCACCACGTGGCGCGTGTGCTCGATGTGGGGGCCGACGAGAACGACGCGCCGTACATCGTGATGGAGTACCTCGACGGGCAAGACCTCGCCGCGACGCTGAAGGCGCGGAGGCAACTGCCGTTCGAGGAGGCGGTGGAGCTCGTGCTGCAAGCGTGCGAGGCCGTCGGGGAGGCGCACGCGGCGGGGATCGTGCACCGGGATCTGAAGCCGGCGAACCTGTTCCTGACGCAAGACGTGAGCGGAGCTCCGTGCGTGAAGGTGCTGGACTTCGGGATCTCGAAGCTCATGGGATCCGACGTGGCGCTGACGCACGAGTCGCAGATGCTCGGCTCGCCGCTCTACATGTCGCCGGAGCAGATGAACACGCCGAAGAGCGTGGACGCGCGGAGCGATGTGTGGGCGCTCGGGATCATTCTGTACCAGCTCGTCTGCGGGAAGACGCCGTTCCATGCGGAGACGATCCAGGCGGTGTGTGCGCTGGTGATCGCGGGGCAACCGACGCCGCTGCGGCAGTACCGAGCGGACGCGCCGGCAGGGTTCGAGGCGGTGATCCTGCGGTGCTTGGCGCGGAATCGGGAGGAGAGGTTTCGCGATGTCGGGGAGCTGGCAGCGGCGCTCGCGCCGTACGCGCCGGCGCATGCGCGGGTGTACGTGGAGCGGGTCGGGCGGGTGGTGGCGTCGCGGGGATCGCGAGGGGGGTCGTCGGCGGAGATCGTGGTGGCGGCTGTGACGGCGGCCGAGGCGACCGTGCCGCTCGCGGCATCTCCGGCGCCCGTGGTGGCGAGCTCCGGGCGCAAGAGGCCGGTATCCGTGGGCGTGTTGATCGCGTCGGGTGTCCTCGCGGCCGTGGTGGCGGGGCTGCTCGTGGTCTTCGTGCTCATGAAGCGCCCGGCGGTCGCGGAGCCGGAAGCGCGAGCGGAAGCGAGCGCAGCGGCGGGAGCGGTCGCGAAAGCACAACCGGCGATGGTCGCCGAAGCGGTGGCCGTGGATGCGGGGGCGGACGCGGCGGACGAGCCTGCCGCCCCGCCGCTCGTCTCGCCGGCGCGTGACGTCAGCCCGGTGAAAGTCGCTCCACCTCCGAAGCCGCTCACGCCGGCCAAAGCGGCCCCACGGCCCGCGAAGCGCAACGACGATCTCTACAATCCGTGAAGCAACCGCTTGCCAGGCGGCCCGCGATGGTGCGGAGACGTCCGCAAGCGGCTTGCGAGCCCGGGCGGGATGGCGCCGGAGCGTCTGCAAACGACGGAAACCTGTTCCGCACCGTCGCGGCGCGTGCCGGGAGCCGTTTGCGAAGGGTCCTGCATCGAAGCGGGAGCCGCCCTCAGGCGCCTGCAGAGGTCTCCGCACCATCGCGCGAACGTCTTGCAGCCGTTTGCAGACGCTTCCGCGCCATCGCAGGTGCGTTTTCCGACGCTTGTGGCGCCGCCTGCGCCTTCGTCGGGGTTCAGGGCGTGGCGTCTGCCTCGGTCGTCTCCGTCGCGGCTTCGGACTTGCGGGTCTTGCGCCACGGGATCGTGAACAGGACCGTCTTCTCTCGGTCCTTGAGGATGTTCTGGATCGCGCCGAGCTCGGCTTCCCGCGTCTGCGAGAGCTCGGACTTGTAGAGCGTGAGCGCCACCTTTCCGCTCTGGAGGGCGAGGCGCGTCGCGTCTTCTTTCTTGTCGGCGTCGTTGAACTCGGCGAGCTCCATTTCGAGTTTTCCGACGAAGGCGAGGCGCAAGGGATCCGCCTCGGGGAGCGCCTTCAGATTCGAGAGGGCGGCGCCCGCTCGCTCGGCGAAGGTCGCGGCGGTCGCGCGGCGGAGCACGGAGGGGGCCTCGGGCAGGAGGGTGAGCACCTCCTTGGGGTTCTTGACGGCCATCGTGCGGCGAAGCTCCGTGTAGACGTCGATGACATCGAGCTTCTCGGCGTCCTCGATGGCGCGGGCGCGAATCTGCTCGTCCTCGGCTTTTCGCAAATCCGACAGGCGAGAATCGAGCTGCCCGACGACGGCGTCGGCCTCGGCGCCAATGGCAGCGAGCCCCGGATAACGCTTGGCGAGCGCGCCGCACATGGCGCCGCGGCGAATGAAATCGTGGCGATAGATGTCGATCGGCGTCTCTTCGATGTACGTCTGATAGGTATTGTTTGCCATACGGGTGGGTCGGAGGGTATTTCCGTGCGGTTACGGCCGTCAAGCGGCATCCCTCATCCCTCGCGCGTGTGCTGACGAGCGGCGCGGGCCTTGGTAAAGTGGTCGGTGATGGGCTCGAAGTCGTCGTGGATCGGGGTTGTTTTCGCCGTGAGCCTGTGTGTCGGGCCAGCGCATGCCGGGCCGGCGGAGGATCGCGCGGCGGCAGATGCGTTGTTCCAGGAGGCGCGGGCGCTCGCGAAGGAGGGGCGTCACGCGGAGGCATGCCCGAAATTCGCCGCGAGTCAGAAGCTGGATCCACGGCCGGGGAGGTTGCTCGCGCTGGGAGATTGTTACGAGACGGCGGGGCAAACGGCGAGCGCATGGGCGACGTTTCGGGAGGCGGCATCCGCGGCGCAGGCGGCAAAGGACGAGCGGCGGACGGAAGAAGCAGTGCGACGGGCCGGGGAGCTCGAGCCGAAGCTCGCGAAGCTGGTGGTGGAGGTAGCGCCGGAGGCGAGGGTCGCGGGGCTCGTGGTGAAGCGGAACGGGAAGGTGGTGGAGGCGGAGGTGTGGGGATCGGTGGTGCCGGTGGATCCGGGGGAACAGAGGATCGAGGTGACGGCGCCGGGGAAAAAGGCGTGGGCGGAGAAGGTGGTGGCAGGGGAGGGGGCGGTGACCAGGGTGAAGGTGCCGGCGCTGGGGGATGAGGTGAAGGTGGAGCGAGTGGCGTCGGCGAAGGAGGAGGGCGCGGGGAAGAGTTGGGCGCTCCTTGCGGTGGGCGGCGGTCTTGCCCTCGCCGGGATCGGGACGGGGATTGGGCTTCTCGTTGCTGCGAATGGTGCGGACGAGGAAGCCGACGCGCTCGACGCCTCGATGCCGGACGCGGCATGCGATCCCGCACACCCGGAGCACGCTGCGAACAAGGCGACGTGCGCGACATTGCTCAGCACGTTGCAGCGGAAAGATACGTTTTTCAACGTTGGCACGGGGGCCCTCGTCGTGGGTGGCGTCCTCGCCGTGGGCACGGTGCTCTATGCGTTGTGGCCCGCGGAGAAGCGCACCACGACTGGACTCACCTTCGTGCCCACGGTGACGACCACGTTTACGGGGATCGCGGCGAGGGGCCAGTTCTGAACGAGGAGACATGCTCATGCGCACACGTCACGCGGCCCTTGCCTCCCTGGGTATCCTCATTGCCGCGAGCTTCTGGCAGATGGCAGGTTGCTCGCTCGCAGCGGATGATTGCAGCCGTAACAACACCTGCGCGGAGGACGGCAAGCCGTACCAAGGCGGCGCAGAGGTTCCGGAAGAGTGCAGGGCGCTTCCGAGCGCAGAGCCATCGGTCATCAAGGATGAATGCGGGGTCTTCGTGAGCGCGTTGGCGGCGGATGGCGGCGATGGGACGAAGGCCAAGCCGTTCAAGAGTCTGCAAGCGGCGGTCGACAAGGCCAGGACGGTGACGGCTCGGATCTATGCGTGCGCGGACGGCGACTATGCCGAGCGCGTCGACGTGCCGGCCGGAGTCTCCATCTTCGGCGGGTTCGATTGCCAAGGCGCCGAGTGGAATTATGACACGACCAAGAAGGCGAGAATCAACCCGCCGGAGCCTGCGTCCCCGGATGAGGTGCAAGCATCCCTGCGGGTCGTCGGGGCTCAGACGACTCGGCTCGAGGATCTTCGTATCGAGGCGGCGAATGCGACGTTGAAAGGGGGTTCGGCGATCGCCCTGATCGTCGACGGCGCGACCGTGAATTTCGTGCGGACCGAGCTCATCGCCGGGAACGGCAATGACGGCGCGCAGGGGGTGACGCCAACGGACGACATTGGACCCTCCGATCCCGATGATCTCAACATCCGTGGCAACAGCGGCCAAAACGCTTGCATGGGCGGGGCCGGCGGGAACCCTGGGGGCGCCGCCAAGGCCAATCCGATTTGCAACGAATCGAGCGGCGGCAAAGGTGGCAACGGCCAGGAGACCTCGGGCGACGTGGGAGGGGATGGCATTCCCGCTCCCAACCCCAATCCGAACAACCGGGGGGTCGGCGGCCTTGGAGACACCGGTGCGGGGGATTGCGAAACCGGTCAGCCTGGCGCCAATGGAACGATTGGCAGCGACGGAGCGGGAGGCATGAACGACGGAGCGCTCGATGCCAGCAAGGGGCACATCGGCGTGAGCGGTCAGCCCGGTGGAAAGGGTACGATTGGGCAGGGCGGCGGTGGCGGCGGTGGTTCGAAAGGCAAGTCGGGCTGCTTTGGCGCCAGCGGCGGGGGCGGTGGGGCCGGCGGCTGCGGCGGAAACGGCGGGTTCGGAGGGATGGCCGGTGGTTCGAGCATCGGAATCGTGAGTATTGGCGCCACGCTCTCCTTCCAGATGGTCGGCATCACGACGGGCGCCGGGGGCTACGGTGGGGATGGCGGTTTCGGTCAGGCCGGCGGAAACGGCGGGAACGGCGGGAACGGCGGGAGCGGTGCAACCATGGGAGGCGCAACTCCCTACGGCTGCAACGGCGGTCCCGGGGGCAATGGCGGAGACGGCGGCACCGGCGGCGGCGGCCGCGGTGGTCATTCGCTCGGGATCGCGTACAGGGGCGGGAATGTCTCGGAAGCCGGTGCCACGATCACGACGGGCACTGCGGGGCCGGGAGGAATGGGCGGAGGGGCTATGGGAGGTGTTCAAGCCCCCCTGCACGGGTTTCCTTGATCCGATGCAGGCGCGACGAGGCGCCTCCCCTATCAGAACGCCACCAGCTCGCCCGTCGTACCGTTTGCCCCGGCGTTGCTCATGATGCCGCCGCCGAGGCCTCCATTGCCGGGGGTGCCCGGGGTGATCATCGTGCTGCCCCTCTTCTCGGGCGCTTTGCCAACGTGGGCGATGCCAACCGACGGCCCACCAGCACCACCGCCGCCGGGGCCACCATTGCCGCCCTCACCGCCGGCCCCGCCGGCGCACGCGCTGTTGGACGAACCCGACTTCAGGCCTCCAGACGCACCCGTACCACCGCCACCGCCGGTCTGCCCATCCCCCCCAGTACCACCACTCCCACCGGCCGCGGACTTCAATACACAATCCGAGAGCACGACCGATGCGTTGTAGCTCAGCAGCGCAATGCTCGCGCCGCCTCCAAATCCACCGCCGCCGCCTCGACCACCGCAGCCTCCGGTGCCCCCGCTCCCCCCGCTCGCTCCAGCGCGCGTGGTCCCACCGCAAACGCCCTGAGCCCCCCTGGCTCCACCACCACCGCCGCCTCCCTGGCCAGGCTTGCCGTACTCGCCCGCCATCCCTGATGTCGGGACATAACCAGTGGCATCAATCTTACCCGCGGTCGCGCCGGCGCCGGGCCCTCCCTTGTCGCCGGATTGTCCCGGCGTCCCATTGCCATCGTTCGCGCAACTCCAGGCGCCCGATTCGAACTCTCCAACTCCTTTTTGCCCGGCCGAGCCCGCCGGAGCGCCATCCGCTCCATCGCCTCCCGCGAACGCCATGAAGGACGGCGAGGTCTGAACGGTGCCGCCGTCCCCACCTTCGCCGCCAACGCTGGTCGAACCGTCCGGGCACATCTTCGTCATGGCTGCCCCGCCGGGGTTGTCCGCACCGGCCTCGCAGATCCCTTTGCCGGGATTACCAGACGACCCATTCAGTGTGTCGGGGTCATCGAGCGGAGTTTCTCCTTCCGCTCCGCCCTGCGCATTGTTGCCTTCCATGTTGCACCGCGAAAAATCCACGGTCGCTTCATTGGCGAATACCGCAATGGACGACTTCGCAGGCTGCATGGCGTCGGGGGGCAGCCCACTGTAATCCGGTGCCCGCGCCACGATGTCTTGGACCAGAAGGTCTCCTCCGCCGCTCACCCGCAGCGGAACCCCATCCTTCGGCGCGATGATCGCACGTTTTGCCGAATCGACCACATACGCCCAACCATTCGCACAGTCGAATCCGCCGAAGAGGGACACGCTATCGGCCTTGGCTTCTTCTGCGTACGTTTCCGCGCAAGCATAGACCCGAAATTTTGCACTCTTGGCCGCGTCGAGCCCCGCTTGAAGCGACTTGAATGGCTTGGCTTTGGTCCCATCTCCGCCATCCGCAGCGGATGAGCTCACGAAGATGCCGCACTCGTCCTTGATGACCGAGCTGTCTTCGCTCGGGAGCGCTTTGCACTCGGGCGAGACCTGTCCACCGCCGCGATATTCGTCGCCGTTTCGCAGGCAAATGCCATTCTCGCTGCAATCGCTGGAATACGAAGCACATGCCGCGAACTGCCCCATCGCGGCACATACCAGAACTCCGAGATACGCAAGGGACTTGTGTAGGGTGCGCATCGGCATGTCTCCTCACTTGCTGGAAGCCAAGGGAACGCGTCGATCTCGAAGGGATCGACGAACGAGACGCGGGCGGTCTCCTCAGAAGCGCCCGGACGCCGACAAACCTGCGAACGTGGGTGCCACGATCGGAAGCACGTCGAGCCCCGTCGTCGGGGACTTCTTCTTGGGCCATAGCGCGTAGGCCACGGTTCCCGCTGCGATCACCCCGCCGGCGATGGCCACACCCACGCCGACGTTGTGAAGGGTATCCGTCTTGCCGAGTTTGTCCTTGAGCTCGCTGCACTGGGCCGTGTACGTGCCGTGCTGCGGATGCGCGGTGTTGCAGACCGCCTCGGGGATCGAATCGCGAAGCGCGCGCGCAGCGGTCAGCTCGCTCTGGCCTGCCACGATCAGCCCAATCCCCGTCCCAATCCCGATCACCCCAAGCCCCGCGCCCACCGCGATGAGCGCCACACTCTTCCCCCCCGGCGTCCCCCCAATCTTCGGCGCCAGCACCAGACTCACTTCCTGCGCCTGCGCCTTCTCCACATCGACCGTCTTCAGCACGTCATCGTGCCCGGGCAGCTTCGCCTCGATCACCCGCTTGCCGGGATCCACGAAGACCGCCTTCGCCAGCGGCGCCTGACCCACGAACCGGCCGTCCACGTAGATCTTCGCGCCGCCGATGTTCGTGCCGATCGTCACCGTGCCGACGTGCTTCTTCGCCTCTTCCAGCCGCTTCTGCAGCGCCTCGCGCACCTCGGGTTTCCCGCCCGCCGGGAACTCCTCCAGCGCGTACGAAAGATGCTCCGCCGCGTCGCGGTGCTGGCCCAGCGTCATCTCCACATCGCCCAGATTTCCCGCGAGATCGAAGCTCTTTCGCAGATCCCACGCGGCCTGGTACGACGCCTCTGCCTCGGCCCACTTCTGCTCGTCGAAGAGCTTGTTGCCCTTCTCGAAGAGCTCCGCCGCCCGCGTCGCGTCGTCCGCGTAGGCAGGCGATGCACCCGCGACCAGGAGCGCGAAGCTCATCGTCGAAAGCAGTGCCTTGGTTCGCATGCTCATCCCTCCCGAAGCTCCCTAGAAAAGTCGCCGCGGTGCCGAAGCCGTCGTGGTCGGCGCGGCCGTCGTGGTCGGCGCGGTCTTCGTGGTGGTGGTCGTCGTCTTGCGTGGCGTCGTCGCGACCGGCTTGACCCCCGGTTGCGCAGGCGCCGTCGTCGTGGGCTCCGCCGCCGGCTCTTCCGCGGGCGTAGGCTCCGCCGTCGCCGCGGGCTCGGCAGGTGTGGGCTCGGCAGGCGTGGGCTCGGGCGCCGCTGGCTCCGCGGTCACGGGAGGCATCGGGATCTTGCCGGGCGTCGTCGGCACCGTGACGGCGATCGGCGCGCTCGACGAGACGCCCGCCTCGTTGCTCCCGCTCGACACCCTGCCGCGCAAGAGATACGCCGCGCCGCCGCCGAGCAGCGCCGCGACGACCACCACGCCGATCCAGATCCCGATGCTGCGCCCGCCTTCGTCCTCGTCTTGCGACGCTTGCGGGGCCGCGGGGCGCGAGCCCGGCACGGGCGCTGCGGGGCCGAGTGACGCGGAGGGGAGCATCGAGCGATCGATGCCGGCGCTTGCCGTCCACGGGCTCGAGTTCGGGTCCGCGATCTCGGCTTGCGGGGGCGGCGGCGGTGGACGGAGGCCGCCGGGGGGCAGCTCCATCTTCGTCGTGGGCATGTGCCGCGAGTCCATGACCTCGACCTTCATGTCGGCCGCGATCCGCACCTTGGCCATGTCCATGGTCTTCAGGCGCTGCCGTCGCTTCGGCACCTCGATCGGCGCGACGTAGGCGCGTGCTTCGCGCTCGCCGTGCGAGGTGATCACGTTCTCGCCTTCGGCCGCCGGCGCCGCGGACGGCGCTGCGGGCGTGCCCGCGTCTGCTTGCGGGGCTCCGCTCGGCGGCTGAGCTCCCTCGCGATTGTCGGCGCTCACGCGCTCCCTCCCGGGCCTTTCACGATCCAAGTGCTCCGCCGGACCATGATGCCTCGGATCGCCGCGTCAGCGCCACCTTCCGATCGTTCGTTCACGTCGCTCGTCTGGCCGTCGCGCACCTTGACGGGGGTAGCTCAAGCGACCCCCTGACGCCAAGGGCGATCTCCGACGCAAGCCCTCAGAGCTCTTTTATGGCATGACGCTCGCCGTGCCCACGCCCCTGGCCAGCCGTCTTCCCGCCCCGGACGATGTCGATCCGACGCTCGTCTTCGACAGGTTCCTCGACTACGTCGCCGAGAAGGAGCTCGAGCTCTACCCCGCCCAGGAAGAGGCGCTGCTCGAAATCGTCGGTGGCAAGAATGTGATCCTCAACACTCCGACGGGGTCGGGGAAATCGCTCGTGGCCACGGCGATGCACTTCCTTGCGATGTCGCAGGGGAAGCGGTCGTTCTACACGTGCCCGATCAAGGCGCTCGTCAGTGAGAAGTTCTTCGCGCTCTGCCGGGATTTCGGCCCGGAGAACGTCGGCATGATGACGGGGGACGCGTCCGTGAACCGCGACGCGCCGATCATCTGCTGCACGGCGGAGATCCTCTCGAACATCGCGCTGCGCGAGGGGGAGCGCGCGGATGTCGATTACGTGATCATGGACGAGTTCCATTACTACGCGGACCGCGACCGCGGGGTCGCGTGGCAGGTCCCGCTGCTCACGCTGCCGCAGGCCACGTACCTGCTCATGTCGGCGACGCTCGGGGGCGCGGACGCGTTCGCCAAGATCCTCACGAAGCTGAACGGCAAGGAGACCGCGCTCGTGCGCTCGCGCGAGCGGCCCGTCCCGCTCGACTTCGAGTACAGCGAGAGGCCGCTGCACGAGGCCGTGCACGACCTCGTCCAGAAGGGGCGCGCGCCGATCTACATCGTCAACTTCACGCAGCGCGCCGCGGCCGAGGAGGCGCAGAACCTCATGAGCCTCGACTACGCGTCGAAGGACGACAAGCGCGCGATCGCGAAGGCGCTCGAAGGCGTGCGGCTCGACAGCCCCTACGGCAAGGAGTTCAGCCGCTTCGTGCGCCACGGGATCGGGCTGCATCACGCGGGGCTCTTGCCGAAGTACCGGCTGCTCGTGGAGAAGCTCGCGCAGAAGGGGCTGCTCAAGGTGATCTGCGGGACGGACACGCTCGGCGTGGGCGTGAACATCCCGATCCGCACGGTGCTCTTCACCAAGCTCTGCAAGTACGACGGCCAGAAGACGGCGATCCTCAGCGTGCGCGACTTCCAGCAGATCGCGGGGCGCGCGGGTCGAAAGGGCTTCGACGATCGCGGCACCGTGGTCGCGCAGGCGCCCGAGCACGCGATCGAGAACCTCCGGCTCGAAGCGAAGGCGGGCAACGACCCCGTGAAGAAGAAGCGCATCGTGCGCAAGAAGCCGCCCGAGAAGGGCTACGTGCACTGGGATCGATCGACGTTCGACCGGCTCATCGCCGGCGAGCCCGAGCCGCTCGTGTCGCGCTTCTCGGTCTCGCACGGGATGCTGCTCAACGTGCTCGGGCGCGAGGGCGATGGCTGCCGGGCGATGAAGACGCTCCTCAACGACGTGCACGAGACCCCGGCGCAGCGGCGCATCCACAAGAAGACGGCGCTCTCGATGTTCCGCTCGCTCGTGCGCGGCGGCGTGATCGAGCTCGTGCCGCTCGCCGAGCGCGACGAGACGGGCCGAAAGGTGCGCGTTAACGCGGACCTGCAGGAGGACTTCACCATCAACCACGCGCTCGGGCTCTGGCTCGTGGAGACGGTGGAGCAGCTCGATCGCGACAGCGACCTGTACGCGCTCGACGTGCTCACGCTGGTCGAGAGCATCCTCGAGAACCCCGAGCTCCTCTTGATGAAGCAGCTCGACAAGCTGAAGCGCGAGAAGATGATCGAGCTCAAGGCCGCCGGGATGGAGTTCGAGGACCGCGTCGCGGAGCTCGACAAGATGGAGTACCCGAAGCCGAACGCGGACTTCATCTACGAGAGCTTCAACGAGTTCGCCAAGAAGCACCCCTGGGTCGCGCGCGAGAACATCCGGCCGAAGTCGATCGCGCGCGAGATGTTCGAGGGGCTCTGGTCGTTCTCGGACTACGTGAAGGAGTACGAGCTGCAGCGGAGCGAGGGGCTTCTCCTGCGCTACCTCTCCGACGTCTACAAGGCGCTCGTGCAGACCGTGCCCGATCGCGAGAAGACCGACGAGCTCGACGACGTGGAGATCTTCCTCGGCGCGATCGTGCGGCAGGTCGACAGCTCGCTGCTCGAAGAGTGGGAGCGGATGAAGAACCCCGACCGCGTGATGGCGGTGGTCGAGGGCAAACCCGAGCCGAAGGAAGAGCAGTTCGACGTCACCACCGACACGCGCGCGTTCGTGGCGCTCATCCGAAACGAGGTGTTCGCGCTGGTGCGCGCGCTCGCGCGGAAGGACTACGTCGAGGCGACGGAGCTCGTGGAGGCCGGCGGAGAGGACTGGACGCCGCGGCGCTTCGAGGACGCGCTCGCGCCGTTCTGGGAAGAGTTCGCGGAGATCCGCACCGATCCGAAGGCGCGCAGCCCCGAGAACACGCAGATCCGGCAGTGGCCTTTCATCTGGGAGTTTTCCCAGGTCCTCATCGACGAGGAAGGCGAGAGCAGCGGATGGGCGCTCGAAGGCGTGATCGATCTCGACAAGTCGCGTGACGCGAACAAGCCCGTGATCTCTCTGCGCCGGATCGCTTCGTAGCTCGCGCTTCCGTACGTCCGGGGAGTGCTCCACAATGGCGCCGTGAAGACCTCCCTGACTTCGGAGAACCTCCCCCACGCCACGCTCGCGCGGCTCGCCCAGGCGAACCGCGACTTTGTCCAGGCCTTCCCCGGCGAGCCCTCGCGCAGGCAGCCGGTGCACACGGTCTACGGCGGGGCGCACCTCTTCAAGGCGCGCACGTGTCAGCGATCCGGCGAGGTCGCGCTCGACGTGATGCGCACGTACGCGCCCGATCCCGTGACGTTCGCCCGCGCGCTCGGCCTCTCGTTCGCGAGCGCGTTGCCCGACGATCCGGCCGCGCTCAAGGATGCGCCTGCTGGCTCGCCGGGATACCTCGCGCGCGTCGTGCACGAGCGCGTGCTCGAGAAGCTCACGCGTGAGCCCGTGGAGGACTTCCGCATCGACTTCGAGGACGGCTACGGAAACCGCCCGGATGCCGAGGAAGACGGGCACGCCGTCGCGGCGGCGGAGCAGGTCGCGGAGGCCGTGACGAGCGGGACGGCGCCGCCGTTCATCGGGATCCGCATCAAGCCACTGAACGAGGAGCTACGCGGGCGCAGCGTGCGGACGCTCGATCTGTTCGTGACGACGCTCGTGACCCGACTCGGCGGACGTTTGCCCGAGGGGTTCGTCGTGACGCTGCCGAAGATCACGGTGCCCGAGCAGGTCGAGGCGCTCGTGGCGCTGCTCGAATCGCTCGAAGCCGCGCTCGTGCTCCCGCCGAAGTCGCTCCTGTTCGAGGTGATGGTGGAGACGACGCAGTCGATCTTCCTGCCGGACGGGCGCGTCGCGCTGCCGCACCTGATGGCGCTGGCGAAGGAGCGATGCACGGGCGCGCACTTCGGGACGTACGACTACACGGCCGGTTGCAGCATCACGGCGGCGCACCAGCACATGGCGCATCCAGCGTGTGATTTCGCGAAGCACGTGATGAAGGTGTCGCTCGCGGGGACAGGCGTGCTCCTGTCGGACGGCGCGACGAACGTGATGCCCATCGGTCCCCACCGCGCGACGGAGGGAGGGACGCTCGGTGCGGCGGAGCTCGCGGAGAACCGCGCGGTGGTGCATCGGGCGTGGCGGCTCGCGCACGATCACATCCGGCACTCGCTGGTGACCGGGTTTTACCAGGGATGGGATCTGCACCCGGCGCAGCTCCCGGCGCGGTACGGCGCGGTGTACGCGTTTTTCCTGGAGGGTCTCGAAGCCGCGGGCGCGCGCTTGAAGGCGTTCCTCGACAAGGCCGCGCAGGCGACCTTGCTCGGCGACGTGTTCGACGACGCCGCGACGGGGCAGGGGCTCCTGAACTATTTTCTCCGCGCGATCGCCTGTGGAGCGCTGACCGAGGCAGAAGCCGAGCAGATGACCGGGCTCGGCTCGGCAGACTTCGCGACGCGTTCGTTCGTGAAGATCCTCGCGGCGCGGAAGGGCTGAGCTGAACGAGTCCCTCACCCCCAGCCCCTCTCCCTCTCGGGAGAGGGGAGATGGGTGGGTCAGCTCCCGCGGTAGGTCGAGAAACCGTACGGGTTCAAAAGAAGGGGCACGTGGTGGTGCTCCTCCGGCGCGCGGAGGAGGAACGTGATCGAGACGGTCGGGTAAAACCCTGTCGTGCCCTGCGCCGCGTAGTAGGCGCCCGTATCGAAGGTGATGCGATACGTGCCCGGCTTCGGGCGCGGCTCGGGCGGCAGGAGGTCGCGCAAGCGGCCGTCCGCGTCCGTCTTGCCGCGCCCGAGCACGACGTATTCGCCGCTGTCTTCGAGGCGCTCGAGCACGATGGAGACGCCCTCCGCGGGACGGCCGCGGCTCGTGTCGAGGACATGCGTGGTGATGGGGCTCGTGCTCATGGCGAGAGGATCTTCTCCAGGCGAAGACGAGTGATCTTTTCTTGTTCGCCCACGGCGACGCGGAGCTCGGTCTCCGCGTCGTTGCCGAGCCGCGCGCGCAGGATCGCGAGCAGCTCCTCGCCCGTCTTGCCCGTGGCGCAGACGAGGTAGATGCGACCGAACTTCGCCTCGTAGGCGCGGTTTCCCTCGGCGATCGCGGCGCGCACGTCGTCGGCCGATCGCGCGGCGCCGGCCTGCTCGTTCGCGGCCCATGCAGCCGTGGACTTCGAGGCCGCGGAGGGCTCGCCGATGCGGGGATGGTGCGAGAAGGCCTCGTCCCAGTCGGCGACGTCGAGCGCGTTCCAGTGCCGCGACGCCGCTTCGAGGAGGTGGGCGCGGCTCTGGAAAGGCCGCTCGTGGAGCATCCGATCGACCCAGCGGGCGCTGCCGCAGCAGCGCGTGAGCGCGACGCGCGCTTCGTCGCCTTCGAGGTCGTTCAAGGCGCGGCACTCGTCCACGGTGATGTCCTCACGTGGTGAGCGGCGCGCCGTAGAGCCGCAGCCGTGCGACGCCGCCGTCGGGGAAGATGCGCAGGCGCACGTGGCTCACGGGCTCGCTCGCCTGCAGCGAGAAGACGTGCCGCGTGTGCGCTTCGAGCTTCGTGCGCGGCAAGAGCTCCTTCCACGCGGCTGCTTCGAGCGCCTCGGGCGAGTCCTCTCCGCGGAGGAAACACCCTTCGAGCGAGCAGCTCTCGGGGTAGTTGCCCTTGAAGTGCGTCGTGTCGATGTCCGTGCGCACGAGCGTGCCTGCGCGGCCGAGGCGGACGATCGCCCAGTCGTGCCCCGGGCCGCGGCGCCTCTTGCTCTCCCAGCCGTCGCCCATGTCGCGCGAGGGGCCGGGCAAAAGGAGGTTCCGTCGATCCGAGAAGAACTCGTCGCTCGCGGCGATGACCACGCCGCCGTGCTCGACGGCTGCGAGATCGAGGACGCGGTGCTCGGAGAGGAGCAGGGCCCAGTCGGGCTTCACCGTGCCGTAGACGCGCAGGCGCGCGACGCCGCCGTCGGGGTAGATGCGGAGTTTTACGTGGGAGTAGGTCCCCGCGTCCGTGATCACGAAGAGGTTCTGCGAGCCCGGTTTGACCGCGGAGGGCGGCAGGATCTCGGTCCATGCGACGTCCGACCCGAGCAGCGCTTCGAGCGGCCGGTAGCCGGGCACGGACGTCGCCTCGATGGAGACGCGCGCCGGGGCGTTGCCGAGGAAGTGGCTCGTGTCGACGTCGAAGCCCGCGATGCGACCTGCGAGGCCGAGGCGCACGATGCACGCGTCCTCGCTGCCGACGCGACGGCGCCGCGACTCCCAGCCGTCCATCCACTTGCCCTGCTCGGTGTACTTGCCCGGGATGAAGACGGCCTTGCCGGGCTTGAGCAGGTTCTCCTTCGGCGCGAAGAAATCGTCGGTCGCCCAGATCGCCGCGCCGCCGAGGCGCTCCGACGCGAGATCGACCATCGTCTCGAAATCAGCCATCGTTTCCTCTTCGTTCACGCACCACGCCCCAGGAGCGGGACGCCGAGGGGCTCGTCACGGACGACGCCGTCCTCGTACACTGTTTGACCACGAAGGATCGTCGTCTTCACCTCGCCGCGCAGCGTTCGCCCGAGGTAGGGCGTCACCTTGTGGCGATGACGCAGGATCGAGGGCTCGACGACGAACGTGGCGTCGGGATCCCAGACGACGAGATCCGCGTCGAGCCCGGGCGCGATGCGGCCCTTCTTGTGCGAGAGGCCCGCGAGCCGCGCGGGCGCCTCGCACATCCACCGCGCCAGATCCGAGAGCGTCGCGCCGCGCTGGCTGGCCTCGGTCCAGATGAGCGACAAACCGAGCTGGAGCGAGGCGATCCCGCCCCACGCGCGCAGGAAGTCGCCTTCGTCCGGCAACTTGAGCCGCGGCGTGCACGGCGAGTGATCCGAGACGACGAGATCGATCGCGCCGGAGACGAGCGCCTTCCACAGCCGCTCGCGGTTGTCGCGTTCGCGGATCGGCGGCGCGCACTTGTACTCGGTGTGCCCTTCGGGGACTTCCTCGGCGGCGAGCAGGAGGTAGTGCGGGCACGTCTCGATCGAGAACGGCAAGCCCTCGGCGCGCGCGCTCGCCACGTCGTCGAGCGCGCCTGCGGCCGAGAGGTGCACGACGTGCACGGGGCCGCCGAACGTGCGGCAGAGCTCGACCATCCGGCGCACGGCGCGCTCCTCCCACGCCGGCGGGCGCGAGGCGAGGTACGTGGCGTAGCTGCGCGGATCCCCTGCGGCCTCGGGCGCTTCGCCTTCGAGCTCCGCGTGCACGAGCAGGGGCACGCCGAGGCGCGCGAGGATCGGCATCGCGCGGCGCAGGTCGCCCTCTTCGGCCATCGGGAAGTCGTCGATGCCCGAGTGCACGAGGAACGCCTTGAAGCCGAGCGCGCCGGCCTCGACGAGCGGCTCGAGCTCGCGCTCGTTGCCCGGCACGACGCCGCCCCAGAAGCCGTGATCGACCCACGTTTTACCCGCGGAGGCGCGGCGCTTCTCCTCCAGCGCCGCGCGTGTCGTGGTCACGGGGATCGAGTTCAGCGGCATGTCGACGACCGTGGTGATGCCGCCCGCGGCGCACGCGCGCGTGGCCGTCTCGAAGCCCTCCCACTCGGTGCGCCCCGGCTCGTTGACGTGCGCGTGCGTGTCCACGAGGCCAGGCATGATCACGCGGTCGCCCGCGTCGATCGTGCGCACGCCCTGCGGAACGGCCGAGGGATCAAGCACCGCGGCGATGCGGCCGCCGGCGATCGCGATCGCGGCTGCGCGCACGCCGTCGGGCAAGACGACGCGGCGGCTCTTCAGCACGAGGTCGAACGGGGCGGGATCGTGGCTCGTCATCAGGCAGGCAGCTTCGCCGAGAGGAAGGACTGGAGCTTGACGATGTTCTTCTCGTCGCGGGAGAAGCTCGGCGCTTGGTAGCTCTGTGCCCAGCCCGCGACCTCGTTCAGGAAGGCCGTCCGCGTGCCGTCGTCCTCGAGGATCTCGTCGACCGTGCGACCACGCGCGGCGCCGCGGGTCAGGTCGCGGACGTACCTTTCGAGGCGATTGTAGTCCTTGCCGAGCAACTCGACGATGAGCGCCTTGTCGGTCGCGAGCCTCTGGAGCGCGGGCGCCTCGGCGCGCACGGCCGGGTTCTCGTCGATCGCGAGCGAGGCCGCGACGCGCAGGACGAACGCGTCGTCGAGGTAGCCGAGATCCTCGATGCCATCGGGGATGAGGTCGAGCGACTTGAACAGGTAGTTGAGCCCCGCCGCGACGTAGCGCCGCGCCGAGAGGGGCGCCGTCGTCGACGCGAGGAGCTGCGCGACGTCGTGGGCGTCGGCGGCGAGCGTGCGCAGCCACTCGGGGAACGTGTTCAAGCAACGGGTCTCGAGCTCGGTGGTCATGAAAGGTCCTTTCTTCTCTCGGTCACGGGGCCTTCGGCTCGTTCGTTTTCGGCGGGGGTTCGGGGGCAGAGCTCGGCTCTGCCGAGCGGAGCCCCCGAGGTGGCGCGGGTTCGGGGGCAGAGCTCGGCTCTGCCGAGCGGAGCCCCCGAGGTGGAGAAGGACGCCAGCCGAGCACGCGCAGCGCGTTCAGCGAAAACAGCTTCAGGATCTCGTCGTCCTTGCGGCCACGCTTGGAAAGCTCGCGGGCGAGCGCGGGCAGGTGCGAGGCGTCCTCCATGCCCTCGGCCGGCTTGATGTCGCCGTCGAAGTCGCTGCCGATCGCGACGTGATCGATGCCTGCGACGGCGATCATGTGCTCGGCCTGGGCCACGACATCCGCGAGTGTGACCGCGCCGTCGGCCTTCACGAACAGCGAGTGGAAGTTCAGCCCCGCGACGCCGCCCGTACGACCGATCGTGCGGAGCTGTTCGTCGGTGAGGTTGCGCGGGACGTCGCAGAGCGCGCGCGCGTTCGAGTGCGTCGCGACGATGGGCGCGCCGTGCGCCTCGGCGATGGGGACGAGATCCCGGAAGCCCGCGTCGGAGAGGTGCGAGACGTCGACGAGCGCGCCTTTTTCGTAGATGCGCGCGGCGAACTGCTTGCCGAGGTCGGTCAGGCCGTAGTTCGCGCCGCCGCCGGTCGCCGCCGAGGCGAGCTTGTTGTTCCTCGCGTGCGCGAGGCTCACCAGGCGGACGCCACGATCGATGAAACGATCGATCGCGGTGATGTCCTCGGCGAACGCGCCCGCGCCTTCGATCGCGAGGAAGGTGGTGATGCGATCGGGCTCGGCGACGCGGGAGCGGAGGGGCAGGAAGATCGAGCTCGCTTCGACGATCGAGACGGCCGCGCGGTAGATCGCCTCGGCGTCGTCGATCTTCGGGCCGCCCTTGATCTTGTCGGAGATGTAGATCGGCAGGACGACGCCGCCGTAGCCGCCCTTTTGCAGCGCCTCGATGCGCGCTTGCCCTTCGGTGAGCTTGGGCGAACGGCCCTTGCCGTGGACTTGCCAGGGGACGTCGACGTGCAGGTCGACGACCATGAAATGTGGCGCAGGCTCGGCGGCGGCAGCGCCGCGCGGGCTCGCGAGGCTCACGACCAGCGACGCGGCGAAGGCGATCGTCGCGGCAAAGCGGGCCGTGAGCAGGAGCGGAGCCACGTCACGAGCCTCCCGCGAGGTAGCCGATCAGGATGCCGAGCAGGAGCGTGCCGATCGCGATTGCAAGGGCGATCGGCACGGGCACGCCGCCCTTCTGCTGCGGCAGGGGCGGCGGGGGCACGATCGCCACCTGCGGAGGCATGCGGGCCGCGGCCGTGGCGCCACGCGGCTCGGCGCTCATCTGCGTGCCGCCCGCGGGTTGCGGCGGGTAGAGCACGGCGGCGGGCGCGGGCGCGCCGTGGCGCGGCGAGGCTGCGGGATCCGTATCGGCGACGGCGAACGAGCCCGACACGGGCGCCATCGGCGGCGGCGTCTGGCCCGTCGGCAGGATGTCGACGACGGGCATCGCGGTCGTGGCCGCCGAGGCCAGCGTCGCGGCGCTCTCATGTTGTGGCTTCCAGCCGCCGTTCACCACGACCTCGGGCGCCTCGGCGCGCGCGAGGGCGGCGAGGACCTGGGCCATCTCCTCGGCGGTCTGGAAGCGCTTGTTCGGGTCCTTCGCGAGGGCGCGATCGAAGAAGGGCGTGAAGCGATCGAGGTGCGGGGCGAAGACCGTGATCGGGGTCGGGTGGCCGACGATGACGGCCGTGAGGCGCGTGAAGTCGTTGTCGGCGTCGAACGGAAGCTGGCCCGTGAGCATCTGGTAGAGGATCGTCGCGACGGACCAGAGATCGCTGCGCGGGTCGACGTTTTTCGCGCTCTTGATCTGCTCGGGGCTCATGTACCCGGGCGTGCCGATGAGCGCGCCGGTGCGGGTCTTGTTGCCCATGCCGCCGGCGGCATCCATGACCTTCGCGATGCCGAAATCGAGGATCTTCACGACCTCGTTGCCGCCCGGATCCTTGGCGACGAAGACGTTGTCCGGCTTGAGATCACGGTGGACGACGCGCTGCCCGTGAGCGGCGGAGAGGGCCGCGAGGATCTGGCTCGTGATGCGATAGGCCTCGGGCACGGGGACGATGACGCCGCCGTCGAGCTTGTCGCCGAGCGACTGGCCGCGGAGCAGCTCCATCACGAGGTAGGGCGAGCCGTCCTCGGCGACGGCCGATTCGAGGATCGGCACGACGTTCGGGTGCACGAGGTTCTTCGTGGCGGTGACCTCGGCGAGGAAGCGGTCGCGGACCTCGGGGATGCGGGTGAACTCCTCGTGGAGGAGTTTTACGGCGCGCTTGCCTTCGCCTTGCACGCTCTCGGCTTCGTAGACGGCGCCCATGCCGCCTTCGCCGAGCAGACGCACGAGCCGAAAGCGCCGGTTGAGGGTCGCGCCGACGAGCTTCTCGGCCGGGCTCGAAGTGGTCATGCGGGGCGAACCTTACCAGAACCGCTCCCGGAGTCGGAGTGGGCAGCAGATCCTCCGCCGTCTCCGGACATGGGGGGGTTCGGTTGGGCGAATCGCGCGTCCTCGTCTCCGCCCGAGGAGGGGCGGGATGCCGGCTACGGCTTCGAAGCGGGGGGAGGCGGAGCGGGTTTGTCCACTGGTGGCGGTACGAGGGCCGGCTCCGAGCCGTTCACCGCGGATGCAGCCGGCGTGGTCTCCGGCTTGGACCCGCTCCCCGGCTCATCCTCGATGAGCTTGGCATCATAAACGCATCGGAATCCCTGCTCCCAGACCTCACGCGCGCCGGCCCGGATCGTCCCCTCGTAAGCATTGAAGTTCTGACCGAGCACGCTGCTGAAGTTCAGGCCGATCGTCCCCTTCTTGTCCCCACGAAGGACCCACTCCGACACGTTTCCGAACATGTCGGAGAGCCCATTTTTCGATACGTCGTCCTTCCTCTCACCATCGCAGCAGGGGAGCCCTTTCCCTATGCACAAGGCTCCTTTCGCGGGGAGGGTGCCGTCCCAGGCATACCCTGCTCCCATGGCGACACGCAGGGCACGACGCCACTCGTCTTCGGTGGGCAGGCGCCCGCCTTTCCAGGCGCAGTAACTTTGAGCCTGCTGGCCGTTCACGCAGTTGATGGGGCATTCAGCCCGCACTTCGCATTCCCCCATGCCGGGGTATCCGCGGTGTGTGCACTGCTTTTGGCTGATGCATTCCTTGTAACCCTTGGCCGTGACCTCCGTCGGGTCGATGCAGAACGCGCCGCTCCCTTCTGCCGGGACTTCCACTTCGATGAGCACGCCACGCTCGCAAACGCTCCGCTGGGTCTTGGGCACGGTCGGTTGCGGCGACGGCGCAAGAGGTTCCGGCGGAGCCATGGTCGCCTGCAGCGGTGCCGTCGGCTGCTGTTCCGGCGCGACCTGGCTCGGCGTGTTTCCCCGTGCCGTCACGGTGAGCGAAACCACGAGCACGAGCGCGGTCAATGCTCCTGCCGCGATCGAGGCCCCACGCCATCGTTTGCTGGTCCGCTCGTGCTGCTCCGCGAGTCTTTGAAGCTCCTTGATCACCTCGGCCTTCGATGTCGAGCTCGTCTCCAGGGTACTCTGTTCGTCCTTGAGCCTTTGGAGCTCGTCTTCCAGCTCCGCCATTCTGCCATGCGTGTCGAGCAACTTCTGTCGAGCCTGCTCGGCGAGACCACGCAGCTCTTTGGAGCTCTCCTGCATGGCCTGGAGCTGCGTGAAGGTGTCCTTCAGCGCGGCCTCGGCGCTTTCGCGTTTCTCGCGCTCGTTCGATAGCTCTGCGGCAGCCCGCGCGCTCTCGCTCGACCCGGCGGCGGCCTTCTCCCGTATCGTCCTGAGTGTGGCCTCGAGTCGCGCGTGCTCCGCCTGGAGTTCGTCCTTCTCCTCCTGGAGCCGCCGTGAGCGCCCCATCAAGGTCTCGCAATGGGCTATCGTATCGTCGAGACGCGCCTGCAGTGCGTCCTTCTCCTCCTGGACCCCGCTCGCGGAGCTCAGCTGGGATAACTCTGCGTTCAGGGACGCGCATGTGCGTTCGAGCTCGTGGCACCTCTCGCGAAGCGCGTTCGTCTCTTTTGCAACGTCATCGGCCTCCCTGCGGGCGACGTTGAATGCGTCTCGTATGCCCTCCAGCTCGACCCTGTGGTCTTTCTGCAGGAACTCCAGGAACTGGCTCTTGGTTCTGTGCAGGAAATAGAGCTGGTCATGCGCATTGGCCAGGTCACGGGCTGCTTTGGCCGCCCCGCGCTCGTAGCCCGTCGAACGCGCCGTCGCGTACGCCCCCTCCACCCGCATGAGGCATCGCAGGATCACGTCGATCACCAGGTACCGGATCTCGTCATCCTGCGGCGTGGAGGGGAGGGGCATCTTCCCGAGCACGCCCATGTACGTCTTGCCGTTCCGGAGATTGGACAGCGCGTCCTCCATGGAACGGTTCTCCGACGCTGCGAATTGGGCCGCGTTACGAAGCTGCTGCACCACCAGCTCGTTCCCATCCGTGAGCAGCCATGCGGCGACACAACCAAACGAGAAAAGATCCGCGGGCGGACGGACCGCCTGGTTCGCCCAGAGCGCCCGTGTCCCCTGGGGCGACTTCGACGTGCCGAGGACGCGCAGTCGATAACGCCGCTCGACCGCCTCCTCTCGTTGCGCGGTCCCGCCGCCGGGGGGCTGCTGGTCGTCCGCGTAGCCGAGCACCTCATAGGCCCCACCTTGACCATCCCACACGTAATCGCCCTCGGCGAGCTCCGTTCTGCAGGCGATCTCGCACTCTTGACCCTCGACGAGCGACCCACTCGCGAGGATCCGCGCAGACGACTCGATGGCGTTGTTGACGCCGGTCACCTCGGGCGCGACGAAATGATGCCGTCCATGAATGACGACCGTCTCCCGCGGCAGCATGACGCGGCGGGCTTGACCGAAATCGATGACCGTCGGGACCTGGACCTGCGCCGCCTCCTCGTCGAGTCGCGACGAGAGCGAGACCATGACGTTCTCGGGGGCGATGTCGCTGTGAACATGACCGAGCCTGTGGATCTGCTCGAGCGCCTCCGCAATCTTCACGAGGCACGTGAGGCGCATGAGGAAGGTCTCTCGTAGCCATTCGTCCCTCTGCCGCTCGGGGTGGGCCAGCGTGAAGATGTCCCGGCCGCGATATCCTGGCCTGCGGCGCGCCAGCAGATCCCCGTATTCGCGGAGATTGACGTGCAGAAGCTCCAGGTAAATGCAGGGCCTGAACAGGAAGTTCACGGTGTCGCAGGGGCCGCGGTGCTTGCATGGCCGGCGGCCGAGGAGACGCCCGAAGGACTCGTCGGTCTTCTGGAACGTGTGATTGTCTCCTCCGCAGTGCAGGATGACGCGGTTTCGCATCCCCTCGGAGATCTCGCCTTCGTTGAACAAGGGCGCTTCGCACTCGGGACAACGTTCCACGACGAACACGTCGCCGCATTCCCCGCAGACGAAGGTGGGCGGTCGACGCCGTTCGACCCCCCGCATGCTCACGATGTTCCTGCGGCCCCGCAGATGGTCGAGCAGCTCGACCTCGCGCTCGAACGCGATGTTCGCGTCTTCCGGCGTGACATCGAGGAAGATTTTCGCCACGACATCCGATCGGACGGATCGATCTTCGCTGACGATGACCTCTTCCGCCTGGACGACCTGCGCATACGCGCCCTGGCCCATGCGAACCACCTGGAAGGCAGGGTCGCCATTGGGGGCTTGAACCGATCGGATATCATATCGTATGCTATGCGTCATGCTGACCTCGGGCAATACAGAAAATAGCCGCTCGATCCGGAGCTTGCGTCCGTAGTCCGACCAGAAGTCCTCGATATTCTGTGGGGGCCCTCAACGTCCCGAAGGGGCCAAGCTCGACTTCCAGCCCCGTCTGCGTGGCTTGCCCGCCATGCAGCCACAAATCGATCTCTCGCCCGCCTGCGCGTCGGCGAACGGTCCCTGACCATTTCGTGTTCTCGTGGATGATGAAGCTGAACATCGGTCCACGACCCGAGATGTTCAGCACGAATTCCTGGTCCACCTTCAAGGTTCGATTGCGCAGAATCTTGAGGGGCGGACCGTCCGGGGACAGACCTTTCCACGTCATCGTCCCATCGGGGGCCGGGTATACGATGTCGATGGTTTTTCCGCGGTGTTCGAGTGTGGTCATCCGCCTTTCGAGCTCCCCGCCGATGGCCCGGCCATCCACACGCGTCGACGCGCGTGCCTCGCGTCCTTCGGGGGTCCTTGCCAATGCATCTTCGAGCGCCATCATGCCTGGGTATCGAGCCTCGAGCGGGCGTGCCATCGCCCTCATGATCACGCTATCGAGCTCCTCGGACATCTCGACCCGCGTGCGCGGTGGCCGGGGCTCCTGCGTCATGCGTGCGCGTAGCGTCGCCGTGCGGCGGTCCTCCCCCGTCGCCTCGAAGGGGAGCTTTCCGGTGAGGAGATCGTAGAGGGAGACGCCGAGCGCAAACACGTCCGCTCGCTCGTCGAGGGGTCCCCGGAAGAATTGCTCGGGCGCCATGTACTCCGGGGTGCCCGCCATGCCGACCCACGTGCCCTTGCGGCACGCAATGCCGAGATCGATGATCTTCACGACCGGATCGGCGGTACCGGGGCCATCCACCGGGGATGGCGCGTGCAGGAACATGTTGGCGGGCTTGACGTCGCGATGAACGAGGCCGGCCGCGTGCACGGCATCGAGACCTCGACAGGCTTGCATCACCATGTGAACGCATTGCGTTGCCGATAGCTGTTCCTCGTGCTGGAGGTCCCCGAGATCTTTCCCGCGGAGCATCTCGTAGACCAGATAGCGCCCTCCCTCCGGGATCGTGCCGGCGTCGAAGATCTGGAGGACATGCGGATGATGCTCGATCTGCGCCGTGCTGATGCCGTCCTGCCGGAAGACCTCGATCGCGGCCTGCCAGCGGAGCTCGTCGACGCGCATGTCGTCGAGGATGAGCTTCATTGCAAATGGTTTGTGCAATTCCTCGTGCATGACGAGGTATACTTTCCCGTGCCCACCCGACGAAAGATGGCGGAGGACTCGGTATCGGTCGGTGATTTTTTGCCCAACGAGGGAGTCACTCGCATCGAAAGGTACGACGTATCGTTCGATTGCTTGGAATGCCGTTCCATCGAACGGGCACGGCCGCAGATCACTTCTCGAGACCGCCCCACATCGAACGCATACGGAAGTGGTCATGCGCGGGAGAGATAGTCGAGCTTTGAATATGTATGCAAGTTTGCGGACGATTTAGGTAAAACCCTCGGTTTTTCCGCGGAGAGCCTGCCGCCGCTTGCCATTTCAGGGAGGCCGTTGGGCGCGGCTTCGGTTCGGCCGAGCCACGCGGACCCGCCAGGGTCCTATCGATCGGCACGAACTGCGAAGATGCCGGACGCCGCTGTTCGCGAAGAGCAACTTCTGTCAGCCTGTCGGACGGCATGTGCCGAAAGCCCGGGAGGAAGAGACGTGCCCAACGGCCACGTTCACTACGAAGCAGCTGATCAGCTCCTCTGGAAATTCACGGAGCAGGGATACCCGGAGTTCCGCATCGACCGGTATCACTACAGCCAGATCGTGCGGGTGATCCATCTGCGCGGCGTCCGGGGCTACGCGCCGGATCCTCTCTGGAACACGTTTCAGCCGCCGGAGTACTGGTTCGGCAAGGAGGCGAAGCGCGGAGAGATCGAGGACATGGCGGCAAAGTACGTGAAGGCCTTGCAGGCACTGCTCACGTCGAACCCGAACGACGCGCTACACCCCGGCGTGCGCAGCGCCTCCATGGCGTGGTTCTCGTTCGTGGTGGGGTGGGCCGTCGTGATCGGCGACTACTCCCTGTACATGCGCGCCGGCGACGAACCTTTGCGCGAGATCGAGAAGCCCATCCCCGGACTCCCGGCCGACATGGAGCTGACCGACGAGATGCGAGCGCAGTTGAACCACTACAAGGGGATGTTCGCGACCGACGTCGGCGTGGACGGGCTGCGGGTCCTCAGGCCCGAGGACTGCGTGCACGACCTCCGCGGCGTGACCGAGCTGCTCTGCTCGACCACGCCGCTGCACGAGTCTCCGGGATGGCCGCGTATCGCCGCCGCGTCCGTCTTCAGCGCAGAGAGCGCAGGGCACGTCGCGGAGGCCATGCGCGCGCACGGCGTCCACCGCGAGAACGATCAGCTCACCCTGCGATGGAGACGTCCCGCGGGGGAGTGAGGTTTCCTCACCCCCAACCCCTCTCCACTCCGTGGAGAGGGGCGAAGAGACCGTCTCTCTCCCCTCTCCACGGAGTGGAGAGGGGCCGGGGGTGAGGCACGTACAGCTAACTTACGGCGCCTTCGCCGCCAGGGCAGCCCGCGCCGCCGGGCTCGCCCAGAGCGGCGCTGCGAGCGCTTCGCCGGACTTGCCTTTGCCGTAGAGGAAGTCGTACGCGGCCATGCTCGTCATCACGCGCTTCGTGTAGTTCCGCGTCTCTTCGTAGGGGACCTGCTCGACCCAAAGATCGAAGTCTTCGTTCGGCCGCTCGTCGACCCAGTCCTTCGGCTTCCCGCCGCCGGCGTTGTAGCCGGGGATCGCGAGGAGCGGGTTGTCCTGGAACTTCGCGCGGAGGACCGAGAGGTAGCGGCAGCCGAGCGCGATGTTGATCTCGGGGCGCTTCAAGGACTCCGCGTCGCCCTTCAGCTTGAGCGGCTTCGCCATGCGCTGCGCTGTGGGCACGATGAGCTGCATCAGGCCGACCGCGGCCGCGCTCGAGACGACGCGCGGATCGAAGGCGCTCTCCTCGCGCATGATCGCGTACGCCAGGGACTCGGGGATGCCGCTGCGTTGCGCCTCGGCCCCGACGACGGTCACGTACGGGCGCGGGAAGGCGATCTCCCAGGCCGAGCGCCAGTTGCCCGCAGGGTAGTGATCGGTCCAGTCCGTGAGCTCCGCGCGGCCCGAGGGGATTGCGTTCGTCGCGGTGCGAAGGATCTGGTGCGCTTCCTTCGGCGAGCCGGCGCGCGAGAAGAGCAGCGCTGCGGCCCAGAGGACCTCGGGCGGCGCGGTGCGAGCGCCGACGCCGAGGCGGTCGAGCTCGATGCGGGCGAGCCTCGACTCGCCTTGCCGCGCGAGCGCGAGCGCGCGGAGGAACTCGGGCTTGCCGAAGGAAGCGCTCTTCGGCGGCGGCAAGGGAGCGGTCGCGCCTTCGCGTGCAAGCGCCTCGTCGAGCGCCCGATCGGCCGCGGCGCGGTCCTTGTCCGCGAGGCGCGCGTAGGCGAGGGACATGTAGAACGAGAGCGGGTAGTCGCGGATGACGCTGGCGAGCAGCTCCTTGCCTTGATCGATCGCGCCGGTTTCGAGACGCGCACGACCGAGGTAGTAGGGCAGGCGGCCGGCGGCGTAGTAGACGCGCTCGCGTGGCGCGCGGGCGAGGGCGCGCTCGAGTGGAGCGACGGCGCCGGCCCAGTCGCGCTTCGTCATGCGCGCGAGGGCGAGCTCGAAGAGGCCGTCGGTCGACATGTCGCCCTGCGGATAGTCGTCGGGCATCTTCGTGAGCATCTGCGTGAAGCGCACCTCGTCGCCGAGCTCGCGCGCGGCGAGGGCGCCCTTCAGGCGCGCGTCGTCGGCGAGCCTGTGCGACGCGAACTCCTGTTCGAGCAGGGCGTACCGTCGCATGGCTTCGCCGTGGCTGCCGGCGCGGGCGGAGGCCTTGCCGCCGTTCCAGAGCGCCTCGACGCGGCGGGGCGTGCCGGCGCAACGCTCGATCGCCGTGCCGAAGCCGCCTTCGGCCTCGGGCTTCTTCTTCATCCGCGCGAGGGCCTCGGCGCGGACCATCCATGCGCCGCAGCCGAGGTCGCCGGGGTTTGCGGCGAGGGGATCGGCGATGAGGCCGTCGGTCGTGCGCAGCGCTTCGCGGTTCTGGCCGGCGTCGAGCTGGCGCTTGGCCTGCGAGAGCAGATCGTCCTGGCTCGGGGTCTCGAAGGCCTTGCGACGCGGGAAGGGCAAGCTGCCGAGCGCGTCGGTCTCGATCGACTTCGCCTCGCCGTTGCCCGCGCCCGAGGGCGCCTCGTAGAGGACACGCCGCGCGAAGCCGATGGCTTCTTCGGCGTGCTCCTCGGACGGCTTTTGCAAGAGCGCGCGGGCGACCTTGAGCGAGATCTCGACCCAGCGCGGCGGGTGCCCCGTCTTGCCGAGGTAGGCGCGGTAATGCGGCAGCGCCGCGTCGAGGTCGCCTTTGCCGAGCAGGGCGTCGGCGCGGAGCAGGCCCACGTCGGAGGTGACGGGCAGATCGGCGGGGACCTTGTCGAGGTGGCGGAGGGCTTCGGCGTGCTCGCCCGCGCGGATGGAGAGGTCCGCGGCCTGGTAGCGGGCGTATCCTTCGAGGGGCCCGCCGATTGCGGCGGCTTCGCCGTACGCGCGGGCGGCGCCGAGCGGATCACCCGCGAGCGCGCGGAGCCGTCCGAGCTGGTACCGGAAGGCGTGCTCGTCGTCCTTCGAGGGGCGCGGCTCGGCGGCGAGGACGGCGTCGAGCTCCTTCACGGCCTCGACGTAGGCCTCGCGGATGACGGCGGCTTTGACGGCGGCGAGACGCGCGTCGTCGAGGAGGGGCACGGCGGCGTCCGGGTCGAAGGCGACGCTCTCCTCGGACGCGGAAGCGGCGGCGGCTGGGGCGGCGGCGGCTGGGGCGGCGGCGGACGCGGAGGCTGGGGCGGCGGCGGCCGCGACTGCGGGCGCGGGGGGTGTGCCGGTGGTCAGGCGCGGGGCGGTGGTGACGGCGGCGCAGCCGAGGGCGACCAGGGCGGTGAGGCCGAGCCCCCAGACGGCGCTGCGCCGGGAAAGGAACGAACGGAGAGCCACGGGCGGAGTTTAGCCCGAAAAGAACGGATCGGCCGGAGAAAGCTGCCGTACCGAGCGCGCTCGTCGACGTCTGCGTGTGGCCGGGGTATAGGGGCGCGGAGCGGCACGATGATGGCGGTATTCCAGGACTGGGTCACGATTCTGCTTCGCTGGCTCCACCTCATGGCGGGGATCGCGTGGGTGGGGACGTCGTTTTATTTCAATTGGTTCGACCTGTCCGTACGGCCGCCGAAGGGCAAGGTGCTGAAGGAGAACATCCGGGGCACGCTCGACGAGATCCACGGCGGCAGTTTTTACTATCACGAGCAATACTGGCCGAACGCCCACCCCGAGCGCCTTCTCGTCCACGCCTGGCCGGCGAAGACGACGCTGGTCACGGGGGTGCTCTTGCTCGCGGGGATCTACTGGTATGGCGCGCGGACATACCTCATCGACCCGAGCGTGGCGGACATTGGCCCGACGGCGGCGGTGGGCATCAGCATCGCGTCGATCCTGGCGTGCTGGTTCTTCTACAACGAGCTGTGTTTCTTCGTTGAAGACAATCGAGTGGTCCTTTCGGTGATGGCCGTGTTCGTCGGGCTTGCGGCGTACGGGTATCAACACGTCTTCAGCGGGCGCGCTGCGTACATTCACGTGGGGGCGATGCTCGGGACGTGCATGGGGCTCAACGTGTGGACGTCGATCGTGCCGCACCACATCGCCATGCGAAAACAGCTCAATGCCGGGCAGCCGCTGGATCTGCATCACGGCGAGCAGGCGAAGCGGCGATCGCAGCACAACAACTATTTCACGTTGCCGGTCACGTTCGCGATGATCAGCAACCATTTCGCGCTGGCCTACAATCACCACCGCGCGTGGCTGATCCTGTGGCTCTTGATGGCGGGAGGCGTGTCGATCCGCCATTACTTGAACGTCTCGTTCAAGCACGACCGGAAAGAGAAGTCGCTGCTCGTGGCGGTGGCGGCGGCGTTCGGGGGGGCGATGGGGCTGAGCTTCATGCGGCCCGCGCCGCCGCCGGTGGTGGGACCGGTGGATACGGCGACGGCGATGGCGATCGTGCAAAAGCGCTGCGTGCCGTGTCATTCGCAGAAACCGACGCACCCGACGTTCGTGGCGCCGCCGTCGGGGTTCCTCCTGGAGACGCCGGAGCAGGTGTTGGCAAAGGCGGAGAAGGTGGTGCAGCGTACGAGCGTGACCCGGGATATGCCGCTCGGGAACGCGACGGCGATGACGGATGAGGAGAGGGCCCAGCTCAAGGTGTGGATCGAGGGACAGGGGAAGTAGAGGCGGGGGCGTTTCGAGGAGAGGTGGGGGCGTCGGTCCGAGGGGCGGGGTCGAGTCTCCGGGGACACGAGGTCGAGGGATCGAGAGGCGACGTCGAGTCTCCGGAGACTCTAGGCCGCAGGGATTCGACGTGGGTCGTCGGTTGGAGAGACGGTGCCGAGTCTTCGGAGACACGAGGCCGAGGGGTAGGGAGGCGAGGTCGAGTCTCCGGAGACACGAGGCCGCAGGGATTCGACGTGGGGTCGTGGCTTCAGGGGACGAAGCCGAAGCGCTCCGAGGTGGGCTCGTCGGTCGGGGGGACGAGGTCGCGGCTTGGAGGGGCGAGGTCGTGAGGGTCAGCGGGCGGGGCAGATGGCGAGGAGATGGTCGAAGAAGCGAGCGGCCCAGGGAGAAGCGGCGCAGACCTTGGCGGGATCGATGAGGCCGATCAGGGCGAAGCCATGGTGCTTCGTGTAGGACCCTTCGTCGTGTTGCGTGAGGCGTGGGCGAGTGATTTCGCCAGCTCCTGCTTGGGGATGTTCTCGACGTCGGGGCGCGCCGGGAGCGCGCTGGGCTGGAAGTCCTTGTCATAGAAGCGCGCCAACGCATCGCGGTCCGCGAAGAACCAGGCCTCCATGGCCTGGACCATCAGGTGGAGCTGGTCGTCGGTCGTGCCTTGCGGTTTGCTCCAGTGGGTATCGCCGGTGCGTGCTTGCAAGCAAGCCCAGGGAGCCGCGCCCTCGGGGACGGTGCCTTCGCTGTCGACGAGCAGCAGGGAAAGCTTCTCGGGGTTGGTCTTGAGCGCGCGCTGCCACTCCCTGAACGCCTGGTCGCGTCCACCGCTGGCGATGACGCTCGGCTTACGGCGCGTCCCGAGCGCCTTGGTGAAGAGGTCGGAAAAGCCGAGGCGAAGGGCGGCCTGCTCCTCGCGCGTCGATCCACCACCTTCCACGAAGATCCACACCTCGGGCGTGGAGGGCGTGGCCTTGCCTCGGCTCACCACCGATTTCCTCCGAGGATGCCTTTGGACCAGAGTTGGCCGAGGGAGTAGTCCTGGAGCCACTCCGCGAGCTGCTCACGATCGAGCCGCCGCATCGTCGTCGATCCTTCTCGACGTTCGCAGACGAGGACGTCCTCAGGCGTGTGTCGGAAGGCGTCGACGAGCGCCTCCGAGTGCGTGGTGATGATGAGCTGCATCCGCTCGGAGGCGTCCTTCAGCAGACGCGCGAGGGGGGTCATCAGGTCGGGGTGCAAGCCGAGCTCGGGCTCCTCGATGCAAACGAGGGGCGGGGGCTTGGGATCGAGAAGGATGGCGAGGAGCGAAAGCCAGCGCATCGTGCCGTCGGAGAGGCGTGAGGCGGGGATCGTCCAGCGCTCCTCTTCCAGGAAGATCTGGACGGTGCCACCCTCGACCTGGACAGAGAAATCCGTGACACCCTCGAAGATGTTCTTGAGTGCCTCGATGAGCGCCTTTTTGGTGGGTACGTCGCGACGAAACTTGTTGAGGATCAGCCCCAGGTTCTCCGTGCTCTCCATCAAGTGGTCCGTGGGCAGGTCCGCGGGCTGGGGTCTTCGAGGAGGGGAACGACGCCCAAAGTTGAAGTCACGATAGAGGCGAATGGACTCGTAGAAGGCGCCGAGCACATCGAGCGCGGGATAATCGGGGCCCTTCACCTGCGACACCACCGATTGGCCCCTATCCCAGGGTTGAAGTTCGCGAGTTTGCCCATCGATAAACAGATTCGCACCACCCATCCATTCGGCGTCGAAGTACACCTCAGGGCGTCGTGCTTCACCGGTGACGACGATCTCTTCAAGCTTTTCAATGCCGATCATCGCCCGGTGGTCCGCATCGAACAGGGTCAACCGATGTCTCATCGGGGGCTGGAACCGGTTGTGCCTGGTGGGGGCACCGTAATCGATCTCCGCGACTATTTCTGCCGTCTTTCCCGGCGCTCCTTGCCAGATCCACGCCCCGATGCCTCCACCTTCCCGGATCGGCACCGCAAGATCCTTCGGCGTCGCCTTCAAAAGCCCGATCGCCTCGATGAAATTCGACTTCCCCGACCCGTTGGGCCCGATCAGCACGTTCAGCGGCCGCAGCTCGACCGCCTCCGCGTCGGGCCCGAACGAGAGCAGCCGGTTGAGCTTCAGGCTTCGCAGGAACATCGCCCGCGAAGGTTCGAGCACCCCGCTTTCCCCGTCAAGCGCACGCCCCCGCTCGTCCGTCCCCGTGACGCCCGCGCCCGTCCGCACTAGACCGCTCCATCCCCATGCCCCCCTGGTCCCGCCCCGAGCCCTTCGGCGCGTGGGTTCGTCTCGATGATCGAACCCTCGTCGCCGTCGATCACGCGCTCGCGGCGCGGCTCGGCGTTCCCTCGGGGCACCCCGCAGACGCGTCCGCGCCGCCGCGCCCGCTCGAAGTGCATCTCGCGGTGAACGCGCGTTGCCACGCGCCGTGCGCAGACTGCTACCTCGACGCGCGGCCCGACGGCGCGGAGCCTTCCCTGGAAGAGCTTCGCGGAAGGCTCACCACCGCGGCCGAGCTCGGCGCTTCGACCGTGGCCTTCGGCGGCGGCGAGCCGCTGCTTCGCGAGGACCTCGGCGAGCTCGCGGCCTACGCGCGTTCGCTCGGGCTCGTGCCCGTGATGACGACGAGTGGGTTCGGGTTGCGAGAGGAGCGCGCGAAGGAGCTCCGGGCGTTCGCGCAGATCAACGTGAGCCACGACGGCGTGGGCGGCGCGTATGCGGCCGTGCGCGGGTTCGACGGCGCGCGCGTCGCCGAGCGGGCGATCGAAATCCTCGCGCGCGTCGGGATCCCCGTCGGTGTGAACCTCGTGCTCACGCGGCGATCGTTCGAGCATCTCGATGCCACGGCCGAACGTGTCGCCGATCTCGGGGCAGGGGAGCTCCAGCTCTTGCGGTACAAGCCGCAGGGACGCGCGGCAGGGATCGGCTACTTCGAGGCACGACTCGGGGCAGCGCAGCGAGAGGCGCTCTGGCCTGCCATCACGGCGATCGTTCACCGGCGGCGCCTCTCGGTGCGGATCGATTGTGCGCTCGTGCCGCTGCTCTCGGAGGCGCTCACAGAAGAACCTCGGGCGGCCGACATGCTCGCTTCGCTCGGCGTCTTCGGCTGCGAGGCCGGCAGGCACCTCGGCGGGCTCGACGTCGCGGGGCGCGCCGCGCCGTGCAGCTTCTCGCCTTCGTCGAACGAGGAGATCGAGCGCTTCCGCGCGTATCACGCAGCGCCGCCCGAGCCCTGCGCCTCGTGCAAGCTCTTCCCCGTCTGTCGCGGCGGTTGCCAGGTCGTCTCGCGCCACGCGACGAACACCTTCCGCCCCGACCCCGAGTGTCCGCGCGTGCGACGAACCGAGGCTTCAACGTGATCGACCCTTGCGCGCCTCCCGAGACGGAGGCCGTGTTCCTCTACGGAGCGCGGCGCCTGCTCATGGTGCTGCATGCCGCGGGCAGCATCGTTCTCGTCGGCGCCTCGACGCACCACGCGCTCACGATGCGCCACTACCTGCGCGAGCGGTTCATCCGCGTCGCGACCGAGAAGACCTGGGCGAAGGTCGTCGCCGTCGCGTACGTCTTCACCTTCGCCGTGGGCGCGCTGCTCTACCCGACGTACCGCTACCACGTGCGCGGCATCTACCTCGATCGGTACGCGCCGCTCTACGCCGGATTGTTCGACGTCAAAGAAGTCTACGCCTCGCTCACGCTCGTCGTGGCGCTCGGGCTCGGCGCGCTCGCGTTCACGCTCCGGCCGTCGGAGGAGCGCTGGCTCGTGCGTATCTACGCGGTGATGAGTTTCATCGTGTGCGGCGTGGTGTGGCTGAACGTGACACTCGGCATCCTCGTCGCGTCGGTGCGGGGGATCGGATGAGCGAGACGAAGTCGCCTTCGCCCTCGGCGCGACTCTTCCTCGCGTTCCTCGCGGCGCGGCTCGCGTACGGGCTCGCGTTCCTCGTGAGCGCAGCGCGCAAGTCGCCCGTGCCCTGGTACTTGCCGCTCGAACGAAGGTTCGTCTTCGCGTCGCGGCCCGCGGGACTCGGGATGGACTGGTACGGGCGAACGGCGGTGGGGCTCGTCTTCGCGCTCGCCGCAGGCGCAGCGGTGTACGTGCTCGCGCAGCGTGCGCGCTGGCTGTCGCGGCCGAGCGCGGTGATGGCCGTCGCGCGCGCGGGTGGGCTCGTACTGCTCGTGGACTTCGTCTACTTCGGCTGGGCGCTCATGACGCAGACGCCGAACCCGTGGCCGCTGCCTTCGTGGTACTGCCCGCGCTGACGCGGTTCACTCCTCCGAAGCAGAGGCTTGCTGCTGGACCTTGCGTTCTTCGAGCTTGACGTCGAACTTGCACGGCTGCCTCAGATACACGCGGTGCGTGAGCTGATTCGAGAGCACGCACGTGGGCACGACGCCGTCGTCCGGATTGCCAGAGGGAGACGCGAGCATGATCCGACCGCCCGGCATGAGCGTGGTCGAGAAGTGCGCGTTGCCGTTGGGGACCGTGCTGCACTTCTCGACGAGCTTCTGGATCGCGGCGTGCGCAGCCTTCGCGTTCATGGTCTTCGAATCCGGACACGTCTCGACGACCACAGTCGCGTCGACGACGCCGATGTCGGGGCCTTTGGGCTCAGGCGTCGTCCCGCCACAGCCCAAGGGCATGATCGTGTAGAGAGCAAGGAGAGCGAGACCGAGCGGAAGGGCCGCACGCTTCATGGTTTCTTTGTTTACCACGACAGCCGTACGGTTGGTTCGTGGTATGGCGGAATCTTCCGCGCGGACGCGATGTACCCCCTCGCCTGGCTCCTCTGCGTCGTTTGGCTCCTCGCCGCGGTCCTCGTGGCCGTGTTCCGAGGCGTGCATGGCGCACGCCAGGGCCGCGCGCACCTCGCGGCGCAGCGCATCAAAAGCCCGACCATCTACCTTTTCTCGGCCTACCTGCTCGTCGCCGCCCTCGTGACGCCGAAGTCCCCGGGCGAAACGACGTCGCCACTCCTCTGGCTCGCGTTCACCATTCCCCTCGCCAACGCGTTGGCGGCAGCGAGCTCCGTCGGACAAACGCAGCCGAAAGGCCTGACGCGGGCCGCCCTCGCGCTCCTCCACGGCGGGGCCGTGCTCGCAGCCGCCGCATGCATTTTGGCGCTTGCCTCGCCGCAGTTCGTTCCGGTCTGGCTCGGTGGACCGGGCGCGCCTTAGAGGGGGTTCGGCAGCGTAGCGCCGGGGTTTCACCCCGGACCCGACCAGGGGTTGTCCACCCCTGGACCCGGACCAGCGCAAGCGCTGGACCCGGGGTCGATGAACTGCGCATCGCGCAGTTCATCGAACAGGCCGAGGCAAGACCGGCAACGACCTTGCCCGTCAAAGCCGCAGCACCGACGTGTCTGCTCGAGGCTGAGGCAGCGCTGCCGCCTCGGCTGGAACGCCGCTCGTGGTCTTGCCACGGGCCCGTCGGAGAAACTGCGCATCGCGCAGTTTCTCCGCCCTCGGTCCAGGCCGTGCCTGGTCCGGGGTGCAGGGGGCGGATAGCCCCCTGCTGGGGTGCGGGGCAACGCCCCGCGCGCGCCCTAATACCCCTTGCGTGCCGTCACGAACGAGCCGCGCTCGATCTCGTGCGACGAGGCTGTCACGAGCGCCGTTGCCGTGTGTTCGCGGACCTTGACTACGCGCAGCTCGGCGTATGTCTCGTCGGGGAAGAGGTTCTCGTCGCCGGGTGGGGCGAAGTCTTCCGTTTTTGCGGGACGATCGTCCTCGATGACGGGACGCACGGTTGCGAACTTGCCTGCGCCGCGCAGCGTGTGGCGCCAGCGATCGCCGCGGCGCAACGCGAAGAAGCGCATGCCTGGCTTCACGCCTTCCTTTTCGCCCTTGTCGAGGAACACGATCTGGTTCTGCCCGTAGAACGCGTGCGGATAGAGCGCTGCCACGATCTTCGCCTCGATGTCGTCGGCGCTCGTCACGGGCGGGATGACCACAAAACTTCGGTCGACGGGACCGACCTTTGCGCCTCGCTCCACGGTGTCGAGGGACTCGACCACGCGGCCGCGGATCATGCGCGTCTGCGTGTTGATCCGGTCGACGCGCAGCGTGCCGCGGATCGAGACGAGCTGGCCCTTCTGCGCGGCGTCGCCGCTCGTCACGAGCGGTCGGAAGATCGTGAGGAGCTGGCCGACGGCGACCTCGTGGTTCTCGTCGAGCTTGACGTACACGTCGTCGCCTGCGCTGAGCAGCATCTTGTCTGCGGGGCTCCCGTTGATCTCGCCCCAGACGTCGTCCTTCTTGTCGTCGAGCCAGCCTGTGTCGCGCAGGAAGATCGTCTGCGGCGCGACCTTGCGCCGGCCGGAGGCGATGCGCTGCATGGCTGGCAGGCCGACGTCGCTGGCGTCGCGCAGCCGCACTTGATCACCGGGGTAGATCCAGTGCGGGTTCTGGATCTGCGGGTTCTGCGCCCAGAGACGCGGCCAGCTGTAGGGGTTCTTGTAGTAGCGGCTCGAGATGTCCCAGAGCGTGTCGCCGTTGCGCACGCTGTGGATCTCCGGCACGTGTTGCCCTTCGAGCACGAAGCCGCCGTTTGCCGTGCCGCGCACGGTCTCGCTCGACGCCGGATCGGGCAGCAGATCGAAGCCGTCTGCGGAGCGCGACGTGTCGGACGACGAGCGCGAGCTCGAAGGCAGATGCGCGTCGGGATTGAAGCCCGGCTGCGGGTAGCCTGGCACGACGACCTGCGTCTGTGGCGGCGCTGCCTGCGGCACCTGCACGACCGTGACCTGCGGACCGTTGCCCGGCGCGGGCGCGGCTTCGGAACCCTCCTGTGCGCCTGCGTGGCCCGCGGCTGCGACGGAGAGGAGGACGAGGGCGGGGGCGAGGGCGCGTGTGTCCTTCATGGTGCCGTTCTCGGGGGGCTCGGGAGGGGGCGCTTGCCCTTCGCGGGGCTCGCCGGCGCGGGAGCTGCGGATTGCGTGATCACCTCGCCCCGGGTCGTGGAGCGCAGGACCGGGCGAGGCGCGTCGTCGGGCTCGTTCGATGCGCCCGGGTCGTCATCGTTTTGTGCTGCAGCGATTGGCGCGAGCGACGCTGCCGTACCGCCTTCGGGGGTCGGCGCGAGGTGCACGACGTCGAGCGCGGGTCGATCGTCCTCGGCGCTCTTCGGGGTGCTCGCGGGCGCCTGATTTCGCGCGGAAAGCTTGGCGTTCGCGAGCTCGAGCGTCTCGACCCGGGCTGAAAGGATGTTGTTGTCTGCACGGACGCGTCCCACCTCCTGGCGCAGCGCCTCGATCTCCTTGCGGAGGGCGTCTTGCCCCCCACCGGCGCAGCCGGATGCGAAGAGGACGAAGGCGAGGGCGCAGAGGGACCGCATGCCGCACCGATGGTAGTGCCCAAGGCGTGCGTGGGCCAAGCGATGAGCGGCCTATCTCCCTAGCTGTCTCGGCGCGGAATTCTGGTAGGGTCGGGGCCATGTCGAAGCGCTCGAACAAACTCGTATCCTTGACGATTGCTGCTCTTGCCTCCCTCGCTGCGCTCGCCTTCGGCGTGGCAGGTTGCTCCGACGAAGGAACCGCGGACGATACTTGCTACGACTATGGATCGTTCGACAAGGCGGCCCCCGCGGTGACGTTCTCCGGTGACGTGCTCCCGATCTTCCGCAACTCCTGCGGCCTCGGCGGCGCGTCGTGTCACGGCGCCGTCGCCGGTCAGCCCGGTCAGCCTTACCTCGGCCCGGCGAACAGCGGGACGGCCCCGACCCAGGCGGAGATCGACGCGATCTTCGCGCAGAACGTCGGCGTCGCCGCCACGAAGGCGACGGGGATGAAGATCGTCGAGCCGAACAGCCCCGAGACGAGCTTCCTCATGCACAAGATGGACGGCACGCTCACGTGCAGCGCCGTCGTCTGCGACGCGGCGTGCGGCGGCACGATGCCGCTCACGGGCGACCTTCTGCCGCAGACGGCGCGCGACACGGTTCGTCGCTGGATCGCGCAGGGAGCGAAGAAGGATTGATCGGCAGGCTTTCGGGCCGCATCGTCGAGGACTCGGCCGAGGGCGTCGTCGTCATCGACGTCGGAGGGGTCGGCTACGAGGTCACGGTGCCGCTCGGCGCGCTTGGACGTGCGTCGCGGGAGGGTGACGGCGTGGTCACCCTCTATGTGCACACGCACGTCCGGGAAGATACCTTCGCCCTCTACGGCTTCCCGACGCTCGACGATCGCGCGGCGTTTCGCTCGCTGATCGGCGTCTCCAGCATCGGACCGAAGATCGCGATGTCGATCCTCGGCGCGCTGCCGGCGGGTGAGCTCGCGGCGGCGATCGCGCGCGGCGAGGCGTCGCGGCTCGTGGCCGTGCCCGGGGTCGGCAAGAAGACTGCGGAGCGGCTCATCCTGGAGCTCAAGGGCAAGCTCGCGGCGGCGCCGGTCGTCGCGAAGGGCACCGAGGCGAAGGCGCCCGTCGCGCCCGAGGGCAAAGCGGAGCTCTTGCACGGCGCGCTCACGCGGATGGGTTTCCGGCCGGCCGAGGCCGAGCGTGCGGTGACGGCGCTCGGAGCACGCGTGCAGACCGAGCCGCTCGGGGATCTCGTGCGCGAGGCGCTCGCGCTCCTTTCCTCCAAGTAAATCGTTCTCCGGGACGAACGACGACGCGCCCCCTCGGCGCGACGTACGAGCGGCGCGCCGCGACGCCGCGTGAGAAGCCTCGACAAAAAAAATAGGCCCGAATATGCTCGGCGCCGCGGTCCGGTTGGGCCGGTGTCGGCAATGCCCGAGGAGGCGGCGTGATTACCTGTCCCAAGTGCAACAAGGAGAACCAGGACCACTACAAGTTCTGCCTCGGCTGCGGATCCGAGCTGCCGCGGGACGCGTCTCCGAAGAAGTTCGCGGCGGGCGGGACGCCCCCACAGGGCATCCCCGCCGTTCGCCCCGGAGCCGTGACGGACGACATGGGCGTGAAGGGCGCGGTGGCGCAATTCCCGCCGACGCCCGCGGCCGTGCATCCGCCGATCGCAGCGCAGGCCACGCCGTCCGTGGGGCCGGTGGTGTGCAAGGACTGCGGGCACACGAATGCGCAGACGAACCGATTCTGTGCGTCGTGCGGCGCGAAGCTGACGCTGCCGAAGCCCGGCAGCGTGCCGGCGATGGCCTCGCCCGCGGCGCCGCCCGTGGCCCCGAACTCGAGCGCGATGACGGTCGTCTTGACGGCGCTTCGTGCGGACGGCTCGGAGGCGGGCTCGTACACGCTCCCGTCGGCGACGTTCACGATCGGCCGTGATGTCGGGGCGATCTTCGCCGGCGACAACTACCTCTCGCCGCGGCACGCCACGTTCGTGTCGAAGAACGGCAAGCTCTCGGTGCGCGACGAGAGCTCGCTGAACGGCGTCTACCGCAAGCTGCGCCGTGACGAGCCGATCGCCGTGATGATCGGCGACGTGTTCCGCATCGGCCAGGAGATCGTCCGCTTCGAGGCGCTCTCGGCGATGCCGGCGACGGCCGACGGCGTGGAGCGACTCGGCAGCCCGTCGAAGGGCTACGTGGGTCGCATCGCGCTCATCATCGGCCGGGACGCGACGGGCAACTCGTTCCCGATCCCGGAGACTGGCCTGCACCTCGGCCGCGAGCGTGGGGACGTGCTTTTCCCCGAGGACGGTTACGTCTCGGGTCTGCACTGCCGCATCAGCTACGAGCGGGGCCAGCTCTTCGTCACGGATCTCGGCAGCTCCAACGGCACGTTCACCCGGATCTCGTCGGAGGTGGATCTCGTCGACGGGGACGTCCTCCTGATGGGCCAGCAGCTCTTCCGGATCAACATTCAGTTCTGAGACGGTTCTCCGGGCGAGCGGCTTCTGGCGCCGCTCGTCCCGGCGGGGGAGAATGTCGGCCATGGAACCGCCGCGCACGATTCGCGTTGTTGCTGCCGTCATCGAGCACGAAGGGCGTTACCTCATCACGCAGCGCCGTCCGACGGCCTCGTTGCCCTTGCTGTGGGAGTTCCCCGGCGGGCGCGTGGAGGACTCGGAGACGGACGCGGAGGCGCTCAAGCGTGAGGTCCGCCATCGGCTCGGGGTCGAGGTCGAGCCGGGGCAGCTCATCTCCTTCGTGAGCCATCCGTACGAGCGGTACGTCGTGGACCTCTACCTCTACGAGTGCCGCATCACCTCGGGCGCGCCCGCGCCGCTCGCGGTGAATGCGTTCAAGTGGGTCACGAGCGCCGAGTTCGATCAGCACCCGTTCACGCCCGCCGACGAAGCCAGCATGAACAAGCTGCTCGGCATGGGCTGAGGGTGTCCCCCAGGCTGCTGCGCGGCTCGCGACGCCTGGGGAACACCCTCCGCGCAGCTTTTTTTCGCGATGCGTAAATCAAAAGACCGGGCCGCTCGTCCATAGTCCCTCCGCGGGCGCCGGCGTCCGGCTGGGAATGTGAGTGTCTCCCGCGGAGGTTGAGGCGCCATGCGAAAGAGCGTTGCGGTCATCGGTCTGGTTGCTGCGGCGACGGCGGGTCTCGCGGCGGGGTGTGGGAGCACGGGACGAGGAGGCGCCGAAGCAAAGGCGCCGGGCGTCGGGGAGAGGAGCTGCGGGCGCGTGCGCCCGGGCGTAGGCGCGAAGCCGCTCGCCGGCGCGCGGCAGGGCGGCGTGGTCGCGCTGGCGAAGGCCGGAGACAAGACGATCGCGTACGTCGCCGACGAGGATGACGGCAACATCCACACGGTCGACGTCGCGACGGGGAAGGAGCTCGGGACGACGCAGCTCGGAGGGACGCCGTCGCAGCTTCTCGTGGCGGCCGATGGTCGCGTCGTGGTGGCGCTCCGGGACAAGGCGGCGGTCGAGGTGCTCGAGCCCGAGGCGGATCCTTCGCAGCCGCTCGCATCGCTTTGCACGGTGCCCACGCCGGTCGAGCCGGTCGCGCTCGCGACGACGCTCGACGATGGGACGCTGCTCGTGACGAGCGCCTGGGGCGCGGCGCTCACGGCGTATGACGTGGCGAGCATGGGACGCGCGTACGAGGTGCCGCTGCCGCGCGAGCCTCGGTCGCTGGTGATCTCGGACGACGGCAAGAAGGCGTTCGTCGCGCACGTCGTGGGCTCGCGGATGAGCGTGGTCGATCTCGCGGACAAGCGCGTGCGACCGGTGGACGTGGGCGGGATCGAGGAGGGCGGGTTCCGGCGGAAGGTCACCCTCTTCGGCGGCGGCGAGGAGATCGAGCGGCGCGCGTGCCAGGGCTTCGCGCTCGCGAAGTCGACGGATCTTTCGGGCCGCATCTTCGCGCCGCAGGTGCTCGTGGATCCGGGGCGCGCCGAGGAGCGCTCGGAGGGATACGGCAGCGGCGGGATGAACCCGCCGGAGGTCGCGTCGGTCGCGGTCGTCGACGAGGACACCGAGCAGCCGATCGGCGAGTCGGTGAACGTGAAGCCGGACGTGCGGCAGATGGTGGGCATGGTGCGGCCTCGTCCTGCGTGTCTGCTCCCGCGGGCCGCGGCGATCGATCCGGCATCGCGCTCGCTCTTCGTCTCGTGCCTCGGCATCGACACGGTCATCGAGTACGACGCGGCGGCGGCCGATCCGCAGCGGGCCGAGCGGCGTCGCTTCGCGGTCGCCGCGGGGCCGACGGGGCTCGCGGTGGATCCGGAGGGCCGGCGGCTCGTCGTGTGGTCGCAGTTCGATCGCACCCTCCAGGTTGCGCCGCTCGGCGCGAAGGATGCGGCAAACCAGGCGGACGCGCCTGCCATCATGCGCGTCGGACTCTCACGCAAGGCGCAGACGGCGGCGACGGCCGATCTCGAGCTCGGCCGGAAGCTCTTTCACGCAAGCGGAGATGCGCGCATCTCGAACGACGGCCGCGCCTGCGCGAGCTGCCATCCCGATGGGCGTGACGACGCGCTGACGTGGGCGACGCCGGAGGGGCCGCGACAAACGCCGATGCTCGCGGGCAGGCTGGCGAAGACGGCGCCGTATGGATGGACGGGCCGCGGCGACAGCGTCGAGGCGCACCTTTCGGAAACGTTCGGTCGGCTCGGCGGCGCGGGGCTCGCGCGGCGCGAGATCGACGCGCTGATCGCCTTCGCCACGAGCCTGCGGCCTCCGCAGGCCGAGACGCGGAACGACTCGAACGACGTGCTCGTTCAGCGCGGCAAGGCGGTCTTCCACTCGGCGCAGACGGGCTGCGGGACCTGTCATCGCGACGAGGGCGCGTGGACCGATCACACGGCGCACGACGTTTCGAGCCGCGCCGATGCCGACGTCGCGGCCACGTTCGACACGCCCTCGCTGCGCTTCGTCGGCGGCACGGCGCCGTACTTCCACGACGGCCGTTACGCGACCTTGCGTTCGCTCCTGGTCGATGCCGACGGCAAGATGGGCCACACGAAGCACCTCTCGAAGGACGAGCTCGACGCGCTCGAGGCCTACATGAGGAGCCTGTGATGCGCGGCCTCGCAAAGAGCTCGTGTGTGGCGATCGCGGCGGCGTCGCTCGCGCTCGTGGCGGGCGCGCCGGCCGAGGCCGCGGGGTCGCCGAGCTTCTCGTCGGTGCCCGAGGCGCGCGTGCCGGAGATGCTGCATCCGAAGGACGCGCCGGACGCGATTCCCGCGGGCGAGCGCATCGACAGCGTGCGCGTCGACGAGAACGCGATGAGGGTGCAGCAGTCGTTCGCGACCGTGGTCGCCGACGGCGGCCGTTGCGTGGCGGTGGGCGCGATTCCGCCGGGTGTGGCGCCCTCGGGCGTCGCGCAGACGAGCATCCGCGTGGGCGCCGTGCTCCCGATGCGTGTCGAGCGTCTCGTCGAGCGCAAGCCAGGCGAGGCGGAGCTCGAGATCGTCGACGCCTGGCTCGACGCGCGAACGTCGAGCATCCGGCAAGTGGTGACGACACGCGTGTCGCTCACCACGCTCGCGAAGGGGCCCGCGAGCTACACGGTGTACGGGTTTCGCAAGGGCAGCGAGCTCCAGGTCGTGATGCCTTCGCAGGAGAGGATCGGGTACGTGGATCCGCGCGGCCAGATCGGGTTCACGCAGTGCGGGCACCTCCGCATCGGGCTCGACGGGGCCGCGAAGAACGGCGCGATGATCGTCGCCGCCGGGCGCATCCGGACGAACCGCGCGCCCTCGCCGCGCAGGCCCGCGCCGTTGTTCCATCCGCAATTCGTCATGCCGCAGAGCCAGGCGCTCCCGGCCGACATGATGATGCGCGTGGTCCAGGTGAGCGTGAGCATGAGCCGCACGAAGCGCGACCGTGAGCCGCTCCTCAGCGTGTCCGTGGGCTGGGCCGAGGACGACGAAGGCATCACGGCGAGCGCGAGCACCGTCGACATGGGCGAGGACTTCGAGGTGCCCATCGCCGAGCCCGCCGAAGAGTAAGAACCCCTCTCCAAAAAGCCTTCCCGAACCCCCCTTGCCGCGCGCGGCCGTGTCGGACACGCTCGGCGGCGGCGCCATGCGCGCCCAGGGAGGAAGGTCGATCGCGATGGATCTCAAGTTCTATTACGCGCCCATGACGAGCGCGTCGCGGGTGCATTGGGCGCTCGAGGAGCTCGGCATTCCGTACGAGAAGTTCAAGCTCGACCTCGCGGCCGGTGATCAGAAAAAGCCCGAGTACCTCGCGCTCAACCCGAACGGCAAGGTGCCGCTGCTCGTCGCCGAGGGCCGGCCGATCTTCGAAGGGCTCGCGATCCTGCTTTATCTCGGCGAGCGTTTCGGCGCGGACAAGGGCCTCTTCCCGCCGCCGAATCCCGATCGCGCCGAGGCCTTCAAGTGGATGGCGTGGGGCGCGGTGACGTTCGGCGAGGCGCTGCAGCGGTACCTTCGCAACAGCTTGGATCGTTTCCCCGAGGATGAGCGGAGCCCGAAGGCCGCCGAGGCCGCGAAGAAGGATCTCGCGTCGCATCTTGCGATCCTGAACGAGGCACTCGAGGGCAAGGAATACCTCGTGGGCAACACGTTCTCGTTCGTCGACATCTCCATCGCGCCGGCGATCCCCTTCCTGGGGCGCTTCGGCATCGACGTGAGCCCGTTCCCGAACGTGAACGCGTGGGTCGCGCGGTGCATCGCGCGGCCGGCGTTCGCGCGGGTGATGCAGGGTTAACCGCCCGAGCGACGCAGGAGCACGAGGAATGCTGGGCCGCCGATCAGCGCCGTCACCGCGCCGACCGGCGGCTCGGTGCCGAGCGAGCGGAACGAGAGGCGCGCGACGAGGTCGCAGCCGATGAGCATCGTCGCACCCGAGAGCAGCGAGACGGGCAGCACGCGGCGCTGATCGGGACCGATGAGCCGGCGCACGGCGTGCGGGACGACGAGGCCCACGAAGCCGATGAGGCCCGTCAAGCTGACGATCGCGCCGACGACACACGAGGACGCGATGAAGGTGCGTCGCTCGAGCGCGCGCACGTCGACGCCGAGTGTGCCGGCCGTCTCGTCACCGAGCACGAGGACGTTGAGGCGCCCCGCGTCGAGCAGGAGCACGAAGCACCCGACGCCCACGTACACGAGGGCCGCGAGCAGCGACGAGACGTGCGGCAGGTCCACGAAGCCGACGAGCCAGCGCAAGAGCTGCTGCGCGCGTGACGGCGGGACGAGCGCCTTCAGGAAGGTGATGAGCGCGGCGGCCATGGAGTTGACCATCACGCCGGCGAGCAGGATCGCCGTGCCCGAGGCGCCGCCGCGCATGCCACGCGCGACGGCGTAGACGAGCGACGTGGCGACGAGGCCGCCGAGGAGCGAGGCGGCGGGAATCAGCGCGGCGCCGAGGAGTGTGGTCGCGCCGAGGCCGAGCGCGATGGCGGTCGTCGCGCCGAGCGCGGCGCCACCCGAGACGCCGAGCACGTACGGCTCGGCGAGCGGGTTTCGCAGGAGCGCCTGGAACGCGGCCCCGACGACGCCGAGGCCGGCGCCGGCCATGGCAGCGAGCGCGACGCGCGGCATGCGCACGTCGAGCAGGATCGTGCGTGCGAGGCCGGGCTCGGCGAGGGCGTTCGAGAGGGAGATCGGCTCGGTGCCGAAGGCGAGCGCGAGGGCGGTGACGAGGACGAGGAGCGCGGCGGCAGGCAGGATCGGACGGCGGATCAAGCGCCTTCGGCCCTCGCGGACGCGCGCGGCTCCTGCGCGTTGCGCTCGTAGAGCAGGCGCAGGCCCGTGAGCGTGAGGTTGTCGTCGACCTCCTCGATGGACTCGGTGAGCGGCGCGATGAGCCGCGCGAGGCCACCCGTGGCGACAATGCGGCACGTGTAGCCGAGCTCGGCCACGAGGCGCTTGCACAGGCCGTCCACGAGGCCCGCGTAGCCGTACACGATGCCCGATTGCATGCTGTGCACCGGGTTTCGCCCGACGACCTTGGGGGGCAAGGTGATCTCCACGCGGGAGAGGCGCGCGGCGCGGGAGAAGAGCGCCTCGGCGCTGATCTGCACGCCGGGCGTGATCACGCCGCCGAGGTACTCGCCCTTCGGCGTCACGCAGTCGAACGTCGTGGCCGTGCCGAAGTCGACGACGATGACGGGGCCCTTCGCCCACTCGTAGGCGGCGACGGCGTTCACGATGCGATCAGCGCCGACCTCGCGCGGGTTCTCGTACAGGATGGCCATGCCCGTCTTGATGCCGGGGCCGACGACAAACGGCTCGCGGCGGAAGGCGCGGCGCACGAGCTCGATCATCGTGTCGGTCAGGGTCGGGACGACGCTCGCGATGATGGCGTGATCGATGAGGTCGGGATCGACGCCGCGCAGCGCGAGCATCTGCCGGACGAGCACCGCATACTCGTCGGCCGTGCGGCTGCGCGCGCTCTCGGAGCGCACGTGGTGAAGGAGTTTCGTCCCCTCGAACACGCCAAACGAGATGTTCGTGTTGCCCACGTCGACGACGAGCAGCATGGGAGAACCTTTACCACTTCCGCGGGGTGGGTCAGAGCTTCCGCGCGAGCATCATGCCGTCGCGGATGGAGAGCAGGACGTTCTCGACGCGCGGATCGGCGTTGACCACGTCGTTGAAGCGGCAGATGCCGTGGTCGGAGGGAGCCTTCGGCGAGAGGACGTTGCCGCTCCAGAGCGTGTTGTCCCCGACGATGAGGCCTCCCGTGCGGACGAGCGGAAGAACGGCCTCGTAATAATCGACGTAGCGCTCCTTGTCGGCGTCGATGAAGACGAGGTCGAAGGGGCTGCCCGGCGGCAAGGTGCGTAGGGTCTCGAGGGCGTTGCCGAGCAGGATGCGGATCTTCTTTCCGTGCGGGCTGCGATCGAAGAACGAGCGGGCGATCCGCGTCGCCTCGGGGTCGATGTCGAGCGTGAGTAGCTCGCCGTCGTCGGGCAACGCCTCGGCCATGCAGAGCGCGGAGAAGCCGGTGAATGTGCCGATCTCGAGCACGCGACGCGCCGCGACGAGCGCGCAGAGCGTCTTCAAGAACGTGCCCTCGACGCGGCCGACCTGCATCTGCGGCGACGTCATCGAGGCGTACGTGGCCTCGCGCAGCTCGTCGAAGAGCGGCGGACGGGGGCGGGTATGCGATTCGATGTAATCGTCCAGCTCGGGCGAAATGATGGGCGTCATGGGTCCTCCACGGCCGTCGCATCGACGTGCGCGGCGAGGTTCGTCTACCACGCCGTACCACGACGTCATCGTCGGTGAAGCTTCCACTCGCGGGAAAAACGGGTGAACATCGCGGCGGAGGTTCGTCGTGAGCACGAAGCGGCTTGGCTTGGTTGTGGTGGCGCTCGGGTTCGGGGCGTGGCTCGGCAGCGGTTGCGCGACCGCGACCCAGCCAGGGTTCGGCGAAGGCGGCGAAGGCGGCGAAGGCGGCGAAGGCGGCTCGAGCGGTCCCAGCGGCATGGGCGGCGCGTCGAGCAGCAGCAGCTCGTCGAGTAGCAGCGCGTCGAGCAGCAGCGCGTCGAGCAGCAGCTCGTCGAGCAGCACGAGCTCGGGCGGGCAAATGTGCGGGGCGATGGAGCATGCCTGCGCCGGTGTTTGCGCGGGCAACACGCCCGCGACGGGGTGCTTCACGTCGACGACGTGCACGCCGTGCCCGGCGGTGCAGAACGGCGCCGCGATCTGCAACGCGACGGGGCTCTGCGACGTGAGCTGCAACTCGGGGTACGTGAAGAACGGGTTCGCGTGCGTCTGCCAGTCGCAGTGTTGCTCGGACGCGGATTGCGCGGCCGGTCAGACCTGCATGGGCGGCACGTGCTCGGGTGGCAGCACGGGTGACGGCGGCGTCGCGTGCAACCCCTTCGCGTGCGTCTTCGACTGCGCGTTCCAGAACCTCGAGTGCGTCGATCCCTTCACCTGCACCTGCGGCTAGAGCACCGGCGCGGGCGGTTCTAGAAAGAAAAACCCGCGCCGCTCGTCACGCTCCGCTCGCCGAGCGGGATGATCTCCGCGAAGACGTCGAGACCGATCGGCAACGTGGCCACGAGGCCGAGGCCGAGCTGGAACTTGTAGCGATCGGTCCCCTGTCGATCCTCGCCGTCGACCTGCCAGAAGATCGGGCCGCCGAACACGCGGGCGACGGCGTAGGGGCTGAGCACGTCGTAGAACGTCTTTCCCGCGACCGCGCTGAGGCGGAGATCGCCGGCGTAGTACGGCACGGCGGGCGCGTCGCGGCGCGCCTCGCGGGTCTCCGCGCCCGCGAAGGCGAGCGAGGCGCCGAGGATCACGAAGGGAAAGCGATCACGGCCGTCGAGCAGGCGGTAGGACGTGGCGACGGAGGCGGACCAGCCGGGGCCGAAGTCGTAGCGTCGCGCGCCCTCGCGCAGGCTGCCCCAGAGGATGCCGCCCGCGCCGAGCTGCAGCGTCCACCTGGCGCCGAGCCTGCGCTCGAACGTGGCGACGGCCGCGCGCCGATCGATGGCGACGTCGTACTTCCCTGCGAAGACGAGGTTTGTCCAGGCGGAACCCACCGTCGCGCCGACGCGGTAGAGCCGCGGGCGTGGCTTGACCACGGGCGCGCCCGGCAAGCTCCGTGGAAGGGGCGCGTCGAGGTCTTCGCTGCAGGAGGGGATGCCCGTCGGACCGACGGCCGGCGCGACGCCTCAGGCCCGCGCGTCGCGCGTCGTGCCGAGGATCGAGGTCAGGGTCGCGGCGGCCGCGAAGGCCACGCCGAGCACGTTTTTGATGGGTCGCATAGGTCCTCGCGAAGGGCGTGAAGGCGCCATTTCGGCAGGCGGACGCTACCACGGAAGGCAAGCTCACCGCCCGAAAACGGTTTATGCTGGACGGCGATGATCGAGCTCGAGACGCCGTATCACCTCGTGGAGACGGATGGCTCGGGGCACATCCTCATCATGCGCAGGACGCCGCGGGATTACCCCGACACCTGGATGATGGAGCAGGACCTCGAGGCGGTGATCGCTGCGTTCGACGAGATCGGGCGCGATCGGAAGAAGCTGCTCGTGGATCTCCGCGAGGGGCCGCGGCGCAACGATCCGCAGTTCGAGGAGACCATGCGGCGCTTTCGGCCCCGGCTCTTTCGAGGGTTTCGCGGCGCCGCGATCATCGTGAAGACGGCGGTCGGCGCGCTGCAGGTCAAGCGTCACCTGCGCGAGGACGGCGCGGGCGCCGAGGTTTTTCACGACGAAGCCGAGGCGCTCGAGTACCTGCGCGGCCAGAGCGTGCGCGGCGAAGCGCCGCCCGTGAGCCTCGCGCCGCGCAGGCCACAGGCGCTCGAGTCGCACCGGAGCGATCGCATCTCGTCGTTGCCGACGGCCACGCCTTTCCGGTCTTCGCAGGAGCCTCCGCGCAGGCCCTCGGAGGTCGGTGATCCGCCGCGTCGGCCCTCGGAGGTCGGTGATCCGCCGCGTCGGGCCTCGGAGGTCGGTGATCCGCCGCGTCGGGCCTCGGAGGTCGGTGATCCGCCGCGCAGGCCTTCCGAAGTGGGCGAGCCCCCGCGCACCGAGCGGACGTCGAGCGTGCCCGCTCCGACGACGCGTCCATCGCGGCACTAGCCGCGCTGCGGCTGGAAGGCCGCGGAGACGCGTGCCACCCTCGGCGCCATGAAGATCGCGGCGACGGGCGTCACGAGCGGCGTCGGGCGAAGGCTCTGCGAGATCGCTCGGGAAGCAGGGCACGAGGTGACGGGGCTCGTGCGGGATCCGGCGCGCCTCGACGCGCGCGCGCTGTCGCGAATCGGCGTGCGTGTCGTGGGCGGAGACATCGCGGATCGGCGAGCGCTCGCGGACGTGCTGCACGGCGCGGACGTGGTCGTGCACGCGGCTGCCATGGTCGGCGAGCCGACGGACGCGGCCGAGATGGAGCGCGTGAACGTGGGCGGGACACGCGCGGTGATCGAGGCCGCCGCGGAGGCGCGCGTGCCGCACGTGGTGCATGTCTCGTCGGTGGCCGTGTACGGCAGGCCCGACCACGGGCGCGTGACCGAGGCATGGCCGACGCGCACGAGCGGTTTGCCCTACGAGGACACGAAGACGCATGCCGAGCGGCTCGCGCACGAGCGGGGGAGCGCGCTCGGGCTCTCGGTGATCGCGGTGCGTCCGCCCATGATCTACGGCCCTCACGATCGGAACTTCCTGCCACGCGCGCTCGCGACCTTACGCAAGCGGATGATGCTCCTCGTCGACGGCGGGCGCGCGCCGCTGAACGTCGTGTGGGTCGATCACGTGGTCGACGTCGTCCTGCGGGCCGCGGAGCGGCGAGATCTCGGCGGCGAGGCGTTCAACGTGATGGACGAGGTCGACGCGCGTCCGCCGAGCGTGCGCGAGGTGTTCGAGGCGATCGCGCGCGCGGCCGAGCTACCTCTGCCGCGCCTCTCGCTCCCGTATCCGGCGGCGATGGCGGCGGCGAAGTCGCTCGCGGCGGTCTTCTCGCTGGCAGGCCGAAAAGAGACGCCGCCGCTCACGCCCTTCGTGGTGAAGCTCCTCTCGCGCGACGTCGTGTACGACGCGTCGAAGGCGGTGCGCGAGCTCGGCTGGACGCCACGCATGCGCGCGCTCGAAGGGATCAGCCGGTACGCCGCGGAACTCGCGGGCAAGGCGCCCGCGTATCAACAAGCCTCCCGCGCGGCTTCCCCGGGCAGCGTCGTGGAGTAGACTGCGCGGCGCATTTCGCGTTCCCGAAGGCCGAGGATCTGCTCTCCGATGACCGAACAAGCGCACCCCGTTCCCGAATCGCCGATCGAGCTCAGCGTCATCGTCCCGTGCCTGAACGAGGAGCTCAACCTGCGCGAGCTCGCGGCGCGCGTGCTTCGTGTCTTCGAGGTCGGCGGGCTCGTCGGGGAGCTCGTGCTCGTCGACGACGGCTCGAAGGACGGCACGGCGGCGGTAATCCGCGAGCTCTCGGCCGCGTCCGAGGGCCGGATCGTGGGCTGCTTTCACCCGGAGAACCGGGGCATCGCGGCGGCGTGGCGAACGGGCGTGGGTGCGTCGCGGGGCAAGCTCGTCGCGACGATCGACGCGGATCTGCAGTACCAGCCGGAGGATCTCCTGCGGCTGCGGCGCGCGCTCTACGACCACAGCGTCGACGTGGTGCAGGGCTTCCGCAGCGCGGTCGGGCGTCGCAAGGACCAGCGATATCACCTGAGCCGCGGGCTCAATCACCTGCTCAACGGCGTGTTCGGGATGGAGCTCTCGGACAACAAGAGCGGGTTCGTCATGTGCGCCCGCGAGGTGATGCTCGACCTGCTCACGTACCGCGGGACCTATTTTTACTGGCAATCGTTCATCATGGTCGCCGCGCACGCGAAGGGGTATTCGTACAGGGAGATCGAGACGATCTTCGAGCAGCGGCGGCAGGGGACGAGCTTCCTCGAAAAGACGGCCGTGCGGGCGAGCGTGCTCTCGCTCGTCGACATCGGAAAGGCGGCGTGGGAGTACCGCGTGAGCCGCCCGCCGCCGGACGCCGCGCACCAGTTCTTGCGGCGCCATCCGGTCGCGGATCGCACGCCGCCGCGCACGCCCGTGCAGGAAATGCGCTGGCGCTCGTATCTCGCGGCGTTCGACAGCACGCACTGGATGATCACGCGGGACGTCGAGCATTACTACGAGACGCTCTGCAAGACGCAATGGCTCGGCGTCGCGGAGACGCGGGAGCTCCAGGACGAAAAACTCCGGCGCCTCGTCCGGCATGCGTACCGCAACGTGCCGTATTACCGCGCCCGCATGCAGGAGCGCGGGCTCCGGCCCGAGGACGTGCGGGGGCAAGCGGATTTGCACAAGTTGCCGCTCCTCACGAAGGCCGACATCCGCAAGCACCTCTACTTCGACATCATGTCGGAGAACCACGACAAATCGCAGGTGTTGCGCATCGCGACGAGCGGATCCACCGGCGAGCCGTTCGTCTGTTACGCCGACCGCGTGCAGCTCGAATCGCGCTGGGCGGCGACGCTCCGGGCCCAGGAGTGGACGGGGTATCGCTTCGGGGATCCTTGCGTGCGGCTCTGGCACCAGACGATCGGCATGTCGAAGAGCCAGATCCGGAAGGAGCGCGCGGACGCGATTCTCTCGAATCGGACGTTCGTGCCGGTCTTCGAGATGAGCGAGAAGAACCTCGCGGCGATGGTCCGTACCATTGCGGAGGCGGAGCCCGTCTTGCTCGACGGGTATGCCGAGGCGCTCGATTTCCTGGCGCGGTACCTGCGGGCGCACGGAGATCTCTCGGTGCGGCCGCGGGCCGTGATGTCGAGCGCGCAGACGCTCCCGCTCCCGAGCCGGCGCGTGATCGAGCAGGCGTTCGGGTGCGCGGTGTTCGACAAATACGGGAGCCGCGAGTTTTCGGGCATCGCTTACGAATGCGAGGCGCACGCGGGGCACCACGTGGTCGCCGAGGGGTACATCGTCGAGATCTTGAAGGGCGGCGAACCGGCGAAACCCGGGGAGATCGGCGAGGTCGTGATCACCGACCTCACGAACATGTGCATGCCGTTCATCCGGTATCGAATCGGCGACCTCGCGGAGGCCATGGATCCGCTCGCGCCGTGCACGTGCGGGAGGGGCGCGCCGCGGATCGGGGCGATCGAAGGGCGCGTGCAATCGATCATCCAGGGCACGGACGGGCGGTTCGTGCCGGGGACGTTCTTCGCGCATTACCTGAAGGAGTACGATCACGCGATCAAGCAGTTCCAGGTGGTGCAGGAGGCGCTCGGGGCGATCACGTTCCGGGTCGTGAAGGGCGGGCGTTATTCGGACGACGTGCTCGACGAGGTGCTGGCGAAGTTCCGCGAGGTGCTCGGCGAGGACCTCGGGATCTCGGTCGAATTCGTGGACGAGGTGGCGATGGTGCGCACGGGCAAGCGCGTCGCGGCCGTCTCCAAGCTCGGGATCGATTTCCAGCGCAGTTCCGCTTCGGTGCGGCCGAGCGTGGACCGCGAGGCGAATCGCGCATGACACAGGCGTCCTCGGTCGCGATCGTCTCCCGCCCGGGGACGACGTACGCCGCGGGCGGCGTGCCGCCGTTCGATCCGCCGAACCCGATCTACGCCATGGTGGAGGCGCTTTTCCGGGAGCTCGCGCTCGACGCGGCGCGGGCCGGGACGCCGGAATGGAACCCGCTCGGCGATTTGATCCGGCCGGGCGATCGGGTGATCGTCAAGCCAAACCTGGTCTCCTCGAAAAACCTCCACGAGAAGATCACGGGCGAAAAGCTGTGGGCTTCGAGCACGCACGGCGCGCTTCTGCGGCCCGTCCTCGATTATGCGCTCCGGGCCGCGGGGCCGGCGGGCTGCGTGCGGGTCGTGGATTCGCCCGTGGAGGGCTGCGAGATCGAGAAGGTCGCGGGGCCGCTCGGGATCTTCGCGGTGATCGATCACCTGCGTCGGGGCGGCGCGGACGTCGATTTCGTGGACCTGCGGTATTTCCGGGTCGCGCCGTATTTCGCGCTCGACGACGTGCGGCGCGGGGGCCTCTCGTACAACCTCGGCCTGCTCGTCCGCACGAAGCTTCCGGGAGATCCGCGCGGGTATCGGGTCGTGGATCTCGGCGATCGGAGCGCGTTTGCGCGAAGCGAAGCTCCGCCGGGCGAGCGGCTCCGGTTTCACCGCAGCCATTACGAGACGCCGGTCCCGCACCACACGGGCGGGAAACACGAGTACAGCCTGCCGCGCACGGTGCTCGACGCGGACGTGGTGATCAACCTGCCGAAGATGAAGACGCACAAAAAGACCGGCGTCACGCTGGCCTTGAAGAGCGTCATCGGATTCACGAACGAGAAATACTGGCTCCCGCATTTCACGGCCGGGGACCCTTCCGTGGGCGGCGACGAGTTCGACCGGCCGCGAGGTTTGGCGGAGCGGATCGAGGACAAACTCTCGCGTTTCCCGCTGCCCGGCGACCATTCGCTGGTTGCGCGCCTCGCGCGCCTCGGGGCGCCGTCGAAGGTGATCGACGGGAGCTGGGAGGGCAACGATACGCTCTGGCGAACCATTCTGGATCTGAACCGGATCCTCTTTTTCGTGGATCGCGACGGCGTTTTGCACGACGAACCCGTGCGTCGTTACCTCGCGCTCGTGGACGGGATCGTGGCGGGGGAGGGGGAAGGGCCGCTCGGGGCGACGCCGGTGGTTGCCGGGACGCTCGTGGGCGGGTTCGATCCGGCGATCGTGGACGCGACGGCCGCGGAGGAAATGGGGTTCGACCCGGCGCGGATGGCGATGATCCGGGAGGCTGTGGGAATGGTGTCGCGGGCCGATCTAGCCGCGAGGATCGTCCGGCGCGACGGGCTGCCCTTCGGGAAGAAATTCCGGCCGCCCCGGAGCTGGCCCAGCCTCGGATAACGGAGCGCTCGTCGTCGTCGGAATCGGCGTCACGAAGCGGAGCAGCAAAAGCGCGAAGACGATCTCGATCAGCGTGATGGCCACGCCCCACGCGGTGGTCGAGGCCGCGATGGCCGCGAGGCGCTCTTCATGCGTGGGGAACGGGGCAAAGGGTTCGAGCAGCGTGGCCGCGAGGACGTCGCGCGTGCCAAACCCCTGCGGCGTGATGGGCAAGGTGACCGCGACCATCAGGACGGGAATGAATGCAAACGCGGGCGCCGGGGGAATGCGGACGTCGAAGAACCAGAACGGAACCCACGTGCCGACGAAAAGGACGACGAGGTGCGGGAGGCGCGCGAAGAGGGCCCAGAGGTGGCCTCGCACGCCAGCCTCGAAGAGGGGCGCGAGGACCCGAAGAGAGGAAAGGCGCGCCGGGCGAATCGCGAGGAGCGCGAGGTAAAGAGAGCCCGCGCCGAGGGGCACGGCGAGCCAAAGAAGGGGCTTGTCGCCGAGGACGATGGCGACACACGAGAGGCCCAGGATCGAGCCCATCCAGGAGGCGTACACGAGCAGCGTGGCGCCGGCGACGCGGGCGAGGGGGACACCGTGGATGCGGGAAAGGGCGACGGTGAGGAAGGCCTGGCCGACGTGGTGGTTCAGGAGCGAAGGCAGGTAAGAGGCGCCGCGGAGGATGAAAAAATCACGAAATCGAATGGGCGCGACGGACCGGCGATAGACGAGCACGGTCGCCAAGCTGTCGGCGGCGCAAAGCGAGACCACGAAGACGGCCGCGAACGCGAGGAACGAGGGCGCCGAGACGCGCGCGAGTTGCTCCTGGAAAGCCTTGAGATCGAGGCGCGCGAGGACGAACGCGACGAGGGCGATCGAGACGACGAACGGCAGGACGGCGCGTACGAGGGATCGAGGGTGCTCGCCTTCGGGGCGGGGAGGCGCTTCGGCCATCGGCGCGACGTTACCAGATCTCGGCAGAGGAGCAGGTCGATCAGCCGGCCCGCCGCACGGCTTCGGGGGAGGCGAGGCGAGCGGCCATCACGCGGCCCTCGGAGGCGAGCGGGAGCTCGACGGTGAAGGTCGCGCCGCGGCCCGGGCCCGCGCTCTCGGCAACCACGCGGCCGCCATGAAGGTCGGTGATGTGCTTGACGATGGAGAGGCCGAGGCCGAGGCCGCCGTAACGCCGGGACGAGGAGGCGTCCTCCTGCCGGAAGCGCTCGAAGAGGTGCGGCAAGAACTCGGGCGCGATGCCCTGGCCGGAGTCACGGACGACGATGACGGCGCGGCCCCGCTGCGGGCGCACGACGACCTCGACGCGGCCGCCCGTCGGCGAGAACTTGATCGCGTTCGAGAGGAGGTTCCAGAGGAGCTGCTCGATGCGAGCGTCGTCGCCGAGGAGGGGCTCGCCGATCGGCGTGACGCTGACGTCGAGCGCGACGCCCTTCTGCTCGGCGGAGGGGCGCACGGTCTCGGTCGCGGAGGCGACGACGGCGCCGAGATCAAAGGGCGCGACGTCGAGGTGGATCTTGCCCGTGACGATGCGGCTGACGTCGAGGAGATCGGAGACGATCTGCGAGAGGACGCGGGCGTTGCGCTCGATGACCTCGAGGCCCCGATGGGGTTTGTCGCCGCCGTGGGGCGAGCGCGAGAGGACCTGGGCCCAGCCGAGGATGGAGGTGAGCGGCGTGCGGAGCTCGTGCGAGAGCGTCGCGACGAACTCGTCCTTGAGGTGGCTCACGCGCTCGGCCTCGGCGCGCGCGGCGCGCTCGCTCTCCTCGATGTTGCGGCGTTCGGTGATGTCGAGGGTCAAACCCGCGGCGCGCACGACGTTTCCTCGTTCGTCGCGGTGGACCTGTCCGAGGGCGGCGATCCAGCGGATCCCGTGCGCGCCGCGGGCGACGCGGAGCTCGAGGCGGAAGTGCTCGGCGCCGCTCGCGAGCATGCGCTCGGACTCGTCCACGATGCGGGCGCGATCGTCCGGGTGGATGGCTTCGATCCATCGTTCGACGGTCGCGACGCACCTCGGATCGACGCCGTAGAGCTCGTAGTTGCGCTCGGACCAGACGAGGTGGTTCGTCGCCACGTCCCAGGCCCACGAGCCCGCGCGCGCGGCGTCGAGCGCGAGGCGGAGGCGGGCCTCGCTCTCGCGTAGGGCCTGCTCGGCGCGGCGGAGGCGCGAGAGATCGACGACGTAAAACATGCCGGTGAGGTCGCGCCCGTCGCGGCCGAGGACGACGGCGCCGCCGATCAAGGCCGGGACGCGGCTGCCGTCTTTCCGGAAGAACTCCTTCTCGTAAGGCGCGCAATAGCCCACCGTCCGGAGCTGCCGGGCGGCGAGGTCGTCGGCGCCGCGGTGCTCGGAGGGCGTGAGCTCGCTCCACGTGAGCTTGCCGTCGAGCTCGGCGAATTCGTGGGAGCTCCAACCAAGAAGGTCGAGGAAGGCGGGATTCGCATCGACGATCGCGTCGCCGCGGAAGGTGGCGACGCCGAGGGTGCGGGAGGCGACGAGGGTGCGGAAATGCTGGGCGTTCGTCGCGCTTGCCTGGGCACGCTCGGCGATGATGCGCTCGGCCTCGCGGCTGCGCGCGACCTCGCGATGCATGCGGCCGCTCACGGCGCTGATGGCGACGCCGATGCAGGTGAAGAGTCCGATCCGGGCGAGGTCGGCGGGGCTCGTCAGCGTGGGCGCGTGGACGGGCTCGATGAAAAAGAAGTAACCCGCGCCGAGTGCGCAGATCGTGGCGAGGATGCCGAGCCAGAAGCCGCCCAGCGCGGCGCAGATCGTCACCGGCAGGACGAACGCGAGCATGGGCGAGGACGCGCCGAGCAGCGGTGCGAGGCTCTCGCGCAGCACGACCGTCCCACCGACCGTGCCGAGCACCAGGAAGAGGCCGGCGGGTGAGTTCGTCCCGTGCCGCGGGCCTTTCCACGTTCCCGGGAGGAAGTCGACACGAGACGGCATCCGTGCCGCTCCATAAAACCTCGGTCGTCGTAGCGGGAGCCTGCGGATGAGGGGCGACGCAAAAGCGAGCGTCGTCCTTGGCGCCTAGCCCACCCTCCTCGGAGGCATGCTGCCCGAGGCGAGCGCGGAGACCAGCGCGCGAAAGCTTTCAGCCTCGAACGGTTTGAAGAGGAGCCGATCGCCGACGTCGCCCACGAACGACCGGACTTCGTCGGTGCACGCGCCGCCCGTCAAGAAACCCACGCGGCACTCGAGCGCGGGATCGAGCTCGAGCAGGGAGGCGTAGAGCGCGACGCCGCTCGTGCCGGGCATCATGAGATCACAGAGGACGACGTCGAAACGTTCGCCCGCGCGGACGAGCCCGAGCGCCTCCTCGGAGCCGCAGGCGCAGACGAGATCCATGTCGCGGCCGAGGATGCGGCGTACGGCGGTGCAGACGTAGGGCTCGTCGTCGACGAAGAGGACACGAGGCCTGTCGCCGCGCCCCGAGGGGCGGAGGCCCCTGCGCGAGCGAGGTGTGAGCTCGGCGGGCCGGAGGATCACGCGGAAGATCGAGCCCGTGCCAGGCGTGCTCTCGACGAGGAGCTCGCCGCCGAAGGACGTGACGATGCTGTGACAAACCGAGAGGCCGAGGCCCATGCCCTCGCCGACGGGCTTCGTCGTGAAGAACGGATCGAAGATGCGCGTGAGGCGGTCGGGCGGGATGCCGACGCCGTTGTCGACGACCTCGACGAGGACGCGGCCGTCGATCGATCGGGTGACGAGGCGGATCTCGTTCTCCGACTCGGGGCGATCGGGCATGGCCTGCGCGGCGTTGGCGAGGAGGTTGACGAAGACCTGGCCGAGCCGCGCCTCGTTGCCGATGACCTGGGGCACGTCGCCGAACGCGCGCGTGACGCGGGTGCGGTGGCGCAGGGCGTGGTGGGTCATGCGGATGGACTTGTCGAGGACGGCATGCACGTCGATGGGGCCGCGCTCGGCGGCATCGCCGTCGGCGCGGGAAAACGTGCCCATGTCGCGCACGATGGCGCGCATGCGCTTGGCGCCTTCGAGGGCCTCGTCGAGGGCTTGGGTCGCGGCCTCGTACGTGTCGGCGTCGGGAGGCGCGGCGCGCAGGGCCTCCGCGACGAACTCCAGGTTCGCGAGGACGAACGAGAGGGGGTTGTTGATCTCGTGGGCGACGCCGGCGGCCATGGTGCCGAGGGAGGTGAGCCGATCGGCGAGGAGCAGGCGCGCCTCGGCGTGCCTGCGCTCGGTGACGTCGCGGCAGAAGGCGACGACGGCGCGCGTCTCGGCGCCGTCGCGGATGGGGAAGAGGATGGTGTCGAAGACGAGGCGCGCGCGCGAGCTGCTCCAGGTGTTGCCGTAGATGTCGAGGTTCACGTCCTGGCCGTGGATCTCGACGACCTCGCCCGCGTAGGCGCGCGCGAAGCATTGGTCCATGCCGGTGCTCACGTGGAGAGGATCGGTGAGGGCGTTGAAGACGCCGACGCCGTAGGTCTTGCTGGGCAGGCCGAGCTGGTTGCGGTGCGCCTCGTTCATCTGCACGGAGGTGCCGTCGGGGCCGAAGATCTGGATGCCGACGGGGGCGTTCTCGAAGACGGCCTGCGCGAGCCGCTCGCTCTCGCGCAGCGCGAGCTCGACGCGGCGACGCTCGGTGATGTCGGTGGAGACGCCGAGCGCGCCCGTCACTTCGCCCGAGGCGTCGCGGAGGGGCCAGGAGACGTGCTCGAACCAGACACGGCCGATCGCGACCTCGCCCATGTAGGCCCGTCCCGCGAGGGGCTCGCGCACCTGCGGCAAACTACTGCCGGGAACCGTCGGGAGGTTGAAGGCCGAGGTGCCGATGAGCTCGCCTGGCCGGAAGCCGAGGTGCGCGAGACCCTTGCCTTCGGCGAAGGTGATGATGCCCTCGCGATCGACGGCCCAGAGGACCACGGGGGCGTTGTCGAGCAGCGCGCGCAGGCGCGTCTCGTTCTCGCGGAGGAGGGCCTCCGAGTGGCGGAGCTCCGTCACGTCGCGGCTCAGGATCAGCGCCTCGCCGCGGGGCAGGGCGGCGACGCGGACTTCACGGAACATGGGGGCTCCGTCGGTGCCCAGCGTCTCGTATTCGAGCGAGACGACGTCGGTCGTCCCGCGGACCTTCTTGATGGCGTCGAGGACCTCCGGCGCCCGCAGCGGCTGCAGGATCTCGGTGAGGTTCTTGCCGACGAGCGCGGGGAGCGATTCGACGCTGCGGCGCCGCTGTCGCCGGCCGAAGTGCGCTTCGAGCACGGTGCCGTCTTCGGCGACGCGGAAGATGTTGTCGGGGAACGCGGCGAGCAGGGTGTGGAGCTCGTCGTTGGCCCGCGCGAGGGCCCGCTCGACCTCGCGGACCTCGCGGAGGTCGGTCGAGACGGCGAAGGTGCGGAGGCTCTTGCCCGCGGCGTCGCGCTCGACGAGCGCGGTCATCACCACCTCGAGGAGACTGCCGTCCTTGCGCACGAACTCGTATCGGCTGCCTTGGCCGACGCCGCGCTGGAAGAGCTCGGGGATCCGCGCGAGGGCGAGCTCTCGGGAGGCCTCGGTCATGAAGTCGACGGAGCGGCGGCCGAGGACCTCGGCGCGCTCGTAACCGAGCGCGTCGAGCCATCCGTCGCTGACGCTCACGAGGCGGCCTTCGGCGTCGATCGAGTGCAGGATGATCGGCGCGTGCTCGTAGAGGTACTCGTGGCGGCGCTCGATGTCGCGCTTGTCGTCGAGGATGCGTCGGGTCGTCTCGACGCGGCGGCGGATCGCGGCGAGGCGCGGACCGAGGCGTGGCGCGTCGTGCGGGAGGACGAAGAGCTCGTCGGCGCCGGCGTCGACGAGCGTGCGGAGGTGGGCGTCATCGTCGCGATCGGTTGCGACCGCGAGGGCAGCGGCGTCGAGGCGCGCGCGGGTCGTGCGGCAAGCGTCGAGGGCGGTTCGGGGGGCGTCGCCTTCGAGGTCGAGGACGACGACGAGGGACGGGTCGCCGAGCGTGCCCGGATCCTCGTTCGGGAGCACGTCGAAGCCGGCGGCGCGGAGCTCGGCTTCGAGCAAAGCGCGCACGGGCGAGGTGCGTCCGAGGATCGAGGCGGGGAGAAGGCTCGGCAAGACCGAAACTATCTCGCGCGTGGCGCGGCGCGCGCAAGGGCGCGGTCGATGCTGGCGCGCGCTTCACAAACGAGCGGCCTGGGGATCGCGGTAAAAGGCAGAGGATCGCCCTTCGGATCGCAAAACCCGAACGGGCCGGAGAACGCGGCGTCGTGCGGCCAGGGCGGACTGTCAGGGGGTTTGCGTCGCGTCCTGCGCCGGTGGCGTCTGCTCGATCTCGCCCGTCTCCGGGTTCACGTCCTCGATGGGCTTGCGGTCGCGCAGGTAGCGCCGGATCGCCTCGTTCTGAACGAGAATGGGCGAAAGGAGCGCGCCGCGCGCCTTCCGATCCGCCTCGCTGTCCGAGGGATACTTGCCGAGGATCATGGCCACGGCCTGAAGCATGAGGGATTGCCCCTTCGTGCGCGCGTCCTTCACCGTGGCGTAGGTCAAGGTCCCGCCGGGGCCCTCGATGGCGGCGCGGTATTGCCCTTCGAGGGTCATGAGCCGCGCCACCTGCCGCGTGAGACCGAGCTCCGTCACGAGAGCCTTGTAATCGGGCTCGTTCACCCGCTCCAGAATGCGGTTCACCTCGGCCAGCTCGTCCACGAAGCCGAGCGTCGTGATGGCGCCCACGCCCTTCGGGAACAGGACGTCGAGCATCTTCAGCGCCGCGTCGGCTATCGGATCGCCCGGCGCGCAGGCGCGAATCTGCGCATCGGCGCCGTCGCGGAGGGCGCCGAGGGCGGCGTCGACGTAGATATCGAGCTGCTTGGCTTCGGGCGAAAACGTCGATTGCTTTCGACCAGCCCATCGCGCCTCCAGCGCGCGTGTGTCCGTGTCATAGGCGATCGCGTTGCCCGTGTGCACCACGAGGTCCGTGAGTCCAGAAGCCAGGGCGAGCTTTCGCACCTGGTGCAGGGCGAAGAGCCGCCGACCGGTCGAGAACGTGTAGAGGCGGAACAGGGCGTCGAGAAAAGGTTCCATGCAGGCAGTCCTCGGACACGTCGGCCCCCCTGCGGGTTGGACGTGGTGTGGACGGCAGGTTGCATCGACGTCGACCCGGAAGGCAAGGGAGATTCGTGGTCCCGACACCATCCCGAGCGCGGGAGGGCTGGGAGCTCGAAGCGTGGAGGTCGCACCGGGGGCGTGGTGGGTGGAGGTCTCGCCTCGCGGGCCTCGGACGTGGGCCCGGGTGGCCTCGAGGGTCCGCATTTGGAACACGAGCGCGGGCAAAAGTGGGTGAGGGTCACGCCTCGCGTCGCCGGACCCCGGGCCAAGGCGGGTTACACCCTCCCGTTTGGCGACACCGACCGGGTGCGGGCAGGGTGCCCTCCGCCCATTTTCTGTGGCGACTTTGGGCCGAGGAGGCAGCACCCCGTCGCTGTCGGGGTTCGAGGCCCGAACGAAGGGGGCCCATGCCGCCGCGATCGAGGTTCGGATGGCGTCTTTCGAGGGCGAAGGTCCGCCGTTTTCGGGTTCGAGATGGCGCTTTTTCGGGGGGCGAGCACCCGATGCCAGGTGCGTGTCGGAAGATGGGTGGGGCAGGTCCACCTTTGTCCGCGATCGAGAAGGAAATGGGGTGGGTGGTAGCCAGGCGAGTCGAGGCCCGGGCGAGGCACGACGAGGGGCGCGGGCGTCGCGGCTGGGGGCCCCGCGAGGAATGGGGTGGGGGCGAGGGTCGGCAGAGGGGGTTCGACCCGGGAGGGGGCAGGGGCAAGGCCACGCGGCACGGGGCTCGACCCCGGACTGACAACGTCCGCGCACACCGTGATTTGTCTTGCCGGACCCGTTCGTCCTCCTGATAGATGGGCCACAGCTCATCGCAGGAGGGGATTCCAGATGGGACGAGGGGATTACCTCGTCGCGGCGTTCGTCATGTGAGCGTATGGCTATTGCGTACCGCCGCAGGACTCGAAGGAGTGGGGCTGCTGCGTGTCGCAGAGGAACCGCTGGTCGTAACAGCAGCCCGTGCAAATGGGGCCTTCATTTCGTCGGAAGCAACCATTGTAGCAGTTCATCGACGGCACGTTGCACTCTTTACGCGGCGTGAATCCACCATCGATCCCGTCGAAACGGCCCTTGGGCTTTTCGCGCGTGCTGCAGCCCGCGCCGAGCACGAGGACGAGCCCCGCAAATACCACTGAACGTCGAATCATCATGGACAGCGCCCCGATGGCCGGGTCTCTCATTGCGGCTATTCTTTGTCGGGACACGAGTAAAAACGATAACCACCATCGTTGGCGCACGACGAGCCGTTGTCGTCACAGCAAGCGTGGCACTTCTCTCCCATGTCGGCCTTGTAGCAAGCGTTGTGACAAGCTCCGGCCTTCCTAGCGCATGGGTCGCGATCCGCTTCGGTGGGGTCAGTCGTGCAAGCAGGGACCATCGAGGCGAAGGCCGTGACGAGTATGGTGGCACGAATGAATCTCATGGTGGTCATGTTCGCCATGTGAGCAAGCCGAGTCAAGGTTCGTGTACTCGCCGCGCGACCAAGGAGGTGGATGCATCGAAGGCCGCCCTCTCCGGCGTCGACAGGGGGCGAGCAAGCGAGCTTCGAAGCGGCGCATGGCGCGAGCGCAGGGCCGCAAGAGATGGTGCTGCGGGCGATGACGCTCTCCGCGGAGATCACCCAATTCGAGGTCACATCGCAAGAGGCGCTCACGCCGCACGCGGATTTCATGGTCACGCATGGCGTGCAGAGCCCGGACATGACCTCCGGGGCGCAGCGCTCGATCCACGCGATGCTCGGGTATGTCGATCGACGTATTGCCAGGAGCGACCGGGCGGCGATGTCGCTCCTCTTCGGGATCACGATGCGGAGGCAAGCGCTGCAATTGCTCGACGAGAGCCAAGCCGTGCGGGACACGGTCGCGGAGGCGAAGATTGCGAAGGCGGAGGCGACGTTTCACGAGAGCGCGGAGGCGCATGTGCTCGCGTTCGAGCAGGCGCCGCCCCAAGGCGTGAAGCTATCGCTCCCGTACCTCGCGAAGCGATACGACGAGGTCACGGCCTTCTTGCAGATGCGCCCGCTCTGCGAGTTGCCCTCGTCGTCGTGGCGTGAGGCCGGCTGCGCGGAGATGCGTCCGCATTTCAAGACGGCGGCGACGTACCGCGCGACCACCCTGCCGGAGCTCATCCAGACCGGGCTCTCGACGATGAAGGCGCAAGGCGTGGGCGGCGCGTTGCTCGATGTGGCGGCAGCGAAGCTCGCGGCGGGCGATGTGAAGGGGGCTGCCGTTTTGCACGACGCCGCTTTGCGCGGCGCGGAGGGGACATGAATCGCTTGCTTGTTTTCTGGATCGTCGTGCTCGTGCTGATGACGCCCGCGCATGCGCGGGCGGGGACGCCGTACAGCGTTCACTGGGAGATGCTCCAGGAGAGCAACTCTTGCGAGGACGCCCGCCTCGGTATCCCCGGGGGCGACTATTTCCACGCGAACCGGATGCCGCTCGCGACCTTCGAGGTTCCGGGGGCCTACGTTTCGATCCCGAACGGCCCGAAGAGCAACGTGGCGGAGGCCCCGTCCAACTCCGTGCTCCTCCGCATGGGCACGAACGAATTCACCTTCGGCACCCAGAACGCCATGGGCAACGATACCTGCGTTCACCAGCAGAACTTCGTGACCCTCGTCTCGATCCCGCTCGGTATCCAAAAGCCGCTGTTCAACGTCCGGCGTGACGGGACGGCCTTCAGCGGCAGTACGCAGGTCGGTCTCTCGCTTTCGGAGATCAATCCGCCCCTCGCGCGGGACATCGCGAACCTGGAGGTCGAGATCGCGGCCGAGCGGAAATGGCTCATCGAGAACGCGGCGAAGGCCGCGAACCTCGCGGAGAGGCTCGACCTGCTCCAGCAGCTCGATACGGAGCTGCATGATCTCGTGTCCCGGCCGCTCGACGAGATCAGCGAGGTGGACCTCGACGCGATTTTGGAGCGGTACGGAGACGTGGTCGACGAGGCCACGCGGGAAGCGCTGGTGCAGCTTCTTTCCGACCTGAAGAAGAGCGTTCAGGATTTGAAGGACGAGCTCGCGAGCCTGCTCGAACATTTCGGCGCGCAGGCGGACGCGGTGGCGGATCTGGTGACGGGCGAGGCGCGGGCGGCCGGGTTTTCGCCGGATGATCCGTGGGAGTATTCGCTGACGTCGTCGGAGGTGCCGTGGGTCGAGGTGCCCGACGTCGGAGACCACTTTGGGGACTATGCGGAGGTGATGCAGACGCTGGTGCATGCATCATCGCGCATTGCGATCGGGTTCCTGCCGTATGCGGGGCCGGCGCTCGACCTCTGCGAGGCGGTGACGGGGAAGCTCCTGTGTTTGCCCGGGGGGGAAGGATCTGACCACACCACAGAGGAGCGAGTCGGCTCGGCGGTGGGCTTCGGATTCGGGAGGGACCGGGAGAGGAAGCGGGAGCGGAAGCGGGAGCGGGAGCGGCAAGTGGAATCTGATTGTGTACCGCTCCGGCGGCTCCCGCCGGCTCCCGCCGACCCGGTCACCATCATGTGACGCTCGGTTCCCGGGCGCATCGTGAGCCCCCTGGCTGGTTTTCCGTTGCCGCCGAGCCGATGCACGTGCGACTCAGTACACCATGCAAGCAATGACGAGACTCCGCTCGGTCATGCTGGGCGTGCTGGGGTTGGGTTTTGGTGCGGTAGGGATGATGGGTGCGTGCGGATCACCTCCCGATCCGGGGCCTCTCAAGGCGTGCCCGGCTCCACCCGACATCCCGACCGACACGTCGACCGGATGTGCGGCAACGATGCCCGAGCCGTGCATGCGTTATCGCATCCCGCTCCTCGGCAATCCGAGCATGGACCTCGCGCTGCGCGCGAAGTACATCGCCGCGTTCGGCGACGCTTGTTACATGTCCGAGGGCCCCACCCCCACGTTCAACTGTTTCTACAAGACCCCGCAGGAAGCGTGCGACGAGGGCGTGCGGGTCGCAGAGGTCTTCGGAGCGGCGCCCTACGACAAGAACTACCCGGCGTGCGAGCCCATCGCCGGCACGGAGAACTACTTTCGCCAGGTCGGGCCGGACCCCGCGATCCACATCGTCATCAGCCATGAACCCGCGCCGAGGCAGACGCCGCTCGTCGAGGTCGACGGCGTGCTGGTGGAGGTCAATGGTCCGTACCGCAATTTGTCCGAGCCGCCAACCCTCGGACTCGCGCAGCCGTTCAACAAATGCTTCAGCGGCATGGTTGACGAGAGCGGGGATGCCCTCAGCCAGAGGAACTATATTCTCCAGGTCAACCGTAACGCGCACAAGGGCGACGCGGGCGTGGGCGAGATCCACTCCGATCTCGCGGGCTTCAAGTGGCCTTGCACGAATGAGAAGTGCGAGTCGGTGATATGCGAGGAGCCGCTTGTCCTCCCGGATCCAGAGGATCCCGTCGCGACGTACCCGGAGGTGCACCACGTCGTGCCGATGAAGGACAAGCGCAGTTGCCCGTGGGGCACGAACTCGACGAAGAACGCTGCGGTCATATCGCGGGCGCTGAACAACTGGCTTTTAAATAAAAACCCGCCGGCCGAGGAGGTGAAACGGCTCAACGCCGCGCCGGCGTACACGCCCTGACGCGGCAGCCGGACGCGTGCGACGAGCACGTTGACGCCGAGACCCACGTGGCCTAGTCGAGGCCTCATGGTCACGCGCAACCATCCCCGCGGACGCCTCGTGTTCGACCGAGATGCCATCGTGCGCGCCGCGTTGCGCGCTTACGTGGAAGCCATCCTCGCCACGCTCCCGAATGGCCCGGCGTACCCGGTTTGCGACATCTCGGAGTGGACAGGCGACGTCCAGCGTGGCGCCTTCATGACCCGCGACGGATGCGGAGCGTACGACGTCGTGGCGTGGACCGAAGCAGGCGTCGTTGGTCTCGCGTACGAGCTTGGGTTTGGCCCGATTGCTCACTTCGGCCTGACGCCTGACACGGTGACGGGTGGCCCAGAGGATGTGCGCGGGGCTGTGCCAGGGCTTCCCGCTGAGCTGGAGCCAGCATTTCAGATGGCCGCCAGCATGCTCGACACGTTCAGCGATTTGTACAATGGAAAGTTACCCAATAAGAAAATGTATTCGGAAAGGTTGGCCGGGGTTGGCTTCTGGCTGCACGGCGATCGCGTCGGGGGCTCCATGTTCGACGCCCCTACCTTGCTTGGCGTCATGCGACTTGTCCCATGGGGCATGCTCCAAAACGGTCGGCTACCATTCTGGGTACTCGGAGAACTTGCCGCGCACGCAGCAGAGCGCGCCCGCACGAGGGACGCACCCATTCACGCGCTCATCGACACGGTGGTCGATCGGCGGATGCAGGGTCCCACGGAATTCACGGCCGACGAGCTCGCGACGCTGTTTCCCAAGCCGCTCGGTCCAGAGGACCTGCTTTTCGCTCAACGGCGCCTTCAGAAAGCCGGCATTACCTGGCCCGGCTCGCCCGAGCTTCCCGAGGAGCCGAAGCCAAGTGGTATCGACCCCTTCAAGCGAAAGCCCATTGTACAGGCCAAGTGAAGGCGCAAGCGTCCGCGGCTCAACAAGCCTCGACGCACGGGAGCGGTAGCGGTAGCGGGTTTGGGAGCGGGAGCGGGAGCGGGAGCGGGAGCGGGAGCGTCAGACGGGGGCGCAGTGCGCGAGGCGGTTGCGGGCCAGTTGCAGGCGGGCGTAGGCGGTCTTCAGGCGGATCCCGAGCGCGCGGGCAATCTCCGGCATCGAGCGGCCTTCGATTTCGTAGGCGATCAGCACGGGGGCGAGCTTTTCGCCGAGCTTTGGGAGGGCCCTCCAGAGGAGGCGGGTCGCGTCCATGGCCTGCGTCACCTGCGGATGGACCGCGGGCTCGGGCAGCTCGGCGACGAACGCCTCCGTCCGGTGCCGCGCAAGCTTGCAATGGTTCGCGGCGATATAACCGGCGACCGTGTAGAGCCACGCTCGCGCCTGCCTGTCCCAAACCATGGAGTCACGCTGTCGCCACGCGACCACGAAGACCTCCTGCGTGAGGTCGTCCGCTTCCCGCTCCGGGACGCCACGCTTGAGGAGGACAGAACGAACGAAGCCCCAGGATTCGCGGTAAAACCGCTCGAAGGATGCCTCCGGGGAGGGAAAGGTTACCGGTTTTTTGGCGGATTCAGGGCAGACGTCTAGATTGGTCACAGCTTGTGAACTCCGGTTAGCTCGGGGTTTGCAGGTCAGACGCCGGTCGGTGTTGGAAGCACCGGCTGGCGTCGCTTGCTTTTGTCTCATGAATCGTGGGGGAAGGCAATCACGAAAGGTGAAGATTGGTTCGTCGGGGGAGAACCTGCGATCCATAGGGAATGGGACGAGGAGCACCGCAATGGGGGCCGTGATCCAGGCGGAAAGGGTGGGCCGCCCGTGCAGAGGGCGGCCCACCCTGCTGGTTCAGGATGCGCGGCGGTAGACGAGGCGTCCGAGGGTGGCGATGACGCGGTCCATTCGGTCGAGCGCGCGCCCATCGACGCTACCGATATAACGCATGGCCTGGGCGACCTGGACGCATGCCAGCACCTCCCGTGCCGAGCCGAGGGCGGAGGCGTAGCGCTGCCGCTTCGTACCGGCGTGGTTGCCCATTCCCTCTGCAATGTTGACCTTTCGCCAAACGGCGACACGGCCTCTCGTGTTAGATGGAACGGTGAAGTTGTCCACGCGGCCCACGCCCGCGGGTGCGGCGGAGGCCTGGGCGAAGGCTGAAAATGCGAAGGGGTACAGGTGCGCCTGCGGGTGCGGGGGGCGGGTCGTGGTGAAGCCGTGGCACCACTGCGTGGGGATCCCGCGGTTCATCCGGTGGCATCAGCCGGAGGTGTGTTCAGCGTGGGCGGAGGTTGAGAACGCGAAGGGGCTGCACGTCTGCGCCTGCGGGTGCGGGAAGCGGATTCGGGTGCTACCGCGGCACCACACCACCGGGATCCCGCGGTATTTGCGGGGGCATTATGATACGCGTCGCCGCAGAAAGGATTGATCAAGCGTCATTCGCCATTACGGAGGGTCTCTTGCCTGCCGCAATTGGCGAGCGAGGCTCGTCCTTTGCCAAGCCGTTTGGACTCGAGCCGCTCGTGGCCATCGCCGAGCGGGCGCTCCACGAAAATGGAATCGTCTCGCGGTTTGCGGGTCGTCCAGGCATTTCGGGCAACGATCGCACTGCTGGAGGACATATATGTCCAGAACAAACGTGCACCGTCGAGCGCGATCGGGATTGGGCACGACGCCCTGGACGTGTGAATGCTGCATTCTCAACGCCTTCGCCTGCGAAGTTTTCGTGACGTGATTCGCTCTGCACGGGTGGACGGAGCGCAAAAACTCCAGTATCTTCCGGTTCGTGCCCGAGCACACGACAGGCAGCATCATCGCAGGTCGTTATCGTCTCGAACGTGCGCTGGCACGGGGCGCAATGGGCAGCGTGTGGGTAGCTCGACACCTGCAACTCGACGTGGATATCGCGATCAAGTTCATGGCGCCGCAGGTCGCCTCCTCCGCCGACCTGCGCGCGCGCTTCGAGCGCGAGGCCAAGGTCGCGGCCATCCTCAAGAGCCCAAATGCGGCGCAGGTTCACGATTATGGTGTCGAGGACGGATCGCCCTACATCGTGATGGAGCTCCTCGAGGGGGAGGATCTCGCGGCCTGCCTCGCACGCGAGCGCCGGCTGTCGCTCCGGGCCACCCTGGACATCCTCGAGCAGGTCGGCAAGGCTCTGCGCCGCGCGCACGAACTCGGCCTCATTCACCGCGATCTCAAGCCCGGAAACATCTTCCTCGCTCGCCTCGGCGACGAGCAGATCGTCAAGGTCGTCGATTTCGGGATCGCAAAGTCCACCGGGCTCATCGCAGGCGCACAGGCGACGCGCACCGGCGCGCTGCTCGGCTCCCCGAGTTACATGAGCCCGGAGCAGGTACGCAGGAGCAACCACGTCGATCACCGCACCGATCTCTGGTCCCTCGGCGTGATTGCATTCCAGTGCCTCACTGGCCGGCTCCCCTTCCCGGGCGATGAGATCGGCGAGGTGCTCGTGGATGTCTGCACGGCGCCCATTCCGCTCGCCTCGGAGGTGGCGCCCGACCTCGGCCCCGAGATCGATGGGTTCTTCCAGCGCGCACTTGCGCGAGATCCAAAACAGCGTTTCCAGAGCGCGGCCGAGCTCGTCGAGGCGTTTGCGAGCCTGGCCAGGAACGTCGGGGTGCATGCATCGAGGAGCTCCGGGCCTGACATCGGCTCCGGCATCGAGATTGCGGCCCCGATCCCCATGTCCCAACCCGAAATGGGTACGCTGTCGCCGTCGGCCCAGACGCGGCCTCACACCCCGCTGCCGAGCCGTGGCCGACGCACCGCGATCACGATCGGCGCGGCCATCGCCGCAGCGGTGCTTGGCCTCGGCCTCTTCGCATGGCTGCGCGCGCCTTCGCCGCCCGATGTGCTCGCAGGGCCCCAGGCGAAAGCGCCAGCGGAGCCCTCGCCGCCCAGCGCCGCTCTCGCGGCGCCCGAGGCGGCGCTGCTGCTCGACACGACGCCTCTTGTGTCCGCATCGCCGAGCGCCTCAGCGGCCCCGCCGTCCACGTCGACGCATTCAGGGAAGGCCGGCCGCCGCCCCCCTCCTGCCCCTTCGAGGAAGACCGATGACCTACTCCAGCATATGTGACATCCGCGTTTGCGGCGTTCCAGCGCGGATCGCGGGGCTTGCGTGTGCTGTGGGGCTCGGAGTTTGCGCCTCCGGGGCGGGCGCGCAGGAACCCAAGGCGCATGATGCGGCGGCCGCGGAGGCGCTTTTCAAGGCCGGGCGATCGCTCGTCGAGAATGGCGACTATGCCGCAGGTTGTCCAAAGTTCGAGGCCAGCCTCGCGCTGCACCCTTCGGCGAGCACCGCGCTCAATCTCGCCCGGTGTCACGAGCAGGAGGGCAAGCTCGCCTCGGCCTGGGAGGACTACCACCGCGCCCTCGGTCTGAACCACGAGACCCATGGGGAGCAGCGGCGGAGAGGCCTCGAGGAAATCGCGAACAACGGGATCACGGCGCTTTCGCCGCGGGTGCCGAAGCTCCGTGTCGTGGTCGCGCACGCGCCGGCGGGTCTCGAAGTGCAGCGCGATGGCAAGGCACTCCTTCCTGCAGCGCTCGGCGAACCGCTGCCCGCCGATCCGGGCCCCCACGAGATCCGCGCGAGCGCGCCCGGCCACAAGACGGAGACCCGCACGGTCACGCTCGAGGAGGGCAAAAGCGTCACAGTCGAGCTGGCGCTCGAGCCCGAACCAGAGGCCAGAGCAGACGGGAAGACCGGAGGTGGCGTCCCCGCCTGGGCGTGGGTCGCCGGGGCCGTCGGAATTGGGCTCTCCGGGGCGGCGATCGGATTCCTCGTCGACAACCGGGCTGCGATCGGCGCATTGCAAGAAAACTGTCGCGACGTCCGGGGCGGTACCTATTGCAACCCTGGGTACGACTACGCAGCCGACAATGCGCGCAAAAACCGCGATCTCGGACTCTTCGTCGGGCTGGGCAGCGCGGGGATGATCGTGATCGGGGCTGCGATCGTGGGGATCGCCGGATCGCGGTTTGCGAAGGAGCCGACGCGGACGGCCATTACGCTCCCGTGGATTGCACCCGACGGCGCGGGCGCGACGATCGTGGGGAGCTTCTAATGCACGGACGTGATCGAATGCGGCTTCCTGTCGTCGAGCTCTCTGCTGCGACGGCCCTGTTCTCGGTCGCCTCGACCGCGTGTTTTCCGGACGTGGAACCAAACGTGTTCTCGCTGCCGCGGTGTGATCGGGTCGAGCCCCGCTGCGGGCCGGACGGCGACGAGAGCTGTTGCGCGGACGCGGTCGTGCTGGGCGGCACGTTCAACCGCGTCAACGATCCTCAGTTCCCCGCCACGGTCGCTGATTTTCGGCTCGATCGTTTCGAGGTGACGGTGGGTCGATTTCGGCAGTTCGTCGCGGGATATCCACAGAACAAGCCCCAAAAGGACCACGGGAGCCACCCGCGGCTCGCGGGCAGCGGGTGGGATCCTGGCTGGGACGACCATTTGCCCAGAGATCGGGCGGAGCTCGAAGCTTCGCTGGGCTGTGATCCGAATTTTCGGACGTGGACCGACGGACCAGGCCCGAACGAGGAGCTCCCCATCAATTGCGTCTCCTGGTACGTCGCCTTCGCCTTCTGCGCCTGGGACGAAGCCCGTCTCCCGACGAAAGCCGAGTGGAACTACGCGGCCGCCCACGGCAACGAGCAACGGACCTATCCGTGGGGCGAGGCCACGCCGACCCCGGACCTCGCCGCGTATGGCTGCGATACCACCAACATGGGGTGCCTGATCCCGCGCGTCGGATCGAGATCGCCCGCCGGCGATGGAGAATCGGGGCACGCTGATCTGGCGGGAAGCATGTCGGAGTGGCTTCTGGATTACCACGGCACACATCCGACGCCCTGCAACGATTGCGCGAACCTCAGCGATAAAGACGAGGACAATGGCCGGGAGGCCCGCGGCGGAGATTTCGCACATTCCACGGAGGGACTGGCGACCACCTTCGAGCTCGGGTTCACACCCGAGAGCCGCGAGGCCTTCCTCGGGTTCCGCTGCGCGCGCGAAAAATGAGCGCCAGCCAGTCGACTGCAAAGCCGTCCCGAACGTGTGCTGGACAGGATATTGGAACGCTTATGGATGGGAAACCGCCGCTCATGCTCCGCAGCGCTCATCTTCCGGCCGTCCCGGAGCCACAACACGAATCGACGACGGCGTCGACCGCCGTCGCCTGGCGCTTCGAAGGCCAGCTCCACGTCACCGTCATTGCCAAAGCCACGTTCACCTTCGCGCCGGACGCGCCGATGTCTCGAACGGAGCCGCAGGAGATACTGCGTTCGGACGTTCACCACGGCAACAACCCGGCGCGCAGCGTCCGGTTCACGAGTGATCTCGCCCCCTACCTGGCGCGTGCCGATGTGCTCTTCACCGGACACGCGTATGCGCCCGAGGGCAACCCCGTACAAGCCTTGCCTGTGCGGGTCGCGATTTTCGATGACGATCGGCTCCTACTCGACAAGAGGCTGCTGATCCGCGCCCCTCGTGGCTTGCAGCGCATGCCCATGGTCTACGAACGGTCGACTCGCGGTATGGACGGCCAAGAGAACCCATTTGGCCTGGAGCCGCCCACGGACGAACAGGAGCCATATATCCTCGATCCCACCGAACCGCACCGTCCCGCCGGCTTCGGGCCGATCGGGCGCGCCTGGCCCATCCGCAAACGACTGCTCGGCTCGGTGCCCCGCCACGTGCTCGATGGACCCATCGCCGAGATCCCCGAGGGCTTCAACTGGTCGTACTTCCAGGCTGCGCCGCTCGATCAGCGAATCGATTGGCTGCGCGGGGACGAGTGGCTCGTACTCGAAGGTCTGCACCCGGCGCTGCCTCGCTTCCGGACGCGCCTCCCGGGTTTGCGCGGCGCGGCGCGGGTCTTCGGCCTTTCCGCATTCGGCGTACCCGACGGCCAACCGCTCGATCTCCACCTGGACACGGTGCGGATCGACGGGGACGAACAGCGCTGCACCGTGGTGTGCCGGCGCAGCTTCCCCATTGCCAGCGAGGCGGCACTTTCGGCGTTGCGGATCGTGGCAGCCGTCCAGATGACCGGCGAAGAAAGTATCTCGCGAATCGAACCCACGCCGAGCCGGAATCGGGCTGGCTGCGTGGGAGCGACACAGCCCACGACCACGCTTGCGCTCTCCTCCGACGCAGCCGCTGCGGCGAAGCACCTGCCACTCCTTCCATTTGTTCCGCCACCCGTCCCCTCGGGAGCCCCGACGTCGGGTACCGGTGCAGCTCTGGGGCAAAACTCCGTGCCCCGCGAGCAGGCGCCTTCCACAGGAACGCTTGCTCTGGTCCCGGAAGAGAATGAGGCAGCGGCTACGCGTAGCGTAATGCCTTTCCGAGCCGCCGCGCCGTCTCCGCCGATCATCGAGCACGTCTCGTCACCCCCTCCGCCTGCACCGACGCCGGTCGAGCCGCCGATTGAGCAAGGACAGACCGCCGCTGCGCCGGCGCCTCCACCCATGATCGGGCCGCTCGCTGGGTCCGAAATGGTCGCGCGTACGGCGGTTTTACCTGAGCCGCCGCAGTCATCCACGGAATCCAAGGATCTCCCGCTTGAGAAGTGCGCGGCAATCGCGGCAGCGATAGCATGCCACCGCGCCGAGACGACGGAGATCCTCCGCGAGAACGGCCTCGGGCCCATGGAGTGGGCAGCGCTCGAGCGACGCTGGATGGACGCGATCCGGACCGAGACGAGCAAGGGAAAGCCCGGGCTGCTCAGGAGGTTTGACGCGGCGTACGTCGATCAGATCGAGAAGGAGCGCGGGCCCATCCAGGCGAGCGAGTATGCGCGCCTGACGCTCGCATCGGAACAGGGGGCGATCGCCGAGGCGCTTTCGGCGCTTTCGCTGCCGCAGGGCGCTGCCATGCGAATCGAGCGCGTCTGGGTCGAGAGGTTGGCGCAAGACAGGGCGCTCCGGAAACACGTGCGAGACGCGCTCAAAGGGTTGCAGAGGGAAGGAACTGACGCCTCATGAGAATGCTGGTGCCGCCGACGCTCAATCTCTCGGCTCCGGTCGCGATGCCGGCGCCGGGGGCCGTGCCCGAGGCGCTGCGTTTTCCCGTGGGAGAGGCCCGCCACCTCCTGGCCGCCTATGCGCGCAAGTTCGCGGGCAAACCCCGCGTGACTCGCGATACGGCACTGCTCCAGGAGATGGCGGAGCGCCTTCGCAGCTTGCAGGTCGAAATCATGGCCACGCGAGCGAGTGGCGCGGGGATCGAAGGCATGGCCGCGGCCATTGGCGGCCACCTCGCCCTGTTCGCCGTGGAGCTTGCGCAGATCCGCAAGGCAATCCACGCGCAGCCCACGGCAGCGCGGCTCGCTTCCCAGGTCACGCGGTTGAACGATCAGCTCCTCCTTTACCGCATCCATTTCGCGGGGCGCCCGCGGCTCACGGGCCGGGCCGGGCTGCTCCGGCGCTCTGCCGCGAGCTTGGCCGATATCCTCTCGACATTGGAGGATCCGGAGCTCGATGCGCTCTCGGATGCTCGCGTGGCTCTCTGCCGAGAGCGGGGACGGGCTCAGCTCCGCACGCTGCAGAACGAGGCGCGGGAGATCGAGCGCGTCCAGGCGGCGGCTCCGCTAGGCGAACGCCTCCGCAGCCTGGAGCACGAGGCGGCGTTGATATCCACCGAGTTTCAGGTCTTCTTCGAGGGCAAACCTCGCGAACGGACGAACCTGATCCAGCTCGCCCAAATGTGCGATCGCCTCGCAGAGATCGAACAACAGATAGCCGCCCTATTTCGACAGGACCATTCCGCCGAGAGTGCTCGGATCCTCGCTGGCGTGCAGCGCCAGCTCGACATTTACGAGGCGGAGTATCCCAGGATCAGGGAGGCGTGGCGGCGACGAGGGATCGACGTCTGAATCATGATGCTTTCCGGCCGCCGGAGCGCGTCGTCACGGCTGGGCGGACGAGGCGCTGCCGGACGGCGAGCGGGATCGCCGCGGCGTTCGGGGCAAGCGCGAGCGCGAGGAAAGAGCCATCCTCTTCGAGCGCAACGCCCGTTCGTACGAAGCGCGCGAGAAGCTCGCGCAGGCTGGCCTCGGACAGGTCCATTCCCGGCGTAGATCGAAGCTGGGCGAGGACCTTCGATGGCGAGGCCGGCTCGGCAATGGCCTGGTAGACCTTTGCCTCCAGGGAGCTCAAGACCTGGGACTCGGCCTGCCCGCAACGGGTATCGACGAGGAAAAGCCCCCCTGACGCTCCCGGCATGCTCGTGAGGGCGGGCAGTTCGGAGGACTCGGTCCAGGCGCGCAGCCATTCCAGGGTCGCCTCGATGACCGGCCTGTGAGCCTCCTCCGGGAGGACTTCCTTCCAATCAGCCTCGAAGTAATAGGCTACCCGGGAAAGATTCACGTGCTCCGGGGGGTACAGGAAGCGGTACCAGGCCATGGGACGGATTTGAGCCGTCCATCGCCCTGTGTCATGGAAATAGGGGCTATACCGGTGGCATTCCACCGCCGGCGCTCCGCCGAGCGGCGGCCAGAGGTGCACGAGCTTGGGCATCCATTCAGCCATCTGCGCATAGTCTTCGGGCCGCTCGCCCGGCACCCGGATCAGCAGGTTCCAGAACGGCACGATACCCATCTCCCGGCACATCTTGAGGAGGAAGACATTCTGAAGACCCGTGACCCCCTTGCGCATGGCGCGGAGGATCCCCGTGGACAGACTCTCGATGCCGGGTTGAATGTAGGCGATCCCCGCGCTCTTCAGGGCCGTCACGTGAGCCCGGTTCAAGTTGGACTTCACGCAATAATAGAAGCGCGCGTCGGGGCCCAGCGGCCTCCCGGCGAGCCAGGGCAAGAGGTCCTTGAATGCATCCATGGTGAGGATGTTGTCGGTGGCGTGCATGCGCCGTATCGGATAACGCGCAGAAAGGGTCTGGAGCGCCGACCGCACGTGGCCGGGATCGAAGGGGCGAGACACCATCCCCTCGGCGTTCAGCCCACAGAACGTGCAATGGCTCTTGGCGCCCCACCAGCAGCCGCGAGCGCTCTCGAACGGCAGAAAGACACGCTCCTTCCAGCCTGGGGAGCGCGCGAGGCCCACCTTCGAGGCCTCCTCGAAGAAGTCGTCGAAATCGGGCGCGGGCAGGGTATTCAGGACCTCCGTGCCGACCGGGCGGGCCGGCGGCCCCGATCGGATCTTCCCCTGGTCGTCGCGCCAGAGGATTCCCTGAAGTCCCTCTGGTGGACGGCCCTTCGAGAGGGCGCGGAACAGCGGCACGATGATGTCGTCGGCCTCCCCCGTCGAGACGGCGTCGATCCAGGGCGCTTTATGGATGAGCTCATCACCCTGCTCGCCGTGGAAGCACGCGCCGCCATAGACCAGCTTCACGTGCGGCGCCGCCTGCTTCAGGCGGCGCCCGAGGGCCAGCGCCGGCAGGGTCTGGAAGAACGTGCATCCGAAGGCAACGACGCGCGTCTCTGCGGCTTCCCGGAGCCACTGGACGCAGGCGTCGAGGAAGACCGGGACCGCCTTGGCTCGTATCTTCCGAAGCCACGCTCGTGGCTGTTTGACCGCCAAGGACTCGAGCTCGTCGCCGCACTGGGCGAGAAACACGTCCTCGGATGGACCGAACCGCCCCCACACGGATTCCGCGAACAGCCATTCGCCGACCTGGGGCTCCACCCCTTTCCATCTGGCCAGCATTTCATAACGTCCGGGTCCGATCTGATGGGCAAACGCCAGATTTAGGTTGAAGACCCGGGCGTCGAGCCCCGCCTGCCGAAGCTGCGCCTTGATCAAACCCAGCGCGAGCGGAGGCCGTAGGATCGAGCCGAATGGCATGTGGACCAAGTGAATCATGGGACCTCAAATCAACGGTATGACAGGGATGATGTCGAGGCCGCACGCATCCATGACGCAAGCGTCCGCCGGCGTGAGGTCCAGCCCACAGGCATTCGCGCCGCAGGCCTGCGCGGCGCAGGCGTTCACGCCATGGGCATCGCCGCCGCAGGCCTGCCCTCCGCAGGCATCCCCGCCGCAGGCCTGCCCCCCGCACGCATCGGCGCCTCCGGCATCGGCGCCGCATGCGTCTGCTGCGCAGGCGTCCGCCGCGCAGGCGGCGGCGCCGCACGCAGCCCCCGCGCAGACCGCAGCGCCGCACGCGTCCGCGCCGCAAACCCCGCCGGCGCCGCCCCCAGCCCCGCCGAATGCGACGCCGCAGATGTCTCCAGCGCAAAACGCCGCGCCGCACGCCCCGCCACCGCCGACCGCGCCGGTGCACGCGGCGGCGCCGCATGCATCCCCGCCGCAGGCATCCCCTCCACACGCATCCGCGGCGCAGGCAGCGCCGCCGCACGTTGCGCCACCGCAGACGGCGGCGCCGCACGCATCCAGCGCGGCTTCTTCACCCGAGCAGACGGCGGCGCCGCAGAGCCCTCCATCCTCGTCGGCAGGCTGTTCCTCGATCGGGGCTTCGCCGTTCGGGCTGGTCTCGACAGCGAGCGCAGGGACGTTGTTGACCACGACCGTATTTTGACCGGGGTCGAGGATCGAAATGAGCCCGCCCAGTTTACACGGCAGAATCGCGCCCTCCGTCAGGATGTTCGACGCCTGGGTGAGCCCCACCCCGGGGACCATGATCGACCAGGTGCCCCCCGTCATGGGAATGCAGGGCATCCCGAAGAGCATGCACATCCCGAACGAGGGGATGTTGGCAATGGGGACGGTGTGATCGATCTGCGCCGCGTCCACCCCGCCGATCTGAACCGTGTTCGATCCGACCTGAAGCCTGCCGGGCAGCGCTCCGGTATTGCACACGAGGCTTGCGTTGTTCACCACGACCAGATTGGGCACGGGCTGTTCTCCTCGTGGGGGTGACGGAAACGTGGGCCATCAAAAAGGCACGACGGGGAGGGACACGCGGCGTGTGGCGCGGGAGGTCCGTGTTGTTTCATGCAGCGCCGCGTCCGGGGCATGTGCTTCCGTGCAGAGCTCGGCTGGATCCGTGCGAATGGCCTTGCGGTCGTAATCGTGCGGACCGATGGCCCCTGATTTTTCTGCTCGCAGAACCAGTCGCTCCTTGATGTTGTATTTCCAGCTCGGGCAGGGCAGAACGGCCTGCTCGCCCCGCGTGTCCTCGGCGTAGAGGAACTTGTAGGCGCACGCGCCCGCGCAGCTCGGCAGGATCCGGCACGAGCGGCAGCTCTCGTTATCGAGCGGACTCCAGTCCGTGAAACGTAGCGCCTCGGCGCTTCTTTGGATGGCGGCCATGTCGAAGATGGTACCCACCGCCCGCCCGGGCGTGTTCACGGTGTCCCAGCATTTATGGATTTCTCCCGTCGGGAGGATGACGAACCCCTGCGGACGCACGGCCGCGCAGGTGCCCCGGAAACGGGGCGGGTATGGCAGCGAGGAGAGCCCTCTGTCGAATGCGTGCCGGGCGAGCCGCGCCTCCAGATCTCCGTATTCGCGCTTGCTCAGGCAAGCGTCGGTGACACCATGGCAACCCGTGGTAATAGCCTCGACCGGCGCGAAGTACACCTGGAAGTTCCGGCGGCCCCCGAGGCCACGGCGCCAGAGGAGATCGAGGAGATCGACGACCCGATCGGCATTCCGGCGATCGATGTTCACGCGGATCGAGAAGGTGATCGGGGTGGCCTCCACCGCCGCGAGGAGGTTCTCGGCAATGCGATCGAACGTAGGCTTGCCCGAGAGAAGCGCGCGGCGCTGGTCGTGGTCCTCGGGGGCGCCGTCCAGCGTGACCTGGATGGTCTTCACACGCCGCGCCCAAAGAGACCGAGCCACGTCGGCCGTGAGCAGATAGCCATTGGTCACCATCATCGCGCTGTAGGCGATGTGGCGTCGAGCCGCGCATTCGATCAGACGATCCGAGAGTCGCTCGATGATCTCGCGCCGGACGAGCGGCTCCCCGCCGTACCAGGCGACGTGGAGGGAGCGAGCTCCCGCCGCCTGCTGCTCGACATGAGCGAGGATGGCGTCCTGCACCTCCGGGGTCATGCTGCCCGCCGGTTTGTCCTGCCCCTGAAAACAATAATCGCACCCGAAATTGCAGGCCATGGTCGGAGCGATGGTGAGGATCATCGAACCGGGGTCGAAGCGGTGGGCGCGGTAGGCCTGTTCCATGGTCCGAAGCTCATCCATGGCGGTGCTCACCAGGTATCCGGCCTGCACCATTTCGCCCACCGATGAATCCAGTGGATCAGGAGCCTCCCCGGCCTCGATCCGCTGGTAGAGCGCCCACTCGTCGGCTTCCCAGAGCCCGAGGCCACCGCTCAAGGAGTTGTACGCGAGGCACCGACCATTCCGGAGGTGGACGAAGATGTTGTATCGCGACGGTTTGAACATGGCGGTGGTCCCCGCCCAGCGCCGTAGCGCCAGGCCCATCGTTGCGGAGTTCTTCGGAGCGATCTCGACCTCGCTCAGTTGAGCTTGACCATGACTCCCCTGATGATGATGTCGCCGGACGGGGCGCCAAGGGTAAGCCCGGAGATTCCCCCGACATTGGTCTGTGTGACGCCAGCGACGTTGACAGCATTGCCGCCGATGATGCTGATGTTGAGGGCGTTGATTTCAACGCTGGATCCGTCCAAGGTAATCGTTGCTCCAGCCCCCGTGTCGAGCACGATTTTCTTCTTGCTGATCGTGACCGACTCCGCGGCGTCGATCCGGACGTGCGCGCCCTCCATGGTGATCGTCGCCCCGGCCCCTGTGTCGAACACGATCTTTTGGTCCGTCATCGTGCTGGACGAGGACGCGACGGACACCGTGTGCATTTCCCCCACGGTGACTGCGTCGACGGCGCCGATCTGCGCAGAGCGGTTCACGCCGACGACGATGCTCCGGTTCACCCCGGTGACTTCGCGCTCGTTGTTCCCGACGAGCTTCGTCTGGTCATTGCCGATCGTGACCTCCTCGTCGTTTTGTACGAGCTTCGTGCGGTCGTTGCCGATCGTGACCTCTTCGTCGTTTTGCACGAGTTTCGTGCGGTTGTTGCCGATCGAGACCATCTCGTCGTTTTGTACGAGCTTCGTGCGGTCGTTTCCGATCGTGAGCGCCTCGTTTTTCGTCACGAGCTTCGTGCGGTTGTTGCCAATCGAGACCGTCTCGTCGTTCTGCACGCGCTTCGTTCGGTCGTTGCCGACCGTGATTGCCTCGTCGTTCTTCACGACGCTCTTCTGATCCCTCTCGGCCTGCAAGAAGACGAGCTCCCTGCCTTTCGCGTCCTCGAAGCGGAGCTCATTGGATCCGCCTCCGCCCGGCGTCGACTGGCTCTTCCACCCGCTCTGGGTCTTGTTCTCGGGCAACGTGTAGGGCACCTTCTGTACATTCGTGTAAACCCGGCCGACGATGACGGGCCGGTCGGGATCTCCGCCCAGGAAATCCACCAGCACCTCCTGCCCCACGCGCGGCAAGTTGATAACGCCAAACCCCGGTCCGGCGAGCGGCTGGCTCACGTGGATCCAGCAAGAGCTGTCCTCGTCCATCTTGCTCTCGCGGTCCCAATGGAAGTGCACCCGCACCCGGCCGAATTCGTCCGTATGGATTTCCTCGCCGGGCGGACCCACCACGGTTGCGCTCTCGATGCCGATCGCCTTCGGCTTCGGCGTGGCAAGAGGTGGCCGGTAGGGGATATCCGCGCTCCGTGCCTCGCACCGCTGGGAGAAGGCGTCGAACGGCGTGCCGGCGTGGGTCGCCTTCACGACGAGCAGGCGCCTGTCCGGGCCGAGCTCCGGCCGCGGGTGATCCAGCATGGTCAAGACCGTGCCCGGCGCGAGGTCGAGCGCGTTCGTCTCGAAGGTGCAGATCCTCGCGTCCTCGCGCTTCGCGTCGAGCCGCTTTTGCAAGAGGATCGCGCCCTCCGCCTCATCGGTCCTGCTCTTCCCCTTGGCGTCCGCGAACGGCGTGCCCTCGCCCGTGTCCGTTCCGAAAAGGAACGCCCCCGGCACGTAATGGTACCGCTCGAGCTTCCTTTCGATCTCCAGGTCCGCCTCTTCTGCGCTCAAGACGAGTTGATAATCGGCGCGCAGGCGGTAGTCGTTGTCCCGCAACGTGTAGCGCCCCGGGCGCACCTGCTGGCCGACGTGCACTTGCGTCGCATACTCCCCCGTGACCATCGAGATGTCGTCCTTGAAGGCGATCGCGCTCCCGCGTTGCTCACTCCTGTGCGGCGCATCGGAAAGGACGAGCCTGGTCTCGGTGCCCGCCTGGACGAAGTAGAACGAGATCCCAGCGTCCTCGAGCATACGGCACATGAAGGCATAGTCGGACTCGCCGTATTGGACGCGGTACTCCCGCTTCTTGTACGTTGCCGAGAGCTTCATCTCCGGCTGGATGCCCCACTCGTCCAGGATACGGAGGACGATGTCCGGCTCCGATACGTGTTGGAACCTCCTGTGATTGCGCCGCTGGGTGGCGAGCCAGAGGTCGGGGACGATCGTGAGCTCGTACGTGGACAGTCCCTTCTCCTCGACCGTCGCGAGCTGGAAGCGGTTGCACAACCCTGACCACGAGCGTTCGTAGCGGTCACCGACGATGGTGAAGCGTGCCGGCTTGCCGACGACGGCGTCGAATTCGATCGCGAGATTTTCGCTGACGACGACCAGGTCGACGACGAACAGCGACGAGATCTGCTCGGTGACCGAATACTGGCGAACGTCGCAGAGCTCGCTCGAGCCGGTGGTGATCCGGAGATGGTTGGTCTGCGATGCGTGAGCGATCGGTACCATGGGTTGCCTTTCGTGGAGCAGCACCGCCGCGAGCCCGCTACCAGGCGACGGCGCGCCCCAAGTCTACCGAGGACTCTCTACGATCCCGGCCATCCAAGCGCGAATCCACTCCGTGTGAATCGCCAAAGAAAACGCGACGCGCCTCTCCTCGTGGCCACCGAACGCAGCGGTCCTCGCGGCCGTGCGTGTCGAATGGACACCAATCGTCCACTAGCACACGCAGGTCTCCGTTTCATTGGGGTGGCCACCTGGTTCGGGCCAGGAGAAACCCTCGATTTCGCTTACGGGGGATCCTGTAGGTGACGTTTACGACGTAATTCACGGGGCGGTGAGGTCGCGGAGTGCTCTTCCCCGGCTTCCACGGCTCGGAATTCTTGCGTTGGCTTTGTCGCCGTAGGCAAGTCTCTAGACGCCGCTCAACGCCACTTCGCCCGCAGCCAGCCGTCGATCGCGTTCACGAACTCGGCGTGGACGCTCTCCGGTGTCCTCTGCAGCGCCTTCGGCACCTCGAACGAGTGGTCGCCGCCCTCGACGACGTGCAGGCTCGCCCGGTCGCCGAGCCGCGCCAGCACGAGGCGGAGCAGGGCGAGGTCGCAGAGGGGGTCGCGCGTGCCCTGGAGGAACAGCATGGGGGCCCGGACGGCGACGAGGTTCGCGACCCTCAAGGCCGAGCTGGTCGACGCGACGCGCTTCCCGACCCGGGATGCCGCGATGGCGTCCATCGGTGCTACCTCGAGCGGTTCTACAACCACGCCCGGCGGCACTCGTACCTCGGGTACTTGAGCCCGGTCGAGTTCGAATTGAGAGCACAAGTGGCCGCGTTTGCGGCATAGTAGGTTTGTCCACGGGAGCGGGGGAAGATCAACCCACGCGCCCGCCTTCGAATAGCTCCCGACTGTGGACCTCAGGCGAAGGTCGCCGCCCGTGATCTGGGTATATCTCCATCGCATGCGCGCGCTCGGCGTCATCCATAGTGTTTCTGGCGACAGACGAGGTGGCTACCACCCTCGCTGGGGCCGGGTCCCTTGGCCACGCGACGCGCAAACTGGAGGGAGGGCGTTTGGCGAAAGGTCAACGATGCGGCTGTGCCTCATGTCCACGCAGACGAGAACCTGAGCCGTCTCATAGCATTAGCGTTCTTTAGGCGAAAGCTTCCCACCGCTTCGGCGAGATTCAATGCCACGCTATGCATGGCCCTGCGTAGTTGCCGAGCCAGGTCCGAGTCCCTCCGTTCGATCTGCTCTGCAATACCAGCCGCGTCCCGGGCCATGGCCAAGACGACCTCGTAAATTCGCAACACGACGAAACCTCCTTCCCGACGACCCGTTCGCCGGGACCCTGGTCCCGCACCGTCGCGCGCAGGTCTCTGCAAGACTGCGAAGCACCGCGCGGAGCCACCCCGCAGCCACGCGAAGCGTGGCGAGGATGGCGAGCACGGCCTGGTCTTGCAGAGACCGAGCACGACGGTAAGCTCGCCGTCCCCGAGCGGGATCCCCTACGTCCCTGTCCCGCTTGCACGCGCGCTTGACTTTGGCCCGCACGTGCGCTCCCGCTCCCGCTCCCGCTCCCGCTCCCGCTTCCGAGGCGGGGAGAAAGCCCGGCAAGACCGAACCTACCTCGCGCGTGGCGCGGCGCGCGCAAGGGCGCGGTCGATGCTGGCGCGCGCTTCACAAACGAGCGGCCTGGGGATCGCGGTAAAAGGCAGAGGATCGCCCTTCGGATCGCAAAACCCGAACGGGCCGGAGAACGCGGCGTCGCGCGGCCAGGGCGGACGGCCCGGATCGAACCAGGCCGTGACGGTCGAGCTCGATGGTTGGTGGACGAAGTTTCGCGTGGCGAGCCCGGATCCTGTGGAAAATCCCTCGTCTACGAGCGCGCGCCGGAGGGCCGCGGCGTCAACGAGGCGACGCGCGAGGGCGTGGCTTTCGGTGCGGTCGAGCTCATCGTCGGGGACGCCGCGGAGATCTCGGAAGAGCTGGGGGAGGTCCTGCTTGACGCCGAGGTCGTTCGTGAGCGCGCGCCACGCGCCGACGTCGGGCAACCGGGCCGGGTGCACGAGCTCCACGTCGGTCCAGCCGATCCAGCGGGCGTCGTAGTCGAGCGGGACGACGCCGAGGCCACGCGCGTGGTCCCAGGTCCAGAGGAGCGCGAGATCGCGGGGAGGTCCGGGATCTCGGGGGCGCGTCGCGAGGACGAGGTGCCGGAGGAGCGAGGCGTGGAGGGGATCGTCGAGGAGCCACGCGATCTCGTCGGCCGTGACGGGCGCGGCGCGGATCATGCGGTCTTCGAGGAGCCGGGCGGCCTCGTGCCTGCGCGCGCGTTCGGCGCGACGGCCGCGGACGAGCGCGCGGTAACGTTCGTCTTTGCGTACGGCCGAAGGGACGCGGCGGAGCGGGGAGGAGGCGCCCTCGGCGGTGACGATGAGCTCGCCGCGAGGTCCGAGCGAGACGACGTGGCCGGCGATGACGGGTGAGAGCGGCAGGGCGGGATCACGCGTGGGGATGGGCGCGGGATCGAGCGAGGTTCGTCGCGGGAAGAGGGCGGCGAGGAGGCGCGCGGGATCGGCGTCGGGGAGGGGGAGATCCCGTGGGACGAGGGGCGGAGATGGATCGAGGTTCGTCGGGACGAGCGGCGGCGCTTCGGCGAGGAGGCGTGGGGAGACGCCGACGTCGCGGGCGAAGGCTTCGGCGAGGTCGCGCGGGGAGCAGAGGAGGACGACGTCGCGGAGGGAGGGTTCGTCCGCGGTGGGGATGCGGAGGAGGTTCGTCGCGGCGAGGCGCGTGAGCGAGGGAGAAACACCACGCAAGGCGAGGGGCGAGGGCAAGAGGCGGCCGGCGCCGGCGCGCACGAGGGGCGTCGCGTCGGCGATGCGCGCGAAGGCGAGGTGGTGTGTTCCGGCCTCGTGTGCGTCGAGCGAGGAGAGCGCCCACGCGAGGAGGACGAACCGTGCGTCGCGTGGATCGGAGAGGCCAGGGAGGGCGGGCGCGGGCCAGCGCTCGGGGCGAAGGACGCCGCGATCGGCGAGGGAAGCGCGCGAGAGCGCGACGCCGCGGAGGAGCGCGGCGGGATCGGGGTGCGCGAGGTGGAGGGTCGGATCGGCGGCGGCGATGGTGCTTGCCGTGACGAGGTGAGGGTCGATGTGCTGCGCGAGGACCTCGGCGAGGGAGAGCGCGTCTTCGGCGAGATCGAGGGAGGTGCGTTCGTCTTGCGCGAGGCCGATGAGGCGGAAGGCCCAAATGAAGGCGAGCGCGGGGGAGGCGGCGACGGCTGCGGATGCGGCATCCGCGGACGAGGCGGCAAGCGCGGCGAGCGTCGCGGTGACGAGGGGTGCGGGCAGCCATCGCGCGAGGGAACGGACGCGGTTCGTGCGTGTTCCGGAGCGTGGCGGTGGGGTTGTCTCGGCCGGACCGAGGCGGGAGTCTGCGGCTCGATCGAGCTCCTCGGAGAGCACGCGGCGTGCCGAGGCGTCGAGATCGGCGAGGAGCGCGGCGAGCAGTGGGCGCGAGGTGGGTTTGTCGAAGGCGTCCGCGAGGGCACGGCAGATATCGTCCACCTGCTCCAAGAAGTTTGTCGAAGCGATCTCGGCGAGGCGCAGGAGGACCCGGATGCAGGTGTCCTCGGCAAGTGGGTTCGCCTCACGCGCGAGCGTGCCGAGCAGGCGAACCGTGACGTCGAGCAGAAGCGAGGTGTCATCGCTCGGGCTCGCAGGAAGGAGCGTGTCGAGCACGGCGGCGAGGCGCGCCGTGTCGAGGCCGTCGAGGGTGGCACGGAGCGCAGAAGCGAGGCAGCCGCGCACGGAAGAGCCATGATCGCCCGATGCGTGCGAGAGCGCCCAGAGCGCCTGGAGCCGCGCGCGCACGAGCGAGGCTTCCCCCGCAGGCGCCCACGTACCTGGAAGGTCGAAACAACCGAGGAGGGCTGCGTCGATGCGGGACGCGGCCGCGGCGCGATCCGCCGAGGCCTGCGCCGCGTTCGTCAGGGCCGCCATCGTCCCCGGAGGCACGTCGCTACCGGCTTCGAGGAGACGTCGCAACACGCCGAGGCGCAGCGACAACCCCGCGTCGGGCCCTGCATGCTCGGCCGCGACGTCCACGAGCTCTCCGGGCAGGGTCTTTCCGTGGCAGGGCGAGGACACCACTGCGACGAGGAGCGCCGCGGAGACGGGCGCCCGTCGCGCGAGCCGGGCGAGTCGGCGGAGCAAGCGCGTCGCGTGCTCTTCGTCGCCGAGCGCGAGGAAGGTGCGCGCGGCTTCGAGCCACATCGAGGCCGCCGCGTCGGGGCCTATCTCCTCGAAGAGAGCTTCGAGCGATTGGAAGGCCTGCTCCGCGCGGCGAGGGCGCGCCTCCGCGAGCGCGGTTGCGCGCAGGAACACGCGGCTCGCGCGGCGCACGCGTTCGTGATGGGCAAGGTCCTCGGGGCGCTCGCCATGCAGGCGAAGCGGGAAGGGGACTTCCTTTCGTGGTTCGAACCGCAGGAAAAGGGCGCCTTCGGCGAAGTATCCTTCGTGCTCCTCGACGACGCGGCGCGCGGGCCAGGCGTCCGCGCGGACCTCGAGGACACGCACGGCCGAGACGAGGGAGCGGAGGCGCACGAGGAAAACGGCCTCGTGATCGGGGGCGGGCGCAGGAGCGTTCACGGCGCCTCCGGGTCGTCATCTTCGGCCCCGAACGAGGAGAGCAGCGCACCGCGCGCGAGCCGGGCGGAGAGCGCCTCGATGCGGTCGTAGGACGCGAGCAGCGCCTCGGCGAGCGCCACGCTCGGCCGCGGCCCGCGCCCCGCTTGTGCTTCGAGCGCCGCGGCCACGGCTTCGAGGCGCGTCGCGAGGTCGAACAGGCCGATCGATCGCGCGTCCGCCGAGAGCCGTCGGAACGAGATCGCGCGGTGCTCCGTGCGTTCGAGCGCGCCGGCCGCGGCGAGCTCCTCGATCGCCGCGCGTGCTTGCCTCGCGAGGCGCTCGGGGATCATCGCGTCACCTCGAGCGCGGGATCCACGACGTCGAGCGTGAGATCGATCGTGGAGCCGTCCGCGAGCATCGCCGTGATCGGCTCGATCACGAGCGAGCCTCCTTCGCGGGCGAGGCGGACGCAGAGAAACCGCGGCGGCCTCGCGGCGCGGCTCAGCACTTCGAGGTTGTCGAACAGGAGCGCGCGCTCCTCCCGGAACGAGAGCGAGGTCCGGAGCTCCACGCCTGCGCCGATGCGCATGCGTATCGAGAGCTGCTGCGTCGCGTGATCGAAGTCGCTCGGGGACAACCCCTGCACCGGCAGGAGCACGATCGGCGACGAGCGAGGGGGGCGGCCGAGCGCGTCGAAGTCGAGGCTCCGGCCGAGCCGCGCCGCGTCCTCGGGGCCCGCGAGGACGTGGAGCGCGAGGCGGGCGTCGCCCCAGGGGAGCGCCGGCCGCAGGGCCACGCTCGTCGCGCGGCTGCCCGAGAGGCGCCCGTGCGAGAGCGCGATCCGCGCGCCCGAGAGCGTGAACCGACCCCGCGCGAAATCTCGCATCGTGAGGCCGCTCCGCGCGAACGCGGGCCCGGCCGCGAGCCCCTCCGCCCACGTCCGTGGATCCGCGGGCCGCGCGGGTTTTCCCTTCGTGAGCAGCGTCCGCGTGAGGACACGATCCTCGCCGAGCACGGCCACGTACGCCGTCACGCCCGCGACGCCTCCCGCCGCGACCCACGCTTCGAGCCCGAGCCCCTGCACCTCGATCGGCGGGACCTCGACGTACGCGCGTTGCGACGCGCCCGCGATGTCCTCGAGCGGCAGCGCGCCCATGTTCGCGCGGAGCGCGCGCCCGAGGTTGCGCGTGACGGCGAGCTCCCGGAGCGCGTCCGCCTCGGCCGCGCCCGCGTCGGGGCCGTCGAGCCCCGGCAAGAGTGCCGCGAGCCGATCGAGGGACCGCGCGAGCCTGCCGAGGCCCGCGTCGCGTGGTCCGCGCGCTCGCGGACGCATCGCTGCCGCACGCGCAGAAAGCTCGCGCACCCGATCCCCCGAGACACGCGCCGCCCGCCGCAGGCCGAGCGTCACGAGCTCCGCCACGAGCGTGTCGACCTCGGAGAGGAGCGGCGCGAACCGCGCGACGTCTTCCGCGGAGAGCGGCTCCGCCTTCGAGGGCTCGGGGAATACCATGGCCGGCGGCGGCTCCGTGGGGCCCGCGCGTCCGCCGAGATCCCGCGCCCGTTCGTCGCCGCGCGCGACCAGCCGATGCAAACACGTCGGCGCATCCCCCATCGGGCAATCACATCCGACGCGGCCGTCGCGCCACGTGACCGTCGCTCCTCCGACACGCGCTGTGCCTTCGCCCATCGGTACGGCCACGAGCTCGGTCCGCGCCGCGGCGCGACGCATTCCGGCCGGCGCTTCCCGGCGGCTCGTCACGTCTCGCCCCCGCGCACGTGACGCCCGACCCAGGCCGCGAGCTCCCGCGGTGTCATGGCGGCGATCGGCATGCCGAGCGCCGCGAGCGCCCCGGTGACGCGGCGATCGAAGCCGCCCGCGCCCTTGTCGCCGAGGGCCACGAGCCCGAGCACCGTCACCCCGGCGTCGAGCAGATCCTTCACCCGCGTGACGAGCGCGCCGAGCGCGCCTCCCTCGCGGAAATCCGAGATCAGCACGACGAGCGTGCGCCGTGGCTCCGAGACCAAGCTCGCGGCATACCCCACGGCCCGCGAGAGCAACGTCCCGCCGCCGAGCTGCAGCGAGAACAAGACTTCCACCGGATCCCCGGCGATCTCCGTCATGTCCACCACGTGCGTGTCGAACGCGACGAGGCGCAGATCGATCGACGGGACCGACGCGAAGATCGCCGCGAGGATCGCTGCCTGCACGACGCTGTCCACCATCGAGCCGCTCTGATCGAGCAGGACGATGAGCCTGTGGCGTGTCTGCCTCGTGAGCCGTCGCCGGAACACGAGCCGTTCGACGCCGAGCACGCCGCGCGCGCGGTCGTAGTGCCGGAGGTTTTCCCGTACGGTGCGCCGCGCGTCGAGGTTCGCGAGCACGCGCAGGTTCGTCCGGCCGCGTGGTCCGGACGAACCCGTGAGCGAAGGAGCGAGCTCCTTGGCGAGCGCGCGCGATAGGTCGCGCACGGCCTCCTCGATGAGCCGCCTGGCCGCGGGGAGCGAGGCTTCGGGGATCTGCCCGCGCAGCCGCACGAGGAGCGCGAGGATCGCGGGCGAAGGCGTCACCGAGGCGAGCGCCGCCGGATCTTCGAGCAGCGCCGCGAGCCCGTGCCGCGCCGCCGCATCCTCCTCCATCACCACACGCGCCTCGGGTGGGAAGAGCTCTTCCACGCTTGCGAGCCACGTCGAAGGCCGGAGCACGCTCGGCCCGAGCCCGGCTCCGCGCGCGCCTTCGTGCGACGGGCCGCGCCGGAACGCGCGGTCGTAGAGGAACGAGAGATCCTCGTCGATCCGCAGGAGCACCTCGTCCCCTTCGAGAGGGCTGCCGAGCGAGCTGTCCGCGAAGCGCCCGAAGAGGAGACGCAGCCGCCGCGCTGCCTCGCGCTTCTTGTCGTCCGCGCCCGCCGTCATCGCGCCTCTCCGCCGCACGCGACGAGCCGCGCCGTGGGCGCTTCGATCAGCACCTCGCACCGCGCGAGCACGTCGTGCACCGGCGCGAGGACGAACGCGTCCCGCTCGATCACGAGCGTCGGTCCTTCGGCGAACGCCGCGAGCAGAGTGTCCCGGGCCGCTTCGTCCGACGTCTCGTCCATCCGGTGCACCTGCACGAGCGGCAGGATACGGCGTCCCGCGTCTCCCAGGACGAACTCGCCCGAGACCTCGGTCCGTGGCCATTCGGCAGGCGCGTTCGCGGAGCGCTGGAGGTAATACGCGAGCAGCGTCGCGTCGTAATGCGCCACCGTGACGATACGTTTTTCCGAGCGGCCCGCGGCGATCGCGGCGAAGCGCGGCATGCACGCGTCCACGTCGGGCAAGTAGGCGCGGTGCGGCCGAGGCCGGGGCAGGATGAAGAACGTCGACACCGCGACGACGCCGAGGATCGACCAGAGCCACGCCGGTACGCGCTCCTCGGGCGCCAGCGCGACCGCGAGCGCGAGCACCGGCGCCACCGCGGCGATGTAATAGGGCTGCACGCGCGCAAAGCCCGACGCATACGACACGCCGATCATCGCGACCAGCAGAGCGCCGGCAGGCACGAGCGCCCCTGCACATCGCGGAACCAGGAACCCGAACAGCGTCGTCCCGATGCCGAGGTAGATCACCCCGGGACCGACGCACTTGACAACTTCCTCGATGACATACCCGAGCATCCCGCCCGGCGCGCTGTCCCCCCAAGCGAGCTCTGGGAACCGCGCCGCGACCTCGCGCGCCCCGTGATCCCGCACGATCGTCATCCCCAAAAGGATGAACGCGGGCGCGCCCAGCGCCGCCCCGACGCCGATCGGATGCGCCACGCGCCAGAGCGGTTTGCGCGCCGCGACGAACCCGAGAAGCACGCCCGCGATCACGAGCGGCGCGAGGTAGTACGTCCACGCGAGCAGCGCCGTCGACACGGCGAGCCCGAGCCGCGCCGCGCGCGAAGGGGCCTTCGCGAGCCGCGCGGCCAGCGCGCACGTCACCACCACGAGGAGCCCGAACAGCGGGATCTCGCTCACCTCGCGGGAGCGCGCCACGAGCTCCGGGCTCACGGCCACCACGAGCGCCGCGATCGCCCCGAGCGCACCTGCGCGCCCTCGCACGAGCCGCGCGCCCCACACGATCGCCGGCGAAAGGAGCGCACCCGCGATCGCCGCGGGCGCACGCATCACGGCCTCCGAGCCGCCGAACGTCCCCGCCGCGTGCAGCACGACGAACCATAGCGGCGGGTGCCGATCCTCGAGCCCTTTGCCCGTCAGGATCTCGCCCATCGGCAGCGCCCCCGTGAAGAGTCGCTGCACGTCCTGGTCGTGCACGAACGGCAGATCGAGGTGCAAGATCCGCAGCACGAGCCCGAGCCCGAAAAGCGCGGCCGCGACGATCGCGTCGCCTCTCGGAAGCGAGCCCAAAAGCCCCATCGCGACCGCGAGCAGCGCCGGCACCACGAGCGCACGCACCCCGACGAGCCGCGCGAGCACGCGCGCCACGAGCGGCGGCTCCGGCTCGGCCGCGAGCGGGATCAACGGGACGGGACCGAGCCCCGTGTCGTTCCGGTCGATCGCATCCCGGAGCGCCTGCGTCACCGCTTCCAGATCCTCGATGGGTGCCTGCGATCGCGGCGTCTCGTAGGCGACACCAAAACTCTTCGTTTCGCGCACGCCGGGCCATCGCCCCCGATCCACGACGTGCAATTCGATCCGTCCCCCAGGCCCGTCCGGCCCGGCCTCGCGCCGCGCCGTGAAGACCACGTCCTGCTCCTCGCCCCGCCGCGGCGGAGACAGGTGATACCCACGCGCGACGACCGCTCCCGGGGCGAGCGGGTGGACGAGATCCTCCCACGTCACCAACCTCAGCGCCTTCGTTTCAGGCCAAAGCAAGAGCGAGGCCGTGAGGAGTGATGTCACGGCGAGGAGCACGCGGATCCAGGGGCTCTCGGCGATCGCCCTCGCCCTCCGGAGGGCACCGCGCAATCCTCGCTCTGCCATCCGCGGGCTCGGACGCTAGACGACGGGTTCACCCGGGTAAAGTGGACAGCACGAAAGGCCTGGAGCCCTCGGGATCCTCGCGCGAGCGAGCGGCGAATCCCGGGCAAAAGCCATAGCTTGTGTGCCCCCGCGCCTTATACTGATCCCTCGTGCCGAGCACCCCTCCTCCTGAAGGCTTGCTCCTCGAGCAGTACCGCGGTCGCCTCCCCGGCGACGAGACCGTCACTTCGCCCGCGGCCATCGCCCGCGCGAAGACGCGCATCCAGGTCCGGCGTTTCGCCGGCCCCGCGCATTACACCGAGCACCTCTCCCACCTGCGTATCGCGCACCTGACCGATCTCCACGTCGGCCGCGTGACCCCGTGGGCCGTGCAGCTCGCGGCGGTCGAGCTGACCAACGCAGAGAAGCCCGATCTCGTCCTGCTCACGGGCGATTTCGTGTGTCACAGCCAGCAGTACCTCGACCGCCTGGAGGCCCTCGTGCAGCGCTTCGAGGCGCCCGTGATGGCGGTGCTCGGCAACCACGATTACTGGTCGGGTGCGGACGAGGTCCGCCAGGCCCTGCGCCGCGGCGGCGTCGAGGTCCTCGACAATCGCCACACCATCATCGGCCTGCGCCACCAGATGCTTCAGGTCGTCGGCCTGGACGACGCGTACACCGGCCACGCCCGCAGGGACGAGGCCTTGAAGGGCCTGCGCCGCGATCTGCCGACGATCGCCATGTCCCACATCGCCGAGGAGGCCGACGGGCTCTGGGCGTACGACGTCCCGCTCGTTTTGTCCGGCCACACCCACGCCGGCCAGGTCACGCTCGCCCGCCTGCACGAGCTCGCGATCGGCAAGCTCGCGGGACATCGCTACGTGCACGGGCTCTACGGCAGCCGCAGGAGCGGCGGCGCGCACCCCGGCGCGGTCTACGTCGGCGCGGGCATCGGCGCGTCCGTCATGCCGATCCGCCTCGGCGAACGAGGCCAGCGCGAGGTCGCGATCTTCGAGCTCGGCTACGAGCCCGGCGCGATCGAAGAGCACCACGACGAGCAGGACCCGCTGCCCGGCCGCCCGCCCACGCCCGAGATGATGGCCAAGCGCGCCGCCGCCGTGGTCGCCAAGCGCGAGAAGCGCGAGCGCAAGAAGAGCTAGAGCATCGACCGGTTCGATGCTCGGAAGATCGCGAAGCGATCTTCCCTCGGGGGGTGAATCGACCGGGCTTTGCCCGGACGAGAGGGGGACGCGAGGCGTCCCCCTCGGGACAAAGAGCTCCGGACGCCCGGAGATGCCCTTGGTGCCCCGCCAAGAGAAGGTCGGCGCGCCCGGAGGTGGCTTTGGTGCTGCGCCAAGAGAAGGTCGGCGCGCCCGGAGATGGCTTTGGCGCCCCTCCAAGAGAAGGTCGGCGCGTCCGGAGGTGGCTTTGGTGCCCCACCAAGAGAAGGTCGGCGCGTCCGGAGGTGGCTTTGGTGCCCCACCAAGAGAAGGTCGGCGCGTCCGGAGGTGGCTTTGGTGCCCCACCAAGAGAAGGTCGGCGCGTCCGGAGGTGGCTTTGGTGCCCCACCAAGAGAAGGTCGGCGCGTCCGGAGGTGGCTTTGGTGCCCCACCAAGAGAAGGTCGGCGCGTCCGGAGGTGGCTTTGGTGCCCCACCAAGAGAAGGTCGGCGCGTCCGGAGGTGGCTTTGGTGCCCCACCAAGAGAAGGTCGGCGCGTCCGGAGGTGGCTTTGGTGCCCCACCAAGAGAAGGTCGGCGCGTCCGGAGGTGGCTTTGGTGCCCCACCAAGAGAAGGTCGGCGCGTCCGGAGGTGGCTTTGGTGCCCCACCAAGAGAAGGTCGGCGCGTCCGGACCTCTCTTCGGCGCAGTCGATGTGAGGTCGCTAGCTAACTCGTGGCCGCTGCGCCTCGAACTTCGCGTGCACGAAGCGCAGGACGTCGTCGCGGTGCTTCTCCGCGCTGAGCTCGTGGTGGAAGATCGCCTCGATGCGCATCTCGGGGCTCACCACGAACGTGTACCGCTGCGCCACGCCCACGACCGGCCAGAGGACGTCGTAGGCCCGCGCGATCCGCTTGTCCGCGTCCGCGATGAGCGGGAACGGCAGGTGGAGATCGCCGGCGAACTTGCACTGCGTGCCGCTGTCGTCCGTGCTCACGCCGACGAGGCTCGCGCCGGCCAGCAAGAGCTCGTTGTAGTTGTCCCGGAACAGGCGTGTCTCGCCCGTGCACACCGGCGTGAACGCCTTCGGGTAGAAGTACACGACGGTGCAAAGCCCCTCTTGCTTGGAGAGGACGAACCGGTCGCCCGCGCTCGTCTGCGCGTCGATCTCCGGCGCACGATCCCCGACCTTGAGCGAGCTCATCGGAAACAGGGGTAGCAAAGCGAACGCGGCGCGTCGAGAGGCGCAGAACGTCAGCCATCCGCGTCCGAAGACGGGCCCGCCCACGCAGCCTCGGCTTCGAGCCATCGAAGCTCCCACGCAGAGAGACGCGCGACCTCCTCCGGAGGCAAGGGCGAGACGAGCAGCGCCTCGGAGGCGCCGAGGCCGAGCCGTTCCGCGGCGCGTGAAGAAATCTCTTCCAGCTCGCGAGGACCAAGCCGCGCGAGGGCGCGGCGCAAGGACGGGAGCGAGGCGAGGAAGCCCTCGAAGCTGCCCGAGGTGACGTGCGCGACGAGCGCTTCGAGCAGCGACGGCTCGTCGAGCAACGCGCGCGGCGAGAGCGCGAGCAGGCCTTCGAGGTACGCTCCCTTCGCCTCGGGACGCCCCCGCGCCGCCTCGAAATGCGCGCCGAGCTCCGAGCCCCGTCCCTCGCCGAGGCTCACGAGCAGGCCGTCGAGCGCACCCAGCACGAGCGGCGAGGCAGCCCGCGCGATCTCCCGCGCCGCCCGCGCCTTCGCCAGCAAGAGCTCCCGCACGGGGCCCATTCCGTCAGCCGCGAGCGCCGCTCCGCCGAGATCCGCGAGCAGCGCCGGAACGTCCGCGGCCCGCGCCCCCGAGGTCTGCGCGAGCCGCGGGAGCCTGTGCGTTCCCTCCTCGTACGCCGCGCGGCCGAGCGCGTCGAGCCACGCCGCCTTCGGAAGGCCAAGCCGCGCGCGGAGCGCCCGCACCCGCCGTAACTTTCGCGCCGCTTCGAGGAGCGATCGTGGATCGTCGTCCGCGCGGATCGCCGCCTCGAGCGCCGGCGCGAGCCGCAGGCACACGCCGTCGAGCCCCATCCGCACGCCTCGCCCGACGCACACCGCGATCGCCCCCGCGCGGCCTTCACCTTCCCGCGCCGCGCGCACGAGCAGCCGCGCCGCCGCCTCCTCGACGCTCGCCCCCTCCGCCGCGAGCTCCAGGAGCCGCGCGTCCACCTCCGGCGCGTACGCCACGGTCCAGCGCTCCGTCGCCGCCTCGAACTCGGTAGACGCTTGGGGGGCGCCCTTCGCCCCAAACCCCTCCGCGTCGCCCGCCCCGACCTGCGTCGCGAACCCGAGCCCGAGCCACGTCGTGCGATGCAAGAACCACGAGCACCGCCGCGCCTTCTTCGACGCCGCGAGTGAGAGCTCGATCCCGCGCGGCGGCCCTCCGGAAGGCAAAAGCCCGAGCGCCTCGGCCGTCGCCCGAAAATCCCGCAGGATCGGGCTCGGGCCCGCCGTCGGCCCGAGTTTGCCCATCCGGCTGCCTCGAAGCGCCTCGCCGAGCGCCGCGACGACCCGCCGCCCCGAGACGCGCAGCTCGCCTTTCACGAAGCAGCTCGTCGCCGCCTCGATCACCTCGGCCCGCCCGATCTTCGGCCGCCCCCGCAGCGACGCGAGCTCCCGCGCGAACGCGAGCGCCGCGATCGCGTCCGCCGGCCCGAGCGTGTCGCCTTCGACCCGCGCCCGCCGGATCGTCTCGAGCAGCACCCGCTCCGCCGCCTGCGCGAACGGATCCGCCTTCGCGCGCGCCTCCCACACGTGCTGGTAGAACGCCGGCCCGCTCATCCCCGGCGCGTACCCGAGCAGCGCGTCGAGCCGCGGGAACGTGTACGGCACGAGCCGCACCTCCGCTTCCGCGTCGTCCTTCGGCGCGCGCTCGAGCGCGGGCAGCGTCTCCCGCGCGCCGCCGAGCGCGATCACGTGCAGCGCCCCGGCCACGACGAGCGCGCGTTTGCCCTTCTGCGCCGCGGCCTCCGCGATCTTCGCCGCCATGAACCGCTCGCGTGAGAGCGTCCCGTCCGCTTCGAGCTCCTCCTGACCAAACGTCCACCGCGTCGCGAGCGCGTACACGCCCACCGCGAGCGCCCAGCCCTCGGGGCTCTCGTCCCAGCCTCCTTGCTCGAACAGCGCCTCCCACAGCTCGTCGAAATCCCGCGCGCCCGCCCGCGCGCAGAGCGCCGCCGTGAACCGGCTCCGCCCGAGCAGCCCGCCCGCGTCCTGCCCGAGCCGCTCGCCGAGCGCGCGTTCCGCCGAGGGGAGGTCGTCCTCGCCGAGATCCGACGTGTCCTCGGGCAGCGGCGAAAACCGGTCGATGAAGCGCACCTCGGCGCCGCTCGCCTTCGCGTACCGCAGCGCCACGAGCTCGGGCGAGTAGTCGCAGAACGGGTAATACGCCCGGGATCGGGGCGCCTCCGCGGCGTGGCTTCCGTCCCGCCGCCCGACGAAGCGCGGGCGTTTGTCTTCGGTGATCGCGCAGATCGCGAACGGCGCGTGGCTCTCCGGATCGAGCAGCGCTTCGAGGTGCTCCTCGAACCGCGCGGGCAGCTCGACGAGGATCACGTCCGGCGCGAAGGCCGGCAGGAACGCTTCGAGTTTCGCCGCGCACGTCGGGCTCTGGTGCCGCACAGGGAAGAAGGCGAGCGCGCTCGACAGCCCGAGCCGCTTCGCGACCTCGGCGCGCGTTTCCTCCGGCGCTCCGAGGTCTCCGAGCTTCATCGCTCGCGGCCGATCTTGCGCCACGCCTCGAGCAGCGCGCCCCACGGGCCGCCATGCCGCGCCGCCCGATCCCGCACCACCGTCTCCACGTACCGTTCGAGCTTCGCCGTGTCCTCGGCCGCGTCGAGGGTCGCCGCGCCTGCGAGGTGCGAGGCCACCTCCTCGGCGCCGAGCCTGCCCGTGCCGTAGTAATGCGCGTGCAGCGCGGCCGCGTGCAGCGTCGCGATCGCCTCGGCCGTCGAGAGCGGCGCCTCGGGCCGGTCGAGGTGCACGCCCTCGCGGCTCCGGCCCGAGCGCAGCTCCTGGAACGTCGTCACCACGAGCTCCACCGCGTCCCGCGGCACGGGCACGCTCGCCCCCGCTGCCGCGAGCTGCTTTTGCACCTCGCGCTCGACGAGCGCCATCTCCACGAACGGATCCCGGATCGGCCGCACCGACTCGAAGTTGAACCTCCGCCGGAGCGCCGCGCTCATCTCGTTCACCCCGCGATCCCGTGCGTTCGCCGTGGCGATCAAGTTGAAACCCTCCCGCGCGAACAGGATCCCGTCCTCGCCTTCGAGCTCCGGCACCCGGAGCACCTTGTCGGACAGGATGCCCACGAGGCTGTCCTGCACCTCCACGGGGCAACGCGTCAGCTCCTCGAAGCGCGCGATCCGGCCCTCGCGCATCGCGGCGAACAGCGGCGACGGCACGAGCGCCTCCCGCACCGGGCCCTTCGCCAGGAGCAGCGCGTAGTTCCAGGTGTACTTGATCTGATCCTCGGTCGTGGCCGCGCTGCCTTGCACCGTGAGCAGACTCGTCCCGGTCGCGGCCGCGGCGAGCAGCTCCGACAGCATCGACTTCGCGGTCCCCGGCTCACCGACGAGCAGGAGCGCGCGGGGCGAGGCCAGGGTCACGATCGCGCGCTCGACGAGCGCGTCGTCGCCGAAGAATTTTTGGGTCACGGCGATCTCGCCTTCGCCGCCTTCCCGGGGCAGCTTCGCCTCGCCCGAGCCCAGGATGAACGTGCGGATCATCCGCGGCGACAGCCGGAAGCCGCGCGGCTTCGGGTGCGTGTCGGCGGCGGCGAGGGCGTCGAGCTCCTCGCGAAAGAGCACCTCTGCGGCGGGACGGAGGACGGATTCGGGCACGCGGATCGCTTCTCGCCGCCCGGCGCGGTGCGGCCTTGGCAAGCGCTACCTGCGCGCATTCTCCGCGTCAATCCGGCCCGTCTGTGTGTCCTCGTCGTGACGTGGTGAAACCCGGTGCTCGCGTGGCCCTCGCCGCCTCCGCGCCGGATCCCGGCTGGAAGTTCGCCGGAGGCTCGCTCTTCTGGAGCCGATTCGCTACCATCGTCCCCGACGTGTCCCGACGAACTGCCCGGGCAAGCCTACTGCGTGGCGGCCGACCTTCGGCCCTCGCGCCTTCGGCGGGGCACCTTCCTAACGAACTGCCCGGGCCGGCCTGCCGTGCGCCTGCGGGCGCCGGGCGGGGCAGGGAGAAGCCATCGATGAACCGAATGTCTTGGCTCTTGGTCGTTCCGCTCGCTCTCGCATCCGCTCTCTCCGTACCTGCGGGGTGCGTCGAGTTCGACACTTATTTCTTCGACGAATCGTCCTACGTTGGCGGCGCCGGGGGCAACGGCGGCACGGGCGGCGGCACGGGCGGGGGGGGCACGGGCGGGACGCAGGCGTGCACGACGCAGGCCGACTGCCCGACCACGGAATGCCGGATCACCGGATCGTGCAACGCCGGGACGTGCGATTACATGACCGAGATCATGCCCGGCATGCCCGTTGGCGCGCAGGTGTATGGCGATTGCAAGCAGCGGGAGTGCGACGCGTCGGGCGCCATCACGCAGGTCGACAGCTCTGCCGACGTGTACGTGTGGGCAGCTGATTCCTGCCGCACGAACGGCTGCGAAGCGTGGAAGAGCCCGCAGCCCGCCTCGGGTCAGTGCACGACGACGTGGGGCGCGTTCGGCATCTGCGACGACAGCTTCAACTGCATCCAATGTGCGAAAAACGAGGATTGCAGTGGTTTGCAGTGCGATACGTCGATCGGGAAGTGCGTTCCCGCGCATTGCCTGAATGATGTGCTGGATGCCGATCCCGATCCCGCCAAGAGCGAGACGGACGTCGATTGCGGCGGCCCCTGCGTGCCTTGCGAGATCGGCATGAAATGCAGCGTGCGTCCCGATTGTATGGGCGAGGGGCCGTGCCTCGGGAATCCGAAGACCTGCCAGGTGCCCACGTGCAGTGATGGCTTCAAGAACGGCGACGAGACCGGGTCGGATTGCGGCGGGTCCTGCGCGCAGGACATGGCGAATCCGAAGAAATGCGGCCAGGGTCAGGGGTGCCTCTTTCCAGACGATTGCGTAGCGGGTTTGTCGTGCAACTCCGGCACATGTGAGCCATGATGACATCGTCTCGCGGGAAGGCCCCGGCGTCTGCGAGGATGGGGGCGGGGCCTCTCGCGACCGAGGAAATGATTGAAGACGCCGCGTAGGCGTGGAGGAGCTTCGAGAATGCGAATCGGACGAGCTTGGATTTGGCCCCTCGTGATCGCGGGGCTCTCTTCTTTCGCGGTGGCTTGCGGGACCGGCGCGAACCCCGCGGACCCGACGGGCACGGGCACGGGCACGGGCGGCGCGGGTGGCACGGGCGGCGGCGGCGAGGGCGGCACGGGCGGCGGCACGGGCGGCATGGGCGGCGTCGGGGGAGGCTCGGGCGGCAGCAGCACGGACACCTGCAAGCGCAGCGAGTGTCCCGGCGTCGACTCCCCGTGTGGCGTCCGCACCTGCGATGGGGGCGCCTGCGGAATGATCGTCCTTCTGCAGGAGGGTACGGTCCTCGAGAGCCAGACCTACGGCGACTGCAAGCGCGCCGTGTGTGACGCGAACGGCGGCATCATGCAGGTCGAGGACACGAACGACCGGTTCGATGACGGCAACCCCTGCACGCTCGACACGTGCATGAACGGGGACACGCTGCACATCAACCAGGAGGCCGGCTTCTCCTGCGGCATGAACGTCAAGTGCAACGACGCCGGCCAGTGCGTGCGCTGCAACGTCGGCGGCCCCGCCAACGAATGCCAGAACGGCAACGTCTGCGTCGCGTCGAAGAACTACAAGGACGTCGAGACGCTCGACGGCACCCTCAACAAGTGCGTGCCGACGTCGTGCAAGGACGGGTCGAAGAACGGTAGCGAGACCGACGTCGACTGCGGGGGCGGCACCTGCGCTCCCTGTGACGTCGGCAAGGCCTGCAACGGGCCGCTCGACTGCATCGAGGCCGCCTGCGATGCCGCCACGAAGATGTGCGCCCCGCCCGCGTGCACCGACGGCTCCTTGAACGGCGGCGAGACCTACCCCGACTACGGCGGCCCGGAGTGCCCGCCGAGCTTCGTCGTCGGGTCCGCGTGCCACGTCCCCGAGGACTGCTCGTCGGGCGTATGCCAGGGCGCGAAGTGCGCGGCGCCCTCCTGCACCGACGCCACCCAGAACGGCGGCGAGGGCGGCGTCGACTGCGGCGGAAGCTGCGCGGCGAAATGCATCGAGCCCTGAGCCGCGCGCGAATCTCCACCCCGCGCGCCGGCCTCTTGCGCTATCGTGTAGCTGTTCACCTGTCACGGACGTAAAAGGCCCGAGTCCTCACGCCCTCGCAGGCGGCCCCCCGCCAGCGAGGGCGCGCGTTCTTTTCCGGAAGGCGCGCGCGCGGGGGCTCGGGCCTCGGCGTCGAGAGAGCCGCGGGCGATGCGGCCCGGGAGGAGAGCTTTGCCATGAGAATCGAACGAGCTTGGATGATCGCTTGTATCCTCGGCGCGACGATTGCGGCGTCCGCGGTCGGCTGTGGGGATGGCTCCAGTTCCAACAACCCGACGTCGAGCTCGTCGAGCGGCGGCACGGGCGGCAGCGGCGGTACGGGCGGCGACGGCGGCGCGGGCGGCGGCCCGGGCGGCAGCGGCGGCGGCGTGTCCCCCGAGTGCACGACGCCGGCGGACTGCACGAACCAGGGCGCCGCGAACTTCTGCGGCGAGCCTGCGTGCGAGTCGGGCAAATGCGTGCGCAAGGCCTTGCGGCCGGCGGGCACGCCGCTGCCCTCGCAGGTCTACGGCGATTGCCTCGAGATGCAATGCGACGCGAATGCCCAGCCCGCGCCCGTCAACAAGGACGACGACGTCTACAACGACGGCAACGAGTGCACCGACGACGTCTGCATGGACGGCGTCGCGATGCACAACGTCCAGGCGCAGGGCTTCCTCTGCTCCGCGGCGGGCATCTGCAACGACATGGGCCAGTGCGTGCAATGCATCGAGGGCGTGCAGGGCTGCTTCAGCGGCAACCAGATGTGCATGCAGGGCGTTTGCGTCGGCATCAACTGCGCGAACGGGATCAAGAACCCGGGCGAGGGCGACATCGATTGCGGCGGCAACTGTCTGCCCTGCGACGACGGCAAGACCTGCACGAACGGCTCGCAATGCAAGAGCGGCGTCTGCACGGCCGGCACGTGCGCGGCGCCGAGCTGCATGGACGGCGTGAAGAACGGCAAGGAGACCGGCTTCGATTGCGGCGGCGGTGAATGCCCGCTCTGCGGCAAGGACGAGGGCTGCCAGCTCCCGACGGACTGCCAGAGCGGCGTCTGCGTCGACGTCTTCTGCGCCGAGCCGAGCTGCACGGACGCGCTGCAAAATGGTGACGAGGCTGGCACCGATTGCGGCGGCTCCTGCCCGAACCCCTGCCCCTGAGCGGTCTCTCCGCGCGTCGGCGCGTGATTTTTCCTCACGCGCCGGCGTTTTCCTTCCGACCTCGAAAGACATCGCCTAGGATTCCCGCCCGGAGGCGGCGATGCATCGGCATGTCTTTGTTCTTTTTGGGCTTTCGATTTCGATCCTCGCGGCGGCGTGCGCGCCAAAGCTGGTGGCGCCGGGCGGCAACGGCGGGGCCGGCGGCGCGGGGGGCATAAGTGGGCCGGGAGGCACGGGCGGGATGCCAGAGTGTTCGACCCAGGCCGACTGCCCAGACACGGAATGCCGGATCGGCGGCTCGTGCAACGCCGGGACGTGCGATTATACGACCGCGATCATGCCTGGCACGCCCGTCGGCGCGCAGGTGTATGGCGATTGCAAGCAGCGGGAGTGCGACGCGTCGGGCGCCGTCACGCAGGTCGACACCCCTGCCGACGTGTACAAGTGGGCAGCGGATTCCTGCCGCAAGGACGACTGCGAAGCGTGGCTGAACCCGCAGCCCGCCTCGGGCGCGTGCATGACGAAGTGGGACAGGCCAGGCATCTGCGACGACTCCTTCAACTGCATCGAGTGCACAAAGAATGAGGACTGCGCCGGTTTGCTGTGCGATCCGTCGATCGGGATGTGCGTCCCTTTTCTTTGCGGGAACGGGAGCTACGAAGCGGGCAACGGCGAGACCGACATCGACTGCGGCGGCTCCTGCGCGCCCTGCGCCGTCGGCCTGAAATGCAATTCGCAGTCCGATTGTGAAGGCAGGGGGGCGTGCGTCGGCTCGCCGAAGACCTGCCAGGCTCCTGCCTGCAACGACGGTTTCCACAACGGTGACGAGACCAGCACCGATTGCGGTGGCGCTTGCGCGCAGGACATGGCAAGCCCGAAGAAGTGCCCCCAGGGCCAGGGCTGCCTCGTCGCCAACGACTGCCAAGCCGGCCTCTCCTGCATCTCCGGCACCTGCCAGCTCTGACGCATTTCCCCATGCCATCCGCCCCCCTCCCCGTCGTCCCCTCCGATTGCCTGCTCTGCGGCACCTGCTGTTTCTCCGACCTTCCCGAGTACATCCGCGTCTTCGGCGTCGATCACGACCGCATGGATGACGACGCCCGCGCGCTCACGGAGTTCATCGGCAATCGTTGCTACATGCGCATCGAGGACGGCCATTGCGCCGCGCTCGTCCCCGACCCGGAGACGCGCCGCTTCGTCTGCTCCATCTATCCGATGCGCCCGGACGCCTGCCGCTCCCTCGATCGCGGCACCTCCGCGTGCCTCGGCGAGCTCACCTTGAAGCAGGACCGCCCCCCGCTCGCGCTCGAAGCGATCGTCCGGAAAAACCGCTCAGGGTGAATCCGCCGCGTCCGTCCCCGCGTCCGCCGCCGCGGGCGCGGCGCGCCGCTCGATCCGCATCGTCACGTCCAGCAGGACGGTTTGTCCCGCATTGACCCGGATCTCCCGCTTCTCGTCCGGCGCGTTCGGGTGCTTGAACGTCACGTAATGCCGGCCTGCCACGACCGGGATCGGACGCCCGATCGGCGTCACGTCCACGTATTTCCCGTCGACGAGCACCTCGGCCCACGGCCGCGCCAGGACCTTCACGTAACCCCGTTCCGACGCGTCCGCCTCGCTCGCCGGCTCGGCCGTCACGTCCTCCTCGCGGACGAACCCCTCCACGACCACCGCGCCCAAAACCACGAGCCCGAACAGCACGGCGAGCTTCTGCACGAGTGGCCCGAGCGGCAAGGGCGGCGGCCCCTTCTTCGGCTGCCTCCGCCCCTTCTCCTCGCCGATCTCCTCACCCAAAAACGAAAGCGCGAGCGCCCGCGTCACGAGCTTCCGCGACGGCTCCCGCGTCGCCTCGTCGAGCGCCTCGGCCAGCGCCTCCGCGAGCACGTCGCCGTCCTCGTACCGATCCTCCGACCGCTTCGCGAGGCACCGCATCACGATGCGCGAGAGCCCCCGCGGCAGCACCACCCCGTGCCGCTCGAGCGGCGAAGGCTCCTGGCTTCGTACCCGCCGCGCGAGCTCCTCCCGTCCCTCCGCGCCCTCGTCCCACGGCCGCGCCCCGGTGAGCATCTCGTAGAGCACGACCCCGAGCGAAAACACGTCCGATCGCGGGCCCGCCGGCTCCCCCACGATCTGCTCCGGCGCGGCGTACTCCGGCCCGGACAAACGTTCGCTCCCGTCGAACGGCGACGGCACGGCGGGCGCCGACAGATCCATCGCTGCCCCGAAATCCACGAGCACGCTCCGCCCATCGGGCGCGAGCACGATCCCCTCCGGCCGCACGTCCCGGTGCACGACCCCGCGCGCGTGCGCGTGCCCGAGCCCCGACGCGACCCCGAGCGCGATCGCCGTCGCCACCTCGTGCGGCAGCTTCTTCGTCCGCGCGAGCACCGCCGAGAGCCGCGGCCCCGGCACATCTTCGAGCGCCACCCACGTCGCGCCTTTTCCCGGCGACATGTCGAGGCAACGCACCACCGACGCGTGCCCCATCTTCGCCAGGATGCGCGCCTCGCGCTCGAGCGCCGACCCGAGCGGCGACCCTTCCGCGAGCGTCCCCTTCAGCGCCTTGACGATCGCCACGCGCCCGAGCCGCTCGTGCTCGGCGCGGTAGAGCGTGGCGATCGCCCCTTCGGACAGCTTCTCCCGGACCCGGTACGGTCCTATCTGCGTTTGCAAATCGAGTCCCATTCAGCGCTTGGGGGCTCCGCTCGGACAAGGCGAGCTGCGCCCCCAAACCCCCTACCTCGGAGAGCGGCCACCCGTCATCCCGCTCGGCGCCTCGATCCCCAGCACATCGAGCACCACCTTCGCCACGTCCGCGAGGCTTCGATCGTCCGCGAGTTTTCCGCGCGGGTGCGTCGAGACGAACGGCACCGGGTTCGTCGTGTGACCGCCGCGCGGCTTGCCCTCCGCGTCGAGCATCTCCTCGCAGCCGCCGTGGGTCCCCACGACGAACAGCGCGCCGCCCTTCGCTTCCGTCGCCGCCGCGATCTGCGCGACGGCCGCGTCCACCGCGTCCACCGCCTCGATCGCCGCCGCGAGGTCACCGCGGTGCGCCGCGTGATCCGCCGCCGCGAGGCTCACGATCACCACGTCGTGGCTCCCTTCACGGATCGCGCGCGCCGCCGTCTCCGCGATCTCCGCTTGCTCGACCACGCGGATCTCCTCGCCGTCCTTGCGTGTCCGGCGCCCGCCGTCGAACACGTGCGCCACGTGCCTCGCGCGGTCCGGCTCCGCGATCCGGAGCTGCGTCAAACCCGCCGCCACGATCGCGTCGCCGAGCGTGCCCTCCGGGGGTTCGTCCGGGAACGCGGCGAGCACCTCGCACGCCGGATCGAGCCCTACGAGCGAGAGCAACCCGAACTCGTCGAACGCGTACACGGGCTTCTTGCGATCGGTCAGGTACTCCTCCTCGATCTCGCGCGGCACGCCACGACGAACCATCATCGCCGCGAGCTCTTCCACGCGGTCCGCGCGGTGCGTCAGGAAGAGCCCGGCTTCCTCGCCGAACCACGACCAACCCGCGCTCTGCCCCGAGGCGAAGTCGGCCATGAACGACCCGACCATCCCCTCGTACTCGCCGATCCGCGTGGGCTCGACGTTCCCGTCCGTGAGCTTCGCCTGATACGCCGCTTGCAGCGCCTCGTACGGCGTGTCCTTCGTCTTCGCCTCGCCGCGCACGATCGCCGCGTACGCCTTCTGCACGCGGTCCCAGCGCCCGCTCCGATCCATCGCGTACGACTGCCCCGAGATGGTCCCGATCACGCCCTTGTCCTCGAGCTCGAAGGCGAGCGGCTCGAGCAGCTTCCACGCGCTCCGCGGCGCCGCCGCCTTCTCCTCCAGGAACGCGTGCACCACGACCTTCACGTCGTGCGCCTCGCACACGCGCACCATCGTGCGCAGGTGATCGAGCGTCCCGTGCGCGCCGTCCGCGGAGATCGGCGCGAACAGATGCAGCCGGCAGTTCCGATCGTTCGCGATCCACATCGTCCGCTCGATGACCTTGTTCTGCCAGAGCTTCTTCGCGGCGATCGCTTCATCGATCCGCGCGCGGTGGGGCCGCGGCGTTCGGCCCGTCCCGATCGCCTCGTAGCCGAGCGCGCCCGAGCCGACCTTGCCCGCGCCGAGCCCCACGGCCTCGCCGCTCGCCAGAAGGCGCGTCTTTCCGAACTGCTCCGCGAGCCGCCCGAGCGCCTCGGCCTTCGCCAGCCGGACCGCGTTTCCTTCGCGCGCGTCGCGCTCCCCGAGCCCGTCGAGCAAGCACAACACCACGGGCTTCTGCCTCGGCTCCACCACCATGCGTGTACTCTACTCGCTCTTCGTGATGGCTCGCCGGCTCGAGCGCCGTGATCGCACGGCTTCCCGGGCCAGCTCATCCGCACGTTCGTTCAGCGCCACACCCGAATGTCCGGGGACGTACTCGAGCCGCGTTTTGTTGCGCTTCAGCACATCCTTCACCTCGGCGACGAGGTCCGTGTTGGCCTTCGCCTTCCAGCCCTTCTGCAGCACGCCGATCGCGTACTGGCTGTCCGTGCGGACGAGCAGCGGCTTGCCTGTGTCCTCGACGGCCCCCACGGCCCGCAGGATCGCCGTCAGCTCCGCGATGTTGTTCGTGCCGTTCCCGAGGTACTCGCTGATCTCGATCCGCCGATCCCCGTCGACGACCACGACCCCGAGCCCCGCCGGCCCCGGATTCCCCGTGCAAGCGCCGTCCGCGTACGCGACCAGCTGCCCCTCTGCGAGCGGCGGCGCCGCGTCATGCGCGGCCTTCGCGGCGGCCTTGCGCTCCTCGGACGTCGTCGCCTTGGCGCGGCTCGTCCCTGCGGACTTCGTCGCGACCTGGGCCTCGCCGTCTTTTTTCTTCTCGACGGCCTCGGCCGGGCCACACGCGTCATCCGGCAAGAGCTCGCCGGGGACCACCTTCAGGTTGTCCTCGCGCGCTCCGTACTTCCGCCCATCGTTCGGCTTGTACCGAACTTCCACACGACCACCGTCCGAGACCAGGCGGCCCGCCTCGTCGGCCTTTGCGTACACCTTTTGCCCACGCAGGAGCGCTCGTACCCACGGCACGCGCGCACCTTGGCACAGACCCCCGCCCCGGCGAAAGCAATCGTCATGTGTTCCGTGACCGTGACAGCGTCGCCCCCGTGACAGCCGGCCCTGCCCGTTGTACACGCCCCCTTCGTGAACGAGAACGAAGACGCGCGACCCTTCTTTGCGCCTGGCCTCTTCGAGGGACAGGTGGCCATCGTCACCGGCGGCGGCAGTGGCATCGGGCTCTCCGTGGCGCGGGAGCTCGGCCGGCTCGGCGCCAGCATCGCCATCTGCGGGCGCAAGCCCGAGAAAATCGAAGCCGCGATCGGCACCTTGCGCGAGGCCGGCCTCGCCGAGAGCCGCGTCCTCGGCGTGCCTTGCGACATCCGCGAGCCCGCGCAGATCGAGGCGTTCGTCCGCGCCGCGATGGATCGCTTCGGCCGCGTCGACATCCTCGTCAACAACGCGGGCGGCCAGTTCCCGAGCCCGGCCGAGCAGATCTCGCCGCGGGGCTTCGAGGCCGTCGTCCGCAACAACCTGAACGGCACGTTCAACATGACCCGCGAGGTCGCGAACGTGGCCATGATCCCGCAGAAGCGCGGCCGCATCGTCAACGTCACGGCGATGGTCGTCCGCGGCTTCCCGGGCATGGCGCACACGGGCGCGGCGCGCGCGGGCGTCGAGAACCTCACGCGCACGCTCGCGGTCGAGTGGGCGACGCATGGAATCCGGGTCAATGCGGTCGCGCCGGGCACGATTCGTTCGAGCGGCACGGCGCAATATGGCGACGGGATGCTCGAGTTCGCGCGCAAGGCGACGCCGCTCAAGCGCCTCGGCGGCGTGGACGAGGTCGCGCGTGTGGTCGTGTTCCTCGCGAGCGAGCGCAACGATTTCATCACGGGCGCGGTGATCCCGATCGACGGGGGCGCCTCGCTCTGGGGCGACATCTGGCAGATCTCCGATCCGTAGCGTGAGCGCCGGCGATCCGCATACCACTCCGGAAGGAGACGTGTCCGCGCAGGCGCCTGCCTCGGCGCCCGCGCCCGCCCCCGCGCCCGCCCCGGCGCCCCGGACAAACGCATTCCGCGCCGCCTACGCCTGGTGCCGCGAATACGTCCTGGGGTACGATCCCGGGTTTTTCTGGGTCCTCGCGCCGTTCATCCTGCTCTGCATGGTGCTCTATACCCGGGCACCCACGACGAACTACATCTTCGACGAGCAGGAAGCGCTCCTCGCGAACCCGTACGTCAATGCGACCGGGGGCCTGCGCTACATCGACGCCATCTTCCGCGATTTCTGGGGCCTGCCGCCCGATCGCAGCGTGGGCTCCTACCGCCCCGTCCCCAATTTCCTCTGGCGCGCGCTCTGGGCCATCTCCAAGCAGCCCTTCTTCCACCATTTTTACAACGTCCTCTTCCACGCCGTGAATGGCGCGCTCCTCTCGCTCGTGACCTTCCGGATCACGCGCAGACGGGGCACGGCGTATCTCGCCGGCGCGATCTTCGTCTCCGCCGCCATTCTCACCGAGGCCGTGAGCGGCATCGTCGGCATCGCCGACGTCTTCGGCGGCATGGGCGCCCTGCTCGCCGTGCTCGCGCTCGCGCTACCGGGCTGGCTCATGCCCGCGGGCGTCTTTGTCGCGCTCGTGTTCGGCCTCTTCAGCAAGGAGAGCGCCGTCGTCTGCGTCCCGCTCGTCCCGTTCGCCGCGCTCGTCTTCTCGCCGCACCTGCATCCCGAGCGCCCCGCGCGTATCCTGCGTACCCTCGCCGCGCTCGTCGCCTCCGTCTTCGCGTTCGTCCTGTACGTCGAGCTGCGCAAACGCTGGTTCCCCTCGCCGACGCCGGCCGAGCTCCTCGAACCCTTGCCCGAAGGCGCCTCGGCCCTTTCGCGAGCCGCGCGCTCCTTCCTCCTCTGGTTCCACCAGGCGCCGCTCCCCAAGGATCCGCTGAACAATCCCCTCGCCGAGGTCGATTTCCCGCATCGCATCGCCGGCGCGCTCCGCGTCTACTGGCGTGGCCTCGTGCAGGTCGTTTTTCCGCGCACCCTGAGCGGCGATTATTCGTTCCCGCAGGAGCCCGCGCCGGATCGTCTCGTCTTTGCCGAGAGCGTGCTCGGCGCGGTGGCCCTGATCGGCCCGCCCCTCGCGGGCATTGGGATGTGGATCGTCGGCGTCGTCCGGGAACGCGCGGCGCGCAAGGAAATCGTTCGTCTCGGGCTCGCTGGAAAACCCGCGCCCGGTCGCCCTCGGCTTGCGATCCTCGCGGCCTTCCTCTTCGCGCTCGCGCCCGCGCTCGTCGCCGTCGAGGTCTTTGTCCTTCGTCCGCGCGGGATTTCGCTCACCTTGCGTGGGTTTTCCTGGGCCATCCTCGCCGTGCCCGTCTTCGCGATCTCGCTCGGCCTCTTTGCCGATTGCACACGCGGCGTGGTCCCGCCCGACGCGCCCGAGGCACCACGTCCGCTCGGGCGCGCGGGGCTCGCGCTCGTGGCGGTGGGCCTGGTTTGGCTCGTCGTGAGTTATTTCCCGCACTCGAACATCCCGGTTGTCCTGCCGACCGTGCGGGCCGAGCGATTCTGGTATTTCCCGGTCATCGGCACCTCGCTCCTTCTCGCCGTCGCGTTCGCGGCCGCGCACGAGCGCCTTTCGAAGCGCCCGCGCTTCCGTTTCGTGGTCCCCGCCGTCTTCCTCGCCTTCTTCCTGTTCCAGTGCGTCAAGGCCTATGCGCACGCGATGGATTACCGCTCCGACCTCACGTTCTGGGAGGCGACGAAGGATGCGGTGCCGATGTCGGCGAAGGCGCACCTCAATTTCTCGGTGATGAAGGGGGCGCGTGGGGACATGGAGACGCGCCTCGCGGAGAGCCGGAAGGCCCTCGAGCTCGCGCCGGAATGGGCCATGGCGCACGTCTACACCGGCGACACGCTTTGCCGCATGCACCGCCCGGACGAGGCGTGGCCCCATTACGAGATCGGCTTCGGCCGGGGCCCGAACGAGATCGGGCTTCTCGCGCTCGGGCTCCAGTGCCTGTACGACGAGAAGAAGCTGAAGGAGCACGAGGACGCGTTGCGCACGCTCGCGGAGGAGCACCCCGGGACGTGGCTCGCGTACCTCGCGATCGATACGCTCGACAACGGCGAGAAGCACGGCGGCGTCGATCCGAAGCACCGCCCGCGCTCTTACAATGAAGGTCCGAAGGAAAACGCGGAATAACCTGCGGGACCTTCGAAACGAGAAACCCCGCCTCGGTTTGCCGAGGCGGGGTTTTTCGTTCACCCGGTGTTCAGGCCGAGATCACTTGCCCTTGCGGTACGTGTTCCACATCGACTGCATGCGCGCGCTCTGACCCTCGGTGAAGTGGTCCATGCAGGCGTCGTCGGTGTAGTCCATGAAGTTCTTGATCGGGTCGACGCCCGCCGTGGAGCAGGTGTCGCGGCCCGTCGGGCAGCCGTAGGCCGCCGACTTCTCGGCCGGCGTGTCGGAGACGTAATCGTTCGTCTTCTGGCAGCCGCCCTGGAACGTGTGATAGAGGCCCATCCAGTGGCCGACCTCGTGCGTGCCCGTGTCGCCGAGGTTGTACGGCGCCGCGCTGCCGCCGGGGACCGACGAGAAGAGCAGGACGACGCCGTCATCCTTCGGGTTCGAGGTGTAGCTCGAGGGGAACGTCGCCCAGCCGAGCAGGCCGCCGCCTGGGTTCGAGCTGTAGACGTTGAGGTCGTCGGCCGAGCCCTGGCGGAGGGCCGTCTTCATGTTCTTCTCCGCCGTCGTGCCCGGGCCCGCCGTGTACCACGTGCTGTTCGTCGTGCGGTCGACGCTGACGAGGTTGAACGTCACGCCCCAGGCTGCGTACGCGTCATTGAGGACCTTGATCTGGTCGTCGATCTGCGTCTGCGGGATGTCGCCGTTCGCGATGCCCGTGCCCTTGTTGATGACGTGCCAGTAGACGGGGATGACCGCGCCGACGCTGACGTTGAGGTTATCCTTCCAGGGGGCGAGCTGCTCGAACTCGGCCTCGAGCTTGGCCGCCTCCTCCATCGTCAGCTCCTTCGTGCCGCAGGTGCGCACGACGGGCACGCCAGCGGCTTCCGTCTCGCCACCGACGTCGCCGCCGACGTCGCCGATCTCGGTCGAATCGGCGCTGCAGCCCGCGCCGAGCAGCGCGAAGGCGGAGAAGATACCCCCGAGAACGACCGTGTTGTGAAGCTTGCGCATGCGGCTCTCCTTTGGTTGTCGGAAAAAAAAGGACCGACGCAATGTACAGGGCGCGCACCGTTTTATTCAAGTGAAATCGATTCGAAATCGTCTCCGCGTCGGGACGCGTAATGACCCGACCGATATCAATAGCAATCAAGTTGCATGAATATGAAGCGGCGCGTTCGCGCGGTGGAGCACACGTCCGCCTGGGGCGGGACGTGTAAATATCCGAAGCAGCGGACAATTTGGTCCCGTTTTGACAATCGTCACACCGCCGTCGTGGTACAAGCCACAGGCTCGGCGATGCAAATGCAATCAAATTGCGATGGATTGCGCGTCGGCGACGCGATCGTCATCCGCCTGTGGTCATTCCTATGACCACGGCATGCAATCAATGCTGGCGGAATATTCCAGCGTTGGCGCTGTATACGACCGCGTCGAGCCGATGTTCCCGACGCACGAGCAAGAGCTCCGGGGCCTCGAGGTCGACCTCGATCTCGCCCCCCACATCCGAGAAGCCACACGCCCGCGCCCCGAGCTCGGAGCCGATTCGCCAAAGCTCCTCCGCCGGCGTGCGCCGGTCCCCCTCCTTGACGCGCAGCGTGATGCGTTTCCCCGTGCGGAGCCGCTCGCCGAGATCGACACAGCGCAGATCCTCGAGCGGCGCCGTCATGACGTGACTGTCGATCCCCGTGCAAAGCAGGGCGCCCGCGCCCACGAGCGCCGTGACGTCCGGCAGCCCGTCGCCGAGATCCCGCTCCGTCGTCGGGCACAAACAAACGAACGCGCCCGCCTCGCCGAGGAGCCGCGCCTCGTGCGGCAAAAGGTGCGTCGCGTGCACCGCCACGAAGCGCGGCGAGAGCACGGAACGCTCGGCGAGGAGCTCCACGGGCCGTTTCCCCGTCTCCGCGAGGCACGCCGCGATCTCCGCAGGCTGCTCGGCCACGTGCGCATGCAGCATCATGCCGCGCGCCTCGGCGAACGCCGCGATCGGGCCGAGCCAATCGGGCGGGACCGCGCGCACACTGTGCGGCGCGACGCCGATCCGCACATCCGGGTCCTGCGCCCATCGCGCGGCGAGCGTCTCGACGTCGGCGAGCGAGCGATCGAGATCCGCATCGGAAAACCTACGTTGCGCGCCCTCGGGCGGCCGGCCCGCGCCCGCGCGCGTGTAGATCACGCGGAGGAGCGCAATGCGGAGCCCCTCGGCCTTCGCCGCGCGGATCACCTGATCGGCGAGGACCGTGCGGTCCTCGTACGGCGTGCCGTCCGGCTGGTGATGCACGTAGTGGAACTCGCCCACGGTGCGCACGCCGGCGCGGTAGAGCTCGCGGTACGCGACGCGCGCGATCGCGTGGATGCTCTCCGGCGTGAGCGTGTCCGCGAGTGCGTACATCGAGGTCCGCCAGGACCAGAAATCGTCCGTGCCCGTAGGACCGGGCCGCTGCGCGTCGCCCCGCATCGCGCGCTGAAAGGCGTGGGAATGCGCGGTCGCAAGGGCGGGCAGGAAAAACCTCTCGTTCATGAGCGCCTCGTCGTGATCGTCACGCGCGGCCGGTTCACTTGCCCCAGTTGACCTTGGGGCGCCCCGGCGGGGTGACGTTCGGCATCACATGGTAGAGCGCGCGGGCGAAGAGCGGCAGCGATCCACACGCGGCCTCGCCGAGGTTTTTCTCTTCGTCGGGATCGGTGCGCAGATCGAAGCAGTGGTACTCGCCGTCCCACTCGCGCGCCTGCACCTTGAGCGGCCCCTGCATCGCGCCCCAGTTGCGGAACGCGCACTCCCACACGCCCGTGCAATTCGTGAGCGGCACGGGCTCGATCGTGCGCTCGGGCCGCGTGAGCGGGTGGCCGATCATGCGGCGCCGGAAGGGCACGAGCGCAGGATCGTCCCACACGCCGAGGAGATCGAGGAACGTGGGTGCGAGATCGAGGTGATAGACGTACGCGTGCTCGGCGGCGCGGATGCTCGCCTCTTCTTCCGGCGCGAGCGTGCCCTCGGGCGCGTCGATCCACGTCGGCACGCGGATCTCCTCCTCATAGAGCGAGCTCGTGTGCCCCATTTGCCAGTGCTCGCGGAACGACTCGCCGTGATCCGAGGTGTACACGACGACCGTGCGAGCGCCCTTGTCGCTCTCGCGCACGTGCCGGAGCAGCTTGCCCACGGCCTTGTCCGACAGGTACACGACGTTCTTGTAGTAGTTCAGGAACTGGTCGTTGAGCTCGGGCGCGTTCTTGAAGGCCGCCGGCTGGAACGGCGCGTGTTTCTCGTCGTAGACGTAGGGGTAGTGCACGTTCGAGTAGTGCACGACGGCGAAGAAGGGCTCTTCGAGCTCGCCGAACTCCTGGATCACGCGCTCGGTAAGCAGCGAGTCATACGCGCCCGCGTCGAGGTCGGCCATCGTGTCGAGGTGCGTCGCGACGGCGAAGTGGCTCGCGGGGATATCCTGCACGTAGAGCCGCGCGTTGCCGAAGATGAGGTTCTGGCTCGTCCAGTACGCGGTGTCCCAGCCCGCCGCGGCCGCGTACTCCCAGAGCAGCGGCACCGAATGCAAGACGGCGCGTGGCTCGGTCGGGCGCACGCCGGACCAGATGTTCGAGATGGAGATCGCCGTGGTCGAGTCGTGCGCGTGCATCTCGTAGAGGGGCATGCGGTTCGGCATGGCCTCGTTCGAGAAGGGCGTGGCGCAATCGCTCGCGGGGTCGTAGGCGACGCACGTCACGTCGGCGCGCTGGCTCTCCTGGAGCACGAGCAGCACGTTGCGCGGCCGCTTCGGGCGTGAGGAGAGCTTGGGCACGGGCTCGGGGCGCCTGCGCTCGACGCGCAGATCGGGCGAGTCGTTCGTGATGTCGAGGTTCTCCTTCACCACCGCGGTGACGCCGTGGAAGTAGAGGAGATCCGGCGGCGACGACATGACGACCCGGTAGCTGACGGGCGTCTTCACCGCGAGGACGAGCACGGCCGGGACGAGGAGCGGCGCGACGAGGCGCGGGATCCTACGAGGTCGTACGAACCTGCGCGCGAAGACGAGCATTCCGATCGAGGCCGCGATCGCGAGCACGACCTCGAAGAGCAGGGTGGGGCGCGTGAGCGGGAGGTAGCCGTAGAGCGAGTCCGCGACGGACTTCGAATGGATCTGGCCGTCGAGCGTGAGATACGTGTTCCACTGCCTGTGGAAGGCGCCCTCGACGCCGAGCGCGACCGAGAAGAGCAGGACGAAGAGCCCGCCCACGGCGCCGCGGAAGATCCCGCGCGAGCGCGCGGCCACGTAGAGCAGGACGCCCCAGAACACAAAACTCTCGCAGAGCCCCGCGAGGTAGCCGAGCCTATGCCATCGATCGAGCCGCAGGAGGTGATCGTGCCGGCGCAAGAGATCCGTGACGAGCACCCAGAGCATCGGCGTGACGAGCGCCAGAAACCCGATCCACCTGCGCCGCCGGCGGAGCCGCTTGCGCCGCTGCCCCGCAGGCCCGAGCACTCGTTTCGTCTTGCGCTTGCCGGGGTTCGTCGTCGCCGCGGTCGCGGCGGGCCCAGGGCTTCCTTCGCTCACTTCACTCACGTCTTTGATTCGTTCACTTCACGAGGCCCGGCAGCCCTCCGTGCAGGGCCTCCGCGCGCGCGGCCATGTCTCCGCACGCCGCCGCGCCGAGATCACGAAGCTCCTTCGGATCGGCGAGCACGTCGTAGCAATGCCACGCCGTGTCCCACTCGCGCGCTTCGAGCTTCAAATTCCCTCGCATCATGCCCCAGTTGCGGAACGCGCAGCCCCACACGCCCGAGCAGTTCGTGAGCGGCACCGGCTCCGTCCGCTCGATCGGCCCGAGCAGGCTCTTGCCGATCATCGCGCCATACCAGCGCGAGAAGCCCGCCTCGCGCTCGAGGCCGAGCATGTCGAGGATCGTCGGCGCGAGGTCCGTGTGGAACAGGATCGATTCGCGGTGCGACGCGAGCGCGGCCACCTCGGCCTCGGTGAGCGTGCCCTCGGGCGCGTCGATCCAGGCCGGCACGTGGATCTCCTCGTCGAGCACCGCGCCCGTGTGCCCGAGCTGCCCGTGCTCGCGGAACGACTCGCCGTGATCCGAGGTGAACACCACGATCGTGCGTTCGCCGAACGGCTGTTCCCGGACGAACCGCAGCATCTCGCCGATCGTCCGATCCTGCAGGTGCACCGCGTCGAGGTAGTAGTTGCGGTAGGCCTCGTTGTCCTCGGGCGCCTTGCTGTCCTGCGCGGGCTGGAACGGGGCGTGCTCGGGATCGATGCGGTAGGGGATGTGCGTGTTGCCGTAGTGGGCGACGGCGAAAAACGGTTCGCGCATCTCGCGGATGTCTTTGCGGATGCGCTCGGTGAGCAGCTCGTCACGCGCGCCGAGATCCATGTCGGCGAGTGGATCGAGATCGGTCGCGCCGGTCTGGTGCGAGGTCGGCAGGTCCTGCACGTAGAGGCGCGAGTTCGCGAACATCATGTGGTGGCTGGTCCAGTACGCCGTGTCGTACCCGGCTGCGTTCGCGTAATCGAAGAGCAGCGGATAGCCGTGCAGGTCCTCGCGCGAGGCCGTCGGCGGCAGGCCCGACCAGAGAACCGCGAGCGAGATCGCGGTGGTCGAGGCGTTCGAGCGCATCTGGAGCAGCGGGAAGCGCTTGCGCGCCGCGGCGTTCGTCGCCGGCGAGAAGGGGCAATCGTCCGTGGGCGCCGTGCAGTGTGCGTCGGCGCGCACGCTCTCGGTGATGACGAAGAGCACATTCGGCCGTGTGACACGCGCGCCGCTCGGGATCGCGGTGGCGCCGGGGAGTTGGGGCGGCGTGCGCAGTCCAGGGCGGACGTGCTCGGGCGGCCGGAGGCCGGTGATCTGCTTGATCACGCCGCCCATCGCGTGGAGATAGATCACGTCCGGCGTCGAGGCCTGCACGGTGCGGTACGAGCAGGGGATCAGGAAGCCGAACACGATCGCGAGCGGCGCGAGGATCCGCGCGACGCGGCTGCTCCGGGTCTGGCGCGGACGCACGAACCTGCGCGCAGCGACGACCAGCGCGGCGGCGCAGACGAGCGGCGGCGCGATCGCGGACACGAGGTTGCCGCCGTCGGCGCGCAGGTGCCCGACGACGCTCTCCGAGAACGACGTCGCGAAGAGCAACGCGTCGAGGTTCACGTACGTCGAGTAGCAGCGCTGAAAGTAGATCTGGATGCCGAGCGTGACCGTCGCGAGCAGCACGAAGAGCGAGGCCGAGATCCAGCGAACGGCGCCGCGACGCGACGACGCGGAGTAGAGCAAGAGGCCCCAGAGCACCGCGCTCTCGACGATCGCGCCCGCGTAACTCGCCACGTGCTTGCCGCGCAGATCGAGGAGCCTTCCGCCGCGGATCCAGATGTCGACGGCGAGCACGAGCACGACCGGGGCGAGGAGCACGAGCCAGGCGATGCGGCGCCGTGCGCGGGCCAGGCGCCGAAGCTTCTGGCTCTTCGGCCCGAGGGACGCGGGCTCGCTCGTCCGGGCGCCTTCCGCGCTGGGATCGAGGGGATAGTTCGTCGCGGACACGCTCTCGCGCCTCATCCTAGCCCAATTCACGTCCCGGCAACGAATGGGTGACGTGTTTGTAACGACGGCGCTGGAGGACCGGGGTCCGGCGTTGCCCGAGTCACCTGAACCAGGCGACCGCGGGGGACCGTTGAGACGTGGGGAGCATGCTCCTCCGGACGGTTCGATTTATGCTCCGCCCCGACCAAAAGGCCGTCCGGAGTCAGCCCATGTCGACGAACACCGAGCCGACGGAACACGCGCGCCTCACGCTGGAGCTCGAGACCGCGCTCCTGCGTGAGCTGCGCTCGACCTACCAGGACCTGAACGCCACGTATTTCCGGCGCGCGCTGAAGATCCCGACGATCGAGCTCGGCGACGCGGAGCGTTACCTCGGCCGCTGGCACCGGGAGACTCGTTGCATCGAGATCGGCCGGCGCCTCGTGATCGAGCGGCCCTGGGGGATCGTGGTCGAGGTGCTGAAGCACGAGATGGCGCATCAGTACGTGCACGAGGTGCTCGGTCAGACGAGCGAGCACGCGCATGGCCCGGCCTTTCGCGGGGTCTGCCAGCGGCTCGGGATCGACGCGCACGCCTCGGGGCTGCCGGAGGCGCAAGACGCGGAGCCGGGCGAAGCGCGCGTGCTCGAGCGGATCGCGAAGCTGCTCGCGCTCGCGGAGAGCGCGAACGTGAACGAGGCGCAAGCCGCGATGAACGCCGCCCAGCGCTTGATGCTGAAGTACAACATCGACAGCGTCGCGGAGCGGTCGGCGCAGGGCTACGGCTTCCGCCACCTCGGCAAGCCCACGGGCCGCGTGACCGAGGCCGAGCGGCGGCTCGCGTCGATCCTCGGCAAGCACTTCTTCGTGGAGGTCATCTGGGTGCCGGTGTACCGGCCGCTCGAAGGCAAGCGCGGGAGCGTGCTGGAGATCTGCGGCTCGCACGCGAACCTGGAGATGGCGAGCTACGTGTACGCGTTCCTGACGCGCACGGCCGAGCAGCTCTGGACAGCGCACAAGAAGACGAAGGGGCTCGGCGGGAACCGCGATCGGCGCACGTTCGTGGCGGGCGTGATGGCGGGCTTCGACGAGAAGCTCGGAGCGCAACGCGAGGTCAACACGAGCGAGGGGCTCGTGTGGGTGAAGGACGCGGATCTCGGGCGGTACTACCGGCAGCGGCATCCGCGCATCCAGCACGTGAAGTACGCGGGCGGGCCGCGCAGCGAGGCGCACGCCGAGGGACGCGCGGCAGGTCGGCGCATCGTGCTGCACAAGCCGGTGGGGCAGGGGTCGAGCGGAGGGATCCGGCTTTTGCCGGGGAAGTCGTAAGACTCCCTGGGTCTCATCCGGGAGGCGCTGCGCTGGGGCTTTGCCCCAGACCCCACCGGGGCTATCCGCCCCTGGACCTGGACCAGCGCAAGCGCTGGACCCGGGGTCGATGAACTGCGCGATGCGCAGTTCATCGAACAGGCCGAGGCAAGAGCGGGAGCGACCCTGCCAATCAAGACAGCGGCGCTGCCCTTTCGACTGGCGACGCGGTCCAACGGGCCCGTTGGAAGAACTGCGCATCGCGCAGTTCTTCCACCCCGAGTCCAGGGCTTGCCCTGGTTCGGGTCGAGGGGCGAACAGCCCCCGCGGGGCCCGGGGCAGCGCCCCAGCGCGGCGGTTTGCGATGAGACTATGCTCAGCCCTCGCGGGAGCGGGGAGACGTCAGGAGCAGCAGAAGAAGTCGCGCCGCTCGACGAAC
>NZ_JAGTJK010000014.1:0-236535 GCF_028435265.1 Polyangium jinanense | reverse complement strand
CGTGGAAGAACTGCGCGGAGCGCAGTTCTTCCAACTCGAGTCCAGGGCTTGCCCTGGTTCGGGTCGAGGGGCGAACAGCCCCCGCGGGGCCCGGGGCAGCGCCCCGGCGCGACGGCAATGCTGAACGCGGACGCTCGCGCCGTCAGGCGAGCTCGAGCAGGGTATCCACGACCATCCATTTCGTGCCGGGGCCGCTTGGTTTGCCACGTTGACACTTCGCGCTCGGGACCATTCGTCGCAGACAGGATACGATGCTCTGCGCGATGGGCTCGACGACGGCGCCGGGCACTTCTTGGGGCAATTCGATCCGGATCAGATGAACGCCGTTGCCGCGGTTCTGGTGTGCGACCTTTGTCCCGGCGATTTGCCGTTCGAGCTCGGGGAGACGCTGCAGCTCTTCGTACACGCGGTCTGTGACCGACGTGTGTTCTCGCGGCTCGGGGGCCACCGTGCTTGCGCGAAGCAGGTCGATGAGCGCCTCGCGGACTGTCATTCGGGTTCTCCCGAGGTACTTCATCACGAGCTCGATGAGCTCGCCCCTCGCGATCACGCGAATGTCGATGCCGAGCTTGCCTTCGAGTGCGGCGCATTTTTCCTCGAATGCTCCGCTCGTCACCTCGGCGGTCGTCACGATGACGCCTGCGTCGATCTTGTGGAGCTCCTTGGCTTGCTCGATCTGGCCGAGTGCGCGATCGTCGTCGTGGAGCCCGTCGTTGGGCTTGATTTGCACGGCGACTTTGGATTCGAGCCCCAGCGGATCCCTCGTGTAGACGATGAGATCCGTGCCCCTCTCTCCGGTACCGCCCCAGTGCTCGACGCGCCCGCCTTCGTAGATGCATACGAACAGGTGATGCACGAGGTGCAGGAGCTCCGGGCCCTTGTATTTCGTCTGGATGTGCTTCCATGCCGCGTCGCGTACGGCTGTGAAGAACCCTTCGGCTTTTTGGGTCTCCGATTCGGGCGTCCACGTGTCCTTGCCGGACTCGATCGCGTGGACGAGCGCCTCCACGGCGGAGCCGAGCGCGTCGATCGACCACATCCTCGACAGGTTCCGCATCGTGGCGCGGAGCTCTGCGTCGACGTGCGTGTTCTCCGCGTCGACGCTGCCGATCTTCCCGCCTGGTGTGCGGATCGGATCGACATCGACGATATGGCCGTAATCGGGGCCTTCCCGCCCCGGCGCGACGACGGGCGCGAAATTGTATCCGCCCTTCACGCGCGCGAGGATCCAGCGGCCTGGCTCGGGCAGGTTCGGCAGGATGAGCACGTTGCCCGGCTTCAGGCCGTCGGGCTCGGTGTCGAGCAGGCGCCTGTTTCGCCAGACGCTTGCCTCTTCCTCGGTGAGCTTTTTTCCCGCGCGCACTTGATCGCGCAGGAGCCGCAGATCGTGTTCGCGTCGCCAGCCGAAACCCTGGCGCAGGCGGCCTTGCTCGAGCTCGCGGGTGAGGAACGGACGCTGCGTGCGATCGGTGCGGATGACGAGGTAGCGGCGTGGCATGAAAGCTCCCCCCAGAGAGCGTTTGCATTCGGACGCTACCATGCCCGCTGGTACGGGTGGTGCGGATTGAAATGGCGCGCCCGCGAAGCCTCGTTCAAGGGCGCGCGGGGGCCCGGTCTTCGCGGAACAGCCTCGCCACGAATTTCCCCGCGGGCAGCTCTTGCCAGGCGCGCATGTGGGCCGCGGGTTCCCGGGGGAGCGCGTCCATCGAGCAGAGCGGGGCGCCGTACTGCGGAGGGGCGAGGACCACGGCTGCGAGGCTCGCGAACGTGATGTCCGCCATGGTGAGCGTGTCCCCGACCAGGTAGCGGCGACCGTCTTCGAGCTTCTTGCCGACCTCGGCGAACGCGGCCTCGACTTTCCGGAGCGAGCGCTCGGCGCCTTCGGGCGTGATGCGCATGGCCCGGCGCATCGCGGGGCGGACGACCGGGAAGACGATCGGGAGCAGGCGTTTCTCCAGCCGAGGCGCGTTTTGCATGGCCGAGAGGCGGAGCACGAGGTCGCGGTCCTGCAGCATGTGGAAGTACATGAAGCGCCGGGTGTGCGGCCCGAAATGCTCGTCGAAGTGGTCCTCGAGCGCCTCGATCTCCCGGCGTTCGACGTCGTTTTTCCCGTAGAGATGCGCGCCGGGCGCGCGGCGATCCGCCCACTTGGCGATGTCCGTCGAGTCGTTGATCGCGCCCTCGTCCGTGATGAGCGCAGGCACGCTGCGATGCCCGCCCGCGCGGCGCACGGCGAGCATGTGGAACGCGGGAAGGTGGCCCGATTCGCGGTACGTGATGCCCGCGCGATCGAGCGTCCACCGAGCTTTCTCGCAGTAGTGGCTGAACGTGATCGTGACGAGCAAGGGGGATGGCATCGGGCCCTCGTCATGTATCATGCACCCATGGTCGTTTCGCTTATTTTTCGGAAGAAGCTCGCGCAGCGCGTGGCGGCCGCGCTCGGCGTCACGCTCGCCGCGCCCGTCGCGTTCGTCGGCTGCGGCGCGAAGGTCGTCGTCGACAGCGAGTCCACGGGAACAGGCGGCGCAGGCGGCGCAGGCGGCAGCACGACGACGAACGCGACGTCGAGCTCCACGGGCCCGATGGAGTGCGAAGGCGGGTGGGGGGAGCTCTCAACGTTCCTCGCGTGCATCCCGGACGTGGGCGAGTCGTGTCCCTCGACGCAGGAAGCGTACGGCCCCGTCGCGCAGAGCCTCGATATCTGCTCCTGCTTGCACTCGGTCGACGTCGGCCCGAAGCCCGATCCGAGCGGCAATGGTCTCTGCTGCTACGACATCACGATCGAGACCGTGTGCGCCGTCGGCAGGCCGCTCCTCGCCGAGGACGGCCCCGCCGTCGCGCCCGTCGAGGCCGCGCGGCGAGGTTGGTCCGAGGAGCCGCTCACGCCGAACGTCGAGGGCCTCTCAGCCGAGGCACGCGAGGCACTCGCGGAGCGCTGGATCCGCGACGGCCTGTTCGAGCACGCCTCGGTGGCCGCGTTCTCACGCCTCGCCCTCGCACTGCTCGCGCACGGGGCCGACGAATCGCTCGTCCGCGCCGCACACGAGGCGGCACTCGACGAGGTGCGGCACGCGCGGCTCTCCCTCTCGCTCGCAGCAGCATATCGAGGCGCGCCAGTCGCGCCGCGAGGGTTGCCCGAGGCGCTGTCGTTGCCGCTGGGCGAGGGCCTCGTGGAGCTCGCCGTGTCGACGGTGGTCGAGGGCGCCGTGGGCGAGACGCTCGCAGCGGTGCTCGCGTCCGAGCAGGCCGAGCGCGCATCGGATCCAGCCGTGCGCCAGGTGCTCACGGGCATCGCGGAGGACGAGGCCCGCCACGCAGAGCTCGCGTTCCGGGTCCTCGCCTTTGCAATCGCCGCAGGTGGAGCGCCCGTGCGTGACGCCGTCGCGCGAGCCTTCCGCGACGCCGCGGGCCACCTGCCTTCGCCGCCCCCGGAGCCGCCGCTCCCGGCCGAGGTGGCCGCAGCGCACGGGCACGTCCCGCGAGGGGACGCCCGCGCCGCGTTCGTCCGGGCGATGCATGACGTCGTGATGCCGCTCGGCCGCGCACTCGTGGCCTGACGACGGGGCGTTGCCCCGTACCCCAGCAGGGGGCTGTCCGCCCCCTGCACCCCGGACCTGGCACGGCCTGGACCGACGGCGGAGAAACTGCGCGATGCGCAGTTTCTCCGACGGGCCCGTGGCAAGACCACGAGCGGCGTTGCCAGCTGAGACGGCCCGCCCTCAGTAGACACGTCAGCCCCGCTGTCTTGGTGGGCCAGCCCGTCGCCAGTCTTGACCCGGCCCGTTCGATGAACTGCGCGATGCGCAGTTCATCGACCCCGAGTCCAGCGCTTGCGCTGGTCCGGGTCCAGGGGTGGACAACCCCTGGTCGGGGTCCGGGGTGAAACCCCGGCGCCACGCCATGGCCCGTCCCGGGCATTGCGGCGTCGTCGCCGCGCCGTGACGGGCGGCCCTTCCGTACGAGCCTGCCTCGCATTACCCTTCCCACGCCTGCATGGCTGAGCCTGCCCGAGCTTCCGCCTTGGTCGTCCGCATGGAGCACATCACCAAGCGGTTTGGCCGGGCCACCGTCCTCGACGGTGTCTCGCTCGATCTCCATGCCGGCGAGGTGCACGCGCTCCTCGGCGAGAATGGCGCTGGCAAGAGCACGCTGCTCAAGATCCTCGCTGGCGTGTACACGGACCACGGCGGCACGATTTTCCTCGACGGTCGCCCCGTCCGTCCTCGCTCCCCGGCGCATGCGGGGGCTCTCGGGATTGCTGTCATCCATCAGGAGCTCTCCCTCCTGCCCGCGCTTTCCATCGCGGAAAACCTTTTCGTCGAGCGGCCCCTCGGTCGCTTCGGCCTCGTCGATCGCCGGCAGGAGCGCGCCCGCGCCGCGCAGATCCTCGCCGAGGTCGGCCTCGACCTCGATCCGGACACCCTCGTCGAGCGCCTCTCTTTGCCCGAGCGCCAGCTCGTCGAGATCGCGCGGGCCCTTGGACGCGGCGCGCGGGTGCTCATCATGGACGAGCCGACGAGCGCGCTCGCGGGACCTGCGATCGAGCGCCTCTTCGAGCTGATCGCGGGCCTCCAGGCGCGTGGCGTCGCCATCGTGTACGTCTCGCACCGCATGGAGGAGATCGAGCGGATCGCCGATCGCCTCACGGTTCTGCGCGATGGCCGCGTCGTTGGCTCTGCGCGGGTGGGCGAGGTTCCGCTGGAGCAGGTCGTCGCGTGGATGCTCGGACCGCGGCATGCGCCGGCCGAGGTTTCGCCGGTTTTACCCGCTGCACGCGAGGAGCGACTCTCGGTCGAGGAATTTTCCGTCGATTCGGTCGCCTTCGAGCGGCCCCTCGTCGATCGGGCCTCGTTCGTGGTGTTCGCGGGCGAGATCGTCGGGCTCTTCGGGCTGTCCGGCGCGGGCGCGAGCGAGCTCTTGCTTGGGCTCTCCGGCGCGCTCGGCGCGCGCGCGCGGGCGAAAGAGGTTCGGCTCTCCTCGGTGCCCGTTCGAATCGGTTCTCCGCGCGAGGCGAGGGCGCTCGGCGTGGCGTTTGTCCCGGCGGATCGGAAAACGATGGGCCTCGTGCCCGGCATGACGGCCGAGCGCAATGGGACCCTCGTCCGGCTCCCGGCGCTCTCGCCGCTCGGATGGCTTCGCCCTGCGCGCGAGCGGCGTGCGGCCCTTTCCATGGCGGCCGACGTGGGCCTCCGGCCCGAGGCCCTCCCCATGGACGCGGCCACGCTCTCGGGCGGCAATCAGCAGAAGGTCGTGCTCGGAAAATGGCTGCTCGAACAGCCACGCGTGCTCCTCTGCGACGAACCCACGCGGGGGGTCGACGTCGGCGCCAAGGCCGAGATGCACGGAAAACTCCGCGCGCTTGCCGCCTCGGGCGCGGCCGTGCTCGTGGCGGGCTCGGATGCGCGCGAGATTGCCGCGATTGCGGACCGCGTCCTCGTGCTCCGACGAGGCCGCATCGCCGCCGAAGTGGCGCGGGCCGAAGCGACCCCGGCCGCGCTGCTCGCCCTCGCCATGGGCCACGACGAGGAAGAGCCGTGAGCGAACACCCCTCCAGCCTGGAAACACCCGCCCCGCGCTCGCCCGGAAAAACCTCCGCGTGGCACCGCTCCTCGCTCGCGCGGGCCCTGTTCTCGCTCGCGCTCGTCCTCACGCTCGGCGTGATCTTTCCGGCCGAAGGCGCCTTCTTCCGCCTCGGCACCCACCAGGGTGCGCTGCGACAGGCTTCCGTCGTCGGGATCCTCGCTTGTGGCCTGCTGCCCGTGATCCTCGCGGGCGGGATCGATCTCTCCGTGGGCAGCGTCCTCGGCCTCTCGGCCGTCGTCGCGGCGAAACTCAGCATTCACGCGGGCGAGCCGGCGTGGCTCTCCGTGCTCCTCGTGCTCGTCATGGGCGCCGCGTGCGGGGCGGCTTCGGGCTCCGTCGTCGCGTTTGCCCGCGTGCAGCCGTTCGTCGCGACGCTCGCCATGATGGTCTTCGCGCGGGGCCTCGCGAAGACGACGAGCGGGGGAACGAAGGTCGCGACGGCCGTCCCGGGTCCCGACGGCGTCCTCCGCTACGTCGAGGTCCCGCCGCTTTTTCGTGCGCTCGACGCCCAGGTCTTCGGCGGCAGCGTCGCCACCGTCACGCTGGTCTTCCTCGCCATCGCTGCGATCGTCGGTTTTTTATGCGCCCGCCACCGGCTTGGGCGGTATCTTTATGCCGTGGGGGGCAACGAGGAGGCCGCGCGTTTGTCCGGGGTGCCCGTGCGCGCCACGAAGATCCTCGCCTACGTGATCTCAGGCGTCTGCGCGGCCGCCGCTGGTATTTGCCAGGCCGCGCAGGAGCAGCAGGGCGACCCCGAGGCCGGCGTCACCTACGAGCTCACGGCCATTGCGATGGTCGTCATCGGCGGCACCAGCCTCAAGGGCGGACGCGGCGGGATGGGGCTCACGCTGCTCGGCGTGCTCACCATCGGCTACCTCGACAAGATCCTCAGCATCAACGCCGTGCCGGAGGCGAGCCGGCTGATGCTCACGGGCGCCATCGTGATCGTCGCGGCGGTGGCCCAGAAGAACTCCTGAGGGCGCGGAAGGCCGCCCGGAGGCGCGTACGGACATGTCCCGAATGCTTCGATTGACCCGTCGCTCGTTGACCCTCGGCCTGCTCGTTCTCGCCTGCGCCTGCAAGGGGGAATCAAAAGGGAGCGGGCCCGCAGAGGAGGGCGGCAAAAAGGACCGCTTCGTGATCGGGATGTCGCAATGCAACCTCGGCGAGCCCTGGCGCGTGCAGATGAACGCCGACATCGCCGCCGCGGCCAAGGAGCACCCCGAGATCGAGGTGATCTTCAAGGACGCGCAAAACGACACGCTCAAGCAGCGCGCGCACGTGGAAGAGCTCGTCGCGGCGAAGGTCGACGTGCTCTTCGTGAGCCCCAAGGAGGCGCAGCCGCTCACCGAGCCGGTCGGCAAAGCGTTCGACGCAGGGATCCCCGTCATCGTGCTCGACCGGGCCGTGCTCGGTGAGCGGTTCACCACGTTCATCGGCGCCGACAACAAGAAGATCGGCCGCGCCGCGGGCGAATGGATCAAAAAGGTCCTCGGCGGAAAGGGCAAGGTCGTCGAGCTGAAGGGGCTCATGACCTCGACGCCGGGCCAGGACCGGAGCGCGGGCTTCCGGGAGGCGATCGCCGGGTCCGAGATCGAGATCGCGTTCGAGGCCGACATGAAATGGCTCGAGCCCGAGGCGCGCAAGGAGATGGATTCAGCGCTCGCGCGGCTGCCGAAGATCGATCTCGTCTACGCGCACAACGATCCGGGCGCGCACGGCGCGTACCTCGCGGCGCGCGCCGCCGGCCGCGAGAAGGAGATGAAGTTCGTCGGGATCGACGCCTTGCCCCACGAGGGCGTGAGCTACGTCGCGCAGGGGATCCTGGACGCGACGTTCCAGTATCCGACGGGCGGGCGCGAGGCCGTCGAGACGGCGCTGCGAATCCGGAAAGGGGAAAAGGTGCCGAAGACGATCACCCTCGGATCACGCCGCTTTACCAAGGACGACGTGCAGAAGGGCGGCGAGATCATCGAGTGAAGCCGGAGGCTCAGGGGGATCGAGAGGCGGATCCGGTGACGTCGGTGGCCGACGGTGCCGGGTCGTACGCACGATCTTCCTACATCGGCGGCCGACGGAGATGGACAGGGCGCGCAGACAGGTGCCGTCGGCGGACTCCGGTAGGTGGGGCGGCGCGAGAACAGGTGTCGTCGGCGGCCGACGGAGAGGGGCGGGGCGCGCAGACAGGCGCCGTCGGCGGGCGCCGGTAGGTGTGGAGGCGCGCGAACAAGCGTCGTCGGCGGCCGACGGGGGGATTCCGTGCGCACGAACGAGGTGCAACGGCGGTCGACGGAGCCCGATCAGGCGCAGGGGGCGCTGACGTCAGGCGCCGATGACGTCATGTCGCGCCTCCGAACAGGTGTCGTCGGCGTTCGACGTCACCTGTCCGTGCTTCATGCCCGCGAAAGGCGCGCCCGGAGGAAGTCCGCGGCGCGCTCGGTCGAGGAAATGGCCTCGGGCAGGTACGTGGGGAACGCCTGGAAGCCGTGGATCATGTGCTCCCAAACGTCGAGCACGGCCTCGCCGCCCGCGGCCTTCACCTTGTCGACGAGCCTGCGCGAATCGTCGAGCAACACCTCGGCCGTGCCGACCTGCACGAAGAGCGGGGGCAGACCATGCAGGTCGGCAAAGAGCGGCGAGCTCTTCGCGGGATCGTTCCCCTGGAGAACGGCGCCGGCCATCATCGCCAGACCGCGCGGATCGACGAGCGGATCGATCTCGGCGTTCGTCTTCGTAGAATCGCCGGAGGCCGTGAAATCGACCCAGGGAGAGAAGAACGCCGCGCAGCCCGGCATGGGCAGGCCGGCGTCGCGCAGCGCCAGGAGCGTGGAGAGCGTGAGGCCGCCGCCCGCCGAATCCCCGGCGAGCGCAATGCGGGAAGGCGCGACGTCCTGCGCGAGCAGCCAGCGATACGCCGCCACCGCGTCTTCACGGCAAGCGGGCCAGGCGTGTTCCGGCGCGAGGCGATAATCGACGGAGAGAGCGCGCACGCCGGCGCACTTCGCGAGGCGGAAGACCGTTTCCAGATGCGTCTCGGAGGAGCCGAGGATGTAAGCGCCGCCGTGCAGGTAGAAGATCACGCGGCTCGTGTCCGCGCCGGGCGGCGTGATGAAGTACGCGGGCACGTCGCAGGTGGAGCGCTCGAGCCGCGCCTCGCTGGGCACGGGCGTGGATTGCAGGATCGCCGCGAACCAGGCGCGCATGTCGGCCGGCGCGGGGCTTTTCGGGGGATTCGATCGAAGAAACGTGATGAGCTCGGCGAGACCCGGATGTTCCATGCGCGCATGAGACGCCCACGGACCTTCGTCGTCAAGCCGGGGGCAGGTTCAGGGCTACCACCGTACGACCGCCTTCGCTGGCCGCGCCCGCAGTACGACATGCCGCTCGCCCTTGTTCGTGCTGTGCTTCGCTGCGATCCACACGTCGCTTCCGGAGGCCCACACGTCGCGCATGTCCCAGCGCGAATCGAGCTCCGGGACGGAGGTGTGCGCGGGCGGCGCGACCTCCTCCCATTCTCCGGGCGGATATCGCTTCCAGATCGCGTCCGCCGTGACGAGCCACAAGGTCCCGTCGCCCGCGCCCGCGAGCGAGCGCGCGGGCGCGCCGAGCTTCGGCAAGGTCTGCGCCTTGAAGGCGCCCCCTTCGAGCCGGAGCAGGTGGGCATTGCCGTTTTCCTCGGCGCCGAGCAGCCACACGTCGCTCGCTCCCTGCGCCACGAGGGCCACGTGCTTCATCGACGCCGGCACGTCCGGCAGCACATACACCTGACCCGGGACCCCCACCGGCGCCTCCTCCACCTCGCCGCCGTCCGCGCCGCCGTCCTCCGCGCCGCCGTCGAGCGCCGCGTCCTTCGCTTCTTTGGCCGCGGGCTCGGGCGCCGCGCTCGCGACGGCGGGCGCCACGCTCGCGCTCGCTTTGGGCGGCGGCGCGGCGGAAGCTTCGCCGGCCTTGCCCTCGACCGGCGGGGCCCAGCGCACGACGACGTGATGCTTCGCGGCATCCCCCGTCCTGCAATGCCCCGAGGCGAACACCTCTCCGGTCGCGAGCGCCGCGATCTGCTCGATACGCAGCGACTTCCCGCACGCTTCGTCATCGAGCCGCGCGCTCGGCAGATCGGGAGACGGTTTGTCCTGGTAAGGATCCACCACCTTCACCTTGAGTTTGCCCGAGGACGTCGACATGGACAGGATCCGCTTTTTCGACCAGACGGCGAGGTGCGGCTTCCAGTCGTCCGCGTATTGCTTGAAGCTCTCTTTGGCCTGCTCCAGGCGGAAAAACGGATTCTTGACGGGTTCTTTCGGCGTCTCGAACAGCACCCAGACCGAGCTCGGGAGCCGGCCCGAAAAACGCAGGATTTGCCCCTCCGCAGGCAGGCCGGAGGGCATCGGTGTTTCGACGAGCTCGGCCTCGACGGTCGCCGTCGCCATCCGCGTGCGCGCCGCATCGGCGATCACCACGCCCTCGGCGAGGCCCGAGAACGTGATCGGGTCCTTCGCCTCCAGCACGACCGAGAGCGGGCCCTTGGGCGTGGGCGCTTCCGGCGCGGGCGCCGTCGAAGTCGTCGTCGCCGAGGGGGGCGGCGCGGGGCCTTTGTCGGTGTTGCCACAGCCGAGGAGAGGCGAGGGGACGAGCGCGCACGCGAGCAAGGCGACGAGGCCACGCATGCGGGCAAACTAGTCGGTTTCAAGGCGAAAAGGAAGACATCGGCGGCCAGCTTGACCGGGCCAACGCGGATCCCTACGTCCCGCCTCACCACCATGCCGCAGGACTCATGAAGCGTTTCCTCGCCGAGCTCCGCGCCGCCGCGCGAGACGAGCGGGGGCGCACGTTCGTCTTCGTTCCCTACGACCAGCTCTCGGACGCGATCGGCCCCTTGCGCGAGCTCTCCCCCGAGCGCGCGGGCGTGCTGCTCGTCGAGGATCCGGGGAAGGCCGCGCGCCGCCCATACCACAAGCAAAAGCTCGCCCTCGTGCTCGCGAACATGCGCCATTTCGCGCTGGAGCAAGCGCGGCGCGGCGTGGCCGTCCGGTACGTGGTGGCGGACGCGGGGTATGCAGGGGCGATCACGCGCGCCGCCGCCGAGGTCGGGCCGCTCGTGTGCATGGAGCCGGCCGAGCGAGAGCTCCGCGTGGAGCTCGCGCCCGCCGCGGCCAAGGGCGCGCTGCGCTTCGTGCCGCACGAGGGGTGGCTCACGACGCGCGACGATTTTCTAAAGGCCACCGGTGGGCGTGCACCCTATCGAATGGATGCGTTTTACCGGTACGTCCGAAAGCGGACCGGCATCCTCGTGCACGAGGGAAAACCCGAGGGCGGGCGGTGGAGCTTCGATACGGACAATCGGCTGCCATTCCGCGGAGAGCCCCCCGCGCCGACGCCGCCCTCGTTCGAGCCGGATCCCATCACGGAAGAGGTCTGCGCGCTGATCCATCGTCGTTATGCCGATCACCCGGGCCATCTCGATCCCCGCGCGCTCCCTTGCACGAAGGCCCACGCCGAGGCGCTCTGGGCCTGGGGAAAAAGCGCCGCATTGCCGCATTTTGGTCCCTTCGAGGACGCGATGTCGCAGGGCTCCACGAACCTCTTCCACACGCGCGTAGCCCCGCTCCTGCACCTCCACCGCCTGCTGCCCGCGCGGATCGTGCGCGAAGCCGCGGCGCTCCCCATTCCGATCGGGAGCAAGGAGGGGTTCGTCCGGCAGATCCTCGGCTGGCGCGAATTCGTGCGGCACGTGCACCGCGAGACCGACGGATTCCGCATCCTGCCCAATCTACCCGAAGGAATGGCGCGGGGCCTCGAGGACCCGAACGCGCCCGCCGCGCCGGACATGCTCGGCGCAACCGAGCCCTTGCCCGCATGTTTCTGGGAGGGAGGTCCGCGCTCGGGGCTCGCTTGTCTCGATCGGGTGATCGGCGACGTCTGGCGCGAGGGCTACAGCCACCACATCACGCGGCTCATGATCCTCTCGAACATCGCGACCTTGCTCGGGCTGTCGCCGCGGGAACTGACGGACTGGTTCTGGATCGCGTACACCGACGCATACGACTGGGTCGTCGAGCCAAACGTGCTCGGAATGGGGACGTTCGCCGCAGGCGACATCATGACGACGAAGCCCTACGTTTCGGGCGCGGCCTACGTCGATCGAATGAGCGATTATTGCGACGGATGTCCGTTCGACCCGAAAAAGACCTGCCCGCTGACAGCGCTCTACTGGGACTTCCTCGCGCGGAACGAGCCGATCCTCCAGAAAAACCCGCGCATGCTGGTGCCGCTCAAGGCGCTCGCCTGCCGGCCGAGCCCACACCGCGATGCAGATTCCCGCGTGCGTGAGGTCGTCCTTTCGGCACTTGCACGCGGCGAGCCGCTCACCCCCGAAAACCTCCCGGGGCCGCGGTGAGCCGACAGGACCACGCTCGTTGCCTCGACCCGGATCGGACGATATAGAAGGCCCGCATGGAAACCCCCTCACCCTCGCCCCGCACCTCGCCGTCCACGCCCGCGTCGAGGCCGTCCGGCAGGAACTCGGGAAAAATCCTGGTCGTGTTCATCATCGTCACCTCGACCGCGATCGCCGGAACGATCGTGGGGATGCGGCTCTCGGTCCGCGCAAAGATGAACGCCGCCGCAGCCGCCGCGAGCGCCGGAGCCTCAGGCGCGCCATCGGCCGGGCCCCCCGCGCCGCGTTGAGAGAGGGCGCGGGGCTTTGCCCCGCACCCCAGCAGGGGGCTGTCCGCCCCCTGCACCCCGGACCAGGCACGGCCTGGACCGAAGGCCGAGAAACCGCGCGATGCGCGGTTTCTCGGACGGGCCCGTGGCAAGACCACGAGCGGCGTTGCCAACCAAGACGGTAGCGCTGCCCCAGCCTCGAGCAGACGCATTGGCGCTGCGGTTTTGACTGGCAAGGTCGTCGCTGGTCTTGCCTCGGCCTGTTCGATGAACTGCGCATCGCGCAGTTCATCGACCCCGGGTCCAGCGCTTGCGCTGGTCCAGGTCCAGGGGCGGACAGCCCCTGGTCGGGTCCGGGGTGAAACCCCGGCGCTACGCCGCCCCTGCCTAAACCACGAGCACGAGCTTCCCGGTGCTCGCGCGGCCGGCGAGATCCCGGTGCGCCTCGGCTGCGTCTTCGAGTGGATACGTCTTGCCCACGATCACGCGCAGCGCGCCTTCTGCGGCCGCGGCGGCGAGCTCGGCGAGTGGCGGCGCGCAGAGCTCGCGCCGCTTGATCAGGGGCGTCATGTAATAGCCGGTGATGGTCAGGTTCTTGTGCATGAGCCCGACGGGCTCCACCGTCCCGCGTACGTCCGCGGTTGCGGCGCCGTACACGACCATCCGGCCCATCGGGGCGAGACAGGCGAGACTCCGCTTGTATACCTCCGTGCCGCCCAGCATTTCGAGCACCACGTCGACCCCTTCCTTCACGGCCGAACGAATTCGCGTGGCGAAATCGTCTTCCCGGTAATTCACCACGAGGTCTGCGCCGAGCGAGCGCACGAGATCCGCCTTTGCCGGCGAGCCCACCGTGCCTGCGACGAACGACGCTCCGAGCCGCCGCGCGATTTGCACGGCGAGTGTCCCCACGCCGCCTGCCGCCGCGTGCACGAGCACCTTTTCCCCGGGCGCGAGCCTGCCTGCGAGCGTGAGTGCGTGGTGCGCCGTCAGGCCCTGCACCGGCAAGGCCGCGGCCTGCTCGAAGGACAGATTGGCCGGGATTGGATAGACGCTGTAGGCTGGCGCGACCATTCGCTCGGCATAGGCCCCGTCGCCGAGGGCCATCACGCGGTCGCCGACGTGGATGTCGGTCACGCCTTCGCCGACGGCGAGCACCTCGCCGGCGGCTTCCATGCCCGGGGTCGCCGGGAACGTGGGGCGGATGAAGTATTGCCCCTTCGTGAACATCGTGTCGGCGTAATTGAGGCCGACGGCGCGGACGGCGAGGAGGACCTGGCCTGGCTTCGGCGTGGGCTCGGGTGCGTCCTCCACGCGGAGGACGTCGGGGCCGCCGAGGGCGTGAAATCGAATGGCTCGCATGGCGCGAGACTAGCAGCAGTTCGTCACCGCTGGCGAGGCGCTCGTAGCCCGAGCGCGTGTGACAGCGCTGCGGCCAGGGTTCCGAACGTGCGCAGGCTGCTCGTGTCGAGCCCGAGCTCGACCATGGTCGAGGCGATGGCCGGCCGGATGCCGGACACGAGGCAGTCGCTCCCGAGCAGCCTTGCCGCGTGGACGAGCGAAAAGACGTGTGACGTCGTATTCGTGTCGATGTCGGCCACGCCCGTCAGATCGAGGATCGTCACGCGCGCCGCCGATTGCACGATGGATTCGAGCAGCTTGACCATCATCATGGCCGCGCGGCCTGCGTCGATCTGCCCGATGACGGGCAGGAGGAGCACGCCCTCGGCGACTTGCAGGATCGGCGTCGAGAGCGCCCGGACCGCCTCGTTTTGCGCTTGGAGGGCCGCCTCGGCCTGGCGGCGCTCGCCCATCTCGCGCTCGAGCTCCAGATACCTTGCTTCGACCTCGCTCCGCGAGGCGCGCAGCTCTTCTTCGAGTTGCTGCTGATCGGTGACGTCCCGCGCCACGAAGTAAATGAGCCCGTCCTTCGGCACGCTCGTCCAGTCGATCCATCGGTACGTGCCGTCCTTGGCCCGATATCGATTCTTGAATGTGAAGACGACGGCCCCCTGGGCCATTCTGCTTACTTCTCCGAGCGTCGCCGCTTGGTCGTCCGGATGCACGTACGAAAGGAATGGCTGCGCGCGGAGCTCCTCGCGCGTGTAGCCGAGGCGCCCCTCCCAGGATGGCGAGAGCTCCAGGAAATACCCCTCCATCGAGGCGATACCCAGGAGATCGGCCGACAGCTCGAAGAGGCGTCGGTATGGGTCCTGCACCACGCTGCCTTTCTGGGCTTCGGGTGCGACTTCGTCTCGTTTCTCTTCCACCATCTGGATTCCCCCGTTCCCCCCGAATCTCCTAAATCTCGAATGCTAGGGCGACGCTCGAAGCCATGTCAAGGCGCCTCGCGCGGAAAAGGAAGTGCCCGCGTGCACGGCGTACGTGCACATCCGAGGATTTCACGGCACATCCGTGGCCTCGACGCGTGCGCATGATTCCTTTTCCTCGCCTCGGCCGACGGGCGGGTGTACCCTTGCGGAGAACATCATGGCCTCGACCACGCGACGCGCCCTCGTGATCGGAACCGGTACGGGCGGCCTCGCGTCCGCTGCGTTTCTCGCCAAGGACGGTTTTGATGTCCTCGCGCTCGACGCGGGGGCCGAGATCGGCGGCTACCTCGCGCCGTTCTCGCGGGACGGATTCGTGTTCGACCAAGGGCTGCACTACGTCGGCGCCTGCCGCCCCGGCCAGCTCGTCCATGAGCTGCTCCAGTCCGTTGGCGTCGACGCCGGCGAGCTCTTCTGCGAGCTCGATCCCGACGGATTCGACCTGGTTCGATTTCCCGACCTCGATATCCGGGTTTGTCGGCCCCTCGCCGCGTACCGCGAACGCCTCGCCTCGCTTTTTCCGGGCGAAACGAAGGGCCTGCGCCAATTCTTCGGTTTGCTCGACGGCGCGGCGCGGATGCACGACGCGCTCGCCCGGGGCATCCTCGGCCGCCCCGTCCTCACCGATCTCGTCGCGCTCACGGGCGTCCCTTCGCTCTTGCAATGGAGCCAAAGGCCTTTGCGCGAGCTCATCGAGCAGAGCACCGACGATCCGCGCCTGCGCGCGGTGCTCGCGGGCCAATCCGGCGCGTGGGCCTTGCCGCCCTCGCGCGTGGTCGGGCTCGCGGCGCTGCTCTACATGGCCCATTTCAGCGACGGCGCGTTCTTTCCGCGCGGCGGCGGCGGGGGCCTGCGCGACGCGCTCGTGCACGCGGCCGAGGCGAAAGGCGCGCGATTCCGCACGCGCGCCCTCGTCGAGCGTATCGAGACCGAACGCGGCCGTGTCACCGGCGTCGTCCTCGCGGGAGGCGAGCGTATCGAGGCCGATATCGTGGTCTCCGCGATCGATCCCACGATCACCCTGGGCCGGCTCGTCTCCGCGGCGGATCTGCCGACCTCGCTCCGGCGCAAGGCGGCCGTGATCGAGCCGTCCATGGCGACGTTCCAGATATGGCTCGGCCTGCGCCGGGACGTGCGCGCCTATGGACTCGGCGCGCAAAACGTCTGGCTCTATCCGTCCTACGACGTCGAGGAGGGTTTTTCCGCGCGATTCACGGGAAAACTCCCGCCGCGGCCGATGCTGTTCGTCTCGCCGACCTCGATCAAGGACGCGAGCGGCGCGCTCGCCCCGGAGGGGAGCTCGTCGCTCGTCGTGCTCACGTACGTGCCGCACGCGCGTTTCCGCAAATGGCAATCGCTCCCGGAGGCCGAGCGGGGGCCCGCGTATGCGGCCTATCGCGACGAGATTGCGCGGTGGATGCTGAAGGAGCTCGACGCGCGGTATCCGGGGCTCGTGGGCGACGTGGTCGTACAAACGTACGGCACGCCGCTCACGGCGGCGGATCGGACGCGCGCTGTTCATGGCGCGCCGTTCGGCCCGGCGATGACGCTCTCGCAATGGGGGCCCAAGGGATTCCGCACGCGTACGCCGGTGACGGGCCTGTATCTCGCGGGCTCCGGCGTCTTCGGCGGCGGTGTGGCGCCGTGCCTTTTGTCCGGGCTCGCCGCGTCGTTCATGGCGAAGCTCGCGCCGCGGTGAAGGGGGGCGCGTCGCGTTTCTCGTTGACGCGCCGTACCGCCGAGCTTATTACCTTTGGTTGTGTATCGGCATACGCGAGTGGCTGCCTTATGGTAGAGGAGCGGGAGGAGCTCGAGCGTCTGCGCGCGCGCGTGGGCGAGCTGGAGAAAGCCGCCGCGGAGCGTGACGCGCTCGCGGCGCGGCTCGCGCGAGCCGAGGCGCACCTCCGGGTGTTCGTGGAACATACGCCCATCGCGGCGGCGCTCCTCGATCGCGACATGCGTTACCTTGCGGCCAGCGAGGACTGGCTCTCGGACCTGCGCGTCGAGGAGCGGGATGTCATCGGCCGAAGCCATTACGACGTTTTTCCCGAGATGCCCGATCGGTGGCGGGACATTCACCACCGTTGCCTCGCGGGCGCGACCGAGGAAAGCGAGGAAGATCCCTTTCCGCGCGCCGACGGGAGGCTCGATTGGGTGCGCTGGAAGATCGTTCCGTGGCGGGACGGTACGGGTGAGGTCGGCGGGCTTTTCCTGGTGACGGAGGTCATCACCGAGAAGAAGCGCCTGAAGGACGCCATCGAAGCGCAGGCCGCCGCGATCCGCGAGCTGTCGACCCCCATCGTGCCGATCCGCGACGACGTGCTGGTGATGCCGCTCGTCGGATCGCTGACCCCGGAGCGCACGCAGCAGATCATCGAGAACCTGCTCGGCCGGATCGTCGAGGCGCAGGCGCGCGCCGCCATCCTCGACGTCACGGGCGTCCCTGTGGTCGACAGCCATGCGGCGAACTCGCTCCTCCAGATCGCGAAAGCCGTGCGGCTGCTCGGGGCCCACGTGGTCTTGACCGGAATCCGACCCGAAGTCGCACAGGCGCTCGTGACCGAGGGCGTCGACATGACGGACATCGTCACGCGGCGCGATTTGCAGAGCGGCGTGGCCTGGGCGATGCGCGCGCGAGCGTGAGCCGCGACCGCGCGTTTTCCCCTTTCTGAGAATTCTCTCAGGATCCCCTCAGGATCTCCTCCGGGGGGCGGCGCTAGGGTCCGCCGCATGAGCTTCTGGCTCGCGCTCCCGATCGCCGCGAACATCGCGCTCGCGGCCACGACACCCGCGAAAAAACTCTCCTTCGACGAGGCCATCGGCCTGTCCGTCGAGACGCCGGACGTGCGCGGCGCCGAGCGCGCCGTGGCCACGAAACACGCGCTCGGCGCCCGGATCTCGGGGATGACCGAGAACCCGCAAATCTACGTGCAGCCGGGGTTCCGCGTCCTGCCCACGCCAAACCAGGGCGTCGAGATCCAGGCGAGCGTGACGCAATCGTGGAACCTCGCGGGGTTGTCCTCGGCCCGCAAGGCCGCGGCCCGGGTCGAGGAGGAGGAGCTCTCGGCGAGCGCGCGCGCGCTCGCGCTCACGCAGCGGCTCGAAGCGGCGCGGGCGTGGATCGATCTCTGGGCAGCCGAGCGCGTGCTCGAAGTGGCCACGCGGGAAGCGGCGCTCGCCGGGGAGTTCACGCGGCTCGTGGAGAAGGCAGCGCTTGCCTCGGCGGCGACGAAGGCGGACGCGGCCGACGCGCGCGCTTACCACGCCGAGGCGCGGCTCGGGGTGATCGGGGCCGAGGGCGAGGTGTTCGAGCGCGGGCTCGGGCTTTCGCGGGCGATCGCCGCGGGCGCGGATCCGCTCGGCGCGCGCGGGGATTTGCCGGCGCCCGTGTTGCCTTCCGGATCGGGTTTGCGCGAGGCGCAGAAGCACGCGGGGGCACTGCCGTCCGTGCAGCAGAAGGCGCTCGCGGCGCGGGTGGAGCGCGCGCGCGAGGCCGAGGAGAAGGCCGCGCGCGGGACGGCGCTGTCGCTCGGCGTATACGTGCAGCGGGATTCGCCCGGCGGGCTCGTGGGGTACGGCGCGGTCGGGCTCACGCTTCCGCTGTTCAACCGTGGCGAGCGCGAGCGCAGCGTGACGGCCGCGCGCGCGGCGCAGCTCGAAGGCGAGACGAAGCGCGAGGCGGCGAACGCGTCGACCGACGTGGCGATGGGGATCCACGAGGTCGAGCACACGCAGGACATCGTGGACACGCTCGCCGGCGCGATCTTGCCGGCGCTCACGGAGGGGCTCGCGGCGCGGGTGCGGCTCTTCGAGGCGGGCGAGGGGACGATGCTGGAGGTGATCACGGCGCGCAGGAACGTCGCGGCCGCGCAGAGCCGGCTCGAGCGCGCGCGGGCAGCCAACGCGTGGGCGCGCGTGAAGTTGTGGCTGTGGCTCTCGGCGATGGACGACGGGAAGAAGCAGGAGAAGGCGCGATGAGGGCGCGATCGATCGGGTTTGTCGTGGCAGCGCTCATCCTCCTGGCCGCGTGCGCGCGCCCCGAGGCGGCGCCCGAGCCGGCCGCGGACGTGGGCCCGAAGAGCGCGGAGACGCCGTGGGTCGCGGCGCGCGCGCCGGGCGGGCTCTCGCTACTCGAAGCGCCGGCCGAGCTCGTGCCGCCCGCGGGGGCGAAGGGCGCGGTCGTGCCGCCGTTCTCCGCGCGGATCACGAAGGTGCACGTGGAGCACGGCGAGCGCGTGGAGGAAGGCGCGCCGATCGCGGACGTGGTGATGCCGGAGCTCGCGCGCGCGGCGGGCGCGTTCGCGGCGGCGGGCACGCGGATCGGGGCGCATGGCAAGCGCAAGGCGCAGCTCGAAGATCTCCGGAAGGACGGGCTCGCGAAGCTCGCGGAGATCGCCGAGGTCGAGGGCGTGCTCGCGGATGCCTCGGGCGCGCAGCAGATGGCGCTCGCGACGCTGAAGATCGCGGGGCTCGGGCCGAAGGACGTGGCCTCGCTCGTGAGCTCGGGAGGCCTCGTGACCCTGAAGAGCCCGGTCGCGGGCGTGGTGACGGAGCTCGACGCAGCGCTCGGCGAGTCGCGTGAGCCCACGGGCGCGCCGATCGCGCGGATCGAGGGCGCGGGCGCGGCGCGGGTCGAGGCGCGGTTCTCGCAGCGGCCGCCGCCGGGCGCGCGGTTCGTCTTCGTGGCCCCGCTCGGACAAACCACGGCGCTGACGCTCCTGAGCGAGGCGCCGAGCACGAACGGGCGGGACGGCACGGTGGCCGCGTGGTTCAAGCCGGCGGAGGTGATCAGCCTGCCTCATGGAACGCTGGGTAAGGTGCGTGTGTCGCCCGATCCGGGCGGCACGGCCGTGGCGATCCCCGCGGCGGCGGTGACGCTCAAGGACGGCGTCGCCGTGGTGTTGTCGCGAAAAACGGGCGCGCCTCTGCCGGTGAAGGTGCTGTCGAGCTCCGGGGCCGACGCGCTGGTCGAGGGAGATTTGCGCCCCGGGGACGAAGTGGCCGCCGACGCGTCGCGTGCGCTGCCCACGGCCGGAGGCGATGTCGATTGATCCCCGCGCTCGTAAAACTCTCGATCCGGCATCGGGTCCTCGTCGTGGTGGTGACGCTCGTCCTCGCCGTCGTGGGGGCCTTTCTCGGGCGGCGGCTCGAGCTCGACGCGCTGCCGGACATCACGAACAACCAGGTGCTCGTGCTGACGAGCGCGCCCGGTCTCACGCCCGAGGAGGTCGAGCGGCAGGTGACGCGGCCGATCGAGCTCGCACTCGGCGGGCTGCCGGGCCTCGAAGAACACCGCAGCTTGTCGCGGTACGGGATCTCGTCGGTGACGATCGTCTTCGACGACGCGGTGGATCCGTGGCGCGCGCGACAGATGGTCTCCGAGCGCATCGGGGCCGTCGCGGGCTCGCTGCCGCCGGGCGTGAGCGCGCCCGAGCTCGGGCCGGTGACGGGCGGGCTCGGCGAGATCTTTCACTTTACGTTGAGCTCGCCGTCGCGCTCGCTCGCGGAGCTCTACGAGCTCTCGTCGACGCGCGTGGCGCCGCTGCTCCGCGCGGTGCCGGGCGTCGTGGAGGTGAACCCGTGGGGGGGTGAGCGGCGCACGATCGAGGTCGTGGCCGATCCGGCGCGGCTCTCGCAGCGGCACATGACGCTCGGCGCGCTGCGCGAGGCGCTCGAACGATCGACCGGCAGCGCGCCCGGCGCGAGCTTGCCGCTCGGCCGTGGACAGGCGCTGCTTCGTGCGGTCTCGCGGCCGAAGGATCCTTCCGAGCTCGGGCACGCGATCGTCTCGCCGCTCGATCAGGAAGGGCGCGCGGTGCGCGTGTCGGACGTGGCGGATCTGCGCGTGGGCGGGCTGCCGCGCATCGGCGCGGCGACGGCCGACGGCCGCGGCGAGGTCGTCTACGTGATGGTGCAGATGCTCCGGGGCGACAACGCGCTCGAGGTGATGGATCGGCTCCACGCGGCGATGCCCGCGGTGCGCGCGGCGCTGCCCGAGGACGTCTCGATCCAGCTCGTGTACGACCGGAGCCACCTCGTCGGCAGCACGCTGCGCACGGTGGGCAAGAGCTTGCTCGAAGGCGGCCTGCTCGTCGGCGTGGTGCTGTTCGCGATGCTCGGGAGCCTGCGCGCGGGGCTGCTCGTGGCCTCGGCGATCCCGCTCTCGATGCTGGGGGCGCTCTCGGGCATGGTGGCGCTCGGCATCCCCGGCAACCTGATGAGCCTCGGCGCCATCGATTTTGGCCTCGTCGTGGACGGCGCGGTCGTGATGGTCGAGCACGTCTTCCACGCCTCGCAGAAGGGAGACGCGCCGGCGAGTGGACCAGAGCGCATCTCGTGGGTGAGCCGCGTCAGCGCCGAGGTCGCGAGCCCTGTGTTCTTCTCGGTGCTGATCATCCTGATCGTGTATCTGCCGGTGCTCACGATGACCGGCGTCGACGGGAAGATGTTCCGGCCGATGGCGCTCACCGTGGTGTTCGCGCTGTTCACGTCGCTCGTCCTGTCGCTCACGTACGTGCCCGCGGCGATGAGCCTCGTGCTGCGCCAGAAGGACGTGCCGGCGCGGGATCCGTGGCTCGTGCGGATGATCGATCGGATCTACGGGCCCACGCTTTCGTTCGTGGTCAAACGGCCCGTCCTCGTGGCCGCGACCGCGCTCGCGCTCTTCGCGGCCGGCGTCGTGCTCTACGTACGTTCAGGCAGCGAGCTTGCGCCGCAGCTCGACGAGGGGGATCTCGTGGTGCAGACGACGCGTGCTCCGGACATCAGCCTGGAGACCGCGGTCGTCGAGGCGGGCAAGCTCGAAGCCGCGGCGCGAAAAGTGCCCGAGGTGCTGCAGGTCGTCTCGCGCGTGGGCAGCCCCGCGGTCGCGACGGACATCATGGGGCTCGAGCAAGCGGACGTGTTCATCACGCTTGCGCCGCGGGACAAATGGCGGCCGGGGCTCGAACGCGAGGCGCTGATCGAGGAGATCCGGCGCGCGATCGACGCGGCCTCGCCGGGCGCGGATCCCTCGTTCACGCAGCCGATCCAGATGCGGTTCAACGAGCTGCTCGGCGGCGCCGTGTCGGACGTGGCCGTGAGCATCTACGGCGCGGATCTCGGGGTCCTCCGGGAGCTCGCGGAGAAGATCGCGGCCGAGATCGCGGCCGAGAAGGGCGCGGCGGACGTGAAGGTGCTGGCGCCGCCGGACGTGTCGCTCATCGAGGTCGAGCCGAAGGCGCTGGAGGCATCGCTCGTGGGCCTCGGCGTCGGCGAGGTGCTCGACGCGGTGCAGGCGGTGCGGAACGGCATCGAGGTCGGCGCGACGTACGACGGGGCGATCCGGATTCCGGTGATCTTGCGGATCGCGGGCGCGTCGGGCGCGTTCGACCTGCCGAACCTGAGCTTGCCGACGCAGGCGGGCGGGCTCGTGCCGCTCGCGCGTGTGGCGAAGGTCGAGGCACTGCCCACGCCGGGCCTCGTGAGCCGCAAGGATGGCGAGCGGCGCATCGTGGTGGGCTTCAACGTGCGCGGCGCGGATCTCGGTGATCTCGTGGCGCGGGCGCGGGCGCGCGTGGACAAGGCCGCCCCCGCGCCGCGTGGGTATCGCCTCGTCTGGGGCGGGCAATACGAGACGTTCCAGGAGGCCTCGCGGCGGCTGCTCGTCGTGGTGCCGGCGGCGGTGGCGCTCATCCTCGCCGCGCTCTTCGCGGCGTTTCGCAAGGTGAAACCGATGCTCGTGATCTTCACGAACGTGCCGTTCGCCTGCGTGGGCGGGATGGTGGCGCTCACGATCCGCGGCATGCCCGTGTCGATCTCCGCGGCCGTGGGGTTCATCGCGCTCTCGGGCGTGGCGGTGCTGAACGGCGTGGTGTTGCTCTCGCGCGTGCTCGCGAACGAGGCCGCGGGGCAGGATCCCGCGGCGGCGGCGGAGAGCGCGGCGCGTGCGCGTGCGCGGCCGGTGCTCATGACGGCGCTCGTGGCGGCGCTCGGGTTCGTCCCGATGATGCTTGCGCGCGGCGCCGGATCCGAGGTGCAGCGACCGCTCGCGACCGTGGTCGTGGGCGGGCTCGTGACCTCGACGCTGCTCACGCTCCTCATCGTGCCGAGCTTGTACGGCTGGATCGGGCGAGGTCGCCGCGGGCAGCCGGCGTCTCCTTCCCCGCCGGAGGGTTCGTCCGGCGCTACGATGGCGGCGTGAAGCTCTTCGTGGTGGAGGACGAGGCCAAGATGGCCCGCCTGCTCGAGCGAGGCCTCCGCGAGGAAGGCCATCAGGTGGACCTCGCGGAGAGCGGCACCGAGGCGCTCGAGCAAGGCCTCGGCGTCGTCTACGACGTCATCATCCTCGACTGGTCGCTCCCCGGGATGGACGGCGTCTCGCTCTTGCGGCGATGGCGGGAGCGTGGGCTCAAGACGCCGGTCCTCTTGCTGACGGCGCGCGGGACGGTGGGCGAGCGCGTGACGGGCTTGCGGGCCGGCGCGGATGATTACCTGGTCAAACCTTTCGATTTCGAGGAGCTCGTGGCGCGCCTCGAAGCGCTGCACCGGCGCGGGGCGGGGCACGAGGCGCTGACGCGGCTTGGGCCGATCACGCTGGACGCGCGGCGCCGGGTGATTGCGAGGGACGGCGCCGAGGAGAGCCTGACGGCGCGGGAATATGCGCTTTTATCGGAGCTCGCGGGCCATGTGGGGGAGGCGCTGACGCGGACGGAGCTACTCGGCACGGTGTGGGGGACCGGGTTCGACGGGGCGCCGAACGTGGTCGATGTGTACGTGGGCTATTTGCGGAGCAAGCTCCGGAGCCTTTGCGGGGATGCCGTGACGATCCAGGCCGTGCGCGGCGTGGGATATCGGCTTCTGGTCACGAAGCCGCCGAGGGGCGAATCGTGAGGGTCCGGGCGCGGCTCATTCTTTTTGGCGCGGCGCTGCCGTCGCTCGCGCTGGTGCTCGCGGTGGGCGTGGCGGGCGTGGTGTTCCGCGGGAGCTTGCTCGGCGCGCTGGATCGGGCGCTGCTCGCGCAGGCGGCCGTGGAGAGCGTGAGCCTCTTCGACGGTCCGACGGGCGCGCCGCACGTGCACCTCGGAAAATCGCCGCTCGCGGAAAACGTGCGCTCGTTCGTGCCGATGGCGGGGCTTTACGATGGGACGGGCAAGCTCGTCTCGCATTTTCCCGAGAATGGCTGGATCCCCGATCGACCGGCCGCGGACGCGGGAGCCGAGGGGCCACGCCTTTCCACGCAGCGTTCGTCCGATGGGCGCTGGGTGCGTTCGCTCGTGGTGGCCGTGCGCGCGCCGTGGGGCGAGCCGTATGTGCTCACGCTGCAGAGCTCGCTCGTGGAGATCGACGCGACGATGCGGCTTTACTGGCAAGCCACGCTGGGGCTCGTGGCCGTGGCGGCGGCGCTCCTGTTTTTCTCGCAATGGGTGCAAGCGGGCCGGATGAGCCGGCGCATCGCCGACATGACGGCGCAGCTCCCGGAGCTCCGCGGCGGCGCGCTCGCGTGGCGCCTGCCCCCGGATCCGACGGGCGACGAAATCGCGGATTTACGCGTGGCGCTGGCCGAGGCGATGGAGCGGCTGCGGGCGGCGCGGGACGCGCAGGAGCGGCTGATCGCGAATGCGGCGCACGAATTGCGTACGCCGCTCGGATTGATGCGGACCGAGATGGACCTCGCGTTGCGCAAGGAGCGGAGCGTGGAAGAGCTCAGAGAGGCGCTCTCCGAGGCGCGCGGTGAGGTGACGCGTCTGTCGAATCTGGCCGCGCGGCTACTCGATCTCGCGGCGCTCGGGAAGGTGACGTGGGAGGCGAAGGCCGGGGATCTTTCGGCCGTGGTGCGGGAAGCGGCAGAGGCGTGCGAAGGGGAGGCGGAGGCGCGCGGGGTGAGGATGGCGGTATCGCTGCCGGAGGAGGCGCCTGCCGCGTTCGAGGCGCAGACGACGCGGCAGGCAATCGACAACTTGCTGTCGAACGCAATGGCGCACGCGCCGCGGGGGACGACGATTTCGGTGGGGATCGAGGCGATGGGGGAGGTGTGGCGCATCTCGGTGGAGGACGAGGGCGAGGGCGTCCGGGCCGAGGAAGCGGAGCACATCTTCGAGCCGTTTTTTCGGGGAGCGAAGGCGAAGCAAGGGCAGGGGGCGGGGCTCGGTTTGTCGATCGTGCGAGAAATTGCGCGGCGGCACGGGGGAAAGGTGTATCTCGCGCCGAAGGAGGGGCGGGGGGCGCGGTTCGTTCTGGAAATATCGCGGCAGGGCTGAACGAAGCCGGGCCGCGAAAGATCCCTCCGCTCGACGGCCCGAGGAGGCGTAGACTCTTCGCCATCGGGAGGAGGGACGCATGATCGGTGGCATGAAGCGCTTGCAGGTCCGGGCGGGGGCCGAGGCCGCATTGGAGGGGGCGATCCGAGAATTCACGGCGCTGGTCCGGGCCCATGAGCCGGGCACGCTGAGCTTCGAGCTGTTCCGGGACGGCGCCCCCGGACGCTACGTGATCCTGGACCGTTATCGAGACGGCGAGGCCCTCGCCGCCCACAACGGATCGCCGCACGGAGCGATCTGGTTTCCTCGTGTACGGGCGCTGCTCGAGCGCCTGGACGTGAGTTATTTCCCCGCCCATGATCCCGGCGATACGCAGTACACCGCGGTGGCATTGACGCGCGCGCCGTGGGAGAAGGCTTTTCGTCTGGCCGCGGATATCCGCCTTTTGCCTCGCTGGGCCACGCGTTTCTGCCAGGGAATGCGCGAGGAGGGAGTGGTGCTCATCGTGCGCTCCCCCCAGGGAGACGTGCGATTCCGGTACGAGGCCGACGTCGCGGCGCGCGTGATCTGGCATTGCGCGGACACGGGCAGCGGAGAGCTGCGCATGCCGATGCGCGTATTGCCCCATGGCCCCGGGAGCCTGCTCCTGTTCACGATCCAGCGTCCTACCTCGGGCTCCGAGGCCGCCTTCCACGAGCAGATCGAATGGGTGGATCAGGAGATGGGACAGCTACGGGAGCTGGTCGAGGCTCCTTAGCGGGCGGCCAGGGAGAGATCGCGTATACTCCGCGCATGAGCACCTCCAAGACCGGGGACGCGCGTCCCGAGATCCGCCACCGCACCGTCGACGTCGGCGAGGTCCGACTGCACATCGCCGAGGCCGGCAGCGGCCCGCTGGTCATCCTGCTGCATGGCTTTCCCGAGTTCTGGTATGCATGGCGGCATATCCTCCCCGCCCTCGCCCGCGAAGGGTTTCACGTGGTCGCCCCGGACATGCGCGGATACGGCGCGTCAGACAAACCCGAGGGGATCGAGCCGTACGGCACGCGCCACCTCGCCGCCGATGTCGCGGGGCTCGTGCGCGCGCTCGGCGCATCGCAGGCATCGATCGTGGGGCACGACTGGGGCGCCGGCGTCGCCTGGTGCTTCGCCATGGCGCATCCGGAGCTGCTCGAACGGCTCGTCGTGATCAATGGCCCGCATCCCACGCGGATGCTACGCGACGGGCTGCGCTCGCCGCGGCAGATCGCGCGGAGCTGGTACATGTTCACATTCCAGCTCCCGGGCATCCCCGAGCGCTTCTTGAGCCGGGACGACCACGCAGCCCTGATGCAGGCGTTCCGCGAGGAGGTGCGCGGGCCAAACGCATTCGACGCCGAGGACCTCGAGCGATATCGCGAAGCATTCGCGGCGCCCGGCGCGCTGACAGCCATGATCAATTATTATCGCGCCGCCCTTCGTCTGAAGAGCCAGGTACGGCCGCGCCGCATCGACGCGCCCGTGCTCGTGATCTGGGGCGACCAGGATCGTCACCTCGGCCGCGAGCTCGCCGATCCAGGGGCAGACCTCGCGCCAGACGTGCGTATCGTGCACGTCCCCGACGCAACCCACTGGATTCATCACGAGCGCCCCGAGCTCGTGACCGCCGAGGTCGCCGCATTCCTCCAGCGGAGGTGAGCATAGGTCTCTACGTGGGGCCGCTGCGCTGGGGCGTTGCCCCAGGCCCCACCGGGGCTATCCGCCCCTGGACCCGGACCAGCGCAAGCGCTGGACCCGGGGTCGATGAACTGCGCAATGCGCAGTTCATCGAACAGGCCGAGTCAAGACCAGCGAAGGCCCTGCCAATCAAGACAGCCGCGCTGCCATTTCTAAGGGCAACGCTGTCCCTGATCTTGCCACCGGCCCGTTGGAAGAACTGCGCGGAGCGCAGTTCTTCCACCACGAGTCCAGGGCTTGCCCTGGTTCGGGTCGAGGGGCGAACAGCCCCCGCGGGGCCCGGGGCAGCGCCCCGGCGCGGCGGCCCTGTGCTCCTACCGCCCGAGCGGCAGGGTCACCGTGAACGCGGCGCCTTCTCCCGGCGCGCTGTGGACGCAGACTGTCCCGCCGAATGCTTGCACGATGGCGCGGACGATGTGAAGCCCAAGCCCGAGGCCGCCATAACTGCGCTCTGAGACGGCCCGCTCGAATCGACCGAAAATGCGCTCTTGATCCTCGGGGCGGATGCCGATGCCCTGGTCTTTCACCGTGAGGACGGCGGAGCCGGAGACGATGCCGATTTCGATGCGGATTGGCTTTCCTGGGCCGTATTTTAGCGCGTTCGAGAGGAGGTTGTCGACGACCTGCTCGATGCGGAGCCGGTCCCAGAGGCCCGAAACCCTCGCCGGGGCGTCGACCAGAAGCGGTGAACGCACACGCGCGGCGTCGAGCGCGAAACGCTGACACAGGTCGCGCACGACCTCGACGAGATCCACCTCCTCCCGCACGATGGAAAGCTTGCCTGCTTGAATGCGCGTCGCGTCGAGCAGGTCCGTGGTGAGATCCGTGAGGCGCTTGAGCTGGCGCTTGGCCACGTCGAGCACGCTCGTCACCGTGCGCACGTAAGGTGAATCCGGTTGCCGCGCCGTCGCGCGTTCGAGCGATTCGAGCCGCAGAAGCAGCGGGGTGAGCGGCGTCTTGAGCTCGTGCGAGGCGATCGAGAGAAAATCGTCGCGGGCGCGCACCGCGTCGCGCAGGAGCACGACGAGGCGCGCATTCTCGTACAGCGGCCAGGTGATGTCCGCGACGGCTCGGAAGAGCATCGTCTCGTCGTCGGACCATCGATGCGGCCTCGTCCTGTGCGCGTAGAGGTACGCGACCCACCCGCCGTTGCGGAAGAACGGGGCCATGGCAATGGCCGCGACGCCATACTTCGAGTGAAATCGCTCGTAATCGGCGCACACGCGTGGATCGACGCGCGTGTCGTGGATCACGATGACGTGCCCCTCCCGCAGCTCGTCGAGCGTCTGGCCCCAGACCTCGAGGGGAAAACGCCACACCCCTTTGGGAGGCTGACCGTATTCGTACCCGGGGAGGTGCACGACCTCCCGGGCCGCGTGATCCACGAGCACGAGCCCCGCGCCGTCCACGCCGAGCCGCTCGCCGAGGCGTGTGACCGCGAGCCCCGCGAGCGCCGCAGGGTCCTCGTAATGCAAGAGCTCGGACTGCAGGGCGAGCAAGAACTCCCGGATCTCTTCGAAACGCTTCTTTTCGGTGATGTCCGTGGAGATGCCCGCCACGAGGGAAGGACCGCCGTCGGGGCCGGGCAGTGGGAATTTGACGGAGAGGTACGTGTGGAGGCCGTCGTGCTGGACGATGCTCTCCTCGGTCTCCAGGGGGACCCCGCGGTCCCGGACGAGCGCGTCGTGGGCCTGGAAGACGGCGGCCGTCTCGCATGACAACACGTCGCGCTCGCAGACGCCGAGCAGCGCCTCCCGGGACTTGCCGTATGCGAGCTCGACGTGCCGATTGACGAAGAGCAATCGGCCCTCCGCGTCCTTGATGTAAATGGCAGCGGGCGCGTGATCCGCGATGGCCTGGAGCTGCGCCTGGTTCTGCCGCAGGGCCTCGGCGAGCGCGCGGGCCCGGTCGCGCTCGGCGGTCACCTGCGCTCGCGCGGCTGAAAGGACGGCGCGCTCCACGCGATCTTCCTCGATGCGCGCCACGACACCCGCGGCGAGGAACGCGATGACGTGGAAGGCGACGAGCGTGAGGAGCACGAAGGCCGCGTAGGAAAACGCGAGGCTGTAGAGCTCTGCGTAGCTTCCGAGGCGCAGGAGGGCGGCCAGCCCGAGCGGCAGGATCGTGGCCACGACGAGGAGCCTGCGGAGCAGGACGCCGCTCGATCCGCCGCGCAAGAAGGCCGAAAGGATGCCCTGCTCGGGCGTGAGCGCGAGGCAGGAGAGGGCGATGAGCAGCGTCGCGACGGCGCTCGGAATGGGCATCCCGATCATGCGGGTGACGCCGAGGAGGACCCTGGCGCCCTGCACCTGCCCGACGAGCGAAAGGAGCGCGAGCAATCCCCCGATCACCGCGAGCGGCGTGGTCAGGGCCCGCGCGCGCGGCGAGCGCATCGAAGCCGAGAGGCATGCGAACCCCGTGAGGGTCACGACGACGGCCGTGTACACCGACATCCGGCCGGGGAAAGGGCTGGGCATGGCATGGGCCGCGCCCCGGAAGAGGAGGCTGTCGAGGAAGACGAGGCCGGTTGCATATTCGACGAGGGTTCCGACCGTAAGGGCGAGCGCGCCGGCTGCGAGCGCGCCGGCCGGCAAGGCCAAGCGAGCGCATCTCCCTCGTAGGACCACGCTCGTGGAGAGCACGGCGAGCGCCTGGAGGATGAGCGCCACGGCGGTGACCGGCATCATGGGTTGATGGTGCGGCAGCCACGTGCGCAGGCGGGGGACGTCGAGCGCCCAGCCGGTGAGCGTGCAGGCGGCCACGGTCATGACCACGACGGCGAAAACGACGGGCAGGCGCGCGACCGAACGGGAAAGGGGCGGTCGCTTCACCGCAGCCTCCGCTGGGCCACGCGGGCCCGGCTGTCGAGCTTGATCCCCCTCCCATGCCATTAAGCGCAATTTACCAGCCACCCGCGTGGAACGTCAGGGACCGTGCCACACGTCATGGCGTGAGCTTGGCGGGACGCCGGGCGGGAAGCGGTCGATTTCGTTCGACCGCCTCGTGGGCGTTTCAGGGCGTCCCGAACAGCGCTTTCATGAGGTCGGGGAAGCGGCGGCTCCAGGAGATCTCGTCGTGGGCGCCGATGGGATCCTCGTACCAGAAGAGCTCCTTGCCCTCGACGTAGCCATACGATTGTTTCAGGAGCGCGACCATTTCGATTCCGCGCTTCGTGGCGGCCGCCTCGATGGCCTCGTTGTGGAAGCCGCCCGTGCGCACGAGGCCCCAGTCGATCCAGAGCCGTGGCCGGATCGAGGGCTTTTCGAGCGTGCCCGCGAGGGTCGTCACGAGCGCCGAGCTTTCGAGGGGGCCGCCCGGGAAGTTGCCGCCGAAGACCGGATCGAGCCCCGCCCAGAACGACGGGGAGAGGCAGCCGGCTTTGCCGAACCGATCCGGCCTTCGATGGGCCATGTAAAACGACGCGAGCCCGCCCCGCGACGAACCGAGGATGGCCGTGTTCGCGGGCTCGGGTTTCGTGCGGTAATACGTGTCGATGAAGCTCTTGACGTCGTCCGCGACGTAGGCCGTGTATTCTTCGACGTCGCAGCAGGGTTTGCCGTCGCCCATGTCGACGTGGCTGTACTCGCGCTCCCGCTCGATCGGGTGGAGGGCCACGACGATCACCTGGGGGATCGCCTTCTCGGCATAAAGCTCGGAGAGGCGTTGATCGACGTCCCAGGTGATGTTTCCGGGCCCGCCGGGCCAGAACGTCGTGTGCCCGTCGTTCATGTACACGACGGGATAACGCGCGTCCGTCTCGGCATACGCGCGGGGCAGATAGACGTGCACCTTGCGCGGGGCAAAGCCCGCGGGGCCGATCGTGAGGGCGTCGTAGGTGTGGAAATAACCCGAAGGCTGAGCCTCGTCGTGCTCCCAGCCATTTTGCCCGCCGAGGGTGAATGGCGTCGTCGGCAAGGGGACGATCGGACCCCCGCCGCCGCTTCCGCCTGCCCCGCCGCTGCCGCCTGCGCCGCCGCTTCCGCCCCCGCCGCCGCTACCGCTTCCGCTGCTGCTCGAAGCGGCGTGGCTCGCCGTGGGGTCTTCCGGGGAATCGGCGGCGGGCGTGCAGGCGAGCAGCGACGCGAGGGCGGGGACGAGGGCGACGGCGGCGCGGGGGATCACGGCGCGAGGCTTACTTCTTCGCGGCCTTCATCAGCTCGCCGATCTTCTTGCCGAGCTCGTCGAGCTGCTTCTTGTACTCGTCCATCTGCGCCTGGTGCTTGTCTGCGCGGGCCTTGGCGTCGTCCTCCTTGGCCTTGTCCTTGGCCGCGACCGCCTCCTCGCCCTCCTTCGTCGCGGCTTCCTTCTGCAGCCGCTCGTGCTCCATCAGCCGGCCGACGGCGATCCGCTTGTTCGTGTACGCGGCGGTGTCGCTGGGCTTGAGCGCGATCACCTTGTCGTAGGACTCGATCGCCTTCTTCAGCTCCGCCGCGACGATCGGGGCCTTCATGTCGCGGGCGCCGCCCCGGCGCGCGGCGAACTCGGCCATCCATGCGATGGACTGGTCGTCGTTCGGGTTCAGCTTGATGGCCTCGGCGTAATTCTTCTCGGCGTTCGCCGTGTCGTTCTTCTCCATGTAGACGCCGGCGAGGTTCGCGTAGACCTGGGCCTTCGCCGCCGCGTCGGGCTTGAAGTCGAGCGTCTTCAGGATGGCCTCCTCGGCCTTCGCCATGTCGCCGGCTTGCTTGTAGCTGTAGGCCTTTTTCTCCCAGACCTTCTCTTGCTTGGGATCGGCCTCGAGCGATTTACCGTACTCCTCGGCCGCCTTGGCGAAATCACCCCCGGCGAGCGCCTCGTCGCCCGCCTTCAGGTGCGCCGCCCCCGGCCCCTTCGGCCCATCCTCACACGCCGGAGCCCCGGCGAGCGCGAGCGCCCCGACGAACCACAGGATCTTCGTGCGAATCTTCATGCGTGACCCCTCAGGGCGAACGAATGCCCTTCCTCGTTCGCTACACCTCACGCGTGCCGCCCACAAGAGGTTTTTCGAGGAGACCGCTCAAATAGGTCGATCGACCATTTCGACCCAGCGCGTCGCACGAGACTCGCCGCGCTCACGCGCCGCCACGAATTCCGTCCGCGCGCCGGTCGCGTCGCCCTGGAACAGGCGCACGAGGCCCGATACCCAGCGCTGCTCGCCCGTCGCGTCGCCGCTGCCGAGCAGCCACGAAGGGCCCCACTCCGGGGTGTTCTCCCAGAACCCTGCGGCCGTGATCGCCGGATCCTTCTCCCACACCTCGATGCGCGGCAGGTCCTTCCAGATTGCGTGGCAAAGGATCTGAAAGCCCATGAAAGGGAGGAAATCCTCTTTTCCGCGCAACGCCTGGAGCTGCTTTCTGAATGCTTTGTCGAGACCCTTTTCGCGGCCGGCGAGGATCGATACCTCCGAGACCGAGAGGTTGTCCGGCAAGAATCCGTTCACGTACGAGAGCATCCGCGGATAGTCCTCGCGGCTCATGACGAATCGCGCGACGCCGACGAGCGGCATCAAGCGGGCCGGGTGCGGCAGGGCCCGATCCACGCGCCGCGCGACCTCGAGGATCTGTTCGGCCATCGCGTACTGCACGAACTCGAGCACGTAGCCGCCGTATCCCTCGTCGAGGAAGATCCCCGCCTCCGGATAGCGCGAGACGGCCGTGACCTCGCCCGACGCCCCGGTCTCGGCCACGATGGCCTTGGCGAGCGCGATGCAGTCGAAGACGAGGTTCTCTTCGGTCTCCGGCATCCACGCCCAGAACTCGGGTTTTACGTAGGAGCTACCGACCCCCGACGTTGCTGCGAGATCGGTCAGGTTGTTGTCCTGCTCCCCCGTGGCGTACTTGTAGGAGAATCCATCGGTCCCGCTGATGTAACGGCCCATCGCGCGCTCCTCGTTCGGGGCCCAACGAATATCGAGGGGGACGCGCGGCGTCAAGGCGGGGCCGCTGGGGCGGAGGGATACCTTGACAGGCAACAAAACGCCCGTGTAGGGTCGCTCCGGACACATTCGTGTCATCACTGGAGGGACGAGAGAGTTTTACCTGCGGTAGGATCGGAGACGCTGCGGATCACCTGGTACGCGGCGGAGGTCGGGGGACGGACGCTCGGGGTCGCGGCCATGGAGAACCTCGTGCCGGACGAAAAGCGTCGCGCGGCGCTCGAGGCGTCGGGGAACAAGGTCGTGGCGGCAGTCAAGCAGCTCGTGGGAGCGTATGTCGCGCGGATCGTGTTCGAATACGTCGACCAGCGCATCGCGCTCGGCAAAGGGCGGGGCGTCGACCGTGGGTTCGACGCGGTCATCGCGGTTTCATCGGAGACGATTCGCACCTCGCTGCCCGATCGGCGCACCTCGAATCCCGAATACAGCGCCATCTTCCCGAATGGCACCGAGGAGTACACCTCGCCGACGGTGAAGGAAGACGAGGAGCTCGCGCTCGATCTCCGCAAAGCGGTCCACGACTCCACGCTGTCGGTGAAGGCGGACGTGCTCGCGCTGCTCGACAAGGTGATTCCCATCGTCGGTCCGGCGGCGTCGGGGGTGCGGGAGGGGGAAAAGCAGGTGAATGCGCTGTTTCAGACGGAGCTTGCGGCGCGCAAGCTCGTGGTCGATACGTTGTGGGAGGAGCGAAAGGCCGTGGAGAACGCGCTCGGGCGCGGGGGTCGAGGTCTCGCTCGGTTCATCTATTTCGATTTCCGGAAGGGGCGCGAGAACGAGGCCGCGGAGGAGCCGGCGGGGGCTGCGGAGCCGGGGGCGCCTGAGAAGCCTTGAGCTATCTGGCGAGAGAAACAGGGAAGGCAGACATGAGAGCCGTGAGGAAGGTTTGCGCGCTCGTGCTGTGGGGGTGGGTCGTGTTCGCGGCGGGTGGGGGGTGCGTCACGGAGGAGGCTGAGGTGGGTCCTTGTGAGCGCAAAGCTGCTGCTTGCCATCACAAGTGCAACCAGGCTGATCTTGGAGCCGCGTGCACCTCGTGCTGTGCCGAGAACGGTGCGGCATGCAGGGCGGACGCAGGTTATAGCTTCTACTCGTGCCCCGACAAAGAGTGACGATGCGCCCGATCGTACGCGGTGGACCCGCAGGAGCATGACAGTGAAGAGCATGCAGGCTGCAATGACCTTGGCCTTCGTCCTTCTGGCGGGTGCTGCTTGCGACGACCCGGCGAAGGCCAAGCCATCGGTCAGGCGGAACGACGCGGGAAAGGTCGTCCTGCGCGAAGAGTGCTACGAGCCGAATGCGAAATGCTATCGAGGCTGCTTCGATCGAAAGGAGGAGCGTTATTGCCCCTCGTGCTGCTGGGATCAGACGATCCTCTGCGATGAGGGCAACCCGTACGATTTCGATTCGTGCAAGACCGCCGAGACGACCCCGACGCCTACGCGCCCCCCGATCAAGAAGTGAAGGACGCGCATTTGCTCATCGTCAAGGACACGAACCGAGCGCCAATCGTGTCCTTGCGCATCGACAACAGCACGAAGAGCGTCGGAATCCTGCGCTGGTCGACCGACAAGGACGCGATGGGAGGTCCGATCGCGTCCTTGTCAGCTCGCAAGCTCGCACCGGGAGCCCGGCTCGTGTCCTGGAGAGTACGCCAACACACGTTGGGAGCACGGATCGCATCCTCGCGAGGTGACAAGGGGGTGGAAGGAGTCGGTTTCGTCGTCTGGTAAGAATGCGAGGACGCGCAGGGCCTGGCGATCGCGCGGCGACGGATCGGCAAGCCCGCGCGTGCCCGGCCGTCCCCGTCAAGCAAGGCCCGTCGGGCCGAAAACCGTCCGGCATCCGGCTTGCCCCGGGAGAGCTCATGCGGTCCCATCCTCCGCTCGGTGTGCAAAGCCGTCCGAGGCGCGCGCATGGGCGCTGGCGCAAACCCGCCCGTGCCGATCGCGGAAGCGAGCGAAGGCAGCTCGTGCCCCTCAGCCGCTTGATCCGGCCGGGCGTCGGGTTCCGCCAGTTCATCAAGGATCTCTACAAGGAGATTCGCGAGGACCAGGTTTCGACAGGCGCAGCGGCATTGGCATATTTCCTGATGCTGTCGATCTTCCCCGCCGCGATTTTCCTCCTGAGCCTGCTGCCCTACCTGCCCATCCCAGGCCTCGAGTCGGCGATCACGGACCTTTTGCGGGAGGCGATGCCGACGCAAGCGGCCGAGCTGTTCACGTCCACCGTCGATCGGGTGCTGTCCGAGCGGCGCGGCGGGCTGCTCTCCGTGGGCCTCCTCGGCACACTCTGGGCCGCATCGAACGGGCTCAACGCAATCATCGGGCAGCTCAACGTGACCTACGACGTGCGGGAAACCCGGCCCTTCTGGAAGACACGCGGCATGTCGGTGCTGCTCGTGCTGCTCTTCGGCGCGCTCGTCGTGACCGCACTCGGGCTCATCATCTTCGGCGGGATCCTACAGCGCGAGGTAGCCGAGCTCATCGGCTGGAGCGGCGCGCTCCTGAAGCTGTTCTCTGCCTTCCGCTGGCTGGTGATCCTGGGCTTTCTGCTGACAGCATTCGCAGTCGTGTATTACTTCGGGCCAAACGTGGAGCAACGCTTCCGGTTCATCACACCCGGCGCCGTGCTCGGCGTCGGCGTGCTCATCCTGGCCGCCCTCGGTTTCCGGTTTTACGTGGAAAACTTCGGGAAATACGAGGCAACCTACGGGAGCCTCGGAGCGGTGATCGTGCTCCTGCTATGGCTCTACGTGGCAGGGCTCGTCATCCTGTTCGGATCCGAGGTGAACTCGCTCCTCGAACACTACGCAGAGGGCGGGAAGCGGAAAGGCGAGCGTCAACTGCCCAGCTCGAATGCCTGACGCGCAAGCCGCTGCGCCGGGGCGCTGCCCCGGACCCCGCGGGGGCTGTCCGCCCCTCGACCCGGACCAGGCACGGCCTGGACCGAGGGCTGAAAAACCGCGCGATGCGCGGTTTTTCAGACGGGCCCGTGGCAAGACCATGAACCACGGTGCCAGCCAAGACGGCAGCGCACCCTCAGCAGACACGTCCGCGCTGCGGTCTTGCCTGGCAAGGTCGCTCGCCGGTCTTGCCTCGGCCTGTTCGATGAACTGCGCATCGCGCAGTTCATCGACCCCGGGTCCAGCGCTTGCGCTGGTCCGGGTCCAGGGGTGGACAACCCCTGGTCGGGCCCGGGGTGAAACCCCGGCGCTACGCCTTCAGGACCGACGGCCTGCCCAGCGAACCACGGGCCCCGCGCCCCGCCCACCGCCAAGGCTCGTCGCGCCGCGGCGCTTGCGCCAGTCGCCTGAGAGGACACGCCGTCGCCCTGCTGATTGCTCGGGCGCGACGGCATACGCCTGCGCCTCGCGGCCGTCGGCGAGGCGGATCGCGATGCGCTGGTTCAGGACCGGGTGGCCACGGAATACGTCGAGCGCGGCGAGGGCCTGCGGTTCGAGCGCGTAAAGCTCACCCGCGACGGAGACCATGCCACCTGGCACGAGGGCGCCCATGGTCCCAAGGTCGACGAGATCGTAGGCCGCGGCGGTCGTCGCCGGGCCGAGCGGGCGCGCAGCAGCGAGGCGCGCATGGAGCTCTTCGCCTTGCATGAGGCTGTCGCACACGAAGAGCACGATCTCGCGGTTCGCCGTCGGCGCGGTCATGGCCGGAACGATAAACGACGGGGGAGGAAACGCAACGAGGCGCCGCGCCGGGGCGCTGCCCCGGACCCCGCGGGGGCTGTTCGCCCCTCGACCCGAACCAGGGCAAGCCCTGGACTCGTGGTGGAAGAACTGCGCGATGCGCAGTTCTTCCCACAGGCCGGTGGCAAGACCAGAAACGGCGTTGCCCATCAAAACGTCAGCGCTGCCGTCTCGTCGTCGCTGGTCTTGACCTGACCTGTTCGATGAACTGCGCATCGCGCAGTTCATCGACCCTGAGTCCAGCGCTTGCGCTGGTCCGGGTCCAGGGGTGGACAACCCCTGGTCGGGGTCCGGGGTGAAACCCCGGGGGGGCGCGACGCTTCGACGTCCCGGACATGGCCACCAAACAGCTGGGCGCCTTGCTCTGCAGGGGGCGGCAAACTAGGCTGCGCCGCGCCATGTCGCCCGAACCTGACTTCCGTTGCCCGAGCGCTGCGGGCACCTTGCCACGCCGGGTGCGCTTCGCCTCCGCTGCGCTGGTCCTTGCTGCCTCGGGCCTCGTCGGCCTTGGGGGCTGCTTCTCGGTCGCTGACGGCGTCCCGCCGCCCCGCGACGCGTTCTACTACCCGACGGGCCTCGTGGTTTCGCCTGGGCGAACTGCGCTCTTCGTGGCGAACTCTGATTTTGATCTGCAATACAACGGCGGCACGGTCTTCGCGCTCGACCTCGTGAAGCTTCGGGCCGACGGGGACAAACTACGGCAGGCGATCCTCGATGCGGCCGGGAGCCCCGCGTCGAGCGGCGATCCGACGGCTGCTGCTTGCGGCACGCTCGGCGTTGGGCGCAACGACAACACCACGCTCTACCCGGGGCCTTGCGCGCCGGTCTCGCTCTCCTCGTACTTGCAGAACGGCAAGGCTGTGACGATCGGCGCCTTCGCTACCGACGCGGTGATCGCGGTCAAGCCGAACCCTTGCGATGATGGGCGCGGTGCGCGGCTCTTCGTCCCGGTGCGTGGTGATCCCTCGGTCACGTACTTCGACATCACCGACGACCGCGAGATCTCCTGCGACGGCGCGCCGCTGCCTGCTGCGTCGCCTTGCAGCGGCTCGGTCTGCCTCGAGTGTGGGGCCACGTCCTCGGGCGGGCGGTGCTCGCGGGACTTCCTCGTGGGTCGGGATCCGTCGGACAGCCAGCGTGGTCTCACGTTGCCTGTCGAGCCGATTGGCATCGCGGTGGACGAGCGCGGCGAGTCGGTCGTGGTCGTGCACCCGAACGAGCAGACGGCGAGTACGGCGAGCCTCATCGTGAACCGCTGGGAGAGCGAGCCTGCGCTCGAGCACTACGTCGCGGGCTTGCCGCCGGGCGCGACGGACTTGGCGGCGATCCCGATCGCGCGCCTCGCCGAGGAGAACCGGGCCGCGATCGACTACACGCCTGCGTTCGGCGTGAGCTACCGATCGTCGCCGGTGTTCGACGTCTTGCGGTACAACGATGACGGCGGTTCGAGTCCGGCTCGGCCGTTCGTCACGCGGAGCGCGTCGGTGCGCATCGGCACGACGGCGAGCTCGACGGACTCGCGTGGGGTCGCGATCGATGGGACGGAGCGGCGGGCGTGCGAGGATGCGTGCCCGACGGGCGCGGTGCGCGGCAGTTGCCTCAGGGCGTGCGCTGAGGACCATCCGCTCGGCGTTTACATGGCGAACCGTGCTCCTGCGGCGCTCGTGATCGGGCAGATCGAGACCAAGTTCACGGAGCGCGAGGGGCCGAACGGCCCGGAGGTGACTGGCGCGTTCGAGGAGGTTGCGTTCCACGACTCGGTGCCGCTCGCGTTCGGCTCGTCGCGCGTGAGGATGGGGCAGGTGATCGGGCTGGATGGCCGGCCCGCGTGGCGTGTCTTCGCTCTCGCCTATGATTCGAGCTTCGTCTTCTCGTACGACCCGGCCTCGCGGCGCGTGGACAACGTCATCAAGACGGGCCGTGGCCCGCATGCTATCGCCTTCGACACGGAGCGCTTGCGGGACGAGGCGGGGAATCTGGTCCTCGACGAACAGGGCAACCCCATCTGGTACTCGACGATGTACGTCGGTCATTTCACGGATTCGTACGTCGGCGTCGTGGACCTCGACATGCGCAATCATGCCACGTTCGGGGCCATGTACATGACGCTCGGCAAACCGGTGCCGCCCAAGGAGTCACAATGAAGCGGCGTATTTCTTATTCGTTCGGCGGCCTCGCGCTCGCCACGCTCGGTTTGCCCCTCGCGCTTGTCTCCGCGGGCGGATGCGAGACGCAGACGGTGGCGTCGGAGGTCCGCGCGCTCGAACGCTCGGGCCGCGTCTCGTTCCTCTGCCTTGGCGCCCCGGGCCTCGGGACGACGCCGGCGCTGCCTTACGAGCGATGCGGCGGCACGCGGTTCGAGACGCCGGACGATTATGCCGTGGCGAACGGGGTCACGACGCAGCCGCACCTCTACGCGCTCGTGACCCAGACGACGCGTGGCGAGGTGGCCGTCGTCGACATGAGCACGAAGGTCGACTCCGTGCTCGACTCGAATCCGCGCGTGCCTGGCGCGAACTTCCTGCCCGTCGGCGCGCAGCCCATCGACATCGCGAGCACGAACGGCAGCATGGCCGCGTTCGTGGGCGTGGCCGAGTCTGGCCGCGAGGGGATTTTTGCCCTTGCCGCGAAGGACATCCGCGTCTGCAGCACGTGCTTGCCGAAGACGCTCTCGAGCTGGCCCGCCTGCGCGCTGCCCGGCGCGCCTGGCGAGATGCTCGTCGTCTACGATCCGAAGAACGACGCGGGCGAGGTCCGCGCGCACTGCGACGACACCACGTATTCGAAGCCGCGAGAGCCCGAGCCCGACGGGGCCGGCGGGTTCCTCGTCGACCTCACGCAGGAGGGCCTCGGCCGGCCCAAGCTCGTCGTGACGATCCCCGATCTCGGCGCGCTCGCCGTCATCGACGCGCAGACGCTCTTCGACGTGGAGCGCGAGGCCGATGGTACGCCCCGCAAGGATCCGGACACGGGCGAGCTCGTGTACGTGCACGCGCCGGGCTCGTGGAAAGAGTGCCCCATCGATCGCTGGGTCCCGCTCACGGTGGACCTGCCTGTGCAGAGCCCGCCCGCGCCTCCGCCGACGGGCGCCGCGTGCGTCGCGCCCCCCGTGATCGCGCCCGCGCCCGCGCAGGACTACGAAGCGCGCCCCGCGGGGATCACGCTTTCCGAGAAGCGCCTCTTCGTCGGCGACCTCGACGCGCCCGTCGTGCACGTGCTCGACATGAAGACGCCGTGCGAGCCGATCGAGCGGGATCCGCTCCTGCCGACGTCGCTGAGCGAGCCTGATCGGGTCGTGACCACGAGCCAGATCGCCGCGTCGCCGACGCTCGCGGGCTCGCTCGAGCGGTTCCTCTACGCGGTCGACGATCTCGATGGCAGCGTGATGGTCTTCGACATCGCCGAGGACGCGACCTCGCGCAGGCCCGTCACGCGGCCGCACCCCGAGTGGACGCCCGGGCAGGCGCCCGATCGCGTGGAGTTCGGCGTGCCCGTGCAGGATCTCGTGATCATCGAGCGCGACAACCCGCTGCCCATCCCGAACACGGGCGTGGCCCCGGAGGGCGTGCGTTGCAGCCCGGATCCGGATCTCACGGTCTGCACGACGACGTCGACCTCGTGTGATCCCGAAACGCTCTACCGGACGAGCGGGACGTACGAGAGCGGCGCGGGTCCGGCCCGCATGCGCGGGGCGTTCGCGTACGTGGTGCTCGGCACGGGGCAGATCGCGGTCGTCGACATCGACGATTACGACGCGCTTTGCCGCGCGCCGACGCGGTACACGTATCTTTATGGGTGCCCGCCGCCTGGCGCGCCGGCGGATCTCGCCGGGGAAGAGGTGCTCGCGAGCACGGGCGAGATCTCGTGCAACATCGTCGTGCCGCACACGCCGCGCAGCGCGAACTACATGCGGACGTCGGAGCGAACGGGCCAGAACCAGCCCGGCCTCTCGGGCTTCCCCTTGCTTTACAACAACCAAGGGACGCTCCAATCGACGTTCGACGAGGACGGGCCGATCATCCGCGCGACGGTGCCGGTGCTGCCGAGCGGCACCAAGGAGCTCCCGCCCGAGCATTTCACGCTGGCCGTGGGTGGGACGATCCGGGTGATCGATCAAAAAACGGGCCTCACGACGAATGCCGGGGATCCCGAGCATACGGTCGTGATGAATTTCGAGGACCCGCGCGCCCAGTCGGCGAGCCAGACGTTCACGATCACCTACGAGGGCGCTTTGCCTGGTTTCGCGGGGAAGGCCGGGCGGCTCGATCTCACGGGCGGCCCGACGCCGACGCTCTCCGACGCCGCGAGCCGCTTCTGCGATCAGGGCGTGCTCGGCGAGCGCGCCTGGGAGGAGATCCTTTCGAGCGAGGGCGACGCGAACGCCGCGGCGAAAGCGAAGTCCCTCGCCGATTACGTGCAGATTGCCTCGAACATCCCCGACGAGGACGACATTCACTGGACGAGCCCGGAGACACAAGGGGTCTGCACGTACCAGCAATGCAAATCGACGTTCGGCCCGGCGGAGCTTCCGCGGGAGGGGCGCGACATCTCGATCCTCGAGGCGTATCAGGATCGCCTGGAGCTCGGCGGGTCGCGCGGCGGCGCCTCGCCCGAGCTCATCGAATGCTGCTTCCCCACGCTCGTCGGGTTCAACATCCGCGTGGGCGGGCAATGGTCGGTCGTCGGCAACGCCTCGGGCTTCTTGCACCACGTGATCGCGGCTCCGGAGAGCGTCGGCGATACGCCGCTCGGCGCGTGCCGCAATTCGTGTGATCCAACGCGTGCACGGCTCAATGGCCGCGTGCGCGCCGCGCCGCACGGGGAGGTGGTGAAGGACGGCGATCTCCTCGCCTTCATCAATCCCTTTTTCCGCATGGCCATCAACGATCCGGCGCCGGAGAGCGAATTCGACGCGAACCCGAGCTCGGCCACGATCAACGGCCCGCCGCGCGACACGTTCTTCCAGTTCGCGACGCAGGGCAACTTCCGCCCCCTCCTCCTGACCCTCACCTCGTCCACGACGTCCGCGACCGAGATCCAGCCTCAGGCGGTCACGTTCGTCCCCTCCACCGGCGAGCTCGCCATCACCGACGGCTCGCTCGAAGGCCTCATGCTCATCTCGGCCAGCCGCCTCGCCCTCACGCGGCAATACTACTGACACGGTTCGTCCGCGGATCCTGAACGCCTGTCGAGGTCCCGGGTTTTTCCGGGGCGCCCTGGACAAACGAGGGGGACCCACCCGGCAAACCATGGTAAGGGGGGGCCGTGCAAATGCGCGGCAGCAGTAGCGGCAAGAAGCTCACCCCCGTGATGCGGCAGTACGAGGAGGCCAAGGCTGCCCATCCCGACGCAATTCTGTTTTTCAGGATGGGGGATTTCTACGAGATGTTCCGGGAGGACGCCGTCATTTCGGCGCGCCTCCTCGACATCACCCTCACAAGCCGGAACAAGGGGAACCCCGACGAAGAACCGATGGCCGGGGTGCCCCACCACGCGGCCGCCGGATACGTCGCCCGCCTGCTCGCCTTCGGCCACAAGGTGGCGATTTGCGAGCAGATGGCCGATCCCGCGACGGTGAAGGGGATCGTGCCGCGGCAGGTGGTCCGCGTGATCACGCCGGGGCTCGTGACCGATACGGAGCAGCTCGACGCGCGGGCAAACCACTACCTCGTCGCCGTGGACAACGAGTCCGGTAATGCGGAACGCGGGATTGCGCTGCTCGATCTTTCGACCGGAGAGCTTTCGGCCGGGACCATTTCGGATCTCGCGTCGCTGCTCGCGGAGCTCGCCCGGTGTGATCCGCGGGAGGTGCTCGTCGGCGGGGGGCTCGACCCGGATGTGAAGAAGGGCGCCGGGCTGGCAGCCCCTCGCGCGGTGCTGCGGGAGGACGAGCCGCTCGACGATGGAGACGTGGCGGCCACGATCGACGCGTCGGTGGCGGAGCCGATCGCGGCGGAGGCGGCGTCGACGTTGCCGCTCGCGGCGCGGCGGGCGGCGGCGCGGGCGCTCCGGTTCGCGCACAAGTGCACGCCGGGCAGTCCGCTGCCCGTGCGGAGGATCGCGCCGTACGACCCGACAGGGACGATGCGGATCGACGAGACGGCGCAGGTGCACCTCGAGCTCGTGCGAGGGGCCGACGGGTCGCGGAAGGGGACGCTGCTCGAGACGGTGGACGCGACGGTGACGCCGGCAGGGGCGCGTTTGCTCCGGCGAAGGTTGCTCGCGCCGCTGCTCGACGTGGCGTCGATCCGGCGGCGGCTCGACGAGGTGCAGGCGTTCGTGGAGAACCCGCGGGCACGTGGCGAGCTCAGGGAGGCGCTCGGGCGCGTGGGCGATCTGGAGCGGCTCAGCGTGCGGGCGGTGCTCCGTGAGGCGACGCCGAAGGATCTCGGCGCGCTGCGGGATGGGCTGCTCGCGGCGCCCGCGGCGGTGGCGGCGACGCGGTCGATCGTGGATACCGCCGGGGGTTTGGGGGCAGAGCTCGGCTTGTCCGAGCGGAGCCCCCAACGTTCGACCAGCGAGACGCGCGAGCTCTTCGGCGCGGAGGTGGACACGTTGCCCGAGCTCGCGGCGAAGCTCGCGGCGGCCCTGGTGGACCGGCCGCCGGCGCTCGCGCGTGAGGGTGGGTTCGTCCGGGAGGAGTACGACGCGGAGCTCGCCACGCAGCGCAGGCTCGCGCGCGGCGGCGCCGAGGAGATGACGAAGCTCGAAGCGGAGCTGCGCGAGAAGACGGGCGCGGGCTCGCTACGCATCCGCTTCACGCGGGTGTTCGGCTGGTACATCGAGGTGACGAAGACACACCTCGGCAAGGTGCCGCCGGACTTCCGGCGCAAGCAGACGGTGGCCGGCGGCGAGCGCTTTACGAGTGATCGTCTCGACGAGCTGGCGGACGGGCTGGAGAATGCCGAGTCGCGCGCGCTCGCGCGGGAGACCGACATTTTTGAAGGACTCGTGCGCACGGTCGCGGAGAACGCGGAGCGGATCCGCAAGCTCGCGCGGACGCTCGCGTCGTGGGACGTGGCCGCGGCGCTCGCCGACGTGGCGCACCGGCAGGACTACGTGCGGCCCGTGATCGACATGGGCGACGCGCTCGTGATCGAGAGCGGGCGGCATCCCGTCGTGGAGCGTCTCGCGGCGGCGGGTCGCTTCGTGCCGAACGACACGGCGCTCGATCTCGGCGGCGAGCGTCTCTGGCTGCTCACGGGCCCGAACATGGCGGGTAAGTCGACGCTGATGCGCCAGGTCGCGCTCATCACGATCCTCGCGCAGGCGGGGAGTTTTGTTCCCGCGCAGGCGGCACGGATCGGGCTCGTCGATCGGGTGCTCTCGCGCGTCGGCGCGAGCGACAACGTGGCGCGCGGCGAAAGCACGTTCATGGTCGAGATGCGCGAGACGGCGACGATCCTTCGCGACGCGACGCGGCGATCGCTGGTCATCCTCGACGAGATCGGTCGTGGCACGAGCACGTACGATGGGCTCGCGATCGCGTGGGCCGTGGCCGAGCACCTCTACGACGCGGTCGGTTGCCGCGCGATGTTCGCCACGCACTACCACGAGCTGACGGAGCTCGCGCAGCACGGGCCCGGCGTGGCGAACTGGTCGGTCTCGGCGCGCGAGCACGGCGGTGACGTGGTCTTCCTGCACAAGCTCGTGAAAGGGCCGGCGAGTCGGAGCTACGGCGTCGCGGTCGCGCGGCTCGCGGGCGTGCCCGAGCCGGTGCTCGCGCGGGCCAAGGCGATCCTCTCGACGCTCGAAGCTGGCGCGCCGCTGCCCTCGGGCAAACACGCGACGATGCGCGGACGCACGCGGCAAGGCTCGGTGCAGCTCGACCTGTTCGCGAAGGCGAAACCCGACACGGATGCGGCCGCGCCCGTCCTCGAAACGCTGCGCGCCGTGGAAGTCGAGCGTTTGACGCCGCTCGACGCGCTCACGTTCGTCGCGCGCCTGAAGTCGCTCCTGCCCTCCTGAACACGCGAAAAACCGGCTGCCAGAAAAAGCAAGCGACAGAGCTCGGCGCGCGGTCGTGCACCTGCGCATCCGCACCTGGGACGTGCGCTTACCGTCCACCTTGCGCCGGGAAACGTTGAGGACGGTCCTGATCGGAGCCGGGCAAGGTGCCGATGCACTTTTCGGGTGATTCCCGACGGGGAGCGTGCAGAAATGACCTGCTGCCCCGACCATGACACCTCCGAAATTCACCGAAGGATTGTCCCGGGACCTCCTCCCGACGCACGACGCCCCGTTCCCCGGCCCTACGGGGGATCAGGGAGCTCCGTACGTGCCGGGCCTGGTGCTCGAGGGCGTCGTGGCCGAAGGCGGCATGGGGCTCGTGTACGCGGCCCGCGAGATCTCCTCGGGCAAGCGCGTGGCGCTGAAGACGCTGCGGGCCTGCTTCGCGAACGACGAGGGGGCACGGGCCCGGTTCGAACGGGAGATCTCCTTCACGCGTCGGGTCGTGCACCCGAACGTGGCGCCGGTGCTCGGTCACGGGCACATGAGCGACGGGCGGCCGTACTACCTGATGGAGCTCTATCGGGGCAGGACGCTCGGGGCCGTGGTGCGTGAGGACGGGCCACTCTCGATCGGACGCGCGCTCGAGATCACGGACCGGATCCTGGCCGGGCTCGAGGCCGTGCACGCAGCGGGGATCGTGCACCGGGATCTCACGCCGGAGAACGTCCTGCTCACCGAGGGGCCCGCGGGCGAGACGCGCGTGCTCCTGCTCGACTTCGGCTTCGCCCACGAGCCGGGCGTGGACACGGGCGACGGGGTGACGGCGGACAGCCGCGGCGCGCTCGTGGGGACGATCCGGTTCATGTCGCCCGAGCAAGTGACGCGCGGTCGCGCGATCACGGCGCAGAGTGATCTGTTCGCGACGGCTCTCTTGCTCTACTACGCCGTGTCGGGGAAGCTGCCTTTCCGCGGGGAAGGGGACCTGGACGTGGCGGTGGCGACGGTGCGCAAGGCGCCTGTGCCGCTGCGCGCGGAGCTTCGGAATGTGCCGCGCGCGCTCGACGTGCTCCTGTCGCGCGCGCTGGCGAAGCACCCGGACGCGCGGTTCTCGGGCGCCGCAGAAATGCGACGCGCGCTGTCCGAGATGAGGCGCCCGCGCGCGAAGGTCGCCGGGGTAGCCGCGGCGCTCGCAGGGTAGGAGATCACCCGCCACGCGGGCGCCGGCGCGGCATCGAGCACGCCGTGCGCGCCCGCCGTGGGCCCGCTCCTTGCCATAGACGGCCGCGCTGCGCGGCTTTCGCTCACGGTTCCGCCCGCGGGAGCGAAAGACCGCCGCCAGAGCGACAGGCTTGGAGGAGAGGGCTCATGGATGCACTCGATCTGTTGGAGCAACAGCACCGCGACGTCTGCGCGTTGCTGTCGCGGCTCGTGGAGGCGTCGCCGGTCGGCTTGGGGAGCGAAGAGGCGTTTTACGCCGCGCTGCGCGCCGTCGAGGCGCACGTCCGCGTCGAGGAGGCGTACGTCTACATCGCGTGCGCGAGCAGGCTCGGTGACGACACGAAGGTGCGCGAGGCGCGCGAAGAGCACACGCGCATCCTCGACGCCGCGCGGCTCGCGCTCACGATGCCGCGCACCGGGCCGCAGTTCGCAGCGATGATCGCGGCGCTGCGCGAGCGCTTCGAGAAGCACGCGGACGTCGAGGAGGACGTGGTGTTCCCGAAGCTGAAGCGCAGCCTCACGGACGAGGAGCTCGACGTGCTCGGCGAGGAGATCGAGCGCTCGTACAACCGGCTGCTCGCGGGCGCGGACGATACGCGCACGACGCACGCGCGTCCGTCGGACGCAGAGGACGCGTCCCGGGCGGAGCCGCGGCTGCGCCGAGGCATGCGTCGTCCGGCGCCGCGCGGGGCGATCTGAGGCGATGCGGAGATCCTTGGTGCAGCAACCAATGCGGCCCGGCTACACGGGGACCGGGCCGCCGAAGGCGCCGAAGAAGCGCGCGAACCAGACGGCGATCATGGCGACCGCGAGGACGATCGAGCCGAGGGTGACGACGCGCGTCTGCTGGAACGCGAACGTGTACCAGCGGCCGTGGCGCACGTAGTTGTAGCTTCCTTGCAGCGCGAGGAGCGCGACCATCGGGACGATGGGGATCACGAGCGGGTGGAAGTGGATGGCCTCGCGGAGGTCGCCGGTGGCGAGCGCGAGCGCGGCGCGCGTGAGGCCGCAGCCGGGGCAGGGATGGCGCGTGACGAGCGCGAACGGGCAGAGGGGGAAACGGACCACGACCGCAGCGCTGAGCACGGCCCCGACGAGGGCGAGGCGCGCGGCGCGACCGAGCGCGGTTCCTTTGGGGCGAGGGGGCGTGTAGGGGCGCGGGACGGGGTAGGGGACTGGGGTGGGGGACGGGACCGGGGCGGCGATGGGTTTGTCCAAGCGCTGCCCCGGTTCGTCCTGGTCGATCAGTCCACCGCGTTTGGATCCCAGACCTGGTTCAGGTCCTTCGCCAGCGCGTAGGGGAAGAGGAAGATGTACATCACGAGGCTCTGCGACTGCGGGTTGCGCGAGCCGGCCATCTGCTTCGCCCGCGTCACGATCTCGGGCAGCTTCAGGATCATGAGCAGGTTCAGGATCGGGACGAAGAGGTGCCACGACTGGAGCGACTCGTCCTTCGTGTAGGCCTTGAGCTCGTTCAGCATGCCGTAGCCGCCGAAGAGGTGGTACATGCCGCAGCAGAAGAGCGTGCCGAGCAGCGCGGTCATCGGGTTGCGCGTCGTTCCACGCACGCCGCCCATGCCGCCGCCCTGCGCGCCCATCATGGCGCCGCCGCCCATGCCCATCGGAGCGCCCATCGCGCCGCCGGGGTACTGGCCGGGGGCCACCATGGCGCCCGCGGGAGGCGCGCCGTACGCGCCGCCGGGAGGCGCGCCGTAGCCGCCGGGACCGCCCATCCCGCTCGGATCACCCGGAGGCGGGCCGTAGGCGCCGGCAGGCGGAGGAGCGCCGTAGCCGCCCGGAGGAGGCGGAGGAGCGCTGTATCCGCTGCCCGCGGGGGGCGGGGGAGCGCCGTAACCGCCTGCAGGAGGCGGAGGAGCGCCGTAGCCGCCCGGAGGAGGCGGAGGAGCGCCGTAACCGCCCGCGGGAGGCGGAGGAGCGCCGTAACCACCCGCGGGAGGCGGAGGAGCGCCGTAACCCGGAGGCGAGCCGCCCATGGGTCCGCCGGGCGGGGGCGCGCCGAAGCCGCCGCCGGGGGGCGGGCCCGCGGGGGGCGGGAACGCGCCGGGCGAGGGGATGCCGGGCGGGTTCGGCGAGGGAGGAGTGAAGTTCGGGAGATCGATCGCGAGCGTGCTCCCGAGCCCGCCCTGCGGCTCGTATCCGCCCGCCGGCGGATATCCCGGCGGGGGCGGGGGCGCGGCCGGCAGCGGAGCTGCCGTTGGGCCGAGTCCCGCGGGCGGCACGCCGATCACCGTGCCCGCGAGGCCCTGATCACCGAGCGTCGGCCCGCCGGGCGGCATGCCTGGCGGCGGCGGCGGCGCGGCGGCCGGCATGTGCGGCGCCATCGGCGGCGGCGGCGCCGGCGGCGGCATGGCCCCCGCGGGCGGCGTCGGGGGTTGCTGACTCATCAGCATCGTCCCCTTGAACTTCGGCGCGGCGGCTCCTTTCAGGTTGAAGCCACACTTCGTGCACGTCGTCGCCGTCTCCGAGTTTTGTGTCCCACAATTCGGACAGAACACGAACCACCTCCCGAGGCGCTGCGCGTCATTCGAACGGTTGCGAAGGGCGCGAGGCGGCCGGGAGCGTAGTGGAGGTTCGCCCCACTTCTCAAGCACAACGCAAGGGGTCGTCAGAGTATCGAGCGCCGACGCGTGCGCGCGCTTGCGAGCGAGCAAACCCGCGCGTGCCCGGCAGGGCTCTCGGGCGCGTGAAACGGCGCCGCTGCGAGGTGGGCGCGGGTGGAGCGCGGCCCCAAGAAAAAGAGAAAGATTCGGCATGGCGAACGGCGCGCCTTGACACAACCGGGGGTCGCTCACTAGCGTGCGCGCGCCTGCAGAAGGGGCCCGAGCGAAACGCGGGCAAAACCCTTCGGGCGGCTCGCTCTCTTTCCGGTCTGGCTCGTGGCCCGACGGAGGAGCTCGAAGTTGAGCACGAGGACACGTGCTCGCTTGCCGCCGCCTCGATCCACCCCTAGCCCTGCTGGCGAACGAACATGACGAAGTTCGCACTGTCTCCCGACCGCGAGAAGCACGTCGAAGAAATCCTCTCGCGCTACCCGAACCGCCAGGCGGCCTGCATCCCCGTCCTCCATCTCTGCCAAGAGCAGAATGGGTGGATCTCCGACGATGTCGTCGAGTGGGTGGCGGCTCGGCTCGGCCTGTCGGCCGCGCACGTGAAGGGCGTGGTGACGTTCTACACGCTCTTCAACAAGGAGCCCGTGGGCAAGCACCAGGTCTGGGTCTGCCGGACCTTGAGCTGCGCGCTCCGCGGCGCGGACGACATCCTCCACCACTGCGAGAAGCGCCTCGGTATCCACGTCGGGCAGACGACGAAGGACGGGAAGGTGACCTTGCGGACGGCGGAGTGTCTCGCCTCGTGCGGCACTGCGCCGATGATCCAGGTCGACAAGGACTACTACGAGAACCTCACCACGGCCGAGGTCGATCGGATCCTCGACCGCCTCATCAAGTGACCCATGCTGCGACAAACGACGTATCTGACGAAGCGGTATGGCGTCCCCGAGGGGTGGACGCTCCCCGTGTACGAGCGTGACGGGGGCTATCAACAGGCCAAGCGCGCGCTCTCGATGCCCCGGGAGGCCCTCGTCGAAGAGATGAAGGCCGCGAACATCCGCGGTCGCGGCGGCGCCGGCTTCCCGATGGGCGTGAAGTGGAGCTTCATGCCGTGGCCTCCGAAGCCGGAGAAGCCGCACTACCTCGTCATCAACGCCGACGAGGGCGAGCCCGGGACCTTCAAGGACCGGACGATCATGGAGCTCGATCCGCACGCGGTGGTGGAGGGCTGCATCATCGGCTGCTTCGGCATCGGCGCGCACGCGGCGTACATCTACGTCCGCGACGAGCTGCACCTGTCGAAGGCGCGCCTCTGGGGCGCGATCGAGGAGGCGCGCGCCAAGGGCTACCTCGGCGCGAAGCCCTTCGGGATCGACTACCCCGTCGAGGTCTACGTCCACACGGGCGCCGGCGCGTACATCTGCGGCGAAGAGACGAGCCTCCTGAACTCGCTCGAAGGCAAGCGCGGCGAGCCGCGGCTCAAGCCCCCGTTCCCGGCGCAGGCTGGCGCGTTCGGCATGCCGACGACCGTGAACAACCTCGAGACGATCGCGGCGGTGCCGGTGGCGCTGGCGATGGGCGGCGACGCCTTCTCCAAGCTCTCGGACCTGCACGATCAGAAGGACGGCGGCTGCCGGCTCTACGGCGTCTCGGGCCACGTGAACAACCCCGGCGTCTTCGAGGCGTGCGTGGGCCTGACGCTGCGCGAGCTCATCTACGACCTCGGCGGCGGCGTGAAGGGCGGCGAGCTGCTCGGCGTGATCCCCGGCGGTTCGTCCTGTCCGATCCTTCGGCCCGACGAGACGGTGAACGCGCCGGACCCCAAGTCGCCGCTGCACCGCTGGCACGGCAAGAACGTGCTCGACGTGCCGATGGGCGTGGAGACGTACCGCGCGCTCGGGACGATGCTCGGCACGTGCTGCGCGATCGTGCTGAACAAGAACACGGACATCGTGCTCGCGATGCACAACCTGATGCGGTTCTACCGCCACGAGTCCTGCGGCCAGTGCACGCCGTGCCGCGAGGGCAGCGCGTGGCTCTTCCGCATCCTCGATCGGATGGTGCACGGCGAGGCCACGATGGAGGAGCTCGATCGGCTCCACGAGATCGCCGACAACATCATGGGCAACACGATCTGCGCGTTCGGCGAGGGCACGGCGATGCCCGCGCTCGGCTTCTTGCGGAAGTACCGCAAGGAGTTCGAGGAGCACGTGCGCACGAAGGGCAAGTCCGGGACGGGGAGGCTCGCGCTGTGAACAAACTCGAACTCGCGTTCTTCGGCCTCTGCTCGGTCATCGCGCTGCTCGGCGCGGTCGTGACCGTGGGCGCGAAGAACCCGATCCGCGGGGCGATGGGCCTCCTCTCGACGATCATCGGGATCGCGGGTCTCTACCTGATGCTGGCCGCCGAGTTCCTCGCGGCGATCCAGCTGCTCGTGTACGCGGGCGCGGTCGTGATCCTCTTCCTGTTCGTGATCATGCTCCTCGGCCCGTCGGCGCAGTCGAAGCGCGACGCGCGGGGCGCGGTGGCGCGTTACGTGGGCGCCGCGGCGCTCCTCGTGAGCGGGCTCGGCGCGATGGCGCTCGTGATGCGCACGCAGTCGGCCACGCCGACGGCGCTGCCGGCCGTGCCGCCGCAGTTCGGCACGATCGAGTCGATCGGGCACGAGCTCTTCTCGACGGCGCTCGTGCCGTTCGAGCTCTCGGGCGCGCTGCTCCTCGTGGCCGTCATCGGCGCGGTCGCGGTCGCGCGCGGCAAGCAGGTGGATCCCACGCTGCTGCCCGCGGCGGACGCGAAGCCGAGCCAGACGCCCGCACCCACCGCACGCACTGCAGGCCAGACCAAGGAGGCGAGGTCGTGACCGTCCCGCTCGAGTACTTCGTGATCGTGGCCGCCGCGCTCTTCATGACGGGCGCGGTGGGCTTCTTGATCCGACGCAACCTGCTCGTGCTCCTCATGAGCATCGAGCTGATGTTGAACGCCGTGAACCTCACGCTGGTCGCTTTCAACCGCCAGTACGTGGGGGGTCACACCGGGCAGATCTTCACCTTCTTCATCATCGCCATCGCCGCGGCGGAGGCCGCCGTCGGCTTGGCCATCGTCCTCGCGTTCTTCCGGCTCCGCGGCACGGTGCGCTCGGACGACGCCGATCTCCTGAGGAACTAGCGTGGAAGCCCTCAAAGCTCAGTTTCCCGCAACGAACTTCACGCTACTAGCGGTCGTCCTCGCCCTTCCGCTCATCGGCGCCTTCGTGAACGGCGTCTTTGGCAAGCGGCTCGGCAAGGCCGGCGTCCGCCTGATGGCCCTCTCGGCCCTCGGCGGCTCGTTCATCGCGGCGCTCGCCACCTTCCTCCTCCTGCCGAAGGGGGAGGGCGGCGGCACGCTCGCGTGGACCGCCTGGCGCTGGTTCTCGTTGAACGGGCGGATGGGGCAAACGATCCCCATCGATGTCGCCTTCAGCGTCGACGCGATGAGCGCGACGATGATGCTGGTGGTCACCGGCGTCGGGTTCCTGATTCACCTCTACTCGAGCGAGTACATGGTGAAGGACCCGGGCTACCACCGGTTCTTCGCGTACTTGAACCTCTTCTGTTTCGCCATGTTGACGCTCGTCATGGCGGACAACATGGCCGTGCTCTTCGTCGGCTGGGAGGGTGTCGGCCTCTGCAGCTACCTCCTCATCGGCTTCTGGTTCGGCGAGGAGAAGAACGCGACCGCGGGCAAGAAGGCGTTCATCGTCAACCGCATCGGCGACTTCGGTCTGCTCGTGGCGATGGCGATCCTGCTCTACTACACGGGATCGCTGCGCTTCGCGGAGATCAACGCCAGCGCGCGGAACCTGCTCGATCCGGTCACGATCTGGCCCTTCGGCAACCTCCCGCTCGAGGCGCAGTGGGACGCGGCGAACCCGGGCGCGAACGCGCTCTACAAAGCGATCGTGCACCTGTTCCTGCCCGAGAAGGGCATCCAGGTCTACGCGTCGACGCTCGTGGGCCTGGCGATGTTCCTCGGCGCCGCCGGCAAGAGCGCGCAGATCCCGCTCTACGTGTGGCTCCCGGACGCGATGGCGGGCCCCACGCCGGTCTCCGCGCTCATCCACGCGGCCACCATGGTCACGGCGGGCGTCTACCTCGTCGCGCGCACGTCGGCGGTGTTCCTCATGTCGCCGGCCGCGATGGCGACGGTGGCGGTGCTCGGCTGCGCCACGGCGATCTTCGCCGCGTCGATCGGCCTGTTCCAGCACGACCTGAAGAAGGTGCTCGCCTACTCCACGGTGAGCCAGCTCGGGTTCATGTTCATCGGTGTCGGCGTGGGCGCGTTCGCCGCGGGCTTCTTCCACGTCTTCACGCACGCGTTCTTCAAGGCCTGCCTCTTCCTCGGCGCCGGCTCGGTGATCCACGCGATGCACGCGCGGATCCACGACACGGACAAGTCGCAGGACATCCGCAACATGGGCGGCCTGAAGAAGTTCATGCCGATCACGCGGTGGACGTTCCTGCTCTCGTGCTTCGCGATCGCCGGCGCGCCTCCGCTCGCGGGCTTCTGGTCGAAGGACGAGATCCTCTGGAGGGCGTTCTCCACGAAGATCGTCGCGCCGGAGGTCGGCCGCATGGAGCCGCTCTGGACGTGGCCCTCGTGGCTCGGCCAGGGGATCTACTGGGTCGGCGTGGTCGCCGCGACGATGACGGCGTTCTACATGTTCCGCGCCTACTTCCTCACGTTCCACGGCGAGTTCCGTGGGTGGAAGATCGTCGCGGGCTGGAAGGAGCCGAAGCACGGCCACGGCCATGACGATCATGGCCACGACGATCACCACGATCACCACGACGACGGCACGCCGCTCGAGGGGCCGAAGCCCCACGAGTCGCCGCTCGCGATGACGCTCCCGCTCATGGTGCTCGCGGCGCTCGCGGTCTTCGCCGGGTTCCTGATGGCGGAGCCGATCCACATCGAGCCGCTCGGGCACATCCTCTCGCCGGTCTTCTCGCGTGCGCACGACGCCGTCGTGCTGCGCGGCGAGGGCGTCGAGAAGCTCATGTGGCCGATGATGGGCCCGGGCGTGGCGGCCTTCCTCGCCGGCACGGGCGCGGCGATGGTCGTGTACCTGAACAAGGGCGGCGCGCCGGAGGAGTCGTTCAAGAAGGCGGCGCCGGGCCTCTACAAGCTCATCTACGACAAGTGGCGGATCGACGAGCTCTACGACGCCGTGGTCGTCGGGATGGTGGACGCGCTCGCGGACATCTTCACGACCGCGGACAAGTGGCTCATCGACGGCGTCCTTGCGAAGCTCACGGCGGCGATCGTCGCGTTCTTCGGGACGGTCCTCCGCACGTTCCAGACCGGCCGCGTGCAGGTGTACGGCGCTGCGATGGCCCTCGGCCTCGCGGGCGTGGGCTTCTTCCTGGTCCGCCCGCACGCCGACGCGACGGTCGACGACTCGAAGCTCCGCTCGGCTGGCGAGGTGGTCATCTCGGCGGCGCCCGGCCCCGGCTACACCTACCGCTGGGAGGGCACGGGGACGGAGCAGAAGGACTTCACCCAGGTGCGTGAGGTCCGCATCAACGTCAATCCCGGGGAGACGAAGGACGTCAAGCTGCACGTGCGCAACGCGTTCGCGCAGGAGGCGACCCACTCGTTCGCGATCACGCGGCCTGGCCGCGGCTTCCCGTCCTCCGCGGCGCCCATCCCGGTCGTGCCGGGCAATGTGGTGCCGGCGGGCGGCGGTAGCATTCCTGCGAAGGACATCCCCGGGCTCATCAACCCGCGAGGCGCACAATGAGCCCGCTCGATCTCGTGTTTCAGTACTGGCCTGCGATCGGCGCGGGCATCCTCGGCGCGCTCGTCCCGCGGGGCGACGCGTCGACGAAGCAGCGCGCCGGCCTGGCTTTCATCGCCGCCCTCACCACGCTCTTCGTGATCTGGCTCTGGCCGACCGAAGGCGCGGCGCAGGCGGCGCAGGCTCCGGGCGAGTGGCCGCACCTGCTCAACCTGCTCATCGCGCTGCCCATCGTGGGCGCGGCGGCGGTGCTGTTCATCCCGCGCCAGATGCTCTCGGTGCTCCGCGGCTTCACGTACGTGGTGCTCGGCATCGGGTTCGTCGCGTCGCTCTGGCTGCTCACCGTCCCGATGACCGCGGGCTGGCACTTCCAGTACATCAAGGACTGGATGCCCTTCCTCGGCATCCGCTACCACGTCGCGATCGACGGCATCAGCCTGTGGCTCGTGCTCCTCACGACGTTCGTCACGCCGATCGCGGCGTACGCGTCGTTCGGCTCGATCAAGACGCGCATCAAGGAGTTCTGCTTCGCGCTCCTGCTCCTGCAGGGCGGGATGATCGGCGCGTTCGTCGCGCTCGATCTCTTCCTGTTCTACGTGTTCTGGGAGCTGATGCTCGTCCCGATGTTCATGATGATCGGCGTCTGGGGCGGCGCGGATCGCGTGAAGGCGGCGATCAAGTTCTTCCTCTACACGATGGCCGGCTCGGTGCTGATGCTGGCCGCGATCATCTACCTCGTCTGGACGCACCAGAAGCTCACGGGTGACTTCACGTTCGACTACCTCGCGCTCTCGCGCGTGGTCTTGCCGAAGAGCGCGCAGCTCATCTGCTTCTGGGCCTTCTCGCTGGCGTTCTTCATCAAGGTGCCGATGTGGCCGGTGCACACGTGGCTGCCGGACGCGCACGTGCAGGCGCCGACGGGCGGCTCGGTGATCCTGGCGGCCGTGATGCTGAAGCTCGGCACCTACGCGTACATGCGCTTCTCGATGGGGCTCTTCCCGGGGCCCGCCTCGAACCTGTCGGCGAACCTGGCGGGCGTGGCGATCCTGGGCGGCATCCTCTACGGCGCGCTGGTCGCGTGGAAGCAGCGCGACGTGAAGCGCCTCGTCGCGTACTCGTCGGTCGCGCACCTCGGCTTCGTCATGCTGGGGCTCTTCAGCGCGACGCCGACGGGCATGCAGGGCGCGGTGCTCCAGATGGTCAACCACGGCGTGTCGACGGGCGCGCTCTTCCTCCTCGTCGGCGTCATCTACGATCGGCGCCACACGCGCGAGGTGGACGAGTTCGGCGGGCTCGCGAAGGTGATGCCGCTCTACACGGTCGTCTTCCTGATCGTGACGTTCGCGTCGGTTGGCGTGCCTGGGACGAACGGGTTCGTCGGTGAGTTCCTCGTCATCATGGGCACGTTCCTCTCCGAGCGGCTCGGCAAGTTCGCCGGGATCCACACGGTGGGCGCGGCGGCCGGCGTGATCCTCGCGGCGGTCTACATGCTCTACGTGGTCCAGAAGATGTTCTTCGGCCCGCTCACGAACCCGAAGAACAAGCACCTGCCCGATCTCACGGTGCGCGAGTCGCTCGCGCTCGCGCCGCTCGTGCTGATGATCTTCGTCATCGGGTTCTTCCCCGCGATCTTCCTCGATCGGATGAAGGAGTCGATCCTGCTCCACCACAACCAGTACAAGGTCGTATCGGGCCAGGCGATCCTGTTCGCGGACGAGCGGGACGCGAAGCTCCTGCCCGAGGACACGTTCTCGCCGGCGTTCCTGAAGGGCATGCCGAAGAAGGAGAAGCCCGAGGAGCCGGCGGCGGGTGCCGAGGGCTCGCAGGCGGCGCTCGGCGGTGAAGGGAAGGTGGCGCAGTGAACGCGGGGCTCTTCCTCGGTCTGTCACCGCTGCTCGTCGTCAGCTTTGGCGGCCTGCTCCTCATGGTGGCGGAGGCGTTCTCGAAGCGCCGCGTCGACGAGACGTCGGACGATCGCGACGCCGGTCCGTCGTCGGAGCTCTCGCTCGGCACGGCCGTCACGCTCCTCGCGGGCGCGGTGTTCGCCGCGGCGATCTGGTTCGTGGGTCCGGAGAAGCTCGAGGGCGCGTCGTTGGTCGCGCCCTGGGTGATCGTCGACCGCTTCACCCTGTTCTTCTCGTTCGTGCTTTGCCTCGGCGGCGCGCTCGCCGCGCTGCTCGCGGGCGGCTACCTGCCGGAGCATCGGCTCGATCGCGGCGAGTTCTACCCCCTCATCATCTTCTCGACCGTGGGCGCGATGATCCTCGCTGCGGCGGGTGATCTGCTCTCGCTCTTCCTCGGGCTCGAGACGATGTCGCTCGGCGTGTACGCGATGGTCGGCTTCCGCCGCGCCTCGCTGCGCAGCACTGAGGCCGCGGTGAAGTACTTCCTGCTCGGGTCGTTCGCGGCCGCGCTCCTGCTCTACGGCGGGGCGCTGCTCTACGGCGCGACGGGGCACACGGATCTCGCGGGCATTCGCGAGACGATCGCGAACGCGCAGCCGGGCAAGGGCCCGAACTTCGCGCTCGTGATCACGGCGGCGGTGCTCATCATCGTGGGCCTCGCGTTCAAGGTGAGCGCGGTGCCGTTCCACATGTGGACGCCGGACGCCTACGAGGGCGCGCCGACGCCGACCACGACGTACATGGCCGTGGCCGTGAAGTGCGCGGCGTTCGCCACGATGCTCCGCGTGCTCATCGGCGCCTTCGGCGAAGGCGGGCTCGAGTCGTGGGCGGCGGGCTGGCCTCCGGTCGTGGCGCTGCTCGCGGTGCTCACGATGACGGTGGCGAACCTCGTCGCGGGCCAGCAGGAGTCGGTAAAGCGCATGCTCGCGTATTCGAGCATCGCGCACGCGGGGTACGTGCTCGTGGGTGTCGTCGCGACGATGCGCGCGGGCGGCGACGCGCAGGGCAGCGTGATGTTCTACCTGCTCACGTACACCGTCTCGACCGTCGGCGCGTTCGGCGCGCTCATCCTGATGGGCAGCCGCGGCGCGGAGGCGGTGAGCTACGAGGACCTCGCGGGCGTGGGCAAGCGGCACCCGGCCGCGGGCTTCGCGTTCTCGCTCTTCCTGCTCTCGCTCGCGGGCGTGCCTCCGACGGCGGGCTTCTTCGGCAAGCTCTACATTGTCAAGGCGTCGATCGGCGCCGGGCTCTACCCGCTCGCGGTCATCCTGCTGCTGAACAGCGTGATCTCCGCGTATTACTACCTGCGCGTGATGGTCTACATGTACATGCGCGAACCCGCGCCCGGCGCGCCTATCGCGAAGCCGATGCGCTCGGGCTACGTCGCGACGGCGCTCGTCGTCGCTGGCGTGCTCGTGCTCGTGCTCGGCCTGTGGCCGACGACGTCGCTGCAGATCGCGGTCGAGGCGGCCCTCGCCACGCGCTGACGGAGCGGGCCTTTGGGCTCGCTCCGCGTTCCTCGCTTCCCCCCAAAACGGTATCCTTGCCCCGGCGACGGCTGTGCCGCAGCATCGCCGGGGGTATGGCAACGAGGTTGACATGATCCGACAACTCGGTTGGCAAGGTTTGCGGCGAGCTCCCTCGAAAAGGCTGCGATCCCGCGCGGCGCAGGGCTTGCCCCCGTCCGGGGCGATGAACCGAACTTCGATGTCCTGGCTCCTCGTGGTCCCCTGCGTCGCCGCGCTGGGGTGCCAGAACGGCGCCGCGCCCGCGACCAACGACGCGAAGCCGACGACGAGCGCGCAAGCGGCGGGATCCGCCGCGCCGCAAACCTCGGCGGCGCCCGCGCCGAAGGGACCGATTCTGAATGGCCTTGGGCGCCCCGACGCGGACATCGCGAAGGTCGTCAACCCGAAGAACGAAGCGCCGTACGAGGGCCCGAAGGCCACGGTGCGCGGCACGGTGCGCATCAAGGGCGACGCGCCGCCCGCGACGAGCTTCACGTTCCCGGCGGGCAAGTGCGGCGAGGCGGCCGCGACGTACGGAAAACTCTTCCGCGTGGGGCTCGAGGGCGCGGCGGCCGACGTGCTCGTCGCGGTGACGGGCTACAGTGGGTTGGTCCCGGCACGCGAAGAGGCCGCGAAGATCACCATCCACGGCTGCGCCTTCTCGCGCCGCACGATGGCGCTCACGTACGGGCAACGCATCGACGTCGCGAACATCGACAAGATCGAGAGCTACATGCCGTACCTCGACGGCGCGCCGAAGAAGGCGGTGCTCGTGGCCGTGCCCGGCGGCGCGCCGGTGAAGCTCTACGCGTTCGAGCCCGGTCACTACATGCTGCGCGACGAGCTGCCGAACCCGTTCCTCACGGCGGACGTCTACGTGCTCGCGTACGCGACGCACGCGGTCACGGGCCTCGATGGGCAGTACGAGATCCCCGGTGTTCCGGTGGGCGAGGTGCGCGTGAGTGCGTTCCTCCCGTCGATCGACAAGGTCGTCGAGCAGCGCGTCACGCTGAAGGAAGGCGACAACACGATCGACCTGAACCTCGAGTTCGACGCGAAGAAGGACGATCCCGAGGTGAGGAAGAAGGCCGCCGCGGAGAAGAAGGCCGCGGACGGGAAGGTTTCTCCGGACAAGGTCGAGAAGAAGTAGCGCTACGCGCCCTTGCCCGACGGCGCGAGGAGAGCACGTACGCGCTTGCGTGCGGCTTCGAGCAGCGGATCGGGCGAGGGTGCGTCGGGAGAAACGAAGTCCGAGCCGGCGAAGGCGCGCGCGGCGTCGCGGCCCGCGCGCCGGCCAAGCAGGTCGGTGAAGAGCAGACGCGCGAGCGGGGAGGGCGCCACGGTGGGCGTGTCCTTCGGGGCGTCGAGCGCGGACGCGAGAAGGGCCGTATCGCCCGCGAGATCCGCGGCGACGGCGAGCGCGATGCGCGCGGAGCTCGACGAGGGATCGGCGCCGAGGACGAGCTCGGCCTGGTCACGCGCGAGGCGTGGAAGGCCGAGCGCCGCGGCACGAACAGCGAGCTCGGGCGCGGGCAGGCGCGCGCGACGAGCGGCCTTACGCGCGGCGTCGAGGTCGCCGGATCGGAGCGCCGCGTCGACCTCGGCGAGCGGGGCGAGCGCGGGCACCTCGGCAGCGATCCGATCCGCGAGGCGAGGCGCGCGTTTTCGCAAGGCGCGGGCCGCTCGCTCGGCGGTCACCGCGTCGTGGCGGCGCAAGGCAAGCTCGTACCGAGCGAGCCAGCCCTGCACCGAGGTCGGTCGCTCGATGACGAGCGCGTCGAGCGTGCGCTCGGCGTCCGCGACGCGACCCGCGCGTTCGAGCAGCGAGGCGTAGAGCAGGACGGCCTCGTCCTGCCCGGGATCGAGGGCGACGGCGCGGGCGGCATGCTGCAGCGCGTCGGCGACGCGCCCGCTGTCGGCTGCGCAGCGAGCGCGGGCGCGGGCGAGGGGCTCGTACGTCGGATCGAGCTCCTCGGCGCGGGTGAAGGCTTCGCCGGCGGAGGCACGCGCGTCGGGGAGCGCGCAGGAAGCCGCGCCGAGACGCGTCCAGACCTCGACGCTCTTCTCGTCGTGCTCCGTCGCGCCCTTGTAGAGCATGATCGCGAGCGGCAGATCGCCGTGCGCCTCGGCCTCCGCGCCGCGCGCGTAATACGCGTACGCCTCGTACGAGATGAACCGCCCTTTCGTGGGCACGCCGTCGATCACGCGGATCACCGTCGGATCGCCGCAACCCGCCACGAGGCCGAGAAGCGTGATCGTGGCGGTGACGATCGCGGCAGAGCCTCGGCGTCGGCTCATGCCCACCTCGTGATCGCTTCGAGCAGCCGATCGTCCTCTTCACGCGTGCCAATCGTGATGCGCAGCCGGTTCGCGAGGCGCCCGCCGCGCGCATGAAAGCTCCGCACGAGGATATTGCTCGACGCGAGCCCCTCGAAGACGTCCTTTGCGGGCCGATTCGTTTCAACCCAAAGGAAATTCGCGTCGCTCGGCGAGACCCCGAAGCCGAGCCGCGCAAGCTCACGCCCGAGCCTCTCGCGCTCCGCGACGACGTGCGCGACGACGTGATCGATCTCGGCGCGGAGCTCGCGCAGGACGAGCGTGGCGGCGCGCTGCGAGGGCGCGGGGAGGTTGTAGGGCTGGCGCACCTTGTCGACCTCGCGGACGAGCTCGGCCGGCCCCACGAGCCATCCGACCCGCAGCGCCGCGAAGCCGATCTTGGAGATCGTGCCGAGCATCGCGACGTTCGCGTAAGCGTGTCGGAGGTGCGCGATGCTCCCGGGCGCGAACGCGACGTAGGCCTCGTCGAGCACGACGAGCGCGCCTTCGGCAGCCTCGATCACGGCGCGGATCCGATCCTCCGACATGCGGTTTCCGGTCGGGTTGTTCGGCGTCGCGAGGAAGACAATGTTCGGCTTTCCGGCCTCGATCGCCGCGCGCATCGCGGGGACGTCGAGATCCCAGCGCTCGTCGAGCGACACCTCGACGACGCGCATCCCGCGGGCCGCCGCGCTGAGCCGGTACATGACGAACGTGGGCGACGGCGTGAGGATCGTCGCCGCGCCTTCGCTCGCGCGCGGCTGCGAGAGCGTGGTCAAAAGGAGGGCGATCACCTCGTCGGAGCCCGTGCCGACGAGGATCTCGTCGGGCGTCGCGCCCACGTGCGTGGCGATCGCCTCGCGCAGCTCGGTCGCCCGCGGATCCGGATACCGCTCGAGCCCGCCCGCCGCGAGCGCCTGCGCCACGGCGGCGCGCGCGTCCGGCGAGAGCAGGGGCGGGGCCTCGTTGCCGTCGAGCCGGATCTCGTAGTCGCCCGCGTGCGGCACGTAGGCGGCGAGGTCCGCGAGCTCGGGACGGAGGAGGTGGGCGAAGCGGGGCGCGTTCATGCGAGGCACCTCGGGATCCACGCGTCGGCGCGAATCAGCGCGGCAGCTTAGCCTCTCCCGCGCCAGGTGGCTCGCATGGTCCGGAGCCGTTCGTCGTTCGGGGCCTGTGCTCCGAGAGCCCGCCTGTCGCCCGGTGATGCAGTGCCATGTGGCCGCGCTGGATCCCTTCGGTCGAGAGCGCGCGGAGGGCCGAGAGGTTCGTCGCGAGGCCCGTGGCAGCCGCGACGGCGGCGAGCTCCGCCGCGGACGTCACACGGAGCAAGGCGAGCGCGAGGCGGGCGCCCGGATGCGCGCGGAGAGCGCCGCCGACGATGCCGAGCGCGAGCGGGAGCGCGAGCTGTCCTTCGAGGACGCGCTCGTCGTCCGTGAGGCGCCAGGTGGCGAGCGGACGGTAGCTGCCTTCGCGCGCCGCGTATGCGTGGGCGCCGGCCTCGACCGCGCGCCAGTCGTTGCCCGTCGCGAGCACGACGGCGTCGACGCCGTTCATGATGCCCTTGTTGTGCGTGACCGCGCGATAGACGTCGCGCTCGGCGAACGCCGAGGCCTGCGCGATGCCGCGCGCCGCGTCGTGCCCGGACACGCGCGCGCTCGCGAGCTCCTCGACGGGCAGACGAACACGCACGCGGGCGACCCGCTCGTCGCAGTAGTTCGAGAGGATCCGCAGGCCGAGCGTGCCAGCCGCGAGCTCGGCGACACGCGGGCCCACAGACTCGGCGACGGTGTTCACGAGGTTCGCGCCCATCGCGTCGAGGCAATCGACGTGTGCGTGGACGACGATCATGCCGCCGCCGAGATCACGCATCGAGAGGCGGCGCGCACCACCGCCGCGCGCGACGAGGTTCGCGATCGCCTCGTTCGCCCGCGCGAGAAGCTCCGCGGAAGCGGCCTCGATCCGCGCGAGCGCTCCTTTCGGATCCGCGACGTCGTGCACCTCGATCTGTGCGACGACGATCGACGGATCGATCTCCGCGACGAACCCGCCGGCCTTGCGCGCTCGCTTGGCGGCGTGCGAGGCCGCCGCGATCACGCTCGGCTCTTCGATCGCCATGGGCACGAGGTAGTCCTTGCCGTTGACGCGCACGCCCGGCGCGACGCCGAAGGGCAGGGCCAGCGTGCCGAGCGCGTTCTCGATCATCGCGTCGGCGGTCGACTCGTCGAGGCCGCCCGATCGAAGCGCGTGTTCGAGCTCCGCGGGCGAGAGGCCGACGAGGCGCGCGACCTCGGCGCGTCGCTCGGGGATGGAGAAATGGCGGAGCGAGGGAAGGGGGAGGGAAGGGTCAGCGTGCATGGTTGCTCGGGAGGGATAACGCGCCTCCGGGCGCACGTTCTGTGGAGACTCGGCGCAGCGAAGGTGATGAGGCGCGGGAGGATCGGTGGGAGAGGTCGCGGCGGCTCGCTCGGGTCGTTCAACCGACGGAGAGCCCGGGCGGGCCGATCCGCGTGTCCAGCGGCTCGAGATTCCGTGCGGCCGCGCGGGCGCGGAAGGCTGCGGACGAAGGCGCGCGGCCGACCCAGAGCGCGATGTCGCCGCCGCCGGCGCCGCTCGGCCCGAAGCTCGCGCCTTCAGCCTGCGCGAACGGACGCAGTTCGGCCACGTCTTCCACCACGATGGGAGCGCCGGCAGCACGACCGAGCTCGGCGAGGGCATCGATCTGCGCCGCGATCGCTTGCACGAACCCAGCAGCATCCTGCGCTTCGAGCGCGGCTTGCGCGCCGTCCGCGATCTCGTCGAGCAGGCGCCGATACGTCGCCGGATCCGTCGTGCGTAGGGCCTGAACCTTCTCGACGAGCGCGCCCGTCGAGGCTGCCGTGGGGCACGCGAAGACTTCGAGGACGACGCCTTCGGGTAGGTGGAACGGCATCACATCGAGCGCGTGATCCACCGCGATCCGGCACGCGACGATCCCACCGAACACGCTCGAAGCCACGTCGATGCCACTGCCGCGCGGCTGTGCTTTTCGGTGCGCGGCGAGCGCGAGCGGAAAGACCGCCTTCCGCAGCGCGGCCTCGTCCCCGATCGCCCTTGCGAGGACCGATCCGATCGAGGCGACGAGGATCGCCGCGCTCGAACCGAGCCCGAGCTTGCGTGTCGTTCCATCGAGCATCGGTGCGCGCAGGGCCGACGCATCGAACGCGGGCGCATGCCCGAGGACGCCTGCATCGATCGCCGCGTGCACCTCCTCCGTCACGAGCTCGCTCGTGCGGCTCGCGTCCGCCACCACGTACCGATCGACGGCCGCGACGAGCGCGGGCGCTCCTTCGAGGACGGCGTACGCCCCCGAGACCACGATCTTGCCGGGCGCCCGCGCGATCACGTTCGATCCAGGAGCCGCGCGCCTTCGCCCGGCGACGCCACGATCGTGCGTTTGACGCCCGGCACCTCCGCGAGCGCGGCCGTCACGCGCGGCTCGTCCTCCGGCGTCGTCAGAACTTTCACGTGGGGCCCCGCGTCGATCGTCGCGTACGCGACGAGCCCACGCGCCCTGAGCCTGCGTACCTCTTCGAGCGCCTCCACCGTGCCGCCGGTCCAGTAGAGCAGCCCCGGCCGTGCCGCGATGCTCGTCGCGTGCATGGCGAGCGCGCTTTCCTCGGCCGCGACGCCAAGCGCTTCGAGATCCCGCCGCAAGATCGCCTCGCGCACGCGCGCGCAGAGCGCGGGCGCGGACTCGACCCACGCCGGAAAATACGGGCTCGTACGAACCGTGTGCTCCATGCCGTCCGTCGAGCCCACGGCCTTCGGCCCTTCCCGCGTCACGGCCACGACGACACGCAGCGGCAAATGCTCCGGCGGCGCGATCGGGATCGCCGCGAGATCACCCTCGCCGGGGCTGCCCACCGGCAGCTCCACGAACCCGCCGAACGCCGAGCGCGCCGCGGACACCGAGCTCCGCCGCGCGAGATCACTCACCCGCGCCGGATCCGTATCGAGCCCCGCCGCGCCGAGCGCCGCGAGCGCGAGCGCCGAAAAGCCTGACGCACTCGACGCGAGCCCCGAGGCCGTGGGGAAATCGTTCCCGCTCTCGACGCGCGCCCGCGCCGTGATCCCCGACGCGCGACGCACCCGATCGAGGAGTTTTACGACCCGGCCGTACGCGACCTCGCCTGCCGGCGCGCCGCCGAGCAGGAACGTGTCCTCCGCGAGCGCCGGATCGAACGTCACGGTCGTCGTCGTGGCCATGCCCGCGAGCGTCACCGAGAGGCTCGGGACCGCGGGCTGATTCACGCCGTCCGCTCGTTTGCCCCAGTATTTCGCCAGCGCGATGTTCGGATGCGCCGTCGCTTTCGCAGCGCGTATCATCACGACAAACCTCCTTCGGCACCTAGCGTCTCCGCGCGCCTTCCCGCGCCGATCCGCGCGCAAAACCCTTCGTAGTGGCCCTCGGCGCTCCGCCAGGCGTCGAGGATCCGCGCGGCGCTCTCGGCCTCGCGTTCTTCGTCCCTCGTGCCGTCGCTCCGGAACGACGGCGGCACGAGCGCGATCACGCACCCGCCTCCGCCGCCGCCCGTGAGCTTCGCGCCGAGCGCGCCCGCCGACCGCGCGAGTGCGCAGAGCTCCTCGATCTCGCTCGTCGAGACGAACAGACCGGAGAGCACGAGCTGGTTCATGTTCATGAGATCGCCGAGCGCGCGCTGATCGCCGGCCTCGATGGCGAGCACGGCGTTGCCGACAATCGACGTCACCGCATCGATCGAGCGCTTCACGAGCGCGGGATCCTTCGTGTGTTGCGAGGCGATGAGCTCGACCGTCGTCCGCGTCGACGAGGGATGCCCCGTGGATCCCACGCACAAGACGAGATCCTGGCGCGGCGTGATCGGCCGCGCGCCCTCCGCCCGCGTGAACCGGAAGATGCCGCCTCGGGCCGCGGCCGTCGCGTCGATCCCGGAGGGGTTGCCGTGAAAGATCCGCTCCCATGCAGCCGCGCGCGCGAGCACGCGGGCCTCGATCGCCGCATCTTCCTCGGGCCTGGCTTCGTCCCCGCGCACGAGCGTCTCCGCCGCGCGCGCGATCGACACGGCCAGCGCAGCCGAGCTGCCCAGGCCTCCGCCCGGCGGCAGATCACACCGCGCCTCGACGCGCACGGGCGGGATCGCGGGAGCGACCTCCAGCAGCGCGGCGAACGCTCGCCCGAGATCGTTCGAGGACGAAGCATCCGCGACGACCGATCCGTCTCCGAGCTTCAACGTGCTCGGCCCGCCCGGCAGGCGCGTCACGACGGCGCGCGCCCCGCGATCGAGGCCGGCTGCGATCGCGGGCGATCCGTACACGACCGCGTGCTCGCCGAACAGGATCACCTTCCCCGACGCGGATCCCTCGGCGCTCCCCTTGCCCGTCACGATCGCGCCTCCGGCGCTGCCGGACGCACCCGCAGCGCGTCCACCACGCCGACGAGGATCGAGCGCGCCGCGGCCGACACCGGCATCGACGCGAGCTCCTTCGCAGCGGCCTCGCAGAGCGCTTGCTGCCGCTCCTCCACGGCTCGACGCGCGCCGGACGTCACGAGCGCCCGCGTCGCCGCCGCGATCGCCGCCGCGTCCGCGTCCGCGCGCCCGTGCGCTCGCGAAAGCGCGCGACGCTCCTCCTCGTTCGCCAGCCGCTCGGCCTCGGCCACGAGGCTCGTGCGTTTGCCCGCCACGATGTCGTTTCCCACGGGTTTGCCCGTCTCCGCGTGATCGCCGAACGTCCCGATGAGGTCGTCGCGGAGCTGGAACGCGACCCCGAGCGGCGCGGCGAAGCGCGCGAGCGCGGCGTGGAGCGCCGGCGATCCGCCCGCGAGCGCCGCCCCGATGCTGAGCGGCCCGCGCATCGTGTAGCTGCCGGTCTTGAGGTCGTGCATCGCCTCCACGTCCTCGGCCTTGCCGAGCACGTCCATCTGCTGGCCGAGCACCACGTCCTCGTGGATCCGCATGAACACCTGCATCACCTCGAGCCGCCGCTCCGCCGAGAGTCCCGTGATCGACAGGAGCGTCTCCACCGCGAGCCCCCACGTCATGTCGCTCGCGAGAATCGCCGCCGTCGCGCCGATGTGCTCGCCGCCGAGCTCCTTGGCGAGCGCCGCGTGCACGCTTGGGCCGCCGCGCCGCGTGGGATCTCCATCCATCCAGTCGTCCTGGATGAGCAGATAGCTCTGCAGGAGCTCGAACGAGACGCCTGCGTCGATCGCCGGCTCGAGCGTGCGTTCGCCACCACCGGCGGCGATCCAGCCGGCGGCGATGAGCCCCGCGCGCACGCGTTTGCCGCCGCGCAGCGAGAGGTCCCGCGCCGCTTCGAGCATCGCGGCGATCGCGGGCCCGTACGTACGCGCCCGCGTGATCTTCTCATCGAACCGCACGGCGATGCGGCGCTCGATCTCGGGCTTGATCTGCTTGAGCAGCGCGAGGAACGCGTTCCCGTTCGTGACGGGCTCGGCCGTCGCCGAGGAGAGGCCTTGGTTCATAGGGCGCGCGAGCGTAGGAGCCGCGCACGGGTCGGTCAAATGGCCCCGGCGCATCATCGCCCGCGTCGCGCATGACGCGCGAGCGCTCTGCGAAGCGGGCCACGATCACGAGCGTCCGCCGTCACCGGATCGAGCTCTGCGAGCAGCACTACGAGCGCTCGCGAGCGAGCTCGCGCTTCCTTGTGCGCCACGGTGTCGCTGCGGGCCTCGGCGAGCGCCTCCATCCGCCGGCTCGTCGCAAGCGCGGCCGGCAACGCGGAGAGCGCCACGTACGTCGCGTACAGATTCTCGAGCGCGACGACATGGTCCGGCGTGAACGAGAGCGCCGCCTCGAAGTCCGCGGCGGCTTCCCGCAGCCTCCCGAGGTGCCTGCGTAATTTCCCGCGCGCCGCGTGTCCCTCTGCGAAGCCGGCGACGCGCTCGAGCCCCGTGGCATACACACGCTCCGCCTCCACCACGTCGCCCGTGGCCTCGTGTTGCGCCGCGAGCGCGAGGTACGCCGGTCCGTACGTGGGATCGAACGAGATCGCTTCGAGCAGCCGCCGCGTCGCGGCCGCGCCGTCTCCACGCGCTGCGTGCGCCGTACCTTGCCGCACGAGCTCCGCGGCTTGCTTCGTCGCCCAGCTCGTCCCCTCATCCTGCCCGCGCGCCTCTCCGGCGAGCGCGACGACGAGCGCTGCGCATCCGAGCGTGCTTACGCGGCGTCGCGTGCGAACGACGGCGAAAGGCGTCCAATGCATGGACCTCAAAACAATTCGGCCGCAATGCCGTCGGCGAGGACCCACGCGTCCCGGGGCACGCGGATCGTCCCTCCCTCGATCGTGAGCTTTCCTCGCTGCACGAGCCGCTCGGCTGCCTGCTTGCGTGCATGCGTCCACGCCTCAGCGCCGACCTCTGCCGCCGAGCGTTCGAGGTCGAACCCTTCCCGCAGCCTGAGGCCCAGCATGATCCGCTCACGCAGCCGCGTCTCCGGATCGAGCGGCTCCTCGCTCTCGACCTCGGCCTCGCCCGCGAGCGCCGTCCGCATGTACCGCGCTGGATCGATCGCGTTGCGGTACCGCAGAGCAAACCCCTCGCGCACGCCCGCTCCCTTTCCGCTCACCGTGCCGAACGCCGCGCAGCCGAGGCCCACGTAGTCGTGCCCGCGCCAGTAGCCGAGGTTGTGCCGCGCCTCGTGCCCCTCACGCGCGTAGTTCGAGATCTCGTAGTGCCGGAGCCCCGCCGCGCCGAGGGCCTCCTCGATCGCGAAAAACGTCTCGGCCACGCCGTCCTCGTTCGCGATCGGCAGGCGCCCTCGCCGCGACAGCTCGCCGAACTGCGTCCCCGGCTCGATCGTCAGGCTGTACGCCGACACGTGCGTCACGCCCGTCTCCGCCACGCGCCGCGCCTCCGCGGCCGCCTCGCTCGGCGACTGCTCCTGCGTGGGCCCGCCCGCGAGGTACTTCGGACCGGCCTCCTTCGCCGGCACGGCCACGCCGTAGATGAGATCCGCGCTCACCCGCGGCACGCCTGCCCGGAGCGCCGCCCGCACCGCTTCGAGGCCTCCGTCTGCGTCGTGCAGCCGCCCCAGGAAACGCAGCCGCTCCGGCTCGAGCCCCTGCACGCCCACGCTGAGCCGGTTCACGCCCACGTCGACGAGCGCCCGCGCCCGATCCTCGTCGAGCGAGCTCGGGTTGCACTCGACCGTCACCTCGACATCGTCCACCGCGCGCCCTGCCGCCGCTGCGCGGATCCCCGCGAGCACCCGCCCGAGCGCCCCTGGCGCCCAGAGGGATGGCGTACCTCCGCCGAAGAACACCGTCGTGAGCGTCCGTCCCTCGAACGCCCCGGCTCGAAGATCGAGCTCGGCGAGGATGGCGTCGGCGTAACGCTCGTGTTCGATTCCGTCCCGTTCCTTTGCGAAGGAAACGAAATCGCAATAAGGGCACTTTTTCAGGCACCACGGGAAGTGGACATAGACGCCGATCGGCTCCATGGATTTCTACGTGTGTGGAGGTCTCTGGGGCTCCCGGGTGTCACGGGAGAACGCGGGCGGTGGGACGCTCGTCGAACGGGGGACGAAGGACACGCCTCGTCCCCGAAGGCCACGATGACCCCTTGGGCGTTCCCGCGCCCGTGCGCAAGTTGGTGTGAGGTCGTTCGTGCAGGAAAGGTCGAGGAGGTTTCCGCATCTGCCCGCTGGACAGCCGTGCCCACGGGCGCTCGAAGACGGAAGAAGCGGAGCGCGTGAGCCATGGTCAGCCAATTGCCGGGCGAAACACGGGGTGTTAGCTTGAACGTTCAGGACGGTGCCCAGGCACCATCCGCACAACGTATGTTGACGTCTAAGGAGCTGATCGAGCGGATCCAGGCGTATCAGCCTGGGGCCGACGTCGAGCTCATCGCCCGCGCTTACGACTACGCCGCCGAAGCGCACAAGGGCCAGATGCGTAAGAGCGGCGACCCTTACTTCTCGCACCCGGTCTCGGTCGCCGGCATCATCATCGAGCTCAAGCTCGACGTGGCCAGCGTCGTTGCGGGTCTGCTTCACGACGTCGTCGAGGACACCCTCGCGACGCTCTCGGACATCGAGCGCGAGTTCGGGCAGGAGGTGGCGTTCCTCGTCGACGGCGTGACGAAGCTGTCGAAGATCAACTTCGCCTCGAAGGAAGACCGGCAAGCCGAGAACTTCCGGAAGATGCTGGTCGCCATGGCGCGCGACATCCGCGTGCTCTTGGTGAAGCTCTGCGACCGCCTCGACAACATGCGGACGCTCGAGCACATGAAGCCCGAGGCGCAGGACCGCATTGCCCGCGAGACGATGGAGATCTACGCGCCGCTCGCGAACCGGCTCGGCATCGCACGGTTCAAGAGCGAGCTCGAGGACCTCGCCTTCAAGTACCTCGAGCCCGAGGCCTACGCCGACCTCTCGCAGAAGGTGCTCGGCACGAAGGCCGAGCGCGACAAGTACATCACCGACGTCTCGAAGATCCTCGCGGGCAAGCTCGCCGAGCAGGGCTTCGCCGCCGACGTGACCGGTCGCGCGAAACACAACTACTCGATCTGGCGGAAGATGCAGTCGCAGCAGTGCGACTTCGATCAGGTCTACGACGTGATCGCCTTCCGTGTGCTCGTCGAGACGGTGGCCGAGTGTTACGCGACGCTCGGCGTCATCCACTCGCAGTACACGCCGGTGCCCGGCCGCTTCAAAGACTACGTCGCGCTGCCGAAGCCGAACATGTACCAGTCGCTGCACACGACGGTCATCGGTCCGGGCCGCGAGCGCATCGAGGTGCAGATCCGGACGCACGAGATGCACCGCGTCGCGGAGCAAGGCATCGCCGCGCACTGGAAGTACAAGGAGCGCCATTCGGGCGGGCTCGACCCGAAGGACGCGGCGCGCTTCGGCTGGCTGCGCCAGCTCATGGAGTGGCAGAAGGAGCTCAAGGACCCGCACGAGTTCCTCGACAGCGTGAAGGTCGACCTCTTCCAGGACGAGGTCTACGTCTTCACGCCGAAGGGCGACGTGCGCGTCTTCCCGCGCAACGCGACGCCGATCGACTTCGCCTACGCGATCCACAGCGAGGTCGGCGATCACTGCTCGGGCGCGCGCGTGAACGGCGCGATCGTGCCGCTCCGCTACAAGCTCCGGAACGGCGACGTCGTCGAGGTAATGACGAACCCGAGCCAGCAGCCGAGCAAGGACTGGATCGACTACGTCACGACGAGCCGCGCACGCTCGCGCATCCGCAGCCACCTGCGCGCCGATCAGCGCGAGCGCTCGCTCAAGCTCGGTCGCGAGCTCCTGGAGAAGGAGTTCCACCAGCGAGCGATCAGCATGGCGCGCCTCACGAAGAACGAGGCGGAGGTGCGCAAGCTGTGCGAGCACTTCAACGCACAGACCTTCGACGAGCTCCTGATCGGCGTCGGCTACGGCAAGCACAGCCCGAAGGCGATCATCGAGTTCCTCGCGCCGCCGCAAGGCAACCAGGAGTCGCTGCCGCCGCCGTCGCTCAAGGAGAGCCGCATCGAGTCGCTCGTCCGCAAGGTGACGGGGCGCGACAACCACGGCATCCGGCTGAACGGCATCGACGACGTGCTCGTTCGCTACACGAAGTGTTGCAACCCCCTGCCGGGGGACGAGATCGTCGGTTTCATCACGCGCGGCCGCGGCATCACCGTGCACCGCCGCAACTGCCCGAAGGCGCTCGACACCGATCCGGAGCGCCGCGTGGAGATCTCGTGGGACGCGCGGGCGAAGATCAACCGTCCGGTGCAGCTCCGCGTGATGACGGCGAACCGGCCCGGCATCCTCGCCACGGTCGGCCAGACGTTCCACGAGCAGGGCATCAACATCAGCGAAGCGACGTGCCGCGCCGGCGACGACGGCCGCGCGACGAACACGTTTACCTTTCTGTGCTCGGATCTCGCGCAGCTCAAAGGCGTCATCCGGCAGCTCCAGCGCATCCCGGGCGTGATGGCCGTCGAGCGGACGTAGCCTGGTTGAGGGGGGCCCGAGAGCCCCCTCAAAACTCCCCGATGGCCACGTGGGGTCTCGTCAGCGCCGACGACGCGGGCCGGGCCCCGAGCTCGCGCCTGCACCCGCGAGCGCGCGCGTGAGCGGACGACCGAGGTCCCCCTCGGGCGCATGCCGCGCCGCGAGATCCTTGATGCGACGAACGAAGGCGTTGATGGCGCGTTGATCGACGCCGGCCGGCGAGGTCGCGCGCTCGCACCAGTAGGTGCGGCATCCGAACGGACGCGACGTGTAGATCGCGCAGCGTCCGTTCTCGTCGAGCATCGGGCAGACGCGCTCGTCGACGGTGGTGAGGCGACGCTTGCCGCGCGAGGTGTCCTCGCTGCTCGCGAGCGGAGGAGGCGTGCGGCCGAGCGCGCGCGCACCACCTCGCGCCGCGATGGCGCGTTGCACGAGGGCGAGCTCGATCGACGTGACGTACGGCTCGCGCCCCGTGACGCCGAAGCGGCAGCACTCGGTGGACGCAGGGCACGACTGCCCCGCGAAGGACGCGTCGACCTCGCGGTAGATCATCGCGAGCTCGTCGAGCAGACCCGCGAGCGCGCGCCGCTCATCGTCCTTCGTGGTGTTCGGGTGAATCGATGCGTGCGAACGATCGGGCGACTTCGTGCGAGACATGGAGCGATCGCCCGCAGCATACGCCACCTCCGCACTGTTCCAACGCGTGGCTCACTTTGCGTGCTGCGTGCGAGCGCTATCCTGCGCGGTGACCATGCCCAAACCGCACGCGCATCCGCGACTGCGGCCGATCGAGGCCATCTTCGTTCCGCACCCGACGTTCGGTAAAGCGCTCATGCTCCGCGACGGCGAGGGCATCGCGCCGAGCTCGGTTGCGATTCGCGGAGACCTCGCCCCGATCGTCTCGTGCATGGACGGCACGAGCTCGCTCGACGGCATCGCACGCCGCGCGAGCCGCACCATCGGCCGCATGATCGACGTCGCGATCGTCTCGCGCCTCGTGGCTGAGCTCGACGAGGCCTACATGCTCGAGACGCCACGCTTCCAGGCGAGGCGACGCGAGGTCGTGGCCGCGTTCGCCGCGGCGAGCGAGCGGCCCGCGCACCATGCGGGCGGCGCTTACCATCGAGATCCCGAGGAGCTCGCTCGTTACATCGAGGAGGCATGTCTCGCGAAGGCGCCACGCGGCAACGGCGCCTCGCACGGCCGCCTCGTCGGGCTCTGCGCGCCGCACATGGACCTCTGGCGAGCGGCTGAAGGCTACGGCCACGCGTACGGCGCGCTCGCCGAGGCGCTACCTCCCGAGGTGGACACGTTCTTCCTGCTCGGCACGTCACACGCGCCGATGCGCCAGCCCTTCGCCGTCTGCGACAAACGTTTCGCCACGCCGCTCGGCGCGCTCGAGCCCGACCACGATGCGCTCGCGTTCCTCGCGGCGCACAGCCGCTTCGACGTGCGCGAGGACGAGTACCTGCACAAGGGCGAGCATTCGTTGGAGTTGCAAGTGATTTTCCTGCGCCACCTGCTCGGCGATCGTCCCGCGCGGATCGTGCCCGTGCTCTGCGGCCTCGGCGATGCGCAGGCGAGGGGACGTGATCCACGCGAGGACGCGCGGGCCGAGTCGTTCCTCGCGGCGCTCGCCGAGCTCGTGGAGCGACGCGGCGCGCGCGCCTTCCTGATCGCGGGCGCCGATCTCGCGCACGTCGGCCCGCGCTTCGGCGATCCGCGCCCGCTCGACGCTGCCGAGCGCGACGCGCTCCAGGCTCGTGACGCGGAGTCCATCCGCCTCATGGTGGAGCACGACGCGAGCGGGTTCTTTTCGCAGGTCGCTGAGGATCTCGACACGAGGCGCGTCTGTGGCCTCGGCCCGATCTACACGGCGCTCCGGGCGTTGCCGGGGTCCGCGGCGGGACGGCTCTTGCACTACACGCAGTGCGTCGATCCCGTGGAGGGATCGATCGTCAGCCACGCGTCCTTGACGTTCGTCTCCTGAAGGGCCGTGTCCCAGCACGGCCCTCTCGTCGAACGAGGACTAACTCCGCGAGAACTTGCGCCGCGCGATGTCGAGGCCGAGGCGCTCGGCTTCGCGGTAGATCGCCTGGCGCGACATGCCGAGCGAACGCGCGGCTGACGCGACGGAGCCGTTCGCACGCGCGAGCGCATCTTCGAGACGTGCGCGGGCGAGCGAAGGATCCGTGGCGGGGGGCAGCGAGGGCTTCGTACGGCTCGCCCTCGCGAGCGACGACGCGATCGACGACGGAAGGATCGCACCGTCGGAGCCCGCGACCTCGGCCGCGGAGACGAGCGTCGCTTCGAGCTGCGGCACGCCGCCCGGCCAACCCGCGCGTACGAGCGACTCGAGCAGCTCAGGCGTGATGCGCGAGAGCTCGATGCCACGGCGCTCCGCGATGTCCTGCACGATCGCCGCGATGTCCTCGCGTCGATGCTCGAGCGGCGTGATCGTGACGCGCTTGCCCGAGAAGAGCGAAGCGAACCACGGCGCGAGCTTGCCGTCGCCGACCGCGCGATCGAGCGGCTGCCCGACCGTCGCGATGACCGACACGCCGCTCGTGCGGCCGACCGCGTGCGCGATCTCGAGCTGCTGCGGGCGCGGCAGCCGATCCGCATCGAGCACGACCCACGTCATCGGGCGAATGCCTGCCGGGATCGTCGGCTTGCCTTCGGCGCGCCCGTCCACCGTGACGATGTCGCCCACGCCTTCGCGCACGGCGGCGGCGAGCTTCGCCATCGTGCGCTTGCCCGTGCCGGGACCGCCCTCGATGCACACGCACGAGCCGCCCTTCACGAGATCGAGGATCGGATCGATCCAGTCCTTGCGCTGCCGCGGGCCGTGAACGAGCGGGCCCGTGCGCATGATCGCGCCGCCGTACGCGCTGAGATCACGCTCGACGAACACGCCGATCCGGCTGCCGAGACGCACCACGTCGCCGTGGCTCAGACCGATGCGACGCGCGCGCACGCCGTCGACGAACGTGCCGTCGGGCGTGCCGAGATCCTCGACGTAGCAACCATCCGCGCGAACGCTGACCTTCGCGTGCTCGGGCGCGATGCCCGCGCCGTCGACATGCGCGTCGCGCGACGCGCTGCCGATCACCGCGCCGTCGGTGAGCGTGATCGGCGCGAGCTCGCCGTTGAAACCGACGAGCACGAGCCCCCAGCCGCTGCCGTCTCGCCGACCCTTCGCGAAGACGCCCGACCGGTGTTCTTTCTGTGCTTGGCTGACCGCCTCCGTGTTCGAAGCGGAGTTGATACGCAAAGCAGCTTGCTGTTCGTTCATGTTTCCCCCCATCCCTACGGAGCACGCGACGGTGCCCCATCCGCCTGTGCTGCAACCCCCAACGGCCGACTCTCCGGCCAGGCCGTCCGATGCAACGGTTGAAGAAGATACTCTTGGAATTCAAAGAGGCAACTGTCTGGGGCGCAGGGCTTGACAGTTTCCAAAGTGCCGAGTAGGAATGGCCTCGCTGCTGACGAGGCACGCCTCGGTACGCAGTAGGGCCCTCGTCGGGGACCTCCCGAGTGAATCGGGAAAAACCCGAACGGCCCTTCGGCATCGTCCCCTTGAAGGCGATGACGAAGTTTGCGGGAGTAACTCAGTGGTAGAGTGCAACCTTGCCAAGGTTGACGTCGCGGGTTCAAATCCCGTCTCCCGCTCTGAAAATTAGCAGTTCCTTCGCAGCACCCTGCGGGAGTAACTCAGTGGTAGAGTGCAACCTTGCCAAGGTTGACGTCGCGGGTTCAAATCCCGTCTCCCGCTCCGCAACGTAGAGAAACACAAAGGCCGGCCGCGCGAACATGAACGCGGCCGGCCTTCGTGTTTCGAAGGCTCAGGGCACAAACGCGGCCGGCCCGCGCCCCGTTGTGATACGCCTCCTCGGCGATGCCGCCCGCGCCTCTTCACGAGCGACTCCGACAGCTCGCGAGCACCCTCGAACGACAGTTCCTCGGCAAGGACGAGATCATCCGGCTCCTGATGATCTCGGTCGTCGCCGGCGAGCACTGCGTGCTCCTCGGTCCGCCCGGCACGGCCAAGAGCGCCCTCATCCGCTCGCTCTCGGAGCTGATGCAGGCGAACTACTTCGAGTACCTGCTCACGCGCTTCACCGAGCCAAACGAAATTTTCGGTCCCGTCGACATCGTCGCCTTCCGCGAAGGCACCTACCGCCGCAACACGCAGGGCATGCTGCCCGAGGCGGAGGTCGTCTTCCTCGACGAGGTCTTCAAGGCGAACAGCGCGATCCTGAACGCCCTGCTCACGCTGCTCAACGAGCGCAAATTCACGAGCGGCGGCAAGGTGATGCGCTGCCCGCTCATCAGCGTCTTCGCCGCCTCGAACGAGGTGCCCGGCGACGAGACGCTGAACGCGATCTTCGACCGCTTCCTCCTGCGCGTCCACTCGGACAACCTCGACGCGTACCACTTCAGCGAGCTTCTACAGCGCGGCATCCAGCACGAGATCCGGCAGATGTCCGGCGAGCCGCTGCGCCCCGTCGTCACCGCCCGCGAGCTCGCCGATCTCGGCAAGAGCTTCGGCGGCCGGATGAATTTTTCCGACGCGTTCCTCTCGGCCTACAAGGGCATCGTCTTCCAGATCCGCGCCGAGGGGATTTCGCTCTCGGATCGTCGCGTCGTGAAGATGCTCAAGCTCTTCGCCGCAAGCGCCTACCTCGACGGGCGCAACACCACCGACGCGAGCGACTTCTTCGTCCTCAAGCACATCTGGAACAACCAGGACCAGGCCGCGATCCTCGAAGGCATCGTGCAGCCCGTGCTCGAAGCGTTCTTCCGCGAGCACCCCGATCGACGTCGTGTCGGCGCGCTCGGCGTGGGCGTCGACGCGCTCGCCGCCGAGATCGATCGCATCCGCCAGCTCCTCACCGGCGGCACCGCCCTCGGCGACGTGCAGCTCTTCAGCCAGCTCAAGGCCCTCGGCGAGATCAAGACCGCGCTCGCCGGGATTACCGATCCGCGCGCGCGCGAGCTCGAGAAGCGCGTCGCGCAGCTCCTCGAAGCCTCGTTCCGCAGCGGTCGCTTCGCGCAGATCTGACGCGCCGCCTCAGGTGGGCCGCTTGCGCTCGCGCGGCGGTCCGCTCGTGCCCCGCTCGCGCGGCGGCCCGCTCGTCCCACGTTCACGCCGATCCGCAGGCCGCGCGCGTCGCTCCTCGTGCCCGCCTTCCCGCGACGCGTACCCTGCCCGCGGGCGTTCGCCACGCTCGCCGCGCTCGCCTCGATCGCGCGGCGCCGCGCCGACGTGCGCCCGCGGCCTCTGCTGCTTCGCGCGTTGCGCCGGCATCTGATCCACGGCCGGGCGCACGCGCTTCGGCACGCCGAACTCTTTTCGGATGGCGAGCAGCTCGTCGACCGTCAGGAGCCGCCACTTCCCCGGCAAGAGCCCCTCGGAGGTCACGCCGGCAAAACTCAGCCGCGCGAGTCGCATCACGGGGAAGCCCGTCGCCTCGCCCATGCGGCGGATCTGCTGGTTTCGCCCTTCGCGCAGGGTGATCTCGAGCCAGGTCTTGTCGCCCTCGTGTCGCAGGATGCGCACGTCCGCAGGCAGCGTCTTGCCGTCTTCGAGCTCGACGCCCGTGCGCCACACGTCGGCGTCGCCTTCATCCATCACGCCTCTCACTTTGAGGACGTACGTCTTGGGCACGCCGCCGCGCGGATGAAGCAGGCCGTTCGAGAACTCGCCGTCGTTCGTCATCAAGAGGACGCCGCTCGTCGCGAAGTCGAGGCGGCCGACGGGATACACACGCGCCCCCGCGCCACGCACGTGATCCGCGACCGTGGGCCGACCTTCGGGATCATGGAGCGTCGACACGACGTTCCGCGGCTTGTGCAGCACGAGGTAGACCGGCGACTCCGCGGTGAGCCGCTTGCCATCGACCTCGATCTTGTCGCGGCGCGGGTCGGCCTTGGCCCCGAGTTCCGTCACGACGCGCCCGTTCACCCGGACCCGCCCTGCCGTGACCAACTCCTCCGCTGCGCGCCGGGAGCTCACCCCCGAACGGGCGATGATCTTCTGCAACCGCTCTTCCATCCGCCGACAATGCCTCCAGCCCGCTTCGCTCCAAACCCGTTCGACGCTCGGGGCTCCGGTTTGCCTGACGGCGCCCTTCGCCCCGAACTTCGTCGACGCTCGGGGCTCCGGTTTGCCTGACGGCGCCCTTCGCCCCGAACTTCGTCGACGTTCGGGGCTCCGGTTTGCCTGACGGCGCCCTTCGCCCCGAACCCCAGCTCGTGATAAGCACGCTCCATGCGCCGCGTCGACAAGCCGTGGGGACACGAGCTCATCTGGGCGGAGACGTCCCGTTACGTGGGCAAGTTGCTCCACATCCGGGCAGGCGAGCGTCTGTCCCGTCAATACCACCGGGTCAAGGAAGAGACACTCTTTCTCCAGTCGGGCGAGATGGACCTCGAAGTGGGTCCGAAGGAATCGCTCGAACGTCGCCGCATGGTGAAGGGCGACGTCTTCCACGTCCTGCCCGGGACGATCCACCGCATGATCGCCGTCACCGACGTGGACGTGATCGAAGTGTCCACGCCCGAGCTCGACGACGTCGTCCGCATTGAAGACGTCTACGGCCGCGAAGGAACGAACGCTCCCTGAGCGTGTCCCCGTCGCGCTAGGGCTTCTTCTTCTCGCCCTTGTCGGTCTTCGCGTCGGCCTTCTTGTCGGCTTTGCCGTCGTCCTTCTTCTCGGCCTTCTCGTCCTTCTTCTCGGCCGGCGCGGGTGAGCCTTTGGGCTCGCCTTCGCCCTCGTCGCCGTCCTTGTCGGCGTCGCGCTTCTCGGCCGCGCGCTTCTTCGCCGCCTCTTCTTCTTCTTTCTTTCGCTCGGCCTCCTCGGCACGGCGGCGCACCTCCGTGTCGTGGTCCCAGCGATCGACCCGCTCGTCGCCGTCGAGGTCCACGCCCATGCGTTCGAGCTTGCCCTCGCGGTAGACCTCCCAGACATCGGGCTTGCCGTCGCGGTTCTGGTCGCGCTTGATGCGCGAGAGCTTCCCGTCCGAGTAGGACTTCCACTCGTCGGGCTTGCCGTCGCGATCGTTGTCGAACTCGACCTCCGCGAGCTTGCCGCGCGAGAACGTGATCCACGTGTCGATGCGGCCGTCGTAGTTCGTGTCGCTCTCCTCGTGCAGGCTCTCGCCCTTGTCGTTGTAGCGACGCACGACGTCCTTCACGCCGTCGAAGTTCGTGTCGATCTCGCGGCAGACGAGGATCTTCTTCTGCGACTCGCCCATGCCGACGAGCAAAAAGACGCGGCGGACGTTTGGCTTGAGCGAGCCGGGCCCCGCGATCTCACTCGCTTCCCGATCCTTCCGGCCCTTCCAGTCGCACATCGAACGATCGTCGACCTTGTAGGCCGGACCTTTGAGCGGAGCGCGCTTCGGCGTGGTCTCGCCGGTGAACGCGTTCGTCGTGGTCGCGGGCGTGCTCGCGCACGCCGTGAGCGCGAGGAGAGAGCCGGCGAGTGTCCACACGATCACGCGGCTCGTCATCGAGGGCTCGTTCCGCCGGGCTGCGGTGCGGTGGGCGCGCCCCCCTGAAGCACCGGGGTGGGCACCGTCGGAAGCGGCGCCGCGCCCGAGGGACGGGGCGCAGGGGCCTGCGGCTTCGGCATCGTGGCCTGCTTCGCGCGGGCCTCGGCGCAGAGGTCGAGCACCGTCTCGGGATCGGGTTTGCCGTCGACGTTGCGATCGGTCGCGACGAGTGCGCAGCGATCGTCGCTGGGATCGTTGAAGGCCCACCACTGATCGACGAGCCCGTCGCCGTCCGAGTCGCGCTCGCGCCGGACGAGACGGCCGCCTTCGTAGTAGTCCCAGGTGTCGAGCTTGTCGTCGAAGTTGGTCTCGCGTTCCTTCAGGAACACGGCGCCGTCGCGCGAGCTCACGATCTCGTCGGCGCGGCCGTCTCTATCGTAGTCCGACTCGCGGCGGCGTTCGCGGCCTGCAGGGTCGTAGTAGACGAAGACGTCGATCGCGCCGTCGAAGTTGAGGTCGAGGATGCGGCAGACCTCGCGTCCCGCGCCGTCGGGCACACGCGTCATGTCGGGCTTGCCGTCGCCGTTCACGTCGAAGCGCTGCGCGTTCGCTGCGGTCATGTCGCAGGCCTCGTGCTTCACCTCGGTGTCACGCTCGGCGCCCGTGGGAAGGGTGGGCGGCGGGCCGCCCGGATCGGCCGAGGTGCATGCGGTCGCGCCGATCGCTGGCAGCGACGTGAGGAGGGCCGCGACGCCGAGCGAGCGCGCCCAGCGGCCAGGGCATGGAAAGCGGCGAGATTCCAAGCGTTCGAGGCGAGTCTAGACGCACCGCGACGTCTTCCGCAAGGCGAGCGGCAGGCGGATGCCTTGCTCGTGCTCATGCTACTGACGTGCGTTTCCGGAGACTCCCGAGTCTTCCTGATTGACAACACACGTACCGGCATCTAGGGTAACGCCTTGTCAGTATCCCTCAGAGTCCTGGGGGCGTGCCGTCCGCATGCGGTGGGCGACGCGAAGAGCGCAGGGCCGGCGTGACATGTCGCGAAAGAAAGTCTCGACGACCATCTACATCACGCCCGAGCAGGCCGAGCGCCTGAAGCTCTTGCACGACCGGACGAAGGTGCCGATCGCGGTCTACATCCGCGAGGGGATCGACATGGTCCTCAAGCACTACGAGCACGTGCTTCCGGGACAGATGAGCCTGGAGACGACGGTCCAGAAGAAGTAACCGCCGCAAGCCGTGGCTTTCGCCCGCGCGACGCGCTAGGAGCACGCGGCCGTCGTCTTGCCGGCCTCACGGAAGTATGCCCGCCGATCCCAAGCTCATCCGCAACTTCTCCATCATCGCGCACATCGATCACGGCAAAAGCACGCTGGCCGACCGCATCCTGGAGACCACCGGCGCCCTGTCGGAGCGCGAGAAACAAGACCAATTCCTCGACAAGATGGAGATCGAGCGCGAGCGCGGAATCACCATCAAGGCGCAGAACGTGCGGCTCGAGTACGCCGCCAGCGACGGCCAGAAGTACCGGCTGCACCTCATCGACACGCCCGGACACGTGGACTTCAACTACGAGGTCTCACGTAGCCTCTCGGCCTGCGAGGGCGCGCTGCTCGTCGTGGACGCCTCCCAGGGGGTCGAGGCGCAGACGCTCGCCAACGTCTTCCTCGCGCTCGACAACAACCTCGAGATCATCCCCGTCCTGAACAAGATCGATCTGCCCTCGGCGGACGTCGACCGCACGAAGCGCGAGATCGAGGACGTCATCGGCCTCGATTGCGCGAACGCGATCCTGGCGAGCGCGAAGACCGGCATCGGCATCAAGGACATCCTCGAGGCCGTCGTGGCGCGCGTGCCGCCGCCGAAGGGCGACGCGCAAGTCACGCCCCGCGCGCTGATCTTCGATAGCTGGTACGACAGCTACCGCGGCGCGGTCGTCATGATCCGCGTGGTCGAGGGCACGCTGCGCAAGGGCCAGAAGGTGCGGTTCCTCGCGACGGGGCGCGACTACGAGATCACCGAGATGGGCGTGTTCGCACCGCACGCGACGCCCATCACCGAGCTCGGCCCGGGCGAAGTCGGGTTCATCGCGGGCAACATCAAGAGCGTCACCGACACGAAGATCGGCGACACGGTGACGGACGCGGTCCACCCGACCACGGTCGCGCTGCCCGGCTTCAAAGAGGTGAAGCCGATGGTCTTCGCGGGCATCTTCCCCACGGATTCGGCTCAGTACGAGGACCTGCGCGACGCCCTGTCGAAGCTCCAGATGAACGACGCGGCGTTCGTCTACGAGCCCGACACGTCCGAGGCGCTCGGCTTCGGCTTCCGCTGCGGCTTCCTCGGCCTGCTCCACATGGAGATCATCCAGGAGCGGCTCGAGCGCGAGTACAACCTCGACCTCATCACCACGGCGCCGAGCGTCGTGTACCACGTGTACATGAACACCGGGGAGATGAAGCCCATCGAGAACCCGGCGCGCTTGCCCCCGACGCAGCACGTCGACCATCTCGAGGAGCCGATCTACCGTGTGACCATCCACGTGCCCTCGTCGTACGTGGGCGCAGTGCTCGCGCTCTGTCAGGACCGGCGCGGCGAGCAGAAGTCGCTGCAGTACGCCTCGTCCGACCGCGTGATCATCACGTACGACATGCCCCTCAGCGAGGTGCTCTTCGACTTCCACGACAAGCTGAAGAGCGTCTCCCGCGGCTACGCCTCGATGGACTACGAGCTCGTCGGCTACAGGCCCGCCGACCTCGTGAAGCTCGACATGCTGGTGAACGGTGACCCGCTCGACGCCCTGAGCGTCATCGTCCACAAGGAGAAGGCGTTCCAGCGTGGGCGCGATCTCGCCGTGAAGCTGAAGGACATCGTGCCGCGCCAGCAGTACGAGGTGGCCATCCAGGCGGCCATCGGCTCGAAGGTGATCGCCCGGACGACCGTGAAGGCGATGCGCAAGGACGTCACGGCCAAGTGCTACGGCGGCGACATCTCCCGCAAGCGCAAGCTCCTCGAGAAGCAAAAAGAGGGCAAGAAGCGCATGAAGATGGTCGGCAGCGTCGAGATCCCCCAGGAGGCGTTCCTGGCGATCCTCAAGGTCGACTGAAGCGCGCGCCCTCTACCGTCCGCGCCCGAGCCTTCGTATAAGGCGCGACATGTCGGTCGCTCGACGCGCTCTCCCGCTCTGCCTCCCGCTCCTCCTCGCGCTCGCTGCCTGCGACGAACCGGTCTCGACGAAGGGCGCGGCGCCCTCGGCCGCGCCGCCGCCCACCGCAGCCGAGCCGCAGCCCTCCGCGACGACGCCGCCTCCACCGGCGAAGGCGAAGATCGAGATGCCGCCGCGGCCTGTGCCTCTTGGCTCGGCGGGCCCGATCCAGCCGAGCGCGCCGCCGGATCAGCAGATGATGGCGATTCAGTACACGATCGCGATGGTCACGCCGCGCGGCACCGACCCCATCGTCGACAAGGACTACGTCGACCGCATCGTGAAGAAGCTCGAAGCCGCGGTGCGCACGGCCGACAAGGGCAAGACGCCGCCGAACCCAGTGAAGCCGAACAAGGGCAACCGCAAGCTCGAGGTCGACATGGGCAAGGGGTGCAACGAGCGCGTGCCGGAGAACCTGCTCCACCAGCGGGCAGGCTCGTCGTTGAAAGAGGCCTACGAGGCTGGCGTGCTCGTCATCTCTTGCCACGACGACAAGTGGGAGTGTCATCAGTCGACGCGCATCCCCGAAGACGTGTTGTGCCACGCCGCGCCGCGCCGCTGAGCCACGTCCGCCCCTGACGAGCGAGCCCGCATCCTCCGCACCACGTGGGGCCTAGCCGCGCTTCTATGCGCGATGTGGTAAGGGAGAGCGGCAAATGCATACGGCCCTCCCGAATCTTCGCTCGCGCGTACGGAAAGGTCCTTACGCCGAGCTCCTCGCCGAGCTCAACCGCAACCGGACCCGGCTCGCAGAGGCCGAGCACGACGCGACCATCTCGTTCGGCCCGACGATGCGCGTCGAACGTTTCGTTCTGGGCAACGGCCTCAGGGTCCTGATCCTGCAGGACAACGCGGCGCCCGTCGTCTGCGTGCAGACGTGGTTCGGCGTCGGATCGCGGCACGAGCGCGTCGGCAAGACGGGCATCGCCCATCTCTTCGAGCACCTCATGTTCGGCGAGACCGAGACCTCGGCCCACGGCGCGTACGATCGCACCCTCGAAGAGGCGGGCGCCGAGACGAACGCCGCGACGTTCCTGGACTGGACGTACTACCACACGAACCTGCCCGCCGAGGCGCTCGAGCTCACGTTGCGGCTCGAAGCAGACCGGATGTCACGCCTCGTGTTGCGTGATCCGCAAGTGGCGAGCGAGAAGGAGGTCGTCGCGAACGAGCGTCGGCAACGTGTCGACGACGACGTGGACGGCGCGATCAGCGAGATCCTCTACAAGGAGGCGTTTCGCGAGCACGGCTACGGGCACCCGACGATCGGGTGGATGGACGACATCCTCGGCTTCACGACCGACGACTGCGTCTCGTTCTATCGGACGTATTACGCGCCGAACAACGCGGCGATGGCGATCGTCGGCGACGTCGACATCGGGCAGGTGCTGCGGCTCGTGCAGGACAACTACGGCGGCCTGCCGTCCTCGGTTTTGCCGGTCGAGGACGTGCGCCCCGAGCCTCCGCAGATCGAGGAGCGCCGCATCCGCATCACCAAGCCGACGCCGACGCACAAGGTAGCGATCGGGTACAAATCGCCGGCGCTCGGGGACTTCGATCATCCGGCGCTCACGCTCCTGAACGAGGTCCTGTTCGGCGGGCGCTCGTCGCGGGTGCATCGCGCGCTCATCCAGGAGCAGGAGATCGCCACCGACGTGCGCGGCTGGGTGGGCGCGTTCCGGGATCCATCGCTGTACGACGTCTTCTTGTCGGCCCGCGGCGAGCACACGGCGGAGGCGCTCTGCGCAGCGCTCGACGTGCTCCTCGATCGGGTTCGCACCGAGCCGGTGACCGAGGAGGAGCTCGAAAAGGCGAAGGCGCGCGTCGAGCTCGCGGTGCTGCAGGGGCTCGAGACGGTGAGCGGCAAGGCCGAGCAGATCGGGTTTTACGAGGTCGTGCTGGGCGATCCGGCGGCGCTCTTCGATCGGCTCTCGGCGTACCGCAGGGTCACCGTGGGGGATCTCCTCCGCGTGGCGCGCCGGTACCTCGGGCGCTCGTCGAGGACGGTCATCGAGGTCGCGCCCGACGGATCGATGGAGAGCGACGAGATGGACGACGAAGAGACGGACGGCGAGGGGAGCGAAGAGGAGGTGGCGTCGTGACGCACGTCATTGTCGAGCCGAGTCCCGCGTTGCCTCTCGTCAGCGTCGTCGTCGCGTTCCGGTCGGGCTCGGCGCACGACCCCGTGGGCCGCGAAGGGCTCGGGCGCATCACGGCCCGCATGCTCCGCCGCGGCGCCGAAGGTTGGAGCTCGGAGAAGATCGAGCAGACGATCGACCTCCTCGGCGGCGAGCTCGGCGTGGACGTCTCGCCGAGCGCGAGCACGGTGCACTTCGAGGTGATCCGGCGTTCGCTCGATCCGTTCGTGGACCTCGCGTCGACGCTGCTCGCGCGGCCCTCGTTCGACGAGGCCGAGCTCGCTCGGCTGAAGCGGGAAGCCGAGGCCGAGCTCATCGAGTCGCGCGACAGCGACGGCACCTTGTGCGCCCGCGCCTTCCGCCGGACGCTCTTCGCCGGTCATCCGTACGGCCGCCGCGTCGCCGGTTGCATCCCCGCGTTGCGTGCGATCGAGCGCGCCGACGTGGTGTCGTTCTACGGAGCGCACTACGCGCGGGAGAATGCGATCGTCACGATCTCCGGGGACGTCGACGTCGAGGAAGGTCACGCGATCGCGGAGCGCCTGCTCTCCGGACTTCCGGTCGGCGCGAGTGTCCCGGATCCCGTGCAGCCGCCGCCGCGCAGGCCCGGCCGTCGGCTCGTCTTCGTCGACAAACCCGAGCGAACCCAGACGCAAATGATCGTCGGAGGGCTCGGGACGCACCCGAACGACCCCGACCATGTGGCGCTCCTCGTGGCGAACACCGCGTTCGGCGGGACGTTCACCTCGCGGCTCATGCAGGAGGTGCGGGCGAAGCGCGGCTGGTCGTACGGCGCGTCCTCGCGCGTTGGCTTCGATCGGCAGAGGGACGCGTTCACGATGTGGACGGCGCCCAAGGCCTCGGATGCCTCGGCTTGCCTCGCCTTGAAGCTCGAGCTCTTGCACACGCTCCGCAAGGACGGGATCACGAAGGACGAGCTTTCGTTCGTGAAGAAGTACCTCGTCCGTTCGCACGCCTTCGAGGTCGATACGGCGAGGAAACGGGCCTACCAGAAGCTCGAAGCCGCGCTCTACGACTTGCCCGAGGGCTACCATGACAAGCAGCTCGAGCAGATCGAGGGCGTCACGCTGGACGAGGCGAACGCCGCGATCCGCGAGCGTCTGTCGGAAGACGATCTCGTGGTCTCGGTCGTGGGGACCTTTTCGCAGATCGGCGACGCCGTCGCGAAGTCCGTCCCGCGGCTGCTGGAGACCCAGGTCGATCCGTTTGACCTCGAATGACCTGCCGCGCGGGGATGGGGGGGACGCGCGCCTCTCGCCTCACGGCGGGAACATGGCCATGGGGTAGGACACCTCCCGCGGAGCGATGGCGCAGGGATACATGATCGGCTGCTTGCGCCGACGTGAGCCGCGTGCCGCGCTGGGCGGTCGATGCACATACGCGAGCAGCACTTCGCGCACGCGGAGCAGATCCTTCGGCCGCAGGGGGCGCGGCGTCGACACGGCGAGGCTCGACGCGGCGAGCGCGCGCCCTCGCCGGAGCACCTCTGCGCGCGCGAGCTTCAACCGAGCGTAAGCAGTCTTGAGCGGGATTCCGAGCTTCTCGGCGATCTCCGGCATCGACTGCTCCTCGAGGTCGTGCAGGACGAGGATTTCGCGGAGCTTTGGGCGCATCCGACCGATGAGCTCGCGGGCGAGCGCCTGCTCCTCGCCCTCCAGGAGCGCGGATTCGGCTGCGAGAGTGTCGCTCATCGGCTCCGGCGGCTGCTCGGCCACGAGCGGCTCCATGCGGTGCCTCGCGAGCTTCCGATAGTTCGTCGCGAGCTGCATCGCGATGACGAACAGCCACGGGCGCGCCGAGCTTGCCGCGTCGTGATCCTCGATCCGCCGCAGGGCGACCGAGAAGACCTCCTGCGCGATGTCGTCGGCGTCGCGTGCGGGCACTCCATATCGCTCGACGGTGCGCAGGACGAACTGCCATTCGCGCGCATAGAGCTGCTGGAACACTTCATCCCGCGGAGGCAGGACCCCGGAGATGAGCTCCTCCGCGAACGGATAACGAACGGGGGGGTGCGAAGGATCGTGAGGGACGACGTCGGCCGACGGAGGAGGGATGACGTCGGGACACCACGTGGATGGAGACGACGTCGGCGTCGACGGGAAGGAAGCGCCACGGCGCTTGCCTTCTGCAAGGGTTTTATTGGACGAACCTGCGCATGAAGCTCGTTTCCCGCGGGTGTTGCGGGGACGCTCGTCGGCTTTCTTCATGATTCACCGCCCCGAGGCACGGCCTGCGCGCTCGACGTCGCCCGCGCCTCTCGAACGGTTTGTCCTGCGGGTGGCAGGGAGCGTCAATGGTCATCCGCGCTCAAGCGCCCGCGATCGGCTCTCCCTCGGCCTCCGTCGCGAGCATCCACAGGACCGCCATCCGCACAGCGACGCCCGCTTCCACCTGATCGAGAATGACGCTGCGTGAGCCATCTGCCACGGCGGGGTCGATCTCCACGCCTCGGTTCATCGGCCCGGGATGCATCACGATCGCGTCGGGCGCTGCGAGCGCGAGTCGCGCCTCGTTGAGGCCGAACTTCCTGCTGTACTCGCGGGTGCTCGGCAAGAACGTGCCCGCGAGGCGCTCGCGCTGGACGCGGAGCATCATCACCACGTCGGCCCCTTCGAGCGCGGGCTCGAGTCGATCGTGCACCTCCGCGCCGAGCGTCTCGGCCGCGGGTGGCAGCAGCGTGCGAGGGCCCGCGAAGCGCACCGTGGCGCCCATCGTTCGCAGGAGAAGCGCGTTCGAGCGCGCGACACGGCTGTGCAGGACGTCGCCGCAGATGGCTACGACGAGGCCTTCGAGTCGGCCCTTGCGACGTCGGATCGTGAACGCGTCGAGCAGCGCTTGCGTGGGGTGCTCGTGCGTCCCGTCGCCCGCGTTGACCACGGCGGCCTTCGTGCGTGCTGCCACGTAGTGCGGCGCGCCCGACGCTTGATGCCGGATCACGAGGACGTCCGGGCACATCGCCTCGAGGTTCTTCACCGTGTCGAGGAGCGTCTCGCCCTTGACCGCGCTCGACGTCGACACGCTGATGTTGATGACGTCCGCTGAGAGCCTCTTGCCTGCGAGCTCGAACGAGGTCCGTGTGCGTGTCGAAGGCTCGTAGAAGAGGTTGATCACCGTCTTGCCGCGGAGCGTCGGCACCTTCCGGACGCTGCGCCGCGAGACGTCGAAGAAGCTCTCCGCGGCTTCCAGGATCGAGTGGATCTCGGCCCTCTCCAGGGCCTCGATCCCGAGCAGGTGGCGGTGCGGATATCGCGCGCGTGGTGTCGTCGTCACGTTCCCCCCAGGGTGGATGTGTCCTCGATGGTGGCCCACGCGCCGTCGTCCTTCTGCGTGACCTCGATCCGCTGTCCGGGGCCGAGCTCCACGCGACGCACGGTGTAGTCCGGGTGGATGGGCAGCTCGCGGCCGCCGCGGTCGACGAGCACGCAGAGCTCGATGCGACGCGGGCGGCCGTAGTCGAGCACGGCGTCGAGCGCCGCGCGGATGGTGCGGCCCGTGTAGATGACGTCGTCGACGAGCACGACGCGCTTGCCGCGCACCTCGAACGGGATGCGGCTCGGGCCGATCTTGGGGTTCGGCAGGGCCGTCGCGGCGTCGTCGCGGTAGAGGGTGATGTCGATGGAGCCCGTCGGCGGGGCTTCACCTTCGAGCTCGCGGAGCAGCGCGGCGAGCCTCTCCGCGAGGGGCTCTCCGCCGCGCCGAATGCCGACCAGCGCGAGGTCACGGACGCCGCCGTGCTCGGCGATCTCGCCAGCGACGCGGCGGAGGCCTCGGGCCACAGCGACCGGATCGAGGAGGACTTCGGACATGGCGGGGACGAGCTACCACAAGGCCGACGCGGTGTCCCCGGGCCGCGCGGGGTGCGTCACGTCAATCGGGCTGGTGGAGAATTTTCTGGGTCGGATCCACGAAGTAGAACCGACCGTAACCGGCGCGCTGGAAGGTGACCGCGCCGAACGCGTTGACGAGGACGGAGACCACGGCGAAGGCCCAGAAGAAGCCGCCGAGCCGCCTCCTGCCGAGCGCGAGGAGCGCGAACAGGAACACGGCGAAGTCGTTGGAGAAGCGGTAGCCGAACTGGATCCAGCCGCTGTTCTGGTAGAGCAAGCTCGGCAGCGCGACGCACGCGGCCGTGAGCGCGACGGCCCAGAACGAAGGCGGCGTGCGCCGAGGCCAGAGGACCCACGCGTAGATGGGCGTCGTGATCCACAGCGCGAGGCCGTGCGCGTTGATCTGGAACGGAGCTCCACTGACACCCGTGTAGGGCAGGGACGTCAGGATCACGCCGAGGTTCCGGCCGAGGTAGTGGTACGAGAAGAGTCCCCACCGCTCGATGCGTGTACGCCACGTGATCGCCAGCAGCCGGTGGCCGAACTCGAACGGATCGCCGAACCGCGCGGCGTTGTACCAGAGCAAGACGCCGAGCACCGCGGCAGCAGGTACGGCAAAGAGCGCGAGCTTCTTCGCGAGCGCGCGCGCGTCCACGTCCGCGAGGCGCACGCGATCGCTCGCGCCTGCTCGCGCGCTTGCCCTCACGGCCTCGTACACGAAGAGCGGGAACGCAAAGCCGAGCGGCGTACGTGTGGCGAACCCGAGGCCGATCGCGAATCCCGCGAGGATCGGGTGCGCGGCGCCGACGGACGCGAAGAGGTAGAGCGCCGCGAGCGCCGCGCCGACGACGTGCGCGGCGAACCAGACCGTGCCTTGCACGGCGGAGAACCAGTACACGGTGCCGAATGCGAAGAGCAGCGAGAGGAGCACGTTCTCCCGCTCGGATCGGCCCGTCCTGCCCGCGCGCGCGAGCGCGTCGAGGCCGAGGTACAGGAGCGCCGGCGCGAGCCCCGTGTAGAGCGCGAAGACCTGACCGTCCCGGACGCGTTCGACGTTGCCCGCGAGCTTGACCGCAGGCAGCAAGAGGACCGCGGGGAACGGCGGAAAGCTCACGTAGTGCTTGCCTCCCCACGCGACGAAATCGTTGTTCCCCGTGTACGCGGGGGGCGGGCCGCCGAGGTCCAGGCGACCGTGCAGCCACGCGTCGGCGAGCAAGGCGAAGTGGTTGAACGGCGTGTGCGTCGTGAGCCGCTCGCGCCCCGTTGTGGCGAGACAGACGACCGTGACCAACGTGTAGATCGCCGCGGCAAAGAGCCACCTTCGCGATCGATCGTCGGGCCGTTCGAGCGGGCGGTCCATGCGTGCTGGGCGCACCCTACCATGGCCTTCGCTGCTCGAAGCGCGTCGGGCGGCTTGCGAGCACCCCGACCGTGCGCTAGTTGCTCCCGCCTCGCGCGGCCGCGGCGAACGCACCGCTACCGCGATCTCGCTTTTGCCCCCAGGAGTCGACCATGCCGCTCTTCGCCATTCCTGCCGGAGACATCGACGCCGCTGGTCGCTCGATCGCGGCGGACCTGCCCGTGGCTTGGCTCGACGAACAGCTCAGCGACTGCGACATGCGTGGCGCCGAGCCGGGGCACGTTTCGGGTCGGATCTCTCGTTCGGGCTCCGACATCGTCGTGCGCGGGCGCGTCCACACCGTCTTGCAGGCGCCGTGCGCTCGTTGCCTCGAACCCACGAAGCTCGATGTCGAGGCCGAGATGTCGCTCCTCCTCAAGCCCGCGCCGCCTGCCGTGCTCGCGCAGAAGGCGGACGAGAAGCGCGCGGCGGCGCAGGCGAAGAAGGCCGCGGGGGGAAGCACGAAAACCGAAACGGGCAAGAAGGCGCCGAAGGAAAAGGAGCTGCCGGAGTACGAGTTTTCCTCGGAGGAGGCGGAGGTCGACATCTACGACGGCGAGACGGTCGTGCTCGACGGGTTCATCCGCGAGGCGATTCTGCTCGAGATGCCCATCTTCCCCTTGTGCTCCGAGGCGTGTCCGGGTATCCGTCCCGCCTCCCCCGAGGCCGACGAGGGTGGCGCCGAGCCGCCCATCGACCCCAGGCTCGCGCCCCTCGGCGCTTTGCGCGCCGCGCTCGCCAAGAGCGGCTCGCGCGGGCCGAACGATGATCAAGGGGCCGCGACCGGCAGCGCCGACGCGTCCCAGCAGAAGAAGACGAAGAAGGAGTAGCCCGTGGCCGTCCCGAAGAGGAAAACCACCCCGAGCAAGCGCGACATGCGGCGCGCGAACCACGACAAGGTCACCCCGGTGCAGGTGGTTGCCTGCCCGAACTGCGGGGAGGCGGCGCTGCCGCACCGCGCCTGCGGCGCCTGTGGTTTCTACAAGGGCCGCAAGGCGAAGGCCGTCAAGGCCACGACCACCTGAATCCACCGCAATCCCCGGCTTGCCCGTCTCGCAGGGCCTCCCGCTTCATGACGAAGGGCGAGGCTGCGAGATGGGCTCGCGCCGGGCAGCGCGCGCGTGCATGGATCTCGGCGCTTCGCGATGAATCCCGCGGAGGCACAGGCCGAGGTCCATCGCTCGAGCACGCGCCGCGCCGGCGCCCTGCTACCTTGTCACCATGAACGCGCTCCCTACACCGAAGAGTCGCATCCTCGGGACTGGCCACTACGTCCCTGAGAAGGTCCTCGCCAATGTCGACCTCGAAAAGATGGTCGATACGTCCGACGCTTGGATCGCGGAGCGCACCGGCATCCGGCGCCGGCACATCGCGGCCGAGCACGAGAACACGAGCGACATGGCGGCGGCCGCCGCGCGTCGCGCCCTCGAGTCGGCGGGCCTCAACGCCGCCGACATCGACATGATCATCGTCGGGACGATCAGCGGCGACAGCCCCATGCCCGCATGCGCCGTGCACGTGCAGCAGAAGCTCGGCGCCGACAACATCCCGGCGTTCGACGTGTCGGCCGCGTGCGCCGGGTTCATCTACGGCCTCACCATCGCCGATCAGTTCATCGCCACCGGCGCGGCGCGCTGCGTCCTCGTGGTCGGCGTCGAGCTCCTTTCGAGGCTCCTCGACTGGCAGGATCGGACGACGTGCGTGCTCTTCGGAGACGGCGCGGGCGCAGTCGTGCTCGGGCCCTCGGAGGGAGACGGCCGGGGCCTGCTCGCGACGCGCATCTTCACGGATGGCTCGCTCGCGCATGCGCTCACGATCCCAGGCGGCGGCACGGCCGAACCGCTCACGGACGAGGGACTCGCCAAGAAGCGCAACAAGGTCCACATGATGGGGCAGGAGATCTTCCGGACCGCCATCAAGAACCTGACGAGCGCGTCCACCGCGGTCCTCAAGGCCTCCGGGCTCACGAGCGCCGAGCTCGACTGGGTCGTCGCCCATCAGGCGAACCTGCGCATCATCACGCAGGTCGCCGATCGGCTGAACTTTCCGATGGAGAAGTTCGTCATCAACATCCAGGAGTACGGCAACACGTCGAGCGCCTCGATCCCCATCGCGCTCGACGAGGCCGTGCGCGACGGGCGCATCAAGCCCGGGCAAAACGTCCTGATGTGCGCCCTCGGCGCCGGGATCTCCTGGGGCGCTGCGCTCGTCCGGATGTGACGCGCGCTCTGCGCGTCTCCTGCCGATCCTTTGACTACAAAACTTTCTGTCGCGACGTAGCACGAGGAGTCCGCGTCGATGCAACGAAGCACGAAGGTCGCCTGGTTGTTTCCTGGTCAAGGCTCGCAGCTCGTCGGCATGGGCAAGGAGCTCGCCGCGACGTCCGAGGCCGCGCGCCGCACGTTCGAGCGTGCGGACGCGGCGCTCGGCGAGCCGCTCTCCCGGCTCTGCTTCGACGGCCCGATGGAGGAGCTCACGCTCACCGCGAACACGCAGCCCGCGCTGGTGGCGGCGAGCGCGGCCATCGTGGCGGCGCTGCGTGAGCGTCACCCGGAGCTCGCGCCGCCCATGTTCGCCGCGGGGCACTCGCTCGGCGAGTACAGCGCCCTCTGTGCGGCGGGCGCGATCGAGCTCGAGGACGCCGTCCGCCTCTGCCGGCTGCGCGGCTCTGCGATGCAGGCCGCCGTGCCTCCGGGCGAGGGCGCGATGACGGCGATCATGGGGCTCGACGCCGAGACGATCACGGCGATCTGCGAGGAAGCGGCCGCGGGAGAGATCGTTTCGCCGGCGAACTACAACGCGCCCGGACAGGTGGTGATTGCAGGACAAAAGGACGCGGTGGCACGCGCGAACGATCTCGTGGTGGCGCGCGGCGGCAAGGCCGTACCGCTCAAGGTGAGCGCGCCTTTCCACTGCGCGCTCATGCGGAGTGCGCGCGACGCGCTCGCGCCTGCGCTCGGACAGGTCGTGATCCATCCGCTCGCCTTCCCGGTGATCGCCAACGTCGACGCGTCGCCGAACACCGATCCTGGCCGCGTCGCCGACCTGTTGCTGCGGCAGATCGACGGCGCGGTCCTTTGGTCTGCTTCGGTCGAGCGCATGGCGGCCGAGGGCGTGACGCACGCGCTCGAGCTCGGGCCTGGCAAGGTGCTCGCTGGGCTCGGGAAGCGAATCGCGAAATCCATCAAGGTGCTGAGCGTCTCGGATCCCGCGGGGATCGACGCGGTGGCAGCGTTTCTGGAGGCATGAGAGATGTTCGGTCTGAGCGGCAAGGTCGCGCTCGTGACGGGCGCTTCACGTGGGATCGGTCGGGCGACGGCAGAGGCGCTCGCGGCGCAAGGCGCGCACGTCGTCGTGAACTACGTGCGCGGCGAGGAAGAAGCGCGGCGCGTCGTGCAAGCGATCGAGGAGCGCGGTGGCAAGGCAGAGGCGCTCGGCTTCGACGTGGCGGACATGCAGGCCACCGACGAGGCGATCGCAGCTCTGTCGAAGCGGCTCGGCCGCCTCGACATCCTCGTGGCAAACGCGGGCGTCGCCGTCGACAACCTCGTCCTGCGCGTGAAGGAAGAGGAGATCGATCGCGTCTTCGCGGTGAACGTGAAGGGCGCGATCGGGTGCGCGCGCGCGGCGATCAAGCCCATGATGCGCGCCCGCACGGGACGCATCGTGTTCCTGTCGAGCATCGTCGGAGAGATGGGCAATGCAGGGCAGGCGGTCTACGCCGCATCGAAGGCCGCGCTCCTCGGTCTCTCGAAGACGCTCGCGCGTGAGTACGCTTCGCGGAACATCACGGTGAACGTGGTCGCACCCGGCTTCATCGACACCGACATGACCTCGTCGCTCGGTGCCGAGGTGAAGGAAGGCATGCTGAAGGCCATTCCTCTCGGTCGCACCGGAAAGCCGGAAGAGGTCGCTGCCGCGGTGATCTTCCTCTGCTCGGATGCTGCGTCTTACATCACGGGCGAGACCATCCGCGTAAACGGCGGCATGTACATGTAAAAAGCGTTTCGCACGCCACGAAGGTCGTGCAAAAGCTCGAACGATGGGTTAGGAGGGGACCGCTTTTTCCCGGAGGACGCCATGGCGGAAGGTCGCGACATCTCGGCCGAGGTCAAACGGATCATCAAGGAACAGCTCGACGTCGAAGAGAAGGACATCAAGCCCGAATCGACGTTCATCGACGACCTGGGCGCGGATTCGCTCGGCCTCGTGGAGCTCGTGCTCGCCTTCGAAGAGGCGTTCGAAATCGACATCCCGGACGAGGACACGGAGAAGATCCGGAGCGTGCAGGATGCGATCGACTACATCAATTCGCACACCAAGAAGTAGTCCCCGAGAGCCCTAGCGAGGGCCTCATCCCCGATCCATCCTGGGCGAAGCGAGTATGGAACGCGTCGTCATCACCGGCATCGGTCTCGTTACCCCGAACGGCATCGGCACCACGGAGACGTGGCGCTCCGTGCTCGCGGCCGAGTCCGGGATCGGACCCATCACCCTCTTCGATGCATCGCAGTATTCGACGCGCATCGCAGGCGAGGTGAAGGGGTTCGTCGCGGAAAACTTCATCCCCAAGAAGAAGCTCCGCGAGATGGGCCGCTTCGCCCACCTCTCGATCGCCGCATCGCAGCTCTGCATGAACGATGCGGGGATCGAGCTGACCGACGAGGACCGCGAGACGTGCGGCACGTACATCGGTGTCGGCCTCGGCGGGCTGGAGAATTTGTACCAGTACGCGCAGGTGCTCCTCGAAAAGGGGCCCTCGAAGGTCAGCCCGTACTTCATCCCGCAGGTCATCGCGAACCTCGCCGCCGGGCAGGTCGCGATGGCCTTCGACCTCAAAGGGCCGAGTTACTGCAACACGAGCGCGTGCGCCTCGAGCGCCCATTCGATCGGCGAAGCCTTCGAGTGGATCCGCCGCGGCCGCACGCACCTCATGCTCGCGGGCGGCACGGAGGCGACGATCACGGGCCTCGCCGCCGCAGGCTTCGGCGCGATGTTCGCGCTCTCCCGGCGCAACGACGAGCCCACGCGGGCAAGTCGGCCCTGGGACAAGGGCCGCGACGGCTTCGTCATGGGCGAGGGCGCGGCGACGCTGCTGCTCGAGTCGCTCTCGCACGCGAAGCGCCGCGGCGCAAAGATCTACGGCGAGGTGACCGGCTACGGCGCCACGTGCGACGCGTACCACCTGACGAAGCCCGCGCCGGAAGGCGAGGGCGCGCAGCGCGCAATGAAGCAAGCGCTCGTGGACGCGAAGCTCGCGCCGACGGACATCGAGTACATCAACGCGCACGGCACCTCGACGCCGCACGGCGACCTCGAGGAAGCCCGCGCGATCGTAAAAGTGTTCGGGGAGCACGCGACCGGGCACGCGCTCTGGGTGAGCTCCACGAAGTCCGTGACCGGGCACTTGCTCGGCGGCGCGGGCGCAGTCGAGGCGGCTCTTTCGGTGCTCGCGCTTCACGAGAGCAAGGTCCCTCCCACGGCAAACCTCGAGGAGCAGGATCCCGAGTGCGTGCTCGACTGCGTCCCGCTCGTCGCGCGGGAACGCCGTCTCCGGAACGTCATGTCGAACTCGTTCGGGTTCGGGGGCACCAACGTTGCGCTCGTGTTCTCCCGCTTCGAGGGCTAGGCGATGAGGTGCCCGTTCTGCGGGCACCTCGAGGACAAGGTCGTCGAGTCCCGCGCACCCGGGTCGGGTGACGTCGTGCGCAGGCGCCGCGAGTGCGCCGCGTGCGGTCGTCGGTTCACGACGTACGAGCGCGTCGAGGACGTCCTGCCGACCGTCGTGAAAAAAGACGGCCGGCGCGAACCCTTCGATCGAGCCAAGCTGATGCGAGGTCTCCGGACCGCCTGCAACAAGCGGCCGGTCTCAGTGGACCGGCTGGAAGTCGTGGTGGACGCGATCGAGCGCGAGGTGCAGGAATCCGAACGGCGCGAAGTGACGAGCGCCGAGCTCGGGGAGCGGGTGATGAACCACCTCCGCGACCTCGACGAGGTCGCCTACGTCCGGTTCGCCAGCGTCTATCGCTCCTTCCGTGACGTGGACGAGTTCCTCCGCGAGCTTGGTAAGCTTGTGAAGGCGAAGGGCCCCTAGTAGATCCGGGCTGACCCATGACGACTGCCCCCGAATCCGATTTCGATCTCGCCACGATGCGCCTCGCGCTCGAGGAGGCGAGGAAGTCCCAGCCATCGCCGAATCCGCCGGTCGGGGCCATTGTCGTCAGCGAAGCGGGCGAGGTCGTCGCGACGTCCTACCACATCCGCGCCGGCGAGGAACACGCCGAGACCGCCGCCCTGCGTCGCGCCGGCGAGGCCGCGCGCGGCGGCACGCTCTACGTCACGCTCGAGCCCTGCAATCACCACGGCCGGACGCCGCCCTGCGTCGACAACATCCTGCGGGCAGGCATTCGGCGCGTCGTCATCGGTTGCCTCGATCCGAACCCGAACGTCGAGGGCGGGGGCGCGGCGCGGCTCACCGAGTCGGGCGTCACGGTCGACGTCGGCGTCGCGGGCGCCGAGGCGCGCGCACTCATCGCGCCGTGGGCGAAGTTCATCACGACGGGCATGCCGTACGTGTCGCTGAAGCTCGCGCTCTCGCTCGACGGGCGCATCGCGACCCGCAGCGGCGCCTCGAAGTGGGTCACGGGCCCCGAGGCGCGGGCGAAAGTCCAGGAGCTTCGCGCGCAGCACGACGTCGTCGGCGTCGGCATCGGGACGGCGCTGGCGGACGATCCGCGCCTCACGGTGCGTACGCCCGGGCTCGCCGAGCAGGGGCGTTGCCCGACGCGCGCGGTCTTCGACACGCACCTGCGCTTGCCGCTGCACAGTCGGCTCGTGCAAACCGCGCGCGAGGTGCCGACGTGGGTGCTCACAGGCGAGGACGCGCCGGGGGCAAACGAGCAGGCGCTCGCCGACGCAGGATGCGTGGTGCTGCGTGTGCCAAACTCGGCAGAAGGCCGGGTGGAGGTGTCGGCAGCGCTGCGGATCCTCGCAGCGCAGGGCGTGGTGTCGATCCTCGTCGAGGGCGGCGCGGAGCTCGCGGGCAGTCTGCTCGCGGCGCGTCTCGCGGACGAGCTCCACGCGTTCATCGCGCCAATCCTGCTCGGGCCGCGTGGTCGTCCCGGAGCAGTCGACTGGGCAGGCCCGGACACGCCGAGCGAGGCGCCGCGGATCGTCGATCCGCGATGGGCGCTCTGCGGCCGCGACGCGTACGTCAGCGGGCCGCTGTCATTCCCGCGTTGAGCTGGGCATTGGTCTCATCTGGGAGGCGCTGAGCTGGGGCGTTGCCCCAGGCCCCACCAGGGGTTGTCCACCCCTGGACCCGGACCAGCGCAAGCGCTGGACCCGGGGTCGATGAACTGCGCATCGCGCAGTTCATCGAACAGGCCAGGTCAAGACCAACGACGACCGACCGCAACGCTGACGATTCAACAGGCGACGGGCCCGTTGCCAGCGGGCAACGCACCTTCCTGGTCTTGCCACGGGCCTGTGGGAAGAACTGCGCATCGCGCAGTTCTTCCCCAAAAGGTCCAGGGCTTGCCCTGGTTCGGGTCGAGGGGCGAACAGCCCCCGCGGGGCCCGGGGCAGCGCCCCGGCGCGACGCTTTCGACCATCAACCCGTCGCGTCTGCGCGCTTCTGCATCTTGCGCTGGATGATGCGCTTCTTCAGCATGCCCACGCGGTCGATCATCAGCACGCCGTCGAGGTGATCGTTCTCGTGCTGGATCGCCACTGCGAGCAGACCGTCGGCCGCGAGCTCGAACGTCTTGCCGTCGCGGCCCTGGGCGCGCACGCGGACCTCGGTCGCGCGCTTGATGTCCTCGCTCACGCCGGGGAACGACAAACAGCCCTCGGGACCGACCTCTTCGCCGACCTTTGACAGGATTTCCGGGTTGACGAAGACCATGAGGTTGCTTGGTTCGTCCTCGGCGGCGATGTCGATGATGAAGATCCGGTGCGGCTCGCCGATCTGCGTGGCCGCGAGTCCCACGCCTGGCGCTGCGTACATGGTCTCGGCCATGTCGTCGATGAGCCGCTCGAGCTCGGGCGTGATGCGCTCGACCGGCTGGGCCTTCTGGCGAAGGCGAGGGTCGGGATAATGCAGGATGGTGCGGATGGCCATGTTCGCTTCTTGTTGCCCTTGGAACCGCCGCTGCCGCTACGTCACCGGCGGCAGGGTGCATACAGGGTAGCCTAGTCGAACGTCGTCGTCCTGCCGAGACTCGTCAAGACGCGCTCGGCCCGCCGACGACGCTTTACTTCGCGCGTCGGAAGATCGCTGGATCGACCGGCGTCCCCCGTGCTGCCAGGTCCTCCGCGATGGCTGGGACCACGCCCGTCGGGTGGAGACTGCCTTCGATCGTCCCGCCCGCGGCGGTCCGTTCGATGATGAATGTGAAGAGGTCCCGCGCCACGAGCGCGCCGCCTTCCACCCGCAGATCTGCGACCCGCATGAGCCGCGCGCGGCCGTCGCGAAGCCGGGCCACTTCGAGCACGAGGTCGAATGCGCTCGCAAGCGCCTCCCGCGCTGCCTCCACGGTCGTGCCTGGGCGCGCCGTCACGAGGTCGGCCGTGAGCCGGGCGAGCGCATGGCGCAAGGTCGGCGCGCGCGTTGCCGCGAGCACGCTGCCCGCGCCCTCGCCGAGGGCCCCTACGAGCTCGGAGGCTGCAGGTCCGGCGAGTGCGCCGATCACGATGCGGTCGGGACGCATCCGTGCGGCGACACGTGTCGCGTTTGCCGCCGCGTCCGCGCTCGGGCCGAGCGGGATCGACAGCGCGTTCGTGTGGAGGACGGGGATCTCGTCGTCGTCTTGCAGCGACACGACGCGCTCCTCTGCGGCGAAGCCTTGCGCGAGCGCTGCGACGAGGGATCCGTGCCCCGAGCCCATCGGCCCGGCCACGAGCACGTTTGCGCGACCGGCCATGCATTGCGAGAGCAGCGTCGCCACGGCCCGCGAGACGAGCCCTGCGCGCACGAGATCTTCCAGCGTGCTCGCCTCGATCCGCTGCGGCTTGCGCAGCACGACGAGCAGCCCTTTCGCGCCCGGCGCGGGCACGACCCCGAGGATACGAAATCCCTCCGGCGTGACGACGTCCACCGCGCCCGGCGCCTCGAACGGCGTGCCTGCGCGCACGAGAAGCCGCCTGAGCGCCCGCGCTGCGGCCTCTTCGCTCGTGAACGGCATCTCGCCGGTTGGTGTCTTGCGGCTCTTGCGGAATGCGACGAGCCGCGTGTTCCCTTGCACGTGGATCTCAAGCACGTCGTCGTCTGCGAGCAGCGGCCCGATCGCGCCGAGCTCCAGGATCTCGCGCCGCGCTTCCACTGCGAGCTCCGCGATGCCCACGCCGTCCGGCACGAGGCCCGCGGTCTTCATCCCGGCCACGCGTTCCTCGATCGTCGTCGCGATCTTCGTGGCGAACGTCGACGAGATCGGCGCGCCCGTGGCGAGCGGGGCGAGGTCCACGCCCTCGGCCACGCGCTCCACGAGGGTCACGAGTGCGGCGCGGTGCGGGGCCGACGGGCCCGGCGTCGGCTCCGAGTTCGTACGATTCACCGGGGACGGAGGCACCGCCGTCGGGCCGGGCGGCATCGCGTGCCGCGATGGGAACGCCTGCCCGAAGGCAGGCGGGAAGGGGCTTTGCGGTGGCGCGGGGATGCTCGACGCCGTGGGCCGCGGGCCGGCGCTCAGCGTGGGCGGACCGGCTGCGGTGTGCGGCGGCAGCGGCGAGAGTGCGGTGGGCGAGAGCATCGAGCCGCTTGGCTTCGTGCTTGCGGTTGGACGTGGCACGCGCGGCGGGGCGGGCACGGGGACCGGCGCCTCGTCGGGATCGTTCTCCAGCGGGAAGTGGCTGACCACGTCCGCGGCTTGCTCGCCGGTGAGAATGCCCGGGTCGCGGGGTTTGGCGGGGATGGCCGAGGGCGGGCCTCCGGGCGACGAGAGCGGACCTTCGATCGAGCCCATGTCGGGCATCGCGTTGAACTCGCCGCTCGGCATACGCCCGCCGGCGAGCGAAGTGCCGGGGCCGGCTTCGATGCGCAGGACGAAGTCGCCGATGTAGATCTTGTCGCCTTCGCGGACGAGCGTCGGCTGCCCGATCTTGCGGCCGTTGACGTACGTGCCGTTCGTGCTCTTCAGGTCGGTGACGATGAAGCGGCCGTCACGCAGGACCAGGCGCGCGTGCCGCTTCGACACGTTGCCTTTCGGCAGCATGAGGTCGTTGCCTTGCACGCGGCCGACGTTGATCTCCGCGCGATCGAAGGATTCGCGCCGCTCGGCGCCGCCCTTCTCGCTGATGATGACCGAGAAAATCATTCCGCTCGGGCGGCCTTGCGGGATCGGCCCCGGGCCACGCCCGGCAATACGAGCAAGCCCCGAGGAGCATGTCAACGAAGAGGGGACGATCGCGCGCGGGTGGGGACGGAGACGGATGACGGATCAGCGCGGCTTGCGGGCGGAGGCGGAGGAAGGCGGGATCGAGGTGGGGTCGCCGTTTTCGCGGCGGTCTTTCATGTCACCGGCGACGAGGGCGAGGAGCTCGCCGGCGACCGACATCACGTCTTCTTCGGCGAGACCTCCCTGGCGCATTTCGCGGTAGATGGTCTTTGCGAGGATGCGGAGCGCCCGCGGATCGCGGGAGGCGTGTTCATAAGGGCGGGGCCGCTGCGTCGCGTCACCGCTCCCCTCGGAAGGGGCGCCCGTGATCTCGGCTTTGGGGGTGGGGAACTCCATGCCGGCCGCCCCTTGCGATGGTCGTGCCGAAGCCGGGGCGTCTGAATTTCGGTCATTTCCCGGTCATATTTTACCCGGGAAGCGAACGCCTTTACGCACGTGCGTCACGCGCGGTGCGTTTTCGATTTCGCAGGGTGCGTCAACGGCGGGTGTGTGCTCGCGTGCCTTCCATGGGTGGCACTCCGCTTGACGGTCGGACGAGCGGACGTCTACCTTGGCGCCGCTCGACCGGGGGCGCGTGCGCTGGATACGCGCGGAATCGTGGGGATCGACAGCGATCGGCGAGCACCGTGTGAAGTGGAGGAGTTATGGCAGTAGGTAAAGTCAAGTGGTTCAATGACGAGAAGGGCTGGGGGTTCATCAAGCAGGACACGGGCCCCGACGTCTTCGTCCACTACTCTCAGATCCAGCAGCCGGACGCGGGTCGGAAGCGTCTCTTCGAGGACGAGACCGTCGAGTTCGAGATCAAGGAGGGCCCCAAGGGCCTGCAGGCCATCAACGTGATGCGCCTCGCCGCCGCGAGCTGAGCTGAGCTGAGCTAGTCGTCACCCGGCGCCTCGGACCTCGCACCGTCCGACGGCGCCGGGTTCGTTTCCGGCTCCCCCCTGCTCATCCCTTCGGAATCGGCACTTCGGAAAACGTCTTCGTCGCGGGATCGAGCCTGCACGAGCTGATCGACTGGATCGCCCCGGAGGCGTCGTCGATCTCGTACAGGTTGAAGCCCGCCATGCGCTCGTCGCTGTCGTGCAGGAGCGATGCGCTCGTCGCGCCGACCGCGTCGATGTGGCCCCGCGCCGTCGGCAGCGTGCGGTGGATGCGCCGGTGCAGGTGTCCGTGCAGCAAGAGGCCCCGCTCGACCCCGCGCAGGAGATCGCCCTGCTCCCGTGCGTCGTAGAGCCCCTCGAGCAGCCTCTTCGCGAGCCGCGGCGGGTTGTGCCACGGGTGGTGCTGGAGCAGGATGGGCGTGCGCGAGCGCACTTCCGGGTGGGAGAGCACCCGCGAGAGCGCATCGAGCTGCTTCGGGCGGAGGGCGCCGGCCGCGACGAGCGGCGGCCTCGGCACGGCCGTCGACAGGCCGATGAGCGCGACCGGGCCGCGCAGGCGCACGAAGGGGAAGGGGCCCGGGATCTCGGGGAGATCGGTCTTGAGGTAGGGCTCGAAGTAGTGGAGGAAGCGCTTCGAGCGGAAGGCGCCGCGGGTGTAGGTGTCGTGGTTGCCCGGGACCATGCTGATCTGGTCGGGCGAGAGGCCGAGGTCCTGTTCGACGAGCTTCTTCACGAGCTCGAACTCGACCTCGAGGGCGAGGTTCGTGACGTCGCCCGTGATGACCACGTGATCGACGCCGAGCTTCCGGATCTCCGCGGCGGCCGCCTCGACGGCGAAGGGCTTGTGGACCGACTTGCGGTGGAAGCGCAGGTTCACGTAGCCCGTGAGGCGCTTGTTGAAGAGGCGCATCGGCACCGCGCCTTCGAGCGAGAGCAGGTGCAGATCCGAGAGGTGGGCGATCTTCACGCGCCCACTATGATCCCGCCGGGCGCGCTTCGCTACGGATCCCGGGCGCACCGGAACCCGCGCCAGGGCCGGCGCATGGAAGGAAGATCGTGCTGGCGCGACGCCGCCCGCAAAAACGGCCGGCCATGCACGTAGCCGCCGCCCCGCAGGACCCGCTCCTCCCCCGAGGACGGGCCGCGCGGGTTCATCACGCTGCCCTCCTGGTAGCGAGGGGCGTAGTAGTCCGCCACCCATTCTTCTACGTTTCCCGCCATGTCGGCGAACCCGTCGGGGGTCCGGCCGTCCGGGAACGAGCCGGCGGGGGCGAGCTCGAGGAAGCCGTCGGTCGGGTCGAGCTCGTCCCAGGAGAGCTTGCCGTGGTTCACGATCGAGCCGTTCCAGAGGTTGCCCCAGGGGTACCGCCGGCCCCGCGCGCCCCGCGCCGCGCGCTCCCACTCGGCCTCGGTCGGCAGCCGCCCGCCCGCCCAGGTGCAGAAGGCCACGGCGTCGCCATAACTCACCATCACCACCGGCAGCTCCGGCCGATCGAAGCGCGCCGCCCCCGAGGCATACGGCGGCTCCAGGCAATGCCCCGCGGCCACGCAGCGGCGGTACCGCGCGACCGTGACCTCGGTGCGATCGATCCAGACGTCCGAGAGGTAGACCTCGTGGGGCGGGTATTCGTCGCCGAAGATCTGCTCGGGGCACTCGCGGCCCATGGGCTCCAGGGCGCAGAGCGTCTGCGCGTGGGCGACCTCGGCGGGCGTCGAGCCCATCGTGAACGTGCTTTCGCGGAGGAGGATCGCCTCGGGCGCGGGGCTTTGCAGGGTGACGATGCCGGTCTTCGTGCTCGCTTGCGGCGCGGGGGCCGAGGGAGCCTCGGGGGGAGGCGGAGGACGGGCGGCCCCGCCGGAAGGGGCGAGCACGAGGAGCGCGAGGGCGGCGACCGTCGCGGGGCGCATCGAGGAGAGGCGTAGCACCGGAACGGCCGTTCGTCGTCGCAGGACGGCTACGGCGCGAGCTTCGCCAGGACGAGCTCCGCCGCGCCGCCCGCGAGCGGGCCCTGGCCGAAGTCGACCGTGCCGGAGACCAGGGCGCCGAGGAAGACGCGGCCCGCGGCGTCGGTCGCGACCGCGGTGATGGCCTGATCGTCCTTGTCGCCATAAGCCGTGGCCGAGAGGACGTTGCCCGCCGTGTCGTACCGCGCGAGGAATGCCTCGGACGCGGAAGCGCCGCCCTGCGCGTTCAGCGTGATCCCGCCGAATTGCGCGTCCTTCAGGAAGCCGCCGCCGACGACGAAGCGGCCCCCCGCGCCGATGGCCACGCCGCCGGCGGTGTCGGCCTTCGAGCCGCCCATGATCACGCTTTTCACGTGGTTGCCGCTCGGCGAGAGCTCGAGCAGGAAGACGTCGAGGTTCTGCGCGGTGTGCGCGCCGCCGCCGAAATCCACGGTGCCCCGCACGATTCCGCTCACGATCGCGTTGCCCGCGGCGTTCACGCGCACCGCATAACCGCGCTGCGGATCCATGTCGCCGTATCGCTTCGCATAGGTGACGCCGCCGTTCGGATCGAGGCGCGCGACGAACAGGTCGAAGCCGCCGGCGCTCGTGAGCGTGGTCCCGCCGAAGTTCACCTCGCCACGAAAATCCCCGGTGAACACGGCATTGCCGCCCGCGTCGACCGCGATCGCGCGGCCGTTTTGCTCCTCGCCGTCGCCGTAACGCTGGGCGCGCACGGGGTTTCCGTTGCTGTCGAGCGTGAGCACGAATGCATCGAAGCTCCCGGCGCTCTCGAGCAAGCCGGTGCCGAAATCGACGCCGCCGGAGAAGCTGCCGGTCACGAGGATCTCGCCCGTCTTCGTGACGGCGACGCCGCGCGCGATCTGGTCCTCGCTGTTGCCGAAGCGCCGGCTCCACATGTGGTCGCCGCTTTCGCCGTCGTACTTGGCGACGAATACGTCGTAGCCGCCCGCGCTCTGGAGCGAGTTTCCGCCGCCGACGCTCATCTGCCCGAGGAACTCGCCGATGACGACGACGTTGCCTTGCGGGTCCTCGGCCACGCTCCACGCGGCTTGATCCTCGGCGCCGCCGAGCCTGCGGCTCCAGAGGTGCTCGCCCGAGGCGCCGTCGAGCTTGGCGACGAACGCGTCGTAGCCGCCCGAGCTCGTGAACGTGTTGCCCCCAAAACTCAGGGTGCCAGGAAAACGACCCACGAGGATCGGGTGGCCGCCGGCGCCGGCGATGAGCCCGAGGCTCTCGGCCGCGCCGAAGCGTCGGCTCCAGAGGTTGTCGCTCCCGCACGTTGGTGTGGCGCCGTCGCAGTCCTCGTCTTCCGAGGTGGCGCAGTCCTCCTGCGAGGGCAGGACCTCGCCATCGCAGGGCCCGAAGCCCGTGCCCTCGGCGTTGCAGGTGCGGGTTCCGCCCTGGCAAACCCCGATGCCCTCCGTGCCGGCGGGGCCGCCATAACAAGCCTCGGTCGTGTTCGGTACGCACGACGTCGCGCCGCCGGGGCCGTCGCTCCCGCCGCCGCCTTCGCCGCCGCCCGCGCTCGCGCCCCCCACACCGCCGCCGGTGCCGCCGGCGCCCTTCGTGGTCTCGGTCGTCGATTCTTCCTCCCCGCAGCCGTACGCCGCGAACACGCCGATGAGGAGCGAGATGGTCGCAAGACGGGACGGTTTCATAGAGGGTCAGAATAAGACGAATGCGCCAGCTAGCGATATCGCAAACGATGCGGATCCGAAGGAGAGCAATAAACCGTCTTGCGCTGCCGCTGCGTGGCGTGCAGGCCGGTCAAAATGGTGACGCGGGGCGGGCGGCGTCGCGCCGGGGCGCTGCCCCGGGCCCCGCGGGGGCTATTCGCCCCTCGACCCGAACCAGGGCAAGCCCTGGACCATTTGGGGAAGAACTGCGCGATGCGCAGTTCTTCCCACAGGCCAGTGGCAAGACCGGGAAGGTGTGTTGCACGCTGGCGGGATTTGAGCTCATCCTCCGTGTCGAACCGAGCCCGGAACGTTCCCCTCGACCTTCTCCCAGGAGGAGGAAGCTCCCCGGGGCGTTCCCCTCCACCTTGGCCTCGAGGGAGGAAGCAGCCGGGAACGTTCCCCCCATTCTCCTCCCCAGGGGAGGAAGCATCTGGGAACGTTCCCCCCGTTCTCCTCCCCGGGGGAGAAAGTAGCCCGGAACGTTCCCCCCGTTCTTCTCCCGAGAGGAGGAAGCAGCCAGGAACGTTTCCCCCGTTCTCCTCCCCAGGGGAGGAAGCAGCGGGGAACCTTTCCCCCGTTCTTCTCCTCACGGGAGAAAGCAGCCAGGAACGTTTCCCCCGCTCTCCTCCCGTGGAGAGGAAAGAATGAGGAACGATTCGACCGTCCACACCTCAAGCGTTCGTGTTGTCGATCACGGAACACCCTGTTAGGTTGCGGACGCATGGCCAAGCTCGACCAGATTCCGCGCGCCGAGAAGCGCGACATCGCCAAGAAGATCAAGGACAACCTGAGCGCGCGGGCCGCGAAAGGCCCTCCGGAACCCGCGCTGGATGCGTATGTCGCCGAGTGCACGGACATCGTCGACGCGCTCGACGCGCACGTCACGGGGAACGTGCTCGCGCAGGCGGAGCGCACCGCACGGCTCGCGCAGCTCGCGGCCGCGGATGAGGCGGTCGATACCTGGTATCGCCATCTGGAGAACTACATCGGGGTCGAATCGCGGCGCCGCGTGAGCCCGTACGCCCTCCATGCCGCCGCCGTGCACCAGGCCGCGTTCCCGGATGGCCTGGCGCACGTCGATGACCCCATCGCGGATGAAAACCGGATCTGTCGGGACGCGTTGCTCGCGCTCCGCGCGCCCGAGCACGCCGCGACGCTGGCGGCGATCGAATTGCCAATGATATGGCTGGAGCGTTGGGAGACGGCGCTCGACAAGAGTGATGCCCTGCTCGCCGAGGTGGAGAAGGCTCGGACGGACAAGCGCGCACACGTCGGCGCGGGCCAAGACGCAGAGACGGAGTGGGTGGAGCTGATGGTGCGGCTCAGGCGATACGTGTCGAGCCGGGCCAAACGATCCGATACGGCGAGGATCCAGGAGGGCAAGGCGCTGCTCGCACCGCTGCTCGATGCCATGGCGAGGCTGCGCGCCGAGGCCGCCGCACGCGCGACGCGGAAAGAGAATGGGAAGCAGGAGACACCCCCAGCGGAGGGGACGCAGGGCTGAGAGTCGCTGCCGCTGCCGCTGCCGCTGCCGCTTCCGCTTCCGCTTCCGCTTCCGCTTCCGCTTCCGCTGCCGCTTCCGCTTCCGCTGCCGCTTCCGCTTCCGCTGCCGCTGCCGCTTCCGCTTCCGCTTCCGCTTCCGCTTCCGGGACGCGCCTTCAAGGGCGCTCTCGTCCGGGGTCGGCCAGCATGCCCGCGTGCTCGGGTGGCGCAAGGCCAAGCCGTGCTCACCGTACTCGCGCTTCGCGCTCCGTGCGGCTGCGCGCGGTGCGAGGCTTCGCCTCGCAGCCTTGCACCACCCTCCGCGCGCGGGCCCGGGGTCAGGGCCCCGGTCGGGGCAGGAGGAAGCAATGGCTCTCAAAATCTACAGCGTCACGATCGAAATGCTACGGCGGCTGCGGCCCATCATCGAGAAGATCGGCGGGAAGGATGCAAACCTGGCGGATCAGCTACGGCGCGCCGCCACAAGCGTGCCGCTGAATCTGCACGAGGGCGCGTATTCGCAGGGGCGGAACGAAAGGGCGCGGTGGCACACGGCCATGGGATCCGCGGCCGAGGTGCGCGCGTGCTTGGATGTAGCGGAGGCGCTCGGGTACGTGGAACCAGTCGATGATGGGCTACGCGATGCGCTCGACCATATCATCGCCACCCTGCACCGGCTGGCGCGGCGGTGATGCGTAAAGCGGGCCGTCCTTCGCCGGGCGGCCCGCCACGTTCACGGGAGCGGGAGCGGAAGCGGGAGCGGAAGCGGGAGCGGGAGCGGAAGCGGAAGCGGAAGCGGAGGCGGAAGCGGAGGCGGAAGCGGTCTAGCGTTTCTACCCCCTACCGCGAACATCGTTTTCAGCGTGACGTGCAGAAGGTTGCGACCGTCTTGCAGCCGGAGTCGGTTTGACTGCACACCTTTATTGCTGCTGCCTCCGCCGCTTGCTGCGTCGTCTCCGGGTTGCTGCCAAACGCCATCGGCTTCGTGCCTTGGGCGACGGAGACGCACGCGTTCTTGAACCAAGCGACGGCACCGCCACAGTCGGGCTGTCCGCAGAGCGCGGTCGCGTCTTTCTGCGCCTGCTCCTGGCTTGCGCGATCGACGACGCCTCCGAACTTTCCAGTCGAAGCCGAGATGGCGACTGCCCCGTACTTGTCACCGCCTTTACATGCGACGAGCAATACAGGGATGCAGATGAGCGCGAGCGAGGTCGAACGAACGAACGAGATAGTCATGAGTGTGCTTCTCCTTGTGGGATGCGAGGCTTCAAATAAAGGGACACGGCACCCAGGACAAATAAACCAGGATTTCCGCCTCCTCGGGGGCGTGGCACGCTTCCCGCGCGGCGGTCAACCGTGTCTGCGGTGGCGTGCGGGCCACCGAAGCGGAAGCGGGAGCGGAAGCGGAAGCGGGAGCGGAAGCGGGAGCGGAAGCGGGAGCGGAAGCGGGAGCGGAAGCGGAAGCGGAAGCGGAAGCGGGAGCGGAAGCAGAAGCGGTCTAGCGTTTCTACCTCGCTTCCGCGTCCAGGCTCCGCACAAGCTCCGTCCCCTTGTCGCCGCCTTGAAAACGTATATTGTCGATCGGGTGAAAAAGACGGGCCTCCTCGCGCTTTCCATTGGCATCTTGGCTTGCGGCCCGAGCGTCGAAATCACCGAAGCGGCTTCCACCGGGGCTCGCCCTCGCCCCGATGCATGCACTCCCGGTGCGGCTCCGAAGCTCGCGTCGATCGACCGGGAGCAGCTCTCGCCGCCGCCTGCACCGGTGGGCTCCATGGTCCTCGATCCCAAAGCGAGCCGCGCGCTCATCATCGGCGGCATCTCGCTGAATGGCGGTGGTCCTGCGAAACAGATCTCGGCGCTGGACCTCGCCTCGCTCGAGCACCACATCCTGTCGCTCAAAGGCGATTCGGTCGAGGTGCCCACGTTCGCCGCGGCGATATGGGATCCCGAAAATGAACGCGCCGTCGTCATCGGCGGCACGGCAAACACCGCTGATCTGGCGCAGGTCTTCGCCGTACGTGTCGAAGGGGACGCGGCGATCATCGATCAACTCCCCGAGTTCCCGATCGGCTCTGCCTGGGCTCCCGCCGCCGCATACGATCCAATTGGCAAAAGGGTCCTCGTTACAGCGCTCATCTATTCAGACGATCCAGCGCTCGCGCTACCCTATCGCGGGACCTACGCGCTCGACCTTCGGCCAGGCGCCGAGAGTTGGTCAACGCTCGTTCCGGGGGAGGCCGGTCCGCCGGCGCCGCAGCCGGGCGAATTGCGGCAAATGGCTTATGATCCCGCGCTCGATCGGATGGTGATGGTGCGGAGCGGGCAGAAGCCTGGGCCGGCTGACGCGTGGGCGCTCGACCTTCAAAACCCGACGTCATGGATAGGTTTGGCGGGGACGCTCCCTGCTCTCCCCGTGTCGACGCCGTCGCTCCTCTGGGACGAGGTCTCGTGCTCGTTTCTCTCGTTCACGCGTACCCCGAACGCGTGTGGCTTCGACGCTTGGGCGATCGACGCCGCTGCCACGCTCTTCGCACCAAGCCCCCTCGGCAGCGCCATGTTTGGTCCCGGTGGGCCCGGATATGGCAACGTCTTGCTCGATGCCCCTCGAGATCGGCTCCTGATCCTAGACGGCGGCGATTGCACTGCCGAGAGTAACTTCCTAAAGACTGTCGAGATCGTCGGAATCGATCGATAGTCGCTCGTACATAAGCGCTTCGGCCGCTTGGTACCCGCGTATCACGGCGGCGGAAGCGGAAGCGGGAGCGGAAGCGGGAGCGGAAGCGGGAGCGGGAGCGGGAGCGGGAGCGGAAGCGGGACTTACGCGGGCGCGAGCATCTCCAAACGCTTTCGGGCGAGACGCAGGCGCCCCTCGACGGCCTTCGCCTTGATGTCGAGCGACGTTGCAATCTCGGTGATCGATTGCCCCTCCAGGAACGGTATCACCGCGGCCCGGAGGCGTGGACCAATCTTCTCCAGGAATCGCTTGAGCCGAAACACACCATAGATCGCGTGCAGATGCGTCTCCGGCGTGGTCCGGTCCTCCTGCTCAGGAAGCTCTTCCGCGCAGCCAACGAGCACTTCACTCTCGCGTCGCACGAGCCTTCGGTGATTGCGCGCATGGTTGAGCCCGATCAGCGCGAGCCACGGGCGAGCCTGCTCCGGCGTGACCAGGCACGAGAGGCGACGCCATACCGTGATGAAGACCTCTTGCAGGACATCCTCCACGTCGCAAAGAGGGACGGCCTGGACAAGAAGAAGGCGGCGCAGGAAAGCGCGGTGTTCGAGGTAAAGGCGGCCGAGCAAGGCGTGCGATGCCGAGAAGTTTGCCGGCGGAGGATGGAGATGTAGGGTTGTCATTAGCTCATGACTCCGTAGCTCCGGGGTTGTGGGTCAGACGCCGGTCGGTGGTAGGTACACCGGCTGGCGTCGCTTGTTTTGTCTCATGGATTGCGGCCCGAGGCAATTGGAAAAGTGCGGATTGGTTCGTCGGGGGAGTCGCGGGAGAACCCACGCTGAAAGTCCCTCACCCCCAACCCCTCTCCCGTCCCGGGAGAGGGGCGAGGGAGGCTTCTCCTACGACGCGCGGCGGTAGACGAGGCGGCCCAGGGTGGCGATGACGTGGTCCATGCGATCGAGCATCTGCGCATCGACCGGGCCGATGTAGCGCATGGCCTGGGCGACCTGGACGCAGGCCAGCACCTCACGAGCGGACCCGAGAGCCGTCTGATAACGCTGTCGTTTATGCCCGGCCGTATTCCCGGCACCTTCCGCCGTATTGAGAGCGACGCTATGCATGGCCCGACGAAGTTGCCGAGCGAGATCCGAATCCCTTCGTTCGATCTGCTCCGCGATACCCGCCGCGTCCCCAGCCATGGCCAAAACGACCTCGAAAATCCTCAGCATGACGAGACCCTCCGCCCGACGACCCAATCGCCGGGACCCTCGTCCCACACCGTCGCGCGGAGCGCTCTTCAAGGCTGCGCAGCACCGCGCGGAGCCGCGCGGAGCGCGAAGCGCGAGCACGGTGAGCACGGCTTGGCCTTGAAGAGCGCGAGCACGACGGTACGATCGCCGTCCCCGAGCGGGATCCCCTGAACCCCGCTCCCGCTCCCGCTCCCGCTTCCGCTTCCGCTCCCGCTTCCGCTCCCGCTTCCGCTCCCGCTCCCGCTCCCGCTCCCGCTTCCGCTCCCGCTTCCGCTCCCGCTCCCGCTCCCGCTTCCGCTTCCGCTTCCGCTTCCGCTTCCGCTTCCGCGCTCCACCCCGAGATCGTCCGAACGGAGGGGCACAGCACCCGCCTTTGGTGGGGTTTCCTCCGCCGATGATTCCGGCCATAACCCGCGCCCCCGAGCGCGTGAGCAACGCGAGAGCCGGAAGGGATGTTCGAGATGAAGGAAGAGACGTTCGAGGGTAAAGGTGGGCTGAAGATTTTCATGCGCTCGTGGCGGCCGGGGACGCCGCGCGCCGTGGTGGTGCTGGTCCACGGCTTCAAGGCCCACAGCGGCCTGTACGAGTGGACGGCGGAGCAGCTCGTCGAGCATGGGTTTTCGGTGTTCGCGCTCGACCACCGCGGGCATGGGCGCTCGGAGGGCGAGCGGCTCTACGTCGACAAGTTTTCCGAGTACGTGGAGGACGTGCACACGCTCGTCGGCCTGGCGAAATCGCGCGAGCCCGGGCTTCCGGTGTTCCTGCTCGGGCACAGCGCCGGTGGCGTGATTTCAAGCGTATACACGCTCGAGCACGGCGAGGAGCTCGCGGGATTCATCTGCGAGAGCTTCGCGCACGAGGTGCCCGCGCCGGATTTCGCGCTGGCGATCCTCAAGGGCCTCAGCCACATCGTGCCGCACGCCCACGTCCTGAAGCTCGACGACGACGGCTTCTCGCGTGACAAGAGCTTCGTCGAGCGGATGAAGAACGACCCGCTCATCGAGCGCGCGGGGTACCCGACGCAGACCGTGGCCGAAATGGTGCGCGCGGACGAGCGACTGAAGCGGGAATTCCCGATGATCACGCTGCCGGTGCTGATCCTGCACGGCACCGAGGACCGGGTGACATTGCCGCATGGCAGCCAGCTCTTCCACGAGAAGGCCGGATCGAAGGACAAGACCCTCAAGCTGTACGAGGGGCATTTCCACGATCTGCTGGCCGACGTCGGCAAGGAGGGCGTGCTGCGCGATATCGTCGAGTGGATGACGGCGCGGATGTAGCGCGCAGCTCACGTGGGCCGCCGCGCCGGGGCGCTGCCCCGGACCCCGCGGGGGCTATCCGCCCCTCGACCCGGACCAGGGCCAGCCCTGGACCTTTGATGGAAAAACTGCGCTTCGCGCAGTTCTTCCACAGGTCGGTGAGTAAACCGACCGATGTTTTAGCTGCCTTGCAACCCATATTCCGACCGGAGAAGCACGCACATGACTACATCGACCTGGCATGACGATCCCGAACATGTGTTTCGCATCCGCTCAGCAGAAGGCAGCTTCGACGGCTACCTGGCGCGACCGGCAGCCGTGGCGGCACCGGCCATCGTCGTTCTGCATGAAGTCTTTGGCGTCAATGTGGACCTTCGTGCCACTTGCGACGAGCTTGCCGCGGCAGGATTCATCGCGATCTGCCCGGAACTGTTCTGGCGCCAGGGGGAGTCGCACGTGGACCTGTCCGTTCAATCCCAACCCGACTGGGAGAAGGGCCTGGCCCTTTACAAGGCGTTCGATATCGACGCTGGCGTGCGCGACGTCGAAGCGACGATAGCCGCTGCGCGCACGCTCACGGGAGCTACGGGACGCGTGGGTGTCATGGGTTTCTGCCTTGGCGGGCTGCTCACCTTTCTCGCAGCGGCGCGCACGCGCGTGGATGCAGCGGTCGCCTTTCACGGTGGGCGTACCGAGGAGTTTCTCGGCGAAACAGCGGACATCGACGGACCGTTGCAGATGCACCTCGCCGAAGAGGACGAGTTCATCCCGAAGAAAGCGCAGCGAGAAATCGCGGAGGCCCTCGCGGGAAACCCGAAGTTCGAGGTCTTCAGCTATCCGGGTTGCCGTCACGCGTTCTCGCGGCACGGCGGAACGCACTTCAATGCCGAAGCCGCGCGCCTCTCCCGTGCCCGCACGCTCGAGTTCTTCCACCGCGAACTGGCGTGACGCGCACTCGCACACGTTCAGATTCCAGCCATCCCATAAGACCGAGGAGTCCACATCATGAGCTTCGTACGTACCAAAGACGGCACCGAGATTTTCTACAAGGACTGGGGCAGCGGTCAGCCGATCGTGTTCCACCATGGCTGGCCCTTGAGCAGCGATGACTGGGATGCGCAGCTCATGTTCTTCCTCTCGAAAGGGTTCCGCGTGATTGCGCACGATCGGCGCGGGCACGGTCGGTCCTCCCAGACGTTCAGCGGCAACGAGATGGATACGTACGCTGCTGACGTCGCCGCGCTGGCGGAACATCTGCAGCTCAAGGATGCCGTCCACATCGGACACTCCACCGGCGGCGGCGAAGTGGCGCGGTATGTCGCGCAATACGGTGGCGGCGGGCGTGTCGCGAAAGCCGTGCTCATCGGAGCCGTGCCTCCGGTCATGGTGAAGAGCGAGAAGAATCCCGGCGGGCTGCCCATCGAAGTGTTCGATGGATTCCGGGCTGCGCTCGTCGAAAACCGCGCGCAGTTCTATCGCGACGTGCCCTCGGGCCCGTTCTACGGCTTCAATCGGCCCGGTGCGAAAGTGCTGCCGGGTGTGATCGACAACTGGTGGCGGCAGGGAATGATGGGCGGCATCAAGCCCCACTACGATTGCATCAAGGCGTTTTCCGAAACGGATTTCACCGAGGATCTGAAGAGGATCGAAGTCCCGACCCTCGTCATGCACGGCGACGACGATCAGATCGTTCCGATCGCGGACTCGGCATTACTGGCCATCAAGCTCCTCAAGCGCGGGACGCTCAAGGTCCACAAGGGCCTGGGTCACGGGCTGTGCACGATCAACGCTGATGTGGTCAACGCAGACCTGCTGGCGTTCATCCAGGGTTGAGGTCTCGTGCGTGCGGCACGCGGCCTGCGCTGCGTGTCGCACGCCCCCCTCCGCCCTGGCGGCCGCCACGCCTGGCAAGGCCCATCTGGCGCACAACCCGCCCGCCTTCCCAAAAGCGGTACCCAAACAGATCTCGCTTGCGGCTTCCGCTGCCGCTCCCGCTTCCGCTTCCGCTCCCGCTCCCGCTGCCGCTCCCGCTCCCGCTCCCGCTCCCGCTTCCGCTTCCGCTTCCGCTGCCGCTCCCGCTTCCGCTTCCGCTCCCGCTTCCGCTTCCGCCCCCGATCGGCGAGGCTAACCGGCCCGGAAGGCGTTCCCTCTCCTCCTCACGATGGGCATACTCGTGTGGGGCTGTATTCCGGAGGCAAGCGAGGCGACCGTGTACATGGCCTGCCGGGGCGAGGGAGAGGCTTGCGCGGACGGTTCGCAGTGCTTGGTCCTGGTGTGCTGCCATGGCGCGCAATGCGCAGAGGAGTGCGTGGAGGACAGCGATTGCCCCGCGCTCGATGGGTATGAGCCCGTCTGCCAGATCTTCACGAACGGACGCTACTGCGCGCTCCGTTGCGCCGGCGAAGACGCGCCCTGCCCTGATTCATTGTCGTGTTCGCACGTTGATAAGCGCGACGGCACGTCGAGGTTTTTGTGTCTGTGATGCGCGTGCTGTTGCTTGCGCCTGCGCTCGCGGTGGCGGGCTCGAGCGTTGCTTGCGGCGGCCGCTGCCAAACGGACGTCAGAGAGTCGACGTTCGAGCTTGCGCCGGACGAGCTGGATATGGAGTGCGAAGAGATTTGTGCCGAGGCGCCCGAGGACGGCTGGGCCTTCGACGGCTGCTCACGCACCAAACCCGGCGTCGACCCGCCCATGGTCACGTGCACGTTTTCACTCGAAACGTGCGACAGCGGCGGTGGATTCTGACCGCGATCGCGGGCCGTCAGCACTTCGCAGGCCGCTTCACCGATTGCACACACTCACGCAATCCCGCGCGGAAGCTGCGGCGTGTGTTCATTGCTGACAAATCGACCCCGAGCTCGACGAGCGCTCGGGCCACGGCGGGTCGAATGCCCGTGAGCATGCAGGAGGCCCCTAAAAGGCCCGCTGCCTGTACGATCTGGATGAGATGATCGGCGACCTGCGTGTCGACGATGGGCACGCCCGTGACGTCGACGATGACGAATTGGGCGCGCTTCTCGACGACCGCCGAGAGCAATCGCTGCATGATCTCGGCTGCGCGCTTGGTGTCGATGAGCCCGATGATGGGCAACGTGAGGACATCGTCCCAGACTTCGAGGACGGGCGTGGATAACTCCTGGATGATGTCGCGTTGGCGGACGATGACCTCGTTTTGCTCTCGGACCACCTGGAGCTGCTGCTGGAGCTCCTGGTTGTAGGCTTGGAGCTCGAGCGATTTGCGTATCTCCAGATCTTCCGCTTGACGGCGACGCACGAAATCGCCGAGGCGTTCCGCCAGCACCTTGAGGAGGTGTCGCTCCTCCTTCAAGAACGGCCCTTCATCGCCAGGGGGCCTCTCTTCGAGGTAAAAGACTTCCACGGTGCCGATGGCTCTGCCATCGATCGCGATTCGTTGCGACTGACGAAATGGCCCTTCTTCAAACGATTCCGAGACGAACGTCTGGCCCTCGCAGACGATGCGGGCGCGCGTGATCTCCGGGTATTGAAAAGCTGGCGGGATGCTCTCGACAATACCTTGGAAAACCTCCTCCCTGGAGGCGGAATCGTCATGAGTCATCTCGGAGACATTGTAAAGACAATGGAGCTCCTTGACGCGCTCATCGATGCGATGCTCCACTCTCTTTTGACGTAATCGTTCGCCCACGACCTTTGCGACGGCGTTGATGAAGCGCGGCTTCCATGCCTCCGACGTTTCGTCCCCCTGCGACGGAAGATCGCGCGCATAAAACACCTCCACGACGCCGACGTGCGTGCCGTCGGCGATGACCTCGCAGAACTGCCGCCAAGGTGTCTCGGAAAAACGCGGGGTTTGAAAAGAGCGCCCTTCCAGGACGATCCTGGCGCCGACGACCTCCATGCCCTGCGATCCCGTCGATACAATCTCGAGGATGCCGTTCAGTTTGTCCTCCAGGCCCTTCTCGGCATCCATCGCGGTGCTCGCGACCCGATAAAGGCACTGAAGCTCGTCCTCGCGCGCAGCGAGCTCGCGACGCGCCCGCTCGAGGTCCTGGGAGAGCTTTGCGAGCTCCGTTCGGACGTCCCCACCCTCATTCACACGCACTCCCTCCCCGAGCTCTCGATCCCCGGAACTGTGGATCGTTTGCCCAGACTGCCATGTTCCGTTTGCGAGGGAAACCAGAAACGCAAGCGCGCGGCGATCACGGCGACGAGCGACGCGTACCCTGCAGGACGACCTTGCTCCACGTCCGCACGGACCGCCAAGGTCGCCCCGATGTCGCGTGGCCTCCGAAGCCTCTCGTTGCCCCTCTCGGCCCCCGTAGCAGTCGTGCTCAGCGCGTGCGCCGGAAGCATGGCGCCGGGAGCTGCGGCGCGTGCATCCACGGCCGAACCGATGACGCTCGTCGAGTTTCGGCTCGAGGACGTGCCATCATCACGCGATCGGCAGCTCGATCGTGAAGCGCGAGCCCTGCCCGAGCTTGCTCTCCACCCTTATCGATCCGCCGAGCGCCTCGACGATCTGGCGGGCGATGTACAGCCCGAGGCCCAGGCCGCCGTAGTTCTTGGTCGGTACCCCACGCTCGAAGCGTTCGAAGATATGCGGCAGCCGATCGGGCGCGATGCCGATGCCTCGATCGGCGACGGTGAGCCAGGCCTTGCCGTCGAGGACCGAGAGCTCCACCTCGATCGGCTGACCCGCGCCGTACTTGATGGCATTGTGGACCAGGCAGGTCAAAACCTGCTCCAGCCGCGCCCGGTCCCAGAAGCCCACCACGGGCCCGTCGATTCGCCATAACAAAGGGCTGCGCACCTGCGCGAGCTCCGTTTCGAAGCGCGCCGTCACCTCCCGGGAGAGCGCCACGAGCTCGACCTCCTCGCGGTGCAGCTCGAGCTCGCCGGCCTGGATCCTGCTGACATCGAGCAGATCCTCGACCAGCCGCTCCAGCCGCCGGCATTGCGCCTCGGCCCGGACGAGCAGCTTCGGGGTCCCCGAGGGGCTCTTCTGCGCTTCGCGCAGCAGGCTTTGGAGGGTGAGCTTCTGGCTGACAATGGGGGTGTGGAGCTCGTGGGAGGCGACATATAAGAAATCGTCCCGGAGGCGGAGCGCCGATTCCGCGGTGGCGCGGGCGAGCTGCTCCTGCTCGATCGCCTCGGTGAGCGCGGCCGTGCGCGCCGCGACGAGCTCCTCCAGGCGCTTCTTGGCGAGGGTCTCGGCGGAGAGGCGGGCGTTGTGCTGCACAAGCGCACGCAGGTCTGCCTGGACCACATCCCGAAACTGGGTAATCAGCCGCTCGTACAGCAAGCCGTAGCCATTTCGCTTGTCATCGAGCACGCAGATGGTGCCGAAGATGTCGCCGCCGGGCCATTCGATCGGCAATCCGAGGTAGGAGACCATGCCACGCTCGAGCTGCGCGCTCGCCGCCCAGTGCTCGTCCGCCAGAGCGTCCGGGATCAAGAGCGGCAGGCGGGTGCGCAGCACGGCCTCGCAGTAGAGGCCGGCGCGGACGCGAACCCGCTCGTCGCGTCTGAACGGGTTGCCCATCGATTCGCTGGTGACGAAGACGACGAGGTCGGGCGCCTCGAACCTCACGACCATAGCATTGGGCACGCGCACGACTTCGGCAAGGAGATTCACAATTTCCTGCCATTTTCCGATCATGCCGTCAGGTATCGGGAGAGCTGCCTCGCTCATGGAGTGATCCGGCACCATCCGAGGAATCTATCACGCCGAGGCCCGTCGTCGTCATCATCCCACGCGAGCGTGGATCTCGGAACCCTGGAGGCAATCGGCATCACGAAAGTCCAACATCAGGACAACCCCCCAGGGTTGTTTTGGCTGGCGTCTTCGTCAATTGAGCAGGCGTGCGAGCTGTGATTGGCTCGGCACCCGCAGCGACCATGGCGATCACTGTAAAATCGTCAGCTCTCGCCTTCCTTTCCGCAGGAGCGCTGCGACCCCGAGGGCTGCGCTGTCGAGCACGCCGCGCCGAGCACCCGGGGGGCTCCCATGATGACCGGAGGGATCATGCGAATACGCCCTTCGTCCTCTCCATGGCTCAGAAACGGTACACAAGCAGATTTCGCTTGCCGCTTCCGCTGCCGCTGCCGAATTGCTGCGGCGGCTGCGGCCGGTCATCGAGAAAATCGGCGGGAAGGATGCCCTCTCGCGCCCGCGGGGGCCGGGTGCATCGCTTGCACCCGAGGCCGTCCAAGGGCGCATGTTGCGTGCTTCTTCTCTTTCACACGGCGCTGTTGCGCTCTTGATGCTCTTGCTGTCTGGTGTTCACGCATGCGGTGACGCCGGCTCCAGTGACGCCTCCACTCAACCCGCCACGGGCGGTGGCCCCGGAGCGGGCGGTTCTGGTGAGAGCGGTGGCGCTGGAGGCCAGGCAGGCGCCGGGGGACAGGGCGGCGCCTCGGGAGGCGCTGGCGAGGGCGGAGCTGGGGGCGGAGGCGGACAGGGAGGGATGCCCCCGAGCGTCCGTGGCAACACGGTGGCGACGGGTCCCCATTTCAGCTGCGCCATTGACGGCAAGGGGCGGATCGTATGCTTCGGGATGACGGGGCTTTGGTGGCTCGACGAGCAGAGCGCCACCCCGCAGGTGATCTCTCCAGACGGCGTCGTGTTCGCGTCTCTCGCGGCCACCTCGCGCGGGCTCTGCGCGCTGGATGAGGCAGGGGGACGGTGGTGCTGGGGAGAAGGGTATTTCGGGGAGGTGAACGGCCAGAGCAGTGAAGTCGACATGAAGAAAATGGACGAGGGCTGGCAGCAGATTTCCCTCACCCTCAGCGGTGGCTGCGGCGTTCGCGCGGCGGACGGCGCGCTCTGGTGCTGGGGGGCTGTCGGGTTCGACGAGCCGCAGGCTTCACCGATGACGCCGACCGTGCAGAAGAGCGGGCCTTTCCTCGAGGTCGTTCTCGGCAGCGCCTCCTCGGGGAGCCGGGGCGCGGCGATCCAGGCGGACGGCAAGCTGTTGACCTGGGTGCGCCAGAATCAGGGGATACCGGGGGCATACGAGAACCTGGCCCCCGAGGGGAGCTGGGTAGACGTCGCCACGCAGTGGCAAAACACCTGCGCGATTCGCTCAGACGGCACGCTCTGGTGCTGGGGAGAGAACGACTACGGGCAGTGCGGGCTCGGTCATCACGCGAAGGTCCTCGCGCCGACGATGGTGGGCAGCGCGAATGACTGGAAGGCCATCCAGATGGGCCACTTCAGCGCCTGCGGCGTGCGCGGCGATGGCGATCTGTATTGCTGGGGTTGGAACCGCTTGGGTCAGCTGGGCGTCCCCGTGACCCCTTCCACCGTCGTCGTCCACGAGCCCACGCTCGTCCTCCAGGGGGTCCCCGCGGACGGCTGCGACACGGAGGGCACGACCTCGGACTTCGCAAACAACCTGGCCCACTTCACCGGGCATGCTTGCGCGCGTCGCTCGGCGGATACCGTGGCCTGCTGGGGCGATGGTGCTCGCGGCCAGCTCGGCAACGATTTCACCGGCAAGACACCGAAGCTCCCGACGCTCATCCCCGGCGGCGAAGCGTTCTCGGGGATCGCAGGCGCCAACCTGCTTCGCAAGCCGGACGGCAGTGTATGGCGCCTCGGGCGCTTTGCGGTGCAGCCGCAGACCTCCTACGCCTCGGACAGCGAGGACGTCGACGTGTTCTCCCAGGTGCCCATCCCCGTGGCCAGCGGCGTCAGCGAGGCTGGTTTACCGGAGGGCGGCGATCTGTGCGCGATCTTTGACGATGGATCGCTTGGCTGCGTCGAGCACAGCTCCTCCTACGATTGCAACAAGGAGGCGGCAGCGGTCTGCGAGTTCGCTTTTGTTCCCGTCAATAACGACAAGGACTGGGTTCGCGTCGCGTCGAACCCTCAGTATTCGACCCAGGTCTGCGCGCTCAAGGCCGACGGATCGATCTGGTGCAAAGGCTCTCTCTCGGGCGATGGCACGGGAGCATACAGCCTGTCGATGGTGAAGGTCGCCGGGGGCCATACCTGGCTCGATCTTTCCTCGACTTTGGACTTTGCCTGCGGCGTGCGCGCCGATCATTCGCTCTGGTGCTGGGGGAGCATGGATTTCAAGAAGATCCCGGCGCCCGCGCAGATCGGCCTGGATACGGACTGGAGCGACGTGAGCGGCCGCTGCGCTCGCAAGCAATCGGGCGAGCTCTTCTGCTGGGATCAGTTCGGCAAGGGTTTCTCGTCGATCGGGAGCTGCGCCTCGTATTCGAGCGGGAATGACGTGGTGTGCTTCGTCAAGACAGACGGCTCGCTGTGGTGCGACGGCGACAATACGTACGGTCAGGTGGGTATCGAGGGCGAGCCTGTCCCGGGTAATCCTGTCCGCGTGGGCCAGGATTCCGACTGGAGCGTCGTCAGCGTCGGCGAGCGCTCGACCTGCGCCTTGAAGACGGGCGGCGGCCTGTGGTGCTGGGGCGTTGCCGACGGGCGCACCGGTAGGCCCGCGAGCTACAGCGATGTTCCGGTCGAGGTGACTCTCCCCTGAGCGTCCGGAGGGGCCTCGCCTGTCCCTGCGGCGGTCCTCGGAAGCGGCAAGCGGCAAGCGGGAGCGGAAGCGGGAGCGGAGGCGGAAGCGGAAGCGGAAGCGGAAGCGGAAGCGGCGTCGGCAAGCGGGCTCTGTTTGTGTGTACCGCTTGTCGCAGTCTGAGAGGCGTGGCGCTCGGCGAGCGAGCGTCAGCATCTCGGTCCACGCGACGACTATTCGACCTTCTCCACCACGAACCGCATTACGCCCGGCGCTCCGCGCTCCTGCACTTCCCGTCCGGTCACCTTCGCGGTCGTGCGGCCGCCCAGATCGAACTTCTGGGAATCGAAATAGACCGCTCGCGAGCCCGAAGGGTCCGTCAGCTCCACCTCGTCGAGCTCGACGGAGCCGAGCTGCTTGGCGTTGAGGGCCTTGTTCACCTCGTCGATCGCCTTCACGCTTCCGGTCACGATGCAGATGTTGTCGTTGTGGAAGGTCTCCTTCACCGTGCACGGCTTCGCCGACGGGCGCATGAGCCATACCACGACCCCCGCGATGGCGAGCATCACCGCGAGGGTCGCGTACTGAACCGGCTTCGGGAGCGGCTTCACGGCGGGCGGCGTACCTTCGGGCGGGGGCGTCGGCATCGGTCAGGTCTGGATCAGAAATCCTGAAGCACCAGCTCAATTGGGCGCTCGTGTCTCGAATTGGGCGGGCCCCCGCATCCAAGGGGGCCCCGCACCTATCTGTGCCGCCTCATCGCTCGAAGAAGCTTGCCCACGGCCTCATGGGCCGTGCGAGCCGCGCTGGTGGCGTCGCTTTCGGTGACCAGTCCAAAGAGCTGTGCCGCTGCCTCGTGGGCAACGGACGCGGCATCGAGGTCGCCTGCCGCCGCTGCCGTCACCTCGCCCTGTAGGAGCACGGGCAGGAGGGGCCGGCCGGGATGCCCCAAAGGGCGGCCAAGAGGTCCGAAGTGGCACCAACGCGCGCAAACAGCGCCGAGCCGTCATTAGCAGGATGCAAATCCCGCGGGGTACGCCGGGTCAGGGGTGACGGAATCGGAAGCGGAAGCGGAGGCGGGAACGCGAACGCAAACGCAGGCGGATCACGCGAGCGCGAGCATCTCCAAACGCTTTCGGGCGAGACGCAGGCGACCATCGACGGTCTTCGCCTTGATGCCGAGCGACGCGTTTGCGTTTGCGTTTGCGTTGCCGCCTCCGCCTCCGCCTCCGCCTCAGCGTCGATTCGCCCCCGCAAACCGGAGCGCCCGCCCCCCGCGCCCCGCCGTCGCCTTCCCCCCCTCGCGCTCGACCACGCCCCCGACGACCACGAACCGCATCCCCTCGGCCAGCCGATGCGGCGCTGTGAACGTCGCGCGCTCGTGGATCTCCCCCGGCGAAAACACCAGCAAATCCGCCCCGCACCCGTCGCGCACGCAGCCACGCTCGCCTTCGAGCCCAAGCGTGCGGGCGGGCAGATCCGACATCTTGCGCACGGCTTCTTCCAGGGAAACGAGGCGCTGCTTTTCGACGAGCTCCTCGATCACCCGCGCAAACGCGCCAAATCCGCGCGGATGCCGGCCGCCGCCCCCGCCGTCGGTGCCGACCATGACGAAAGGATCGACGAAGAGGCGCGCCACGACGGCCTCGTCCATCACGAAGTAAGCCGCCTCGGCGCCGTCCGGGCCGACGTCGATGAGGATGTCCTCGAACGGAACTCGCCGCGCCGCGGCAACCTCTTCGAGCGTCCTTCCTGCGAATGCGCCCGTCCCGAAAAGCATCGCCTTCGGACCGTTGCGTTTCTCCACGCGGGCGCGAAGGAATGCGGCGAGCTCGTGGCGGCGGCTGCGCACCGCGTCGGCATAGGAGGACGGCGGGCGCGCGAAGTCGGGAAAAAGGACGGCGGTGGAGGTGTAACTCGCGGTGTACGGATACAGGTCGGCCGTGACGGGCAGGCCGAGGGTGCGGGCTTTTTCGATGCGGGCGAGCAGGCGCTCGGCGCGGGCGGCGCCGCGGCCGAGGACGATTTTCAGGTGCGCGATGTGCGCGCGGGCCTTGGCCTTGCTGCACATCTCGAAGAGCTCGTCGAGCGAGGATTCGACGCGGTCGTCGTCCTCGCTGCGGAGGTGGCTCATCACGACGCCGCCGCGCGCGCCGACAGGCTCGGCGAGGGCGACGAGCTCATCCATCGAGGCGCCGCGCCCCGGGTCGTACTCGAGGCCGGTGCTGAGGCCGAATGCGCCGTCGTGCAGGGCCTGGGCGACGAGATCACGCATTCGCTGGAGCTCGGCGGGCCTCGGCTTCGTATGGAGGGCGGCGCCGACGAGGCTACGGACGGTGCCGTGCCCGACGAGGGCCGCGACGTGGACGCGCGGCTTTCCAGCGTCGATTTTCGCGAGCCAGGGGCCGATGCGCGTGGCCGGGCTGCGACCGTCCTGGCCGACGACGAGCGTGGTGACGCCCATGGCGAGCGCGTACTCGACATCGCCGAGCGGTGCGCCGTGGGAATGGGCGTCGATGAAGCCGGGCGTGACGACGGCGCCCGTGGCGTCGATCGTGCGCTCGGCGCGCACGGAAGGGTCGACGTCGCCAACGAAGGCGATGCGATCGCCGCGGACGAGGACATCGGCGCGGCGACGCGGGCCGCCCGAGCCGTCGATCACGTGGCCTCCGCGGACGGCGAGACGAAACACCTCGTCGGAGCGGAAGGGCGGAGGCGGAGGCGGAGGCGGCGGCGCAGGCGGGAGCGCTTGCGGCGGCGTCGACGTGAGCGGGAGCGTGTGCGGTGGCGGAGGCGCGGGCGGCGGCGCCTCGGGAGGCGGCGGGGACGCGGGCGGCGGCGCGGGGCTACAGGCCGCGAGCAGCGCGAGGAGCGGGAGAGCGGGAAGGAGATGCTTTCGCAGGCGCGACATCGCGGGGGCCGGGACGGTTTTTGGAAGGCCCCCGCGAGATTGTCAACACGCGCTCAAGGCGTGCTCGTCGGGTCGGCCGGATCGCTGCCTGCGACTTGCTCGTCGCCGTCGAGGAAGCCGTCGAGATCGCGGTCGACGCCCATGCGAACGCCCGAGCCCGGAGGCGCGCAGGTATACGTGACCGCCTTGCCATTCGCCGTCAGGACCGATTCCAGCTGGGCCCTCGTGACGGCCGCGACGGAGGCGCGATCGACCAGGAATTGCCCGCTGCCGACGTAAACCAAGCCGATCTCGTTGACGAGCCGACCCTTGACGACGAGATCACACTCGCCGGCGTCGGCGCGCGCGACGAGCAGGTCGATGCGAGCCGATGTGACGGTCTGGTTGCTCTGGGTGAGCGTCACCTGTTGCCCCACGATCGGCGCCAGGTTCGATTCGAAGGCGAGCTGGTATTGCACCATGTCGAGCTTCGCCTGGTTGCCCGCCGGCGTATTCGGGATGCCGGCCGGGTTTGCCGCGACCAGATCGAAGCCGCTGACGAACGTGAAGAGCTCGGGCACGGTCCCGTCGTGATTGAGGCCGAAGCCGCGGACCTGGTCGCCGAGGAACGGATCCGGCGGCCGATTGCCGCTCGTGAACCCGGCGCCGAACATGCCAACCTTCGAATACGCGTTGCGCAGGTGCGGGACCTTGAGGATCTGGGTCGTCGCGTCGAACGAGCCGAAGCCGGCGGTCCCGAAGAACCCGGGGAAAGCGTCGCTCGGATTCGCCTCGGGATCGACGCGGTGACACGCCTCGCAGGAGCCCTGGGACGCGACGTTCTGGGTGAAGAAGAAATCGCGGCCGGCTTGTTGCGTGGGCGTGAGCGAGTTGTCGAGGTTGCGGACCGGGTTCGGCGGATACATGACCTGCAGGACGAAGTCCGTGAACTTCTGCATCTGCTCGGCGGAGAGCGTCGCATCGCGGCCGAGCAGGTCCACGAAGGCCCCGTTGAACTTCTTGAAGGCCGCCTCTTCGTCGAAGCTCCCGTCGTCCGGCTGCGACGAGGCCTCGTCGTTGCCTCCCGTCCGGTCGCCGCGCCAGTGCATCGGCCCGTGGTTTGCCATGCCGCGCAGGCTCTGCGTCGTCATCGGCCCCTTCATCGGATGGAAGTCGGGATTCTGGCCGAAGGTCGGATCATCGGTGCCGAAGACGGGGACGAGTTCGGGCTTGATCGGTACGAACGGGCCCGGGTTGTTCAGGACAACCCCGTCTGGATTGCCGAGATCCCAGGCGAGGCTGTCGAGATCGCCGAACACGTGGCAGCTCCCACACGCCGACTCGCCGTTGCTCGACGACAGGCGCGCGTCGTAGAGGAAGGCACGCCCCTCGATCACGCTCTCGGGCTCCGGGTTGTGCATCGAGACGTGCCCGATCTCCGTCTTCGTCGTGGTGTCCACGATCGCGATCGAATTGTCGAAGCGGGTGAGCACGTACATGCGCCCGCAGCTGTCGTCGAGCACCATGCCCGTGGGCCCGCCGCCGGAGAGCTCAATCTGGTTCGCGGCGTTCGGCACGAACGTGTCGTTCTCAAGCGCGGCTGTGTCGTAGACGCCGATCTTCGAGGAGGCGAACGCCGCCACGTAGAGCTTCGTGCCGTCGCTCGACACGACCATCCCGAGCGGCTGCGAGAGGGTCTTCTCGTTCACCGTGGCGGGGGCCGGGTACGCGTCGTAATCGATGTGCTTGTTGAGGTGCCGGGGCGCCGGGGCGCCCGTCCCGAGCACCGTGATCCGGCTCTCGTGCAGGTGGCCGCGGAGCGTCTCGCCTGCGTAAATGCCCGGGCCCTCGAAGCGCAGATCGTTCCGAGCCTCGGTGTTGCTGACGTAGACCTTCCCGTTCACCGGGTTCACGGCCATGTTGTAGAGGATCGTGCCGACGCCAGTGTAATAGCCGGACGAACCGGAGAGCTGCGCCGGGGGATTTGCGTTCGCGTCGATCACGAACACGTCCTTGTCCGGCAGGGAGAAGCGCACCGCGCTGTCCCAGGAGCGGCCGACGACGTCCTTCCAGTGCTCGCCGTCGTGCTTGACGATGATCCCGACCTCGGGCGCGGGCACGCCGTCGGCATTCGTGTTCGGCCCCGGAACGCCGCCGGCCGCCTCGCCGCCGTCGGGGACTTGCAGCTCACTCAGGGCCGTCGTGCGGTTGCCGGAGTGGAAGGCCGCCGCATAAACGCGCGAGCCGTCGGGCGTCACCGCGAGCGCGCGGGGCGTATCGCTGAAGAGCGTGAGGATGTTGAGGGGCGTGCCGCCGAGCGTCGTGCCGAGGTTTGCGGCGTCGAACACCCACACGTCGGCGCGTCCGACGCCGGGCGTCGTGAGCTGCGGATCGTACGGCACGTTCTGGCCGCGATGGGCCGTCGTGATGAACGCGCGGGTCTTGCCGGGCCCGCCGAACACGATGTCGCGCGGCTCATCGCCGACGAGCAGCGTGCGCACCACGTTTCCCTGGTGACCGAGCGGGCCGATCTTCACGACGCTGACGCTGTCGGAAAGATGATTGACCACCCAGATCTCGTCGTTCGAGCGCGCGGCGACGGAGACCGGCTCGAGCCCCACCGGCACCGAGCCGCGGTGCGAGAGGCTGCCGTTCGACTCTACGTGGAAAATTTCGAGCCGATTGTCGGGCGTATTGACGGCGAACAGGAATTGCTTGTTCGGCGAGAGCGCGACGGGCCGGACCTGGCCGCTTTCGAAAAGGGTGTAGGAGCTATCGGCGGACGCCTCCGCGCTCACCGAGAGACCTGCGAGGAGCGGCGCCACGGCGAGAATGGAGAGGAGCGGACGGCGAAATAGGCGCTTCGCCGCCTGTGGACGCGTGAACGTCATGGGACCTCCGTGCACGAAAAGGAGCTGCTCATCGCCAGGGGGCGAGGAGCGCCAAAAAGGAAACTTTGCGAAGCTTATCCGGGCTTTCCAGATTTGTAAAGCTCCAGATGTGCCGGAACTCCGTTGTCATGCTTGCAGGCAAAATTCTGACGCGGGCACGGGACGCAACCTACCCCGAGTCAGGAGATTCCTGATGGTAACGCGATTGCGCAGCCTTCAGCGTGCCAACGAAGCGCGGACGCGTTCGAGGTACGCGACCAGCGGGTCGCCCTCCACGAGCAGCGGCACCGTGCCGATTGCCTCGATCCACAAGAAGACGCCGGCGAGGATGCAATCGGCGTAACCCAGGGTTTGCCCCGAGAGGAAGGGCTGCCCCTGGTGGGTGAGCGTGATCCGCGCCGGATCGAAGCCCGCGCGCATCGCGTCGAGCCGCGCCTCGCGGCCGGCCGCTGCCTCTTCCAGCGTACACCGGAACCTCGCTTCGCGGCTCTGGCGGAAATAGGCGCGGTCCTTTTCGAGGAGGAGGTCGTGAATGTCCTTCAAGTAGAATCGCAGGACCTGCTGGAGCACGCCGGAGAACAACCAGGCCTCGAGGAAACGGCAGAGGCCACGCTCCTCCGGCGAATGGAAGAGCGGCGGGTGATCGGGATACGCCTCGTCGAGATAATCGGCGATGGCCCAGGAATCCCCCACGACGCGCTCTCCGTCCTTCAGGATCGGCACGGTCTTGAAGGCGCCGCCTTCGAGGGCCTTGATGTCGGTCATCGCCACGGGCGCGGTTTCGAATGCGAGGCGCTTGTGCGCGAGGGCGAGCTTGATCCGGAAGCAGAAGGGGCTCGGGCGTCGATCTGCCTCGGCGACGAGGTCGTACAGGAAAATGGTCATGGCCTCTCCGTATCACGCCTCCGTCGTGGGGCGCTTTTGCTTTTTCTTGCGGCGCTTGGGCCTGTGTTCGGAGGCCAGAGCCATCGCCATCGCTGGATCCCGGTACGGGCCGAGATCACCGGGGTCGGGCAGGGGCTCGTTCGTCACGGGTCGCCCCGCGGCGTCGAGCACGAGCGTGTGGTCGTCGGGCGGCCCGATCGTCTCGCGCCAGGGCTCGGCGGGCATGTAATCGGCGGGCGCCTGGCCCATGAATCCCGGCAGCGGAATCGCCCCGTGCGCCGTGCGCCCGAGCTTCGCCCCGAGCTGCCGCGTCTCCTCGGGGATCTCCTTGCGGCGCAGGCGCGCGATGAACGTGTACACGCCAAACACGAAAACCAGAAAGACGAGAATGCCCATGTGTTCCCCCCAGGCCGGTCAGCTCACTCCCGTGGGGAGACTCTACACGGATCTTTCCGCTTTGGATAGAGTGATGAGGGGGCAGGTCGACGCTCGGCTCAAGGGCTTTTCGTCGACGCGTCGGCGAGGGCGCGATCGAGGGCCACGGCGAGGGCACGTCGGCGCGCGGGGGCATACATGCTGCCGAGCTTCTCCGCCGAGCCGTGGCCCTTGAACGTGCGCCCGTCGCGCTCGACCGTCACGTCGACGGAGAGTTTTTCGTTGTCGATGACCAGGCCGAAAAGCGCGCCGAACATCCCCATGAACGCGATGCCATCCTTTCGCATGGCGTCGTAAATGGAGGACCTGCGCTCGAGATCGATACGCACGCGTACGCGCGTAGGGCCCGAAGCCGCGGGCCGCGATCGCGCCGCCTTGCCCAGGATTTGCACCGTGTCTTGCCAGGTGTCGGCTGGCGATTGGGTCTCGCGCGTCGGGTCGTGGTCCACGATCACGATTTCGTCGATGTCGAGATCGGCTGCCGAAAACGCGAGGGAAGGGGGGACGTGCGTGGGAGGGACACGATAAGCGCAGCCGACGGCGCCCAGCGCGAGGGCGAGCAGGAGGGCGGCAGGGGCTTTGCGGATCATGCGTACATCATGACGCCGCGGGACAGAGAGGGGAAGGGGCTTTTCGTCAATCGAACTTGACGAGGTTCTGGGCCGGGAGCGGCCCGCCGGGGAACTGGACGAGCCGGCCGCCGACGGCGAGCGTGCCGAGGTCGAGGCCAAAGAAGCCGAGCCGATCGATCAGGGCGGCGACCTCCGCTTTCGCGCGGGCCTCGTCGCCCGAATAAAACAGCACCCGCCGGCCCCCCTCGGCCCTCGGATCCCCCGCGACGAGGTGCGCCTTCAGGTGATTGAACGCTTTCACCACGCGCGCCCCCGGGACGAGGTCGGCGAACACCTCGCTCGAAGCGCGACCCTTCAGATCGACCGGCTCGAAGCGCGGCGCCTCGATCGGATTGTTCGCGTCGATCACGATGCGCCCGTTCCAGGAGGGCAAGCCCGCGAGCGCCCTCGGCAATTTCGACCAGTTGACCGCGACGAACACGATGTCCTGCGCCGCCGCCTCTTCCCGCGTGCCGGCTTTGATCGACGGGCCGAGCTCGCGGACGAGGCCCGTGAGCGAGGCGGGGCCGCGGCTGTTGCTGAGGATCGCGGGGATGTTCGCGCGGGCGAGCGCGCGCGCGAAGGCCGAACCGATGGCGCCCGAACCGATGATTCCGATGGTCATGACGTTGCTCCTCTTCTGCATTTGCCGTGGGTGTCCAATGAATCAGGCGGTGAAACCGCCGTCGGCCATGAGCTCGGCGCCCGTGATGAAGGCCGCTTCGGGGCTCGCGAGATACGCGACGGCGCTGGCGATCTCCTCGGGGCGACCATAACGACCGACGGCGAGGCCCGGGCCGACAATCTTGGAGACGGGGCCCGTGGCCGGGTTCATGTCGGTATCGGTCGGACCGGGGTGAACCGTGTTCACCGTGATGCCCCGGGGCCCGAGATCCCGCACGAGGCTGCGATTGAAACCGGCCACCGCGCCCTTCGTGAGCGTGTAGACCGAGGCGGTCGGGAACGCGGCATAACGCGCCATCGAGCTGCCGATGTGGATGATCCGTCCGCCGGCCTTCATGTGCCGCACGGCTTCTTGCGTCGCGACGAACACGCCGGTGACGTTGACCGCGATCATTCGCTGGTAATCCTCGAAGGCGATCTCGTCGACGGCGCCGAGAATGCTGATGCCGGCGTTGTTGACGAGGATGTCGATCCCGCCGAACACCTCGACCGTCCTTCGCACGGCCGCGCGCACCGCGTCCGGATCGCCCGCGTCGGCGTGGATCGCGACAGCCCTCCCGCCTTCGGCCTCGATCGAATGCACGACCTCTCTGGCCTTTTCGGGCGAAGCGCTGTAGGTGATTGCAACGGCCGCGCCTTCTTTGGCGAGGCGCTTGGCCACGGCCGCGCCGATGGAGCGCGAACCGCCGGTGACGAGGCCAACTTTGTGGGACAGGGAGAAGGTCGTGGTCGTCATGTCGAATCACTCCGTGAAGCGTTGATGGGGTAGATATCGCACGCGGATTGATTCATGATTAGGCGGAAGTCGCTGGTTTCAGTTTCAAGCGTTCGTTGAAGGTCAGGACATGGAGACGCTCGCCAACCTCGAATCGTTCGTTCGCAGCGCGGAGGCCGGGAGCTTTTCGGCGGCGGCGCGCCGGCTCTCGCTGACGCCGGCGGCGGTCAGCCGAAACGTGGCCATGCTGGAGGGCCACCTCGGCGTGCGGCTGTTTCAGCGGAGCACACGAAAGCTGACGTTGACCGAGGCTGGCGAGCGGTTCCTGCATGCGATCAAGGGCAACCTGGAGGAGCTCCAGGCCGCGATCGCCGACATCGCCGCGGACGACGGCGAGCCCGCGGGCGTCCTCAAGGTCAGCATGAGCCCGACGTTCGGGATCCAGTACATCGTGCCGCTGCTCCCGGCCTTCCTCGAACGATATCCGCGTATTCGCGTCGATTGGCATTTCGAGAACCGGCAGGTCGATCTGATCGCGGAAGGGTACGACGCGGCGATCGGGGGCGGGATCGAGCTCTCGCCGGGCGTCGTCTCGCGCGTGCTCGCCCCCGCGCATATCATCGCGGTCGCGTCGCCCGCGTACATGAAAGGCCGCACGCGGCCCGCGGATCCGGAGGGGCTCGCGGATTTCGACGGCATCGTGATGCGGTCGGCGCGGACGGGTCGGGTGCGGCAATGGGTGATGCGGAACGTCGCCGGGGAGGAAATGCCGGCGCGACCCGCGGAGACGATCGTGCTGAACGACCCCGCGGCGATGTGTCGCGCGGCGGTGCTGGGGCTTGGCGTCACGCTGATTGCGGTCCCCGATGCGCTATCCTACCTGGAGAGCGGCGCGCTCGTGCGGCTCGTGCCGCGATGGTATGCCGACGCGGGGCCGATCTCGCTTTATTGCGCGAATCGGACGCTCATGCCTTCGAAAACGCGCGTGTTCATCGACTACGTCGTCGACGCGTTCCGCCGGGAGCATCTCGCGGAGCGGTTCGCGGGGAGCCTGGGCACCTGAGTTCCTTCGCGCACCCACATCAGAGCCCCGACGGTGTGTACTCGCAGACGTAATGGTATTCGTACGTGCAGTTGTCGTCGTTCCACTCGCCGGTCACGTGGTACATTTCGACGCAATCCTCGGAGGCGTTGTAGTCGTCCGGCTGATCTTGCCCCCAATGGGTGTACGCGAGCGGTTCGCCGCTCTCCCACACGAACGTGCCCTCCGTGGCGATGTCGGTCAGCCCGAGCCAGCGGGGCAGGAGGATGGTCTTGTCGATGACCGTGTCGAACAGAAAATCTTGCTCGGCCTGGCTGGTCACCGTGACCATGTAGCCTCCGGTCGCGGCGCAGGCCCCGTGCGCGTTCGCGAAATTCGTCTTCTGCGCGGTGAATTCGACGTAACAATGGTTGTTTCCGGGCCATTTCTTCTCGCCCTCGGGGCATTTCACCACGCAACCGTCGCAGCGGTCGGCCGGATCGTCATTCGCGTCGTCGCACTCCTCACTGCCGGCCAGGATGCCGTCGCCACACACGGCGCCGCCCCCTGCGCCCCCCGCGCCGCCTGTACCGCCCCCGGCGCCTCCGCTCCCTCCTTCGCCGCCCGTTGCGGAGCTCGATGGCTCCTGCCCGCCTCCGTCGCCGCCACTGCCGCCGGCCCCGGCTGCGCAGCCCCAGGCCGCCAGCGACATCCCAAGAAGAAAGTTTCCGAGAACGAATGCCCGAACGTTGTTCATGCCCCACGGGACGAAAAAGAAGATCGTTTTTTGCGGGTTTTTTTTTCGTCCACTGGCTCACGGCCGACGGGACGCGCCCTCGCCGGCGATGTGCCCTACGGAGACGGAGCGGGAGTCGTCCCCGAAGACCAAAAAGTCCTTGATCTTCCAGACGGTCGGGTTATGTTGCGGTGCAACAAATCGTGCGCCCTCCGTTCCTCTCCTCCGCCGCTCAGTACCTCAGGCCGCCGAAGATGTACCACCTCTACGAGCTGCAGCGGGCGCTGCTCGAGCCGCTCGCGCACATCGCCGGCGCCTCGGCCGAGGCGCTTCGGCACCCGAGGAATCCGCTGTCGAAGCTGCCCCACGTACGCACGCTCGGCGCGAGCCAGGCCCTCTTCCACCGCCTCGGCAAGCGTTACCCCAAGCAGCCCTGGGGGATCGACGAGGTCGAGAACCAAGGCGTCAAGGTCTCCGTCGCCGAGGAGGTCGTCGTCGCCGAGCCCTTCTGCAGGCTCCTTCATTTCGTGCGCCGCTCCGAGGATCCCGAGGTCGCGCGCCGCCTCGCGGCCGAGCCGAAGGTCTTCGTCTGCGCGCCGCTCTCCGGCCACCATTCGACGCTGCTCCGCGAGACGATCCGCGCGCTGCTCAAGGACCACGACGTGTACGTCACCGATTGGCTCGATGCGCGCGACGTGCCCCTCTCCGAGGGCATTTTCCATCTCGACGATTACGTGCACACCGTCATGCGCTTCTTGCGTTTGCTCGGGGCCGGCTCGTTGCACGTCGTGTCCGTTTGTCAGCCGACGGTTCCCGTCCTCGGCGCAGTATCGCTCCTCGCGCAGGCTGGTGAGGCGACGCCGCGCTCGCTCACGCTCATGGGCGGCCCCATCGACGCGCGCAAGAGCCCGACCGAGGTGAACCTGCTCGCGACGCAGCACCCGTACGCGTGGTTCGAGAAAAATATGATCCACAAGGTCCCCGGCCCCTACGCGGGCCAGGGACGGCGGGTTTATCCCGGGTTCCTCCAGCTCACGGCCTTCGTGATGATGAACCCGAAAAACCACTGGAAGGCGAGCTTCCGCTACTGGATCGACTCGCACAAGGGCGAGTCCGGCGCCGCCGCGCGCGAGATGCACGAGAAGTTTTACGACGAGTACAACGCGGTCCTCGACATGGACGCCGCGTATTACCTCGAGACCGTGCGGACCGTGTTCCAGGAGTTCGCCCTCGCCCGGGGGACCTGGGACGTGCGCGGCGTGCGCGTGAAGCCGGCGGCAATCGAGAAGACGGCGCTCTTCACGATCGAAGGCGAAAAGGACGACATCTCCGGCCTCGGACAGACAGAGGCGGCGCACACGCTCTGCACGGGCGTCCCGGCCGAGAAGCACAAGCACTACGTAGCCGCCGGCGCCGGTCATTACGGCATTTTCTCCGGTCGGAAATGGCGTGACGACATTTACCCGAAGGTGCGCGATTTCATCCGCGCCCACGGCGGTTGAGCAAGCAGACTACGTCCACACGCGGGAAATCGCCACGCCGTTCACCATGCCGGTGCGCGCGTCGACGCCTGCCTGGATGAACAGGCCGTCAATGCTGTCGATCCGGGGATACTCGTGGAAGTACATCCCCGTGCTTTGCGTCCAGAGCAAGGGCTCGACACGCAGGAGCTGGCTGCCCTTGATGTCGAGCGGGTAATCGCCCTCGCCGCGCCGGGGCGCTGCCCCGGACCCCGCGGGGGCTGTTCGCCCCTCGACCCGAACCAGGGCAAGCCCTGGACCGTTCGTGGAAGAACTGCGCATCGCGCAGTTCTTCCAACAGGCCGCTGGCAAGACCAGGAAGGTGCGTTTCACGCTGGCGGCGGGCACGTTGCCAGTTGAATCCTCAGCGCCGCGGTCTTGATGGGCAGGGTCGTCGTTGGTCTTGACCTGGCCTGTTCGGTGAACTGCGCGCTGCGCAGTTCATCGACCCCGGGTCCAGCGCTTGCGCTGGTCCAGGTCCAGGGGCGGATAGCCCCGGTGGGGTCTGGGGCAAAGCCCCAGCGCAGCGCCTCCCAAGATGAGACCAATGCTCAGGGCTTGTCCATACGCTGCGCCGCGCGCCCGGGAAGAGCGGTTCGCTACCGAGGGAAGAACGACGCCTGCTGAAATCGTAGGCCGGAAAGGATCTGCTCCACCCGCTCGTCGGACAGCGCCCCGATGCGCTCGCCGAGCCGTGCCTTCTCGACCGAAGAGATCTGCGACACGACCACGACACTCTGCTTCGGCAGATTTCCTTCGCCCACGTCGAGCAGCACGTTCCCAGGCTCGTTTGCTCGGTGCAAGTTCGAGGTCAACGCGCACACGACCACGGTATGGATGCGCGAGTGGTTGAAGACATCGTCCTGAACCACCACATGGGGATGCGCGAAGCCCGGAACGGATCCTCGCGATTCGTCCGGCTCGATCCAGAACAGATCCCCCCGGTGGATTGTCGCGGCACCCGTACCCATTCAATGCCCCGCGGGAAGAGCAGCCTTTTTGCTATCGTCGGAGGTCACGCTGAAGGGCGCGAGGAACGCAAAGAGCACCGGCGGGATGGACGCGAAGAGCACGATCGTGAAGAAATGCGCGTGCCCCACGGCCTCCTGAATGGGCCCGCTGATCATCCCCGTGAACATCATGCTGAGGCCCATGATCCCGGTCGCGAACGCATAGTGGGCGGTCTTGTACGGCCCGGGCGCGAGCTGCTGCATCATATAGACCATGTGCCCGACCGAGCCGAACCCATAGCCGAATTTCTCGATCGTCACCACGGCCGTGATGAGCCAGAGGCTCTCGGGGCGGGCGTGGCTGAGGTAAAAATACGTCAGGTGCGGGACGTTGAGGGCCAGCGCGAGGAGCACGAACGAGCGCTTCAGCCCGAGCCGCCCGCAAAAGAGCCCGCCGAGCAGCGCCCCGACGATGAAGCCGCCCGTGCCGAACGTGCCGTTGATGTTGCCGAGCGCCTCGTTGTCGAGCCCGAGGCCTCCCACCTCGCGTGCGTCGAGCATGAACAGGGGCCCGATCTTCTCGATGAGCCCCTCACCGAACCGATAAAAGAAGACGACGAGCAGCATCATCACGATGTGCTTCTTCTTGAAGAAGCTCGCGAATGCGTCGGCGAAGGTCCGCGCCGCGTCCCCAATCCCGCTCGGCGCGTCCTCCGCCTTGCCGCCGGTGGGCAGGACGTTGATGTGCCAAACGCCGGAGATGCCCATCAGCGCGGCGAGCAAGCCCATCACCACCATCCATGATTTCGCCCAGCCGAGCCCGAGCCCGTCGTGGAGCCAGCCCGTGAACGTCACGAGCAGCCCGGAGGCGATCAGGCGGCCAATGTTCCAGGCGAGCCCCTGCACCCCGGCATATTTCGCCTGGTCGGTCTCCGACATCGAGCTGATGTAGATGCCGTCCGCGGCAATGTCCTGCGTCGCCGAGGCGAAACCCGTGATCCAGAAAAACGCGAGCGTCGGACCGAGATAACTCGGGAGCGAAAGCGAAAGCGCCACGCAGCCGAGCGTGACCATCATGAGGAATTCCATACAGAGCACAAAAAAGCGCTTGGTCCTGAACATCTCCACCACGGGCGACCAGAGCGGCTTGATCACCCACGGCAGGTACATCGAGCTCGTGTAGAGCGTGATGTCCGTATTCGAGAGGCCGAGGTTCTTGTACATGATGGCCGCGACCACGGAGACCGTGATCATCGGCGTGCCCATCGCGACGTAGAGCGAAGGCACCCACAACATCGGGTGCCGCCTCTTTGCATCCGAAGGCGCGGGCTCGGCGCTCGCCGGCGCCGCGGCGGGGAGGTCGGTCATGCCACGATGCTACGTGGAGGAACGGCCCCCTGTCTCGGAAAAACGACGCTTCAGGGTTTGGCGCGTTGCGAAAGCCCGAGCGCATACTCGGGCCACCACTCCCCCGCGCGCGGGCCGCCGTTGCAAGCCCCGTCCGATTCGCCGGGGAGCTTGATCCATAGATACGCATCCACGAGCGGCTCCCCCGTCTCGGTCGTCGGCGACTTGCCGAGCGCGCGTCCATCGGGGTTGCACCATTGCAGCTCCTTCGTGGGCCCGTTCCCGTTCCGGCTCGTGTCGACGATGAACGGCTTGCCGGAGAGCAGCGTTGAAATTTGCTTTCCGTACGCGACGCTCTCCTCCGTGGTCACGAAATTGGAGACGTTCAGCGCGAATCCGCGGGCCTTTTCGACCCCCGCGGCGCGCAGGCGCTCGGCCATCACGGGCGGGGGTTGCCATTTCGCGTTGCCCGCGTCGATGTACACGGAGACCGCGCCGCTCTGCCCGAGGACGGTCACTGCGTCGGCGAGGAGCCCGAGGCGCTCCTCTTGTTGTTCGGGCGTGAGACAGTCTTTGAGGAGCCCGAGCGCGTCCGGCTCCAGAATCACGACCGCGCGGCGTCCGCCGATCCCCCGGGCGAATTTCCGGATCCAGGCCTTGTATGCCTCCGCGGCCGAGGCCCCGCCCGCCGAGTGATTGCCGCAGTCCCGGTGTGGGATGTCGTACGCGACGAAGAGCCCGAGCGCGCCGGCCGCGGCGATCTCCGACATGCGCGCGTCCACGTCCGCCGTGACGTCCTGGTTCCAGTCCCCGAACCAAAAGGACTGCGGCTCGCGGGCGATTTTTTCGATCATGGCCGCGTCGTCGGGACGGGAGCCGCGCCACGCTTCGACTTGCCTCCGCGCGGAAGATGCCGGATCGACGAAAAGGCGCGCTCCGGTGAACGGGTTTTCCCCGGGAGCGGGCGACGCCGCGCTTCCTTGCGCTCCCATCTCCGCCGCGCCGCCTTGCGGCCTCGGGATACATGCGCAGAGGAGCGCCGCGGAGGCGACCCAGGAGAGGACATACGGACGCCGAGCCATCCTTATCGTGTAGTGCCAGTCGAGCTTGGGGGGCAACGGGCGCATCACACGTCAAGCACATTTCGGCTTCCCCCGCGCCGTCATTGTCGCGCGGATGGATTTTTCTCCGCCCCTGGGAATGCGGCGCGTGGCACCCGGGCCGGCGAAAAAACGCGTGCAGAAGGCGGGCGCTCCGTGAGAATGTTGGCGCTGCTCTCGATCTTTTTAAACAGGAGGCGAGCGATGCGATTCATCGGGGCATGCTTCATCTTGGGTATCGGCATGGCCGTCGGCTGTTCGGCGGGGGGCGGGGGCGACAAGACGCCCGCGGGGTCCGGCGGCTCGGGCGCATCGGGAGGCCAAGGCCAGGGCGGAAACGGCGGCGACATCTTCAATCCCTCGGGCGGGATGGGCGCGGCGGGCGGCGGTCCGGTCGGCGGCGACGTGATCGTGAACGCGAACTGCCAGGCGAACTGCGACGATTTCCCTGCCGATCCGATCTTCGACGGGAATGCCCCCTCGAACGCCCCCGATCTCTTCGGCGAGCCCGACAATTACACGCCCGGGCTCTGCATCGTCGAGCCACACCTCGGAGAGGGGGGCAAACCCGGCGCGTTGTTCCCGGCAAACTGGCTGCGCGTCCGGTTCCGCGTCAAACCCGCGGGCGGCGAGAACCTCTTCGAGATCCGCCTCAAGGCGCCGAACCAGAAGAACTCGCTCGTCGCCTACTCGGCGAGCCCGGTCTGGGCCATGCCGAAGGAGATCTGGGAGGCCATCGGTGTCAAGGGTGGCGCCATCGATCAAGAGATCCAGGTGACCATCCGCGGCGTGAACTCGCAGAACCCCGGCACGCCCACGGGCGCCACGGGCACGTTCACGATCGCGCCCGTGACGGCGGGCGGATCCATGGTGTACTGGGCTTCGACCTCGTCCGACGTCACGCCGACGACGAGCAAGCTCGTCGGCTTCTACGTCGGCGACGAGACCACGATCGACGCACTCACCATCCCGCAGGTCCAGCAGGGCGGCATCCTCGCCGAGGGCGGGCGCGAGCTGCGTGGCAAGTACTCCGATCCCAAGGGCGTGCCCCAGGGGCGCGTGCAGTGCATCGGCTGCCACGTTTCGACGCCCGATGGCAAGGCCGTCGGATACACCGATCACTGGCCCTGGAACAACGTCGTCAGCGGCATCGAGGAGGACAAGGCGGGCGAGGTGCCGGCTTATTTCTCCCCGGGCGCGCAGCGGCTCTTGAGCCAGCCGTGGCTCGGCATGATGACGTTCTCCAAGGCGGTCTGGGGCGCCGGCAATCGTATCGCGATCACACCGTACGCGAACCGGAATGTCGACATCGGCTTCACCGATAGCGCCGGCTACGGCTCGGACCGGCTCGCCTGGTTCGACCTCGAGACGAACGTGAACATTCCCTGGACCGAGGGGCAGAGCGGCCCGACGAACGACGCGATCAAGAGCGCGCAGGGCACGGCGTGGGGTTTCCTCCAGACGTCTGGCGAGTCGCAGGGCATCGTCGCCCCGAATTGGAGCCACGACGGTCAGACCATCGTGTACACGTCGGCAGGAAAATCCCAGGATGGCCGCATCGCCGACAATGTCGAGACCGACATCAAGACGGTCCCCTACAACAATCGCCAGGGCGGCACGGTCACGCCGGTGCAAGGTGCGGCAACGCCGGGTGTGTCCGAGTATTACCCCTCGTTCTCGGCGGACGACAAGCTCATCGCATACAATCGCGCGGGCAATACGACTGGAAAGATCTACTATCGGCCCGACGGCGAGGTGTACGTCATCCCGACGGGCGGCGGGACGCCCATCCGCCTCGCGGCGAACGACCCGCCGGCGTGCACGAACCAGACGAGCCCCGGCCTCATCAATAGCTGGGCGAAATGGTCCCCCACGGTGCTCGGGGGCGTGCCGAACGGCAAGACCTACTACTGGCTGATCTTCTCCTCGGCGCGGGATTACCCGGGCGCGTTCATCGTGCCGCCGAACCAGTACAGCCCGGCGGACACGCGCTCCTCGCAGCTCTACATGACGGCCATCGTGCGCGACGCGCAGGGCAACTACGTGACCTACCCGGCCGTCTACATCTGGAACCAGGATCCGAAGACGAGCAACCTGACGCCGGCCTGGGACATCTTCGACATCCCGCCCCCGCCCCCGCCCAAGTAATATAATGAGGAGGCGGCCCCTCCCTGGGTTTTACCCGCATCCGAGGTAAAACTTTCGCATACGGGTAAAACCCTCCGGGCCGCCTCGCTCCACCGCACCCGTGCGTCAATTTTTTTGCGCACGACCCGCATGCGGCGGTTGTAAGAGATACGGTAAATCGTGTAGTGTGCCTAATTCATGGACCGCCGCTTCTCGGGGGCGCTGTCGCGCGCCGTGTCCGTCGCCTTGTTTCATTTTGTCGTCGCCACCGCGCGGGTGGCAAACGCGGAGCCGAACGACGACGCTGCGCTCGATCTGGCGAAAAAAGCAATCGAGGCGGATTATTTGGGCACCAAGTTCGCCGAGGCGGAGAAAAAGCTCAAACAGGCGCTCACGCTCTGCGGCCCGAAGTCCTGTTCGAACAAGGTGGTGGCGCGGCTGCACCGGGACCTCGGCGTCGTTTATGCCGGCGGGATGAGCAAGATCGAGGAGGGGAAGGCCGAGTTCGTCGCGGCGCTCAAGGCCGATCCCGAGATCACGCTCGATCCGGATCTCACCTCCGAGGAGATCGAGACCGTCTTCAAGGACGCAAAAGCTGCGGCCGGCATCGGCGGCGGAGGCAATCCCGAGTCTCCGCCCCCGAACCCGACACCGAACCCAGGGCCTGTCGCGCCCGCACCGGCGCAAGGCGATCTCGTGCACACGCCCCCGCCCGAGCAGACGGTGATGACGCCGGTCCCGATCTATACGGAGCTGCCAGACGGCGTGGAGGCCACGAAGGTCGTGCTCCAGTATCGGCCTTTCGGCGCCTCGGCCTGGAAGACGCTGGAGATGCCGAAGGTGACGCAGGGGTATGGAGTCGAGGTCCCCTGTCTCGACGTCGGCAGCGTGACCGGGCAGCTCAAATATTTCATTCAGGCTTTCGACAAGGACAACAACGTCGTCGCTTTTGCCGGCACCCGGAAAGATCCGCTGAACGTGGCGATCAAGCTCCAGATTGAAGGCGCCTCGCCTTCGCTCCCGGGGCAGGCGCCGCCCGCGAAGTGTTCCGAGGCGGCGGATTGCCCGCCGGGGCTGCTCGGGTGTCCCAAGCCGGGCGAGGAAAAGACCTGCCCGGAGGGAGAGCCCTGCGACAAACCGCCGGAGGCGCCATCCGTCGCCCGGAAGAATTGGGTGACGCTCGGCCTCCAGCAAGATTTTCTGGGGCTGTCGGGCACGACCGGCACGTGTTCCGGCGGGAACGAGTATAGCTGCTTTTCGGGGGATGATTTCTACGAGGCCATCCCCTACGACAAGTCCGGCGGCGAGGTCGCCGGGGGTCTCGCGGTCGCGACCACGCGGATCTTCATCGGGTACGAGCGGGTGTTCGGGAAAAACTTCACGGCCGGGCTGCGCGCCGGGTTCGTGTTCGGCGGCGGGCCGCAGGCGCCGGGCGGCGCGGCGTTCGTGCCCGTTCACGCCGAGGCGCGGGCGGCCTACTGGTTCGGCGCCGATCCGTTCGCCGGGACGGGGCTGCGGCCCTTCTTGACGCTCGGCGGCGGGCTCGCGCAGGTCGACGCCTCGGTCAAGGTCACGGTGTACAATACCGAGCAGGACTTCATCGCGGACAAGAGGCTCGTCCTCGACGCGTGGAAAAAATCGGGCCTCGTCTTCATCGCGGCCGGCGGCGGCGCGATGTACGCGATCCGGCCGAACACCGGGCCCGTCGCGGAGGTCCGGGTGATGCAGCTCTTCGGCGCCTCGGGCACCACGCTCGGCGCCACGCTTGGGTATTCACACGGCTTCTGATTCGCCGTGTACGCAAAAATGTTTCGTTCAGGGGTGGTGAGAGGAGCTCCAATGCGTTTGTCCTCGTTGACCATGCTGCTCTGTGGTGTGCTCGTGCCTTTGCCGGCGCTGGCGCAGGGGGATCCGAAGCCTGCCGACGAGGACGCTCCGGTCGTGCAGATGCAAAACACGAGCGCGGGAGGGGGCTCCGCGCCCTCCGCGCCTGCGAAGCCCGCGGCCGCGCAATCGGCGCAGAAGCCGCCCGCGCCGGATGTGCAGACGCCCCAGGGCCCTCCGCCGAGCTTCGGCAACTCGAGCCCCGTGATCTCGGGTTCCGGGGGCAATGGCGCGAACAAGTCCGAAGGATTCGAGTTTCATGGCTATTTTCGCGCCCCGATGCGAATCGGCATCGGCGCCCGCGACAACCCCCTGCCGGATCAGAGCAAGACGACCCTGCACGCGCCCGTCGTGCCGGACGATCAATACCTGAACTGGCAATACAGCGGCCACCAGGCGCGCGACTGGGCCGAGCTCTACTTCAGCTACTCGAAGGGGTGGGCCAAGGCCACGGCGGGCATCCTCGCCTTCAACTTCACGGACGCCGCGTGGAAGGAGAACCTTGCGCAGTTCGGCATTGCGCAGGGCTGGGTCACGCTGACGCCGGAGCTGCCGTGGATGAACGTCCGGCTGGAGGCCAAGGTCGGCAGCTTCTGGGGTCGGTATGGAATGGCGGGCCGGTACGACGCCGGGTATTACGACACGTTCCTCTTCGGCCGCACGCACACGCTGGGCGAGACGCTCCGCATGGAGATCGACGTCAAGGACTTTACCTTGTGGGGCGAGCAGGGCTTCGGCGTGCGGCGCCCGAACCCGAGCATCTACAACGATGCCCGCTTCACGCTCGTGAACCACCTGCATGCCGGCGTGAGCTGGAAAAAGACGGTCGACCTCTCCTTGCACCATTTCTATACCTGGGCGCAGGAGGAGGATCGGCCCGGCTCGGCGCTGACGAACGTGCCGAACGGCAACATGAGCGTGATCGGCGCGGACGTGCGCGTCGACGCGAACATGTTCGGCTATCTCTACGCGGGTTTTTCGCGCGTCTCCGCGGAGAACGCGCGGGTCGTCGGGCCCGCGGTCGAGGTGATCCATGCGAACGGCGGCGGCGAGTTCGCGCTCGGCATCACGAGCAACTACCTCGACGGCCCGACCCGCCAGAGCAACGGCAACGGCGCGGTGAACACGCTGCTCGCGCAATACGAGCTCAGCATCGCCAACATCCTCTCGAACATGAAGACCCCGGGGCAACGCTACTGGGGCGAGGGGCCCGACCTCAAGATCGCGGCCTTCACCATGGCGAACTTCATCTCGAGCGACGACCCCGACATGGATGGCGTCCGGAAGTTCAAGTACGGCTTCGACCTCAATGGCCGCATCAAATCGTGGTTCGGGCTCGGCCTGCGCTTCGATCGCCTGCAGCCGAACTCCAAGATCCCCGAGCAGTCGTTCGCGATTCTCTCGCCGCGGCTCATCTTCCGCTCGGATTGGCTCGCGCACGAGGAGATCTCCCTGCAGTATTCGCGTTACTTCTTCAACGTGCGGGAGTGCGATCCGGCCACCCCGCAGCTCTGCACGCAGCCGCCGGCGGCGCCCACGCTCCCGGACGGCTTCGGCGCGACCACGACGAACCAGGATCCGGGGACACGCGGCGCGCCGGCGACCCGGCCTGATCTCAACGTCATCCGGCTGCAGGCCTCGATCTGGTGGTGAGGGCGAACATGAACAAGGCAATCACGTACTCGATGGGGGCCTTCGTCGCGATTTGCGCGTTCGTGCCGGCGATCTCCGGATGCATCCCGCGCCCGCCGGGCGGCGGGGGCGCTGGTGCTGGCGCGGGCGCGGGCACGAACCTCGATTCGCCGGACGCCAAGCTTTGTCCGGCCGATGGAGTGCTCGACGACGGCGAGGACAACAACAACCAGCTCGCGGTGAGCAAAGGCCGGGGCGGTTACTGGTACACGTTCGCCGACAAGGGCGGCTCGACGGTCACGCCGCAGGCGGGCGCGCTGGGCGGCACGTTTTCGATGAGCCCTGGCGGCGCGAACGGCTCGCAGAGCTCGGCGCGCATGAACGGCAAGCTCGGCGGATCGGGCACGATCTTCGCGGGCATGGGCTTCAATTTCGTCGATCCGAAGGCGCCCTTCGACGTCTCGCAGTACAAGGGCATCTCGTTCTGGGCGAAGCGCGGCGAAAACTCGACGGGCCACGTGCGCATCAAATTGCCTGACGCGAACACGGATCCGGAGGGCAAGGTCTGCACGGAGTGCTTCAACGACTTCGGCATGGATATCGAGCTCACGACGACGTGGACGCAGTACGTCGTCCTGTTCAGCGCCGCGCAGCAGCAGGCCGGGTGGGGCCAGCCGCGGCCCGACGGGATCGAGAGCGCGAAGATGTTCGGCATTCAGTGGCAGGTGAACACGACCGGGGCCGACTACGATATCTACGTCGACGACATCCAGTTCACGGGTTGTCCGTGATGCGGGGACGTTCCGCGAGGTTTGTCATGCGCAACGTGACCTCATCGAGCATACTGTACGCGGCGCTTCTGCTCTCGGGCTGCGCGCCCGGCGCCGGTTCGCAAGATCCGAATGCGCCGAGCGACCCGGGCTCCGGGCCCGTGGCGAACGCGCCGCAGGTGGCGCCGCAGGGCGGCAACAACCTGCTCAAGAACACCGATTTCGAGGACGGCACGAGCTTGCCGTGGACGACGTCGTTCAGCGCGCCCGCGACGGGCAAGGCGGCGGTCGAGAACGGCGCGTTTTGCCTGAAGATCGACGACAAAGGGGCGAACCCCTGGGACGCACAGGTCCGCCATCGCGAGATGGTCATCAAGCGCGGCCACACGTACACCGTGCGTTTCAAAGCCTGGGCGAGCAAACCCACGCGGGTCCGGCCCAAGGTGGGCATGGCCGGGCCGCCGTACGCCGAGTACTGGTCGAGCACCATCGAGCTGAAAACGAAGCCGCAACGCTTCGAGGGCGCGTTCGTCATGGGCAGGGGCGACGATCCGACGGCGGAGCTCGCCTTTCACATGGGCGGGGGCCTCGCCGCAGAAGGCGGCGTGACCGTTTGTCTGGACGACATTCGTCTGGACGACCCCGACTTCAAGGCACCGCCGCCGCCGCCGCAGGTGAAGCTGCCCAAGGTGCGGGTCAACCAGGTCGGGTATTTCCCGGGGCTCGTGAAAAAGGCGATCGTGAAGGCGGTGCCGAACAAGCCCCTCGCGTGGGAGATCGTCCGGGAGGGCAAGGAGTCGGTCGCCAAGGGGACGACGGCGGTCTTCGGCGACGATCCCGCGTCCGGCGAGCACGTCCACGTCGTGGATTTCAGCTCGTTCGCGAAGCCCGGCGACAAGTACGAGCTCCGCGTCGAGGGCGAGACGAGTTTTCCCTTCGACGTCCGGAAGGATCTTTACGGGAAGCTCAAGTACGATGCGCTCGCTTATTTCTACCACAACCGCAGCGGCATGCCGATCACCATGCCTTACGCGGGCGAGGAGAAATGGACGCGCCCCGCTGGCCACACGAGCGACAAGAGCGTGCCGTGCGCGCCGGGGACGGGCTGCTCGTATTCGCTCGACGTGTCCGGTGGCTGGTACGACGCCGGCGATCACGGCAAATACGTGGTCAACGGGGGCATCTCGGTCTGGACGATGCTCGCGCAGTACGAGCGGGCGAAGCACCTCGGTACGAGCGTGAACGATTTCGGGGACGGGAAGCTCGCGATCCCCGAGAACAAGAACGGGGTCCCGGACGTCCTCGACGAGGCGCGGTACGAGCTCGAGTGGATGCTCAAGATGCAGGTGCCGGACGGGCAGCCGCGCGCGGGCATGGTGCACCACAAGGTCCACGACGAGAAATGGACCGGCCTCGGGCTCGCGCCGCACGAGGCCAACATGAAGCGGTTTTTGCGCCCGCCGAGCACTTCGGCGACCTTGAACCTCGCGGCGAACGCGGCGCAGGCGGCGCGGATCTGGAAGACGTTCGATCCGGCGTTCTCGGCGAAAGCCTTGGCCGCCGCGGAGAAGGCCTGGGCCGCGGCGAAGGCGAACCCGGCGGTGTACGCGCCGGCGAGCGACAACCAGGGCGGCGGGCCATACGACGACATCGACGTGAGCGACGAGTTTTACTGGGCCGCGGCCGAGCTCTTCATCACGACGGGCAAGGACGAGTACCAGACGGCCCTCACGAAGTCGAAGCATTACATGGCCGTCCCCCAGACGGCCGGTGGCACGGGCGCCGGCGCGCCATCGTCCATGACGTGGCAGATGACGCAGGCGCTCGGCACGATTTCGCTCGCCATCGTCCCGAACAAGCTCGACAAGGATCTCGTCGCGGCCATGCGCTCGAGCGTCGTCGCGGCCGCGGACGCGTACCTCGGCATTCTCGACGCCGAGGGGTATCGTTTGCCCTTCAAGGCAGGAGGGTCGCGCAAGTATCCCTGGGGCTCGAACTCGTTCCTGCTGAACAACCTCGTGGTCCTCGCGCTCGCGCACGATTTCACGAGCAAGCCGAAGTACCTCGGCGGCGCGATTGAGGGGATGGATTACATCCTTGGCAAGAACCCGATGGTGCAGTCGTACGTGACCGGCTACGGGTCGAATCCGCTCAAGAACCCGCACCATCGATTCTGGGCGAATCAGGTGGACGCGAAGTTCCCGACGGCGCCGCCCGGCGCGGTCTCGGGCGGCCCGAACTCGGGCCTCGATGATCCGTATGGGCAGGCCGCGGGGCTCGCCGGATGCGCGCCGCAGAAGTGCTTCATCGACCACATCGAGGCCTGGGGCTTGAACGAGATCACCATCAACTGGAATGCGCCGCTCGCCTGGGTCGCCGCGTTCCTCGACGAAAAAGGTCGAATCTGATCTCCTCGAACGAATGAAGCAAAAACGGAATCCCGCGCGGCGCATTGTGGTCGCGTCGGGGCTCCGCTATGATGATCCGCATTCCTTCCGAGCGGTTCCCCCTCCGCTCCCACCGAAAGGTCCGGTGCAGCCATGAAATTCGTGAACGAACATCGTGCTTTCTTTGCCGTCGTGATGGGCTTGCTCGTGGTCTCAGCCGCCGCGTGCGACGAGGGCTCGACGGATACCACCGGAGGGGGAGGGGCAGGCGCGAGCGGCGGCGGCGGCCCCGGCCCTGGCCCCGGCGGCGGCGGTCCGGGCGGCGGCGGCGGCTCCGGCGGCGGTGGGCAAAAGCTCACCAGCATCGACGATATGGAGGATCAGAACGGCTCGATCACCCCGAACGCGGGCTTGCTGGGCGCCTGGTACACGTACAACGACGAGACGGACGGCGCGACGCAGACGCCCGTCGTGGGGGATCCCTTCGAGATGACCGCGCTGTCGCCGGCGCGGGGCTCCAGCATGTACGCGGCAAACACGAAGGGAAGCGGCTTCACGACGTGGGGCGCGGGCTTCGGGTTCGACCTCAACAACGACGGCCTGACGAAGAAGGCCTTCAATGCGTCCCAGTTCAACGGTTTGCATTTCTGGGCCAAGGTCGGCGCAGGCGCGAGCGGCGCCGTGCGCTTCAACGTCGGTGACTCGCAGACCACGCCGGAAGCCGGCAACTGCGGCGCGACGTGCAGCGACGACTTCGGCGCGAACATCACGCTCACGACCGACTGGCAGGAGTTCAAGTTCAGCTTCGCAGAGCTCAAGACCGTGAACTGGTCGAAGCAGAACCTGACGGCGATCAAGAAGGACGCGTTGTATTACGTGCACTTCCAGGCGGGGCAGAACGCGAACTTCGACATCTGGATCGACGACATCTCCTTCTTCGAGTGAGGGAAACCATGCAATCACGACGCGGCCTCTTGTTCCTCGGTCTGTCACTCCTCGGGATCTCGCTCGGGGGGATCGGGTGCGACGTCGGCGAGACGTCGAATCTCACGGGCGGTCAAGGCGGCGAGGGCGGCGCCCAGTCCACCATGGGTATGGGCGGCTCCACGCCCGGCGTGGGCGGCATGGGCGGCGCGGGCGCGTCGAGTGCATCGAGCGGGCCGGGATCGAGCAGCTCCGGCAGCTCGTCGAGCTCGGGCACGGGCGGCAGCGGCGGCGCGCCGCCCGTACCCCCGGGCGGGTATTACGTGCAGGGGAACAAGATCTACGACGAGAATGGAAGCGTCCACGTGTTCCGCGGGCTCGCGCGGCCCTCGCACGAATGGACGCCCCAGGGCGAGAACATCTCGCTCGCCGATTTCCAGAAGATCAAGGGCTGGGGCGCGAACGTCACGCGTCTCTCCTTGAACCAGGGCTTCTGGCTGCCAGGGCACGTCCGTTACGACGGGCAATACCAGCAGAACATCGATCAGGCGATCCAGTGGGCGCAGCAGGCCGGGCTCGACGTCATCCTCGATCTGCATTGGTCAGATCGCGGGGACATGAACAACTACGACACGAAGCAGCAGCGGATGGCCGATCAGAACTCCGTGAAGTTCTGGCAATCCGTGGCCGAAAAATACAAGAACAACGGCCGGGTGCTGTTCGAGCTTTACAACGAGCCGCGAGACGTGTCCTGGGAGGTCTGGCGGAGCGGCGGTGATAGCGGCGAGGGCTTTCAGGCCGTGGGCATGCAGCAGCTTTACGACACGGTCCGGGCCACCGGCGCGCAGAACATCGTTCTCATCGGGGGTCTCGACTGGGCCTTCGATCTCTCGGGCGTGCCGCAAAATCGCATCCAGGGGACGAACATCGTATACGTCACGCACCCGTACGATTTCGGGAACAAGCAGCCGGGGACGTGGGAGCAGAAATTCGGCTTCCTCGCGGCAACGGATCCGGTATTCATCACGGAGTTCGGGAGCTTCGACTGCTCGACGAACTACACGAGCCAGCTGCTCGCATACGCGAAGGAGCGCGGCATGTCCTGGACCGGCTGGGCGTGGTACGCGAAGGGCTGCGATTTCCCGTCGCTCATCACCAACTGGAACGGCGATCCGAGCGCAGCCGGGCAAGTCGTCAAGTCGGCGCTGCAGAATCCCTGAGGCGCGGGGCGTTGCCCCGCACCCCAGCAGGGGGCTGTCCGCCCCCTGCACCCCGGACCAGCGCAAGCGCTGGACTCGGGGTCGATGAACTGCGCAACGCGCAGTTCATCGAACAGGTCGAGGCAAGACCAAGGACGACCCTGCCAACCAAGACCGCCGTGACTGGCAACGCCGTCTCTGGTCTTGCCACTGGCCTGTGGGAAGAACTGCGCATCGCGCAGTTCTTCCCCCTGAGGTCCAGGGCTTGCCCTGGTTCGGGTCGAGGGGCGAACAGCCCCCGCGGGGTCCGGGGCAGCGCCCCGGCGCTACGCTGTGGAAATCAATCCACCACGCCGTTCGCCGCGATGACGCCGCGGTACCAGAGCGCGCTGTCCTTCGGGATGCGCTTCTGCGTCTCGTAGTCCACCCATACGATGCCGAAGCGCTGCGTGTAGCCGCGCTCCCACTCGAAGTTGTCGAGCAAGGACCACACGAAATAGCCTGCGAGGGGCGCGCCTGCGTCGATTGCGCGGCGCGCTGCGATGAAGTGGTCGCGCAAGAATTGCGTCCGCCGCGCGTCTCGCACGCGCCCTTCGGCGTCGGGGCCGTCTGAATAACTTGCCCCGTTTTCTGTGACGTAGAGCTTGGCCGGCCCGTATTCGAGGTGCACGCGCGTCAGGATTTGGCGGAGACCGTCTGGATAGACCTCCCATCCCATCTCCGTCCACTCTTCGCGCGGCGCGAGGTGCTCGGTCCGCGGCAGGTTCTGCTCCTCGGGCACCTTGTCGCTGCGCATGACTGTGCGGTTATAGTAGTTGACACCGAGGAAATCGCAGGGGGTGGCGATGATCTCGAGGTCGCCGGGGCGCACGTCCGTGAAGCCTTCGGGCGGCAGGTGTCCGGCTTTGATGTAGTCGGCCACCATGTCGGCCGGGTAGTGACGGCCGAAGAGCGGATCGAGGAACCACCGATTGAAATAGCCGTCGTGGTGCCTTGCTGCGTCGAGATCCGCGGCGCTGCGCGACGCTGGGACCGTGGGCGTGAGGTTCAGCGTGATGCCCACCTCGGCGCCGGGGCTGTTCTTGCGCAGCACGGGCACGGCGAGGCCGTGCGAGAGGAGCAGGTGATGGCTCACGGACAGGGCCGCGCGATAATCGCGGATCCCCGGCGCGTGCAGGCCGATCTGGTGGCTGAGCAGGGACGCGCACCAGGGCTCGTTGTGCGTGATCCACTTCTTGACACGATCACCGAGATGTCGGCTGAGCACGTCGGCGTAGGTGACGAACGCCTCGGCTGTCGCGCGGTTTGTCCACCCGCCCTCGTCTTGCAGCGCTTGCGGGAGATCCCAGTGGTAGAGCGTGACGAACGGCTCGATGCCTGCGGCGAGCAGCGTGTCGACGATCCGATCGTAGAAGTCGAGGCCTGCCGCGTTCACCTCGCCGCGGCCCTTCGGCAGGATGCGCGGCCATGCCACCGAGAAGCGATACGCGCGCACGCCGAGGTCCTTCATGAGCGCGATGTCGTCGCGGTAGCGATGGTAATGGTCGCAGGCGATGTCGCCGTTCGTGCCGTCGTTCACCTTGCCCGGGGTCTTCGAGAACCGGTCCCAGATGGACTCGCCGCGGCCATCCTCGGTCGCTGCGCCCTCGATCTGGTACGAGCTCGTGGCCGTACCCCACACGAAATTGTCAGGAAAAACGTACTTGGACATGATGCCTCGCTGGGTTTACTCGCTTCGGGCCCGAGAGGGCTCGGGGTACAGGTGACAGCGGACGACGCGGCCCTCGTCGAGCGTGACGGGGCGCGGGGTCTCGCGCCGGCATGCCTCGGTGACGTCCGGGCAACGCGCGGCGAAAGGGCATCCGGGCGGCGGATCGACGAGCGCGGGCGCGCCGGATCGCGCGGGCAGCCCGCGGGCAAACGAGCCTTCGAGGTCGGGGATCGCCGAGAGCAGGAGCTTCGTGTACGGGTGCAACGGCGTTTGCAGGAGCGCCTCGCTCGGCCCCGATTCCACGATGTGGCCCGCGTACATCACCATCATCCGATCCGCGACGTAGCGCGCGCTCGCGAGGTCGTGCGTGATGTACAGGAACGAGATGCCGCGCTTCTCTTTGAGATCGAGCATCAGGTTGAGGATGCCCGCGCGGATCGAGACGTCGAGCATGCTCACGGGTTCGTCCGCGAGGATGAGATCCGGCTCCACGGCGAGGGCGCGCGCGATCGCGACGCGTTGCCGCTGTCCGCCGGAGAGCTGCTGCGGGTATTTCGCGGCGACCTCCGGCGCGGGGACGAGGCCCACGGTGTCGAGCAAGGCGTGGACGCGCGTGGTGAGATCGGCGCCCGCATTTGCTTTGCCATGCAGGAGCAGCGGGCGTTCGAGGTGCTGGCCGATGGTGCGCGCGGGGTTCAGGGAGCCGAACGGGTCCTGGAAGATCATCTGCACGCGGCGGCGATACGCGAGCGTCGCGCGGCCTTGCTCCTCGTGAAGAACGTCGCGGCCGTCGAGGAGGATGCGCCCGCTCGTCGGCGCTTCGAGGCGCACGCAGAGCCGCGCGATCGTGCTCTTTCCGCTGCCCGATTCGCCGACGAGCGCGAGGATCTCGCGATGGCCGAGCGTGAAGGAGGCGTCGTGCAAGGCCCGGAGGTTTTTCGGGCGCAACCATCCTCCGACGCGGTAGCGCTTGCCGAGGTGCTGCGCCTCGAGGAGGGGGGGCGTTCGAGCGGGCTCGCTCATGGGGACACGAGGTGGCAAGCGGTGTGGTGGTCCTCGCCGATCACGCGAAGCGCGGGCGCTTCCGTCGCGCAGCGCGCGGCGGCCTCGCTACAACGCGCGCGGAAGGCGCAGCCCGCGGGCAAACGACGCAGATCGGGGGGAGAGCCCGGGATGCCGACGAGCCTGCGTCGTGGCCCGTGGATCGGGACGAACGAGCCGAGCAGGCCTTTCGTGTAGGGATGTCGCGGCGCGCGGAAGAGCTCGCGCGTGGGCGCCATCTCCACGAGGCGGCCCGCGTAGAGCACGCCGATCCGCGTCGCGAATTGCGACACGATCGACATGTCGTGCGTGATGAAGAGCACGGACAAACCGAGCTTCTCTTTCAGCTCGGCGATTTTCGCGAGCACCTCGTGCTGCACCACCACGTCGAGCGCCGTCGTTGGTTCGTCCATGACGACGAGCGGCGGATCGAGAGCGAGCGCGAGGGCGATGCCAACGCGTTGACGCATGCCGCCCGAGAGCTCGTGGGGATGACTCGTGAGCCGCGCGGGGTCGATGCCGACGAGCGCGAGCAAGTGGGCGGCTCGCTCCCGCGCGACGCGCTTGCTCGTTCGCTCGTGCGTGACGAGGACGTCGATGATCTGATCGCCGATCGTCAGGACAGGAGAGAGCGCGTTCATCGCGCTCTGGAGGACGAAGGACATCTTGCGCCAGCGAAAGCGGCGTAGCTCGTCCTCGTTCATGGCGAGGACGTCGTGTCCCTCGAAGAGCACGCGGCCGCCCGTGATCATCGCGGGCGGCGTGAGGATGCGCGCGAGCGCCTGCGCGACGGTCGATTTGCCGCTGCCCGACTCGCCCACGAGCCCGAGCACCTCGCCGCGCTCGAGGACGAACGACACGCCGTCGACCGCGCGCACCGGGCCCGAGGGCGTCTGGTATGCGACGACGAGATCCTCGACCGAAAGGAGGGGCGCGCTACCCATGATCCCTCACGACCGGCGTCGACGCGCCGGGGCGGATGCCGCGTGTGGCGAGGGCGCGCGCCCAGTCGCTCACGGCGCGCAGGCGCGGGTTCGTGATCTCGTCGAGGGAGAAGCTCACGAGGACGAGCGCCGTGCCGACGAGCGCGACGGAGAGGCCCGTCGGCACGAGCGTCCACCACGCGCCCGTCAGGAGCGCGGCGTCGTTGCTGGCCCAGTAGAGGTTCGTCCCCCACGTCACGACGCTCATGTCGCCGAGCCCCAGGAACTCGAGGCCGACCTGCGCGCCGATCGCGTACACCGTCGCGCTGATGAAGCACGACGCGAGGACCGACGTCATGTTGGGCAGGATCTCGCGAAAGACGATGTAGAGCCTGCTCTCGCCCGTGACGATCGCGGCGGCGACGAAATCCTTGTTGCGGAGCGAGAGCACCTGCGCGCGGATCACCCGCGCGTTCCAGGCCCATCCCGTCGCGACGAGCACGACGAGCAGGGCCTTCGTACCCGCGGGCAGATACGCCGCGAGCACCACGGCCAGGGGCAAACCCGGGATGACGAGGGAGACGTTCGTGAGGAGCGAGAGCGCGTCGTCGACGAGGCCGCCGAACGTGCCTGCAACCGCGCCGACGATCGCGCCGATCGTGGTCATCGCGAGCCCGGCCACGAAGCCGACGAGCAGCGACGCCCTCGCGCCTGCGATCGTTTGAGACCAAACGTCTTGCCCTTGCCCCGTGGTCCCGAGCAGGTGCGCGCGCGAGGGCGGTTGCAGCGGGATGTCGACGAACGCCGAGGGGTCGTACGGCGCGACGAGCGGACCGACGAGCGCCATCAGGAAAAACACCCCGAGGATCACGAGGCCCACTGCGGCTTTTCGAGGGATCTTCGTGCTCGTCATCGGATGCGCTCCCGAGCCCCTAGCGACCGCGCGTCCGCGGGTCGAGCCATACGTAAAGCACGTCCACGAGGAAGTTCGCGGCGAGCACGGCCATGGTGATCGTCAGGAAGATGCCCTGCATCAGCGGATAGTCCTGGCTGCGAACCGCTTGCACGAGGAGATACCCCTGGCCTGGGTATGAAAAGACGATCTCGGTGAGCAACGACCCGCCGAGGACGAACCCGAGCGCCATGCCGAAGCCGGTGACGTTCGGCAGGAGCGCGTTGCGGGCCGCATAATGGAACATGATCCGGAGCGGCGACAGGCCCTTCGCATGCGCCATCGTGACGTAATCTTCGGCGAGCACGCCGATCATCGAGCTGCGCATGGAGAGCGTCCAGCCGCCCACGCTCGCGAGGACGATCGAGGTCGCCGGCAAGAGGAGGTGCTCGGCGACGCTCGCGACGAACGAGAAGCTCAGCGAGGGCGCGAGCGTGTCGGCGTACGCGTGGCGCAGCGGCAGCACGTCGAGCGTGAAGCCGAAGCCATAAAGCAGCATCATCGCGAGCCAGAAATAAGGAAACGCGCCGAGGAACACGAGGAGCGGCGGCAGCGTCGTGTCGAACGTGCCGCCGCGGCGCCACGCGGCGATCACACCGAGCAAAGATCCGAGGACGAACGCGACGACCACGGAGGAGCCCGTGAGCAGCGCGGTCCAGCCGAGGCCCATCGCGAGGACATCCGTGACCTTGGCCGGGAAGTACGCGACCGATACGCCGAGGTCGCCGCGGAAGAGGTGCGCGAGGTACGCGACGTATTGCTCGTGCAGCGGCCCGCCCGTGAAGCCGAACGCCTCGCGCAGCGCCGCGAGCGCCTCGGGCTGGAGCTGCCCTTTGTATCGCGCGAACATCGCGGAGGCGGGATCGCCGGGCGCGAGGCGCGGGACGATGAAATTGAGCGTGAGCGAGGCCCAGGCCGCGAGGATGTACAGGCCGAGCTGTCGCAGGAGGTATCGCACGTGCCGTCTCCTCGTGATCCTTTCGCCCTCACGCGCTCCGCGGCGTGAGCCGCGTGAGGACGAGCAAGCACTCCGGCGCGCTGTAAGGGGAGGGTTTGGCGTATGGATCCCGCGCGCTCGGAAAACCCTCGAAATGGCGGGTGTTGAACGCGGCCCAGGCCGGGTTCGGGAAGAGCGGGATCACGGGCGCGCGCGTGGCGAACAGGCGCTCGAGCGCGTGCGAGAGTCGCATCTCGTCGCGCTCGTCGGCCGCACCCTCGAATTCCGCGAGCAGGGCGTCGGCCTCCTCGCTGCCGAACCGATGCCAGTTGCGCGCGGCGGGATCGCCGAGCGGACGGAGGGTCGCCGTGCCCATCAGATCTCGATAAAAATGATACGGCGTGGGCTCGTCCGAGGACCAGCCGAGCGAGAGGTCGAACGCGCCTTTCTGGAGCTTCTCGAAGAAGGCGCTGAAGTCGTACGCGCGCGCCGCCGAGGTGACGCCGAGCGCGCGCAGGCCCTGGGCGATGATCTGCGCGGCGCGGATCCAGTCGGACCAGCCCGTGACCACGTGGACGTCGAGCGTGAGCGGCGCGCCGTCGGCCGAGGCGCGTAGGCCATCCGCGCGGCGCGGATAGCCAGCCTCGTCGAGCAGCCGCCCGGCTTGGACCATGTCGTGCGTGATCCAGTCGCCGGCCGCCGCGGCCTCGGGGCTGCGAAAACGCGCGTATCCGTCGTGAAGGCCGGTCGCGTCGGCGGGGCGCGTATAGCCGTACATCGCGACCTTCACGAGCAGGGCGCGATCGATCGACATGCTGATCGCCTTGCGTACGCGTTCGTCCGAGAGCGGGGCGCGCGCGGCGTTGGGATAGAGCATGACGGTGCCGCCCACGAGCGGGAACCAGTAATGGTGGTGGGCCGGATCCTTCGCGACGAAGAGCCGCTCGACGTCGGGCACGAAGTTACCGGCCCAGTCGACCTCGCCGTGGAGGAGCGCGAGCGTCGCCTGATCGTTGCCGGGATACGCGGGGAAGCGGAGCCCGCGGAGAGCGGGTTTGCCCGGCTGCCAGTACCGCGGGTTTCGACCGAGCTCGTAGACCTGATTCTGAAAGACCGTGATTTCGGTGAACGGGCCGGTGGCCACGGGCCGCTCGTTCGTGAACGTGACGGGGTCTTTCACGTCCCGCCACACGTGCCGCGGCACGATGGGCTGGTGCCCGAGGTAGACGAGCCCCGGGACGTATTGTTTTTTCAGGGAGAACACCACCTCGTCCGCGCCGCGCGCCCGGGCGTCGTCGAGGAAGGACCAGACGCCGAAGAGATCGAGCGCCTTGTGGCGTCCGAGGATCTCGAATGTGAAGACGACGTCGTCGGCCGTGAAGGGCTGACCATCGGACCAGGTCACGCCGGGGCGGAGGGTACAATGGAGCGTCCGTTTGTCGGGGCTCCAGGTGGCGCCGGTCGACAGCCACGGGACGAGTTTTCCGTTGATGGTGTCATAGATGAAAAGCGGCTCGTAGATTCCCGCACGCGTGGGCCAGCGGATGTTCCCCGGCGCGAGCAAGGGATTGAAGTTGCGCACCCAGGAGGCCTGCTGCTCGGTCGACACCGTGAGGACACCGCCGGGATCACGCCGCGCGCCGCGCCGCCCGGAGCACGCGCTCGCGAGCGGGGCGAGGAGCGTCGCGGCCAAAAACCGCCGACGAGGCCATCGCATTCGTGTCATCGAGGAATCTTTCAAGGCCATCGAATTCGTTTCTCAACGACGCTACCCGCATCTTTCGCCGAGCGTCAAGGTCGAATGACGCGGCGGGCGGCGTCGATCTTTTCGGCTGACCATGATATGGCATTGGCCGTGCCTCGGTCCCGCCGGCTGGTGATCTCTCGGGACGAGGGAAGGGAGTTCATCATGCGAACGAGAGGCTTCGTTGTGTCGTCCGCGCGGATGGGGATCGTCGTCTCGATGGCCGCGCTGTTCGCGGCCTGCGCTTATGGAATCGATCCGGACCGGAGCGGCCTCGAACCCGGAGCCGGCGGCGGCGGGCCGGGCGGGCCGGGCGGCGGCGGCCCGGGCGGGGCGGGCGGCGCGAGCAGCTCGAGTTCCAGCGCGAGCAGTTCGAGCTCGAGTGCCAGTAGCGTTAGCTCGAGTGCCAGCAGCTCGAGCTCCAGCGCGAGCAGCTCGAGTTCCAGCAGCTCGAGTAGCTCCAGCAGCTCGGGCGCGGGCGGCGCGCCGCCCGCTGGATTGCACGTTCTGTACAAAGCGTCGGATACCAACGCGACGAACGCCGAGATCAAGCCTCATTTCAACATCGTGAACGGCAGTGACGTCTCCGTGCCGCTCGCCGAGCTCCAGATTCGTTATTACTACACGCTGGAGACGAACGGCTCGCAGACCGAGGTATTCCACTGCGACTATGCGCTCGTCGGATGTGGGAAGGTATCGGGCGCGTTCATGACGACCTCGGGCGCGAACGCCGACCATTATCTCGAGGTGACGTTCAGCGGCGCCGACGTCCTCACGCCGGGCCAGCAGAGCGGCGAGATCCAGGCTCGTTACAACAAGATGGATTACGCGAGCTACGACGAGACGAACGATTACTCGTTCGACCCGACGAAGACCGCATTCGCCGATTGGGACAAGGTGACGCTCTACCACAATGGCGCGCTCGTCTGGGGGGTGGAGCCGTGAGCCGACGCGCGTGGGTCCTAGGCGCGTGCGGGCTCCTTGCCATGGGCGTTGCGGGGTGTGATCCCGGGGGCGCCGAGAGCCCCCCGGCCCCGATCGATCCCCTGGATATGGGCTCGGACGAGGATGTCGGCTCGGGAGACATGGGCCCCACGCCGGTCGAGCTCCATGGGCAGCTCGCGGTGGTCGGCGCGGAGCTTCGCGACGAACATGGCGAGCGCATGCAGCTCAAGGGCCCGAGCAGCATGTGGCTGAACTGGGAGAACGAGGGATTCGCGCAGAACCTCGAGGCTTTACGCTGGATGCGCAACAACTGGCGCGCGACCGTGATCCGCGCCGCCATGGGCGTCGAGCCGGATGGGGCGTACCTGACGAACCCCGACAAGGCGCGGAGCCAGGTCGAGCAGATCGTCGACAATGCGATCGCCGCGGGCGTGTACGTGATCATCGATTGGCACGATCACAACGCGCACCAGCACAAGGATCAAGCCGTCCAGTTCTTCAGCGAGATGGCCACGAAATACGGCGACAAACCCAACGTGATCTACGAGCCGTTCAACGAGCCTCTGGATCTCGATTGGCAGGGCACGCTGAAGCCGTATCACGAGGCCGTGATCGCGGCGATTCGCGCGAAGGATCCGGACAACGTGATCGTGCTCGGCACGCCGAACTGGTCGCAGGACGTGGACCGCGCCGCGGAGTCACCGGTGGCCGGGACGAACCTTCTGTACACCTTGCATTTCTACGCGTGCACGCACACCGATTGGCTGCGCGGCAAGGCCGACGGGGCCCGCGCCAAAGGTTTGCCCCTGCTCGTGACGGAGTGGGGGGCCACGCACGCCGACGGCGGGACCGACGGGCAGGTATGCCTGGACGCCGCACGCCTCTGGCACGAGTGGATGAACACGCACGGGATCGGCTGGACCGCCTGGAAGCTCGACAATTGCGGGCAGGACTCGAGCTGCATTCTCGCGCCCAATGCCCCCGTCACGGGCGGGTGGACGAGCACGTACCTGAAGGGGCACGGCGTGTTCGTCCGGGCGCGTATGCAGGACGAGTGACGTTCGTAGGCGAGCTACTTCGGAATTTCCTGGCAGCACCCGGTGACGCAGTAGCTATTGACCGGGCAGGGGTCTTGCCCTTCCAGGCCGCAGGGCTGGATGCCGGCTTCGCATTGCCCGGTCATGCCACCATCCATCGTCAAGCACTCGGGCGGCAGCTCGTTCTTGCCGACGCAGATCTCGCAAACGTCACAATCGTTCTGGCAGCCTGGGACGGGCGTGCAGGGCTGGCATTTGTCCGGGTCGGAAAGCACGTCGATGCTGCAACTCCCGTTGCCGTTCGGGTTCTCGGAGCCGAGCCAGACGTACTTCTTGCTGCCGGCGGGCAGCTCGCAACAGCCGAAGCAATCGCAGCCGTTCGGCACGAGCGGCTTGCAGTAGTCGTAGCATTCCTGGGACTGGCCTTGCGAGAGCTCCGTGCAGCTGAGGGCCGTGCCGGGTGTATTGGCTTGCGCATCGTACTTGCACTGCTGCTGTTCGTATTTCTCCGGGTAGAAGTTCGGCGCAACGGCGAGCGGGTCGCAGTTGTGGTTCCAGTAGCAGCCGTCGTTGCCGGCGCCCGAATCGGCGTCGAAGTAGCAGTCGACGATACATGCCTGGCCGACCTGCCCAGGGATACCGCCGAAGAAATTGCCCTCGGTGTTGTCGCAGGCGCCGAGGCAGTCGGGATCGTTCGAGTCGATCCGGCCGTCTCCGTCGTTGTCGTCGCCGTCGCCGCACTCGTAGAACTGGTTGAGGCACGCGACGGGCGTGGGCGTTCCGCCGGTGCCGCCGCCCGCGCCGCCCGTACCGCCCGCGCCGCCCACGCCGCCCGTACCGCCCGTACCTGCGGTCCCCGAGCTTGCCCCCGCCGAACCCGAGGAGCTGGTCCCGTCACTGCACGAGGGCAAGGCAAACGCGAGCAAGGGGCTCGCGAGCAGGATGCAAAGCACGCGTTGGGTGATGGTCGACATGCGAAACCTCCTTTGGAGGAGAGAGCCCGGTAGGCCCTTCGAAGGATAACCAGGCCCGCGGAAAAACCATAGCAAATACCGCAGTACGCACGATTTCGGCCATGGTCTGCGTCGCTGGTAACCCATTGGACCACGCAAACGTGGTCGATTTCGTTACCAATTCAGGCGGCCCGAGACAGCCCTTCCCGAGGCTCCGCTCCCTCGACGGGGAGCGTGAAAAAGAACGTGGTCCCTTTGTCGAGCGCGCTCTCGACCCAGACCTTGCCGCCGTGCGCGGCGACGAAGCCCTGCACGATGGCGAGCCCGAGGCCGCTTCCCTTGTAGCCCGATCGGGTGCTCCGCCAATAAGGCTGGAAGAGATGACCGATTTCGTTCGCCGGGATCCCTCGGCCCGTGTCCGAGACCGAGAAGGCGACCTCCTTGCCGCGCGCCTCGGCCTGAAGGACGATCGATCCGCCCGGGTCGGTGACCTGGATGGCGTTGCTGATGAGGTTTCCGAAGATCTGCATGACCCGGTCGCGATCGCAGTGGACCCGCGGGAGCTCGGCCGCGATTTCGCTGCGGAGCGATACCCCCTTTTCGCGCGCACGATCATGAAACCCGGCCATGGCCTCACTCGCGAGCCGATAGGGATGTTCGGGCGCCGGTACCACGATGATGTGTCCGGTCTCGATGCTCGACACGTCCACGATGTCGGAGATCATTCGCGCCATCTGCTGCGCCGCGCGCGAGATGATGTCCGCCGGCTTGCGAAAACACGCATGCACCTCGTCGGAGGCCGCGCGTAACGTCAAAAACTGGACTGCACCCATGATGCTGGCGAGGGGGTTTCGCAGGTCGTGCGATACGATGGCGAGGACCTGGTCTCTCGCCCCGACGGCTGCCTTCAGCTCGGTGACGTCCATACTCACGCCGACGAGGTGGGCCCTGTGCCCGGTCCGCAGGAGGTGGACGCCCGTCCGCAACCAGGACACCCGACCGTCGCGCCGGAGGAAGCGGTGATCGAAGGGGGCGGGGCTCTCTTCGTCCTGGCATCGCCGGAAATGGGACAAGAGCGCGTCGAGATCCTCCGGTGGGACGTGCGCTGCCCAGAATTTCGGCGAACGTTTCCATTCTTCGGCGGTGAAGCCCGTCGCAGTGGCCGCGCGGCTGCTCACGAAGGAGAAGGCGAGCGAATTGGGATCCGCCTCCCACACGACGACGTGATCGAGGTTGTTGATGAGGTCGAGGTAACGGATGCGCTCGTAATCGATCTCGGTGATGAGCCGCTCGCGCTCCTCCTCGGCGCGCTTGCGGTCCGTGATGTCCACGAGCGCCGCGGCGGCCGCGACGATGCGCCCCGCGGGGTCACGAATGGGCGCACTCGTACTCAGGATGAAGCCGTAGGTGCCGTCGCCGCGCAGGATCCGGAGCTCTTGCCGGACCGTTTCGCCGTTCAGGATGGCGCGCGCGAGCGCCCATTCCTGGGGCCTCAGAGGCCGACCATTCACGAGATGGAAGCCCCGCCAGGTCCGATACTCCTCGATGTTGCTCGACGGCTCGAACGGGCGGCGCCAAATTTCGGCCACCTGCCGATTGCCCATGATCATCCTGCCGGAGGGCGCCTCGGCAAGGACGACGCCGGCTGGCATCTGCTCGACGACGGCCGCGAGCTGGGCCCGTTCCACCTCCAGCCTTTCACGGAGCATGCATTGAGAAATCGCGGTCGTGGCGCGACTGGCGAGGGCGCCGAAGAGATGTTTGTCCTGCTCGGAGAATTCGGAGGTGCCCCGGGAGCCCATGTGCGCGACGCCGAGGACACGAGATCCATCGACGAGAGGAACCCCATAGAGAGCTTTCACGCCCTTCGCGCAGAGGATCGGGCTCTTGACGAGCGGGTCCTCCGAAGCGTTCCGAAGGTACATCGGGCGCTGCTCCGCTGCAATCGTCCCCGCGAATCCCTCGCCGATCCTCAAGGAGAACCCTTGCGAGACCTCCTCCTCGAGGCCCACGGCGGCGCGAACGCGCAAGACGTCGTCCTCACGCAGGAGGATCACGGCGGTGTCGACGGAAGCCGTGGCGTCGAGGAAAACGCCGAGGAGCCGCTGCAAGAGCTCGTTCAGGCTCCGGGTTTCGAGGGACGCGGTCGAGATTCGGTCGAGGGCCTCGAGCGTGCGCCTACTGGCGCGGGTATAACGATCCACCGAGGCTGCGACGGCCGTGTCGATGGCCCAGTTCAGGACCGAAAGGGCCTCGGGGTACTCGGCCAGGAGCTGTTTCTGCAAAAAATGCTTCGTGATCGTGGCCCGGAGCGCGGCGTATTCGGCGACGACCTCTCCGAGGTCGAAGCCGGCTTCCAGGCGATCGCGGGCATGGTTCTCGGCCGTCTCCTGCGGCGGCTCTGGGGGCCGACCCGCCGCCATCTCGTCGACCATCTCGGCGATGCGGTCGAGGAGCTCGGGCACGTGGTCCATCAAGACCGGGCGCGCGAGGGAGCGAGCGACGGGGAGCTTTCGGACGGCCTGCTCCCATTTCGCCAGGATCTCCGGCTCCAGGTCCCGCAAGAGCTCCGACAGGCTCGGCCCGCGGGGTGCGCCTCTGGAATCTTGCGTGCTCATCGGTCTCCGTCGCCAGCGGCAGGCGCGTGCGGCACAGCTTGCGTTTCACCGTTGCAACGAACGAGCCAGCGGTCAGGCGAGAAACCAGCCTGTGCGGCCAGCCAAACCTCTGCGCCGTGCGCGGGGGATGGCGGAGCGACGTCGTGATCTTCGCCGACAACCCTTCTCGCCTCCGGCGCGGTGGGCTAGAACCGCCCGACGCCATGCCGTTCGATCCCACCAACTTCGATCGCCACCCGGACGGCGTCATGCGGCTCCGCGCCGTGCGCGACGAGGCCGGCGTGCCCAGCGATTTCGAATGGTCGTACCTGAATGCCGCGGCGTCTCGGGCTCTTTCGCGGAGCGATCTCATCGGCAAGACATTGGGCCGAGAGATCCCGACGTCTCTGGAGAACGGGCTTTACGCCGCCCTCGAAGCGACGAACCGCTCCGGCGAGCCGTGCAGCTTCGACCATCCTTCATTCACCCTCACGGGGTTGAAGGATGGTGACGGCGTGTTCGTGTTCCTCCAGCGAAAAAAGAAAACACGGGCCGACGACCTCGTGCACGCGGATCTCGCCGACAGAAAGCGGCTGGAGCAGGAGCGCGAGGAGCTGCTCGCGCGGCTCGATGCGCTGATCACGCACGCGCCGGTTGGAATCGTAGCATTCGACCGTGAGCTGCGGATCGTCTCGCTCAACGAGGAGGCCGCGCTCGACGGGAGGTCCATCGACAGCCACCTTGGCAGGACCCTCGGCGAGCTGCGGCCAGCGTGGGCCGAGCGGGTCGAGCCGCTGCTCCGGCGGGTCCGTGATGCCGGGGAAGCCATTCGCGGCGTGGAGTTTCGCGGGCCGGGAAGCGCTCCGAACGAGGAGCGCCACTGGGTCATGAACTATTATGCGATTCGCGACCGCCGCGGCGAGGTGCGCGGCATCGGCGTCGTATCCCTGGACATCACGGCCCAGAAGCGGGTCGAGAATCAGCTCCGGGAGAGCGAGGAGCGCTTCCAGCAATTCATGCGCAATTGCCCGGCATCGGCCTACATCAAGGACGCCGATTTGCGGTACGTCTGGGTGAACGCCTACCTCGAACGGAGGCTCGAGCGCCCTCTCGAGCAATGGATCGGGGGGACGGACGCCGACATCTTCCCGCCGGAGGAGGCCGCGCGCGTCGGCGAGAATGATCGCGCCGTGCTCACCAGTGGCGCCGTGACCAGTCTCGTGGAGACCGTGACGGTGGCGGGGCGGCCTGCACATTACCTCTCCTACAAGTTCCCGATGCACGACAGCCATGGCCGCGCGATGCTCGCCGGGATGTCCGTGAACATCACCGATCAGGTGGAAGCACAGGAGCGCGTTCGGCGGCTCAATGCGGAGCTCGAGGCGAAGGCGGGCGAGCTGCAGACGGTGCTCGACCTCGTCCCGATTGCGATTTTTATGGCGCATGATCCGAACTGCCAACGCGTCACCGGCAATCGTGCTGCAGCCGAGCTCATCGACGCGAGGGGGCGGGCAAACCTCTCCTTGACGGTAGCGTCCGAAGAGCGCCACACGCCTCAAAAGCTCCTGCACGAAGGGCGCGAGCTCGGGCCGATGGAGATGCCCATGCGGCGAGCCGCGCGTGGCCACCCGGTCCGTGGCGAAGAATACGACATCGTATTCGAGGATGGCCGCAGAAAGCACTTCTTCGGGTATGCGTCGCCGCTCTACGACGCCGAGCACCACATCCGGGGGAGCATCGCGGCGTTTCTGGACATCACCGATCGCAAGTTCACCGAAGCCAACCTCGAACGACGCACGCGGCGGCTCCAGCTTCTCTGGGAGGCGGCCCGCATTTTGATGACCGTTCACGACCTGGATGCGATGGTTCGCGCGCTCTTCGAGAAGATCCGCGCCGATCTCGGTCTCGACCTCTACGAAAACTGCGTGGTCGAGCCCCAAGCTCCGCGCTTGCGCCTCGTATCGAGCGCCGGGATCCCGCCCGAAGCCGCCGCGGCGCTCGCGTCGATCGACTTCGGCGGGTTGATTTGCGGCGAGGTCGCGGAGCGCTCGGAGCCCATCGTCCTGACCGACGTGCAGGACTCGACCGATGCAAGGGCAGCGTCGCTTCGCGAGCTCGGCGTACAGGCGTACGTCTGCAATCCGCTCATGGCCGGTGGACGGCTCGTCGGGACCTTGTCGTTCGGCAGTTGCAGCAAGCGTGCATTCACGCAGGACGAGGTGGAGTTTCTCGAGACGATCACGCAGTACGTCGCCGTCGCGGGCGAGCGGTTACTGCTCATCGAGCAGCTCCGCGAGGCGGATCGACGAAAAGACACGTTCATCGCGACGCTCGCCCACGAGCTACGCAATCCGCTCGCCCCCATCCGGAACGCGGTGCAGCTCTTGAAAGCGAAAGGCCCGCCGGAGCCGAAGCTCGTCTGGTGCCGGAACGTGATCGACAGGCAGGTCCATTACATGACCCGATTGCTCGAAGACCTGCTGGACGTCTCGCGCATTTCCCGCGGGAAGCTCGAGGTGCGAAGAGAGCGCGTCGCGCTGAGCGCCGTCATCGATGTCGCCGTCGAGACGAGCCGACCGATGGTCGAAGCCGGACGGCATCAGCTCACGGTGAGCCTTCCGGCGAGCTCGATCTGCGTCGACGGGGATCCCGTGCGGCTCGCCCAGGTCTTTTCGAATTTGCTCAACAATGCAGCGAAGTACACGCCTGAAGGGGGCGAGATCTCGCTTTCCGTGGAGCGTCGAGAGACGATCGTGGTCGTATCGGTCCGGGACAACGGGATCGGCATCACGAGCGACATGCTGCCGAAAGTATTCGATATCTTCGCGCAGGCGGCGCCTGCGCTCGAGCGGGCGCAGGGCGGGCTCGGCATTGGTTTGTCGCTCGTGAAGGGTCTGGTCGAGCTGCACGGTGGAAAGGTGTCGGTGCGGAGCGAGGGTTCGAATTGCGGCAGCGAGTTCAGCGTCGAGCTTCCGATCGTCGGATTGCCGCAGGCCAGCGATTCCGACGAGCATGCCGCGTCCGTGCTCGTGGTGAAGCATCGCGTGCTCGTGGTCGACGACAATGTCGACAATGCCGATAGCCTCGCCGCGCTGCTGGAGATCACGGGCAGCGAGGTGATGACCGCCTACGACGGCGAGCAAGCGCTCCGGATCGCCGAGTCGTTCAAGCCGACCGTGATGCTGCTCGACATCGGAATGCCGCGGATGAACGGCTATCAGGTCTGCCGTAGGCTCCGCGAGCAGGCGTGGGGGCGCGCCGTGTTCCTCATTGCGATGACCGGCTGGGGACAGACCGAGGACCGTCGTCAGACCCAGGAGGCGGGCTTCGACCACCATCTGGTCAAGCCGGTGGACAGCACCGCGCTGATGAAGCTCCTTGCGGAGCGGAGCCCGTAGGGAAGGGGAGCGCGGGCGGGAATGCGCTCCTATCGCCGTCCCAGGGAGCGGCGCAATCCTTCCTGCAGGGTCGCGAAGGTGCATACATTCTCGAAGCCAAGGTCGTCCTCCACCAGTGTGCGCGCCGTTTGCGTGGAGATGCCGACGACCATGCATTGCGCACCCAGCAATTCGGCGGCGCGCACCGCGTCCCGCAGGTGACGCGCCGCGTCCGCGTCGAGAACCGGCACGCCGGTGACGTCGAGGATGACCTTCTCCGCGCTCGCCTCCACGATCGACCGGAGCAGGACCTCGAGGATTCGCGCGCCGCGCGCCGCGTCGATGCGGCCGATCAGTGGCACGGCGAGGATGCCCTTCCAGATCCGGAGCACGGGCGTGGACAATGCGGCGATCGCCTGCTGCTGCTCCTCGCTCACGCGAAGCTGCTCCGCGAGTTCCGCGGTGCGTGCGGTCACGGCGGCCTCGAGCTCGTCCTTCTGCTGCCGCAGCTCCTCCTCCGAGTGCTTGAGCTCGCCGACGTCGAAATGGAGCTGTATCACCTCGCATACCTCGTCGTTTGCTCCCTTCACCGGGAAAAGCGCCGAGGCGACCCAGCGAACCCTGCCCTGATCAACGGCTTCGTTCTGGTGTGGATCGTACCGGATGGTGGGCAACCGCGTAGCCTTCCCCTCCAGGAATGCCTGCTCGATGAGATGCATGAACCCCTGGGCGACGACCTGGGGATCGTTTCGCAGCCTATAATCGGCGACGAGCTCGACCGGTGTGTGCCAGAGCTGTTCCCAGCCCGCGTTGACCTCCTTGGTGCGGCTCTCGGGATCGTAGACCTGGAGGCTGACGGCGCCTCCGTCGAACAGGGCTTGATACCGCCGCGCCGGGATTTCCAGCTCGGCAATGCGCCGCCGCAGCGCCGCATTCTCGCGCGCGAGGTCCTCGAGCGCCTGTTCGGCGTCAATGGATTGTCTGTGATTCATTGTCCGGCATTCACGACGGCCAGGTGGCCGTGCCCGCATCACGAGGAATTCGATGCGAGCGCCGGGCGGGTTTTACGTGCACCAACGGGTACAGTGCAAGCGGAAAAAGGCCGTGGCATTTGCCCGACTCAGCACTCCCAGAAGGCGTCCTTCGCGAAGACGTAGAACCGACCATCGCCACCGCAGTTGAGGTCCTCGACGAGATCTTCGTCGAACTGCGCCAGGAAGTCGGCGGCGCCGTCGTCCTCGTCGTGCGTCTGGAGCCAGCCGGGGCGACCGAGCGCGCGTGCGCGGAGATCGCGGATGAGGTCGCGGATCGCTTCGATGCGGCCGTCTTCGTCGTCGGCGTAGGGATCGAGTACCACCGAGGGGATCGCAATGCGCACGGCCTCGTAGCATCCGCCGTCGTCGCCGTGGCCCTTCGCGAGCGCCGCTTCGGAGAGCAGCACGACCGCGGTCTCGCCGCTGTCGCGCTCCCAGGCGCAGTTTTCCTCGCGCTTCGACACGAAGACCGCGAGCGCGCGGACGTCCTCGCCATGGCCCGTCCGCTCGCGCAGCTCGGGCATCGCCGCATAGTCGAGGGTGATCACGTGCTCCATCGGCTCGCTCTTGCACTTCGGCCACGCTTTCTTCGTGATGCCCTTCGGCGACGACGCCGTACGCAGCGTCGACGCGGGATCGAGCACGCGGCGCGGCACGAGCGCGTAGATTGCCGCATCAAGCGGGAGCCCCAAGGCCTCGGCACGCGCGCGGATGGCTTCGATCTCCGCGGGCCTGGGCCACTCCACGATCGGCGGCGTGGCCCCCGTGGTCATCCTCGCATGAAGCTCCTCGCCGCGGGCGCGCACCGCGGGATCGGGGTGGTCGCGGAGGGCCTCGATCCAGGCGCCGAGCTTCGCCGCCGGGAACCGGACGAGCGTCTCGTCGTGCCCCACAAGCGCGCCGGCACGGAGCTGCGTGACGATCGGCTCCGAGCGTGAGCCCATCGCCGCCGTCGATCGCGCGCTCGCGGCCCTGGCCGCCGCGGAGATCCTCGATCCACGGGCGCGCGAGGACATCGTCGCCGAGGAGTCGCCGCGTCTCGCGAGGACGTGGGCAGCCGTGCGCGGGATGTACATGCGCCTCGCGACCGCGCCGTCGCTCCAGGAGCTCGCCGATCACGCCGGCGTTTCGTTGCGCCAGCTCGCGCGCGACATCGACGAGCTCGGGGCCACGTTTCCGCTCGGTGCCGACGGCTTTCGCGAGCTCACGGGCGACATTCGCCTGCGCTGGGCGGTGCTGCTCCTCTCCTCGCCTGGGCTGCGTGTCGCCGACGTCGCCCGCAGCGCCGGCTACGGCAGCAGTGTGGCGCTTGGCCGGGCCTTTCGCGAGGCCGGCCTGCCCCCGCCGAGCACCGTGCGCCGCGCCTTCGGCGACAATGGCTGATCGATCACCGCCGAATGCGAGCCACCCAGGCCTCGACGTCCGCGGCGGCGGCCACTGCCCTCGGTCCGGACGCGAGATATCCCGCCCGTGCCTCGTCCGCGAGCACGACCGCGCGCCGCCGGTCCTCCCCGGCCGCCACGAGCGCATGCGCGAGGGAATACCGTGCGTCCGCCAGCCTGGTCGGGTCGCCCGGATGACGCAGGAGCAAAGCGATCGCGCGCTCGAGCAGCGGAATGGCTCGTTTGGGTGCGTGACGCTCGATATGGATGTCCGCGAGCGGGACGAGCGCGTCCGCGAGCGAAGGGTGATCCTTCCCGAGCCGCGCCTCGTTGATGGCGAGGGAGCGCTCGACGAGCGGCTCGGCTGCATCCAGGCGGCCGACCGCGCCATAGATCCTGCCCAGCATGTCGAGCGTGCTCGCGACGAGCGGATGCTCCGGCCCGAGCGCCTTCTCACGAATCTCGAGCGCGCGACGCAGGAGCGAGAGCGCCTCCTCGTGGGCCCCTTCGTCGTGACGCACGATGGCAATGAAGACCAGCGTGCTGGCGACGACGGCGTGATCCGCGCCGAGGATTTTTTCACGTATCGCGAGCGAGCGGCGGTAATGGTCGAGCGCCTCCTGTTTGCGCCCCAGCATGTGCAGGGCACGCCCCATGGCTTCGAGGCAACTTGCCGCTTGCTCGGAGTCCTCGCCGCGCTTGTGGCGCTCCCCCTCGTAGGCTTGCTGGAAGAGAGGTAGCGCCGCGGCGTGGTTGCCCCGGACCGTGAGGATCCGGGCCAGATCGAAGAGCGCCACCAATCGCACCGGGTGCTCGGGCGGCAAACTTCGCTCGCTGCTCTCGACGATGGATCGGCTCTCGGCCTCGGCCTCGGCCATCGCACCGCTCTCCTTGTGGACGAGGACGAGCGCTCGGCGCGCGTGCAGCGCCGACGGATGGTCTTTGCCGAGTGTATTCGACAGGGTGGCGATCGCTCGATCGACGGACGCTCGGGCCTCGGCGAGCTTGCCCTGAGAGCGCTCTGCGCTCCCGAGCCCTTGCAGCGAGGCCGCGAGGAGCTCGGGGTCGTGGGGCGCGAAGCGCTCGACCTGCTCGATGGCGTGCCGACAATCCGCCTCGATCTGCGGCGCATCGGCGAGCGCATTGCCTCGCGTGCAGATCCGCACCGACAGCCGCGCGAGGAGCTCCGGATTGGCCCCGCGCCTGCGAAGCGCCGCCCGCGCATACTCCAGGGCGCGTGCAGCCTCGTCGACCCGGCGCACGTCGAAGGCCAGCATGCCGAACAGATCGACCCAGGCGCTCGCCACGATCTCGTCGTGGTGACTCGAAATCGCCGCGTGGGCCGCCGCGTGATAATCCCCCTCGGCTTCGCGATCCTTACCGAGGAGGTCGCGAAAGCGCGCGCGCAAGTAAAGCGCCTCTGCTTCCAGCGGACCATAACGTGTTTCGGCGGCGCGCGCGACCAAAGGATCGACCCGCGAGAGCCCGTTCTCGTAACGCCCTACGGCGAGCTCCGCGCGCGCACGGGAGAGATCCCCCGTGACCCGGGTGATTGCCTCCTGCGCCGCCGTGCCCTCCGGACGCGGATCCATCGAGGAGAGCGACTCCAGATTGGCGCAATCGCTGACGGGCGCGAGCTCGGAGACCGCATGCGCGCTTTGGTCGACCACGGCGACGTCGGCCTGCGCGAGCGCCTGGGTGAGCGCGCCGAGGTCGGCGAGCCGCCGCTCGAGGCACACCATGCGCCGGCCGAGCTGCTCTTCCGTCTGCTCGCCGCGCACCCGGGTCGCCTCGCAGGCCTGTGTATGCGCGTCCGCCCATTCCGTCGCGCGCCGGTCGAGATGCGCCGCGACCTGATCAAAAGCCCCCGCCGCATAAGGCAGCCCGGTCGCGACAAACGCCTCACGGACGGCGGCACGCCCGGACGCGTCCCACACGCCCTCGAGCCTCCTCGACGCCCCGCGACAAGGCGGCTCCGCCGAAGGCCCCATCGACGCCCGGACGACCCCGCCCGCGACGACGGCCGCGAGCAGCGGGACGACCCACATCGCAATCCGTCGGCGGAGCGCGCGCCGATCCCGTTCGAGGATGGCGAGCAGATCCACGAGCGAGGGGTGCCGGGCTTCGGGTTTCGCGGACAAACCACGCCGGAGGGCCTCGTTCAGCCAGGCAGGGATATCGGCCGCGCGCGGGGCGTGGATGTCTCCGCGCTGAATGGAATCGAGGATCTCGGCCTGTGTATCGCCGCGGAAGGGGCGTACGCCGTGGAGAGCCTCGTGGAGGGCGACGCAAAAGCTGAATTGGTCCGCGCGCGCGTCGGCGCGCCGGCCCTGATGTTGTTCGGGCGCCATGTAGGCGGGCGTGCCGGCGACGACGGTCTGCACCGCCTCCGTCTCCGCGCCCGAGCTCGAAGCTTTCGTGTCCCGGGGATGCCCGTCCCGCGCGAGGCCAAAATCGAGCACCCGAACCCTGCCATCACGCCCGACCACCACGTTCGCGGGCTTGAAGTCCCGGTGCACGATCCCCATCGCGTGCGCGGCGGCGAGCCCCCGGCCCGCTTGGAGAAACACCGGTAGGATCTCGGGCAAGGGGCGACGGCGCTCCGCGAGCCACGCGGCGAGCGTCGGCCCCTCGACGAACTCCATCACGATGAAGACGTTTCCGTCGGTCACCCCCACGTCGTGGATCGAGACCACGTTCGGATGGGCGAGGCGGGCCAGCGTCTGCGCTTCGGAGAGCAGGCGCGCTCGGGCCGGCTCGCTCCCTTCCCCTCGGTCCTCGGCGCGGAGCACCTTCAATGCCACCCGCCGGTTCAGCTCCGGATCGTAGGCGGCATACACCACGCCCATACCGCCGGCGCCCACACGGGAGAGCACGACGTACCGGCTGACGGCGCTTCCAGGCTGAAGCGGGGCCTCGGCGCCGGGCGGGCGCGTGTCCTTGGCCGTCGTGGCAAGGTCTTTGGGACGGCCGGCGAGCTCCGGCGTCGCGCTGGTCTCCCGTGACGTGTGGAGGGGCTGTCCCACCACGGCGAGCAGCTCCTGGCACGCGGGGCATTCGTCCACGTGGTGCTCGGTCCGCGCGGCCGTCTCGGGGGCGAGGTGGCCGCCGAGGAGCGCGTTCAGCGTGTTCTCACCCGGGCAATCCATGCGAAGACAGGGCACGTTATCGTGCGCGTCTTCTGCGGGCAAGAGCGCGACCGGGCCCTCTTGGCAGGATCCGCTCCCGTGATGCTACCATGCGTGCACATGGGAGACGGACCGGCTCTGGCTCGCTGCTTCTCGACTGCGTGGAGAGCCGCGCGGCCGGACGCTCCCGCGGATTGGCTCGATCTCGACGAGACCTCGCTCGAGGCGGCGCTCGCCTCCCTTCTCGCCGCGGCGCGCGCGACATGGACCGACGTCAGAATCGAGCCCGATGTATTCATTCCCTACCTTGCCGCGAGGATTGACACGGATGTCCCATTGATTCGCGCGCTGTCGCACCGCGCGTGCGCGGACCTGTACCTCGCCTGCGCTTGCGCCCGCGGCGACGCGACGGCCATCGCGACGTTCGACAGGACCTTGCTGCGTGACGTCACGGCTGCGCTCTCCCGTATCGACCTCGGGAGCACCACGCTGGAGGACCTCAGGGACCGTATCCGGCATCGTATCCTCGTCGGCGAGGGTGGCGTGCTTCCGCGAATCGCCGAATACGCGGGCCGGGGGGATCTGCGCGGGTGGGTCCGTGTCGTCGCCGTCCGCGAGGCGCTCGGCCTTTTGCGCAAACAGAAGCGTGAAGAGCGCGCCCACCTCGAGCTCGCCCAGATCGACCCCGCGTCGGGTGATCCCGAGCTCGCCCGGATCGAGCGGCTTTACCACGAGGAGTTCCAGAGCGCGTTCCGGGAAGCGCTGGCCTCGCTGTCGCCGCGCGAGCGCAACCTCCTCCGCCAGCACTACCAGCAGGGCCTCGGCATCGACGAGCTCGGTGTGCTTTACGACATCCACCGCGCGACGGCGGCCCGCTGGCTCGCCCGTGCCCGCGAGCGCCTCGCCTCCGGCACGCGGCAGCGCATGCGCGAACGCCTGCAGGTCGAACGCGGCGAGTTGGACAACATTCTCCGCCTCATCCAGAGCCGGCTCGAGATCACCCTGCGGTCGCAGGGCTAGGCGGCGAGGAACCGACGTCGACATTTTCAAAAAAAAATGCGACCCCGGGCCGCGACGAGCATCCCCCGGATGCAGGGCCTGCGCCTGATGGCGCGCCGTCAGGTGGCATGCTGACGTCCGGAGTTGTGAAAATGAACACGAAAGCCTTCTCCCTTCTGCTCGCTTTGTCTCTCTCGCTGGCTGCGTGCAGCAATGTGCGACAAACGACGCCCCTCGCCTACGCGGGCGACGACGGGCGATCCACGGTGGCGTCCCTCGAGGCCGCCATTCAAAAGCGAGGCTATCGCCCCGTCTGCAAAGAGCGGGAGTTCTGCAAGTTCCAGTACGGCCAGGAGGTCTGGGTCCATTTCAAGACGGGATCCGACAAGGTCGTGATGGCCGTCGATGTGGTCGATGGGAAGAAAATGCCCGCGGACAAGCGAAAGGCGCTGACGGACGAGGCGACGGCCGTCGGGGAGGCGATCTGGCGCGAGGCGAGCGCGGAGGCGATCGAACGCGAAAAGGTCGCAGCCGAAAAGGCGAAGGCCGAGGCCGCGGCGCGCGCGGAGGCGGAGCGGAAGGAAGAGGAGCGCAAGGCCGCCGAGGCCAAGGCCGGAGGAAACGGGGGCTCGAGCGGCGGCGGGCTCGGCAGATTTCTCGGCGCGGCCGCCGACGTCCTCGGAGGCATCCAGGTCAACACGGGGCCCGGGCAGGGCAATGGCGCGGGGTCGGGGTCCAGTGGGGGCAATGCCTCGGCGCATTGCTGCGTGAACGGCTCCTATTACCAGTGCCCCTCGGCGGCAGCCGTGAACAAATGCGCCGGCGAGTCCGCCGCGTGCCTCTCGCGCTGCATGTCGAGCAGCGACATGGGCTGCGGCGAGCGCTGCATGAAGGAGCACCCGCCGGATCCCTCCGATTGCCAGCGGCAGTCGGACAAAGACGGTCAGTGCAGGTGAATCCGCCCCGGGTCGTTCCTGTCCGCGTCTCCGATGTCTCGCCGTGACCACGAGCCACGCGCCGTCCACCCGCTCGCGTCCCCGAGCGGGCTTTGCGAACATGGCGGCCGAGGCGCGGTTCACGATGTCGGATGCCATGAAATCAAAGGCGCCCACGAACGTGTACGAGAGCCCGTCCTCGTTCGTGGGCCGCGCCTTGGACCTCGCGACGATCCTCGCCCGGTTCGACGAGGGCGCGCGGCTCGTGACGATCGTCGCGCCCGGGGGCATGGGCAAGACGCGCGTGGCGACGCGATTCGCGACGCTTCACGGCGCGGCCTACGCGGCGCACGGAGGCGGCGTCTGGTTTTGCGACCTGACGGACGCCGGCGACGTTTTGGCGATGTGCCGCGCCGTGGCATCGGTCCTCAGCGTGGCGCTCGAACGGACGACGGAGGAGAGTGCCGTGGTGGCGGCGCTGGGGCAGGCGATCGCGCGGAAGAACCGCGTGCTTCTGGTCCTCGACAACGTGGAGCACATCGCGACCGCGGCCGCCGGGGTGGTGGCCGCGTGGATGAAGGTCGCGCCGCACGCGCGCATCCTGGTGACGTCGCGCGCCGTGCTCGGCATTGCGGGCGAGCACCTCGTGCCGCTGGAGCCGCTCCGAGTCCCGCAGTCCGGCGCGAGCCGCGAGGAGCTCTTCGCGACGGAAGGCGTGGCGCTGTTCCTGAGCCGCGCGCGGGAAATGCGGCCCGATTTCGAGGTTGGGCCGGGCGAACTCGCGGCGCTCGGGGACGTCGTGCGCGCGACGGACGGGATCCCGCTCGCGATCGAGCTTTGCGCGGCACGCGTGAGGCTCCTCGGGCTCGCACAGATACGGAGCCGTCTCGCCGAGCCGCTGGATTTCCTGGTCCGGCGTGAGGATCGTGGGCGGCACTCGTCCATGCGGCGCGCGATCCTGGACTCGCTCGTGCAGCTCGAGGAGACCGAGCGCGCGTGCTTCGCGGCATCGTCGGTGTTTCGCGGGGGATTTACATTGGAGGCGGCGGAGAGCGTGCTCGAACGGCCGGGCGCGGACGTCCTCACCGTGCTGGAAGGGCTCGTCGCGCGCTCGCTCGTGCGGATGCGCGCGGAGGGCGACGAGACGCGCTTCTCGCTCTTCGAAGCGATCCGCGAGCTCGCCGCGGAGGAGCTCCAGAAACGGCCGGAAGAGCTCGATCACGCGGCGAGCCGGCACACGCGCTGGTTCGCGCGGTTCGGTCGCGCGCTCGCCGAGGAAGCGGCCTTCGGCGGCGCCGCGCGGGAGAGGCTCGGCCACGAGATGGACAACATGGTGGCGGCGCACGCGCGTGCGCTCGTCGATGCCGAGCGTGCGCCCGATGGGGACGGCGCCGAGCTCGCGCTCGGGCTCGCGCTCGCGCTCGAACCGGTCGTCGTGCCGCGAGGTCTGTTCGAGCTCCGGCTCGTGCTGCTCGATCGAGCGATCACGGCTGCGCAGGCGACGGTGTCCGGGACGAGCCTCCCGGATTTCGCGGCCGCCCTCGTCGCGCGAGGCGTCGCGCGGCGCGAGCTCGGCGACCCGAAGGCCGCGGCCTCTGATCTGGAAGCCGGCCTCGCGCTCGCGCGCGCCCGCGGCGATGCGGCGCTCGAGGCGCTCGCGTGTATGCACCTCGGGGAGATCGTCGAGACACTCGGCCGCACGGTCGAGGCGCGAGCGCACTTCGCGCGAGGGCTCGCGTGCCTCGGGGGCGCGGCTGCCGGCCGATCTCGACGCGTGCGTGAGGCCGAGATCCGGGCGTGCCTCGGGCATGCGCACCGCCGCGAGGGCGAGCTCGCGGCGGCCGAACGCGAGGCGAAGCGCGCGCTCGCGCTATACCGCGAAGCCGACGGCGAGGATCGGCTGCCGAGGGTGCTTTACGAGACGGGGGTCATCGCCCTCTTTCGGGAGAGTTACGCCGAGGCGAGCGCGTGTTTCGACGAGGCGCTCGTGATCGTGCGGCGCATCGGCGACAAGCACGCAGAGGGCGCGGTCCTGAGCGCGCAGGGCATCCTCTTTCAGGAACGGGGGAAGCTCGACGAGGCGCTTGCTTGCCACGCGCGTGCGGTGCGGTTGTTCCACGAGATCGGCAGTCGTCATCGCGAGGGCAGCGCGCTCTACTATCTCGGCGGGGCGTTCCTCGAGCGAGGCTCGCCGGGCGAAGCGACGAAGCTCCTCGGGCGCTCGTTCGAGCTGATGGGCGCGGCCGGTTTCCAGCGGTACGAGGCGCTGATCGCTGGGTGCCTCGCGTCGGTGTGGTCCGACGAAGGGGATCCCGAGGCCTCCGCGCAGTGGCTCGCGAAGGCTCTCCGCGCGGCCGCCGCGTGCGAGAGCGAGCCGGCGCTGCAGGCGACGCTCGCGATCCACGAAGCCCATGTCGCGCTGGCAAACGCGAGCGAGCCCGAGCGGTCGCGGCTCCTCGAGAACGCGCGGGCGCTCGCGCGCGGGCGCTCGAACGACGATGTGCGTTTCGCGTTGCGGATCCTCCTCGCGGCGGGCCGGCATGGGCTCGCGGCGCCCGCGGAGGCGCTGGTCATTTCCGACGGCGGGGCGCGGTTCCGGCTTCCGGGGGCCCGCGCGTCCGTGGATCTGTCGCGTCGTGCGCCGCTGCGCCGCATCCTGCTCGCTCTCGCGAAGTTACGGGCCTCCGCGCCGGGTCAGACGTTGCCTCTCGACGAGATCATCCGCGCCGGCTGGCCCGGCGAACGGATCGGCGCGGACGCTGCGGCGAACCGCGTGCGCGTGGCGCTCGCGACGCTGCGCAAGCTCGGGCTCCGCGAGGTCCTGATGACGGGGCAGGGCGGATACCTCCTCGACCCCGCGACGGCCGTCTACATCCCATCGCAGGGCCTTTGACGGACGGCGCCACGGTTGCGCGGGCGGCACCCTCCTCGCGCAGCGAAGCTTGCCATGCCGCGGCGCGGCGAGGCGCTCGCGCGCGATTCGCATTCCGTAGGAGAGGCGCGAGCAGCGCCATCCAGCGAGATTTGGGCCCGAACGTCCGGTCGGAACGTCGCGCACCGGCGGCATGTGTGGCGTCGATGTTCGCATTTGCCTCGGTCCGCGCGAGACGGCGGAGCCGAGCGCTACGCTCCGACGGCGCATGTACACATCAAAGGTCTTGCGGCGCGGGTTTTTCGGGGGCGTCACCGCAACGCTCCTGCTCTCTGCGCTCGCATCTTCCCCCGTGGCAGCCGACGAGGACCCGAAGACGCGGGCCCAAAAGCTGTTTTTCGAGGGGCTCACGGACCTCCAGGCGGGTAAGAAGCAGGCGGGGTGTACCAAGCTCCGCGAGAGCCTCTCCTTGTTCGCGACGCCCAACACGCTGTTCAATGTGGCGCGCTGCGACGAGGACGAAGGGCAAATCGCGTCGGCATTGGAATACTGGCAGCGGGGGCTTTCGCTGATCGACGCCAAGGATCCGCGGGCGAAGGTCGCGAAGGGGCGAATCGATGCGCTCGACGCGCGGGTCCCGCGGCTACGGGTGATATCGCCGGAGGGGCAGGCCATGAGCGCCATTTCGCTCGACGGCAAGGAGCTCGGGCCGAGCAAGCTGGAGGCACCCTTGCGCGTGGAGCCCGGCAAGCACGTGATCGTGGTGCGCGCGCCGGGACGGGAGGACCGGCGCTACGAGGTCGATCTCGCCGAGAAGGAGCGGACGGAGGTGGTCGTCGAGCTGGGGCCGGAGGTGGCCCCCATCGACGTGCCCAAATCCTCGCCATTGACGAGCAGCAGCGCCGAGGTCCCACCGCCGCCTTTGCCGCCTCCGGCGAGCGGACGCAGGACGGCGGGGTTTGTCGTGGGCGGGGTCGGCCTCGCGGGAATCGTGGCGGCGGGGATCACCGGGGGCATGCTCGTCGCGCGTGACGCGCAGATCAGGAACGATTGCGACGAGAATGGTGTCTGCAAGAAGGGGAGCACGGGCTACGAGCTGTCGCAGACGAGCGGACCGCTCCTCGTGGGGAACGCCGTGGCGTGGGGGGTGGGGATTGCGGGAATCGGAGCGGGGCTCGCGCTCGTGCTCACGGCGCCGTCGGGAAAGGCAGGCGAAGCACGGGGGCGGGAGGCTGCGATCGCGCCGCTCGCCGTGCAGGGGGGCGGAGGTTTGTGCATTTCGGGGAGGTTCTGATGCGGTTCATCTCGGCGTTCGCGGTGGCCGCGAGCCTCGTCGCGCTCGGCGGCTGCGCGCTGATGTACGATTACAGTGATTTCCGCGAGGAGGACACGCCCGGGGAAGGGGGAGCTGGGGGCAACGGTGGCACCGGGGGAGCTGGTGGCACCGGGGGCGCCGGCGGTTCTGGGGGCTCTGCGGGCTCCGGCCCGTGCGAGCCAAATGTGACGGAGAGCTGTTTCACGGGGCCTCCGAGCGCGCAGTATGTGAAGCCCTGCCAACCGGGAACCCGAACGTGCCTCGCCAATGGCACCTGGGGAACTTGCGAGGGAGAAATCCTGCCCGGCGTCGAGCTTTGCCGCAGGGATGGCAGCGAGAGCTGCAATGCCGTCACGTGTCCGGAGGCCGACTGGAACCGGCGGTATGGGGACGACAAGGAGCAGGAGGTGCTCGCGGCCGCCGTCGACGGGGACGGGAACGTCCTCCTGGCCGGGCGATATCAAGGCGTCCTCGCGCTGGCTGCGTCCGCCGGGCTCACGCTCGGTCCGACGAACGAGGTTACGACGGACGACGCCTTCGTGGCCATGTTGTCTTCGACCGGGACTCCTGCCTGGATTCAGGGATTCGGCTCGATTGGAAAGCAGCCCCGGCGGGCGGTCGGCGCGGTGTGGGGAGCGCCGAAAGGACAGGCCATCACCGTTGGGTATTACACCCGCGCGCAGTCGCCGGACGACAGGGACGGGTTTTTGGCCTGGGGGACCGGGTCGACGACGAACCTCGTGCGGCTCGACGGTGCGGGGAACGAGGAGCCCGTGGCGGTGGCCGTCGACAAACAAGGATACGCCTACCTGACCGGCACGGTCCGAGGGACCGGGAGTTTGCCCTGCATTGGCGGGATGGCGGCCGACTACGACGCCGCCGACGAAGACCTCTTCGTCATGAGCTACGATGTGGCCTTCAGCCAGTGCAGGTGGGCCCGGGTTTTTCCGGGTGGAACCCACAAGCCTCGCGCCATGGCCGTCGACGCCGGTGGGGACATCTTCGTGACAGGCAGCTACACCGGCACGATGGCCGTCCCCGGGGTGCCGGTCGACGACGCCGGCGCGACGGTCCGTGCGTTCGTCCTGAAGCTCGACGGCATGGCGAAAGCACAATGGGCGCGCACGTTTGCCGACGCGGAGGGCGCCGCGGTGGCCGTGGAGCCCTCCGGCATCTCCAGCAAGGTGTTCGTGACCGGCACGATGAACGGCACGGTCGACTTCGGCAATCAGCCCTTCCCCACGAATGGCAAGGACGCCTTCGTTCTCACGCTCGACAAGACGAGCGGGAACACGACGTGGAGCACCTATCTCACGGGGGCCCAGGAGCAGCACGGAACCAGCATCGCGCTGACGGCGGACGGCGGCGCCCTCGTTGCGGGCCATTTCTTCGGGACCTTGGATGTCTCGGCCGACGTCGAGCTCACGAGCCGTGACAACAACGTTTTCTTGTTGAAGCTCTCCGCAAATGGTTCGCCCTCCTTGGCCTATCAATTCGGCGGCGCAGGCGAACCCGCCATGCCCCGTTCGGTTCGCGTGTCGGCCGGGCCTTCCGGGATGATCCTGGCAGGCGGCTGGATCCATCCGCTCGATCTCCAGCCCAATGTCGTCCTCGCTCCTGGCGGCGCGCTCGACATCTTCGTCGCCCGGTTTCCCAAGCCCTGATCAGCCGGGCGTCTCGGGCGCGGCGTGCTCTTTGGCGTGCCGCTCGCGCAGGCGCCCGATATAGCCCAGGATGAGGTCGGTGATGTCCGCGGTGAGCCGGAGGTCTCGCAGCTCGTCCGGCCGCTGGGTCAGGGCGTCCATGAGCAGGGTGCGGACGAGGAGGACGAGGCGCGCGGCAGCCCGGGAGGCTTCCTCCGCGGGAAGCTCAGGCGCGACGCGTTGGACGAGCTCCTGGGCGCGCTCGTTGAACATTTGCCACGCCTCGTCGTTCGCATCGAGATCACCGAAGCGCAGCACCTGCAAGGCGATCACCTGCCATCGATCGAGATCGACGGTGTGCGCGGCGACGAGGCCCATCGCGAAGCGACGCACCATTTCTTCGGGACACGTGGCACAGAGTGCGTCACGCATTTTTTCGTCGAGGCGCGCGAGCATCTCCCGCACGTGGGAGTCGATCAGCGCTCGAACGATGGCGTCTCGATTGGGAAAGTACTGGTAGAGCGAACCGACGCTCGCCCCTGCGATCTCGGCGACGCGACGGGTCGTCAATGCCTCTTCGCGACCGTGCTTCAAGATGCGGACCGCAGCCTCGATCACCGCGCTGACGAGCGCCTGCGAGCGGCGCTGTTGCGGTACCTTTCTAGGTGAGACGGCAGATCGGTCCGGCATCTGGCCTCGAAACGCTATCGCGCACGGTGCGGTGCGTCAAGTTGTAGGGACGTTCTCAGGGCGATTGTCCGATCGGCACCACGACCACGCCGTTTGGCGCCGGCAGCTCGAAATTCATCGTCACCTCGTATGCGGGGGTTCCCGCCTGCGCGTCCATGTCGGAGGCATACACCGGCACCCGGATTCGATATCGACCCGCCCGAGCCACGTGGGGTTCGTGGCAGGAGCACCCCTCGGCGCTCGTTCCAAACGTATATCGCGTCCCGGACCAGGTATCCGTGGATTGCGCGCCGACATCGACGGGTACGCTGGCCATCAGACATGCTCCGCAGGTGAGGCAACCGTCGGTGCTGCTGCACGGCTGGGTGCACATTGCGTGGGTGGACACCGCTGCATAGCCGTACTCGCACGATTCAATCGTATACTGGAGGAAACAATCCTCCCGCAGGAAGGCCGGGAATGCCCCGTTGTTCTCGAACTGGAACGTCACCTCGTACGGCCCGGGATCCGACGCCGGGGTCTCGACCGCGCACTCCGGCGGGATCACGCCTCCCTCGCCGCCGCTGCCCCCCGTCCCGCCGCCGCTGCCCCCCGTCCCGCCGCCGCCGCCGCCGGACCCGTCCTGGTTCACCGTGCTGCCGCACGCCGCCGAAAGCACGAGCCCGAGCGCCATTGCACCACGCATCCACCACGAAATCATGTTGCGCCTCCTTGGACCGAGGACGGGCATGGGCTCGACCTCTCGGGTCGCTTGCATGGCAATATCAGCGCCGATCACGAAAACCTCGAGGATCTCGACGCATCGACGCTGACTGCCAGGTCAAACGGCGCCGAGAGTGTGCCAGCATGAGCCGTCTTTTGCCTCCTCAACCTGGACGCGCCTGCTCTTCCTGCGGGCCTTCGAGCGGGAGCGCTACCGTGAACGTAGAACCCTGGCCGATGTCGCTCTCCATCCAGATTCGTCCGCCGTGCCGCTCGACGATGTCGCGGCTGATGTAGAGGCCGAGCCCGAGCCCGCCATACGCCGTGATGGGCGCGTTCCGGGCGCGGAAGTAACGCTCGAAGAGCATCCCTTGTTGCTCTTTCGGAATCCCGATGCCGGGATCGGTGACGGACAAGAGGGCCTGGCTGTCGCGCTTCGCCAATGCGACACGAATCGTCCCGCCGGAAGGCGAATATTTGACCGCGTTGTCGAGAAGATTGGCGATCACCTGCGCGAGACGGCTTCGATCCCCGATCACGACCAGGTCGTCGAAGGGCTCGACCATCACGATCGCGTGCTTCTGCAAGCCCATGGCCGCATTCGCCACCGCCTCGCGCGCGAGGTCGGCGAGCGAGACTTGCTCGGCCCGGATCGTGAGCCGCCCCTCCGCGATACGCGAGACGTCGAGCAGATCATTCGTCAGCGCCGTCAGCCGGCCGACCTGGGCGAGCGCCCGGACAATCGGCTCCTTGTCCACGGGCAGCCCGTCGCGGAGGCGGCGCGCTATCTGCTCGAGGCGTAATGTCAGCGTGGCGAGCGGCGTCTTGAGCTCGTGGGAGGCAATGGAAAGGAAATCGTCCCGCACGCGGATCGCCTCCTGCGCCTCCTGATAGAGCTTCGCACGCACCTCCTCGGCGCGTTTCTGCTCGGTCAGATCGACGACGACGACGCCCACGCCGAGGAGATCTCCGCGCGCGGTCCTGACAGGATAATAACTCGCGAGCCAGTGCCGTTCGTGATCGGGCGTCGCCGGGACCCGGGCCGATATCTCCACACCGACCAGCGGCTCTCCCGTGTCGAGGACATTACGAATGTAACGCTCGACTCGCGGGGCGAGCTCCGGGATCGCTTGGCGGGGCGTCTGTCCGACATCGTCCTCCGGCGAACGCCCATGGATGGCCACCGCGAGGGCCCGGTTGCTGCGCACGTATCGCATTTCCTTGTCGAGGAACGCGAGCCCCACGGGGGCGGTCGTGAACAACGTGTCGAGCAGCGCCAGCGACTCTTCCTTGCGGCGCAGGGCTTCCTGCGCTTCGCCATAAAGTTGCGTGTTCTCCAGCGCCGTCGCGCACCTTCGACCGAGCTCCTCGGCGAGGGCCTGGTCCTCCGGTGAAACATGGGCGCCGATCGATTTCGCGCCGATCGCGAGCACGCCGAGCGCGCGCCCCTTCACCCTCAAGGGTACGAGCATCCGCGGCGTGGCGCCGAGGGCGCGCAGGAGCGCGAGGTGCGCCTCGTCGCGCGCGGCCGCGCGGAGCGCCTCGTCGGGGACGTCGGGCGCGAGGAGGGGCTCGCCCGAGCGCAAGACCTCGGCAAAGCCGAGCGGATCGTCGGAACCCGGCAGATAATGCCGGAGGAGGGGACACAGGCTCTCGGCGATCGTCGGGCTATCGTGCGTCGCCGCCGTCGTCGGTCGGCCGTTCGCGAAGGCGCCTTCGGGCAGGACGATTGCACACCACCGACCGAGCGCCGGGACCACGAGCTCCACGACCGCCGCGAGCGTCGGCTCGACGTCGAGCGACGCCGCCGCGAGCTTGCGGCTCGCCTCGGCGAGCAATGCCATGCGACCGTGCGCGCGCTCCGCCTCGGCCCGCAAACGGCGCTCCTCGACCAGCAATCGATCACGCTCCGCCTCGGCGCGAAAGCGCCGCGTCACGTCGCGGAAGCTCCACACCCTGCCGATGACCTCCTGGCCGAGCCGCTGCGGGCGCGAATAACGCTCGAAGAGGCGACCATCCTTGAACGCGATGACATCGTAACTTTCCTCGTCGGGGGACTCGTAGAGCCCCCGCACCTTCGCGTGGTACGCGGCCGGATCGGCGATCTGATCGAGGACGAAGGCCAATGCCTGCTCGTCGCTATGCGACGCGAGGACATGCAATGGAAGCCGCCACATCTCCACGAACCGCTCGTTGTACGTGTGGATGGCCGACCCGTCGGACGCGGTGACGAGGATCCCATCCGCGGTCGAGTCGAGGGTCGTGCGCAGGAGCGAGACCGTTCTCTCGAGCTCTGCTTGCACGAGCTTCCCCTCGGTGATGTCGACCATCACCCCGCGCAGCTTGGCAGGACGGCCATTCTCGAGCACCACGCGGACATAGTCCCGCAGCCACACCACCCGGCCATCGGCGGCGATCATCCTGTATTCGAATCGATGCGGCTCCCCTCGGGCCGTCGCGTCCTTGCAGAGAGCCAGGCACCAGTGGCGATCGTCCGGGTGGATGTGGTCCACCCAGAAACTCGGCTCCTCGATCCACCGCGCTACGGGATATCCGAGGACCTGCTCGGCGTGCGCGCTCACGTAGCTGAAGCGGAACGTGTCGGCGTCGACCTCCCACACGATACCGTCGACGTTGTCGATGATGTCCTCGATGCGACTCAACCGTGCCGCGTGCCGGACGCTGAGAGGCTCTCCGGGCGCGCGAACGGCCTGCTTGCCGTCCGCCGCGCCGTCCTGGCTCATTGCCGGCTCCTGCTCGGGAGCGGCGAGCCCCACGAAGGCGAGCGCGTCGAGCGCCTCGCCGTTCTCCGCTCGCAGGGCGTGCACGTGGCCCGAAAGCGGGACGAACTGCCCGCCGTCGGCAACGACGCGGTAATCGACCGGGCGGCTTTGGCCGGTCGCTGCTACGGCGTGGCATACGTCGCGGAGGTGCGCCTGATCCTCGGGGTGAACGTGGGAAAGGACGCTCGCGCGTGGCGGAACGTCGCTCCTCGTGAGGTCGAACAGCGTGCGGGCCCTTCGGTTCAGGAAGGAGAGCGACAGGTCGGCCGCGTCGGCGAGCCAGACGATGGCCCCGAGGCTGTCGAGGAGCGAAAGACCACTCCCATTTCCCCTGAACATCTCGCGCAACGTGCTCCCCGCCGTCTGCGTGTCCAAGTCGCTCGCTGTACCGTGCACGTCGTCAATCCTTCCCTCGAAGCGGTCCAACGGCTCTTCTACATACCCGATACATACCCGACGGCGGGAGCACTTACAAAGCGGCGCGAACGGGCTCGGGAGCGAGCGGGAGCAGCCGCTGTCTGTCCTGCCGATCTTGGTTCGGCAAGCTGACTATCCCCGCTTACCCAGTCAGGACCAGGATTGTCTGTAAAATGGAAAGTATGCGCACGTTTGTGGCAACGAGGCGGACTGGGCTAAGCGGCGACTTGCTCCCCGGCGGCAGCCAGGGCGAGGATGCGCGCGTTCTCGGGGACGTTTTCGAGAAAGCTTCGGCAGAGCTCCGGGTCGTCGATCTTCGCGGCGCGCGAGAGCAAAATGTCGCGGGTCTCGAGCAGCAGGGCCCGCGCGCGGGCGTGGTTGCCCGTCGCGTACAGCGCCTCGGCGTGGACGAGGCGCAGGTGCATTTCAAAGGGGCCGCCCCGACCGCTCGCATCGCGCTGCATGGTCGCGTCCTCGGCGAGGCGCAGCGCCTCGTCCGCACGCCGCTGCTGGAGGAGGATGTCTCCGAGGGTCGCCACCGCCACCGCATGCCATGGCGTGGTGCCCGAGAGGACCTCGGCAGCCGCGCGCGCCTCGCGCTCCGCTGCGTCGAGATCTCCGGAGCGCCCCAGGATGATTGCCAGCGTCGCATGGACGAGCCCGAGCAAATAGGGGGTGTTGCGCGCCGCCTCGGAGTTCCGGAGGCTCCCTACCAAGGGCCGCGCATCCTCCAGAGCCCCCCGCGCCACGAGCGACCAGGCCCGGAACCACTTCCCCCACGACGCATAAATGGCGGACTCCTCGTCCCCCTGAACCATTTTGCAGAGCTCCTCCTCCATGCGTGGATACGCCCCGAGGCACAGGTAATCCACAGCGACGTTCAGGCGAGCCTTCGCCGTATGCCGCCGCTCGCCGGCCTCCTGGTAGCTGGCCACGGCAGCTTTCGCAGCCTCGAGGCTTCCCCAGGGGTCACCCTCGAATTCGAGCATCGTGCTTTTCGACTCGTACAGCCTGCCCCGAATCTCGGGATCGTGCGCCGCGAGGGGGCTGCCGAGCTGCTCCATCCGTGCCGCGCAGAGCTCTGCGAGGTCCAACCTGCCTTGTTGAATCAGCGTATCCCAGACGAGCCCGAGGGCATACACGAGCTCCCGCACGCTTTCCGGGGACGGCACCAGGTCGACGAGCGCCTGCACGTCGTCCCTGAGCCCGGTGGACGCTGGGAGCATCGGCGCGCTCGCGAGCTTCCACGCCATGGCCTTGATCCAGAGCGGCGTGTGCGGCGTGGCCAGCCGCAGGAGCTCCACCATACCCCTCGCGAGCGAGGCCCAGTCCCCTGTCCACCCGTACGCCTCGCTGCGGACGAACAAGAGCGACGTGCGCAGCTCGCCCAAGGCTCCACAGCCGAGGCCTCGCTCTGCGCAGGCAATGGCCGCACGCAGATCCGCCCCCTGAAGCATCTGCCTGGCCGCCGCGAGATACCACTCCGCCGCGCGCTCCGGACTCTTTCCACGCTCGAAATGCTCGGCCAGGCGCAATGCGTCGGACTCACCCCATTCCAGGAGCCACTCCCCGGCAAGCCGATGCCCAAGCGTGCGGTCTGGCTCCGTCAGCATCGCATGAGCACCCTCCCGCAGGAGCGAATGCCGGAATGTATACTGCTCCTCGCCTGGAAACCTGCTCGTCTCACTGTGCTGCACGACCTCGCGCGTGGCCAGCATCTCGAGCCACTCGTGCGCGCCGAGCGCCTCGTCCCCGCCGCCGAGCAGGTGCTCCACGCCGCCGCACCAGAAAACATCTCCGAATACGCTGGCCGCGCGCAGCACGCGCCGCGCGCCTGCGGGGAGGGCGGCGAGGCGCGCCTCGACCATGGCCAACACGGTCTCCGGCAGTTGCTCTCCGCGGCCCTCGGCCACCGCTCGGATGAGTTCTTCCAGGAAAAACGGATGCCCCGCGGCGCGCTCGACGATCTGCGCAATCGTCCGAGGATCGGCCCCATCCCCGAGCGCACTTCGAGCGAGCTCCTTCGCTGCCCGTGGGGTCAGCTCGCCCAGGCGAATCTCGGACAAACCACGCTCCGCCCATACTTTGGGAAAAACGTCATGCACTTCGGGACGGCCAAAGGCTGCCACGAGGAGCGGCTTGCCAGCGAGATCCCGCAGCGCCGCATCGACGAGCTTCACCGAAGGCAGATCGCCCCAATGCAGATCCTCGAGGACGAGCAACACCGGGTGCGCACCACACTCGGCGGCCATGAACTGCCGAAAGGAAAAATGAATCTGATCGGCCATGAGCCGCGCATCGAGGCGCGCGGCGCGGAGTTTGGCGTTCTCGTCGTCGGGGAAGGGCGTGCCCGTCATTTCGCCGAGAAACCCCGTCACGTGGCGCACCTCGGGCTCGGCCACGTGGCGCGCGACCCGCTCGGTGAGCTTGCGCCTCCGTTCCTCGATCGGCTCGTGGCCGGCGACCGCGAATGCATAACGCAGGGCCGAGCCAACGAGGGAAAACGCCGACCCTTTGCTCATCGCATCGCCGCGCCCGATCCACACGTCGACCGCTGGATGATGCTGTAAGGCCGCGCGGACGAACTCCTGGCGAAGGCGTGATTTTCCGATTCCGGGCGGCCCGGTCACGAGCACCGCACGCGCGATGCCCTCGCCGACGGATTCGTCGAGCAAGTCGAGGAGGGCGCGCTTTTCTCGTCCGCGACCCACGAACGGGCTTGCTTTGCCGAGCAACGTGCGCGCCGCCGCGCTGATCTCCTCCTCGTGCCGAAGCTCGAGCCCGCCCGGCCCATGTGCCACCACGAGGCGCGCTTCGAGGAGCCCCGCGGTCACCTCGTCGACCAGGACCCAGCGGTCCGCGGCGCGCAGGAGCGTGGCGGCTCGATCGAGGACCTGTCCGACCGGGAGTCGCTCATCGAGCTCGCCGAGACCGGTCGTGACCGCTATGGCCGCTTCCGGGGCGCGCAAATGCAACCGCAAGGCACACCGTGCGGCCCGCGCCGCAGCATCGGAGGCACTCGTGGCATTCATGAAAACCGCCAGCATCGAGCCATCCGCCAGCCATTCGACACGTGCGCCAAATGGCTCCGCGGCCGATTCCAGCGCCTCTCGGCGCGCGCTCGTGTGCTCGGTGTCGACGCCCTCGGCCGTCGCGCTCACAGCGACCATACTCAGCAACCGCTGCTCGCTCCTCGTCAGGGCCTCCGCGGGCGGCACCTCGGAAAGCCACGACCAAGTGTCACGTGCATCGAGACAGGCGAGCGCCTCCGCGACCTCCCCGGCATCGACGAGCCGATCGGCCGGATCCTTCGCGAGCATACACGCGACCAGCGCTTCGAGCCGCACCGACACCTCGGGCCGGAGCTTTCGCACCGGTGGTGGATCCTCGAGCAGGACTTTCGCCAGAATGGCCATCACGTGCTCGCCTTGGAATGCGGGCTGCCCGGTCAAGCACTCGAACAGCACGGCGCCGAGCGCGAACACATCGACGCGCGCGTCGAGTGACGGCGCGCCACGCGCCTGCTCGGGCGCCATGTAGCTCGGCGTCCCCAGCACCACGCCCGTCCGCGTGAACCGTGGCGAAAGCGGCATACGCGCGAGGCCAAAATCGAGCAATTTCACCCGATCCAGCGCGCCGTCCACGAGGAAGACGTTGCTCGGCTTGATATCGCGGTGCACCACGCCGCGCGCATGCGCCGTCGCGAGGGCCGAGGCCGCCGCGCTGATGACGCCGACGCTTTCCTCGACCGTGAGCCTCCCGCGCGCGAGCCTCTCGCCGAGCTCCTCGCCTGCGAGCCATTCCATCGCGAGGAAGGGCTCGCCCGCGCTGGTGATTCCGTGCGTCACATACCGGACGATGCCCGGATGATCGAGCCCTGCGAGCACACGCGCCTCGATATCGAATCGCGCGATATCGCGAGGCTCCCGGTCATGGAGCACCTTGACGGCCACCGGCCCGCCGGAAAGGCGGTCGTGGGCCTGGAAAACCGAGCCCATTCCCCCCGAGCCGGCGACCCGCTCGATCACGAATCGATCGTCGATGACGTCCCCCGCCTGCATGCGCCCCCCGATGCGGAAAAACCTAAGGTCACGTGCGGGCTTTGCTCAGAAAATCGGAGCGTCGGAGGTTTGACGGCCAGCGAGCCGGTTCGGGAGAGATCGTGTGGCCCTGGCGACAGGACTGCCTGAGGGGCAGTACCTGGCATACCGCAGCGCCTGGCAAGGCGCCTCACCACCCGTGTAGGCCAATTCACGGCTCGTCGAGGTTTCTGGAGCGCGCTCGCGTTTTGTGCTGGCTTGGAAACGAGACTTGTGGTCGTTTTATCGTCAAGGAGGGCTCATTCGTAGCACATGGACACGCACCCCTCTCAATTCGCGGTCCCCCCCGACACCGATGTCGATTCGTTGCGACAGCATATTGCGGATCTGGAGAAGCAGCTCGAAGCTCGCACCAACGAAGTCGTGGCGGCCCGAGAGGATGCACTTCGTTACCGTCGCTATTTCGATTATGCGCAGATCGGAATGACGGTGACCTCGCTCGAAACCGGCTGGGTGGAGTTCAATCAGCAGCTGTGCGAACAGCTGGGCTACTCGCCGGAAGAGCTGAAGACCACGAATTGGGTATCCCTCACGCACCCCGATGATGTCTCCCTCGACAAGGAGCTGTTCGAGAAGCTGGTCCGAGGCGAGATTCATCGATACAGCCTCGACAAACGTTTCGTGCGCAAAGACGGCAGCATCATGTATGGGAATATTCTCATTCAGGGTGTCTACCGTCCCGACGGGTCGTTCGACCACATCTTCGGCTTCCTGCACGACATCACCGACCGCTGGGAGGGCGAAAGGGAGCGGCTGGCGCTCAAGCAGGAGATCATCGACGCACAGAAGCAGGCGCTCCGCGAGCTGTCGACCCCGCTGATCCCCGTCGCCGAGAACATCATCGTCATGCCGCTCGTGGGCACGATTGACAGTGTGCGCGCGCAGGCCGTGCTCGAGGCATTGCTCGAGGGCGTCACGCGATATCAGGCGAGAATGACCATCCTCGACATCACCGGCGTTCAGGTCATGGATGGCGAGGTCACGAGCGCGCTCGTGAAAGCCGCCCAGGCCGTGAAGCTCTTGGGCGCGCAGGCGATCCTGACGGGCATTCAGCCGCGTATTGCCAAGACGCTGGTGGAGCTCGATGCCGATCTGAGCACCGTCATGACTCTCAGCACCGTCCGAGAAGGGATCTCCTACGCCCTAAGGAGGGTGAAGCGATGACGCGTTTTCACGGGCTGGATGAATGGTTCGAATATTCGACGGCAAGCTGGCGGGCGGCGGGTGACCACGCCTCCCTCGACCCGCGGCTCATCCCCCGGAACCCGACTTCCTACAACAGCGAAACCTACCGTTATCTCGCCGCGCGGTATCGGCACCTGTTCCTCGATCTTTACGAGGCCATTCGGACCGACGGGACCCTGATCCGTCAGCAGCCCGAGCACTTCGCGAAGCAGTGGGCGGCACATTACGACCCGATCACGATCTGGAAACAGGTTTGCCCGCTCTTCGTGTTCGGTCAGGCGCTCGGCGGACTCGACGCGCGTCATCGAGACCTCGCCCGTGCATACACGCTGGGGTACGGCATTCCGGTGATGGCCATCGATCGGATGATGGACGCGCTGCCGGGGGCGCCCTCCACGAAACACACGTGGCTCTTCGTCCTGGCATCCTATGCGCTCGGGCTCGAGCAGCTCCGAAAGGTCGATGCGAAAGCAGCCGTCGAAGGCTGCTTCCTTCGCCATACCCAGGAAATGTATCACTTTTTCTGGGGCGAGGAACGCGAGCGCTATCGGTTGCCCGACGCCGTCTCCGCGGCCACGCTGAACGAGTATCTCGAAGGCCATAGCCGCCTCCTGTCCTCCATCTTCTTTCCCGTGACGATCGAGTGGGCTTTTTTGCTCGCCGAGGGAGCATTGCCACCCGAGTTCGCCCCGGCGCTCGTTGCTTTACGGCGAATGCGCCAGCTCAACGACGAGGTGGTCGACGCCGACGAGGACATTCGCTACGGCATCGTCACGTTCCCCTATTTGCATGGCCTGGCCTCGCCCCATGGCGCCGAGCTCGCCGAGAACGTCCTCGCGACCTGGCAGCTCGATCGCGACGAGCCCGATTCGCCGAAGATGGCCCCGCTCACCGCAGAGCGCCGCCGCCTCCTGCAGGAGGCCGGGAGCTTGGAGGCGGCCGCGCAGTCTTCGATGCACTTCTTGCGGACGGTCATGCAGGCTGTCATGAGCCGTTTTCCAGCCGAGAAAGCGTTCGACGTCACCCTGCTGGTCAATCAACGGGTGTCGCACCTGTTCAGGCTGGAGCAGCACGGGTGGCAGGAAATCACCGGCGTCTACCAGCCGGAGCCGTTCTCGAAATCGAGCGAATCGGCCGTTTCCTTGCACGTTCCTTGGACGTGAGCACGCCTTCCCGGCGTGATTAGCGCGTTTCCGCGGAGGGCACGGGCGTCGGGAGACGGCCGGGCAGGAGAAGCGCGCAGCCGAGGGTCACGACCAGCGATACGCAAAAAATCACGATCGAAGTCGCGTGCTCGTGCCTGGCGATTTCGGGGACCTTGCTCTCCGTGAGGACCAGGCCGAGCACGGTCAAGCCGGCAATGCCGCCGAGGTAGCGCATGGTGGACGTGAGGCCCGCCGCCATTCCGCTTTTTTCTCGGGGCACGTCGTTCATCGACGAGGCTTGCGACGGCGCCGACGTCAGGCCGAGGCCCAGCCCGAGCAAGCCGAGCGCGGGCACCGCGTCCGTCACGGAATGGAAGGGGAGGAGCACGAGCAGCACCATTCCACCGAGCGCGAGCGCAGAGCCGGCGAGTGCCACGGCGCGCGCGCCGAAGCGCTCGGACGCTCGACCCGCGACGGGGGAGGCGACGATCATCATGGCCATCATCGTGACCAGCGTATTGCCGACGTCACGTGGCCCGGCGCCGAAGAGCCGCCCCGCCACCTGCGGCAGCTCGAACAGCGTCGAATACATGGCGAAGTTCTGGATCGCAATGAGCAAGCTCCCCGCGACGAACGTCCGGCGCCGGAACAACGAGAAATCGATGATGGGATCCGCGGCGCGCCGTTCCCACAAGGCGAACGGGACGAACCCGAGGACGCCGAGCGCGGCCGCCCATCGGAGGTCCTTGTTTTCGAGGCCGATCACGAGCCCGAGGAGCGAGGCCCCGAGCAGTACGGAGCCGAGCAGGTCGAAGCGCGGTCGCGCCACGGCGGGCTCGTTCGGCCGTGACGTCGCGGACGCGCCGAGGTGCAAGACCGCGGCCGAGACGAGCAGGACCGGTACGTTCGCGAGGAAAATGGAGGTCCACCCGAAATGCGTGACGAGCAGCGCCCCGATCTTCGGCCCGAGGCCTGCCGAGAGGCCCAGAATGGCGCCCAGCGTGCCGAATGCGCGTCCTCGCACCTCCGCCGGGAGCTCCGTGCGGAGCAGGGCAAACGCGCTCGGAGCGAGGATCGCGCCACCCGCGGCCATGAGAATGCGCGCGGCCGTGAGCCCCGGGAGCCGGGGCCAGACGTAAGCGAGCGCGGCGCCGAGCGCGAAGAGGACCTGGCCCAGCGCGATCGCCCGCCGATACCCGAGCCGATCGCCGAGCTTGCCGCCCGGGCTTTGCAGGACGATGTTCGTGAGCAGATAACTCGAGACGAGCCCCTGCCGGAGCACGCTCGATTCGGCGTGGAGGTCGCGCGACATCTCGGGCAATGCGACGGCCACCATCGTCGAGTTGAGCGGCGCGAGCGAGGCCGACAGCGCGATCGCGACGAGCAGCCGCGCGGGAATGCGGGGGCGGGGCTCAGCCACGGGTGATCGCTCTCCTCTGGAGCAGATAGAGGCGATCCGCGGCGAACGCCCATTCCAGATCCTGCGTCCCACCGAAGGCCGCCTCGCAGGTCGAGGCCAGCGCGTCGAGCGCGGCGAGGTGCGCGTCGTCGAGGCACAACGCCGAGACTTTGTGCGCGGGGACGGGGACCTCGGCCGTGCCGCCTTCCTCGCTCCACAGGATCGCGCAGTCCTTCTCGCCCGGCATCTTTTCGAGAACACGACCTCCGCGGGCCACGCGATAATGGTCCGGTGTGACGATCCCCGCGACGACCGCCTCGCCGAGGCCCCACGTCGCTTCGATGACGCGCTCGTCGGCGCCCGTCGTCGGGTGGCGGGTGAAGAGCACGCCCGCGCAATCGGCGTGGACGAGCCTCTGCACGACGACGCCCATGCGAGGCTCCTGCGGGAGCCCGAGCTTGCGTCGATACGCGAGCGCCGACGCCGTCCGCGCCGAGCCGTGCACGGTCGCGAGCGCATCGAGCAATTGGCGGACGCTCCGCACGTTCAAGACCGTCGCATGTTGCCCGGCAAAACTCGCCGCGGCGCCGTCCTCGCCGATCCCGGAGGACCGCACCGCCACGGGCCCGGCGAGCGTCGCGAATGCGTCGAAGAGCCGGCCGCGCAGCGCCTCGTCTCCCGCGACGACGCGATCCACGCATTCGGACGAGAGCGCGAACGCCGGCGGTACGGGCAGGCCGCTTTGGTGCGCTTGCCCGAGCTGCGCGGCTTTTCCGCCGAAATCGGCCTCCGGAAGGTGTTCGTCGAGCGCCGCGATCATAACGCCACCTCCGCCACGAACGAGGGCGCCGCGGCGAGGACCGTCACTTCGCCGGTCGCGCCGTCAACGCGCACGCGCGCGCCGTCGGGGATCGTCGTCGTCGCCTCTTTCGTGCCGACGATACCGGGAATGCCATATTCGCGGGCCACGATCGCCGCGTGGGAGAGCTGCCCGCCTCGATCCGTCACGATCGCGCCGAGCAGCGGGAGCACGACATTGAAGTAAGCCGACGTCGACCGCGTCACGAGCACGTCGCCTTTCTGGATTCGCCCGAAATCCGCAGGGTCGAGGACGACACGCGCCGTTCCTTCGTACACGCCCGCATTGATGGTGAGCCCCTTGACGCGCACGGCAGAGCTCTCGGTCTCGGGCGGTTTTCCCACGTCCGCATGGTCCGCGGTCATGTCGGCCATGAGCATGTTCATGGCCTTCATCGCGCGGCGCGCTGCGGCTGGGAACACGTCGAGGGGCGGGGGCTCGCCGGGCGGCGCATTCAACCACGGAGGCGCGTGTTCGAGCGTCATCGTCGCGCGATAAAGGGTGCGCTTGCCGATTTCTGCCGCGGAGGGGCCGCTTCGGCCTTCGAGAAGCGCGAACATCTCGTCGACCGTGAGGTCTGCGGCGTGCTCGCGATCCTCGACCTTCCCGGCGGAGGCGAGCCGGCGCCCCACCTCGAGCACGGCCCTGCGCGCGAGCCCCGTCCCCCAGCTATCGGCGTAAATGCCTCGCTCGTCGCGCAGCCGGTTCACGAGTCGCGCCTCGCCGAGCAGCTCGTCGAATTGCGCCCGTCGTCCCGCCGGCACGCGTGCGCGGATCTCCCGCTCCTTTTCGTCGCGCGCGGCGAGCGCCTCCTGCCCGCGATCCTGCTCGACCGTCGCTCGAATCGCTCGGACGAGCATGTCCGGCAGCTCGCCCGCCGTCTTGTCCGAAACGTCGTAGCCGATCGACCGATAGCGCACGAGATCCAGATACCCACGCGCCGCCACCCCGACCTCGCCCGGCATCGCCACGAGCGCATCGAGCACGCTCTGCGCATGGCCCCGCCGAGCGAGCACCGCGCGGCCCTCCTCACTCGCGCGGAGCGCCTTCGCCAGCGCTTCGAGCTCGTCGATTGCGATTCCGCGGGCGAGCGGCGACGTTCCTCGCAAAAGCGAGAGCGCCTCCCCCGTGCTCACGCCCGTCCATTCGCAGACGTGCGCGAGGTAATCCCCCGTCGGCAGCATGCCCGTGAAGTTGTACGTGTGGTGGAGCGTGATCATCTCCGCCATGTGCGCCCGCGCGCGCTCTACGTGCGCACGAAGCGCCTGGAGATCGAGCGTCGCCGGATCGATCGCCTGGAGGGCCAGGTGCTTCTCGATGGCGCGCGGTTTGTCGACCCGATCCCAGTGCTGGAGGTCCGTGCGCCAGAGTTTCGTTTCGAAGACACGCTCGCATCGCTCGAAGCGCGCACGAATGTCGGGATGCAGGCGGAAGAGGAGCCACATCACGGGCTTCGGCGGCGGCCCGCTGCCCAGGCGCGAGGCCAGGCCCGCAGGGATGCCGAGCGGCACCATCTGAGCGTAGGCGAAGCCATTCACCATGGCCATGGTCATCCCTTTCATGGGAAGCCCGTATCGCTCCATTCCCTTCGCGAACCCTACCGGGAGGCCCCTCGTCAGCGCGTCGGCGCCAAATCGCGAGCCAGGGCGCGTGAAATGCGTTTTCTCGATCTCCCAGGGGCCGGGCCCGGGCGGCTCGAACCTGATATCGGCGAACATCGGATGGACCTTCATTGCCTTCACCTCGTCCTGATGGTGACGATCTCGTTACGAACGCATGACGATTCCGAGGCTACGGGCTCCGACCCTGGACGTCCAGTACTCTCTGACCATCTGGGAAAGTTGGTCATCCGGTACCAGCACCTCTTGGTTCTCGGTCGGGGACCGCTGTAGAGTACGGCGTGATGGCAGCGTGCGATGACGAACAACACCGAGCGCGCGGCGAGCGGATCCTCGCGGAAGCACAGGAGCTTCTTCTCGGGTGGGGCTACAAGCGGGTCACGATCGACGACATCGCGCGTCGTGCTCGTGTAGGAAAGGGCACCATCTACCTCCACTGGAAGTCGAAGGAAGCGCTCTTCATGGAGCTGCTGCGTCGTGAGATGGCTTCCATGCTCGGTGCGCAGCTCGACGACATGCGAGGGGATCCGAGGACGGTCTTGCCGCACCGGATGCTTCGCTCGATGTTCCTGCTCCACGCCGGGCGCCCGCTCGCCAGGGCCATTTTCGGAGAGGACACCGACATTCTGGGAGCGCTCGCGCCGGACCGATCGACGCCGTCCTTGGCGCGCGCCCTCGGGCTCACGGACCTGCTCCATCGGATGTTGCAGGCCTTCAGGGAGCACGGGCTCTTGCGCTTGGATCGCTCGCTCGCCGACCAGGCGCATTCCATCGAGGCCATCCTGGCGGGTTCGTTTTTGCTCACGAAGCTGCAGCCGCACGAGGCGCCCACGCTGGAGCGGCAGGCGGACATCCTGGCAACCACGGTACGAGACGCATTCGAGAGGCCCGATCCGCCGGATTGCGCAGCCGTGGAAGCGGCGGCGGTGCGTCTCGGCAAGATGCTCGACGAGATGCGCACGCACCTGCTCGGCGGACGAGCTTAGGTGCCTCGGAGAAATTTTTTTTCGCGCGATCGATGAGTTCTCGGCGCGGGCCCGGTCTACGTGGACAAGGAGACCACGATGACGACGGGTACGCGCAAGACGCACGATTTTTGCTGGATCAACCTGATGACCCCGGAGGCCGAGCGCGCGCGCGCGTTCTTCGGCGCGCTGTTCGGCTGGACGTACGGTGAGATGCCGGGTGTCCCCGGGGGGCAGCTCATCCTTGTCGGGGAGCGCACGGCCGGCGCGCTGATGGATCTTGCAGCGGCGAACATGCCGCAAGGCACGCCGCCGGTCATCGGGGTCATGGTGAAGGTCGAGAGCGCCGACGCCGCCGTCGCGAAGGTCACCTCGCTCGGCGGGCGCGCCGAGCCGGCATTCGATGTGCTCGAAAATGGCAGGATGGCCATGTGCACGGACCCGAACGGCGCCGTCTTCGCCGTGTGGCAGCCGAAAAAGGAGGCCGGCATGGACGTCGACAGCCACGCGCACGGCGCGCCGAGCTGGTTCGAGACGATCACGAGCGACGTCGGCCGAGCGACGGCGTTTTACGCAACGCTTTTCGGCTGGACGCCGGAGGAGCAGCAGCCGGTGCCCGGCATGACGTACACACTTTTTAAGCTCGACGGTGTCCCCGTTGCCGGCGCGATGCAGGCCCTGCCGCACGTGGGGGACGTCCCGCCGCATTGGGGCATGTCCTTCGCGGTCACGAATGCCGACGAGACGGTGCGTCGCGGCGTGGAGCTCGGCGCGTCGCTCTGCATTCCGGTGCAGGAGCTCCCCTGTGTCGGTCGTTTCGCGCTGCTCAAATCGCCGCAAGGGGTCCCGTTCCACATCGTCGAGTGGGCGCGTCCCACAGGCGCCGCCGAATGACTCCGTTCAGGCCTTCTCGCGCGCGGCTTTGAGCGCCAAGGACCACCAGACGAGCTCGTCCAGCATGGCGGTGGCGTTTTTCTGCAGGTGCTCGATTTCCGCGAGGCTCTTCCCCTGCTTCGCCGCGAAAAAGTCCGCGCCCTGGATGTGAACGCCGGTCCGGGTCGGCGCCATCTGCAGCTCGACGCAAATGAGACGTAGCTGCTCGACGGCGCGCGCCCCGCCGACGCTCCCGTACCCCACGCAGGCGGCGGCCTTCCGGATCCACTCCACGTAGGCGTAATCGAGCGCGTTTTTGAGCACGCCGGGCGGCGCACGATTGTACTCGGGCGTGACGAAGATGTAGCCGTCGAATTCCGCCACCTTCTTCTGCCAGCGCTGGGCGACCTCGTTCTTGCTCGGCGCCCAGGCGTTCGAGGCCACCTCGTCGAAAAAGGGCATGGGGAAATTGCGCAGGTCGAGGATCTCGGCGTCGACGTCGTCACGCCGCGAGGCCAGATCGAAGATCCACTGGGCGGGCTTGTGGCCGAACCGCGTCGCGCGCGTGGTGCCGATGAGGATGCCGATCCGGAGCTTCGTCATGGCGTCCATCGTGCACGCGACGTGCGGCGCGTGAGGCCGCGGCGCCAACGCGTTGGCGAAAGAGTATTCCGTTGGCAAGCCGCATCGTACGGCGGGGCGAGGTGCGAACCGAGGGCGCTCGCGCTCGGGTTTCTGCTCGAAATGGATATCGACCGGGACGGCAACATACTTTGGAAAAATGGGCTTTGGGTAGTCCAGGCACCACAACGGAGCTCTTGTATCCGGCAAACGGCAAGGCAATCATGGCCGTGGGGAGCATCGACAGGGGGAGGGGGACTGCGATGAATCGATTCCTTGCCATCGGCCTGGGAACGGCCGCCGCGATCGTGGTGTTTTTGTTGCCCACGTTCTCGCCCGTGCTCGGGTGTGTACGATCGGACGTATGGCCGAGAACCTTGATCGGCCTTCACGTGGTGTCTGATTTCGTGATCGCGTTCTCGTACGCCTGGATTCCCATGAGTCTCCTCATGTTGTGGCGCGCTCGGCGGGACATCCCGGTCAACTGGACCCTCATTTGCTTCGCGGCCTTCATCGTCCTCTGCGGCGTGGGGCATGCGCTCGAGGTCCTCGTGGTCTGGCGGCCGCTCTACTGGCTGACGGGCGAGGTGAAGGTCGCCACGGCGCTCGTATCCATCTCGACGGCCGTGCTGCTGCGGTATCGGGTCCTGCCGCAGCTGCTCGCGATCCCGAGCCTCGACGCCATCCACGCCGCGACGAGAAGAGCCGAGGAGGAGGCGGCGATGGCGTATGCGGCAAGCGCCGAGCTCGCGAAGGTCAACGAGAGGCTCATGTCGCAGACCACCGAGCTCCAGCAGGCGATTCAGCGAATACGGTGCCAGGACGCCGCCATTCGGGAGCTCTCGACGCCCGTCCTTCCCCTGCATGACCGCGTCCTCCTGTCCCCGATCATCGGGACGCTCGACAGCCCACGCGCGGCCCAGCTCGCGGAGGAGATGCTCACGGCGGTGCGAGCGCACCGCGCCGCCGTGGTGATCCTCGATCTCGCCGGCGTCGCCGTCGTGGACGCGGCGGTCGCGACGGCGCTCTTGAGGATCGTCGACGCGATACGCCTCCTTGGAGCGGCATGCGTGATCACCGGCATCCGGCCGGCCGTGGCGCAGACGATGGTCACGCTCGGGATCGACCTGTCGGCTGTCGATACCCGTGCGGACGTCCGCGAGGGGCTGCGGCACGCCATGAAGATCCTCTCCAGGCCCGCCACGGCGGGCTAGCCCCTTGCGGCGCGGTTCGGCCTACTGGAACGCCTTTCCATGGCTCTTCAGCCAATCGTCGAAGGTCCGCGCCTTCTGCCCGAGGAGCTCTTCGACCGTATTCGTGATGTGCGCCCCAAGCCCGGCCTTGACCATTGCGTGCGCCTCGAGGATGGCGCGGATGAATAGCTCGGGCAAACCCGCCTTCACCATTCCCTCGCGGGCTGCGTCCTCGGTCACGTCGACGAACGCGACGGGCTTTCCGATCGCCGCGCTGATCTTCGCCACCTGCTCCGCCGCGCTCAGCGCCTCCGGCCCGGTGAGCATGTAGGACTTCCCTTCGTGTCCAGGTGAAATCAAGACCTTCACGGCGACCGCCGCGATGTCGCGCGGATCGATCGGCGCCGCCTTCCCGTCGCCCGTGGGTTGAAAGACCGCGCCACGGCTCTTGATCGAGCCGGCCCAGTTGAGGGTGTTCGACGCGAAGGCTCCCGGCTGGAGGATCGTCCAGGCGAGCCCCGATGCCTTGATCTTCGCCTCGGCCTCGACGTGCCAGCGACCGATCTGCATCTCGGGCGCCTGGACGACGGTCGACGACGAAAGCATCACGATGTGCGTGACGCCTGCCTTTTTCGCCGCCTCCGCCGCGTTGGCTGCGAGCTTCGCCAGATCGTCCCCCGTGAAGAGCAAGAATGCCTTATCCACGCCCGCGAACGCGGCGTCGAGCGTCTCGGGTTTCGCGAGATCGCCTTTCACGACCTCCACCTTCCGGCCGAGCTCCCCCAGCTTGGCCGGGTCGCGCACGAGCGCGCGGACCTTCTGGCCCGCCTCGACGAGCTGCTCGAGCACTGCGCTGCCAACGTTCCCTGTCGCTCCGGTCACGAGAATCATCGTCCGTTCCCCTTCCTGCGCCCTGGGTAGCACTGCATTTTTTCTACCCTGGGCCCGCCTCCAACGAGCCGGAAGATTTCCATTCGCTTGTCGGGTGATCGAGAGCGGCCCTCGGGGAGCCCGACCGAGCTCCTCCGTGGCGGGCACGGGTCCGCGCAAAAAAGCGCTTGTGTACGGTTGCCCTCTGGGCCATCTCTCGGATCATGCAGCGCATCTTTCTGACGGCGGCGGCGCTCCTGGTGATGAACGGGTGCGGCAACGAGTGCAGTTTCAGGAAACAATGCAATGGCAACGTCCTGGAGACCTGCGGCGAGGGGCCGGACCAGGTCGTCAACCGAAAGGTGCACGATACGCCTTGCGAAGCGCCCAACGAAATCTGCGTCGAGCCCACGGAGGGCGAGGCTTACTGCGCGCGTGCGCCGCAAGCTTCGTGCGACGACACGTTCGAGGAATCGTGCGACGGAAACGTCCGGTTGACGTGCCGCCCGAAGCTCATCCAGCCCGCGGACGCCCCCCGCTTCGTGGTGGCGGTCGACTGCGCGGACTCGGCCAAGACGTGCGTCGACGATGGCATGACGACACGCTGCCAGTAAGGCATGACTTGACCCGGGGCCCGTCCCGCGCTGGGATGCAGGGGACCCACGATGGCGACTCCTTCCTCCCTGCCTGCCGTGATCGCCGCGCTCGCCGCGAACACGCTCGTGACGCTCCTCAAGTTCGTGGCCTTTTTCCTGTCCGGCTCGGGCGCGATGCTCTCCGAGGCCATCCACAGCGCCGCGGACACGGGCAACCAGCTGCTCCTCTTCATCGGGCTGAAGCGCGGCGCGCGACAAGGGGACGAAGAATTCCCTTATGGCTACGGCGGCGAGCGCTTCGTGTTCGGCTTGCTCTCGGCCGCCGGCATCTTCTTCGTCGGCTGCGGCGTCACCGTGTATCACGGCATCGAGGGGCTACGTCATCCCCACGCGACCTCGGTCAACGTGGTGACATTCGTCGTCCTCGGCCTTTCGTTCCTCATCGAAGGAAGCGCGCTCGTCTTCGCCGCACGGAGCATCGCCGCGCAGCGCGGGAGCATGCCTTTCTTTCGGTATGTGCGCGAGAAAGCGGATCCGGCGTCGGTGGCCATCCTGCTCGAGGACGGTGCCGCCGTGCTGGGCCTGTTCCTGGCGGCGATAGGCATCGTGGCCTCGTATTACACGGGCAGCCCGGTCTGGGACGCGATTGCCTCCATCCTCGTCGGCTTGCTCCTCGGGTTCGTCGCGATCCACCTCGTCACCCAGAATCGCGAATTGCTGATCGGGATGGCCGTGCCCGACGGCGTGGAGGAGGCGTTCGTCCGGGTGCTACGCGAGCGGCCGAGCGTCCGCGGCGTGCGTGATGTGAAGAGCCGGCGGATCACGCCGGAAGTCTACAAGCTCAAGGCCGAGGTCACGTTCGACGCGGCTTTCCTCGCGGCCCGGCTCGATCTGACGTTGCCCGCGCAGCCCGGCGCGCTGTCCGGCGCGGAGCGCGAGAGGACGCTGCGGGTCGTGGCGGATGGTGCGCTCCTCGCCATCAGCAAGGAAATCGACGATATCGAGGTGGCCGTACGCGCCGTCATTCCGGAGGCGAGGCACATCGATATCGAGGTGGACCATCACATCGAGGATCGGCTCGCCGATTCGATACGCGAGCGAGCCTCGCTGCGAGCGACGAGCGCCGAGATGTCGAGCTGATCGGCTCCCGCATGGGTGACGTACTCTCGGCGCTCGGCGTGGCCCTCGTCGTCTTCGTTTCCACGAACGTCGACGATCTCTTGCTGCTCGCGGCATTCTTCTCGGATCCGAGCTTCGAGCCGCGTCACGTCGTCGCCGGCCAGTTCCTCGGCATCGCCGCTCTCGTTGCGGTCAGCGCTGCGTGCGCGCTCTTCGCGCTCGTCGTGCCCGAGGGCTTCATCGGGCTGCTCGGGCTCCTGCCGCTCGGGCTCGGGCTTCGCGGCCTGTGGGCCCTCTGGCGGGGCCAGGAAGACGCGGATGCCTCGGAGCCCGAACCGCGCCCCGGGATCCTGCGTTCCAAGGTGCTCGCCGTCGCCGGTGTCACGGTAGCGAATGGCGGAGACAACCTGGGCGTGTACATTCCCCTCTTTTCGAGCGCACCGAAGCTCATCCCGCTTTACGCAAGCGTGTTCATGGTGATGACCGGCGTCTTTTGCGCCGTCGGCCATCATCTCGTCCACAATGCGCTCCTGGGACATCGTATCCAACGTTGGGGCCGCGTGGCGTTACCGATCGTCCTGGTTGCGCTCGGGCTCATGATCCTGTCCCGCGCGCTCGTGCTCGTCCGCGGGTGAAGGGATGCCCCTTTGGCCGCCATCGGGCGGCCCGATGCGGTAGGATGCGTCGGAGGGACACGCCATGACAGACATTCTTCGCCCCGAACGAGCAAAAGAAGAGCTCCTCGCGCTCATGCACCAGTGGACGGCGGCCGTGGGCGCCAAGGACGCGGGGTATTTCGATCGGCACGTCGACGAGAGCTGGGAGTACATCGATTCCACCGGCGCTCAGCGCGGCAAAAAGGATTATTGGGTGCTCATCCAGGACGTGACGTCGTATACCGAGGAGTTCCGGCGGTTCGACGTGCGCATCGTCGCCGAGCGCATCGCGCTGATCACGGGGGTATACCTGGGGCGGGTCGAGCTACGGGGTGGAGTGCGTCTGGAAAAACTCCTCGCGTTCAGCGCGGTATGGCAGCAGCGCGAAGGCGTCTGGAGGGCGCTCATGCATCACACGACGGACGCTCCAGGCTGAGCCCGATTCGGATGGGTCCGCCTTCTTCGCCTCCGCGCGGAGGCCGCTCGATGCGCTCGTAAGCCAGGAAAAACCGGCCTTGCGACGGGCGCCGGCCAGCGTTACGAGCCGCGTGCGGCGGCGCTGCTCCGGAGATCGGAGGAGGGAAGAGGCATGGCCCCCGAGCCGAAGGATTTCAACCCCGGGCGTGGTGGCGACGCGAACGGGCTGAACGAGCTCGATGCCCGCGCCACGCGGTCGATGCTCGTGCCCCTTGCGCTGGCGCAGTTCCTCGCGAGCTACGACGCCTCGAGCATGAACGTCGCCATCAGCCGGATCACGGAGGACCTCGGGACGACGGTGACCGGTGTTCAGACGGTCATCACGCTCTTCACGTTGACCATGGCCGCGCTGATGATCCCGGGGAGCAAGCTCAGCGACCTCTGGGGACGCAAGCGCTGCTTCAGGCTCGGGATCGCCATGTACGGCATAGGCGCGCTCGTCACGGCGCTCTCGCCCGCGCTGGCGGTCATGATCACCGGTTTTTCGCTGCTGGAAGGAATCGGCTCGGCGCTCATGATTCCTCCGATTTACATCTTGATCACGGTCTCGTTCGCCGACCCGGTTTCGCGCGCGAAGGGGTTCGCGCTGGTCAGCGCCGCTGGAGGGCTCGGCTCGGCCAGCGGGCCGCTCATTGGCGGGTTCCTCACGACGACGATCACCTGGCGCGCCTCGTTCCTCGCCGAGGCATTGACCACCCTCGTGATCCTCTACGCGAGCCGTCGGATTGTCGAGCCCAAAGCCGATCTTCCGAAACGCGAGTTCGACCTCTTGGGCGCTGTGCTGTCCGCGGCCGGCCTCGCCCTCACCGTTATCGGCATTCTCCAAGCGGGAACGTACGGCTGGCTCCGCGCGCGCAAGGATTTCGTGATCGGCGCGGCCGTGGTCCTCGCGCGAGGAGACGTCTCGCCGGTCGTCCTGTTCACGACGATGGGTATCACGCTGCTCGTGTTTTTCTTCCTGCATGTGCGGCGCCGGGAGCGCTCGGGCAGACCGCTCTTGTCGACGAGGCTGTTCGAGAGCCGGACCGTGAATCTGGGGCTCGTCACGCAGCACGTGCAATGGTTCATGATGATCGGCACGTTCTTCGTCGTGTCCGTCTTCTTGCAGGTCAGCCGGGGGTACGACGCCATTCGAACCGGCGTCCTCGTGACGCCGGCGACGCTCGGGATCCTGATTGCATCCACGCGAATGGAGAAGATGACACGAAAGTACCCCCAGCGCTCGATCATTCGCGCTGGATTCGTGACGGCTCTTTCGGGCATCGCCCTCTTGCTCTTGCTCGTCGACGCCACATCCAGCGTCCTCACCTTCATCCCCGGGCTCTTTTTGATCGGGTTTGGCGCGGGTATCATGCTTACGGCGTCGGTCAACCTCGTGCAGTCGAGCGTACCGGACGAGGACCAGGGCGAGATCTCCGGCATCTCGCGCAGCGTGTCGAATCTCGGTTCGTCGCTCGGCACCGCGATCGCCGGCGCGGTGCTGATCTCGGCCCTCCACGCCGGGATTGCCTCTCGCGTCGCCGAGAGCACGGTCCTGTCCGCGGGCGAAAAGCAGCGGCTGTCCGCGGCGCTCGAACACAGCGTCAGCGCCGTGAGCGACGCGGAGGTCCGCAAGGCGCTGCAGGGCAAACCCCAGGCCGTCGTGGAGGAGGTGACCAGGATCAATGCCGAGGCCCGGGACCGAGCGATGGGTCTGGCTTTGGCAGCGGTGGGCCTGTTCGGTTTGATCGGCCTCACCGCAGCGGTGTTTCTCCCGGCGAACGCCGGGCGCCCTCGTCCCGGACGTGCCTCGACGAAATGAAGATCGGGCACGGCCGTTGCTTTGATGAGCCTCGAAAGGAGCACGTCATGAGCGATCTGGTTGTCATCGCATACCCGGACGAACACCGCGCAGCCGAGGTCATGCTGGCCATCAACCGAATGAGCAGCGAAAACCTCGTCGATCTCGAGGACGCCTGCTATGTGACCAAGGGGCCGGAAGGAAAGGTCCGACTCCACCAGAGCAAGGATCTCACGGCTGCCGGCGCGTTGTCGGGCGGATTGTGGGGTATGTTGATCGGCCTGTTTTTCCTCGCCCCCGTGTTCGGCCTGGCCGTTGGAGCGGCGACCGGAGCGCTCACGGGCAAAGCATCGGACTATGGGATCGACGATGCCTTCATGAAGCGGCTCGCCGAGCAGATGAAACCAGGGAGCTCGGCGATCTTCACGCTCACCCGCAAGGTCACGGCCGACAAGGTCATCCCCGAGCTCGCCAAGTACGGCGGAACGGTGCTGCGGACCTCGCTCTCCAAGGACGCAGAAGAGAAGCTCGAGGCGGCGCTGCAGCAGGGCCAGAAGGCCGCATGACCGCGCGCTGCCTCGGCGGGTAGGAGGCCATCAAGCTGCCTTCCGGAGCGCCTCCCTCTCGGCGAGCCAATCCCGAAGCACATCCATGGGCGTCCGGGCGTCCGGACGCTCCGCGTGGACATCGGCGGGCTCCCATCGCCCTGGGACACGGCGAACCGAGAGCGAAGCGATGTTGTCCGGCAGGGCGGGCGCCGATGTCAGCTCGTCGCCCTTCGGCTCGAGACCCAAAAGGACGCGGATGGCGAGCAGGGGCGCTCCGGAGGCCCAGGCCTGCGGGCTCGACGCCGTGGGGTACTCGACGGGGAAGCCGGTCCTTTTACGCTCGTACCCGGCGAAGACCTCGGGCAGGCGAAAGCGGAAAAACCTCGCGGCGTCGAAGAGAGCCGTACAGATGCGGCTGGCTTCCTCGCGATAACCATGACGTGCCAGGCCCGCGGCGATGATGGCGTTGTCGTGGGGCCAGACCGTACCGTTGTGGTATTCGATCGGGTTGTACCCTGCTTCGCCGTCGGCCATGGTGCGGACACCCCAGCCGGAGAAAAGCGCCGGGCCCATGAGGTGGCGGACGATCGACTCGACCTTGTCGTCCTCGACGATCCCGCTCCACAGGAGGTGTCCGATATTCGAGGTGAGACTGTCGACCTTGCGCTTTCGCCCATCGAGCGCGAGCGCGAAGAAGCCTCGCTCCGGAATCCAGAAATCTCGATTGAAACGCGCCTTGAGGTCGGCCGCCTCGCTCTCCAATCGCTCGGCGAGGGCTGGATCACGGAAGATCGATCGTGCGAGTCGCGCACACCGGATCTTGGCGTCGTACGCGTATCCCTGGAGCTCACAGGTCGCGCGCGGCCCCTCCGCGAGCGTGCCGTCCGCGAACAGGATCGAGTTCCAGGAGTCCTTCCAGCATTGGTTCTCGAGGCCGGTATTGGCCCTCCGCTCGTATTCGATGTACCCGTCTCCGTCGCGGTCGCCATACCGGTCGATCCAGTCGAGCGCGGCGCGCGCGACCTTTTCCAGCCGGCGTACGAGCGCCGCGTCGCCGGTCCATCGCTCGTATTCGTCGAGCAGGATCAGGAAGAGCGGCGTCGCGTCGGCGGTGCCGTAATAGGGCGACTGTGGTCGCTCGGCGAAGGCGGTGAGCTCCCCGAAGCGCAGCTCGTGCAGGATCTTCCCCGGCTCCTCATCGCGGAAATCGTCGCATTCGCGGCCCTGCCGCCCGCCGAGCACGACGAGCGAGGTTGCGGCGAGCTCGGGGAGGAAGGGCAGCGCTTGATAACTGGTGATCAGGCTGTCGCGGCCGAAGAGCGCCATGAACCATGGCAATCCGGCGGCGGGAAGCGCGTATTGCGGGAAAATGTCGGGGTAGGGGTAAAAGCGAAGCGCCGCGAGGTCGATGATGCTCCTCATGTACACCTGCTGGATGATGGGAGGCTCGCTGCTCACGAGCGGCACGCTCTCGATCCATCGCGTCACGTCCTCGCGCCGGTCTGGCCTCAGCCATTGCTGCGTCTTCGAAGGGTCGGCCGCCGTGACGTGGCCGGAAAGCGGGCGTACGGACATGATCGTCGTCCACGAGGATTTCGGCTGGATCTCGAGCTCGAAGACGAAACCGACCTCGCTCACCTCGGCGGGTTGGCTCGAGCCGATGAGGGTTTGCCGTACGAAGCCCTCTCGCCGGTAGCCGAGCAGGAGCTCGTGTTCCCGTACCTCGCGGTACAGTTCCCCCTTCTTGGCGAGCGCGTCCTTGACCTCGAACAGGTCGGCGAAGTCGGCAGCCGCGTCGATGTGGAGCTTGATCGCGATCGGCTTCGTGGAATGGTTGATGACCTCGATTTCCTCGCGGAAGCCTTCGCCTGCGTGACGGCGCCGGATGATCGAGACATAGGGATTCTCATAGATGCTCGCGGTGCGAGGGAACAGGAAAAACTGGGCAAAGTAATACTCCACGCTGTCCGCCGTGAGCACGTCGGGGGGCTTTCCATCGACGCGGAGAATCCAGCGCGAGAGGTGGCGCGTGTCCTTGTAGAATAGTCCGTGCGGCTGATCCGGCGTGGCGTCGATGTCCCCCGTTCGACTGGACGTGACGAACGTCGATCCATCGAGGATGCTGATCATGATCTCGGCCATGACGAACTCCCTTGGCGTTCCGGTTTTTCGCAGACGTACTTGATGCGCGTCGGGGAGGGCCGCAAGGCGCCATGATCCGGCGAAGGCGCCCTGGCGGAGGGGAGCGATGCGGAAAGGGGAGCGATGCGGAGGCGGGTTGTCCGACCCGACCTCGTCACGGCGGGCTCGGCTCGATCTGTCGCGCCCGCATCCTTTCACGGAAGCTGGAAACCGTTAGAGCAACATGCTCTCTGCATGCCGCCGAGTGACGAGGGGGCCGAGGCCCACGCCGCCCCGATCCCGCCTTCGCCACTGACGCTCCGCGCAACGTTCGCCGCTCAGTAAACAAAGATATTTTACCATGAACACCGTCGCGACGGACGAACCTTTCATGTACTGTACGTTCCGGCGATGGGGTTTTGCGGGGAGACAGACGCGGCGCTGCGCGTGATCGCAGCATCCGGAGGGGCAGCACCATCCTCCGGCGCGTGCTCTTCGCGGTCGGGCGGCCACGACCCTGCGTCGAGGGGTCCCGTCGACGAACCGCTACAGCTTCCAGGGGGGAGAGGTCAATGACCTGCAGCCGCAATCGCGTGTTCCCGTGGCTCGTGGCCGCCCTGCTCGTGAGCGCTGCGGCGCCCGCGGTCGCCGGGGAACCGCAGGGCCCGCCCTCCGCGCAGGACCTCTACGTGTCGGCGCAAAAGCTCTTCGATCAGGGCCATTTCGCCGAAGCGCTCGTCGGCTTTCGCCACGCCTATAACGCGTCGGGCAGCCCGAACGCGCGCATCATGATCGGCAATTGCCTCGTCGCGCTCGGAAGGACGGCCGAGGCCTACGAGGAGATGTCGGCGACGCTGCGCGAGGCCACGAAGCGCGCGGAGACCGAGCCGAAATATGTACCGACACGAGACGCCGCCGCGAAGCATGTCGCGCTCCTCGAGTCGAAGGTGGGAAAACTCGTCGTCGAGATCGCGGATCCCGCGGGCGTCGAGGTGACGGTCAATGGATCGCGCGTGCCGCCGGAAAAGTTCGGCGTTGCTTTCGCGGTGGACCCCGGGACGGTCGTCGTCGCGGCGACGCGCGCGGACGGGAGAGTCGCGCGGCAGGAGCAGACGGTCGAGGCGGGCGCGAGTGAGCGGGTTTCGCTGGTGTTCCCGGACGTCGGGCCCAAGAAGATCGAGCCGACGGGCCCCGTGCGCGTGGAGGGCCCGAAGCCGCCGGGCGGCGACGAACTGCGGACGGGTGGCGCGGTGCGGACGGCGGGGTTCGTCGTCGCGGGCATCGGCGTCGCGGGGATGGCGATCTTCGGCGTCACGGGGCTCATGGCCCGGAGCCGGTTCGCGACGCTCGAAGAAGAATGCCACGCGACGCGCTGTACCGATCTGAAATACGCCGACGTCGTCGACAGCGGCATGGCGCTGACGACGGCCGCCAATACCAGCCTCGCCATCGGTGCGGCGGGGATCGTCGGCGGGGGGCTCATGATTTTGTTCGGCGGGCCGTCGTTCGCTCGCCCTGCTGCGCGCTCGGCTCCTTCCGGCACGAGCATCGTGGCGCCCCAAAGCCCCGTCGTGGGCGCGGGCTTCACGATGTCGCCGGGGGGCGCGGGCGTCCACTGCACGGTCGCTTTTTAGGAGGGGGAATGCATTCGATCCGTAGGCGTGGTCCCGCGTCGTCTCCACGGCTCGTCGTCGCCGCCCTCGCGGCCTTCGGCAGCGTCAGCGCGTGTAGCTTCGATTGGGAGGGCTACGATCCGCGGCTTGCATCGAGCGGCGAGCCCGGGGCGACGGGTCCCTCCGCCGGCGGCGCCGGCGGAGATGGCGGCGCGGGGGGCGTGGGCATCGGTGGAATGGGCGGTGGTGGAGGGGGCGCAGGCGGCGCGCCCCCGACCGGCTTTCGCTTGCAGTACAAGAACGCCAATCCGAAGGTCGACGACATACAAATACAGCCGCATTTCAAGATCGTGAACGGCACCCAGGAGAACGTGCCGCTGAGTGACTTCGAGATCCGCTACTGGTTCACGCACGACGGCGGGGGGAGCTTCGTTTACGATTGCGACTTCGCCCCGTTCAACTGTATTCATACGTCGGGTGCGTTCGGCCACACGTCGGGCGTGAAAGCCGACACGTACGCCGCAATATCGTTCACGACCGACGCCGGTATCCTCACCGCCAACTCCGACAGCGGGGAGATCCAGGCGCGCTTGCACACGCAGAACTTCACGACCGTGAACCAGGCGGGCGACTACTCGTTCGATCCGACGAAGACCTCCTTCACCGACTGGGCGAACGTCACGCTCTATTCCAAGGGCGTCCTCGTCTGGGGAAACGAGCCTTGAGGAGCAGGCGATGGAGCTGCGGGGAGGGCGATACGAGATCCTGCAATTGATCGCATCGGGCGGAATGGCGACCGTGCACCTCGGGCGCGCCCTCGGCATGGGCGGCTTCGAGCGGCTCGTGGCGATCAAAACGATGCACGCGCACCTCGCGGACGAACCCGAATTCGTCGCGATGTTCCTCGACGAGGCGCGCCTCGCCGCGCAGATCCGCCACCCGAACGTGGTCGGTACGATCGACGTCCAACAGGACGATCGCGGCGTCTTCATCGTGATGGAGTACATCGAGGGGGCTTCCCTGCAGCAGCTCTTGCGCGCGCTGTACAAGCAGGGGGCCACGCTTCCGCTCGACATCGCGCTCCGCGTATTTCTGGACATGCTCGCCGGGCTGCATGCCGCGCACGAGCTGACCGACCCGCGGGGCTTGCCCCTCCACCTCGTGCACCGCGACGTCTCGCCGCAGAATGTCCTCATCGGCGTGGACGGCGTCGCGAGAATCACGGATTTCGGCGTGGCGCGGGCCGAGGCGCGTATCTCTACGACGCACGGCTCGCAGCTCAAGGGCAAGATCGGTTATATGTCGCCCGAGCAGGCCGGTCGATTGCCGGTCGATCGGCGGACGGACGTCTACGCAGCCGCCGTCTTGCTCTGGGAGCTCATGGCGCTCGAGCGGCTCGTCCGCGGCGACAGCGAGGCCGAGATGCTCGCGAAGGTCGTGGCGAGCGAGACGCCGTCCCCGCGCTCCGTGAACCCCGACGTGCCGGAGGCGCTCGACGCCGTGTGCATGCGCGGGCTCGAGAAGAATCCGGACGTGCGATATGCCACGGCGGCCGATTTCGCCGAAGCCCTGGACGACGCCGTCCGGAGCATGGGAATGAAACTCGCGACGCCGCGCGCCGTCGCGTCGTTCATCCGGGCCCAGGGGATCCACACGCCGCTCGTCGAATTGCGCTCGAAGAGCAGCGAGGAGGGCCAGGCCGCGCTCGTTCCGACACGAATCGAGAATCCGAGCTCCGGGCGCGCGCGGGTCTCGAGCCCCTCCGACGTGAAGGCGGCGGAGAGCGCGTCGGCCGTCATCGTGCCGCCGGAGGAGAGCCGGGGCAGGCGCATGCGGCCGGCGACGCTCGCAATGGCGGTCGTCGCGACTGTCGCGCTCGCCGCCGGCGCATTCTGGGGGCTTCGTCCTCCGCGGACAAACGAGGTCGCGCCTGCGGCGTCGTCGACACCGGCGCCGTCCATCGATTCCCCGGCGGCCGCGACGACGCCGAGCGCCGCCGCCGCGCCGCCGCCCCCGGCGAGCCCCCCCGAGGCGCCCGCTCCTCTGGCGACGGAGTCCGCGCGTGTGGCGCCCGCCTCGTCGAAGGCGGGAAAGAATACGGCGACGACGAAGCGTGATCCGAGCACGCCCGCGACGGCGACCGCGCGGGCTTCGGGCGGTCCGATGTATCGACCGCCGGAGCTTTAGCGTTTTTACAATCCCGCTTTCGCGCTGGCGGCTCGCGGGACGACAGCCGGGGCATTCCTTCCGTCTGCGTGTGTGAGGCACCGACCCCAATTTCACGTTCCGTAGAGGGCTTGCGTTGCCATCGGAGCTCCTGGTGCGGATCTCGGATGGCAATACAAAGCAGTGACTCGGGCGGAAACGATTCGTTCCGGGCGGGCTTTCTCTACGTCGCGGGCGGTCCCATGAACACGCCAGAGGTCATCGGCTCGTGGGGAACCATGCCTCGATCACAAGGAGAGAAGGTATGTCCATCCATTCCATGTCTCGAATCCTGAAGACCGGTTTTGGGCTCGCCCTGGTTGCGTCGTTCGCGATGATGAGCGGCAGCGCGCTGGCGCATCCCAGCCGTGATGGGGCAGCCGCGGAGGAAGGGACCACCGGGGAAGCTGCATCCGCCATCGATACCGGGATCTTCCGCTGCACCCTGGGGAGCGGGAGCGTGATGGGGTCGCTCCTGGTCAGGCCGGACGAGACGTGCAGGCGATTCACGACGACGCTGGCCGGTGCCTCCAATCGGTACTGTCCGCAGGGCGCCTGCGTCTCGTGTTATAGCCTCGCCCGGGATATTGGCTGTATTCTGGAAAACTGAGGCCAGGTCATACGAGCTCGCTGGCGGCGTCGAGGAGGGGGGGCGTGAAGCGTCCCCCTTCGGAACGAAAAAAGCTGGAACGTCGAGCGATTGTCGAGTTGATCGACATTCAGCGCACGATCGACCATGGAGGCGACGATGAGGAACACGCATCGCGCGAGGCGCGCCATCGGGGCCGGGCTCGCGCTCATGGGCATTTTTACACTCGTAGGCGGCTGTACGGCGATGGATCCTGCAGGCGGGGCAGGGGAGTCCGACGAGGGAGCGATTGTCGAGGCTGAAGAGAGGATCACGACCGGGGTCTATCAGTGCAGCATGGCGGGGGCACGGAGATCGTCCTTGATCGCGAATGAGGACGGGACGTGTACCCGGTACAGTACGCACATCGCGGGTGCGTCGGAGTTGTACTGTATGGGAGGCTCCTGCCAGTCGTGCTGGAACGTCGGGCGAAAGCTCGGCTGCCTCTCGGTGCGTACGGCCCGACTGCGGAATTACGTGACGAATACGCCCCGCGCCTATCGCTGTACGCTGGCAGGGGGGACCATCGTGGGGGCGCTCGTGGTTCGGCCTGACGCGACATGCTCGCGAATCCCGTCGTGGGTCGAGGACGCCAAGACGGATTTCTGCCTCGATGGGGTCTGTCCCTCGTGCTTCAGCCTGGGCCGTGACATCGACTGTCTGATGGACAATTGACGGCGAGGGGGACGCGAGACATCCAGGCACCTCCCCGCTGATTGCCACGCAAAGCCGTTACGACCAGAATCTCCACCAGGGACGCCGGGCTTTCGTGGGCGTCGGCTGAAGGCTGACGAAGTCGCAGCCGAACTCGCGGGCGTGGATGTCCATCTGGTTCGCGAGTTCGACCACGACTTCCAGGCCGAGCACGAGAGGTCGGGTGAGGACCTTGATTTGAAGCTGCCCGGTGCTGTCCTCCGAGACCTTGGCCTCCCAGTCTTCGTCACCACCAAGCTCGGCGGCGAGGGATGCGGCCGATTCTCGATCGCTCGAGACGAAGAGAGCTTCGAATCGCCCCCGCGTGCCTTCCTGCACCCCTTCGGCTTCCATCTTCGACCAGAGGGCCTCGGCGACCCGGAGATGCGCTGCCCGCTTTTCGTCGGCCTTCGCTTGGGCCTCGAGCTCTTGGAGGAGCAACCTTTTGGCCTCCTCGCCGGAGATCGGCTCGCCGAGCGTGATGCCGTGTGGCAGATCGGCGCTGTCCCGCTTCCCCGTAGCGACCTCGGCCGCGATCTTCAGTACTTCTTCCTTCTGCGCGTTCGATGGTGTTCCCATCCGGGAGTGCCTCCAGCGGCGGCCTCATAGCACGAGGGCGCGCGCCGATCGATCGGGCGGGAAGGCCATTCACCAGGTGACCGGGAACTCGTACATGCCGTACACGGTGGCGTCGTCCTTGAAAGACAGCTCCTCCTCGCGCACGGCAGGGCGTAGCTCGGGGATCCGCCGGAACAGTGTATCGAGCACGATTTGCAATTCGAGCCGGGCCAGGTTCTGACCGAGGCACTGGTGTGGGCCGAAGCCGAAGGCGATGTGGTTCCGGGCGCCACGTTCGACCTCGAGCTCGTCTCCGTTCTCGAAGACCTCCGGATCACGATTGCCCACGTTGGCCAGCACGACGACGCCTTCCCCGGCCCGGATGAGCACACCCCCGAGTTCCACGTCCTCGGTGGCGACCCGACCGATGCCGGCTTCCGCAATGGTGAAGTAACGCAAGAGCTCCTCGACGGCCGCCAGGGTTTTTTCGGGATCTTGCCGAAGGACCGCGAGCTTCTCGGGATGCTTCAGCAGCATCAGCGTGCTCAGCGAGATCATGTTCGCCGTGGTCTCGTGACCCGCGATCAAGAGAATGAAGGCCAGGTTGAGCATGGTCTCGTGATCGTAAGCACCCTCTTCGCGCAGCTTGACGATCTGGCGGCCGAGCAAGTCGTCGGTCGGATTCTCCTCCTTGTCGGTCACCAGCTTGTTCAGATAACCCACGAGCTCGAAGAAGGCGCCCGCCTTCTCTTCGATGGTCGGCGTACGACCCACCAGTTTGGCGGAGCGTGCCTGGAAAAACTCATGATCCGCGTAAGGCACGCCGAGCAGCTCGCAAATCACGAGCGATGGCACCGGCAGGGAGAGCGCCTGCACCAGGTCGACCGGGCGGGGCCCGGCCAGCATTGCGTCGATAGATTGGTCCACGATTTGCTGGATGCGCGGTGCGAGCGCGGCCATCCGCTTGACGGAAAACTCTCCCACCACGGCCCTTCGTGCAGCCGAGTGCTCTTGCCCGTCCATCTCGATCAGGAACGGCTTGGCAGTCAGGGGCGGCGGCGTTTTTTCGGTCAGGTGGGGGAAGCCAGGATTGCGCCGGCTGGCGCTGAACCGCGGGTCGGACAGGATCGTCCGAATGTCCTCGTGCCTCGTGACAGCCCAAGCCGTCGCGCCCGAAGGCAGCTTCACCTTGGCGATGGGCGCCTCTTTTCGGAGCTGTTGATGCTGCGCAGGCGGCGCGAAAGGGCAGGTCCTGGTGATGGCGAGCGGAATGGCGTCGGCAGTCATGGGTCCTCCTCGGTTCGAGATCCACACTAACCGATCGGTAAGTTCATGGCAAGCCGATCGGTCAGGATGTGACTTACCAAACGGTAAGTTGGATGGGCGGATCGGAAAGCATGCCGAACGACGAGGAGCGGGGTACTGTCTCGGTTCCCGAGGAGGGCCATGACTGCCGGCACCGCTGTCAACGACACGAGATCACGACTGCTCGCCACCGCGCTGAAGCTGTTCGGCGAACACGGGATGGAGGGCACGTCGATGCAGATGATCGCCGACGAGCTCGGCGTCACGAAGGCCGCCCTCTACTACCACTTCAAGTCCAAGGACGAGATCGCCGAGGCCGTGGCCGCACCCGCGTTGCAGGAGATGGATCAGATCCTCGATGAAGCGCGCACGAAACGGAGCCGGGGCGCGCAGATCGATCACGCGCTCGCCGGGTTCGTCGACCTCATCGTCCGCGAGCGCACGCTGGTCGGCCTGTTCAACAGCGACCCCGGGCTTCAGCGTCTCATCAAGCGGACGTTGCAGGCGCGGGACGAGGACCTCAAGACGAAATTGAGAACGGTGTTCGCCGGTGCCGATCCGGGCCTCGCCGACGCGATCACCGTGCACGTCATGTCCGCGGGGCTCGCGATGGCCGGCGGCGCTCCCGAGTTCGCAGGCGTCGACGACGATACCCTGCGCGAGCACCTGCTCGACGCGGGCAGGCGCCTGCTCGGCCGTCCTCGCCCAAAGCACCCAGGCAAAAGCCGGCTGCGTCTTCGCATCTGACCTCATTGCGGGGGCGCCGCGGTTGCATGAGCGCCGACCCTTCGGGTAGATTCCGGTCCTTCCTCATGAGAATGCGATCGCTACCCAGGGTGCTCGTCACGCTCCCGCTCGTCCTTTCGTGTGGAGCGACGTCGGAGTCCGCACCGAGACGCGTCGCTGAAGCGCGTCCCGCCGAGACCACACCAGAGCCTCGGACGTCGCCTTCGGCCCCCGCAACGCCTGCGGAGCCTTCGCCTCCGCCGGACGTACCGCCACCCTCGCCAAAGCTCGCTCCTCCGGGGCATGTGACGCGCGTCGTCGGCAACGACAATGATCGCGCCTGCGCCATCTTCGAGAACGGCATGCTCCAGTGCTGGGGTGGGCCCAACGCCTCCGGCCAGCTCGGCCGCGGCCATACCCGTGACGAAACGACGCCGGCCTGGGTCCAGGGCATTCGCGACGTGAAAAAGCTCGTGCTCGGCCGTTCCGCCACCTGCGCCATCGTCGGGTCGGGTGAGCTTTTTTGCTGGGGCAACGACCGTCTCCAGCAGGACTGGCATGGATACGTGACGAGCCCCGCCCGGGTCCCGGGGATCTCGAACGTCGTCGATGTCGCGGTGAGCGTCTGGCACGTGTGCGCCGTGGACGCCGCGGGAAGCGTATTTTGCTGGGGCAATAACCAGAGCGGGCAGCTCGGCCTGGGCGCGAGCGCGATCGGCACCGAAACGAAGCGGCCCACGCAGGTCCCTGGGATTCAGGACGCCGTGGGGGTGGTCGTGTCGGATAACACCACCCTGGTCTGGACCCGCGGCGGAGACGTCCTCCGGTGGGGAATGGCGAAAGACCTGACGCAGCCCGGGGCCGCGCCGGATCCGCGCAAGGTCGAAGGGCTCGCCGGCGTCAAGCGTGTCCGCATGTCGCACCATCAGGCCTGCGCGTTGCTCGCGACGAGTGAGGTGCGGTGCTTCGGCAGCGATACGCTCGCGTCTCTCGCGGCAGGCAAGGAGCACGACTACGGCCCGAAGGTAGCTCCGGTCGCGGCCAAGCTGAAGCTCCCGCCGCCCCGCAATCTGATCTTCCCCGATGGACGAGGGATCTCGGGGGTCGTCGACGTCGCGCCGTTCAACCATGACGCCACGGCCTGGACCGAAAAGGGGGAGGTTTTCTCCTGGGGGAGCGCGGAGCGCGGCACCGTGGGCCGGCCCCTCAGGACGAGAGGGTATTTCCCGCCGACCCGGATCCAGGGGCTCTCGGACATCGTCGAGGTGGCTGGCAGCTTCAAGCACCGCTGCGCTCTCGATAAACAAGGCAATGTCTACTGTTTCGGTGACGGCAACTCGGGGGGATTCGGGAGCGACGTGCAAAGGAGCTCGCCCTCGGGCGTGCTCGTCCCCGGATTGCCGAAGATCGTCCACATCGCGTCCAGCAGCTATTGCACGTTCGCGCTCGGCGAAGATCACTCCCTGTGGGGCTGGGGGAGTCTCCCGGGCAACGCATGCGGCATCGACGGTGGCGGAGAGAGAGTGACGAAGGCCCCGATACGGGTGCCGCTCGAACCGCCGAGCCCGTGATTCCTTCACGGGCGCGAGCCGGGCGCCTCAGTTGTCTGGACAAGCGCTGTTCGGGATGTTCAAGTCGCACCTCGTTCCCTGGCCCTGGTCGTTGACCACGTCCGTCGAGAAGACGTTCGAGTGCACCCGCGTCTCCGTTGCCGACCCCGTGATGTACACGCCGTTGTAGCCATTGCTTTCGAAGCGGTTGTTCTCGACGATGGTCGCGTAGGAGCCGAGCATCATGGCGCCGACGAGGCTCCCCTCGAAGCGGTTGCCCGAGAAGAGATGATCGTTGTTCCACGTGCCCGGGCCGTCCGAGGGGCCGAAGACCTTGACGCTGTAGAACGTGGCGAGGCCCAAGGTGTTATCGCGGAAGCGCCAGTGATTGGCATCCCTGTGGATCATGACGTTGAACGCGTTCCCGTAGAACGTCGACCCCTCGACGACCACCGAATACGCGCTCTTGCCGAAGAGCCCCACGGCGAAGCCCGAGACGCGGACGTTCTCGAGCCGAACGATATTGCCACCCGACACGTTGATTCCCGTGTTCCAGGTGCCGCCGCTCGCTCGGACGATCCACAGGTCCCGGATGACATTCTCGGAGACACCACTCGGGAGCACCGACTCGACGCTGAGCGCAGGCGCATGGTCGGGCAGATCCTCGAAGGCGAGTACGCCCTGGCCAGCGGGACCAACGCCCGCCAGCGTGAAGCGGGCCGGGATCTGGATCGGCTGATGAACCGTGCACTGCTCGTCGACGATGAGGGTCGCATTCGCGTGCACGCTATTCTTCACCTTGGCGAGGAAGCAGGGGAGGTTCTCGCAGCCAATCTCGCTCAGGAAGTAGAATCGCTCTTTGAAGAGGCCCGAAAGCCCGCTGGCGGGGATGGCCGGGCAGCTCGTGGTGTCGGCGACGAACGTGGCCATGGCGTCCGCATCGAAGCCCGTCAGCATGTCCGTGCTCGTTTGAGGGGCGGTCTGCGCGTGCGCGATGCCTTCGACGAGGTCATCGGACCATCGATAGGCAGCCGATGCCACGACGGAAGCGCATGCGACGAGCACGGCGGCGCGTACGGCGATGGGACGAGAGAGGATGCGGGACGTGATGCTCATGGTTGCGAATGCCTCGGGGGGAAGTCGAGATGGCCTCGATGGGGCCGAGGTCGGACAGCAATGACCATGCCGTGCGCATTTCCCCGCGCGTCGTGAAGAGGGGACGCCCATCGCCGATGCAAACTGTCACGTCCGTGCGACGGTCGTCGAAGCGGAGGTGTCACCGCGTCGTGTCAGTGTCACGCGCGCGTGACACCGGCGCTCGCGCGCCTGACGTCGTCGTCTCGACGCGCAGGCATGATAGGCTGCATCGAGCATGGTACGGGTGTTGCTCGGGGGGAGCGAGTCGACCGAATGCTCGAAGCAGAAGACTCCCTGAAGTGCACCAAAAATAGAGGATTGACATGCGCTTGATCTCCAGAGCCACACGATGCTTTCTCCTGGGAGCGACCTGCTTCGGGCTGCTCGTCGCGCCCCCCGCCTTCGCCGCTGGAAACTCGGTCTTGACCGGGACCGTCCTCGACGCGTCAACCAAAAAGCCGATCGCAAACATCGTTGTCACCGTGACCTCTCCCGCGCTGCAGGGCGAGCAGACCGTCGTGACCGACGCGGCCGGCAACTATCGCGTCCCTCAGCTCCCACCGGGCGAATACACGATCCGGCTCGACGGGGATCGGCACAAGCCCCTCGCGCGCGGCGGGATCACGCTCCGCACGAGCAGCACGCTCCGCGCAAACCTGGAGCTCATGCCGGACGAGCTGCGAGAGGAGATCGAGGTCGTCGCCAAAGCCCCGACGATCGACATCGGATCGACGACGACAGGCTTGATCGTCGATTCGGACCTTTCACATCGTCTCGCGGTGGCACCCCCGGGAGGTCGAGCGTCCGCCGTGCGATCGTTCGAGAGCCTCGCAGCGCTCGCGCCCGGCGCGCAGCCGACCCCCATCGGCTTTGCCATCAATGGCTCGTCGGCCCCCGAAAACCGATTCCAGATCGACGGCGTCTCCGTGGGCAGCGCGTCGGACGGCATCAACGATACGCCGCTTTCGCTCGAGTTCGTCCGGGAAGTCAACGTCGCCACGGGCGGATACATGCCCGAGTACGGACGAACGACCGGCGGCGTGTTCGATGTCGTCACGAAGTCGGGTGGCAACGAGTTTCATGGGTCGGTCTTCGGCAGCTTCACGCCGGGCGCATTCGAGGGACAACGAAAGCCCGTGCGCGCGGCGGGCACGGTGGTCGCCGTGGACCAGAAGCTCGGCGCAATGCGTGATTTTGGTTTCGAGCTGGGCGGACCCATCATGAAGGATCGTCTGTGGTTCTACGCGGGCTTGAACGTGGCCATGCAGGACCTCGACATCGTGCGCTCGCTCAACCGTTTGCGGTACGAGACGAACCCCGATGGATCCTTGGTGCTGGACGCGAAGGGCAACCCCATCAGCCTTCGCGATGAGTACGGATTTCAGCTCACCTCGCCCATTGAAGGAGGGACGCGTCGATACATCGCGTCCAAAGAGACGCTTCAATACATCGGCAAGCTGACCTGGCTCATCAACCCCTCGCACACGCTGACGCTCTCCGTGTTCGGTTCGCCCACGTCGTCCGGCGGTGATGGGCGCATCTCGCTCAACGGGGTCACGGGCACGACCACGACGATCAACACGAGCTTGCTGGAAGGAGAATACGCGGCCTTCGGACGGAAGGAAGAGCAGAGGATCAATACGGTTTCGCTCAAGCTCTCGTCGTCCTTCCTGAACAAGAAGCTCCTGCTCGACACGACGCTCGGATATCACCACGCCTACTCCAACCGCCTGCCGGTCGACGGGTCGGGGATCGGCAGCGGCCAGGGGCTCGATACCGTGCCCGGCATCTCGTGGACGCGGAGTAGCCCGCACACCATCGCCGATTTCGAGAATCTCCCGGCAGGGAGCGGCTGCGAGCCCAAGGGATCGACGAAGGTCATCTATTGCCCCGTGCGCGCCTACCTGACCGGCGGACCCGGGAACGTCAACGAATCCATCACGAACCGCTTTCAGGGTCGAGCCGTCCTCACGTACCTCTTGAACGCGCTCGGGCAACACGTCATCAAGGCGGGGATCGACCTCGAGGTGTCAAATAGCCTGTTCGCTCGGGCGAATACCGGAAACGTGTGGTTCTCGGAGACGTACGACGGCTCGGCCTGGCAGGTCTGGCGCATCGGAAACCTGACGAACCCGGACGACGTGTACGTGCCGAGTTTGCAGTCTCCCACGACGCACTCCACCATCGTCGGTGGGTTCGTGCAGGATAGCTTCACGTTCCTGGACCGGGTCACGGTGAATGCGGGCTTGCGGTACGACGCGCAGTTGATGTCGAGCAGCGAAGGGGTGGGCATGGTGCTGCCGAACCAGTGGTCTCCGCGCGTCGGAGCCATTTACGATCCCACCGGTCAGGGCCGGTCGAAGATCTTCGCCAGCTACGCGCGTTATTACGAAAACGTGCCCCTGGGCCTCGCCGAGGGCCTGTTCGTCCAGCGACCGTTCACCGTGTCCAATGTGTCGAAATCCGTGTGCGACCCGACCGATCCCACCAAGGTCGAGGCCTGCCTGGACCCGAAGAACCGCCTCACGATCGGGACGCCGTACTCGCCGAACCGGCAATGGGGTTTTTATTACGGTGATCGCGCGCCGGTGGATCCGGAGATCGAGGCGCAGTCGATGGACGAGATCTCGGCGGGCGGCGAGTACCAGGTCTTCGACGATGCGCGCGTGGGCCTCAACTACACGCACCGGTCGATCCATCGCGTCATCGAGAACATGAGCCGGGATGAAGGGACATCGTTTCTCGTGGGCAATCCCGGGCACGGCGCGGCCTCCGACTTCCCCGAAGCGCGACGTGATTACGATGCGTTGACGCTGTTCTTCCAGAAGTCGTTCTCCCAGGGGTGGCTCGCGCTCGCCAGCTACACGGCGTCGTTTCTCCGCGGGAACTATCCCGGGCTCGCCTCGGGCAACTATCCGTCCCCTCATACGCTTTCGGACTTCGACCTGCTCTCGCTCCTGCCGAACCGCGATGGCCCGCTCCCCGGGGATCGGCGTCATACGGCCAAGGTCTACGGCGCCAAGGAGTTCGCGCTCCCGAAGAACATTCGCATCAACATCGGAATGAGCTACACCGGCACGTCGGGCGCTCCGCTCGATGTCCTCGGCGCGCATCCCTATTACGGCCGGGGCGCCGCGTTCATCCTGCCGCGCGGTTCGGGGGGCAACTTGCCCTGGGTCCACAGCATCGATTCGAACCTCGCCATCGGCTACAAGATCAGCAAGGACAGCACGCTCTCCGTGAACGTGGACGTGTTCAATCTGTTCAATTTCCAGGCCGAGACGAGCCGCGACCAATCCTTCACGTACGGGTACGTCCGGCCCATCGAGGGCGGAACCGCGTCGGATCTGCCGGAGAAGGGCGAGTCGGCATGCGCCACGAGCGCTGGTTGCGGGTACAAACTCGTGAATTTCGAGGACGGCTCGCCCTTTGATCCCGCCAACCGAAACCCCAACTACGGCAGCCCCACATCGTACCAGAGCCCGAGGACGATCCGCATGGGCGTCCGGTTGACCTTCTGATCGCGTGAACGAGGAGACGAATGATGAATCGCCACGACTCCCTCAAGTCGATCGCCCTCGGGGCCTCTGCGCTCCTGTTCACGGCCGCATTCGGCACGTCGTGCGAGCAGCCGCCGATCCTGTGCGAGGTTGCGAGTGATGCCTATGCCGTGAAGTACTTCCCGAAAGAGGCCGGTAACGATTGCCTCATGCTGCCAGGGGAACGGGTGGGCATGTCCGTGTACAATCCGCCGAAGGGAGATGACAGAGAAATCGATGCCCTCCGGGCGACGGTCGCGATCCAGGCATCCTCGATGGGCGTTCTGGCGGACACGGCGAAGGCCACGGCGAGCGCGACGGATCCCGACCCGAACCACAAGCAATATTCGTTCGGCAATTACACGGCGCGGCCGGACGCGAACGATTTCTGCGCGGCCTCGGACCTCTCCGTCGCCGAGCAGCACATCCCGGAGACGGCCTACACGGACGCGGACGGCAATCCGGCGATCTATCCCGAGACGCGGCTCGCCTACGAATGGCGCGACGTGCGCGTGCACATGGCATTCGCGACGCCGGGCAACGCCGCGACAGGCGAGGTGACCATCACGCGGGAGAGCGAAGATCCCGTGACGGGCGCTCGCGAGACGTGCACCACGACATACATCGCGAGCGCGCTGTTCCCCGCCGTCGGTTGCGAGGCGGTGGACGCCATGGGTCAAGGGACGGGAATGCCCGACGACACGCGCTGCTGCGCCAAGGCCAATCCAGACCAGGGCAGGCCCTTCGGCTCCGGCATCCACCCCGATTTCAAGGTGAAGTGTGATCCAGCGCTGCTTCTATGCGCGCTCGACTGGAAGCCGGGGGAGTCCTTCCCGCCGCTCGGGACGAATTCATTTTGCGGTGACGGGGGCTGAGTCTCATCGAGGAGCGCCGCGCCGGGGCGCTGCCCCGGGCCCCGCGGGGGCTGTTCGCCCCTCGACCCGAACCAGGGCAAGCCCTGGACCTCAGGTGGAAAAACTGCGCGTAGCGCAGTTTTTCCAGCAGGCCGGTGGCAAGACCGCGAAGGCTCGTTTCACGCTGGTGACGTCGCCTGGTGAACCGCCAGCGCCGCGGTCTTGATGGGCAGGGTCGTCGTTGGTCTTGACCCGGCTCGTTCGATGAACTGCGCATCGCGCAGTTCATCGACCCCGGGTCCAGCGCTTGCGCTGGTCCGGGTCCAGGGGCGGACAGCCCCTGGTGGGGCCTGGGGCAACGCCCCAGCTCAGCGCCTCCCAGATGAGACCCATGCTCAGCCCACCGGGAGTCGCAGCACGAAGGTCGCTCCCTCTCCGAGCTGGCTCTCCACGTGAATCGTCCCACCATGGGACTTGACGATTCGCTGGGTGAGAAACAGCCCCAGGCCGAGCCCCCCGTACCTGCGCGACGATTCCGCCCGCTCGAAGCGCTGAAAGATGCGCGTAAGCGCGTCGGGGGCGATGCCGATGCCGTGATCCTTCACCTCGATGCGCACCTCGCCTCCCTCGCGAGAGGCGCGGATTTCGATGGGACGCCCAGCCCCGAATTTGAGCGCGTTCGTCAGGAGGTTGGCGAGCGCCTGCTCGATGCGGCCTCGGTCCCACCACGCCGTCAAGCCCGCCTCGACCTCGACCCGGAGCTCGCTCCCGACGTGGCTCGCATCCTCAGCGAAGGCGCCCGCCACCTGCTCCACCATCTCGACCACATCCACCCCGTCCCGGTGGATCTCCATCTGGCCCGTGGTGATGCGTCCCACGTCCAGCACGCGCTCGACGAGCTGACCTAGCCGCGCGAGCTGGCGCGACATCGCCCGGACTTTTTCGCGCGCGGATTCCGAGGCGCCCTCTCGGCGGAGCAGCGCGTCGAAGCTCTGCATGTGCAGGGTGAGGGACGTGAGCGGCGTGCGCAGCTCGTGGGCGGCCAGGACGATGAACTCGTTCCGCGCCTCGATGGCCTGCTCCGCCTCCGCGAAGAGGCGTGCGATCTCCAGCGCAATGCCGCACCGGCGAGCCAGATCCTCGGCCAGCGCGAGGACCGCTTTTCCAGCGAAGCGGGCTCGGTCATCACTCATGAGCACGAGCGCCCCCTGCACTTGCCCTTGGACCCGCAACGGAACGAGCACCGCCGTGCCTTCCGGGGTGCTCCAGCATTTCGATGTGGTCGGCAGCGGCGGCAGGTGACCCGTGAGACGCGCCTGCCGGGCGGCGCTCCACCCTGCCTGACCCATGAGCTCCGGCTTCTGCCCATTCTCGCGCGCAAGCCATACGGCAAAACCTGCGCACGCCCGTGGCACGACCAGACGGGCCACACGCGGAAAGGTCTCGTGGACATGGAGCGACGACGCGAGCACCGTGCCTGCCTCCACCAGCAAGTGCTGTAGCTCCTCCGTCCGCCATCGCTCCGCGACGACCGCGGCCAGCGTCAGGGCCGTCAGGCTGACGATCGCCAGGAACATCTGGAGGGCGAGCACCTTCTCGGGCAACGACGCAGCCAGGGCGCCGAAGGGACCTTTCCCCAGGGTGGTGTGCCAGAGCGCGACCATCCCCACCACGGCCGAGGTGCTCGCCGCGCCGATGGGACCCATGCGCAGCGCCCCCCACAGGACGAAGGGAAAGCTCACGTAGGCGAGCGAAGCGCGGACACCTTCGGGCGCGGGATCGCTGAAAATGGCGTGCGCGCCCAGCGCGGTCAGAGCCAGCATCCCCGAAAGCTCCGCGAGGCGGCGCCACCACTTCGGGCGAAGGCTCGCGGGCGTGCAGGTGAGCAGCAGCGGGGCAACCACGATGGTGCCGAGCCCGTCGCTCAGCCACCAGTTCATCCAGTCACCCAGGAAGGAAGAAGGCGCCCTCGAGAACGTGTAGCCGAGCGAGCCGAGGGTGGCGCTGGCAAGGGGGCTCAAAAGGCCTCCGAAGAGCAGCAACCCGGCGATCTCCCAGCGGCGGGCGAGCCGTATGTCGGTGCCCACGAAATGCCGCATGAGGCACGCGCCGACCACTGCGCGCAGGCAATTGGCCAGGCCCCACAGACTGGACACCCAGAGAGGTATGGGGAAGCCATGGACCAGGACCGAGGCGACCTCGGCGATGAAGACGGCGGAAAGCAGCGCGGGCCAACGCTGGGGTGGGCTCCGCAGCAAGGCGGCGAGGGTGAGCCCGCTCGGTAGCCAAAGCACGGAGCTCGGATGAGGCGGGAAGGCGAACTGGTTGGCGATCTTCGCCACCACGAAATACACGACCCCGAGCGTGAGGGCCTGGAACCATGTATCCCGGGTGAACGTGGTGGAGCGTCCCATCTTGCCCCTGCGCCGAAAGCCTATGCAACCGGCTCGAGAAACGCTCCCTGACACTTCAGCAGAGACGGGCCGATCGCTCCCTGACGCTCGCGCCGTGACGATTCGTCAATCGTCCGTGTAAATGGGTATGCTCAACCAGAAGCGCGCGCCTTTGCCTGGGGGTGACTCGACGGAGAGATTGCCGCCGTGGGCCACGGCGATGCGCTGCGCGAGGTAGAGGCCCATGCCGAGGCCGGTCGAGGTCTTGCCTGCATAGAAACGGTCGAAGATTCGTGGGAGGATTTCGGCGGGCACGCCTGGCCCCTCGTCTACCACTTCGACGCAGCCGATGTCGCCGTTGTCCAGATGTTTCTTGCTGATGGACATGACGACGGGGGAGCCTCGCGGCGAATGGCGGATGGCGTTGGAGACGAGGTTTTCGAGACATTGGCTCACGCGGGAGGGGTCGGCGCGGACGATGACCTCCTGGTCCAGTGCGGTGACGATGACCTCGTGCGTCGGCGTGGAGAGCGTGCGCGCGATGTCGGCGCATAACGCTGTGAGATCGACTGGCTGGAGGTCGAGACGGAAGACGCCCTGGTCGAGCCGCGCCACGTCGAGGATGTTCGAGATGAGCCGTGCCAGTCGCCCGACTGCGTTCAGGGCTGCTTCGCTGTCGCGCACGTCGGCTGCGCGTTGCTCTTGCTCGGCGCGACGCCGGAGCAGGTGCAGGCGGCCGCTGATGGGCGAAAGGAAGTTGCGTAGATCGTGGGCGAGCACCGTCATGAGCTCCTCGGCTACTGCGCGCCGCCCTTGCTCGACTGCGTTGCGCCCGATCTCCTGGACGAGCTCGGCGTGGTGGGCGATTGTGCCGACCCAGCGACCGATCGACACGACGAACCGCTCGTCGTCCTCGGTGAAGAAATCGCGCTTCAACGAGGCGACCATCAGCACGCCGCGAACTTCGCCGCCGAGCTCGATCGGGACGCCTACCTTCGATTGGATCTTCAGCGTCTCGCGGACGCCCTTCAGCTCGCCCGGATCCTCCATCAGCCGACCTGTGCGGAAGGGCGCCTTCGTCTCGAAGATTTGCACGACGCGCCCGCCGTTTGCGATTTGCAGGACGTCGAGCCCCACCTTCCGCTGCAGGCTCGAGAGCGGCTGATTGCTCGTGCCGATGGCGACGAGCGAGTTCTTCGTCGGATCGAGGAGGAACGCGTCTACTTTGTCGGCGTGCATTGCGTCGGCGACGGCGTCGCAGGCGAACGCGAGCGCCGTCGGGAGGTCGGCCGACGGGACTTCGAGCAGACGCTCGAGCGTGCGGAGCAAAAGCGCCTGATTGGGTTGCCCCGGCATACCCCGAACCTAGGGCCCTGGGGTCGCGCCTGCCAACACTGGACAGTCCCGTTCCGGGGACAAACCGGTCAGCCTGCTGGCGCGGCGGTCGTGCTCTCTTGGCTGTCGCTGCTCTTTGGCTTCAGCCGCCTCGATCCGAGTGCGGGCGCTCGTTCTTCCCAATCGTCCTCGTGGAAGTAATGGGCGACCACTTGAAGGCGCGCGTGGGCTCGAGCGAGCAAGGTGGCGAAGCGATTCCGAAGATCCACGGCCTCGGTCGGGCCCGTCGAGGGTTTGGGCGGGGCGTCCGCGGGCCGAAGGTTCGCGACGAGCCAGGAGCCGACCTCGGCGGCCTCGTCGATTTGCGCGACTGTCACGGGGTGCTTGCCGCTGATGGCCGCGGCGTGTTTGCGGAAGAGGGAGGCTAGGGACACGCAGTCCTCGGCGCGATCACGGACGCCGCGCCCGGCGGCAATGGCGTCGACCTCGGCCTGAGGGACGAGCCCATTCTCGGCGATGGCCTTGGCTGCGGACAGGAGTTTTACGCGCAGGTCACGCGCGAGGGATAGCTTTGCCAGAACCTGCGATTCGCTCGGCGCTTCTTGCGCGGCGATGAGCGCTGCGTATTTCGTGGCCAGGGCGAGCTCGGGCAGGGCGAGCAGGGAGGCGAGGTCGATCTTGGGCAAGTGCGTGGGAATCGCGGCCTGGTGGTCGTGGACGACCTTCATGCAGGTCGTGACGTTCACGAGGGCGAGATCGGGGTCGAGGCGATACGGGAGAATGTCGGCGGCGGGCAGGGCTTTCGCCGCGAGGAGATACTTGCCGTAGGCTTTCTGGAGATCGGGGTCGGCCATGAGGGGGGCTCCGGCTGGATGTAGGGATGAAGAGTGAGGGACTGTACATGGATGTTCGTTGGAGGCACAAGGGCTCGGGGGAGGGAAGGCACGAACAGAACGGGATCGGGGAGGGGGACGGTGGAGGGAGGGGGGAATGAAAGATGGTTTACAACTGGGGACGGAGGAGGGAAGGGGGAGTGAAAGATGGTTTACAGAGAGGGACGGTGGAGGGAAGGGTGAATGAAAGATGGTTTACAGAGGGGGACGGTGGAGGGAAGGGGAGATGTAAACCGGTTTTGCTTGGGGAGACTGTGAAGGGAAGGCGAAGGCTCAAACCAGGGTCATCACGACGAACGGCGTGGCGACGAGCCGCAGCGCCTCGACGTATTTCGCCCATGGGCGCCCCTCGAGGATGCCGCCGAGCCCGACGAGAGCGACGGCGACCCACGTGATGAACACGAATTGCGTCGCCAGCGGCCGGGGGTTCTGGTCGTTGGTGAAGAGGTAGCGCATCATCATCGCGATCGTGAGCCCCGTCATGGCCATCAAGTAAAGCGTCGCCTCGCGGCTGAGCTTCACGTCGTACTTGGGCCGATCGAGGCTGACCTGGGTGTCGGCCTTCGCCATGCTCTTCGGCCGCCAGCCGGGGGGCATGATCCAGACACCAAGCTCATCCAGGGAGTCCGGTGTACGCGACGCGCGTTCCATCGCACCGTCCAGCGGGGCCCACATGCAGTGGACCGGGTCGAAGGACGCGACCGGCTCGACCGTGCCGTACACCGGCTGCTCATCCTCCTCCGCGAACGTGCCGAACATGCGATCCCAGATGATCAGCATCCCCCCGAAGTTCTTGTCGAGGTAGCGGGGGTTGATGCCGTGGTGGACGCGGTGATGCGAAGGCGTGTTCAGCACCCACTCGAGCGGGCCGAGCTTGCCGACGAGCTCGGTGTGGAGGAGGAGCTGGTAGGCCGCGTTGATGGTGACTGCCGTGGCGGCCATCGCGGGGGGAAACCCGATGAACGCGAGAGGCAGGTAGAACGCACGCTCGAAGAACCCCTGCGTCGGGTGCTGACGGATCCCGAGGGTGAGGTTGTAGTCCTCACCCTGGTGGTGCAGCGCGTGCGAGGTCCAGGCGACATGCACGCGGTGCGAGAAACGATGAAACCAGTAGTAACAGAAGTCGACACCGATGAGCAGCCCGATCGACGCGATCGGCGAGGTTGCCTTGATCTCGAAGGCGGCAGAACGCTTGTAGATGAATTCGTAGGTGACCTGCAGGAAGCCAAAGAGGAGAACAGCGGGGGCGAGCTGCGCCATGCCGAGCAGCAAGTTCGACGTCGCGTCCGACACGCGAAAGACCTGCCGCCCACGCGTGCGGCCCACGTGCCATTCGAGCCCCATGGCGATGACGAAGAAGAACAACAGGAGCGCTTGAAGCACGGTGGACGAACTACCACACGCCCACTTCATCCTGTAGTAGGATGGCGCGCATCGTGGACCTGACCCGGAAGCACCCAGAGAAGCAGCCCCTCGGGCAGGCATGAAGACGTCCTCGTTCTTTTTCGATTACGTTTTTCCGGTCATCAAGGTCCTCGCCGTGGGTCTCCTGGGGAGGGAACGACGTATCGGCGTATGGGGAGCGCTGATTTTCTCCGTGATCCTCACGCCCATCGGAGGACTGCTCGTCACGCTGCTCTCCGGGCCTCGGCCGTCTTCGTCTGACGCCGAAGCGGTAGGGACCTCTCGCTAAACAACGGGAAGGCGCCGCGCTGGGGCTTTGCCCCAGGCCCCACCGGGGCTATCCGCCCCTGGACCCGGACCAGCGCAAGCGCTGGACCCGGGGTCGATGAACTGCGCGATGCGCAGTTCATCGAACAGGGCAACGTGCCCGTCGCCAGCGTGGACGCACCTCCATGGTCTTGCCACCGGGCTGTGGGAAGAACTGCGCATCGCGCAGTTCTTCCCCAAATGGTCCAGGGCTTGCCCTGGTTCGGGTCGAGGGGCGAACAGCCCCCGCGGGGTCCGGGGCAGCGCCCCGGCGCGACGCCTCTCGATGCTGACGCGCCGCTTCCTCCGGCCTTCGTTTTCTCGTAGCCTGCTTCTTCGGAGAACACGAACAGGATGGGTCAGGTGGATCGGCAGGAGCAACGAGGGACGCTCGAGCTCGTGGTGTATGCCGCGGGGGACGAGGCCGCGGCGACCGTCCTGCCGAAGATGGGCAGCGTCACCATCGGGCGTGGAGAGGGCAACGACGTGCGTATCGATGATGCGTCTGTCTCGCGCCGGCATGCTGTGCTCCACGTTGGGCCCTCGCTTCGCATCGAGGACAAGGGCAGCGCGAACGGCACGTTCGTGCGCAAGAGCGAGGACAAGGGCAGCGCCGTCGAGACCCGCCGCGTGCATCGCATGCCCGGCGAGACGTTCGCTGTCGAGCTCGGGGATTGTATCGTCCTTGGCTCCGTCATCGCCGTCGTCCGGCGCGCGCGGCACGAGGAGGGGCCGAAGGCCACGGACGAGGCGCGGCGTGGGGCCACGAGCCACGTCGTCGTCGCGGATCCTGGCATGCGCGCGCTCCATGAGGAGGCGCGCAGGGCTGCGGGATCGCCGTTCAACGTGCTTTTGCTCGGCGAGACGGGCGTCGGCAAGGAGATCCTCGCGCGGGCCATTCACGAGGCCTCGCCGCGGCGGGGCAAGCCGTTCGTGGCCGTGCACTGCGCCGCGCTCAGCGAGACCCTGCTCGAGAGCGAGCTCTTCGGGCACAAGAAGGGCTCGTTCACCGGCGCGACCGAGGACAAGAAGGGGCTTTTTGAAGCGGCTGACGGCGGCACCGTGCTCCTCGACGAGATCGGCGAGCTCTCGCCTTCGGTGCAGGTCAAGCTCCTGCGCGTGCTCGAAGATCGCGCGGTGCTCCGGATCGGCGCGGTCGCGCCGCGGCCTGTCGACGTGCGGTTCATCGCGGCCACGAACCGGGATCTCGAGGCCGAGGCCTTGCGCGGCACGTTCCGGCAGGACCTCTTCTACCGGCTGAACGGGATCACCTTCGTCGTGCCGCCGCTGCGCGAGCGGAAGACGGAGATCACCCAGCTTGCCGCGTTTTTCCTCGAGGACGCGTGGAAGAAGCTCGAGCGCAAGGGCGTGCCTTCCATCGCGAACGAGGCGCGGGAGCTGCTCGAGCGGCACGCGTTCCCGGGCAACGTGCGCGAGCTGAAGAACGCGATGGAGCGGGCCGCGGTGCTCTGCGCGGGCGACACCGTGCTCCCGGAGCACCTGCCGCCGCGGATCGCGCGGTCGTCGGGGCCGCCGTCGGGCAGGGCCGTGACGCCCGCTGCGGAGGTGCCGATGGCGACGCAGCGGATCACGGAGCTCGACGTGAGCGAGGCGCAGAAGCGGCTCGACGAGAAGCAGCGGATCCTCGACGCGCTGGAGAAATGCGCCCACAACCAGACGCGCGCGGCCGAGATGCTGGGGATCTCGCGGCGGACGCTCGTGTCCCGGCTGGAAGAGTACGATCTGCCGCGGCCGAGGAAGAGGTAAGGGGGGGCGATGGCGGAACGGGGGCGCTTCTCCCAGCGGGTGATCCTCGGGCTCCTCAGCTTGGGCGCGCTGCTCGGCGCGTATGGGGACGGCGCGGGTGGCGCTCCTGAGCCTGCGTCGCTCCGGCCGGAGACGCCCCCGGCGGGTGGGGCGGGCGGCAGCGGCGGGCTCTGCGAGGGCGAGATCCGGCGTTGCAAGAACAACCCCACGCAGCTCTGCGACTGCGGGTACATCTGCCCGGACAAGGATTGCTTGCCGGCGCCGCCGCATTGCGAAGAGGACACGGATTGTCCGAGTGGGTCGTGCAACGGCGGCAAGTGCAAGTGCAGTCGGATCCCTGGGATCGACGAGTGCAATCCGCGGCTTTCGGACGGTCATACGTATACGTGCAGCGGCGAGGGCTTCTGCGTGCAGCTCCCCGATCAATGCCAGGGGGACGGGACCGCGTGCGGCGTCGATGGGGTCTGCCGTCGTTCGCAGTGCTACGAGCGTTGCTCGTCGGATGTCGATTGCCCGGCGAGCCTCGTCTGCAAAAAGGAACGATTCTGCGGTCCCACGCTCGTGCCGGACGGCCCGCCGCAGATGTATTCGTGTGCGGCAGGGGGCGGCGAGGAGGACGGGGGAGGCGCGTGGCTGTTCGTGATCGTCGGGATGGCCGCGGCGATCAGGGCAAGAAGCCGAAGGTGAGCTGAGGGATCCAGAGCTGCATGAGGCCGTGCGCGGTCTGCAGCCCTTGCCCGGACACGTCGGCCACGGTCTCCGGCGCGCAGGCGACGCCATTGTCGCCGGCGGGCGGGCAGGACGCCTGCGCGTCGAAGGCGCGACCATTGAAGATATTTCCTTGCGCCAGGAAAAGGATGTAACCGAGGGACAAACCCACGCGGATTCCGCCGAACTTCGCCTCGATACCGACCTCCGGCATGAGGAACGTGGGCGCCGAGCGGAGGACGGTGCTCGTGCCCGTGAACATGAGCGGCGAGGCATGGCCACGATCGTCGCGGCCGACGCCGCTCACCGGATCGGAGGATTGCGCGGCGACGAGGCCGAGGGATCCGCGGAAGACGGCCTTCCACCGCGGCCCGAGGTCGAGCCGATAGCCGACCGCCGGCCCCATGAACGGGCCGCGCAGGGAGAGCCTGTGCGAGAGCGTGTACGTGACGGTCGAGATCCCGTCCGGGACCGGGACGTCCCGCGTGAGCGTGCGCTCGAACGTCGATTCGACGGAGAAGAAGCCGGTGAAGAGCTCGACGGAGACGTTGTTCGCCGTGATGTAGCCGCCGCGCGCGCCGGTGAGGAATCCGCTCGCGAAGGGGCAATGGTCCGTGCAGACGCTCTGGGCGTCGCGCTCGGCATTGCTATCCATGGAGCCGCCAAGCGTGGGGCCGCCGAAGGCCTGCGCGAACCAGCCCTGCGAGCGCGCAGGGGGCGGGGGCGGTTGCCCCGCGCCGACCACGATGCGCAGCGATTCGCCGGCCGGGAGGTCGTGATCGAGCAGCACGGCCCTTCGGTTGACGCGCACGGTGTGGCGGCCGGCGGGCAGGTACAGTGGGCATTCGCGCGGCAGGGGGCCGATTTCTCGTCCGTCGACGTAGAGGGCGCCCTCGCCGTCGACGACGTGGAGCGTGGCGACGAGGCCGCGCAGGCGCCGCACGTCGTCGATGAGCGCTTTTTGCTCCTCGGGCGTGAGCTCGCTGCGGAATCGATCGAGGACCTCTTCGTAAAGCGGGATCGCCTCCGCCGCGCGGCCGAGCTTGTCCAGGCAAACAGCGGCGTTTTTCGTGTTCGATTTGCGCGGGAGGATGTCGCGGGAGGCGAGGTAGCGGGCGAGCGCGCGTTCGAGTTTGCCCTCGCCTTCGAGCGCGCGACCCTCCTGGAAGAGCTTCTGCGCATGGGCCTTGTCCGCGGGCGAGAGTGTGCGCGGCGGCGGGTAGGGGCCGCAGGCCGACGCGGGGCGCGGGGCGAGGAGCGCGGCGGCGCCGAGGAGCATCGCGAGGCCGATTCCGAGGGCGTTTCGGGAGGCGCGCATCACTAGAATTCGTCGTCCGGTTTCGTGACGGGGCCTTTCGCGTCCGCCTTCGAGGTCGCGGGGACCGGGGCGCCGGTCGGGGTCGACGCGGTCGCGTCCGGCGCGGACGTGCTCGCCGGCGTCGGGGTCGACGTCGTGGCCGCCGGCGTGGGCGAGGCCGGCTTCGGGATCGGGCTTCCGCCCTGCGCCACGTTCGCGAGGACGGGCTGGGACGCGGGGTTCGTGGACGGGGACGTGGCGGCCTGCGGGTCGGGCTGCGTGGGCCCGGAGAGCGTCTTCTGGATGCGCTCTTCGAGGTCCTTGTTCAGCGCCGCCGTCGCGCGGACCTCTTCCAGGAGTTTTGCCTTTTCCTTGTCGTTCCGCTCGGCCTCGGCGCGCTCCATCTGCTCGCGCTCGAGTTTTTCCTGAGCAGCCCGCTCCTCCGCGCGCACCGCCCGCACGTACCCGAGCCCGCCGACGACGATCGACGCCGCGACGATCGCCCCCGCGGTCGCCGCGAGCACCCTGCCGCGCCGCGAGACGCGCACGCTCGCCTGGATGAACCGCTCGGCCGCCGCCGACAACCGGACCGTGTTCGTCCGCTGGAGCTCCTTCGCGAACTCGAGCCTTCGCCCTCGCCAGAGCGTGGCGCTCTCCGCGTCGCGGGCGAACCGCGCGGCGTCATGCTCGATCTCCTCGGCGAGCATCCGATCGCCCTTCGCCTCGGCGATCCACGACGCGAGCCGCCCCCAGCGCGAGAGGAGCGCCTCGTGCGCGAGCGTGACCGAGGCCCCGGGCCCCTCGGCCGGCACGACGAGCCGCGCCTCGCCGAGCGCTTCGATCACGCGGCGCGCCCGCGTCCCCGCGATCGCCGCGAGCTCGTCCACGCTCATCACACGCCGCGTTCCCTCGGCCGTCGTGAGCGCGAGCAAGACGGCGCGCGCCGCCTCGATCGAGCCCTCCTCGGCCTGCTCCATCGACGCGAGCACCGCCTCGGCATGCCGCTCGAGCGCGCCCTCGACGCCGCCCACGGCCGTGAGCGCCGAGCGCAAGAGCAGCTTCTTTCCCTTGTCGCGCGCGTTCCAGAGCTCGGTCAGCGCGAACTCGACGAGCGGCATCGCGCCCGCCGTCGCGTCGATCCCCGCGAAGAGCTCCTCCGCGAGCGCGGCGTCCTCGAGCGCGTAGCCGTACGACGCGAGCGCGCGCTCGACGCTGTCGCGCCAGTACGTCGGCGAGAGCGGCTCCACGCGGCAAAGGCCTCGGGCCATCGTGTTGCCGAGATCCCCCATCGCGAGGAGCAGATGCAAGAGATCACTCCGCGCCGCGACGATCGCGCGCACGCCGGGCAAGGGCTGCGTGCCGATGCGCACGAGCAGGGCCGCCGCTTCTTCGCGGCTCTCGCCCGAGGAGGTGGTGACGAGTTCTTCGAGTTGATCGACGAAGAGGACGATGCCCCGCTCCTCCTCGCTCGCGCGCCGAGCCATGGCCTCGCAGAGCGGGCCCGGCGCGAGCGTGGCGGCGTTCGGGAGGAACGGCGCGAGCGCGGCGGCGATCGCGGCGCGCGGATCACGGCCAGGCTCGGCGATGGCCGTGTCCCACACCTCGGGCCAACCCACGATCCCGCCCTCGGCGAGCGCCGGCAAGATGCCCGCGCGCGCGAGGCTGGATTTCCCACTGCCCGAGGGGCCGACCAGCGCGACGAGCCCGCGGCCGCGGCAGAGCTCGATCGCCGCCGCGACCTCGGGCGTGCGGCCGAAGAAGACGTCGCGATCGCGCGCTTCGAAGCGGCGAAGGCCCCGGAACGGGCCTTCGTCCTCGTCGGGCAGGACGCGCGCGCGGCCCGCGAGATCGCGACGGATCTGCTCGAAGTGGTGCGCGACCCACGAGGCCCGCGGAGGCCTGTCTTCGGGGCGCGGCGAGAGCAGGTGATCAATGAGCGCGGCGAGCGCGCGGGGGACGCCCTCGATGCGCGCGGCGAGCGGCAGAGGTCGCGTGTACCCCGTGAGCACGCCGGGATCGAGCGCGCCTTCGTCGCCGATGCGCTCGGCGGGCAGCGCGCCCGAGAGGCAACGATGCAGCGTGACGCCGAGCGCGTAGAGATCACTCGCGGCCGAGGGCGGCGCGCCCGCGCCGAAGACCGCGGGATCGATGTAGCCGTACGTGCCCGTGATGCGGCCCGAGATCCGCGCGGTCGCGGCGAGCGCGCGTGGCGTCATGCCACTGTCCGGCCCGGCCGGGATCACGTCCTCGACGGCGGCCGGGGTCGAGGACGCCGACGCGATGCCGAAATCGATGAGCTTGTACGCGCCGCCGGCCTCCTCGACGATGTTGCTCGGCTTGACGTCGCGGTGCACGAGGCCTGCACCGTGCACCGCGGCGAGCGCGGAGGCGATGGCCACGCCGACGCGCAGCGTCTCGTCGACGGAGAGCTTTCCTTCGGCCTCGATCCGGTCTTCCAGCGATCGCCCGGCGACATGCTCCATCGCGAGGCCCATGACCCCGGCCGCTTCGTCGACGGCGAGCGCGTAGAAGCGCACCACGTTCGGGTGCTCGACGCGGCAGAGCGCGCGCGCCTCTTCGAGGATGCGGCTCCGATCGTTCGCGTTCACGTCGAGCGAGAACAGCTTGACGGCCGCCGTGCGCAGCTCGGCCTTGCCGTAGGTCTCGCGCGCGAGCCAGACCGGCGCGTATCCGCCCGCGCCGAGCTGCTCGACGAGGACGAAGGGGCCGATGCGCCTCTGCTCCGGGGGGCGCGTGATCAGGCTCGAAAGGGCCGGGTCGAGGGTCTCCAAGGGTCTTCGTGACGAGCGCCGCGGGGTGCATCCACGGAGCGCGCCGGCCCCGAGGATGCCCGACCCGCGTCGAGGCGTAAAGGGAAGGGCCGTGAGCGAGCCAGCACGAAGCCTTTCCTTGCATGCTCGGGGCGGGTTAGCATCACGTCGCCGATGTCCTCGAAGCACCACTCTGCGATCCTCGTTCGCCTCCTCGTGCCCTTCGCGGGGGCGCTCTCGTTCGCGTGTGTCGGGTGTGTGGAGAACACCGCGGGCGACATGGCGCTCGCCGAGGTGCAGAAGCTCAAGGCCGAGACGCGCGCGACCGAGGCGCGGCTCGCGGCGCTCGAGGGGCGGCAGATGTACGTCGGGCAGCAGCTCTCCTACCTCGCGGGCGTCATCGGCGAGGTCGGGCGCGAGGCCGCGGCGAAGGCGGAGTTGGTCTCGCGCAGGCAGGACGAGGTCGCGCAGAACCTCGAGCGGCTCGAGCGGGCGGGGATCGAGCGCGAGCGCGCGCGCGCGGCAGCCGAGTCGCCGCAGACGATCGTGGCGCGGGCGCAGGCGATGATCGACGCGGGTCAGATCAAGGCGACGGTGAAGAACGGGCGGACGAAGCTCGAAGCGGTGGAGGGGGCCGCTCCGGCTTCTCCGTCGATTCCGCCGCCTTCGCCCCCTGTGGCTCCGACCCGGAGCTTGGAGCTTGAAGACCCGTGGGCCGGGCAGCGCAAGCCGACCGCGCCGGCATCGCCGCCCGTGAAGCCCACGGGCCGGCGGATGTCGGACGACCTAGGTTTCTAGGCGCTTCCGCCGGACGACGTCCACATCGTCGGCGCGGCTTCGGGCGCCTCGGTGAGGCCGCGCAGCACGCGCAGCGCGTGGGAGAGCGTGCCCCAGAGCGCCTCGTAGGCCGCGGGTTCGAGCCGGATCGAGGTCGCGCCGAGGTGGATCGAGATCACGTTGCACTGCGGGCAGTGGTCGACGCGGGCGACGGGACCGCGCGAGAGCGTCACGGGGGCGCAAGGAGAGGCCTTCGCGGGACAAGACATGGTCGTGCTCCTGGGGTCTGGGCTCGGGTGTCGGTGCTCGTTGAAAATGAAAGTGATGTTCAATATCGATACAGGGCCAAGGTCGACCTGTCAAGCGATCTCGTGCGGACGCTTGCTGATTCAGTCCTCGTCGTCGGGAGGCGCTGCTCGGCGGGCTGAGCATGGGTCTCATCTGGGAGCCGCTTCGCTGGGGCGTTGCCCCAGGCCCCACCGGGGCTATCCGCCCCTGGACCCGGGGCCTGCGCAAGCGCTGGACCCGGGGTCGATGAACTGCGCGATGCGCAGTTCATCGAACAGGCCAGGTCAAGACCAACGACGACCCTGCCCATCAAGACTGCGGCGCTGACGATTCAACGGCAACGTGCCCGTCGCCGGCGTGGAACGCACCTCCATGGTCTTGCCAGCGGCCTGTTGGAAGAACTGCGCTTCGCGCAGTTCTTCCACGAACGGTCCAGGGCTTGCCCTGGTTCGGGTCGAGGGGCGAACAGCCCCCGCGGGGCCCGGGGCAGCGCCCCGGCGCGACGCCTCGCGATGAGACCAATGCTCAGGCTCGGCGGGGGAGGGGGGAGGAGCGACGCCGGGGCCGGGGCGCTCGCCGCAGCGGAAGTGCTCGTATTCGATGCCTCGTGTCGCCGATCCACCCGTACAACAGGCCCCGCACGAGGTGGACCGGCTCGTCCATCGTCGGCGAATCGAGGTGGACACCGGCGAGGGAGATCCCGAGGAACAACGCGGCGAGCCACGGAATGCGACGCTTTGGGAGGGCTTCGAGCGTGGAAATCGGCAAGAGCGGCCGAGCGACCGGGGGCCGCCCCATTCCTGTGGAAATCTCTGCGTGGACGCAGCGAGGCCAGCAAAGTCGACCGGGATTGACAAGCGAGGAGCTCCCCGGCGCCGGGCATGCCAGGGCTTGCTCGCGTTGCCCCGGCCGGGTAGGGTCGAGCGTGCAGGAACATCGCCTCCCCGAGTCCGCTGCGGCCACCTTGCTCTCGCTCGCGAGTCGTTGCCATGCGCGAGGCTGGGCCCTGGCGACGAGCGGTAATTTTTCGGTCCGCCTCGACGCGCATCGCTTCGTCATCACGAAGAGTGGCCTCGACAAGGGCGCGCTTCGGGCCGAGGACCTGCTCGTCGTCGACCTCGAAGGAAACGCCCTCACCGAGGGCCGTCCCTCGGCCGAAACGCCGCTCCACGCGCAGATTTACCGGCGCCGCGCGCGCGTGACGGCCGTCGCGCACACGCACTCTGTCGCTGCCACCGTCCTGTCACGCGCGCTCGTCGCGGAGGGGTACGTCGTCCTCTCCGGCTTCGAGATGCTCAAGGCCCTCGTCGGCGTGAACACGCACGAGACCTCGATCCGCCTGCCCATTTTCCCGAACGATCAGGACGTCCCGCGCCTCGCCGCGCAGGTCGACGCGGAGCTCGGCGGCGACGACTGCGTCTACGGCTACCTCCTCGCGGGGCATGGACTCTACACGTGGGGCGATACGCCGACCGAGGCGGCGCGGCACGTGGAGGCGATCGAGTTCCTCCTCGAGTGCGTCCTGCACGGCAAGCGGTGAGCGCGCCTCGCCGTTCTCCCGGCGCGCCGTCTCTTTCCGTCATGGAATCTTCGCAGTTCTGTAATGGAAGCAAACGAAACGGTAACATCGTCGCGACCGAGTCGTAACGAGTTCGTCACGCGAGTCGCCTAGCGTGGAGCGCACACGAGAAAGGCCGGGACGCCCCCGGAATCCTTCCCATGTCGCTCGCACGTCTGGCCGCGCGTTCGGTCTTCGGCGCGGTTTTTTGTCTTCCTCTGCTCCCGCGTGTCGCCGCGGCGGATGTCCCCGCCGCGCCCCGATCGGAGATCGCGCTGGCCACGATCCCGCCCGCGGAGCCCGCCGCGGTCAAACCCGCGCCGAAGCCCGCGGCCAAGTCCGAAAAGCCGAAGCCCGGCGAGAGCGCGGGCAAGGCTTCGCAGCACTGGTACGACAAGATCAAGATCCGCGGCTACTCGCAGGTCCGGTACAACCAGCTCGGCGTGACGAACGAGCGGCTCGTCAACACCCAGGGCGACCGCTCGATCGGCAAGGACGGCGGCTTCTTGATCCGCCGCGCCCGCCTGATCCTGCAGGGCGACGTGCACGAGCGCGTCTTCGTGTACATCCAGCCCGATTTCGCGAGCGTCGTCTCCGACCAGTACCACGTCCCCACGCTGCGCGACTGGTACGCGGACATCGCCCTCGACAAGAAAAAAGAATTCCGCTTCCGCGTCGGGCAGTCGAAGGTGCCGTACGGCTTCGAGAACATGCAGTCGAGCCAGAACCGCGCGCCGTTCGATCGCTCGGACGCATTGAACAGCGCGGTCAAGGACGAGCGGGATCTCGGCCTCTTCTTCTACTGGGCGCCCGAGCGCATTCGCAAGCGGTTCAAGTCGCTCGTCGACGACGGGCTCAAGGGCTCGGGTGATTACGGCGTCGTCGCGCTCGGCGTCTACAATGGCCAGACCGCGAACCAGAAGGAGCGGAACGACACGCCGCACGTCGTCGGTCGTGTCACCTGGCCGTTTCAGATCGGCAAGCAGATCGTGGAGATCGGCGCCGGTGGCTATGCCGGCAAGTTCGTCGTGAAGACCTCGGACGACGTCACGGCGCCCGACGAGATCCGCGACATCCGCGCCCACGCCTCGTTCGTCCTGTATCCGCAGCCGATCGGCCTGCAGGCTGAATACAACATCGGCCGCGGGCCGGAGCTCGTGGGCGATCGCGTCGTCGAGCGGCCGCTCCACGGCGGGTACGTCATGGCCATAGCCAAGATCGGAAGCTTCCTGCCCTACGTGCGCGGCGTGCTCTACGACGGCGGACGCAAGTTCGAGACGAACGCGCCCCATTACAAGGTCCGCGAGCTGGAAATGGGCCTCGAGTGGCAGCCCATCCCGGCCGTCGAGGCCACGGCCGCCTACACGATCGCCGAGCGCACCTACCCCGAGCCGCCTTACCCGCAGGAGAGCGGGCGTCTCGTTCGCTTGCAGATTCAGGTGAATTACTGAGCGCGTGAACGGGCTTGCAGCGAGGATCGGTTTGGGTCGATCCTCCAGGGGTGAGCTCGATCCACGTTTTTCGGGAAAACGCTCCCGGAGCGCTCGTCCGCGCCTCGCAGGACCACGCCGAGATCGCGGCGATCCTGCGCGACGTGGGCGTCCGCTTCGAGGCCTGGGAGGCTTCCTTTTCGTTCACGCCCTCCGCCACCGCGGAGGAGATCCTCGCGGCCTACCGCGAGCCCATCGAAACACTCTGCCGCGAGGGCGGTTATCCTTCGGTCGACGTCGCCCGCCTCTCGCCGGCGCCGAACGATCCGAGCTCGGCCGAGAAGGCTCGGGCAGCGCGCGGAAAGTTCCTCGAGGAGCACACGCACGACGAGGACGAGGTCCGCTTCTTCGTGCACGGCGCCGGCGTGTTTTACCTGCGCCTCGCCGGGCAGGTGCTCGCGGTGCGTTGCGAGCGGGGCGATCTGATCTCGGTCCCCGCCGGCACGCGGCACTGGTTCGACATGGGCACGCAGCCCGACTTCTGCGCGATTCGTTTCTTCGGCACGCCCGCGGGCTGGATCGGAAACTTCACGGGCGACGAGATCGCGCGGCGTTTCCCCGACGCCGACACCCTCGAGCGAGGCGCGCCGTGGTGAGGCGCATCGTCACGGACATCGAGGGCACCACCACGTCGATCGCCTTCGTGACGGACACGCTCTTCGTTCACGCGCGAAGGGCGCTCCCGGCGTTCGTCCGGACGCACCTCGGCGAGGCGCGCGTCACCTCGGCGCTCGATGCGGCGCGGGCGGAGGCGGGGCAACCGGACCTGTCCGACGAAGCCGTGGTCGCGCTCTGGCTCCGGTGGATCGACGAGGATCGCAAGGCGACGTCGCTCAAGGCGATCCAGGGCATGATCTGGGAGGAAGGTTATCACGCGGGGGCGTATCGATCGCACGTGTACCCGGACGTCCCCGGCGCGCTCGCGCGGTGGAAGGCGCGCGGGATCGGGCTTTCGGTGTTCTCGTCCGGGTCGGTCCTCGCGCAGAGGCTCCTCTTCGGGCACACGATCGAGGGGGATCTTTCAGGCCTCTTCGACGGCTGGTTCGACACGACGACCGGCAAGAAGGCCGATCCCGCGTCCTACGCGCGCATCGCGGCCGCGCTCGACGCCCCACCACACGAGGTGCTCTTCCTGTCGGACGTGAAGGCCGAGCTCGACGCCGCGCGCGCCGCCGGCCTGCTCCGCGTCGGGCTCGCGCGGGACGGCGCTTCGCCTTTCGCGGATCACCCGACCGCGCGGTCCTTCGACGACATCGTGATCGAGGGGGACGCGGTGCTCGTGCGCTGACTACCGGGCGAGCTTGCGGGCGAGCCACTCCGCAGCGTCGCGGGTCACCTCGTCCCGATTCGTCTCGTTGAACAGCTCGTGACGCGCGCCCGGGTAGACGCGGTACGTCACATCGGAAAGACCCGCCTTCGCGTACGCGTCGAGCAGCCCGCGCAGGTTCTTCGTCCGCTCGTGGACCGGATCCTCCGAGCCCGCGACCACGAACACCGGCAGGTCCTTCCGGATCCGCGCGAGAGCGTCCGGGTGCGCGAGCGAGGGCATCGCGCCGAGGAGCTGCACCCATAACGTCGTGGTCGCCGGGAAGCCGCACAGCGTGTCGGCGACGTACTTGTCGACCTCGGCCGCGTCGCGCGACAGCCAGTCGTAGGGCGTGCGGTTCGGGCTGAAGGTGCGGTTCCACGCGTCGAACGACATCCCCTGGATCACCGCGCTCTTGCCGCGCTCGCCGAGCCGCGCGCGCTCGGCCTTCGCCACGAGCACGCCCGCGCGCGCCATCATGCTCGGCGGTCCGTTGGTCCCCGAAAGGATCACGGCGGCGAGCTTCTTGCCCTCCTCGGGCAGGACGCCCTGCGCGATGAGCGAGCCCATCGAATGGCCAAGCAGCGCCTGCGGAAGGCCCGCGTAGGCGGTGCGGGCGCGCGCGAGGAGGCCTCGCAGGTCCGCAACGACGCGGCCGAAGCCGTCGCCCGGGCCGAAGTAGCCGAGCTCGTCGCCGGACTTGGCGGTGCGCCCGTGGCCGCGGTGGTCGTGGGCCTCGACGACGAGGCCGCGCGTGGTGAAGGCCTCGGCGAGGCGCGTGTAGCGGGCGCCGTGCTCGCTCATGCCGTGCGACACGTGGACGACGCCCAGGGCTCGCATGCCCTCGTCGGGGGAGAAGACGTGCACGAAGATCGGCTTGCCGTCATCGGCGATCCATTCGAACGAGGAGGTACGCATCGGGCGGCGGCCGTTCTACACATGGTCCCGGGCGGATGGGAAGAACGAGTGTGTCCCGGGCGAGAAGGTCCCGTCCGTGAAAGAACACTTGCGGTGGTCAAAAATTCCCGCTAGAGGCTCGCCCGCCCGATCTTCCGAGCTCGTCCCCGTGTGGCGCTTTCGCCCCGACCCCGGGGGCTCGGATCGTGCAGAGGAGCAGGTAGACCCCGCGATGCGATCCAAATCAGCCGATCCGACCGATGGTCAACGTAAGCCCCGCCGCGGTCGTGAGAAGTGGGTACGGCGGTGGGGCCGGATCGAGCGGGACGACCTCGAGGCACTCGTGGCAGAGCTCGAAGGGGGCGGCGAAGAGGACGAGATGGCAGCCGCCTCGGCGGCATGGCTCGACGCCATCTCGAAGGTATCGGGGGCAATTCTCTGTGGCGCGACGCTCGTCACGGAGACATATCTCGTGGGGCCTTTGCCGACCGGCGAGGAACTCGCAAAGTTCGGATGCAAGAGCGTTCGTGACGGCCGGATGATCGAGGTGTTCCAGGCGTTCGACGAGGGCGGGCTCGATGACCGAGGCCCCTACGCCGTGACGCACCGGGAGCGCGATTGGTCAGCATTCGGCGCGGCGCGCGCCTTCGTGGACTCGGTCGGGCCGAAGAACGCAGTGCGCGCGCTCGAAGCGTGGCACGAAGCGAAGACCGGGCAGCGCAATGCAGCGCGCCCCCGCCCGCCGGTCGTCATCGAGGTTGTCCGGGCGTAACCCGTAGCGTAGCGCCGGGGTTTCACCCCGGACCCCGACCAGGGGTTATCCACCCCTGGACCCGGACCAGCGCAAGCGCTGGACCCGGGGTCGATGAACTGCGCGATGCGCAGTTCATCGAACAGGCCGAGTCAAGACCGGCGACGATCCCGCCAGTCAAAACCGCAGCGCTGGTGTGTCTACTCGTCTCGGCTGGCAACGCCGCTCGTGGTCTTGCCCCGGGCCCGTCGGATAAACCGCGCATCGCGCGGTTTATCCGCCCTCGGTCCAGGCCGGGCCTGGTCCGGGGTGCCGGGGGCGGACAG
>NZ_JAGTJK010000013.1:0-236921 GCF_028435265.1 Polyangium jinanense | reverse complement strand
GGAAGAACTGCGCGGAGCGCAGTTCTTCCACCAAAGGTCCAGGGCTTGCCCTGGTTCGGGTCGAGGGGCGAACAGCCCCCGCGGGGTCCGGGGCGGCGCCCCGGCGCGGCGGCCCCATGCACAGGCCTCGTCAGAACTCCGCGACTCGCCCGCCCATCATCACCTTGCGGACCCCGTTGATGACGACGTTGATGTCCGCCAGGGGGTCGCCCTCGACTGCGATGATGTCGGCGTAGTAGCCCACTGCGACCTTTCCGATCTCGTTCTGCGCGCCGATGCTCTCGGCTCCATGGATGGTGGCGGCACGGAGCGCCTCGAGCGGGGTCATCCCGGCCTGCACGAACCAGGCGAGCTCCTTCGTATTTTCACCGAATCCGGTGAACACGGCGTCCGAGCCCATCGCCATCTTCACGCCCACCAGGTGCGCCTGGGTCGCGCTCGCGAGGTTGTCCTGGATGTACGCCTCGAACTTCTGCTCCAGGTCGGGGGCGTAGCCGAAGAACGCGAGGTTGTCCTTGTAATATCGGTTGTGATCGATGGTCGGTACGTAGATCGTCCCCCTGTCGATCATGTTGCCGCAGTCCACCGTGTCGAGGCCCTCCGGGTGCTCGATCGAGTCCGGGCCGGCCATGATGGCGAGCTTGGCCGTGTCCTGGTGGTATGCGTGGATCGCGATGGGCAAACCCTCCTCGTGTGCCGTGTCGACCAGCAGCTTGAGCTCGTCGTACGTGAACGTCGGCGAGCACTCGAGCGTCTGGTCGGTGCACTTGTCGGCCCATACTTTCACGATATCGGCGCCGCGCAGCACCAGCAACTGCACCCAGGCCTTCAGTTCCTGGGCGGGGACCGAGTTCGGGTACTTGTAATTGCTGATCCCGCCCATCGCGGTGAACACACGCGGTCCCGGCGTCTTGCCGGCTTTGATCTCGTCGCGCAGGTTCATCAGGAGAAAGTCGCGGCCTCCCTTGTCGATCGTGGTGGTGACGCCGGTCTTGAGCGTCGCCAGAGCGGCGCCGCGGGCCAGGTCCATGTACTTGTAGGGGTCATTGTTGACCAGCCAGGTCACGCGGCTCCAGGGGAGCGTGCCCGGCTCCTGGTCTGTCTGGTAGGAGAAGTGGACATGTGCATCGACGAGCCCGGGGAGCCCGGTGTACGCCGTCCAGTCGATGACACTGGCTCCGCACGGAATCTGCTTTTCATCCGTGCCGACGTAGCTGATCCGATCTTCGTGGGTCACGACGATCGCGTTGTCGATGACCGAGCCATCCTCGGGATTGACGAGCTTGCCAAACCGAATGGCCTTGTCGGTGGTCATGCATTCGCCGCCGCCGGTGCCTCCGGTGCCGCCGTTGCCTCCGGTGGCACCGGTGCCGCCGGTGCCGCCGTTCCCGCCTGTGCTGCCGGTGCCGCCGGTGCCTCCGGTACCGCCGGCGGCGCCTGTGCCGCCGGTGGGGTTCTCATTTCCCGATCCGCAATGGACCGTCGCAAGGATGGTGAAGGCCAACAAAGACGCTCGAGAAGCTAGTTTCCACATGAGAGCCACCTCATTCTGTCGATTGCCGAACGGAGTGGGGAAGGCCGAGGTCGCGGTTGCCTCGGCTCCCCCACAAGTCACTGCGGGCGCCCTACCGGCGCTTCAGGGGCAGGGGCCTGCGTACGGGTAGCCATTCGCGTTGGCGCACGTGGCCGCCTTCGACGACGACAGCGCGGCGAACGTGACGTCGGCGCAGCCATTGACGTTGCCGGTGTGATAGACGTACGTGCCGACCGTGCCCGTGGCGATGGTGTAGCCGGGGTAGGCCGCCTGCCCGCATTGCATGGCCTCGCTCAGCGAGTTGGCCAAGTACACGGCGCTCCCGAGCAGGCAGCCGTAGTAGTTTTCGATACCCACGGAGAAGTACTGCGACTGCGACCCGGCCGTCTGCCCCGAGCACGTCTGCGGGGGGCATTCGCCGCAGTCTTTCGCGCAAGATTGGCAGCTCTCGTTGTTGTCGCAGACGCCGTTGCCGCAGCACGAGCCGCAGTCTTGCTGGCACGAGGCGCACGTCTCGCCGACGCTGCCATTGCAGACGCCGTTGCCGCAGCAACCGCCGCAATCTTGCGAGCAATTGCCACACCACTCGGAGCCATTGCAGACCCCGTCGCCGCAATTGCAGTCGGACGGGCAGCTCGACGGCGTCTCGCCCTCGTTGCACGCGCCGTCGCCGCAGCCGACCACCATGCACTCGCCGAACCACTTGCGGCACAGGCCGTACTGCGTGTCGTTGGGGAAGCACACCTTCCCGTAGCCACGGTTGTAAATCGCGCCTTCCGTGAACTTCGTCTTCTGCACGCCGCCGTCATCGGACAGCCGGCACTCGACCGAGCGTCCGTCGGGCAGCGTCGCCTCGCCAAACCAGCGCCGGCACACGCCCGCGGCGCCGTTGCCCGGCACGCACGCCTGGTTGCCCCCCGGCGAGAACACCGCGTCCGACGGGCCCGCCATGTCGGCCCCGCCGTCGTTGAAGACCCGGAAGAGCACCGGCGTGTGGCTCGGGTCGGTGGTTTGGCAGCGGCCGAACCACTTGCGGCAGGTGCCGCCCGGGGTGCCATCGGGCACGCACGCCTGGCCCGAGCCGCTCGCAAGGTAAATCGCCTGCGACGGCCCGACCATGTCGGTGTAGCCGTCGTTGAACACGTAGCACTCGACTCCCTGCCCAATCGGCAGCGTCGCGCACTGGCCCGGCACGCCCGCCGCGCCGCACGCCTGCCCATAGGGGCACGAGCCGCCGGTGCAGATGCCGCCGCAGCCGTCGGGCGCCCCGCACGCCTTGCCCGAACACTGGGGCGTACACCCACACTGGGCGTACACGCCGCCGCCGCCGCAGGTCGTGCCCGCCGGGCAGGAGCCGGCGCTGCACTTGCCGCCGCAGCCGTTGGACGCCCCGCACACCTTGCCCGTACAGTTGGGCACGCACGGGTCGGGGTCGCCGGGCGGCGGTTCGCACGTCTCGCAGGTGGCGGCAGCGCTGTACGAGTCGACGTTTTCGTCTTCGAGCGGAGCGTCTTCGGGCGTAGCGCCGCACGCGCCGGCGACAAGCGCACCCGCGACCAAGGCCGCCGCGACGCCGAGCACGCCCCGGTGCGAGCCCCTCCGGGGACCGGGAGAACTCGAGCCGACGGGTCCCGTCGCGCGCTGCGGATCCCCGCCCTCGATGCCATCCGAAGGCGCGACCGATTTGCGAGCCGTCCCGAAGATGGCCGAGAGCACCGAGAAGGAACGCTTGGAATCGATGTGCGGTTTCATACGTGCAAGCTCCCCGATAGGCCATGCGTCGCGACGTCGTAGGTCTCGGCTGGCCAAGTCGAACGGGAGTTTGGGAGCGGGGGCGTGACTGAAGCGTGACAGGAGACGGCAAGCAGATTTTCGTCGCGCTTCCGCGCCGATGGCTCGGTTCCTCACGGGAGCGCGCAGCGTGATCACGAGCCGCTCGCCCGACACCGACCCGCATCGCCGGTTGCTGCTCGATGGTAGCGGCCTGACCAAAGGTAGGGCTAGACTCGGCACCGCATCCTTAATCGCCCCCGCCTCCCGTCGCGCGACGCGCTGGAGGCATCCCAGGTGACCGCGCCACGTGCACTCTCAGGGCAGCTCCACAAAAGTGATCATGGACTGGCGTCTCTTCGTGCTGGGAGAGGTCCGCCTCGTCGGCCCCTGCGGTCCGGCAAGGCTCGAAAAGAAGGCGTTCGGGCTCCTTGCCTACCTGGCGGTCGAGGGGGAGACGCCGAAGTCCAAGCTCGCCGGGCTGTTGTGGTCCGACTCGCCCGAGGCGACGGCGCGGGCCAACCTGCGGCAACTCCTCCGGCGGCTGAAGATGGCGACCGGCGACGTGCTCGTGAGCGGCGCCGATCCGCTGGCTCTGGCGGCCTCCGTGGACGCGGACGTGAGCGCGCTGCGAGGCGCGCGCCGCACGGAGCTCGCAGCGCGCGCCACCGAGCTGCCGTTGGGCCGGCTGCTCGGTCAGCTCGAGTTCGACGACGCACCGCTGTTCGACGAGTGGCTGCACAGCGCGCGAGCGAACGTGGACGCCGCACGACGTCAGGCGATCGCCGCCGCGATCGACGAGCACGAGCGAAGCGGTCGTCTCACCGACGCGCTCGCGCTCGCGGCGCGCGCCGTGGAGCTCGAACCGTGTTCGGAGGACGCGCACCGGCAGCGAATGCGCCTGCTTTATGCCGCGGGAGATCGTGGCGAAGCGCTCGCGGCCTTCCAGCGCCTACGCACGATGCTCGGACGGGACCTCGGCATCGAGCCTTCGCGCGCCACGACCGAGCTCGCCCGCGAGATCGCGCGATCCGCCGAGCAACGAGGGCCGAGGTCCGCGCCGCCCGCGAGAGCGATCCCCCTCTCCGTTCTCCGGCCTCCGGAGCTCGTGGGCCGCGAGGAGGTGTGGGCGCGCATGGAGGCGGCTTGGGCCGCCGGCCAAGCCATCATCATCGGCGGTCCGCCCGGCATCGGGAAGAGCCGTCTCATGCACGATTTCCTCAACGCGGTGGCAAGGCCGTTCTTCTTCACGGCCCGCCCCGGCGATCGCGCCGTGCCCTACGGGACGCACGCGCGTGTGTACAGCGAAATGATGGTGAAGATCGACGCGGCGAAGCTCGCTCCCTGGGCGCGCGCCGAGCTCGCGCGGATCGTGCCGGGGCTGGGGCAGGCGCCGGGGCCAATGGAGAGCGAGGCGGACAAGTTACGCATGCTCCAGGCCAAGGTCGAAGCGCATCGCCTCGCGGCGCGCGAAGGCTACGACGCGTTCGGCTTCGACGATATCCAGTTCGTGGACGCCGCGACCGCGGAGGCCGGGCAGTACGTGATGGAGCAGTTGTTCCAGGACCCGACGGTGAAGCTTCGCGCCGTGCTCTGCTATCGCGCGGGCGAATTGCCCGAGGCGATCATGGCGGCCATCCGCGAGGGTGTGGCCTTTGGCCTGGGGATCCACATCGAGCTCGATCCGCTCCCCCCGGCCGGCGTGCGGCAGCTTCTCGGGAGCCTCGACGTGCCCGGCATCGCCGACATGGCCGACGCGATCACGAGCTACGCGGGCGGCAACCCGCTCTTCGTGCTCGAGACCGTGAAGCACGTGATCGCGTCGGGTACGCTCTCGCGCGCCGAAGTCGCGCGCATGCCCCCCGGCCGTATCGGCGTGGTCCTCGAACGCACGCTCTCGCGCCTGTCGGAGCCGGCGTTGCAGATGGCGCGCGTGCTCGCGCTGCTCGGCTCGAACTTCACGCTCGCGAGCGCGTCAGCCGCGCTCGAGGCCAGCGCCGCTGCCACCGCCGCTTGCTGGGCAGAGCTCACGGCCGCGCACGTCGTGCATGGCATGGGCTTCAGCCACGATCTCATCGGGGAAACCGTCCTCGCGACGCTCCCGCGCCCCGTCGAGGTGCTGCTGCGCCGCCGGCTGGCAGTGGCACTCGAAGCGCTGGGCGGAGACCCTGCCCTCGTGGCCGAGCAGTGGCGCGGCGCAGGCGAACCGTGCATGGCAGGTCGAAAGCTGATGGATGCGGCGACGTCGTCCCGCAGCGTCTTCTTGCCACGCGAGGCCGCGGTCTTCTACGAGCGCGCCGCCGAGGCATTCCGCGAGGGCGGCGACCTGGTCGCGGCGAGCGAGGTGTTCAAGATGCGCGATCGGCTCCTCCAGCCGGCGGGGGCCGCCGTCTAGACGGGAGGCGCTTCGCCGGGGCGCCGCCCCGGACCCCGCGGGGGCTGTTCGCCCCTCGACCCGAACCAGGGCAAGCCCTGGACTCGTGGTGGAAGAACTGCGCGGTGCGCAGTTCTTCCAACAGGCCCGTGGAACCGCGTTGCCAGTCGAAAAGGCAGCGCGGCTGTCTTGATTGGCAGGATCGTCGCTGGTCTTGCCTCGACCTGTTCGATGAACTGCGCATCGCGCAGTTCATCGACCCCGGGTCCAGCGCTTGCGCTGGTCCGGGTGCAGGGGCGGACAGCCCCTGCTGGGGCCTGGGGCAAAGCCCCAGCGCAGCGCCTCCCAGATGAGACCCATGCTCCGCTGCAGGAGCTGCGTCAGGCGCCCTGTGCCTGACCTTCGGTCGTTTCGCTGCTGGCTTCGTCGCCTTCGTCTGTGTCTGCGATTGCGAGGGCGGACCTCGTGCGAACCTCGTCGAAAAAGAGCTCTTGCGTGACCTTGTCCCGCGGAAGCTCGGCCTGGACGCGGGCCATCACCTCGGCGTACATCGTGAGGAACTTGTCCTTCGCTGCGTTCCGAGCTGCGCGGAGATCTCGTGCCTTTTGGACGGCGTTCTGACGGTTCTCCAGGGCGGCCTGATAACGCTGCCGGAATGCGCTGATCTCGACCTTCTCGGCCTCGGCTTCCGACCACAACGATTGGGCGGCGGCGAGCCGCCCTTCGAGATTGATCATGGCCTCGACCTGCGAGGGGCCGACGAGCCGGGTGATCGGGGCGGATCCCTCTGGGAAGACCAGGCTTGCGATTCGCCCGTTTCGCTTGCTGTCGGCGATCTCGATCTTTTGCTGCGAGAGCCGGATGCGCCGATCGGAGAGGTAGTTCTCGTATTTGATGTCGACGCGCCTGGGGAGAATGGCCTTGACGGCCTTCTCGTACTCCGCCTGCGCTGCCGCGAGCTCGGCGGCTCCTGCGCTCATCTTTTCTTCGAGCGCGACGAATGCGGGATGGGAAGAGAACTTGCCGAACATGCACACGGAGTGGCTGGCGAGATCGAGGCACTTCGAGACGGGGGTGTTCCGCATGGGCGATTGCATCGAGGCTCCTCCTGGAAGGGGACACGCGCCGGGGAAGCAGGAGTGCTCGGGGCACGTGGGTTTCGTGGGTGCGGGTCGTGAGCACCGCGCGGGCTGTTCGACGCTGCGGCGGAACTTTTTCTGTCCGACTGATTCTTGCTCTCGTGAGGTGGGGGGAGAAGCGACGCCCGCGGCTGCGCCCATGCAAATCGAGCGCGAGCGCCTGCGCGGTCGTCCTTGCACCGGCGCGAAGGCGCCCGGTACACGTGCACAGCGCGGGATGCACTGGCGCAAACGCGGCTGTGACGCCGTGATCCGCGCCCTCGCGTCGATGCAAACGCCGAAAGGAACACGTCAGGGCGACGCTCGGACGCGCGCAAGTGCTCCCGCGCCGCGTGCTCGACGTCCCTTGAACCCGTGCAAGGCACTCGGCGCAGGTCGTTTGGAGCACCTTGCACGCGTGGAACACCCACCGAGCAGCTGCCATCGGGCGATTTGCACGCGTGCAAGGCGCGTGGCATACGAGGCTCTCAACCCCATCTTCCGAATTTGGCCAAACAGCAGGCGCGCATTCCCACTCGACCAAGCGCCTCGGAAACGCTCACGACCGACAGAGGCCTGACCATCATGTGGAACCGCTCGGCAATCCATGTGGCGTGCGCCTGTGCTCTTCTGGCCATGCCCGCGTGCGGCGGCATGAACCAGAAGGAAGCCACGGCGCCCGGCGACACCGCACCCACGGTGCCGAAGACCGATCCCGCTCGAACGCAGACGCCGGCCGCGCCCAATCTGCTCGTTGCCCTCGACCAGGGACTGCGCCCCAACGTGATCGCGCGGGACGATGCCATGCCGCGCTGGTCCTTGGCCGAGCGCATGCGTCACTACAATGTGCCCGGGGTGGCCGTCGCGGTCCTGAGGAATGGCGAGGTGGTGCAGGCGGTCGGTTATGGCGTGCGCGAGAGCGGCACACAGGACAAGGTCGATGGCGATACGCTGTTCTCGGTCGGGTCGATCAGCAAAGTGGTGACGGCGGCGACGACGCTGCGGTTGGTCGCGCAGGGGCAGCTGGATCTGGACCGCAACGTCGACGATTACCTGAAGCGCTGGAAGCTACCGACCTCGGCCGAGATGCCGAAGCCGCAGGTGAGCCTGCGCATGCTGATGTCGCATACTTCGGGGCTGGGCGTGCACGGATTCGCGGATTACCAGCCCGGCGAACCGCTGCCGACCCTGGTGCAGGTGCTCGACGGGCAGAAGCCGGCCAAGGGCCAGGCGGTGCGGTTCGAACACACGTCGGGGCTGCTCAACGATTACTCGGGCGGCGGCGTCACGGTGGAGGAGGTGGCGCTCGAGGACGCGACGGGCAAATCGCTGCGGCAGCTGGCCGAGGAGCAGGTGTTCGTGCCGCTCGGCATGCGGCGAAGCACCTTCGAGAGCCCGCTGTCGGCCGAGCGCGGCAACATTGCCAAGGCGCACGACGGCAATGGCGCACGGACTGCGTTGCCGCGTGGCTTTCAAAGTTTCGCCGAGACCGGGGCGTCTGGCTTGTGGACCAGCGCGTACGATCTGGGGCGGTTCGTATGCGGCTTGATCAAGAGCTACCAGGGACGCGCCGACTTCCTGCCGCAGCCCCTGGCGACGGCAATGATGACCGAGGTATCGCCGAGCGTGTTCGGCCTGGGGCCGCGCCTGGGCGGCACCGGCGTGGGCCGACATTTCTTCCACATGGGCGCCAACGATAGCTACCTGGCCTTCATGGAAGGTTATCCGGAAACGGGCGACGGCTATGTGATCCTGACCAACGGCAGCAAAGGCGGCCAACTGGCCGTCGAGATTCGCAACGCGCTCGCCGACGCGATCGGCCTGGGCGCGCATCCGCCGCTGCGCACCGTGTCGCTGCGTGTGCCGCCGTCGCCGGACTACGCGGGCCGCTACCGGCTCGACGCTGCCGTGCCGATGGACCTGCGCCGCGCTTTGGCCGACAGCTTCGAACACGACTCCATCCAGGTGCGGATTGCTGGCGACGCGATCGAGCTCGCGGTGCCGGGCCAGGACAAGCCGATGCCGCTGCTGCCGCTGGGGCCGGCGCAGTTCGTGCAGGCCGGCCTCTACATGTACGTATTCGATTTCCGCCGCGACGCCTGGGGCAAGGTGCGCGGGGTGACGGTATCGATCCCCGAAGCGGATTCGGTGGCGTACTACACCCGTGAGTGATTCCGCCTACGCGCTCCCGGCCGCGCCGAGGAACTCGTTGGTCGATCGCATCTTCGCATAGGCGAACCCGAGCGCCGCCATGAACGCCGCGTGGGCGTGCGCTGCGGGGACCCGCACGCCGTTGAACTCCAGATCACGCGAGGCGCAGGCGTCGTGAATGACCGTGACGGCGTAGCCGAAGTCGGCGGCCGCGCGCGTCACGGCATCGATGCACATGTGGCTCATGCTGCCGCAGATCACGACCTCGGTGATGCCATGGCGGTCGAGCACCGCCTTGAGGTCGGTGTCCCGGAACGAATTGATCTGGTGCTTCACCACGACATGCTCATCGTCCCGATTGAGCACCTTCGGGTGAATCTGCGCGCCTTCCGAGCCGGGGGCGAAGAAGGGGGCGTCGGCGCTCGGGAATTCGTGGCGAATGTGGACGACGAGGTCGCCCTTGCTGCGGGCAGCGGCGAGCAGTCGAGCCGCATTGTCGGCGGCGGCATCGGCCCCGCTGAGCGTCCACTTCCCTCCAGGGAAATAATCATTCTGGATATCGACGATGATGAGAGCACGCGCGGCCATGTTTCGATCCTTTCCCCCCCGTAGAGCAACGGCACGTCTACCACGATGCTCTGGATTTGGAAAGGGACGGCCCGCGCCTCCGTCCTCCCAGCCGAGGGCGCTCGACGGATTGGAATGACGAGCTCAGACCCCGGTCTCGGCCTGGATGCGCCCGTTCTTCACCGCGGCCACCAGCGCTTGGTGGTCGCGCTCCGTCTGGTCGGCGTAGGCGCTCGCGAATGCGGCGGTCGCCTTGTCGAAGGAGTCCCCCTTCCCGAGGTAGGCCGCGATCGCGATCCGATCGCCCGAGCGCGCATGCGCACGCGCCAGGGTCCAACCGCAGAGACTGCCGTACGTCGTCAATGCGGCCCGATCCAGCGAGGCGATGTCCACCGAGAACTTCCAGTCGCGTAGCTGGCGCACGTAGAAGTCGCGCTCGATCCCGCCTGTGCCCTTCACGCGCTGCCAGCCGAGGAAGATGTCGCTCGCGGCCTGCATCAGCCGCTGGCCCACCACCACGCGCTGGCCGCTGTTGGGGTATCCGCTCTTGCCGAGGAACGGCTCGAGGGCCGACGCATGCGCCTCCTTCGCTTGCAGGAAAAGCGGGTCCTTGTTGTCACGGCCGAGAAGCAAAAGGATCCAGGCGCGCGCGCCGACACTCCCGACCCCGACGACCTTGTGGGCCATGTCCGCGAAGTCGTACTCCTCCAGCAGGTGCCGCCGATCGGCCTCGAGGGTCGAGCGGTAGCCGCGCAGGAGCTCGCGCACCTGCTGCTCGAGCTGCTCGCGGGCCGGGCCCTTCAGGAACTCATCCATCGGGACGATCAAGGGAGGATCGCTGATGATTCGCCGCCGGCCGCCGACCTCGTGCGTCAGCTTCTCGTAGGCATGAATGCTGTCCTTCGTCCGAGCCTTCGCGAGGTTGTGCTCGGTGACGTGCAGACGCTTGTGACCTACCCGCGAGCCGAACTGGTGGAACACCTGCTCGGTGTCGAGGCTCGCGTACCAGACGTCGAGGTTGCCGAGCTGTCCGAAATTCCGCATGGCCTCGCGGTATTCGCGAACGGTCGTCTGGACGATGTCCGAGCGCGCCGACTTCGACAAACCGTTGTCGCGCCCGGCGAGCTCCAGGCTCGCGGCCAGCCGCTTCACATCCCAGTCCCACGGTCCCGGCAGCGTCTCGTCGAAATCGTTGATGTCGAACATCATGCGCCGCTCGGGGGAACCGAAGACCCCGAAGTTCGAGAGGTGTGCGTCGCCGCAGAGCTGTACCCTCAGGGCCGAGCGCGGGGCGGTGGCCAGATCGGAGGCCATGATGTACGCGGCGCCGCGGTAAAACGTGAACGGCGAGACCAGCATCCGGCCGTAGCGGATCGGCACGAGCTCGGGCACGCGGGTCTTTACTTGCTCCTCCAAAAGCGCGATTGGATCGGGCCGGTGGGGCGGCGCCTCCCAGGTCGCGTGGGCGGCGCGTGGAATCTCCGCGCGCGTTGCCTTGCCGCGCGCCGCGCGCTCCTCGGCGGAGAGGTGCGGCATCGCCCACTCCCCCATACCCGTTACGGATCCCTCGATTGATGATCTATCGATGGTGGCGATCTCCGTCATCCGTCCCTCCCTCGGCGCTCCTCCCACGGCCGGACGGGACGCGCCGTTCCGATCCTCGCCGGTCCGTCCGACACACGCGCGATGCTCAAGGGCCCATCGTGCGCCGCACATCGATCATCGCCTGCTGGCTCACCTTCATAGCGCCCTCCTGCGGGTGGTCGAGGTCGGCAGTCAACATCAGGACGACCGAGAGGCTCATGACCACCGTCGCGAGCGTGGGGGACCGGGGCGTCTTGACCAGACCGGCGTGATAACCCACGGCCAAAAGGTTCAGGATCGCGATCAGGTAGAGCGCCGCCCACAGGGCGTCTGGAATACCGCCCCGAACGGCGACCTTGACGCGCATCGCGTGGAGCTCGATCGTCCTGTTCAGCGACTGGATGAAGAGCCCCACGACGGTCGACTCGGGTTGGTCTCGTCCGACGGACTCCGCCTCTTTCCACAGCTCCCGGTGCAGCTCCTCCGAGCGCCGCAATGCGTGCTCGACGTTTCCGAGCCTCACCGCCTCCAGACGCACGTCCACGTATTCACGCAGCATCTCGCGGACCTTCGCGCCGCGGTCGCCGGGGAGCAGGCCGGCGCGCAGGTAGGTCGTCTCGATGGTATTGGCCTCGTCCACGACGATCTGTTTCCTGGCCTCGAAGCGGTTCGCTGCGAGATTGAACGTGAATGCCAGGACGAGCGCCAGCAAGCCCATCGTGGTCGTGACCAGAGCGAGCACGTGGGCCCCGTGCTCCTGCTCGGATCGACGCAGCCGGTACGTTCCCAGCCGATAGCCGCCCTCGACGGCGAGCAGGAGGGTCACGATCGTGCCCCCCAAGAGCATCCAGAGCGGAAATTGGTCGAGCGGTCCAGCCGCGAACATGGGTGCACCTCGCTTCAATCACGACGTTTTGCCGTCGCGAAGACGGAGCATGTCGTCGCGGCGCCGGCACGGGCGGTCGCCTTCCGTCCGATAGCCCGGCTGGCACTTGGCTTTATGGCCGCGATCCCTGGCGTGAGGTCAACCAAGCCAAGCTCGATCTGTCAAGTTCTTTCACCGAGGTTGTGCCCGCGTTCCGCTGACGAGAGCCCATGTGGCTCCGTTGCCGGCAGAATTGGTTTGTCCACGGAAGGCGCTGCGCTGGGGCTTTGCCCCAGGCCCCACCGGGGCTATCCGCCCCTGGACCCGGGGCCTACGCAAGCGCTGGACTCGGGGTCGATGAACTGCGCGATGCGCAGTTCATCGAACAGGCCAGGTCAAGACCAACGACGACCCTGCCCGTCGCCAGCGTGCAACGCACCTTCCTGGTCTTGCCACCGGCCTGTTGGAAGAACTGCGCATCGCGCAGTTCTTCCACGAACGGTCCAGGGCTTGCCCTGGTCCGGGTCGAGGGGCGGATAGCCCCCGCGGGGTCCGGGGCAGCGCCCCGGCACGGCGGCCCCAAGAAGAGACCCATCCTCAGCACCCCATCAAAACAACGTGAGCTGCTTCCTCCGCGGATCCGGCCCCTTCTTCGGCAGATCGGCCCTCTCCTCGGTGAGGAGCCGCTCCTCGATCTCGCGCAGGAACGGCGAGGCCTCCGTCGCCGCGGGTTTGCCGTGACGCACGCGTTCACGCGCGTAGGAAAGGAACAGGCGTTCACGCGCGCGCGTCATGCCCACGTAAAAGAGCCTGCGCTCCTCGGCCACGTCGGCCTCTTCCTCGCGACCTTTGAATCGTAATGGCAAGAGACCGTCCTCGCAGCCCACGACGAGCACCACCCGAAACTCGAGCCCCTTCGAGGCGTGCAGCGTGAGCAGCGAGATCCGATCCGCCCGCGGATCCCACGTGTCCACCTCCACCTCGAGCGCCACCTCCAAGCGGAATCGCTCCGCGTCTTCCCCCGACCGCGCCGCAATGACGAGCAGCACCGCGAGCGCCGCGTCGACGTCCGCCTCTCGGAACGACGGCGCCTCCTCGCCCTCCCCCGGCGTCTTCGAGGCTGCGTCCTCGGGCTCCTGCGGCGCCGCGATCTCCTCCCGCACGCGCGCCGCCGCGGACTCCAGCGAAGGCGCGAGCGGCGTGCCCTGCGTGTATGTCGCGACGAACGACCGCACGATTGCCATCGCCGCCGCCCGCTCCAGCACCCGATCGTGCGTGCGCCGCTGGAATGGCATCCCCGAGCGCCTCAACGCCTCGACGAGTGCGTGTGCCTGCGCGTCGGTGCGATACAGGATCGCCACGTCGCCGAAGGCGTGGCTCCCCTCCCCTTCCGTGGATTCGACACGACCCGAATCCATCGAAAAGAGCGAGGTACCGCCGACGAGGCGCTCGATCACGTGCACGACCCACTCGGCCTCGGCGCGCTCGGTCCGCGCCTCGTGGATCACGATGCGGCTCCGATCCTCGATGAGCGGGCGGAGCACGCGCTCGCCGACCGTCGGCGAGGGCGCGATGACGCCGAGCGCGGCGTCGACGATCGTGCGCGTCGAACGATAGTTTTTCCCAAGGCGCACCACGCTCGCCGCGGGGTAATCCTCCCGGAATCGAAAAAAGAACGAGACGTCCGAGCCGCGGAACCCATAAATGGCCTGATCCGGATCGCCGATCGCGCAGACGTTTTGCGCCTCGCCCGCGAGGAGGAGCAGGAGGCGGTATTGCCGTTCGTCCACGTCCTGGAACTCGTCGACCGAGACGTGCACGAAACGCTCGCGCAAGGCCGCGAGCACGTCGGGGCGGGATTCGAGAAGCTCGACCGCGAGCGTGACGAGGTCGTCGAAATCGACGAGGTTCCGCGCGGCGAGCCCCTCCTCGTACGCGGTCCACGCACGGTCGAGATCGGTCCCCGGGGAATACTCTTCCGGAAACCGTTGCAATGCCTCGGCCCGCCGCGCCACGCGCCGCTTCCACCGCGAGATCGCCGTGCAGAGCTGCGTCGCTTTGCGTTCGGTCACGGAAAGCGCCTCGGCGACGAGGCCGACCCGCTCCCGCTCCCCCGCAATGCCGATCTCCGCGCGGTCGCCATGATCACGCAGGATCAAGAGCCCGAGCGCGTGGAACGTCATCGCCGGCACGCGCTCTCCCGCTTCGCCGAGGAGCACCACGAGCCGCTCGCGCATCTCGTCCGCGGCGCGGCGCGTGAACGTGATGGCCAGGATCCGCTCGGGTGGGACGCCTTGATCGTGGACGAGGTGCGCGATGCGATGCGTGAGCGTGCGTGTCTTGCCCGTGCCCGGACCCGCGACGACGAGCAATGGCCCCCGCACGACCTCGGCCGCCGCGCGTTGATCGGGATCGAGGCCGTCGAGCAAGGACGGGGGCGTTTCCGGCGCCGCATTCGACTCGACGCGCGGCGCAAACAGCGTGACCTCCGGCTCCTCCTCCGTCGTGGCTTTTTTCTTGCGGCCGGGCTTTTCCGCGGAGCGCGCTGATTTCTTCGGCGCCGGCGTCGGGCTCGGCTCGTCCTCGAAGAGGGGCGCGACCACGAGGCGGCGCTTGATCTCGTCCGGCGAAAAGAGCCGGATTGTCCCGTAGAGGCCGTCATATCCGGCCTCGCGGATCACGCGCCCCTCGCGCATCCGCGCGATTCCCTCCGAGAGGAGCGACGAACCCGCCCGCGTGATGTCTTCGAGCGGCGCCTCTTGCAGAATGAAGAGCTCCGGCCCGAGCCGGGACAGCAGCCCCCGATAACTCTGCTCCACCACCTGGCTCGACGGCCCCACGGATGCGAGCTCGGCGAGGACCTCCGGCAGCGGGACGACGCTCCGAAAATCGGGGGGATTCTCCGGCCTGTATCCTTCGTCGCGGTCGGCGAGCGTCTCGACGCGATGGAGCACGCCCACCGTCACGGGGCGCCCGCAGGTCGGGCACATCTCGCCGCGGGCGAGCGTCTCCGAGGGTTCGAGGCGCACGCCGCACGCCCGGTGCCCGTCGAGGTGGTATTTGCCCTCCTCGGGGAAAAACTCCATCGTCCCGACGAACCCCTCGCCCGTCTCCAGGGCGTGGCGGAGCGAGAAATAATCGATGGGACCGTCGAAAACCGTGGTCTCGCGCCCGAGCTTCGGCGGCGAGTGCGCGTCCGAGCTCGACACGAGGCGGTAACGGTCGAGCCCGGAGAGCCGCCAGTTCATCGCCGGATCCGAGGACAAACCGGTCTCCAGCGCGAAGACGTGCGGGGCGAGATCCCCGTAAGCCTCCTCCACCGCGTCGAACCCAGCCTTCGAGCCGAGCACGGAAAACCAGGGCGTCCAGATGTGCGCCGGCACGAGATAACTCCCGGGGCTCGACGCGAGCACCATCTCGAGGAGGTGCCGCGAGTCGAGGCCGAGGATGGGCCGGCCGTCGGCGTTCAGGTTGCCGACGCGCGCGAGGGCCGCGACGAACCGCTCGGCCGCCTCGAAATCGGGCACGTACACGAGGTGATGCACCTTCCGGACGCGCTCGCCTTTCTTGTAAATGGTCGAGATCTCGACCGAGAGCATGAACCGCACGGTCCCCCGGCAAGGCCCTTCGAGCCGCGCCGAAACGGCCTGCTCGACATCACTCTGCAGCCGAAAAAGCCCCGGCTCGGCCGGTACGAGCTGCCGCTTGAGCTCCGCCATCCAGGCCGGATGCGTGAAATCGCCCGTGCCCACGACCGTGATCCCCTTCCGCCTCGCCCACCAGGCGAGGTGAAACAGGTCACAGTCCGAACTCGTAGCGCGAGAGTACCTCGAATGGACGTGGAGGTCTGCGTGGTATCGCATGTTTGTCTCTCGGGAACCCCTACGCCGCACCTAGCCGAGATCCTAGGCCTCGTCAAGCGGGGAAGGTTCGAAATGGTTTGGCGACCTGGAACCTCAGGTTTGGCGCCATGGAACCAGACGCGGCGGAGGTTTTACCGGAAGGACCGCCCCATCCAGAGATAGAACCCGGCGAACACGGCGACGAAGAGGCATGCCCGAAGCCGCTCGCAACCGATCGCAGGAGGGCCGTTGTTCGGCCGTTGTGAAAGGTTCGTTTCCCTGATACGCACGAAAGTGGTCCGGATGAGCGACGATCGATACCACCGCCGCCTCTTCGTGTTCCTCGGCGTGGCGAGCTTCTTCGAGGGGTTCGACACCTTCGCCCTCACCCAGCTCCTGCCCGCGATCCGCGCCGAAATGGGCCTCTCGCCGAGCGACGCCGGCTGGCTCGTCGGGGCCATCTGCGCCGGCTCGATCCTCTCCTACGGCCTCGTCCGGTACGCCGACCGCGCCGGGCGGCGCGGCGTCCTCGCCGTCACGATCCTCGGCTACGCCCTCTGCACCGCGCTCACCGCGCTCGCCCGCGGACCGTTCACCTTCGGCGCCGCGCAGATCGCCGCGCGGTTTTTCCTCATCGCCGAGTGGGCCCTCTCTCTCGTCGTAGCCGCCGAGGAATTCCCCGCCGATCGCCGCGGCCTCTACATCGGCGTTCTCAATGCGCTGACCGGCGTCGGCGCCATCGTCTGCGCGGGGATCACGCCCGCCGTGGTCCAGTCGCCCCTCGGCTGGCGAGGCATCTACGTGCTCGGCACCGCGCCCCTCTTCCTGCTCGCCGTCGCCCGCAGATCCCTGCGCGAGACGCGCCGCTTCACCGAACAGGTCGAGGGCACGAGCCTCGCGAAGCGGCCGTTCACGCAGATCCTCTCCCCGCCCCACCGAAAACGGATGCTCCTGCTCGCGGCCATCTGGATGCTCACGTACGCGTGCACCACGAACGCGATCATGTTCTGGAAAGAGCACGCGATGGGGGAACGCGGGTACACGGAGGGGCGCGTCGGGCTTTACATCTCGATCGCCGCCGTCGCCGGGCTGCCGCTCGCATTCCTCTCCGCGAAGCTGCTCGACGTCATCGGCCGGCGCAGCGCCTCGATCGTCATTTACCTCTCGGTCGTGGCCGGCACGGTGGGCTGTTATCTCGCCGGAGCCCCTGCGCTCGTCCTGATCTCGCTCGTGCTCGCGATGGGCGGCATCACGGCGACGGGCTCCGTGCTCGCCGCTTACAACGCCGAGCTTTTTCCCACGGAACTGCGCAGTGACGCTTTCGGGTGGTCGAACCACCTTTTCGGTCGCACCGCGCAAGTCGTCACGCCCGTCGTCGTCGGGTACGCCGCCGAATCCGTGGGATGGGGCAAGGCCGTGTCTTCCACCGTCGTCTTCCCGGTGATCGCCCTCGCCCTGATCCTCCTCACATTGCCGGAGACGCGTGGTCGCGAGCTGGAGGATATCGCCTGAATCGCGTGCTATCGTGCACGCATGGCCGACGCGCCCGAATCCGCCGCGGAGACGAGCCCCCCTGGGCGAGATGCATTCACCGTCCACGCCTACGGTCCGGCCACGCGGACATTGGCGGTGGCGCTCCGCCTCGCCGCGCTCCTCAACGTCCTCTACGTCGCCGCGCACATCGTACGCGATATCGTGACCGGCTCGAAGACCGCGCCGCCGATCGCCGTCGCTTTCGGCATCGCCTTTTTCTCCGGCGGCCCCCTTCTCCTCGCGCTGCTCCTCGGCCGAAACCATCGAGGCAAAGCCGAGGTCGGACCCGCGCGGCTCGCGCTCACGTTACGCCGCGAGCGATTCGAGATTCCCTTCGATGCCATCCAGGCCATCCGTCCGTGGCGCGTGCCGATCCCCGGTCCGGGCCTCCGGCTCGTCCTCGGCTCGAACCGCTCGTTCCAGCGCCGCCTCGTGCTCCCCGATCCCGCGAGCTTGCTCGAAGCCCTGGGCGAAAAACTCCCCGCGGCAAAATCCGCGCTCGATCACCCGGCCATTCGTTTCGCCGAGGCGCGGCGCGCGCTCGGGCGGCGGCGGTGGCCTTATTTCGTGGTGAAATACGGGCTCATCCCGCTCGGCCTCGCGATCATCCTTTTCCGCCTGCACCAGTACATCGTGTATGGCGGGGCCTTCGGGCAATATCATCTCTTTGGCCTCGGCCCGTACCTCGGCGCATTTTTCGTCCGATGGCTGGGTGTGCTCGGCGCGCTCGTCGTGTACGGGGGGCTCGTGCGGCTCGTCGTGGAGGTGCTCGCGCTCGGCGCGACGTACCTGCTCCCGCGTCGCGCCAAGGGGCTGCGGCGCGCCGCCGAAATCGTCGCGGACGTCGCGTATTTCGTCCTGATCCCCGCGTACGTCCTCGCGCATCTCCTCGCCTGATCCGGGAACCCCTGATACAATCGGGGGACGCATGGCTGGGACGCTGGAGACGACATACCGCACCGCCTCGCCGGGGAGACCTCACACGCCCGAGGCCGAAGCCGAAGCCGCGTCGGAGCTCGCCCGACGCGCGAGCCTTTTGCACAAGCTCGTGATCGTGCCCTGCGTCCTGCTCGGGCTGGGGCTCGGCGTCGCGAGTTATTTCCTGCTCCGGAACCTCCAGTTCGAACTCCTGGGCGCGCACATTCCGTGGCTCACGGCCATCGTCGGCATCGGCGGCCCGCTCGGCGGGTCGTTTTACGTCGCCGAGCGCGTGGCGTCGTTCCTCAAGGCGCTGCGGCGGGGCCCGTGGCTCGAGGACGTCGCCGCTCGGTACGGCGTTCCGGTCGAGACGCTCGAGGATTACGCCGCCCTGCTCTGAACCACCACGCGTGCCCGAGGAGGAGCGCGGCGAGCGCGAGGAATGCAGGCGCGCGCAGGTGCCCGAACGCCATCATTGGCGTCACAAGGCGCGCGGCAAGCTGGACCTCGGCGGCGAGTGTCTCCTCCTCGTCGAAACGCGTCCTTGCGAGGATTTCCCCGTCGGCGGAGACGATCGCCGAAATGCCGGAGTTCGTGGCGCGCACCTGGGGCAGACGCGTCTCGATGCTGCGGAATGCGGCGGACACGAGGTGGAGCCTCGGGGCGCGTCCGTCCGGGAACCACGAGTCGTTCGAGAGCGTGACGATGAGATCCGCGCCCTTCGCCGCGGCCTCGGCGACGAACCCGGGGAAAAGGACGTCGTAGCAGATGAGCGGCAAAGCGGTGACGTCGTCGTGCCCGGACGAACCTACTCGCACGACCGCCGGCCCCGGCCCTCGTTTCCAGTGTCCCGCCCAGGGCATCAGGCTGCGCAGCGAGGGCGAATCGAGCATCGGCGGGACCCACTCGGTGAACGGAAAGAGCATGCGCTTGCGGTAGGAAGCGCGCCGCACCTTGCCATTCCCGTCGTTGGTCAAGAAAAACGCCGCGTTGTACTCGTCGTCTCCTTCGCTCTCGTAAGACCCGAACACGAGCGGGACGCCGGTCTTCGCCACGAAGGCGCCGATCTCCTCGTCGAAGGCCGCGCCGTCCTCGCTCTTCGGCGCGCCGAACGTCGTCGGATAGACGGTCTCGGGCCACACGAGGAGCTCGAGGCTCTTCCGTTCGCGAATCGCGTCGGAGAGCTTGAAATGCGTGTCGAGGATCGTGCGAACGGTCTCGAAGGCGCCCTTTTCGGCGCGTAGCTTGTCGTAGTTCGTGATGTTCGCCTGGACAACCCCGACCAAGATCGCGGGCCTCGTGTTCGCCTCGGCGAGCGCCGCGCGCCGGGCTCGACCATACCCCACGCCGGCGAGGACAGCGAGGATCACGAGCGCCGCCGGCAGAGCCGGATGAGCGAATCCGCGGTCCTTCGGCGCCCGCACGAGGCGCACGATCGAGAGCGCGAGGCCCTCGTTCACGAGGAGCAAGAGGAACGAGAGGCCGTGCGCGCCGACGATTTCGGCCCCCTGGCGCAACGACGCGGCCGGGTGGAGGCCGAGCCCGACGGTATCGAAAAAGAGCTTGGGAAACACGAGCTCGACACCGACGTACGCCGCCGCGGCCGCGAGCGCGGCCCGGAGCGCGGGGTATGGACGATCGGCGCGCCGCACGGCGAGGCGCACGAGGGCAAACACCACGAACTGCGGTTCGAGCACGGGCGCGAGGAGCAAAAAGAGAGGCCAGACGAGGCTCGGCGAGGTCGCCGCGTACGAGGCGGCCGTTTCGGGGAACCAGGGGAAAACAAGCGCGACGAAAAAGACGCTCATCACGAGGCCGGCAAAAAGCGCGTCGCGGCGGCGCTCGGCGCGCTCCAGCGTGAGGAGCCAGGGCACGAAGGCGACCAGACAGGCGAGGTACGACGAGCCCGCCGTGCGGCTGCAAACGCCAAGCAGGTATGCCGAGGCGAATGCGCCGAGCGCGAGGACGAGGAGCCGATCCCGGAGGCGCTTCGAGGTCCAGAATCGGCGCAGTCGCTTCGGGAGCGGGCGCGTGCTCATGGTTCTTCGTCCGCGGGCTTTTCCTCCTCGACGCCGGTTTGTCCGGGATCGGCATTCGAGGCGGGGCCACGTTCGTCGCGGTCCGCATAGGCGTCCGCCGGGACCTCCAGGGAAGCGAGGGGCAACCCCTCCGGGGCCATGTCCGGCGGGACGACACGGTCGGGCGGAATCGGAATCACCTTGCCGTTCGCGTCGACGAGCTCGTAATCGGGGTGGTAGAGCAGAATGGGTTCGAGCATCCGCCCCTTGTCGGTCGCCTGGTAATGCCGCACGTACCCGGGCGGCAGCGGAAAATCGTCGGGGACGACGAGGCCTTGCTTGATACGTTTCGTCCCGGGCGCGGGGAACGCGTGAATGCCCGTCTTGGTTTTCGACGCGGTTCCTGGATTTCCGGCAGGGTCGTCGGAAGCGGAAGCTTCATCCGGAACATCCTCGCCTTCCGGGTCCGGATCCTCGACGCCGATCACGCGTGCATTCGGCGCGACGTCTGCCGCGGGGGCGGCTCGCGTGGCCAAGCGGAGCGTCGGCGCGCCCTTGGGACGCGCAGGCGCGCGGACCTCCGTGGTTTGTCCCGGTTTCGCTGTCGTGCCCGAAGCCACTTCGGCCGGCGTCTCCGCTTGCCATTTCCACGACAGAAACGCGACGATCCCCGCCGCGACGAGGCCGAGGGTGATCGGCCCCATGGGAAGACCGCCCCGCCGGAGCTCGACAAGGACGACGCCGTCCCGGTCGACGGATCGCCTTCCGGCACCACGCGAGCGCTCGGCAGGGCGTCGTTTCGTCATGGATCGCTCAGGGCGCGAGCGGGTTGAAGAGCGAATGCGCCCAGCCAGCGCGCTCGTGGCCGTACCGGTTCCAGACCGGGTTCTTGCCGCCCACGATCTGCGCGCCCGAATACTCCGGCGCGCCCGAGCCGGAGCCCGTACCGCCGAAGAGGCCGACATAAAGGGTGCTGCCCGAGTACGAGGGGTGCGTGTCGTCGGAAAGGATGTAGTCGAAGCTCGTCCCCGAGTTCTCGAAATGGCTGTTCGCGTCCCGGATCGTGCCGCGCAGCGTGCTCGTGATACGCGTCACGTAGGCGTCCTCGGTTTCGCCTGGGATGTAGCGGAGCCCGTCCGAGTCGATTTTGCCATCGCCGTTGGAATCGTAGTCGGCGCCCATGTACTCCGCGAACGCGTCGACGCAGTCGAAGCCGTATTGCGCCGCGAGCTTGCATGCGCGGTAATTGCTACGCGCCAGGCGCGGGAACATGGCGGTTTGCTTGTTGACCTTCTGCCCCGAAGACGCGTCCGTGCAGCTCGACGTGGCGTTGTCGGCGTCGTAGCCGGGGTAGTAGAGGTTCATGATCATCTTCTTCTTCGTCGCGGCGTTCGTGTTCGCGTTGATGAACTGCATCGCGAGCTCCTGGTACTTGGTACAGTTCGCCAGCGCCGTGTCGAGCACGCCGTAGCTACACGTTCCGGACTGATCGGCGAAGCTGTCGCGCGCCTGCAAGAAGTCGTTGCCGCACATCTCGAACGTCACGACGCGCGTGTTCGCCGTCTGCATGTGCGATTTCTCGGCGACGATCTTGTTGTTGTAGATGTCGTCGGCCTTCGCGCCCGACTTCGTGCGCCTGATGACCTCGATGTCGCTGTTCCAGCTATTCGAGAGATATTCACCCTGAACCCAGGTGGCGGCGCGCTTGTCGACGTTCGACAGACTGCCATTGTAGCCCGCGAAGATGGAGTCGCCGTATGCAACGACGCGATATTTTGCCGTCGTGCCCGCCCGGTCGATCGTCCACGAGCTGTTCTGCGTCAACGTATTGGCCAGCGCTTCGCGGCCTCCCAGCAGGATCCCGAGCGAAAGAACGGCCTGGCCGAGGCGAAGGGCCGCGACGTTTCCAATGGTGCGCATGACATTCCTCTCCTCGACGATCGCGAAGGATCGTCATCACATGGTCCGCCGGCATCGGCGCGTGGACAAAGGAAACCACGGGCCGGCGTCTATTCAATAACGTAAGTCCTGATCTGTCAACGCGCGAATCGCTGATGGATTGCGTGCACTTCCCATGGAATGTTGCGTGACCAGTGGAGGCGTTGCTCGCGACGCATTGCGAAATGGAGCGGGGCGCCCTCCGCTGCTACACTCGCGCCGTGCCCGACCCCTCGTCCGAGCGCCCCTCTCCGCTGACCCGGCTCGTCGCATCGCTGCACGGCGCGTGGAGGCTCGGGATCACGATCCTCGTGGCCGCGACGCTCGGCGGCGCGCTCGCCGTGCTCGCGCCGAAGCTCCTGTCCCAGCCGGATCACGTGATCACGGAACGGCCGACGCCGTCCCTGCTCCACGCGATCCGCGAGGTGTCGCGGCTGGAGACGGCCGAGGTGCACGTGGAGAAGGTCGTCGACCTGACGGACCGGCAAAGCGCATTCTTCGGGCTCGTCGAGGCGAAAGACGCGCTGCTCCTGGTCGCCGTCGGGCGCGCAGTCGTCGGCGTGGATCTCGGCAAGATGCGCGAAGAGGACGTCTCGTTCGATCCAAAGACCGGCGCCGCGCGGATCGATCTGCCCGAGCCCGAGGTGCTCTCCGCAACGCTCGACGAGGACGGGACATACGTGTTCTCGCGGTCGACGGACCTGCTCGCGAAGCGGAACGAGCAACTCGAAGCAAGCGCGCGCAGGCAAGCGCAACGCGCAATCGAGGCCGCCGCACGCACGCCCGACGTGATGCGCCGCGCGCGAACACAAGCCGAGAAGCAGCTCTCAGCGCTGGCGAAGGCGCTCGGCGCGAAGCGCGTCGAGGTTCACTTCCAATCCCGAGATCGGTGATACGGCGAGCGGCGCTCCCCGCCACCGCCCCCAACCGCCGCGCCGGGGCGCTGCCCCGGGCCCCGCGGGGGCTGTTCGCCCCTCGACCCGAACCAGGGCAAGCCCTGGACCTCAGGGGGAAGAACTGCGCGATGCGCAGTTCTTCCCACAGGCCGGTGGCAAGACTGCGAAGGTGCGTCTCACGCCGTCGGCGTCATGGGTCGAGACGTCAGCGCTGCTGTCTTGGCTGGCGGGGTCGTCGTTGGTCTTGACCTGGCCTGTTCGATGAACTGCGCAATGCGCAGTTCATCGACCCCGGGTCCAGCGCTTGCGCTGGTCCGGGTCCAGGGGCGGATAGCCCCGGTGGGGCCTGGGGCAAAGCCCCAGCGCAGCGCCTGCCAGTTTGTCGGCGCGCCGAACCGTTTGTCCCTTCTCATCTGCCGTTTGTCCGTGTACCGTCTTCCCCATGACGGAAGCGCGATCCACGGCTCCGCAGCGCGGCGACTCCGCAGGCGCGGAGTTCGTCCGGGCTATGTTCAACCTCATCACAGGCGCGCTGAGCATCGGCGTCGCGGTCATGTGTCTCGTCAACGTCTTCGGCTCCACCATCGAGGTCGACCGTCTGGCGAGCCATACCGCCTGCGAAGGCCAATCGGCGACGTGCCAAACACAATATACGATGTGGGAGCGAACGCCCTGGGCGCACACGCTCCAGTTATCGACGCCCGCGGGGACGAAGTCGGTGCAATGCCAGCGCGAGCACATCCTCGTCGGTGCATGGCACTGCACGGAGCTCGGCAAGGCGGTCACGACGACGCCGAGCGCAAGCGCCGCGCCTGCCGTCGCCTTCTCCACGACCGCGCCGCGAAGCGTGGCGCCGAAAGGCAGGCCCCCGGAGCCTTCGCCGTCGCCTCCCGCGCCAAGCGAGGGCGACCGTTAGCCCCGCCGCCGCCCCACGTAGGCCCGCGCGCGCACGACGCCGCGCTCGTAGAGCGGGACGATCGAAGGCGAAAAGCCCGCCTTGCGCAGCTCGGCGAGGAAGGCGTCGGCGGGATACCCGCTCCACACCGCGTAGGCGCCGCCTGGACGCAGCGCGTTGAAGGCGAGGCCCAAGCCCGCCTGCGTATAGAGGCGTGCGTTCGTCCGGAACGACGCCCAGCCTGGGCCGTTGTCGACGTCGAGCAGGATGGCGTCGAGGTTCGAACGACGGCCGATCTCCTCGGCGACGTCGGCGTGCACGAGCTCGACGCGCGGATCGTCGAGCACGCCTGGGGCCACGTGCGAGAGCTCGCCGCGCACGATCTCCGCCACGGCGCGGAGTTTTTCCACGACGATCACGCGCGTCTCGGGGCCCACGGCCGCGAGTGCCGCGGCGAGCGTCGCGCCGAACCCGAGCCCGCCGATCAGGATCGTCTGCGGCGAACGGTCGTCCCGGGCAGAGCCGGCGAGGGCGCCGAACGCCCGCTCGGTTTCCAGGGCTTTGCTGGAAAGGATGGGAGTTTGGCCGAGCAGGAGCTCATGATGCGTGCCGAGATCACGGAGCACGAGCGTCTGACCGGCTTCTTCGAGGACACGAACGACGGCAACCACCCCCGGAGTTTACCCCGCGCGGACGATTTCTCGTACACTGCGCACCGCAATGGTTGAAGAAGTGAAGGCGGGTGCGATCGCCGTGCTTCCTACGGAGCCGGCGAGCGGGGCGCAAAAGCCTGGGGGTTCGGCGAAGGAGGCCGGAGGCGAGGCGAAGGTCTCCATCGGCGTCCTGAAGGAGATCGAGCCGCGCGAGCGGCGCGTGGCCGCGACGCCGGCGTCCGTCGGGCGGCTCGTGAAGATGGGCCTCGAGGTCATCCTCGAGAGCGGGGCCGGCGCGTCGGCCGGGTTCGAGGACGCGGCGTACGCCGAGGCGGGCGCGCGTATCGTGCCGAAGGCGGCCGATGTGTTCCACGAGGCCGACGTGATCACGAAGGTCCGCCCGCCGGGGGCGCACCCGGAGACGGGCGAGCACGAGGCCGATCAGCTCCGCGCCGGGCAAAAACTCATCTCGTTCCTCTGGCCCGCGCAGAACAAGGAGCTCGTCGAGCGGCTCGGCAAACGCAAGGCGACGGTGCTCGCGATGGACGCCGTCCCGCGCATCACGCGCGCGCAGAAGCTCGACGCCCTGAGCGCGATGGCGAACGTGAACGGCTACCGGGCCGTGATCGAGGCGGCTTCGCACTACGGGCGGCTGCTCGGCGGGCAGGTGACGGCCGCGGGGCGCATCAAGCCCGCGCAGGTCTTCATCATCGGCGCGGGCGTCGCGGGGCTCGCGGCGATCGGCGCCGCGCGCGCGCTCGGCGCGATGGTGAAGGCGTTCGATACGCGGCCCGTCGTGCGCGAGCAGGTCACGAGCATGGGCGCGGAGTTCGTCCCGTTCGAGTTCCAGGGCGAGACGGGCGAAGGCCAGGGCGGCTACGCGAAGGAAGTGAGCGAGGCGTACCTCGCGGCCGAGCAGCAGCTCATCGCGGAGCACTGCCGGACGAGCGACATCGTCATCTCGACCGCGCTGATCCCCGGGAAAAAGGCGCCCGAGCTCATCACGTCGGGCGCGGTCGTGGGCATGCACCGCGGCTCGGTGATCGTGGACCTCGCGGCCGAGCAAGGCGGCAACTGCGCGCTCACCGAGCGTGATCGCACGGTGGAGCGGTACGGCGTGACGATCGTGGGGCACACCGATCTCACGAGCCGGATGGCTCGCCAGGCGAGCGAGCTCTACGCCATGACGATCGTCAACCTGCTCGACGAGATCATGGGCAAGAAGAAGACGTGGGAGCTCTCGCTCGACGACGAGATCCAGCGCGGAATGCTGGTCCTGCTCGACGGCGAGCTCAAGTGGCCGCCGCCGCGCCCCGAGATCCGAGGCGGCGCGCCGGCGCCTGCGCCGAAGCCGCCCGCGCACGCCCATCCGAAGCCGGAGGTCCCGGAGAGTCCGTGGCCCGCGCGGATCGGCACGGGCCTCGCGCTCGCGTTCCTCGCGCCCGTTGGCCTCTTCGGAAGCCAGGAGCTCGTGCAACACCTGACGGTCTTCCTGCTCGCGTGTGTCGTCGGCTGGCACCTCGTCTGGAACGTCACGCCCGCGCTCCACACGCCGCTGATGAGCGTCACCAACGCGATCAGCGGCATCATCCTGATCGGCGGCATGCTGCTCGCGGCGAACGGCGGCGGAGGGGGCGCGCCCGTGGCGGCCCTGCTCGGCGCCGTCGCGGTCTTGCTCGCGTCGATCAACGTGGCCGGTGGTTTCCTCGTGACGCAGCGGATGCTGCGCATGTTCCGCAAGTGAGAGGCCGATGCGCATCACCCTCGTGAACGTCGCTTATCTCGTGGCGAGCCTCCTGTTCGTGATGTCCCTCCGCGGGCTCAGCACGCAGCAAACGGCTCGTCGGGGCAACCTCCTCGGTACGGTCGGCATGCTCCTCGCGGTCGCCGTCACGCTCGGCGCCGTCGTGGCGCCCGAGAACAAGGCCCTCGCGGCCGGCCCTTCGGATCTCGGCCTGCTCGCGGCGGCGATCGGCGTGGGCGCCGTGATCGGCGCGGTGCTCGCGGCGCGCGTCGCCATGACGAGCATGCCCGAGCTCGTGGCGGTGCTGCACAGCTTCGTCGGCGCGGCCGCGGCGCTCGTGGGCATCGCCAGCGAGATGAACGGCGTGCGCGCCGGCGGGGCGCCCGACGTCGCGCACCACGTGGAGATCCACGCGGGCGTGTTCATCGGCGCCATCACCTTCACCGGCTCGGTCATCGCGTTCCTCAAGCTGCGCGGCACGATCGGATCGAAGCCGCTCGTGCTCCCGGCGCGTCACGCGCTGAACGCGTCGATGGTCTTCGCGTGTATCTTCCTCGCCATCGCGGCGTTCCGCGGCGGCGAGGACGTGCGCGTGCCCTACCTGCTCGTGTCCACGGGCGTCGCCAGCGTGCTCGGCGCGCACCTCGTGCTCGCGATCGGCGGCGGCGACATGCCCGTCGTGGTCTCGCTCCTGAACAGCTACTCGGGCTGGGCCGCGTCCGCGGCGGGCTTCATGCTCGGCAACGATCTGCTCATCGTGACCGGCGCGCTCGTCGGCAGCTCGGGCGCGATCCTGAGCTACATCATGTGCAAGGCGATGAACCGCTCCATCTGGAACGTGGTCTTCGCGGGCTTCGGCGAGCAGGGCGGCGCGGTGCCGGCGGCGAAGAAGGGCGAGCCGGCGAAGAAGGTGAACGAGACGAGCATCGACGGCGCGGCCGATCTCCTGCTCGGCGCGAAGAACGTGATCGTCGTGCCCGGCTACGGCATGGCCGTCGCGCAGGCGCAGCACGCGGTCAAAGAGATCACGACGCTGCTCGAGCGGCGCGGCACGAAGGCGCGGTACGCGATCCACCCCGTCGCGGGCCGCCTCCCCGGGCACATGAACGTGCTGCTCGCCGAGGCGAACGTCTCGTACGAGGCCGTGAAGGAGATGGAGGAGATCAACGAGGACTTCGAGGAGACCGACGTCGTCATCGTCATCGGCGCGAACGACATCGTGAACCCGAGCGCGCTCGACGATCCCGAGAGCCCGATCTACGGCATGCCCGTGCTCGAGGTGTGGAAGGCCGGGCGCGTGATCATGCTGAAGCGCGGCATGGCCGCGGGCTACGCGGGCGTCGACAACCCGCTCTGCTACCTCGACAACACGCTCATGCTCTTCGGCGACGCCAAGGCGAGCGTGCAGAAGCTCCTGAGCGCTCTCTCCGCCCGCGCCGAGCAACAAGCGGCCTGACGCCGGCCGCGCGATTCCCGACTCCCGCGTCGTAAATCCCATGAGCGAGATCGATCTCCAGCAAGCAGCCGCCACGGCGCGGGCCGCAGTGGAGGCCGCGTCCGCGGCGAGCCTCGTGCACTTTCGGCGCGGCGTCAGGGTGGAGACGAAGCCCGATCGGACGCCCGTCACGGCCGCGGATCGTGACGCCGAGGCGGCCATCTTTGCCGTCATCCGCGCGCGCTTCCCCGATCATGCCCTGCTCGGCGAGGAGACGGGCGCGCACGAAGGCGCGGACAACGAGGCCCGCTGGATCGTCGATCCACTCGACGGCACGCGCGGGTTTTCGCGCGGCGGCTCGTTCTGGGGGCCGCTCGTGGCCCTCGAGCACCGCGGCGTCATCGTGGCCGGCGCGATGGCCCTCCCCGCGCTCGGCGAAACGTACTGGGCGGCGCGGGGGCTCGGCGCGTTTCGTCAGATCGGAACGGAGCCGCCCGAGCGCCTCGCCGTCTCGGGCATCACGAACATCGAAGACGCGACGCTCTCCCTCGGCGAGCCCCGCTGCTTGCTCGCGCCTCCCCTCGGCGAGCGCGTGTCTCGCCTCGCGCTCTCCGCGGCGCAGGCCCGCTGCTACGGAGATCTCGCCGGCTGCGCGCTCGTGCTCACGGGGCGCGCCGAGGCGTGGATCGAGGCGGGCGTGAAGATATGGGACATCGCCGCGCTCGCTGTCCTCGTCGAGGAGGCGGGCGGGCGGTTCACCGATTTCGAGGGCCGTTCGACCGTCGCCTCGGGCCATTGCGTCGCGTCGAATGGCAAGCTGCACGATCACGTCCTCGCCGCGCTCGCCTGATCTTCCCGAATCCGCGCCATCCGGGTACGCTTCCGCGCATGTCGGACGACGCGGGCTGGATCTTCGACCAAGTAAAAACCCTCGTGCGCGCGGGGACCACGAAGAAGGAGCTCTTCGATTCGGTGAAGGCGATGTGCGCCGATCCGAAGTACGACGCGGTCGCCGAGAAGGTGCGCGGCTACGCGGCGAAGTTATGGAACCGGGCCGAGGCCGAGGAGCGCGGGTGGAAAGATGTGAGCACGAACGACCGCATCGACGCGGCGTTCGAGGACCTCACGAAGCGCGGCATCTTCACCGCGCAGAACTTCACGTGCTGTAGCTCCTGCGGTCACTCCGAGGCCTGGGGGACGATGTCCGAGACCGGCGCGCGCGGATACGTGTTTTACCACCAGCAGGACACCGAGCGCGGCGTCGAGGGCGGCGGGCTCATGCTCGCTTATGGAGCGCGCGAGGACGGTCCCTCCGCGGTCCAGGCCGTGGGCCGCGAGATCTGCGACGCGCTCGATCGGTTCGGCGTTCCTTGGACGTGGAACGGACAATCCGACACGCGGATCGAGATCGAGCCGTTCGAATGGCGAAAGCGGCGCGTCTCGGCGCGGCCGCCGATTCCACTCGGCACGCGCGGAACCGTCCTCCCCCGCCCCGAACGTGGCCCCGCCTGGACCGAGGATCTCGACGGCGAGACCGCCGTGCCCGCCGAGCCTCCGCCCGCGGTCACGCTGCGCCATGCCGATGGCCGCGAATGGTCGGCGTGGACCGAATTCAACGCCCTCCGCATCCGCATCAAGGACAGCGACGGCGACATCGTCGAGCGCAAGCGCGCCTGCCGCGACCCCCGCGCGGAGCTCGACGGGATCGTCGCCGAGCTCCGCGCCGACGGTTTTTCCTGAACGATCATTCCGCCGGCTTGTGAATCTCCGAGCTCGCCCACGATGACGGCGGCGCCCATCCGCCCGTGAAGAGCACCGATCCATCGTCGAGCAGCGCCGCCGCCATCAGGCTGCGCGGGCTGCCCAGTGCGGGCGCGAGGAGCCACGTGTTCGCCGCGGGATCGTAGATCTCGACCGAAGCGAGCGTGCTTCCGTTGTCATTCTCGCCGCCGGCCACGAGCAAGCGGCCGTCCGGGAGCCCGAGCGCCACGTCGTTGAAGCGCGTCTCGTGCATCGACGCCGCGCTCGTCCACGAATTCGTGACCGGGCTCCACCGCTCCGCCGTCGCCACCGCGTGAATGCCGACGATCCCGCCCGCCACGAGGACCCCGCCGTCTTCGAGCAGCGCCGCGACGTGCGCGCCGCGCCGCGCCCGCAACGGGCCGGTTTGTCGCCACCGATCACTCTTCGCCTCGTAGATCTCCGCCGTCGCGAGCCGCGCCGATCCGCCCACGCCCGCCGCGACGAGGACGTTTCCGTCCGCGAGCGCGGTCGCCGTGAACTCGGAGCGCGGCGCGGACATCGGCGCGGCGGGACGGAAGACGGAGGTAGCCGGGTCGAACACGTCGACGAGCGCGAGCGTCCGCGCGCCGTCGTATCCCCCGGCGATGAGGACACGGCCGTCCGAGAGCAAGGCCGCGGCATGGTCGATCCGCGGCGCCAGCATCGAGCCCACGCGCGTCCAGGTATTCGATGCCGGATCAAAAACCTCCGCGCTGTCCATCGGAGCGCCCGGCGCTCGCTCGCCGCCGGCGACGAGCACGCGGCCATCGGCGAGGCGGATCGCGATATGATGTGCACGCGCTTCCGATAAGGTTCCAACGGGAACGAATTGCGCTGCGATCGGATCATACACTTCCGCGGTGGCGAGGTACGAATCGCCGTCGAGGCCCCCGACGACGAGGACGCGGCCGTCCGGAAGCGTGGTCGCCGTGTGCGCGCGCCGCGGCGTCATCATCGACGCCACGCTCCACATACGCCCCGCGTTATCGAACGGGGAACGAATACGAGGCCCGAGCAGGCGTGCAGGCACGGGCAATCGAGCGGGCTCGGGCCCCGCGGGACCTGGGGCGGCATCCGCAGGCAGAGCAGGATGGAGGAGCACGAATCCGAGGGCGAGGATCAAGGAGCGAGCTTGTGGGTGTCGCATTTCTCTCGCCCCGCACGCCCTGGCAAGAGCCGCGCCGTTCGCGTCGGCGCAAAAAAGGAAGGCCGCGAGAACGGGGAGAGCGGTGATACATGGATGCACGAGAACCGTGCCTCTCGCTTGACCCGGGACCGCGCGAGGGCGCATCGTCATTTGGCGGGGGATGGGGAAATAAGGAGGAGAGCGACGACATGCCGGCACCGGGAATGAAAGTGCTCGTCACGGGCTCGACGGACGGTATCGGGCGGGCCACGGCGAAGCTGCTCCTCGAGCAGGGCAGCGAGGTGATTCTCCACGGGCGATCGTCCGAGAAGGTGCGCGAGCTGGCGCATGAATTCGAGCTCGTCACCGGCACCCGTCCCCGCCACGTCGTGGCGGATCTGAGCTCGCTCACCTCGACCGCGTCCATGGTCCGCGCGCTTGCCGCGGAGCTGCCCGCGCTCGACGTCATCGTGAACAACGCGGGCGCCGGGGCCGGCAAGAAGCAGGACGCGCGGGAGGAGACCGAAGAGGGGCACGAAAAGCGCTTCGCCGTGAACTACCTGGCGCCCGTGGTGCTCACCGAGCTTTGGCTCTCGCTCTGCCAGCGCCCGCCGAAGGCCATCCTCAACGTTGCCTCGTCGGGACAAGAGCCGCTCGATTTCGAGGATCTCATGAGCACCCACGGGTACGAGGGGCTCCGCGCTTATCGCAGGAGCAAGCTCGCGCTCATCCTCTGGACCTTCGATCTCGCGCAGAAATACCCCGATATCGCGATCAACGCGGTGCACCCCGGAGCGATGCTCGATACGAAGATCGTGCGCGAGACGTTCGGCCAGTCCTGGGGCAAGCCGGAGGACGGCGCCCGCGCGATCCGCGCCGTTCTCGAACGCTCGCTCGACGAGCAGCTCACCGGCGAATACTTCGACGTCGAACGTACCGCGCGCGCCAACGCGCAGGCCTACGACGACCGCGCCCGCGGGGCCCTCCGCCGCGCCACCGAGACCCTGCTCGCGCCGATCCTCGCGGCGCGCTGACCTCCGACCCGACCTCGCTTTTTTCGTCCCCCGGCCGCGTCCGGAGGCGGGCCTCGGTCCGCGCGGGGCGGGCTTCCGGACGCCCCTGCCGATCGATCGCGCGCCGTTCGGGAACCTTGGGTCCGAACGGCTGTCGATGGAGGCGAGCAGGGAGCAAGCGCCGATCGAATGTGGGGCTCGGCCCCGTTCATCGGACCCCCTCACGGAAGAAAACAGGCTCCGAGCACGAAAACGCTAACCCCCCGAGCCTCTCGCGGGGGCATTTGCCCGCCTCGGCGGGACGGCACGGCAGGAAAGGCTGGCTCACCATGGAAGGCAAGCAGAAGGTCGCGCTCACGTTCGCGCTGTACCAGAATGACGCGCTCGTCCGTCGAGAGACGGTGACGCAAGACATCGTCAAGGTCGGAAAGGATCCGAAGAGCCACCTCCGGGTGGACGATGAATTGGCCTCGCGTATGCACGCGGTCATCGAGGTCGCGTCGCCCGAGGACATCACCCTCATCGATCTCGGCAATGAGCCGGGGACGCTCGTCAATGGCGCGCGCGTCAACAAGGTGAAGGTCAAGGCGGGCGATCAGCTCCAGATCGGCGGCACGAAGATCCTGCTGGAAAAGGCCGAGCCCGTGGCCGTCGCGATCGGCGCGTCGAAGCCCGGGGCAAACCCGTTCGCGTCGCCCTCGGCAAACCCGTTCAGCGCGCCCGCGGCGCCCGCCGCGTTTGGCGGGGCGAACCCGTTCGGCGCGGCGCCCGCGGCGAGCCCGTTCGGCGGCGGGGATCCGTTTGGCATGCAGAACCCGTTCGCGCAGCCGAAGCCGCCCTCGCACGATGAAGTGCCGCACGACGCGCCCGAGGGTTCGTACACGTACCAGCTCGTCAAGAGCGGCCCGGACGTCCCGTCGGACGAGGTCGAGACGCCGTCCGCGTCGGTCGAGGTCATGATTCTTTGGGATCAAATGGTCCTGAACGTCGCGCACCTGACGCCGCCGCGCTCGTATTACGTGGGCGAGGAGGAGACGAAGAACTTCAAGTGCGATTACTTCGTGCCGCAGGAAAAACTCGGCACGACGCGCGCGCCCGTGGTGCTCGCGGACAAGGGCGGGTCGGTGGCGGTGGTGCTCCTGCCGCGGGCGAAGGGCACGATCGAGCTCGCCGGTCAGCCGAAGATGACGGTGCAGCAGGCGATCGACAGCGGGAAAACGCAGCCGTGCGCGGAGCTCTCGGGCGCGTTCCAGATGACGCTGCCTCCGGGCTCGAAGGCGCGGATCGAGGTGGACGGGCTGATTTTCCAGGTGTCAACGGTGAACGCGGGCCGCGTGGTCGCGGGCCACGTGCAGCTCGATACGCAGAATTACCTCTATCACGGTCTGTCGACGGCCGTGCACGTGGGCCTGCTCGCCGCGATGGCGTTTTTCATGCCCCCGATGGGCGCGACCGACGAGGACGGGGTCTCGGACGATCAGAAGTTCATGATCCAGCAGTTCCTCAATGCCGCGGCCGAGAAGGAGCAGGAAGAGAAGCCGACCGACATGACGGCGGAGAACAACGCCGACAACAAGGAGGGCGGCACCGGCACGAAGGCGAAGGGCGAAGAGGGTTCCATGGGGAACCCGACCACGAAGGCGACGGGCAATCGTTATGGCGTACAGGGCCCGCAGGACAACACCGATCCGCACATCGCGCGGCAGGCGGCATTGCGCGACGCGGCCGAGTTCGGCATGATCGGCCTGCTCAATGCGGGCGCCGGCGGCGATCCGAATGCGCCGACGGCTCCGTGGGGCCGCGACGATTCGCTCGGCAATGACGCGCTCTCGGCGCGCGGCAACATGTGGGGCGACAACATCGGCGATTCGTTCGGCGCGGGCGGCCTCGGTTTGTCCGGTATCGGCGAGGGCGGCGGTGGTCGCGGCGAGGGCATCGGCCTCGGCTCGATCGGCACGATCGGGCACGGCGCGGGCACGGGCACGGGCCAGGGCTTCGGCTCGGGTCACGGCCGATTGTCCGGCGCGCACCGCACGAAGCCGCCGCAGGTGCGCATGGGCGCCACGAGCGTGAGCGGACGGCTGCCGCCCGAGGTCATCCAGCGCATCGTGCGCCAGAACTTCGGCCGATTCCGCCTTTGCTACGAGAATGGCCTGCGGAACAACCCGAACCTGCAGGGCCGCGTGGCGGTTCGATTCGTCATCGGCCGCGACGGCGCGGTGTCGAACGTGGGCAATGGCGGATCGGACATGCCGGACGGCGGCGTGGTGTCGTGTGTGGTCCGCGCCTTCTATGGTCTGTCCTTCCCGCAGCCGGAAGGCGGCATCGTGACGGTCGTGTATCCCATCATGTTCAGCCCCGGCGGCTGATCCCCGCAATGGGGGCGCCAGACCCATGACGGTCCGGCGCCCCCGCATTCTCTCGCACGTCCCGATTGAATCACCTGCGCGCGGGTGCGGGGCCCTTGCATTTCGAGGCCCGAGCGGTGGATGCTCGTGTTCACGCATGCCTCGAAAACCTTCGACGATCTACACGGTCGATAGCGTGCCGCCCCACCTCCGCCCCTTGCTCCGTGGGTATGCCCGGGTCGGGAGCGCGGCGCTCCACGGGTACCTGCAGGTCCTGCTGGAGACGTGTCGTATCGAGGTCGAGGGCCGAGAGATCCTCCAGGAGTTGCCGAGCTCCATTTGCTGTTTCTGGCACACGTGGGGCGTGCCGGGTTTCCTCACGATCCTCCACACGCAGAGGGATCGGCGCTTTGGCGCGCTGGTCCACCCGTGGTGGCCCAATGCGATCTGGGACGTCCTCGGGCAGAAGCTCGGGTGGCGCGCGGTGATGGCCTCAGCGGGCCACGGCGGCGCCCAGGGGCTCGACCGCGTCATCGAGTGCCTCAAGCAGGGGTACAGCACCATGGTTGCCGTGGACGGTCCGCGTGGCCCGCTTCATCGCCCCAAACGTGGCGCGTTCCAGATGGCGGTCGCGGCGCGCGTCCCCCTGCTCCCGATGCATGTCGAGTGCGACCGCGCGCTCTGGCTCCCCCGCTGGGATCACATGTGCTTGCCCGTGCCGTCGGCCACGATTCGCGTGCGTTACGGGCCGCCCATCCACGTCACCGAAATGACGTTTGCGAAGGCCGAGGCTGCGCTGAGCGAAGCGCTCGGTCGAGCCTGATCTAACACGGCTGGGAGGCCCTGTCGCGGAGGGCCTCCCAGCACCGGTCCTCGAACCATTTGCTCAAGAAATCGAGCAGCGCGCGGGTTCGTCGAGGTAGCCCCTTGCCCTGGGCCGTGACCGCATGAATGCCGATCTCCCCCCGACGATGCTCCTCGAGCACGAGAACGAGCCGGCCCGCGGCGACCTCGGACGCCACCATGAACATCGGAACGACCGTGAGGCCGAGGCCGGCGATCGCCGCCTGAACGAGGGTGGCGCCGTCGTTCACGTCGAGGTTTCCGTGCACGGGGATGGCCTCGCCGCGGAATCGCCATTCGCCGCTCGCCGGGACGAGCGTATAACGCAGGCAATTGTGGTTCACGAGGTCCTCGGGCGTCTGCGGAATGCCCGCGCGTTCGAGGTAGGAGGGCGCGGCGACGACGACGATTCGATCGGTGGCGATACGGCGAGCGACGAAGCTCGCGTCCTTGAGCCGGCCGATGCGCAGGATCAAATCGAAGCCGCCCTCGATGACGTCGACGAATCGATCGTCGAGCACGAGATCGATCTCGACCTCGGGGTGCTCGCGGAGGAACGCGGCGAGCGCCTGGACGAGGTACATTCGCGAGAATGTCACCGGCGCGCTGATGCGGATGCGGCCGCGGATCACTTCGCTCGCGGCGGAGACGGCGTCCTCGGCGGCGCTCGCGGCTTCGAGGATCTTCTTGCAATGCTCGTAGAAGCGCAGGCCCTCGTCCGTGAGGGCGAGCTTGCGCGTGGAGCGGCGCAGGAGCTCGACGCCGAGGCGCTGTTCGAGGCCCGCGATGCGCCGGCTCACGGCGGACTTCGCGATGCCGGACTGCGCCGCGGCCGCCGTGAAGGAACGCGCCTGCACGACACGCGCGAAGAGGGCCATGGAAGCGAGGGACTCGAGATCGAACGACATGCCGGCACGATAGCAGGTAGGCGCGTCGCGGGGTGCGGGATTGTTGCCCGGAGGAGAACAGTCCTTGCTCCAGGCCCCACCTAATCGAGATCCGCCGGGCGCGTTAAAGAAGAGGGGCAAAGGAGATCGTCATGAAGCGACTTCTCGAGACCCAGGAGCAGAACCTCGCCCTCTTCGTGCAACGCCTCGTCCTCGCCCTCGTGGTGTTCCCCCACGGCGCGCAGAAGCTCTTCGGCTGGTTCGGCGGACATGGATTCTCGGGCACGATGGGGTTTTTCACGAACACCATGCACCTGCCCGCGCCGCTCGCCTTCCTCGTCATCCTGGGCGAATCGGCGGGCGCGGTCCTGCTCGCGTTCGGCGCATTCTCGCGCGCCGCCGCGTTCGGGATCACCTCGATCATGCTGGGCGCGATCGTGACCTCGCATGCGCAGCACGGGTTCTTCATGAACTGGTTCGGCGCGCAGCAAGGCGAGGGCTTCGAGTATCACCTGCTCGCGCTCGCGCTGAGCGTGCCCGTGATGGTCTTCGGCGGCGGCAAGTACGCGCTCGATACGTGGCTCGTGGAAAAGCTTGCGCCCGCGCCGCGGCTGTCCAAGGCTCTCGCCCACGGCTAACCCGCCAAGACGAAAGAGCACGTCATGACCCACCTCACCCTCATCAGCCACGAGCTTTGCCCCTACGTGCAGCGCGCCGCCATCGTGCTCGCCGAAAAGGGGGTCGCATTCGATCGGGTCGACATCGATCTCTCGAAAAAACCAGACTGGTTCCTCGCGATCTCGCCGCTCGGCAGGGTGCCTTTGCTCCGCGTGCGCGACGAAAACGGAAAAGAGGCCGTGCTCTTCGAGAGCCTCGCAATTTGCGAGTACCTGGAGGAGACGCTTTCGGGGCCGAAATTGCACCCGGAGGATCCGATCGAGCGCGCCCGTGACCGCGCGTGGTTCGATCTCGCCTCGGGCCTGCTCGGGGACATCTGGGCGCTCGAAACGACGAAGGATGCCGAGGTGTTCGAGGCCAAGCGCAAGGCGATCGTGTCGAAGGTGGAGATCCTCGAAGGCGCGGTCTCGGACGGGCCGTATTTCCACGGGCGCACGTTCAGCATGCTCGACGCCGTCATCGCCTCGGCGTTCCGGTACTTCGAGGTCATCGACGCGATCAAGGACACGCGCGTGTTCGAGAAGGCGCCCCGCGTGCGGGCCTGGAAAGCCGCGCTCGCGGAGCGGCCGAGCGTGAAGAATGCGGTGCCGGCGAATTACCCGGACAAACTGCGCGCGTTCCTCGCGTCGCACGACGCCTACCTGCTTCGTCAGGCGCCCGAAGGCGCCTGAACCACGCCGCCCGTCACCCCATCGGGGTGCACAACTCGACGAGAAAGCCGTCGAGATCCCGCACATAAGCAACGGTTTGTCCCCACGGCTTCGTCTCGGGCGCGCTCATGGCCGCGGCGCCCGCGCCGACGGCGACCGCGAAGGCCGCGGGGACGTCGGGCGTGGTGAGCGCGATCTCGACCGCGGCCGCAGGTTCGGTCGGCCGGCTCGCGCGGAACGAAAAGCCGTGGGATCCGGCGAGGGATTCGCTCGCGAAGGCGAGCGCGGTCGCGCCCGTCTCCATCTCCGCATATTGCTTGGATTCGTGGACGAACCGGCGCGCGAGCCCGAAGGCACGCTCGTAAAAGGCGACGGCCCGCTCGACGTCCTGCACATAGAGAATGACATATCCGAGCTTCATGCCGGCGGCTTGTAGCACGGAGCGGGCGCCGGACTCAAGCGCGGAGCGTCGCTCGGCGTTTCAATAGGTGAACGTGGTCCACGTACCGAAAAAGTCGACGTCCGTGCCGCCGGCCTCGACGTACGCCGGGCCCGCGAACACGTGCGAATACTCCGCATTGAAGGACAGGTGCCGCGTCGCGCGGTAGCCGAGCGAGAGGGACATCTGGGCGGCGGTGAACGGAGCCCGCGACTCGGTCGCGCGGATGAACGGAGCGCCGGGCGGCTGGTAGACGGCGTCTTCGACGGCCTGGCGCCAGAAAAACGTGCAGCCGGCCTCGGCGCTCACGGTGCCCCTTTCGAATTGCATGAGCGGGTGCACCTCGTAAAGGTTCGTCGGATAAATCGCGGGCAGCGCGCTGAAAAACGTCTGGTTCGGGAAGAGCGGGTGAAACGTCGAGACGGTGCCGTCGCCGGCGCGCGAATCGCCGCTCAGGGCGTCCCATCGGACGCCGATCCGGAGCGGCGAAAAGGCCCCGGGGAGGCGCTGCCAGAGGCCTCCCGCGAATCCCCAGGCGAGGATCGACGCGTCGCCGACGGTGCCGCCCTGGAAGAGCCCGTGCACGATGTACTCGAACCCCGAAGCCAGTTCGCCGAACGCGCGGACGCCGAGCGTGTGGCGCACTTCGCGGCCGCTGATTTCGCGATAGGTGACGTCGGGCCGGTCCCGGCCGAGGTAAAACGCGTCGAGGCTCGCGGCTTTCCCGGGGGCCACGGCGAGCGTGAAATAGGTGCCCCAGAACTTGCTCTGGAAGCTGGGCGCGTCATCGAAGACGCCGCGCTCGAGGGCCGGGACGGTGCCAAAGAAGGTGTCGTTTTTCCACGTACGTCCCGAGAGGGAGATACGCGCGAGGTCGAACGATTGCCGGACGTTCGTCCCGTCCCTCGCACTCACCCAGCGCGTGGATCCGAGCGACATCTCCTGGCGCCCCGCGCGCGCGACGATTCCGACGCCGCGGGCCTTACCGCGAATCTCGAGGAAGAACTGCGGCGCATCGAGGAGGTTCGCGCCGGGCGGCTCGTCGCGCGCGGGGGCGCCGAGCGCCTCGAACGATCCGATCTGCGCGAAGAGTCGGATCTGCCGGTGAAACACGAGATCGGCGTGCAGGAGGTTGCGGACGAAGAGGACGCTCTCCCGCGGCTCGGCAGAGGCCGGCGCGAGATCGACGGGCGCGAGATACTCGTACCGCAATCGATGCTGGCCGCCGATGGAGAGGTGGCCGCCGGGCCAGAGCGGCACGTATTTGAGGCGGTCGAAGGGGTCGTCGCCGCGCGTGTGCGCGAGGTAGCTGTAATCCTCCAGGTATCGCAGGGATTGATAACGCGGGGCCGGCGCCGCCGTTCGCTCGCCACCGTGGACGTCCTGCGCGCGCGGCGCGGAGATCGGCGTGGTCGCGAGGCCGAAGAACACGCCCGTCGCGAGGACGAGCGCCGAGGTTCGAGCAGGTCGCATCAGGCGCCCTGTGAAGGAGCGCGGTGGAGGTATCGGCGAAGGAGCGCCTCGTACCGGTGCCGGAGCAAGTGATCGATGGAATGGCGGCCCGGTCCGACGAGCGCGAGCGTCAGGTATGGCAATGCATAAAGGAGCGCCGCCTGCACATCGGCGCCCTCGAAGCCGCGCACGGCGAGGAGGAGGACCATCGCCATCGTGAACACGATCGGCAAGGCAGAAAGGCGTGTCAAAAGGCCGAGCGCGCAAAGGACGCTGCAAAGCCCCTCCGAGACGAGCGCGAGGAGGAAGCTCGGCGCGTGCCCGATGCCGATCGGATCGGGAAACGAGCGGAGCTCCTCGTCGAAATGGGCGAGCTTCGGGCGCATGTGAAAGGCCCAGATGAGGAGGGCCGCACCCACGCGAAGCACGAGCAGGCCGGCGTCACGGGAACGATCGAGGAGATGGCTGATGCGATGTTCGGGGGTTGTCACGGTTCCTCCCTGTGCGCGCGGTCCGCGATTTCGAGGCCCCGCGCACGGGCGGCGGCCGCCGAGCGCGCGTCGACGAGGTGCACGACGCCTGCGTCTTCGGAGAGGGCACGAATGCGTTCGAGGAGCGCCTTGTCGGCCGCGACAGCGCGGCGGTGCTGGCGGAGGTGCTCGGCCCACGAGGCGACGAGGAACGTCTCGACCAGCCCGTCCTTGCCGCCGAGGTCCTCATAAAGCGCCCAATCGATGGCGCCGTCACGACGCCGGAGGGATTCGAGCTCCGGGGCGAGCGAGAGGAATTCGGCGCGCTGCTCCGGTCGCACGACATAACGGCGCTCGACGAGCACGGGGCCGGCGTCGATATCGATCGGGACCTCGATCACGGGCTCGGGCCAGGCATCGAAGCTCGCAACGTCGTCCTTCCGCGCGGCGCCGAGCTTCCAGCGGAGCGCCGAGAGCAAGCCGGCGAGCACGCAGGCCGCGGCCGCCGAGAGCGTCGCGGCGCTGCCGATGCGCCCGGCGAGCGTGCCCCACGCGAAGCTGCCGAGCCCGAGGCCGCCCTGAAAGACCAAAAGGTAAAGGCCGAGCGCGCGGGATTGCACCCAGCCCGGAGCCGCCGAGCTCGCGGCGACATTGAAGCTCGACATGATGCTGATCCACGCAACGCCCGTGGCGAGCATGGACACATAAAGCGCCGCCTCGACCCGGACGTGCGCGAGGACGGCCATCGACCCGGCATACACGACCGTCGCAATGGCGACGAGCCCGTCGGAGCCGAGTTTTTGGCGCGCGCGTGGCATGACGGCGGCCCCGGCGAGCGCGCCCGCTCCGATACAACCGAGCAAGATGCCGAAGCGGAGCGGAGTCATGTGGAGCTCGCGCCGCGCGATGACGGGGAGGAGCGCCCACAATGCGCTGCCGGCCAGGATGAACGCGGCCGCGCGGACGAGCACGGCCCGAAGCGCGGGCGCCCGGCGCGCGAAACGAAGGCCCGCCACGATGGCGCCCGCGACACGCTCGGGTGGCAAGGTCGCTTTCGTGACGGGAGGTTTCCAGCGGAGGACCTGGATGACGACGACGAAAAACGCGAGCGCGTTGAACGAATAAACGGGCCCGCTGCCCGCGAGGGCGAGGCCAATGCCGCCGATGGCAGGGCCGAGCGCCCGCGCGACATTGACGGCGACGCCGCTCAAGGTGACGGCCGACGCGAGCTCGGCTTTGTCGACGAGCGACGGGAGAACGGCCTGCCAGAGCGGCGCCGAAAGCGCCGCGCCGAGGCCGAGAGCGAACGTGAGCGCGAGCAGGCTGGTTGGGCCGAGGAGCCCAGCAAAAGAGAGCGCAGCGAGCAGGACCGAGACCAGCGCCATCCACGTGGCGAAGGACGCAAGGAGCTTTCGGCGATCGAAGATGTCGCCAAAGGCCGCCGCGGGCAAACCGATGAGAAATACCGGCAAGCTCGAAGCCGTCTGGAGCAGCGCCACGTAGACCGGCGCCGTCCCGAACGACGTCATGTCCCAACTGCCCGCCGCATTCTGGATCCAGAGCCCGACGTTCGAGGCGAGCGCGCCGAGCCACAAGGATCGAAAGACCTCGCGGCGCAGCGGCGCCCACGCGTTGGGCGCGGCGGTCTGGCTTGCCCCTGCCATCATTGCGGTTTTTCCTTCTAGAACGCCCAGCAAGAGCAGCCGAGGACGCCCCAGAATGAGCTCTCATCCGAGGCGGGGATGTGCGAAAGGAGCGCGCGGGCCCGATCGTGGCCGTGCACGGCGCACGGATCCGCGGCGAAACAAGCGGTGCTGAGGGCATGGCCGCGGCCCTGCGAGGGGGCCACGCGGCGCTGGTAGCCGCCGAACGTGCGCACGGGGGACCAGTCGGGCATGGCGGGCGGCAAGGGCGGCGCGAGCGATGCGTGCTCCTCGGCGCCGTGGACCACCTTGCCGCCGAGGATCGTCAGGACAGACTCGATGTCCTGGATCTCGTCCTCGGGCACGGTGAGGTAATCGGCGGAGAGCACGGCGAGATCCGCGAGCTGCCCGACCTTGATTTGCCCCTTCTTGCCCTCCTCCGAGGAGAACCAGGTATTCCGCTCGGTCCAGAGCCGCAGCGCCATTTCCCGGTCCAATCGGTTGTCCTCAGGGTAAAGCGACAAACCGCCGATCGTCTTGCCGGTGACGAGCCACGCGAGCGAGACCCAGGGATTGTAGGAGGCGACGCGCGTGGCGTCCGTACCGGCGCCGACGGGCAATCCCGCCGCGAGCATCTTTCGCACGGGCGGCGTATGTTCGGCCGCACGTGCGCCGTAGCGCTCGACGAAGTATTCGCCCTGGTAAACCATCCGGTGCTGCACCGCGATGCCGCCGCCGAGGGCCGCGACCCGATCGATGTTGCGATCCGAAATCGTCTCGGCGTGGTCGAAGAACCAGTGCAGGCCGCCGAACGGGATGTCACGATTCACCTTCTCGAAGACGTCGAGCGCGCGGGAAATCGTCTCGTCGTAGGTGGCATGCAGGCGGAACGGCCAGCGGCCCTCGACGAGCACACGCACGACGCCCTCGAGCTCGGTCTCCATCGACGCGGAAAGATCGGGCCGCGGCTCGCGGAAATCCTCGAAATCGGCCGCGGAGAAGACGAGCATCTCGCCGGCGCCGTTGTGCCGGAACGAGTCGTCCCCCTGCCCCGGGCTCACCATGCCGATCCATTTGCGGAAATCGTCGACCTCGCCGCCCTTGTTCTGGGTGAAGAGGTTGTACGCGATGCGCAAGGTGAGCTCGCCATCGGCCGCGAGCTTGCGAATGATCTCGTAGTCCTCGGGGTAATTCTGAAAGCCGCCGCCCGCGTCGATCACGCCCGTCACGCCGAGCCGGTTCAACTCGCGCATGAAATGGCGGGTCGAGTTGAGCTGGTATTCGGGGGGCAACTTCGGCCCCTTCGCCAGCGTGGCGTAGAGAATGAGCGCATTGGGCTTCGCGAGGAGGAGGCCCGTCGGCTCGCCATTCGAATCACGCTGGATCTCACCGCCCGGCGGGTTCGGGGTGTCCTTCGTGTAGCCGCAGACGCGGAGCGCCGCCCGGTTGAGCAAGGCGCGATCGTAGAGGTGCAGGATGAAGACGGGCGTGTCGGGCGCGACGCGGTTCAACTCGTCGAGCGTCGGGAGGCGCTTCTCGACGAACTGAAGCTCCGTGAAACCACCAACCACGCGCACCCATTGCGGCGCAGGCGTCACCGCGACCTGCCGCTCGAGCATGTGCATGGCATCGGCAAGCGAACGCACGCCGTCCCAGCGGAGCTCCATGTTGTAATTGAGCCCGCCGCGAATGACGTGCAAATGGCTGTCGATCAGCCCAGGAACGACGCGGCGGCCCCGAAGGTCGACGACACGGGTGCGCTCGTCCGCAAGCGCGAGGATCTCTTTCGTGCCGCCGACGGCGGAGAACTTGCCGCCCTCGATCGCCACCGCCTCAGGCGCAGGTTCGCCCGGGTCGAGCGTGGTGAATCGTCCATTCGTGAGAATCAAGTCCACTGCCATGTCGACCTCCTCGCTTCCTCGACCTATGCGCGGGGCGTTGCCCCGCACCCCAGAAGGGGGCTGTCCGCCCCCTTCACCCCGGACCAGGCACGGCCTGGACCGAGGGCGGAAAAACCACGCGATGCGCGGTTTTTCCGACGGGCCCGTGGCAAGACCACGAGCGGCGTTGCCAACCAAGACAGCAGCGCTGCCCTACCTGCTGGGAACGTTTTCCCTGTCGACAGCGCGCATCGCGCGCTGTCGCCCCGCGTCCAGGGCTTGCCCTGGTCCGGGTCCAGGGGTGGATAACCCCTGGTCGGGTCCGGGGTGAAACCCCGGCGCTACGGGGCAGCGCTGCCGCCGAACCTAATCTTGGCATACGTGATGCCGAGACCATACGCGCCTCCGAGCTCCTTGGCGAGACCCGTGACGGTCGTACGTCGCGGTGCGCGCCCAGTTGCATGAGATGCCTCCTCTGCTCGATGTCGACCGAGTTCGAGCCCGGCCGAGGCACGCGGGGAATCTATCGGCCTGGCGGAGCCTTTCGCAATCCGCATTCGAATGATGGGACCTATCACCTCGGCCGATGGTTCCGGCGTCGACTTTTTGCTTCGCGTGGCCGATGCGGGAGGCCTGCGTCGCGCGGGCAGAGCTTCGCGAGCTCCGCGAGTATCCAGCGATGGACCGGGCCAAAAGCCGCGTCCGGTCGGTAAATGGCAGAGAGATGAAATACGTGCTCGCCTTCACCCCAGGGCTCGGGCTGGATTCGCGCGAGGCGCTTCGACCGTACGTCAGCCTGCACCACGTGCTCGGGCAAGTTGCCCCAGCCGAGCCCGGCCCGCACGAGGGCGTGCTTCGTGGCGAGATCGGCCACGCAGAACGTGCGAAACGAGAGCACGGAGTGCTCATCCCCCTGCTCCGGCGCCGCGAGGACGACTTGCACGTGCTCGGCGAAACGCGATGCGGGAATGCGGCCCTCGTGCCGCGCGAGCGGGTGCTCGACAGAGACGACCGGAATCATGCGAATGGGCGAGAGTACCTGGCGCTCGAGGCCCGGGGGGATGCCCGTCGCGCCCACCACGCCGAGCGTGGCCGCGCCCGAGAGGACACGCGCGGCGACGAGCGACGTCGGCTGCGTATCGACGCGCAGATCCACGGAGGGAAAGGCGGACGCGAGGCCGCGGCAGAGATCGACGAGCGCACAGACCGGGAAAAGAGCGTCGACGCAAAGAGAGACGGAGGCTTCGAGCCCCGTGACCATTCCCGCCGCGAGCTTGCGCAGCGAATCGGCCTCGCCCACGACCCGGCGAGCGGCGGTGAGCATGGAGCGCCCCTCGGCGGTCAAGGTCGGCAGCTTCGTCGAGCGATCCCACAGGGCCACGCCGAGCTGCGCTTCGAGGTTCCCGATCGCCTGGCTGACGGCCGATTGCACACGGCGCAGCTTGCGCGCGGCAGCCGAGAAACTCCCCTCGTCCGCCGCGGTGATGAACACGCGGAGCTGATCCAGGGTCACCGTGTCGAGCATGGGGAAATCCTATCTCTTTCTTGCGCAGACATCCGCACCTGGGTTGAGCCTGACGCCTGTTCAAACCGTACGTGCGGTTTTCCCGCAAACGGCGTCGTTCCTTCGTCCAGCTCGGACCCCTCAGCCGCTTTCGCAGGTTGGCGCGCGGACCCCGCCTGGGCTTGACGCGAGATCCGGCGATCCGACATTGCCGCGAGGGAGATGTCGTGAGGGCGGTCGTCTACAAAGGTCGGCTCGACGTCGCGGTCGAGGAGGTCCCCGATGCGCGCATCGAGGAGCCGACCGACGCGATTGTGCAGATCACCTCGGCCGCCATCTGCGGCAGTGATCTGCACATGTACGAAGGCCGCACCGCCGCGCAGCCAGGGACCGTGCTCGGCCACGAGCCGCTCGGCGTCGTGGAGGAAGTCGGCTCCGCGGTCGAGCGGGTGAAAAAGGGCGATCGGGTGGTGATGCCCTTCAACATCTCCTGCGGGACGTGCTTCAACTGCAAGCGCGGGTACACGGCGGCATGCCTCAACGTCAACCCGAGCGCGCACGGCGGCGCGTACGGGTACGTGGGAATGGGCCCCTTCCGCGGAGGGCAGGCCGAGCACCTCCGGGTGCCGTTTGCCGACACCAACTGCCTCTCGCTGCCCGGCGAGCCGAGGGACGTCTTCGAGAACGACTTCGTGCTCCTCGCCGACGTGTTCCCGACAGGCTGGTTCGCCACGGATCTGGCCGCCGTGGAGCCGGGGATGAGCGTGGCCGTCTTCGGCGCGGGGCCCGTCGGGCTCCTCTCGGCGTACGCGTCATCGCTGCGTGGAGCGGACGAGATCTACGTCGTCGACTACGTGCCAGACCGGCTCGCCCGGGCCGAGGCGATGGGCGCAACGGCCATCGACTTCATGCGCGGCGACCCGGTGGAGCAGATTGTCGCGCTCCGGAAAGCCCAGGGGATCGCTACCGCCAAAATGGATGGCGTGATGTCTGGCATCGAGGCCGTCGGATTCCAGGCCGTCGACTGGACGGACCCATCCCACGAGGCGCCGAATCGGATCATCGAGGACCTGATCCGCCTCGTCAATCCGACCGGCCACATCGGCATCGTTGGCCTCTACGTCCCCGAGGACCCGGGCGGGAAAAACCCGCATGCGAAGAAGGGAGAGCTCCAGATCTCGTTCGGCAAGCTCTGGGAAAAAGGAATTTCCTTCGGAACGGGCCAGACGCCGGTGATGCGTTATGGTAGCCGCCTGCGCGATCTCGTCACCTCCGGCCGGGCCCGCCCGAGCCAGGTCGTGACCCACAGGATGCCGCTCGACGCCGCGCCCGAGGCGTATGCCAAGCTCAGCCGCCGCGAGGACGGGTTCGCGAAGGTGGTCCTCGACCCGCACATGTAATGCAAGGGGGAATGGGGAAGTGACGACCGATCTCATCGCGAGATCCGGCGCGGCTGGGGCACTCATATCGCGGCTCGAGTGGTCGAAGACGCCGCTCGGCCCCCTCTCGGACTGGCCTCCGCGGGTGAGGGTGCTCATCGAAACGGCGCTCCCGAGCGGCATCCCGCTCTGCGTGCTCCTCGGGACCGATCCGGCCCACGCGCGGGTCGTTTACAACGACGCGTTCTCCGCGCTCCTCGGTCACAAGCACCCCTCTGCGATGGGGCGGCCTGCGCGCGAGGTGTGGCCAGAGAGCTGGGATTTCTTCGAGTGGGCGCTCCGCCAGGTCTGGTACGCCGGGCAGCCGGTGACGGGGAAGGATCTCATGCTTCTCCTCGATCGCGGCAACGACCTCGAGGAGGTGTACGTGTCGATTTCATTCAGCCCCATCCGCGACGACCAGGGCGCCGTGTGTGGAGCGCTGATGTGCGGCATCGAGACGACGGGCTCCGTGCTCGCCGCGCGGCGCGAGCGCGCGCTCCGCCTGCTCACCGAGGCGCTCCGCCCGGCGAAGACGGAGGACGACTTCTACCGGATCATGCCGAAGGCCCTCTCCTACACGCTGAAGGACGTCCTCTTCGCGTTCCTCTACGAGTTCGATCCGGCCGGCACGAGGGCCACGCTGCGCGCCTCCGCGGGGCTCGCGGCCGAGGTGCCCGAGGCGCTCCGCGAGATCGTGCTCTCGCCCGGGTGTCCCTGGGAGATGGCGTGCGTGGCGCGCGAGAACCAGATGCGGCTCGTCCCGGTGTCGGGCCTCGGGCTCTGCGTGATGAACGCGCTCGCGGGCCCGACGCACGCGGCGGTCCTCCCCGTGACGGGCGGCTCGCCGTCGGGCCGCGCCGGCGTGCTGGTCGTGGGCCTCCGCCCGGCCCGCGCGCTCGACGACGACTATGGCGCCTTCGTCCACCGCGTCGCGCGCGAGATCTCCGTCGCGCTCGCCGACATCCAGAGCCGGCGAGCGGCGGAGTTCCACGCGGCGGCCGTGGCCGAGTCGAGGCTCAAGGACATGTTCCTCGGAATCGCCTCCCATGAGCTGCGCACGCCGCTCACCTGCCTGAAGCTCAACGTGCAGCTCGTCCACCGCGAGCTCCAGGCGCTCGAGCCGCGCCTCGCCGAGCGGCTCGAGCGCCTCACTCGCTCGATCGATCGCATGACGCGGCTCGTGAACGAGATGCTGAGCGTGTCGGCGATCGCCGCGGGCAAGCTCGCGCTCCGAGAGACGCACTGCGATCTACGCGCCATCTGCAGGAGCGCTGGGGCCGAGCAGTCGCAGGTGGCGCGTCGGCCGCTCTCGCTCCACCTGCCGGAGGAGCCCGTCCACGTCCTCGCGGACGAGGACAGGACGGCCGAGGTGATAACGAACCTGCTCGCCAACGCGTACAAATACTCCGCGGCGGAGGAGCCCGTGGACCTCTCGCTCGAGCAGTCCGGCGCGGAGGCCATCGTCACGGTGAAGGACCGGGGGCCGGGCATCCCGAGAGACTCCCTCCCTCACGTCTTCGATAGGTTCTATCGCGTTCCCGGCGTGAGCGTGCGCACGGGCTCCTATGTCGGCCTGGGGCTCGGCCTCTACCTGTCCAAGGCGATCGTCGAGCAGCACCACGGCCGCATCTGGGTGGAGAGCGAGGTGGGCCGGGGGAGCGCGTTCTCGTTTTCGATGCCGCTCGCGGCGTGATCGGGGGCGTCCCTTTCCCCACGCGTCCGGCAGGCAGACGCATTTCGCCGTGGACCCGGGACGAGCGCTCGGACAAACTGCGCCGCGCGTCAGGACGACGCACGAGGAGAGTCGAGCACATGACCGAGGCAAAGACGTACACGGGCGGGTGTCACTGCGGGAAGGTTCGTTACGAGGTGAAGACCGGCATCCAGGACGTGGTGTCGTGCAATTGCACCATTTGCATGAAGACGGGCTCGTTCCTGGCCTTCGTGCCCGCCGCGGCGGTCGAGGTCCTCTCCGGCGGGGACATCGTCAACGATTATCAGTTCGGCAAGAAACACATCCATCACCTGTTCTGTCCGACCTGCGGGGTGCGCTCGTTCGCCCGCGGCTCGATGCCTGACGGGACCGAGATGTACGCGATCAACGTCCGCACGCTCGACGACGTGGACCTCGGCGCGTTCAAGGTGAAGGAGTTCGACGGGAAGAGCCTCTGACGAGGCTCGGGCAGATGAGCTCCGCCTTCGCCTTCGGAAGGCGAAGGCGTGATCTCCGCGTGTTAGGCAGGCGCGGCCGCGCGGTGCGCTCGGAGCGCGAAGGCCGACAGGCAGGTGACGAGCCCAAAGCACGCGATGGCGAGCCACGCGGGAGCATACTGGGACGCCAAGGTCGCCGTGCCGGTCAGCGCGACGAAGAGCGCGACGCCGACGGCACCGCCGAGCTGCCGCGCCGTGTTGAGGATGGCCGTCCCCGTCGCGTATTCGGACGCCGGCAGCGAGGCCGTTCCTCCCGCGAGGAAACCCGTCTGCGCGATCCCCGCGGCCGCACCGAAGAGCAGCGACGCGGGCAGGAAGTGCGTCGTCCACGTCGGCACCTGATCGAGCAGCGCGTACCACCAGAACGCCGCGAGGACGAACAGACCTCCGCCCACGATCGTCGCGTACCGCGGCGGCACGGAAAGCCGCCCCGCGACGAGCGCCGTGACCGCCGCCGTCGCCGGGCCCCACGCGAATCCCGCGCCAGCGACGAGCGTGTCCCATTGCCAGACCGAGGTGAGGAACAACGTTCCTCCGAGGAGCATCATCGCAAAGCCGATGTAGAAGCAGCCCATGCCGATCGTTGCGACTGCAAAGGTTGGAATACGAAAGAGTCGCAGGTCGAGCGCGGGGGACGCGGAGGTTCGGCAGCGCCGGACGAACCAGGCGAGCAGGACGACGCCGACGGAGCTCGTCACGAGGAAACTCGGGCTCAGGGCGCCCCAGTCCGGGGCGTACGAGATGGCAGCGACGATCGCGCCGATGCCGAGCGCGAGCAGGGACGAACCGAGGAGGTCCGGCACGTCGGCTCCCCCATATGCCGTGTCGACGAGCTCTTTGCTCCGCCACGTCGCCACGGCCACGAAGGGCACGTTGATGAGGAAAATCAGGCGCCAGTCGAGGTGAACGAGCGCGCCGCCGACGACCGGGCCGAGCGCAGCCGCGACCGCGCCGGTTGCCGCCCACACGCCGACCATTTGCGTGTGCTTCTCGCGCGGATAGGCCGCGAGGACGAGGCCCAGGCTGGTCGGGACCATCATCGCCGCGCCGATTCCCTTGACGGCGCGTGCGAGGATCAGCATCGAGACGCTCGGCGCAAGGGCACAAGCCGCGCTCGCGACGCCGAAGACCACGAGTCCGAGGCGGAAGACGCGCTTGCGTCCGTACCGATCCGCGAGCCTGCCCGCGGGGATCATCATCGCGGCGAAGAGGATCGAGTACGCGGAGAGGACCCACGAGAGGGCCTGGTTCGTCGTGTCGGCGAAGCTCTGCTTGATCGACGAGAAGGCGATGTTGACGACGAAGAGATCGAGCGACGAAAGGACGCTGGCCGTCCCGACGATGAGCAAGGTCTCGACCGGTCGATGTTTCGTGGAGGAGTTCGTCACGGCGTGACTCCTTCGAGCTCGGCGAGGAACGCGCCGACGTTTTGAGCCCAAAGCTCCGGATGCGCTTGCGTGAAGTGGCCGAACGACGCGCTCGTGCCTGGCTGAATGACGTATTTCCCGCGAGGAACGCGCCGCATGCTCGATTCCAGGATGCCGAGCGCGACGGGATTGAACTCGTCGTCGGAGAAGTTGAGCGCGAAGACGCGGGCGCGAATGCGCTCCAGCGCCGGGCTCGGGTCGTAGTCGCGCGATGCTTCGAGCGAGTAAAGAATGTCGTTCGCGTCCATACGAGCGGCTTGCGCGGAGGCGTCGCGGACGAACGCGTCGGCGGTGTCGCGATCGGGCACGGTCTCGTGGAGGTGGGGGACGCCGTCGAGCATCATGCGGAAGACGGGGAACGCCTCGGTCCATCCGCGCGGCGGGCTCGTGTAGTTGCCGCCTTCCCACGTGGGATCCTTTCGGATGTGCATGGCCACGAAGCGCCGCCAGATCAGGTTGCGCCCGGAGATAGGCGCCGGCAGCGCGACGATCGGGAGGATCGCGTCCATGAAATCGGGGTAACGCACGGCCCATTGCCATGCGTTCATCCCGCCCATGGACAACCCCACGATCGCGTGAAGATGGTCGAGGCCCAGCGCCTCGGTGACGGTGCGGTGCTGCAAGCCGACGATGTCGTCGTATCCGTACGAGGGGAATCGTGCACGCATGCCGTCGCTCGGCTTGCTCGAGCGCCCGTGCCCGAGCGCGTCGAGGAAGACGAGGTAATGACGCGAGAGATCGAGCGGTTTGCCCGGCGCATACAGCGCGTCCGCGAAGGCGCGTCCCTGGAGGACGTCGCCGCTCGATCCCGTCCAGTGGAGCATCAAGACGGCGTTGACGATGCGCCCGCGGTCGTCGCGGCGAGGCGTGCCGGCCGTCGCGTAATGGATGCGGACCTCGTCGAGCACGCGGCCGTCAGCGAAACGAACGTCGTGAAACACGGCCGTGCCGTCGTTCGCTGCAATCACGCTGGCCGAGGTGAAAGGGGCGGCCGTCGTCGGCTGCGCCCTCGCCTGCGACGGGGCCGGCGTTTCGGCCGGCGGAGAGGCCACGCACCCGGCGCCGGCGAGGCCCAGGGTCACCATCACCCATGTCGATAGGTGCATATGCACCTTTATGAACCGACGATTCATCGAGGTCCTCCTTGGGGAAACCGTCAGGTGCGCGCGGCTTCGACGGCCCGAGCGAGCTGCCTTCGTAGCTCGGCGGCGTCGTCCGCGCCGTAGGCGTCTTCGAATCGGGCCTGCGCGCGCGCCCATGCGACGCGTGCTTCTTTCAACGTCGCCGTTCCCGCCGGGGTGAGCCGGAGCTGACGCACGCGGCGGTCGTGCTCGGCGACGCCCATCACGACGAGGCCCTCTCGTTCGAGGGGCTTCAGGTTATGCGTGAGCGTCGTCCGATCCATCACGAGCGCCTCCGCGAGATCCTGCATCGTCGCAGGAGCGATGCGCGAAAGGCGGGAGAGCACGGCATACTGGGTCGCGCGGAGCCCCGTGCCCGCGAGCTCCTCGTCGTAGAGCTGGGTGATCTGGCGAGCCGCCTGGCGAATGGCGAGGCAGTTGCAGAGGATCTCGCTCGGGGCGAGAGATGCGTCCGAAGACTGGCCACGCGTCGATGACGCCATGACCTTCCTATAGGTGCATATGCACGTACTTGTCAAGCCAAGCGCGTGCGCGCGCGGCAGGAGCACCGCCGAAGCGTCAGTAGCGGTTCTTCTCGTAGTCGTGCTCGAGCGCCCAGCCCACCACGGTCTTCGAGGCGAGCGCGCGCACCGCGGACGCCGCGAGGCCCTTCTGCTTGTTTTGCTTTAGGTGGTCGATGCAGATCTCGGCCATCTTCGGCAGCTCGCTGCGGGGCACGTGGCGCGACGTGTTCCAGAGCTGCGCGTCGCGCACGGCCGTGCTGGGGACGAGGCGCGCGAATTCGACGTCGAGCAGCATCGACAGCTTCGGCGTCTTGTTCTCGACCGCCATCGACGAGAGCAAGGTCGGCTCGATCGTGAGCGAGGCGCGGCCCGAGAGCTCCACCACGCGATCATCGCCGGGCCGGAGCGCGAGCAGCGCAACGCGTGGCTGTTCGAGCAGGTTGTGGAAGGTGTCGGTGCGCCGATTGCCCGGCCGATCCGCCACGGCGAGCCGGCCTTGCGCGTCGACCTTGAGGAACCCCGGAGGATCGCCTTTGGGGCTCGTGTCGCCCTCGCCCTTCGCATCCCACGAGCTCAGCGTCACGAAAGGCACGTGGGAGAGGAACGAAAGCACTTCGGCGTCGGCCAACAGCCCCGAGGGAGCGGCGAGCCGCGGAAGCGAGATTTCAACCGGCTTCTCCCACAACGAGGACCGCAGAATCGACTTCGCGCAGTGCATGAAGGCTTCTTCGACGGTGACCAAAAGCTCCGCGCCGTCGAGCGAGGGCCGGCCATTCACGCGCAGCGTCTCGCCCAGCCCCGGAACGAAGAAGAGGAGCGAGCACCCGATGCGAACATCGACGGCCGCGGGCTCCGGCAGCGTGAAGCGCAGGTGCGTTCCCTCGATGGAGCGCGCGAAGCCAGGGGTGCCTCCCACCGGCCACGCGCGCGCTCGGCCATCGGTGTCCGCGAAGCCCAGCACGGCAAACGGCGAGCGCGCGAGGAGCCGCACGCAGTGCACGTCGAGCGTGTCGATGGACTTCATCAACACCCCGAGCGGCCTGCTGCCGACGACCTGCTCCAGCGCTTCGACCGTCTTGAGTTCCACGGACCTCATCCTGCGCTTGTTGATGATGACTTGCAACTTCATTTTGTCTGAGCGCGTTCGCCGCCGGCCGGGTCGCCGCATTTTTCTTGCGGTTAGTGAATGACTAACTAAGTATCCGAGACGTGCCGCTCTCCGCAGAGTCCGAAGGAACGTTCACCCGCATCCTCGACGAAGCCGAGGCGTTGTTCGCGACGCGCGGCTATCGGCGTACGCGGCTGTCGGAGGTCGCCGCGGCCGTCGGGGTCAGCGAACCGGCGCTCTACCGTTACTTTCGCGGCAAGGACGCGCTGTTCGAGCAGGTGCTGCGGCGCGCCGCCGCCTCGCCAGGTCCTTACGAGCCCCCCGGAAACCTCCCGGTGCCGAACCCCGAGCCCGGCCAGATCGAGTCCTTCCTGCGCGCATTCTTCGAGAAAAGCCGCCGCGTGGCAGCCCTCGAGCGCGCGCTCCGCGGGTCCGCTCCCCGCACCACGGCAGAAGCGCGAACGGAGCTCGCGGGCGTCGTCGGCGAGCTGTTCGACCTGGCGACGAGGTATCGGGCCGGAGCGCGCATCATGAACGCGAGCGCGCTCGAATCGCCCGAGCTCGGGCGCATCTGGGACGAGAACGTCCGCGCGTATTTGACGCGCGCCGTCGAGCGCTACCTCGGCCGGAGGTCGGACGAGGGCCTGCTCGCCTTGCCCACGAATCCGAGCGACGCGGCCGTCGTCCTCGCGAGCCTTGTGACGAGTTACGCGGTGCACGCCGCCGATCTCGGGCTGCCCGGCTCCCTCGAGCACCGGCGCGAGGTCGTCGTCGCGTCCGTCGTCGCCATGCTCGAACCCCGAAAGGTCATCCGATGAAGCTCTCCATCCCCCTGCGCACACGCCGCTGGGACGACGAGATCGCCCGGCTCGATCCCGAGCGCGATTACGAGGCCATCGTCTACGCGCTCGCGAACCACGTCTTCCCGTTCGAGATCATCGCCGCGATGGAGATCGCGCAGCTGAGGACGTTCACGATCCCGAGCATCAGCAAGCTGCTCCACGCGACCGGGCAGTACGAGCGCGAGGGCCCGAAGCGGCTCGACGACACGAAGGCCATCCTGAACGAGATCCACCGACCCGGCCTCGAATCACGCGCGAGCCGCGAGATGGTCGAGCACCTGAACCGCATCCACGGGCTGTACCGGATCTCGAACGACGATTTCCTCTACACGCTGAGCACGTTCGTCTTCGATCCCATTCTCTTCATCGAGAAATGGGGCCACCGCGCCATGACGGAGAAGGAAAAAGATGCCTTCTACTTCCTCTACCGCCGGCTCGGCGAGCTCATGCACATCCGCGACATCCCGGAGAGCCGCGCGGCGTTTTTCGCGTGGCGGCAGGACTACGAGCGTCGCGCGCAACGCTACGCGCGCGAGAACGAGGCGGTCGCCCGCGGTCTGCTCGTCGCCGTGCAGAGCCTCTTGCCGCCCGCGCTCGCCCCGTACATCGAGTCCGTGGTCGTCCTCCTCACGGAAGACGACGGATTCCGCGCCGCGCTCGGTCTTCGCGAGCCCGACCCTAACCTCGCTCGTTTCCTTCACGCGCTACTCGCCGTCTATCGCCGCGCCACGCGCCACGTCTCGCTCTACGAGCACCGTGACTTCGGGGAGACCGAGATTTACAGCTACTACCCCACCTACCCCTCGGGCTACGACCGGCTCCGCCTCGGCCCCACCAAAGTGCTCGAGATTCTCGCGAAGAAGGGGGCCGCGCAAGCCGTCGCCGGAGAGTAAAACGTGCCGGTCTCGGCCGCGCAGCCCTGCTATGGGCGGGCGAATTCAGTCGAGCGCGAGGCGGATGGCTCTCTCGACTGGCGAGTCGTTACCATCGGTACGGGTGGGCTCGAAGGGCACACGCGGCAGCAAGGGGGGCTGGGCGAGGAAACGTGGAACGCGGCCGCGATGCGGCTGCCCCGCGTGCACCAGGAACGGATGGCAGAGGTAGACAGTCCCCGCGGGGCCCGTGGCGAGCGCCTCGGGCAGGTGCGCCGATTCGCGAAAGTCCGTGCTCACGAGCTCGCGCAGCGTGAGACCACCTTCGCCGTGCGGCGCGAGGCGACGTGCAATCTCGGCGTGCGAGCCGATGCGAAGGCGCGTCGGCGCGTCGTCGTCACCGACGTCCGAGAAGAGAAAAAGCATCAAGAGCGCACGGCCTTTTGATGCGACGTTGGCGCGCCACGCGAAAAAGTCCGGCTCGTTCTCCCAGCCGAAGCTGGCATCGATGTGCCATCCGCAGTCCCCCGGCTCGTCGGGAGATGGGAAGCGAATGGGAAACGTGCCGAGGCTCGCGCGGGGCAACCAGCGATCGACCCCGACCAGCGAATCGAAGGCGGCAAGGAGCTTCGTGGTGTTCACAGCCGCTCGAAAAGGCGGATGGGCTTGGTCGCCGATGCGAATGACGGGCTTGGTCCAGGTGGACGGGTCGTCGGGCGAACAGCCCGTTGCGGCCCACAAGATGGCGCGACACGCGTCGGCGAGGTCGCGGGGGAAGGCGTCGTCGATACGGACGTAGCCTTCGTGGACGAATTGATCGATCTGCGCTCCCGAGAGCGCGAACTGGCGATGAGGCATGACGATTCTCCAGCAAACGGACTGAGACGTGGCGCACGCCTGCCCACACGCGGGCAAGCGCGCACAGCGAATTGCGCGGGCCTTGGGCCACGCTCAGCCGAGCAGGAAAACTGCGAAACGCATCGTCATCCGGGGCGGAGGATGCCACTCCGCTCGGCATGGCGCAAGCGCGCCGCGACGCCGCAAGGGCGGATGGGACGTTCTAACCGGCACGCGCATAACGACTCGGCGGCTGGCCCACGTGGCGGCGGAACGCCGTGCTGAAGGTGCTCGCCGAGCTGTAGCCGACGCGCTCGGCGACCTCGGCGATTCCCATGTCGTGACGGCGGAGCAGATCCCTCGCGACGGCCATCCGCCAGGCGAGCAGGTATTCCATCGGCGACACGCCCACGGTGCGGATGAAACGCTCAAAGAACGACGAGCGAGAGAGCGCCGCCGTCTTCGCGAGCTCGGCCACCGTCCACGAACGCGCGAGCTGACCGTGCATTTGCCGTATCGCCGGCGCGAGCCGCGCATCGGATAGCCCGCGCAAGAGCCCCGGAGGCGCGTCGTCGCCCGACGTCGACCGCAACGCTTCGATGAGCAGGATCTCCACGAGCCGCGTGAGCACGAGGTCGCGCCCCGCTCTCTGCTCTTTCGATTCCTCGCCGACGAGCCGCACCAGCACCAACAGCCGCTCGACACCACGCACGTGCAAGAGCGCCGGCAAGAGCGACACCAGGAGAGCCGCGTCCGGCGAGTCGAAGACGAAATAGCCGCCGAGCAGCCGCACGTCGGGCCGTCCACCACGCGTGCCGTGGCGGACTTCATCCGTCGGCGCGGGCGTCATCTTGGGGTCGATGCGCTCCGGCGTCACCGGTTCGAAGCCCGACATGGTGAAGCCCGGCGTCGCCGGCAGGAGGACGAAGTCGCCTGCCTCGAGCGTGACGGCAGGCTGGCCGTCCACGGCGAGACGGCAGCGACCCTCGAGCACGACACAGAAGCTCGGCTGGCCAAACTCCGCGTAGCGAACACCCCAGCGACCAGCGCCGCTGATGCGCTTCGAAAACACAGCCTGCGGCTGAAGCAGCGCGATGATTTCCGAGAGAGGGTCATTCATGTCCGGACTCTAGCAAACGACATTCGGACTCTCCATGGTAGATCGTCCGGCTCGCCGCAATTACATTCTCCCCATGGACGCCGCGCGCATCGCGGCAAAGGAGCCGACATGAAAACGGTACTCATCACGGGTTGCTCTTCCGGCTATGGCCTCGAGACCGCGCGCCATTTCCACGCGCAGGGCTGGAACGTCATCGCCACCATGCGAACGCCCCGCGAGGACGTTCTACCCCGATCGGACCGGCTGCGCGTGATCGCGCTCGATGTGACGAAGCCCGAGCAGATCGCGGCCGCGCTCGAGGCGAGTGGGCCCATCGACGTGCTCGTCAACAATGCTGGCATCGGGCTCCTGGGCGCCTTCGAGGTCACACCGATGAGCACGGCGCGCGAGGTGTTCGAGACCAACACCTTCGGCGTGATGGCAATGACGCAGGCCGTGCTGCCACAATTCCGCGCGCGCAAGTCGGGCGTGATCGTGAACGTGACCTCGAGCGCGACGCTTTCGCCCATGCCGCTGGTGGCCGTGTACACGGCGAGCAAGATGGCCATCGAAGGGTTCACCGCGTCGCTCGCGTTCGAGCTCGAGGCATTCGATGTGCGGGTGAAGCTGGTCGAGCCGGGCTATTGCCCGAACACGAGCTTCACGAGCAACGGGGGGTCCCGCATGGAAGGGTTGATCCCCGAGGCGTACGCGCCTTTCGCAGCGCGCATCTTCGCTTCTTTCAGGCAACTCGCTGCCGTGACCCGCGAGTCCGATGTGGCCGAGGGGGTGTGGCGTGCCGCGAACGACGCGACCGGAAGGCTCCGTTTCCCCGCCGGTCCCGACGCGGTGGCGCTGGCTCCGGCCTAGAACATCGATCGGTTTGACAACCGCTCGATGTTCTAGGCTTCTTTCGTCCCGAGGGGGACGCCTCGCGTCCCCCTCTCGTCCGGGCAAAGCCCGGCCGATTCACCCCCCGAGGCGAGCTCGCTCCGCGATCTCGCAGAGCGCCGAACTGTTCGGCGCTCTAGCCAGCGTCTGCAAGCGCGGACAGGCGGCTCGCCATGTACCGCGCGGGCGACGTCCCGAGAGCTTTGCGAAACATGGTCACGAAGCTGCTCGCGCTCTCGTAGCCGAGGTCCAGCGCCACGCTTTGCACGGTCGCGCCGCGGGAAAGCTTCTGGATGGCGAGGATGATGTGGAGCTGCTGGCGCCAGCGGCCGAAGCTCAAGCCCGTCTCCTCGACCAGGAGACGGTTCAAGGTGCGCTCACCGATGCCGATTCGCTTCGCCCACGTCTTCGTCGTCGCGCCGTTCGCCGGATTGGCGGTCATCGCATCCACCAAACGACGGAGCCGCGGATCGATCGGCATCGGCAAGCGATGCTTCTCGATCGAGACCGTCGCGAGCTCGTCGAGGAGCACGCTCACCAGGCGCGCGTCCGGTCCTTCGAGGTCGTAGAGCGCGGGACGCGTCGCCAGGCGAAGCAAGAGCTCGCGGAGGAGCGGCGTCACCGACACCGCGCAGCAATCCGGTGGAAGGTTCGGCGCCGCGCCGGGCTCGACGAAGACGGCGTAGCCCTCGAGCGGCGCGCGCGCGCGGATCCGATGCGTCACGGACCCGGGGATCCACAGCGCCGATTGCGGCGGCACGATCCAGAGGGCGCTCGACGCTTCGCAGATCAGCTCTCCGCGCACCAAGTACATGAGCTGCGATTCGCGGTGCGCGTGAGGCTCGCTCTCGAGCCCGCCGCTCGCCATGCTGAGCCCGATCGCGTTCGCCGGTCGCGCGACCCCGGTCTTCCAGCGCCCGCTCGCCTCGAGCACGAAACGGCTCGCGAGCAACTCGAGCGACGCCGCCGCGCCACGGGGCTCGTTCGCCACCTGGACGTCTCCGCGAAACGTCCAGCCCGTCGGATGCACAATCTGTGTCGCCTTCGAACTTCGCCGCTTCGCTGCCATGGCCGTTCTGAAAAACAATTTGTCTTGATTGCGCAATGCAGTCAACAGCGCCGGGATCTACCTTCTCCGCCATGCCCACGCCTTCCACCGCGCCTTCGGGCATGTAAGCCACGAGCGCTGTCATTCGATTGCAAGAGGAACGATGACGAAACCTGATCCCTTTTCTGTGCTCACCGATTCACGTGTGGCGCGCGTGTTGCGCCGCCTTCATGAAGAAGCGGACGAGCAATTCTTCGGTCTGGCACTTCACTATCTCCCAAAGCTGCCCGCCCTCCTTCTGGGGCGTAAGGTCGCCCTCGATGATGCCTCGGCTCTCCGCTCGCGCTATTTCGCGGACAAGTTCATCGCGCTCGAGCGTCCTCAAGGTGCCTTCTGTCATCAGACCGTGCGCGCGCTTCAGGCGAAGCTCGTCGTCGAGTTCGGCACGTCATTCGGCATCTCGACGATCTGGCTCGCCGCTGCCGTACGTGCGAACGGTGGAGGCAAGGTCATCGGTACCGAGTTCGTCCCAGAGAAGGCCGCGCGCGCGCAGAAGCACATCGAGGAGGCCGGCCTCGCCGACATCGTCGAGATCCGCGTCGGCGACGCGCTCGAAACACTCCGCGTGCTGCCTGGAGACGTCGACATGGCGCTCATCGATGGCTTCCCGCAGAAGTCGGTCGACGTGGTGAAGCTCCTCCGGCCATGGCTACGTACCGGCGCCGTGGTCGTCGCCGACAACGTCGGGGTCATGAAAGGCGACTACCGTCCCTACGTGGATTTCATGCGCGACCCACGCAACGGCTTCACGTCGATGCTGATCCCGTTCAAGTCCGGCACCGAATACTCCGTCCGGACGCCGGCCAACCCCGACCGGACGGCCGAGGCAAAGGCGGTGTGAGACGGTGTCTCTCGAGCTGTTCCTCGTTCTCGGCTCCCTCGAAGGTCGCGGGAACGGAGGACAAAAGACGACGGCCCCGGAGATTGCTCTCCGAGGCCTCAGTTTCGAAGGGGATTGGCTCCCCAACGCAGTCTCTGGCGCGAACTTCCGGACCGGCTTCACGGTCGAGCTTGGGAAGCCGGCCAACGCGAGGCGATGCAGCTTGGAGCACCTGTCCCCTCCCCCGGTGGCCGGGCATGTGGCCTTGGCGGAGGAGTTCCAGAATCTTCTTGACACTGGGGAAGTTTGTTCTCGGGCCGAGCTCGCCGAACGCTTCGAGCTGACCCGGGCGCGGGTCACGCAGCTGCTCAACCTCCTGAGCTTGGCGCCGGAGGTGATCGCGTTCGTTCGGGCGTTGCCGCCGGGTACGCCTGCGCGGCAGGTGACCGAGCGTGGTCTACGGCGTCTCACGGGCCTGCCGCTCGATCGGCAGGTCGCGCGCGCCAAGGCGTGCCTGCCAGGTTTCGCCGCGTTCCTCACGAGCAGCGTCGAGCCGGCCACCGCGCGTGGGGTAGAACGCGCGGCGAAGCGGTGCTCAGGACAGCAACGATGATGCGGAAGAACAGACACATGCAGATGAAGGACAGGAAGAACGGCTCGAGGTCCACGACGCGCATGAGCAGTCAGTGCCACGAGGACGTCCGCGAGCTCCCGCTCGTCGACATCGTGGTGCCCAAGCACCGGGCTCGTCGGCTCCGCGACGTCACTCCACTCGTCGAATCGATCGCGCAGTCGGATCTCATCGAGCCGATCATCGTGCGCCGTCTGCAGGACGGGAACCTCGTGCTCGTCGCTGGCCTGCACCGGCTTGAAGCGCATCGCAAGCTCCACCGGAAGACGATCCTCGCGCGCATCATCGAGGTGTCCGATCTCGAGGCCGAGCTCATCGAGCTGGATGAGAACCTGGCGCGGACCGAGCTGACAGTGCTCGAGCGCAGCGAACAGCTGCTGCGCCGCAAGCAGATCTACGAGCGACTGCACCCCGAGACGAAGCAGGGCGGCGCGCCAGGGAAGAAGGGCGGCGGCAAGAAGGCGAAGGACGCGACGGTCGCGTCCTTCGCAGAGGACGCTTCTGCGAAGACCAGCCTCTCGATCCGGACGATCCAGGATGACGTGAAGATCGCACGGCTCGGCGACAACACGAAGGAGGCCCTCCGCGGCACGCCGCTGGAGGATCAGAAGCGCGTGCTCCTGCAGATCACCCGGATCGCGCCGGAGATGCAGGCGGCGGTCGCCGAGGCGGTGGCCTCCGGGCGATGTCGCACCGTGAAGCAGGCTGTGATCGAGCTCGGCGTGAAGGAGAAGCCCCAGCCTCGCCATCCACGCGGCGGCATCGCATCCCTCGTACGCGGCGTGGTCGAGCCCCTCTTGGACGCCAAGAAGCGCTTGGCACGTCTCGCGGCGGGCCTGGACACAGCAAGCGCGCAGGAGGCGCAGGCGTTGGGCGAGGAGATCTCTGCGGTCGAGAAGAAGCTCGGCGCGCTCGCGAGCTCGGTCGAGGCGCGCACTGTGGTGACCCGCGACGCACAGGTGCAGGGCCAGCAGGAGCTACCGCTGCAGCGTCCAGACACGCCGCGCGTCGATGTTCTAGGTGCCGTTCAGGCCCTGCTCGAGCTGGAGAGCGAGGGGATCTTGAAGGCGCCGCCGATGACATTCATGGACGTCTTCTTCGCGGATCCGACGGATCCGCATGGGCTTCGCAGGCAGCTCGCAGAAGTGCGGGGGATGATCCAGACACGAGCAGCGCGCGGATCGCGGGGATCGAGGCGCGGCCGGGGTGTCGTGCCTGCGAACGACGTCGTCGACCAGGGCCATGGGAGGCTCTTGTCGTACAAGACGTATAACACGATTCAGCGCTATCTCGAGCGACACGAGCCGACGCTGGAGCCCATCTACAACAAGTACGCGGAGACGCGCACAGAGAACTCAGCACACGCACGGATCTGCGAGAAGATCGACCGCTTCCTCGAGAACGGTGGCATCGAGATCATCGACAACAGCTTCTCGTACGTGCATTACCTCAAGGTACACTGCGCGGATCCACAAGCGCTTCAAGTGGCTGCACGGGCTATGGAGCAGGAGACGGTGGCGTATCTCCGGGCGCTGAATCAGTTCTCGGACAAGGTGCTGCAGAGCATGCGGCATTCCACGATGAAGCAAGGTTCAGCGCCCGCGGCAGCGCCGGGTCATGCCTCACAGCTACCTTTCACGCAGTCTCCCAAGCAGCCGGAAGGACCTGTACCCCCATTTCCAAGCACTCAAGTTCTGCTATCCCCTGCATTAGCACCTGCCGCGAATACGCAAGCGTCGCCGCCGTCGATCCCAGTCTTGATTACCGCCTCCGCGGCGCCGGACAAACCGCGCGAGTGCCCCACGGACGAACGGATCGAGGAGGAGGTATCGCAGCTCATCGATGACTTGCAGAGTGGACGGCTGCGTCATTCGTTCGAGGCTGAGAAAGCAATCCGGCAGAAGAAGTGGCCTCAACCCGAAAAGGACAAAGCGCTCAAGTCATTCTTCAAGAGGCGCGGAAAACTACCACCGTCTGGGCGCACGACCATGCCATCGCAATCGTTGCCAGCGGACTCCACTGTTCCGGCTGCTGGGCCAGCGCCGACGAGTGCTTCCCTGACGCCTCCTGTATCATACCAGCCTTGCCGCAAGGATGTAGAGACGGGCGTGCTGTCAAGGGTCGCGGCATTGCTGGAGAGCGCACCACCGGACGTGTTACAGCAGGCTATGAGCTTGGCGAGCGCCGTTCGGTGATCGGCACGGGCTCAGGGAGGCGACGGACGCGGGCTCGGATAGACTGGGTACCCCGATCCCGCGGCGGCACGGGCTACGCGTGTATTGCGCTACGGGGAGGCGGGGATGTCATCGCCAGGGCGCGAGGCGGGCCGCTCTCACCGGGACGATCAGCGCGCGAAAAACCTCCGATAGAGCTGCTGCCACTCCTGATAAAGCCTCGGCTCCTGGCGCAGGCGCTCTTTCCACGCCTCGTCGACGGCCCTCCGTTTTTCGAGCGAAGCGAGCCCGTATCGCGCGAAAATCTTCTCGGTGTCTCTGGGGAAGCGGGCGAGTTCCGCGCATAAGGATGCGTGGGCCTCAAGCGTGAGCGAATGACCTCCCGCCGGGGGTGGGAGCGTGGGGCTGTCTGAGTCGTCCTCGTCTGCGGCCCTACCTGCGTCCTGAGTCGTCGCGAAGGGAAGCGCAGGACCGCGAGGGACGAGCGGCGCTCCGAGCATCGTCATCCCGGCCAGGTCCGCGCCTTCGGGCTCGGAGTGACGCTCCGGAGGCGATGCAACGGGGCGGGCGAACGTTGTTTTCGCCTCCGGCTTGTCCTCGTCTTCCCGACGCGGCTGGAATGGCAACGCAGGCCGAGCCGGAATCAAAGCTGGAGAAAGCGTGGTCGCCCCCGCCTCATCCGCGCTGTCATCGTGCATTGTCTCTGTGAGCCGATCCCGGACAGGCTGGGCGGTTCTCGTCGGCAGCGGCGGTGCGGCCGTTCGTTCGGGCGGCGCGGCGCCCGGCTGGAAAGGGAGCACCTTGGGCGGGAGATCATGCACGATGGGTGGCAGCGTCGCCTCGATGTCGGTGTCCGCGGGCAAACGAGCGACCCAGGCAATACGCGAGAGATCCACGGACGCCAAGGCGACGCTGTTTTTTTCCTCCGGGGGCGCGAAGACGGGTTCAGGCACGCGAGGCGGTGTGGGAGGGACGCTGGGACTCTCGGCAGGCGCGTCGATCCGGTCCTTCTCGGCTCCTGATAGAGCGCTTTGACGATCGAGGAACGCTTGCGTGTAGCGGTTCGTCAATTCGAACCGCCCGCGCTCAAGTTCTGCGCTCATTTTTTGCAGCCAGTGGCGCTGCTCGGCCGTCCAGGCGTCCATGCTGACGCCGGCGCGCGCAAGTACCTCGTCACGGAGCTTGCCGGCCTCCATCTCGGCGCGGATCTCGGCGTAGCGCTCGATGGTCAGGGACGTGCTGTTCATCGAGGGCATGCTACCGGGTCCGCGTTGCGAAGTCAGGAGGGGAGCGCAGGCTCATCCGTCGCCGCGCAGCGCTTCTCGGAAGCGACGCTCCTCGGCCGGATCCTCGGTCATCCGCCGGCTCCAGTGCTCGTTGCTCCGGACGTAGTCCGCGAGCGTGGCGCCCACCTTGGCGAGCGCAGCCTGGAGATCACCCGTGGCCTGCAGGAGCCGGGTGATCCTGGCGAATCGTTCGAGTGAAATGGGCGGCGCGAGGGCGCTCTGGGCAGCCTGGTAGGCGGCGGTGTACGCCGCGAGCAATGCGGGGACGCCCTCGCCCTCCTCGGCCAGAGCCTCCGTGAGCCGTTCCTGCCAATGGGCGTCGATACCTTCCCAGCTCTCCTCGTCGAGCCCGCGACGCGCGAGCACCTCGGCCCGCGCCTCCCCGGCCGCGGCGAGCTCGGCCATCACGGCCGCGTACGTTTCGAGGTCGAGGTCCATGTGGGGATCGTACTCGTGCGCCGGGAAAAAAGCGGGTAAAACGAACAGGCATGGCCGACGAGCTCGCTGTCCTCGACGTGCAGGCGCCCTGGGTGCAGCACCTGGAGCGCGCGCACAGCCTCCTTCACGTGGTCGCCCGCTTCATCGAGGAGGAGAGCGAGCCCTCGGCCCACCTCGCGCCCGCGGCGCGCAAGCTCGAGAGCGGCCTCTCCGCGATGTACGACGCGTTCGACGGCCGCGCCGACCGGGTCACGGCCATCGGCGTCGCGCATGGCAGGATCTGGGAGGCGGCGATTTTCCTGGCGCGCGCGGGTTTGTCGAGGGAGGTCACCTCGCTGCGGGACGCGTGCGTGGAGCTCGTCGCCGCGGAGGAACGTTTCCCGCGGGTGCCCCTCGCAGGCCCACGCGTGGCGCCGCTCTGCGCGGGGACCGATCGACCTCCGCTCCACGCCCTCGAACGAGCGTCGCTCGCGCCCTCGTTCCGCGCGCCCGAGGTGCCCGCGGCCGAGTCCGAAGAACCCGCGCTCGCGCTGCCGGAGCCAAGGACGTTCGAGGAGCTCCGAGCGACCGCTGAGGCGATGCGTCGCCTCGCCAAAGAAAAGGTGAAAACGCGCGTCGCGCCGCCGAAACGCGCAGCGCGGCAGGAGGCCGTCGCGACCGACGAGGGAGCTCCGCCCGGGTTCGCATTCGCGCCGGAGGGTGCCATCTCCGAAGAGACCTTCGTTCACCGCTGGGCGCGCACGTGCTTCGAGGAGATCGGGATGCTCGGGGTGCAGCGAGCCCCGCTGCGCGGCGACGACTGGCGCGCATGTCAAAGCCTGGAGCTGCGCATGATCGCGGGCATTGATGCGGTGGCGGCGCTGGGGCCGAAGGCGATCGCATACCTCGAGCCCTGGGCGATGGACGCGCCGGCCGCGGATCCGATGCGGATCTTCGCGGCAGCGATGGTCGGCGGCTGCCTCGAAGGTCGAGACGCGCTCGCGTGCGCGGAGCGGGTGCTCCATCGATTCGGGCCGGGTGATCCGGCCGTCGCCGAGGCCTTCGCTTCGGCCATGAAGCTCGCGCCGAACCCGTTCGTGCCGAACGTTCTGCGAGCGCTGTACCGATCCCACGAGCGAGGATGCCGGGCCATCGCGGTCGAGGTGCTCGGTCATCGCGGCTGGCTCACGGCGACCGAGATGGAGGAGCTTTGCGCCGAGGAGGACGCTCGCGTGTTCGCGCTGGCGTTGCCGGCGATCGCTGCGTCGAAGCATCCGGGCCTCGAACGAGCGCTCGGGCGGGCGCTCGTGCACGAGGACCCCGATGTGCAGGCGGCGGCCCTCGACGCCATGGCCATTGCGGCGCACCCGCGGGCAGCAGCGGCGGCGCGCGCGGCGGCGGAAGGAGCGCTCTGGGAACGCGCGCTCGTGCGGCTCGCGATCGTGGCGAAAGAGGGCGACGCGTCGTGGTTGCTCGAAAGAATGCGGCGATCGCCGACGCCGTCCGCGATCGAGGCGGTGGGGTGGGCAGGGCTCGTGGAGGCCGTTCCAGCGCTGATCGAGCAGCTCACGGACGATGACGAAGGGGTGCGATTTGCCGCGGCGGAGGCGCTCGATCGGATGCTCGGCGCCAACCTGGTCGAGGAAATCGAGCTCGAGCCCGAGGCGCTCGAGGAGGCGGGGGTTGTCGATCCAAACCCGGAGCCAGCGCGCGGGCGGGTGGCGCTCTCGGAGCTGGTGAGTGATCCGCGGGACAGGCTGCCGGCAGGATCGAAGGACACGGTGGAGGCGCCATCGACGGATCCGGAGCGATGGCAGGCGTACTGGGCCGAGCATGGAGCGCGGTTCGATCGAAAAGGTAGGTATCGGCGAGGACAAACGTATTCCCCGTCGGTGTCGCTGTACGAGCTCGACAGGCTGGCGCTTTCGGCCGAAGACCGGCGGAGGCTTTCGCGGGAGCTCGCGGTGAGGACGGGGCGGTGGGTGCATTTCGATCCGCATGATTTCGTGGCGGATCAGGTGAGGAGCTTGCAGGGGTGGGAAAAGGTCGTGTCGGGCGTGAGGGTTTCGTGAGGTCAGCCCCCGAAGTGCCTTCCTGAAATCCAAGCCTCCACCTGGTCCTCGGCCTGCGCCCAGGCGACGAGCGTCTCTTCGCCGCCGAGGCGCAGGACGATATCCGAAAGCCACTCCGGGTGGACATAGCCGCGATCATACGAGAAGAGGCGCGTCGTCTCGGCCCCGGTGGGCTGCCAGACGGCTGGATCTGCGCGCCTCTTCCATATCGCGAGCAGGTTCTCCTCGGAGAGCCAGGGCAGCATCTCGTAGAGGGAGCTGTCGGACTCCTCGGGCGGAGCGCGGAGCGCGTCCTCGATGGCGAGGGACACCGCCGGTGCGAGCGCCTGTCGCTGCGCCTCGGAGAGCCGGGGAAAGGCGACCGCCCAGGCGGACAGCCGGTTGGCCCCCGAGGCGGCCGTTGCAATGACCTCTGCGAAGCGAGCGATGTCGCCGTCGTCCCGGAGCTCCTCCGCCACCCAGGGGAGATCACCAGAAGCCTCTTCTTCGTGGAGATAGGGTCCCAGCAGCCGCTCTACCTCCTCGAACGGTCCGCTCCGGACGACGATGGAGAGCCGCCCGTAGCGCCGGGTCTCCTCTTCCACAATCGCCGTCTGAAATGCGCGGGCCGGCTCCATTTCACCGAGTGCTGCCGCTCGCTCGGTCAAGGCCAGAAGGGCTTCGTCATCCCACTGTTCCATGAGCGGCAGGAGCTCGCGCTCGAGGTGATGGAGCTCTTCGACGGTGGCGACCGGAGCCCACCTCCGGACGGCGCGGGAATGCGCTCGGAGCACGGGCGCCGGCTCCGCGAGGAGCGCCTGCGAGATCGACGCGCGCGCCGCTCCCCGGATGTGCTCCACGAGCTCCGAGAGAGCGCACAGCCGGTCGGAGGGGGCCATGGCCATCGCCTCGCGCAAAAGAGATTGCTCCAGCTCCGCCTTCAGCCAGCCGGGGACATGACCGACGCGGAGAGGCGCGGTCCTCTCCCAAAAGCTGTCCGTGTCCGCCTGCCAGCGTGCCACGACTTCGCGCGCCTCGTCGGGCGGTAGTGCTGCCCAGTCGGATTCGGGGATCCGAGCCAGGAACCGGCGCGCCATGGGCGGCAGACGCTCGCAGGCGAGAAGCCAGTTGATGGCTTCGCGGACGAGGCGTGTCGCGCCCTCCGGGGCGGCACCGAGCCGCTCGGCCGCGGCGGCGACGCGGTGTTTGAGCTCCGGCAGCGAAAGGATCCCGGCGTCGACCTCGCGGAGGAGCTCGTCCCTCCGGTCGTCGTGGGAGAGGCGCGCGAGCGTGGCCAACCACGAGAGACGCTCTTCCCCCGAGCGTGCCTCGACGTGGCGAGCGGCAATGTCCAGCACACGCTCGCGCACTGGGAATGACAGGCGCTCCGCGATGGCGAAGACGACATAAAGTGCATACCCCGACCTGGGGAATCGTGCACCGAGTCGCTCGAAGAGGGTGCGAGCTCCCAGCGAGCGCGCGATCCAGGGGCCGCTCTCGTCCGGCGACGCCGCGGCTTCGAACGCATGGTGAGCGTGGCCCCACGCATCCAGGACGAGGACGCGCAGGTCGGAGGTCTCTCCACCGGGGACCTGTGCGTGCGCCTGCTCGACTGCGCGGAGCAGTTCGGAAAGAAAAGAATCCCGTTCGTCGAGCATCATCTCTTGATCAGTCGTCCTCGGGCGGCACGAACTTGGGCGTAGGCTGGCCCCCCTGGCCCTTCTTCAGGTAATTTCCCTCGGAGTCCAGGTAGGGCGCTTTGTCCATCTGCTGGGAACCGTCGGGCTTGAGCTTGGGCACCACGGGGGTCGCCGATTTGCTCTCCCTCGCGACGTTGGCCCCGGGTTTTTTCTGGTCCGGATCATAGACCCCGTCGTCCTCGTGGCTCCATTTCTTGCCATTGTAAATAACCCCGCCCTCGGACGTGCCCGTGGTGAGCCCGGCTGACTTTTTGACTGCATCGGGGACATCATCGTTCGGGTCCGCGTTGATGTTGTCAGGGTGGATGCCGAGCTCACGGTAGACCTGTGCGCAGAACGGACAGGGCTTCTCCGAGGAGCGCTTCTTTTTCTTTTTCTGGTGGGCTTCGATCTCGGCGCCACGTCGATACTCCTCGCGGAGCTCGTTGCGGATGCGCGCATTCCTCTCCGCCTCGGACATGTTCTCCCATTTCGGACATGGCTTGCCGTCGGGGGCCTTGCTGAGGCGCTTGCGGATGTCCCTGGCCTGCTGGTTGAGCACATCGATCTCCGCGCAGCGCCCGTCCTTGCTCGAGCCTTCGGGCTTGCCCCGGTTGTCCGGGTGATCGGCTGGCTTCCTCGGATCCCTGAACTTGTCCCGCGCATTGACGACCGCTTCTTTGAGCGCAGGATCGAGGTCCTCGTCGCTCGTGACGTTCGAGCTCTTTCCGTGGATCTCCGGCAGCGTATTGCCCTTTGCGTCCCGCCGGTTCGAGACCGTGGCGTCCATCAGTCCGGTCGGATCGACCAGCTTGGTGGGCCGGTTGTCGGCGTAGGCGAAGCTGTTGCGCCCCCCGAGCAATCCAATGGGGTCGGCGCTGATGTACCGGCCCAGGGCGGGATCATAATAACGATGCCGGTTGAAAGCGAGGCCCGTCTCTTCGTCGAAGTATTGCCCCAGAAAACGCAGCGGCGTCTGCGTGCGCGCCCCCTCGCGGGGCCTCGCGGCACCCCAGGTCGACCGTTCGAGGTCGCAGGCGACGTTCGCTGCGCCATCGAGGAGCCGTTCGGGCATACCTACCGCGTCATTGAGGTAGTGATACCAGCTCCCCGTGATCGAGCCGTCCTCGGCCCTGCGTACGTCGCGGTGCGCCCACGGTACGCCGGTGTCCTCGTCTGCACAATACGTCCTCTCCTCGACGACGGGATCCCCTCCTTCGGCGGCCGATTGCTTGATCTCGTGAACGAGGGTGGCGCCGTCCCAAACGAACCACGTCGTGGACCGGAGTCGGCTGCGCCCGGCTGCATCAACCTGGGATACCCGTTTTTGCAGGCGTCGCGCGAGGGGGTCGTAGATGTGCTCGATACGGGTGCCGTCGGGCCGCACGACGGCACGGAGCATGCCGGCGTGGTCCCATTCGTAACGCGTGATCAAGTCGTCTCCACCTGGCACACGGATGCGGCGCTCCATGAGCCTGCCGTCGCCGTCCCATACGTACGACGCGGGTCCGCGGCGGTGGAGCACGTTCCCGACACCATACTCTCGCTCCAGCGCGCCTGGGCCGTATTCGTGAACGTTCCCCTCGGTGTCGTAGCGAAAATGCTCGCCACGACCTCGCGCGTCTACCCGAGACAGCACTTGCCCCTTCGAATCGTGCTCCCAGCGAACGGCGCCGCGCACGCGGTCATCTTCCGCGGCGACGTCGCCGTCGAGGCTGTACCGATAGACTTGCTCCACCGAGAGGTCGTGAGGCACGGCGGAGACCCTGGCGGACTGTACGTGGCCCATGGCCTGGCCAACCTCCGCGCGGCTCGCCGTGCGGCGCACGATACGATCCAGGCTATCGTAGGTGATATCGATGCGGCCTCCCTGCGGCAAGAAGCGCGTGACCTCGCGGCCCGCGAGATCGCGGGTGATGCCGACCTGCTCTTTCCCGTCGAGCGTGACTCGGACCGCGCGCCCGAGGAGGTCGCGCTCCCAGGTCTGACGGTGGCCGAGCGACGTCCTCCTCTCCGTGGGAAAACCCATCACGTCGTAGGTCGTCCAGATATCGAACGTCCGGCCGTGAACGCTCTGCGTTTCACGGGTCAGCCATCCGAGCGGGTTGCGCTCGAAATGGACGTCGCCCGAGGGGCCGTGCGCCGCCCTCATGCCATCGAGCTCATCGTACTCGAATGTCTCCCGGGTACCGTCGTCATGAATTTGCTCGACGACACGCCCGACCAGATCGCGCACGTACTCGATCTTCTGCCCGAGGCCATTCTCGTACACGATCATGCGGCCCATTGCGTCGTACTTGTAGCGGAGGGTCCGACCGTCGAACGTGTCCTCCTTCGACACGAGCCGCGCTGCGTTGCGTTCGATCCGGTGAACTTCCCCGCGGCTGTTGTGCACCTCGATGAGACGGCCTTCGCGGTCGTAGCGGTACCGGGTCACACGCCCGTCGGGCTCACGGGTCTCGCAGATCTTGTTGTAGCCGGCGTACCTGTGTGTGGTCGCCGCGCCGGTCGGGTGGCGAACCTCGACGCAGTTCCCCGCGTCGTCGTAAGCGTAGGACGTCACGCCCCCGTCGGGCGTGCGCTCGGACCGCAGCCTCCCTACTTCGTCGTACGTGTACGTCACGACCGCGCCGGTCGGGTCCGTCATGCTCTGCCGCCGTCCCCAGTAATCGTACGTGAAACGCGTCGTCGCGCCGGTCGGGTCGACCCGCTCGATCTCATTACCGTAATCGTCGTAACGGTGATGGGTCTCTCCACCGTTCGGCGCCACGACGAGCGTCGTGAGCCCACGACGATCGAAGCGCACCTCGAAGCGAGCGCCGATGGCGTCTCGCCAAACGAGCCCGCCCCGGACTCGCTGCGTCTCGATGACGCCGCCCGCTGGATCGACGGCTCTCACGATATGGCCGTCGGCGTCGCGCTCGTACGTGGTGACCCGCCCGAGAGGATCGGTGACCCGCACCTCGCGCCCGCGCGCGTCGCGCTCGAAGATTGTGGTCGCACCGAGGGCATCGGTGAAAGACAGGACGTTCCCGTGCGCATCGTACGTGCGGCTGAACACCCCTGCTGCCGTCACCGATTTGTCGACCTTGCCGAGCTCGTTACCGAAGAATCGGTCCAGGGAAATGGAGTCCACGACCTCAGTATAGCCGTTGGGGCCATACTCGAATTTGGTGTGAAAGATGCCCTTGGCGCGCGTGGTGCCGTCGGCGAGCACTCGGGGTACGCTCGTGGCGAGGCTCTCGTCCGGGCGCCGGGCGTATTCGCCCCACGTCTCGATGCAGCGCCCGCGACCATCGTAGAGGAACGAGAAGCGGAGACCCGTCGGATACTCCTGCACCGTGAGCAGATGGTCGCTGTACGTGCACTTCGTGGCAGCGCCGGCGGCGTTCTCCGCGGCGACCAGGTCGCCCGCCTCGTCGTAGAGGTAACGTGCGAACGCGACCAACCGGCCCTGATGCGGGGTGTTCTTCACCTCGAGCGCTTGGATACGGCCCTCTCTCGTGGCGCGGACGTGAATCGTGCGGCCGACGGCGTCCTCGATCCTGATCAAGCGGTCCTTCTCGTAGATGAAGGAGACGCGATTGTCGTGCGAATCCGCCTCCGCAGACAAGAGCCAACGATCTCCCGAGCGGTGCTCGAAGATCAGCCAGCGCCCGTCTCCTCGGTCGAGTACAAACCCCGTATCTCCGCAGACGAGAACCCAGCCGTCGGGCCCGACCGCCGCCTCGCCCGCGGACAGCGGAGCGAAATCGACAAACATGCCATTGCCCGTCCAGAGCCGGGTCCGGCTGCGGCGCATCTCGACTTCCCAGGCATACGAGTGATGCCAGCCTGGTCCAAGGCCGACGTCCCGATCGCGCGCTGCGCTGTTGTACCCTCGAACGAACGTGACCGGCAGCGGTCCAGGTAGGTGCAAGTCCGTGACGGGCACTGTGAACACGCGGCCCGTCACGACATCGACAGGGTCCCCTTTGGAGGCTTTTCCGCTCCCCTTGCCCGCATGGTGGTTCGGGCAGGCGCCGCCGTTCTTCCCGCTGCCACAGGCGCCTTTGCCATCACCAGACGCACCTTCGCCCTCGCCCTGGCCATTGCCGCGCGAACCGTCTCCCCCGCCTTTGCCATCTCCATCCCCGCCCCCGCTCCCCATTCCCCCGCCCTTGACCACGACGCCCGGGCACATCCCCGGCGGGGCCGCCGCGTCCGGCACCGGTGACGTCGGCATGGCTCAGCCTCCCCCTTTGTTCATGAAACCCGGGCTCCCCGTGATCCCCTGCATTCCGAGCTCCACGAACACGACCGGCGCTCCCATCACGATGAAGCACGGCCCGCCCGTGTTGACGCTGACCACCTCTTTCAACGTCCCCGGCTGATTGCCGATGCACATCTTGAAGCACGCCCCCACCGTCAGGATCTTTCCCCCTTCGATCTTCGTCCGCACGGGCGCGCGTTTGATTCCCGCCATCGAACTCGCCGTCACCGGATAGGGCACTGGAATCGGGCTCGGCGCGGCAGGCGTCGTGCACACGCTCACCGCGAGCGGCACCATCTGGTGCCCCGATTTCGATGTGACGCAATCCATCATGCATGCCGTGACGCTCATGCCCTTGCCTCCTGCCTCACCTCTCGCTTTGCGCTCGAAAGCACCACCGCCGCCCGCTCTCCGCCGTCGCTCCCCGCGATGGCCATGGCCACGGGCGAGGGCGCATACTCGTGCTCCCAGGCCGTCACCGCCACAGCGACGAACAGCGGCATCGCCGCGGCCCCCAGATAACCGATGCGCTGGGCTGACGAATCGATGTAATAAGGCTCCGCGAGCGCGTCCTGCGCCCGGACGAACGCCGCTTGCCACTCGCCGAGACGCCGCATCTCGCCCGTGAGATCCGTGAGCATCCATCCGGCCTTCGCCCCGGACCTGACGAGCGGCTCGGCCGCTTGCTGCACGGCGGTCGTCAATCCGAACGCCTCGTAGGCCGGCGCCTCGTTGTCGGGTCGCGCACGCTCTCGCCCGCTCCCCACGCCGAGCACCCGCGCGAGGGGCGAGAGCCCCCGGCGGCGCGCGTCCGGATCGCGCATCAGCACGAAAAACGCCGCCGCCTCTCCGGGAATACGGGCGTCGAGGTTGTCCGGCGAAAACAGACGCCCGCCGGCTTCGAGCGCGCGAATCGCGTCGATATCGTAATCACTGTGCACGCCGCCCAGCACCACGGCGTCGGTCTCCCTCGATACGAGCGCCCGCAGCGCCTCCGGCAGGAGCGCGCCGAGGGCCGCCTCGCCCCGGGGAGCGACCTCCAAGGTCGAAGCCGGCAGCACGCGTCGCACGAGGGCTGCGAGCTCCCGCGCCGCCGCGCGCGCCTCGGCATATCCTTCATCCAGCGTGATGTGCACCTGCGTTTTCGTGTTGCCGAGCGTGGAGGCCACCTCCTCGAAAGCCGGCTGCGCGAGGAGCGCGAGCCGCTCAGGCCCCACGATGCGCGGATCGATCGTCGGGACGAACCCCATCGTGATCGCCTCGCCCGCCGAATCCGCGAGGGGCGCCTCGGCCATGGCCGGAAACCCGGCCCGGAGCAGAAAGCCCGTCTGCCGAGCGTCGAGCCCGATCGGCGTCCGCGCCCCGACCTTCACGATTCCGACGGCGCTCACGCGGCCTCCCTCTCGATCACGATGATCTCCGCGTCTTTCATGCGCCGCGGCGGCCGAAACACGGCGCGCCACACGAGCTCCACGGTGACGCCGGTCGATTCGAGTGTATCGATGAGGACCGTATCGATGTAGGGCACGAGCGTCTCGGGCGCTCGATCCTTTGCTTTCAGGGTCACCTCGACCCGGATCCTCGGCAGCCGGAAGCTCGTCGTTCCACCGCCGGGCGTCAAATTGAGCAGGGCCACGTCCTCTCCTCCGCGCAGCGGCGGCACCGCCGTGAGCCCTGGCGACGCGCAGAGGTTCGACTGATCGTCGTGATCAAGCGGCAAGAGGGGCGCGCGCTGCTTCCGCCAAGCATCATCGTAGGTCCCGAGATGACGCCGACGCGGCTCCCAGTGCCGGCCCAAAGCACCGAGCCCCGCCGGGGGTGGGCGCGTGCTCGCCGAACGAATCGGGTGGAGCGGATCCTCGATGAAGGGCGCGGGCTTGTGCGTCAAGGTCTCCGGATCCCGCGCGATTCCGAGGCCCACCGGGTTGCGGGGCTCCTCCACCGGGCGAAGCAGGTCGCTCGTATCGAGCCCGCCCCACGCATGATCGTATCGAAGCTCGATCCCCGTGGTGGGGCGGGGCGACGAGAGCCCGCTCCCCTTCGCCTCCCATACCCGTAGCCCGAAGACGCGGACGATTTTTTCGAGCGGCCCCACGCGCACACCTGCATCGAACGAAGGCACCGCCTTTCCCTCGGGCGCGTGGGCGGCCGCCACCACGATGACGTCCGTGCCCGGCTTCGTGATGCAAAGATCCGAGGGATACTTGATGCTGCTCTTCTCGGGAACGCCCCACGGCACGTCCGCGCCGCGAATGGCGCGCTGCTGCGATCGCTCCGCGAGCTCCAGCTCCCCCTCCCCGGGCACACGCAGGAACGTCGCTTTCACGAGGACGACGAGGCGCTCGCCGTCCTTGCCGATCAGGGGGACGGGCGAGACCAGAAACTCGCTCCTGTTGTTCAAGCGCGGCGCGTCCATGCTCTCCTCATAGCTGCGACACGTTGCCCTTTTCCTTCACGTTCGGCGCCGTGATCGTCACGAGCGGCGACTTGATGGTGATCCCTCCGCCGTCGATCACCACCTCGCTCGCGCCGCATTTGAACACGATGGACTCGGACGCATCCACCTTGTGGAATGCTCCGACGAACATCCCCTTGCTCGTGGCCACCACTGTATGCGATCCGCCGATCTTGTCCACCACGGCGCCGCCCACCATCGTCGTCCGGCTCCCGCCGACCGTCTCCGACTCCGGAGCGCCGCTGATGACCGCGAGGCCGAGCGCCTTTTCGGTCTTGTCGGCCAGGCACGTCTCCGCGCGCGTGCCCGCGACGAGCTCGACGCGCGCGGCGCCTACGTCCTGCGTGCGCGCGCCATTGACCGTCGTGTGAATGCCGGCCGCGGCGATCGTCGCCTTGAGGCCCCCTATCGTCTCGGCGTGCGTCGATGCGCAAACGTTGACCGAATGCCCCGGCCCGGTGGCGCTGTCCGAGCCCGAATTGCCCGCGACGGCCCCGTCCGGCCCCGACATGTTCGCCCCCGATGCGCCGCCTCCCCCGCCGCCATCGAGCCCGAGCGCGTCGCCCAGGCGCTCGGCGCCCGCGTCGATCGCGCCATTCACCAGCGTATCGAGCCCGAGCGCGCTCGACGCGTTCCCCGACGCCGCGGGCGCGACAGCGGCCATTGCGCCGTCGAGCGAGGCACCGAATGCGGAGGGCGAGGGCAAACCGGAAGCCGCGCCGAAGACGCTCGCCGTGGCGCCGAGGTTCCCGCGGCTCACGGCCTCCATGGCGCCGCCCAGGCTCTCGACTTTGCCCTGGAGCGCCTGGACTGGCCCCATCACCTGATTCACCTTCGCGGCGACCGCCTGATCAAGGTTCTGGAGCGCGCGCTCCGCCTCCGCCTTGGCCGCCTCCGTCGCGGCTTTCACGGCGAGCGAGAGCAACGCCTGGATGGGATTGCCATCCATCTCCATCTGATTGCCGCCCACGGACGTCGCGCTGTCCCCCTTCACCGTGAGGCCATACACGGCATTGACCTCCACGGTCCGGTTCCCCCCGACGCTCGCCGTCTGCGCGCCGTCGACCGTGTTCAGATAACCGTTCGTCACCTGGATTTTCTGCTCGGCGCCGACCGTGAGCTTGGCGTCCACCTTGACGTTTTTCGTCTCGTTGACCGCGGTGGATCGTTTCTTGTTGTTTGCCGTCGCGATCGTCGTGTTTTTCTGCGACCGGATGCTGATCTCCTCGCTCCCGGCCTTGTCTTCGAGGCGAATCTCGTTCGTGCCGCGGCCCCCCGGCGACGAGCTCGTCCGCAGCGCCGTGCGCGATTTCCCTTCGGGAAGCGCATAAGGAGGCATCCACTTCCCGTTGAAGACGCGGCCCGTCACGAGAGGCCGATCGGGGTTTCCCTCCTGGAACTCGACGATGACCTCCCAGCCGACGCGCGGCAGGATGATCGCGCCGCTCGTCTGCGGCTGCGTGACGCGGATCCAGCACGACGCCGTGTCATCGTCTTTCCCGTACCGATCCCAGTGGAACTTCACCTTGCATCGGCCGTGCTCGTCCGTGTGGATCTCCTCCGCGGGCGCTCCGTCCGGCGCCACCACCACGGCCGTCTGCGGGCCCTCGATGATCGGCGCCGGCGTCCGCCTCGGGCTGCGGTATTTGACGTCCTTCTGGATGGTCGTCGCGCGGGTGAGATAGATCCCATCGCGCAACGTGTGCACCACACCCGTGATGAAATAATCGCCGTCGAGCTCGTCGGGCGCGTCGACCAGCGAGAGCCACCGCCCGTCCGTGAGACGCGGGCAACCCGATTCGAGCTCTATCACCGCGCGCTCGCATTGAAGCGCCTCGAGCCGCACCCGGGCCAGGCGCTCGCCCTCGCTCTTGTCCTTGTAGAGCCCCGGATAATCGTAAACCTCGAGATCGGCGTCCGCGTCCGCCGCCGCGGTCGCCGTGAGATCCGCCTTCGGCTTCTCGAAATCGTAGTCGCGCAGGACGACCTTGCCCGTCGCGGTCCGATACCGGCGCGTGATCACGCCAATCGCGTCCTCGATCCCCGCGAGCCCGGCGCCGAACCGATAGGGCACCTCCTCGCCCCCCTCGATCGGATCACTCGCCGCGCTGTCGTCCGAAAAAATGAGGGTCTCGCCGTCCTCGCCCGCCTCGGCGTGGAAAAAGATGCCCTCCTCCTCGAGGAGCCGAGACACGAACGCGAGCGAGCTCTCGTTGTACTGCACGCAATACGTGCGCTTCGGGTACCGGGCCGCGAGGCGCCACGCCTGGCGTTTGTCCTCGATGCCCGCCGCCCGCAGGACCTCGGAGGCGATCTCCTTCACGTCCTTGTCCTGGAAGATGCGGCAATCGACCTCGCGCGCGAGGAGCCCCATCCACGAGCTGACCCGGATGCGGTAGAGCATGCTGCGCTCGTCGTCGTCCTCCGGCGTGCCCTCCATCTCCACGTCCATCACGACGCCCGAGACCTCGTGCTCGGGACCTCCTCGGCCAAACGCGAGATATGCCGGGCGGCCGAGCAGCTCGTCCGGGTCCACGTATTCACTGTGACGGGCCTCGATCACCGCCTCGGTCACGACGCCGAGCCGGCGCTCGACGCGAAAGCCCACGACGTCGGACGTCTCGAGAGGCTGGGCCTGGAAAAACGTGGTCAACGTGCGCGTGGCCATGGCTCAGTTGTCCTTGATGAGGCCAAGCTCGTCGCAATCGCCGTCGAGCGTGATCTTCGTTCCCGCAATCGATACCGAGGCCGGCGTGAGGGTCAAGGTCGAGGCGCCCATGACCACGCTGAGCACGTTCTTGGCCTCGAAGGTCACGTTCGTCGCCTTGATGATCTGCGCGCCCCCGGCGACCTCCAGGAAATCGCCTTTGCTCTGGTCTTCGCGGTCGCCTGACACCTTGTTGACGATGGCGCCGATCACCTTCTGGCTCAGCCCCGCGCCCACCTCCACCGCGCGTCCGCCGCTGGAGAGGACCACTTTCGCCAAACCCGCGGTCTCCGTCCTGCTCCCCTTCACGGTGACGGTACGATCCGACGCGGTCATCTCGATCAGCACAGCGCCCACCTTGTCCTGCATCGTGGCCATGGTCTCCTCGTCCACGGAGCCGGCCACGAGGTCGACCTGCATGCCGCCAATCGACGATGTCGATGCGCCGGTGACCGTACGCTTGTGATCCCCGCCCGCCTTCAAATCGCGGTTTCCGCCGACGGTGAGCGCGTGGCTGCCTACCTCGTCGACCATGTAGGTCGAGACGTGGACCGTCTGATTGCCGCCCACGCTCAGATCCTGGTTTGCCCCGATATGGGCGGACATGCTGTCGGAGACCGCCAGCGCGTGGTTCGACCCGACGGAGCGCGTCTCGTTGTTCCCCACGCTCTCGGTCGCGTTGTTGCCCGCGGAGACCGATCCGTCGCGGGACGCGTTCATGAACATCTCTTCGTTGCCAGCGCGGTCATCCATGCGGATCTCATTGGAGGATCCGCCGCCCGGCGTCGTCGCGGTCTGCAGCGCCATCCGCGCCTTGTTCGCCGGCAAAGGATACGGAGGCGGCGACACGGCATTGTACAGGCGCCCGCCGATGAACGGCTGGTCCGGATCGCCGTCGACGCACGCGACGCAAACCTCCCAGCCCACGCGCGGCGTCAGCATGCCCCCGCCGAGGGGGACCTGGGTCGTGCGGATCCACAGGCTCGACGAATCATCCGCCTTGCCCCTCCGATCCCAGGGGAACAAAACCTTCACGCGCCCGTGTTTGTCCGGGTGAATCTCCTTGCCCGGCGGTCCCGTCGTGACGGCCACCTGCGCTCCCGCGACCTTCGCCGCGCGCGGGACACGCGGCGGCCTGTACGCCGTTTTTTGGGTGGGGATCGCGCGAAACGTGAACCGTTCCCCCTCCCCTTCCCCGCGCCGGTTCGTGCCTCGGCGCGCCTCGAGCTCGATATCAAGCTCGACGACGAGGTACTCCTTGTTGAGCGGCTCGTACGGGTGCTCGGAGAGCTTGAACGTCCGCCCGGTGAGAATGCGCAGCGCGTTCGTCGTACCGGTGACCACCTCCCGTCGCGCGCGCAGCGACTCGAGGAGAACCTTCGCGTAGCGATTGCCCACCGCCGGCTCGGTGAAGCGACCAGGATAAACATAGACCTCCAGGGCTTTTTCGGTGTCGTCGTCACCTTCCGCCTTCCCGTCGAGCTTCAACCGGGGCCGCTCGAAATCGTAGTCGCGCAGGTGCACCCGCCCGGGCACGATCGATTTTTCATGCGAGAGGGTCGTGATCGCGTCTCCGGTCGCGGCGAGCCCCTCCGCCGGGCGGAAGACGATCTCGGCGTTGCCCTCGACGGCTTCGGGATCACCGTCGAAAAAGACCACCACGTCGGTCCCGCTGCTCGAATCCACGAAAAAGGCGATGCCCTCCTCGGACAGGATCCGTCGCACGAAATCGTGGTCCGTCTCGCGGTATTGCGCCGTGTAGACGCGCTTCGGGTAATTGCCTCCGAGCTTCCAGCGCTGATCCTTCGCCGGGAGACCGGCGCCCGTGAGGACCTCTTTCACGATGTCGGGGGCCGACATGTCCTGGAAGGTGCGGCAATCGGCGCGCTGGGTGAGGCGGAAGAGGCGGTGGCGCGCAATCAGGCGCGTCCCCGCCTCCTCGGCGCCCCGCGTCGTCGTGCCCTCGGCCTCGACGACGTACCCGGCGAATTTCCGCTCCTCGTCGCCCCCGCGGCGCGACAACGTGAGCAGGAGCGGTTTTCCCACGAGCGCCCTCGGATCCGGCCCTCCCGCGTGATCCGTGATCTCGCATCGCAATGTGCCAATCTCGTCGAGCGCCTCGCGCGCCGAGAGCGCGAGCAAGTCGAACGGGGCGCCGTCAATCGTGAGGGAGTGCTCGATCTCGACAGGGTTCGCCATGGCTCCTCACCCGATCTTCAGGCTCGCCGCCTGCTTCACGATGCCCACAGCCTTGATCGAAATCTGGGAGCCCTTCAGCGTGACCGGCCCGCCGTTCAGCTTGATCGAGCTCCCGCCGCCATTGAACTTCCCCACGCCGCCGCCGAGGACGATCGTGGACGCCTGCACGGTGTAATCCCCGGTCACGTTGCGCAGGTGGACCCCGCCGATGAAGTTCTTCACCCCCCCCTTGGCCTCGGTGGAGATGGCCCCGACCATGTGCAGCTCGCCGGCCAGGTTCGTGTGGTCCTTGCTCGTCGCGACACTCTCGACGCTCGTGCCGCCGACGAGCTGCACGATGGCGAGGCTCGCCTTCTCGTCGTAGGTCGAGAGCATGTTGTCGTCGATCGAGGCGAGCGAGACGTTCGCCTGGATGGAACCGACCTCACGCGTGAAAGCGTCCGTGATTTGCTGGCGTACGCCGCACGAGATGGTGACCTGGTTCCCGCCTACCGTGTAGTCGCGGGTCCCGCCGACCTTCTCCACGAAATCGGCCTTCGCGTGGAACTGGTCATTGCCGCCGACCGACGTGGTCTGATCCCCTTTCACCTTGACCTGGAGCGCGTTGCCCACGTCGATCGACTGATCCGCGCCCACCGAGGTCGCCTCGTTCGCGCCTACCGAGACCGCGTAATTGCTGCCGACGCTGTGCGTCTCGTCCACCCCGACGGTCTCGTTCTTGTCGTTGCCGGTCGTGACGCTGAGATCCTTCTTCGCGGCGATCGACATCCCCTGGCTGCCCGCCGTGTCGCTCATCTTGATCTCGTTGTGGCCGGCGCCTCCCGGCGTGGACATGCTCTTGAGCGAGCTATCGGCCGCGGCGCCGGGCAGCGCATACGGCGGCGTGTTCTCCGCATTGTATGCGCGCCCCAGCACGAGCGGGCGATCCGGATCCCCGTCGACGAACCCGACCGAGACCTCCCAGCCCACCCGGGGCAGGACCATCGATCCGCCGAGGCCGATCTGCGATACACGCAGCCACACGCTCGACGTATCGTCCTGTTTGCCCGAGCGATCCCAGAGGAATCGCACTTTTACGCGACCATACTTGTCGACGTGCACGCCTTGCGCCTCGTTCGACGGGCCGGTCACGACCGCCGTCTGCACGCCGCGGATCCGAGGCTTCTTCGTCCGCCTCGGCGCAGCGAACGGCGCGCCCTTGGGGATCGCGGTGAACTCGTTCTCCGAGGCATCCCCGCCTTGCCGCCCGCGCGCGCGAAGCTCGGTCACGACGAACGCGCCATTCAGGAACGGCTCGCGCGCCCCCACGACCGCCATCGGCGCGCCACACACGAGCCCCGCGGCGCGGCTTTTCCCTTGACAAACGTCGGTGTCGCCTCGGAGCGCGCTCAGCCTTCGGTTTGCCTTCCGTGATCCCTCGGCGCCCGCGACGAACCCGCCCGGATACTCGAAATGCCCGAGCGGGATGGGGCCCGGGGCGGGGACCTTGGCCGTGGGAGACACGTCCGGCTTCTCGAAATCGTAGTCGCGGAGCTCGATCTCCGTCGGTCGCAGCGTCTTCTTGCGCTGAAGCGCGACGAGCGGCTGGGCGCCCGCGCCAAGGCCCTTGCGGCGCGAGAGCAAGACCGGCTCCGCCCCGTCCTCCCCCACGAACGCCTCCGGATCGTCCGCGAAGACGAGCTTGTGCCCCTCGGCGCCGTGCGCGAAGAAGTAGAAGATGCCCTCCTCCTCCAGGAGGCGATGGACGAAGTCAATCTCCCTTTCGTGGTATTGACAGAGGAACTCGCGCGGGGCGTAGGTCTGCCGCAGCCGCCATTCCACGTCCTCGTCGACGCCGGCCTCGCTCAGGATGGCCTTGACGACGTCGATCGGGCTCTTGTCCTGGAAGATGCGCGAGCCCTCGCGGTGCTCGAGGGCGGCCAGGGCCGGACGTAGCCGGAGATGAAAGAAGAAGTCGCCGCCGCGGTAGGCGAGGAGCCCGGCGCGATCAGGAAGGCCGTCGTAGTAGCGGATCCCGCCACGCCCATCCACGACCTGGAGGAGGACCCGGCGTTGTAAACAGGCGTCCACGCGAAAGGCTGGATCCTGCGTCGAAAACTCCACGTTGACGGCGTAGGGCAGCGAGATGGCCTCGTGCGCGTCGTAAGACTGGACCTGCACATCGCTGGGCAAACGTTCGCCTGCGAGGATGATCTGACCGAGGGCGCCCTCCCGCATGCTGGTCTCCCGTTCGAGGAACCTGCAGGGTAGCTAACCAGAGGTGAGGCGCGCCAGCAACAACTCTTCCACGAAGCCCCGCGCTGTCTTACGCTGGCGCGAGCCGCGGAGCAGCGGCGGAGGCACCGATGGCTGGTCGCAGGGAGACAGAAGGGGCCGCGCAGCTCGTGGACGAAGCAGAGGAGGCGCCGGCGCACGCGCCGGAGGGACCGCGGCTCTCGCTCGAGGAGCTCCTGCCCGACCTCCCGGTGGGCGCCGAGGTCGCGTCGGATGCGCCCATGGCGCGCCTACGGCCGCCGTCGTTGTGTTCGGCCCGCCTCGTTTCGCTCGAGGGGCGTCGTGCGATCGTTACGTGGCGAGGAAACACCACGCCGATCGAGGCCGACCTCGCGCCCGAGGTCGAGGAAGAGTTGCTCGCGCTCGCGCTGCGAAACCGAGACGGCGTGCTCGTGGAGATGGGCGCCGAGAACAGGCCCGTCATCGTCGGCGTGCTACAGACGCGGATTCCGCGCGAGATGCACATCGCAGCGGACAAGGTCTCGATCGACGCGGCCCAGGAGCTCGTGCTGCGGGCGGGGCGCGCGGCCCTGCGGCTCCGTGAAGACGGGGACGTCGAGCTCGTGGGGAGCCGCATCAGCGCATCATCACGGGGGCTATTTCGGCTCGTAGGACGGATCTTGCGGCTCAACTGATCGAAGCTTGGCCCCCAGGAACACGCTTGTCGTTCGGGCGATCAGGATCCGCCGATGCTACCAAGTTACCCCTCGCGAACGACAAGTGCTAGGCCCCCGCCGCTCGACTCGCCTGGTTGGCGGCCTGGGTGCGAGCGACGATGGCCGCACGCAGCTCCAGCCGTGGGAGGCGCATCACCTCGACCGAGCCATCCTGAGACTTTGGCAGCCCCAGCGCGTCTCCCGAGAGCGTAGCGCGCGCGGCTCCTTCCGCGCCGGCCGGGTCGGACTTGCAGTGGCATCGGCGAGTTTGCCGATGAGGCCGGGTTCACCTCGACGAGGTTGATGCCCTGCTCGCGCAGATACCAGGTCAGACCAGCGCGGTACGAACCGGTGCCCTCGATACCCACGCGGTCGAGAGTGCGGAGACCTCGAAGCCAACCGGCAAGCGCCGCGTAGCCAATCGTGGCGGCCGGGAAACGTCTCGTTGCCGAGCTTTCGCCCGTGGCGTCGAGGGCCACGACGATATGGGTGTCTTTGTGCGTGTCGACCCCCGCCATGGATGACCGAGCGAGCTCCGAGGCCGAGCAGAGGAGGATAACGGTAGGAAGAGCCGGTCGAGACAACCAGGCTTATCCACCACGGCGCGGACCGCGGACCCTACACACGTTCCGCAGCCAAGAGCGAAAGGGTCAGCATTCGATCACAGGCTCGAATGCCATCCCTTGAACCCGCGCGCGAACTTCTCGACCGGCAACGCTTGCGTGCATACTTCTTTGTCAGGTCAGATGCAACATCCCTCACGAAATTTATTGACACCTAGAAGCGTCTGTGTGTTTTGTTCCCAACATGAACTACTAGAACCGTGCCGCGGGAACGACTGAACGGCCACGCCTTCTGACCTGGTTGGTCGAACATCCTACAGGGGAATTACCATGTCTCAGCTCGCTCTCTGGTTCGCTTCTGGCGAAGACTCACTCTCCGTCCGTAAATTCTCGGTGCGAGAAGTGATGTCAACGCTGTTCGAGGTGTCGATCCTCGCCCTCTCTCCCATCGAGGACCTCGACATCGACTCCATCATCGGCCAGCCGGCTGGGTTCAAGGCGCTCGTCGGGCTGGACCACGTCTCCCCCCTGCGGGCTTGGAGCGGCGTCTGCTCGCACATGACCCAGTTGCAGGCCGAGACCACCGGCCTATCCACCTACGAGTTGCGTATCGTGCCCAACCTGTGGCGCGCGACCTTGCGGCGAAACCATCGCGTGTTCCAGCATGAGACGATTCCGGCCATCGTCCGCGTGATCCTCGCCGAATGGGGCATCGAGCCGGAGCTGCGCATCTCCGCGAATCGATACCCCAAGTACGAATACCGGGTGCAGTATGGAGAGACGGACTACGCGTTCGTCTGTCGATTGCTCGAAGAGGCTGGTATCTCCTTTCACTTCATTCAGACCGAAGACCTCGCCGTCCCTTCGAGGCTCGTCCTCTCCGACGCTCCTCAAGCAGACGAACCGCGACACCCGCAAGCACTACCGTGTGTCGACAATCCCAACGAGTCAGCCAGACGCGAATTCGTGACGAAGGTCTCGGTCTCCCACGAGGTCCGACCCGGGAAATACACGATCCGCGATTTCGATTTTCGCCTTCGCCCAGATCATCGTCTTTTCGCGCACGCAGGCGGTCACGGCACGGAAGATGCCTACGAACAGTATCACTATATTCCGGGTTCCTTCCAGGTAGAGACCGCGCCAGGGCGCACCGACACGCCTGCTGCGGACGACAAAGGGGGCGTCCGAAGCGATATGCATGAGGCGCAATCTCTTGCCTCGCGGAGCTTGGAAAGCGAACGCAAAGCGCGGAGGGTCGTCTCTTTCGAGACGAATGCTTACGACCTCGCGCCGGGGATCGTTTTTTCGCTCTCGGGGCATCCGAGGGCCGCCCTTTCGCCCGACCGGAGGCTGCTTTTGTACTCGTCGACGTTTTCAGGCGCTCACGATACCGAATGGCGTATGGAGTGCAGGGCGGTCTTTGCGGATGTCCCTCATCGGCCCGAGCGGCGGACACCCCGCCCTCGTATCGTGGGCGTGCAAAGCGCGGTCGTCGTGGGCCCGCCCGGAGAGGAGATCCACACCGACGAATTCGGCCGTGTGCGCGTGCAATTTCACTGGGACAGGGAGGGCGAATACGACGACGGAAGCTCGTGCTGGATCCGAGTGAGCCAGGGATGGGCAGGCAATGGTTTCGGGATGATGGCGATACCGCGCGTCGGCCAGGAGGTGCTGGTCGACTTCTTCGAGGGCGATCCCGACCGCCCGGTGATCGTCGGTCGAGTATACAACAACACCTCGCGCGTGCCATACAAGCTGCCCGACAATCGAACGAAGAGCGGCTGGAAAACCGACTCGTCGCCAGGCTCGAACGGATACAACGAGCTTTCGTTCGAGGATTCGAAAGGGCGGGAGCTCGTGTCTTTGCAAGCCGAACGAAACCTCGAAAAAGTGGTGAAGGTCGACGAGGCGATATCGGTGGGACGCGATCGCAAGACGACGATAGGAGAACACGACGAGGCCGTCGTGGGCGTCCGGCACCGCACTCAGATGATGCAGGCGGCAGGCACGCCACCGGACGTCGCGCCGACCCAGTTCGAGATGATCGACAAAAGGATACGGTTCACGACGGGCGAGGCGAGCATCGTCCTCGATGGGCCGAACATCACGTTGCAGGCGAAAGGCGTCATCACCATCCATTCGTCGAACGACGATGTCGTGATCCTCGGTGGACCCTGGGTGAAGCTCAACTGCGGGCCCGTGGAAGCGGAGAACGAGGCGACGGTGACGTCTCGTCACGTGACCGGCGTCGTGAAGGATCAGGATGGCGAGCCGATGCGTGGTGTGAAGGTCGTAGTCAAGGGCAGCGATGGGGTCATCCAACAGGTGGAGACGGACGCAGCCGGCATGTATCTGGCACTGGTGCAGCCCGGCGGATGCGAGGTTTCGCTACCTGGTATGCCGCGGTATGGTTTGGCGGGGTCGAAGCTCGACGACATGACGACCGAGGCGCTCGAGCTCGACGACTGCGGGCCCGTAGGCGGCGGAGGGAGCGGAAAGGATATCGTTGTGCACGCAAGGATGCAGGCGTGCTGTCGAGGCCTGCTCTCGAAGCTCGGGGAACAAGCCAAGAAGCTCAAGCTCACGCGTGGGAAGCTCGCCATCCCGAGCCTCCCGTGTTTGGGGGGCCTACCCATGCAGGCGTTGAAGGTCGAGCTGCTGCCCAAGCTCACCGCGCGGCTCTCCAGGAAACGAAAACCCGCCCGCGCGGATGCGATCGCAATCGATATCTGTAAACGCCTGTGCGCCCTTCACGCGGATGCGCACCGCACGAAAGGCGAGAAGGAAGAGGGGGAGGTATGGGCGGATCTCGCGGCGAGCTTCTCCCCGTGATGGGCCGGGGCATCAGGTGGGCATCGACGTCTCCCCCCGCTCCAGACGGGCGAGCAATTTGCTAAAGGCCTGTTCGATCGCATTGAGCGTCTCTTTCTCGAGCCACCGTTCCGGGAGCAGGACGGCGTGGCCCTTGATCCCATCGAGCATCGCCACCGTGCCGTTCCTTTTGTACTCGGGCACGACGCTGAAATTTTTGATATCGACGGATAGCGGCTTGCCGCCCTCGCCGCTGCCGAGAGGACCTGTCGAGACGAGGGGCAACATGGCCATCGTGTCAGCCGGCATGTTCCAGAAGACCTCACTGTAGATGCGGCTGTTTTCCGTGGCGATCGCCCGGAGTTGCTCGATCGTCTCGCCATCGCCCCCTATCGGGTCCTCCACGTCCACTTTGAAGTGTTCTTTCCATAGCTCCATGCGTAGCTTGCGCGCGAGGTTTCGTGTCACGGTGGGCTTTCCGCCCATGGGCGTCGTCGATGTCGCCTCGTCCACGACGATGGCGCTGACCTCGGAGTCCCTGTCGCCAAGAAGGCTTCGGTCATTGATGTTCGCGGAGCCGACAATGAATACGCGGTCATCGACGAGCATCATCTTCGAATGCACGTAGATCTGCTCCGTCACCGGAACGTTGTCGAGCTTCCCATGGTTTCGCAGGCAATAAAATGACAGATACTTGCGGTGATCGCCTCCAGTCACCTTTTTGACCCTCTCGATGAGATCCCGGATGGTCTGGAGCTGGAGGACGAGAATGCCGTGCGTCGAGCTGAAGTAGATGTCGAGGATGTTCTTGAGTTGATCCAGCGTGAGCCCCAAGTCGGCTAGCCTCTTCGCGATGATCTCAAGCAGGTTTGGCGTCTCCTTCCACCACTCGACGAGCCAATCGCGAATGTCCGTGAGAGGCTTCTTGATGAAATCCGGCGTGTATTTGACGATGAGGTCCTTGAGCTTCTCGGACAGCTCTTTCACCTTGATCCGCACGGTCTCGTAGCCCCGCTTCACCGCGCTAGCCGCGGTCTTCAACAGCTCCGGCGTGGCGTTCGCCACATAGGCCTTCGTGGCCTCGATGATCGTGGCGATGCTCCTGCGCAACGCCATGATCTGCTCGATGCGCTTGCGCACCCCCTCGACCTGCAGGAGGACTCCGTGCAGGACACCCTCCGGGTGCACGGGCAGCATGACATAAACGTGAAATCGGCGGGACGGGGTCTTCGCCATCTTCTCGATGCGCGCCACCAACGTGTCGACGATCTCGTTCTCGACGGGCCCGAAGAGCTTCCATGTGAAGTATGGGAAATCGACCGAGGTCGGGGCGATTCTGGACAGGAAAAACTGGTTTTCAATATAGATGTAGTGCTCGGCGCTGGAGATCGCCTGTTTGTACGCATCATAGATGGTCCGCTCGGTCTCCCCGCTCGTCCCCGATTCTTTCGACAGAGAGCGCACGATCTGCACCGCTTGCGCCCCCCCCTGGACGGGACCTGGGATCGGAATCTTCTCGGGCGCCGGTAATTCGGGCTCCACGTCGGTGGCGAAACCGTACTCCACGCCTCGCAAGACGTAATCCGTCGGCGGATCGATCTTGCCGACCTGCGCCGGATCACGATCCTCGATCGCGTCCCCCAGATCCTCGATCGCGCGGACGGCGTCCGTCAAGGATGGCTTGGCGACGTTCATGAGCGCGTGCACGCGGTTATGGTGCGCCCAGCGCTGCGCGAAATGGCGCGCGAGGTGTCCTACCGCGGGCCCCTCGATGCGCAAGTGGATGTCGTGCCAGGGCATACGCGGGATTCGATGGCGCTTCGACTCGTCCTTGTGGTCCGCCCGGCACGGATTGTAAGCGTCATAGGGTGACGGGGTCTCGAGCGAGGTCAAGGGGTGATCGTCCGTGTCCCAGCGCCCCTCGAAAAGATCGATGCCTCCAAGAAAACCGATATTCCCGTCGATGATGATGAATTTCCCATGGTGCGCCCACCCCCGCCCAGGCCGGTGGCGGAGCACGCGCGTCTTGTGCCGCAGCTCCTTCGGCTCCGCTGGCAACATTTCCTCCACATCCTTCTCGAACTTCTCATCATTGAGGTTGTATGGAATGTTGTTTATCCCGTCCCAGAGCAGGATATAAAGTTGCTGGAAGGTAGGCTTCGAAGCGGCCCCCATGAGCAAATCCCGCAGGCTGCGATTGCTCCCCTCGTCCCGTTGGAGGCGGCAACCCATATCGAGTGCCCACCCCGCCATCCATATACTCGTTTTCGCCTCGATGATCCCCTTGGCGATCTCACCCATCGCCATCTTGCCGTCCACGAGATACGTAACCTTGTTTTTATACGTCACGTCGCTGACGAGCTTCGGGGCCTTGACCCAATACGCGCCCGCGGCGGCGACCTGCGCCTGCGCAGGCGTATACAGCGTCTCCTGCCTCGTGGGCAGATCCGCGCGGGCGACGGTATGACTGGTGGGATTGGTCATGGTTTCCTCAAAAACCAGCAAGCTTCTGTAGCAAAGCGCGCGTCTCGCCTTCACATCGACCATCAGGCGCAAGGCCGTGGTCAATCTGGAAAGCGATGATAGCGTTCGTCGTTGCGCTCGAGGGACGCCCGGTGAGTGGGCCCGGGTGGTACCCGATGGCGCTCAACCGTATCTGGATGCCCTTCAGCGTATCCGCGGTCGTACCCGGCTCCAGCAGGATTTCCAGCGTCCTCCCCGGATACCGCAATTCATAAATCCTGCTCGTCCGGAGCGGCGTACGAATGTGCACTTGGCCCTTTTGATCCGTCACGCCCTCCTCGATCACGTTCCAGTCGAACAGGAGCTGCCAGTCGACGTTGATGAGCGGCACGCCAAGCTGCCCCGGCATATCCTTGAGGACAATCCTGGGTGCATGCGTCTTCTGCTCGTCCGTGGATACGTGATCGCCGATGAGCACGTCCGGGCTGCCCTGCACCATCTTCCCACGCCCACCGCAATGTTCGTCCACGTCGCCCATGCGGTGCGCTCGGCGGTTGTTGATGAGCACCCGCGGCGCTCCCTGGACAGCCTCCCACTCGTTTTTCCCGCAGCACTTCGAATGCACTCCCTTATCGCCCACTCGGAGCGCTCGACGATTGTTCACGAGCACGTTCTCCGAGCCCGTTACCGCCGGACCTATCGCGGAATGAGCACAAGCATCACATCCATGGCTGTCCTTCGAAACGTACGACTTGTCCCCCAGCCGCCCAGCCCTTTTTCCTGTGGAGTTCATGAAAAATCCCCAGCTTATCGGCGAATCACGAGACCGCCCGCGATGGCGAACAAGGCGACCTTGCCGCTCTCCCCCATTTCTTGCGGACCGTCGAGCTCGGCGATGAGCCGGACCTGCATCGTCTGGAGCAAAGGCAGCTCGTTCGCGAGGGCGTCCGGTAGGTAGGTCGTCACGACGCTGCCCCCGTTCAATCGGATATGCCCGCGTACCCAACCCCCGCCACGCAGGAGTCGACGTTGATAATGCCTGCCGGAGAGAAGGAGCCTCGTTCGCCCCGTGGAGAGCCAATCCGACGGTAAGCGCTGTCGCTGCGCAGAGGGAGCGAACGCCTCCTCGACCTGACGCCCGAGCCCCTCCGTCAAGCCGCTCGCGCTGCAAAGGCCAGGGGTCTTCAGAACATCGGAGACAGCGTCGAGCGTCTCCCGGAGTTTCTTGTCACCCGCGGCCGACGGGCTCGCCATGGTGACAGTCGCCTTCAGCGCCTCCAGCTCGTCGAAGAGCAAGACGAGCTCCCCCGCGACGAGGACCAAAGGCGGCAAGAACTGCCCGCGCGGCCCCACGGCGTGGGCAAAGCAGCGCTCGAGCTCCGATGGCTCGAGAGCCCTGCCGCCCGCGAGGATCGCCGAGATGTCTCGCCGCCCCTTCTCCTGGGGCGGCTCGTCCTCCTCCGGGATCTCGTCCTCCGCCGCGAGCGCCTCGAGCTTTTCGAGCTCGATCTCGGCGAGCAGGACCTGCCATTCCGGGTGCTTGCTGATTCGCGGAAGGTTCTTCTCGTCGAACCATAAGAGCTTGACGGGTTCGTGCATCGAGTGGGATGTGGCCCAGGCGGCTCCCTTCCGTCGTTCATGGTCCTGCCTGTCCGCCGGGACCATTTCGGCGCGCGCTGCCGCATCCGAGAGCGCTGCGGCGCCAGCGCGCGCGATGTCGCCCGTCACCGCGGCGCCCACGATCGCAGGCGGCGCGGGCGCAGCCACCTGCGCGGACGTCGCGGACCATACATGTGATGCGCCGCCTCTCGCCTCCACCGCCAATTGTCCGACCGACATCCGGGCTGGAGCCTCCGGCGCCCTCTCCAAGGGTCGGACGACGGCCACCTGCGGCACCACGGTTTCCTCGACGCTCGAGGGGATCTGCGGAGCTTCGACCCCGCGGATCCCCGCCAAACCCTGTCCGAACGGCAGGGCCGGGTCTCCAGGCCTCGCCCCTTGCAGAGCCGACGCCGGCCGATGCTGGGATCCGCCGCCCGTGAAGGGCATGACCGGTCCCGCCGTCGAGAGCGATGGCATCATCGTCATGGCGGCGATTTCCTCGCGCTCTTTGTCGTCCGCCGCTTCGAAAGCGCCCGGAGGGATCGTCTGTAACAAATCCTCGTCCTCTAGCTCCTCCGCCCCGTCTTCCGCGAGCTTCACGAGGAGTCGCCCGGCTTCGCTCACGTGGCGCAGCCCGATCCTGCCCCGCCACACCACGACGCATGTCCCGCGATCCGTGTCGATCAACAAGGTATCCGCGACGAGAGTGACGTCTTCCCGCTCGCCCGTCGCCCGCTCCACGCTCACCTTGGGCCGAAGCCCCGGCAGGCTCGTCACCAGCCGCGCGTGCTCTGGATGCAGGTTTTCGAGGATGATTCGCTCGTTCGGTCGAATCTCGGTCACTTGTTGGTCTGGCGGCGCCGCTTGGAAAAACGACGGATCGAGCCCCTCCGGCAAAGGCTTCCGCTCCCACCCAGCATGAGGGAACGTCCCCGTCAAACGCCCGAGCCGCTCCACTCGCCCCGGCCACGTGCCTGCAACCGGCCCGTAACACACTGGGGGAAACGTATCCGATCGCTTTGATACGAACACCCCCGGCGGCTGCAAGTTCGGAATCGGCACCATCCCGTACCCGTCAGGGGCTGCGTCAAACCTCACCCCGGCCGGATTGTTCGTTTCTGGCCCTCCCGCTGCGCGCTCCCAGCGGAGCGGCATCTTCATGAATCGCGGCCCCTCGAAGAGCTGGCCATCCTGCACCCGAAATCCGCGATCGCACCAGACCTCGATCGATTTGTCGAGCTCACCCACGACGAGCCGGGTCATCACCGATCGCACGGGTTGTTTCCCGGGCGCGTACGCATGCCCGACGAGCATCACGTCGGCGCGCGGCTTGTACGGTACCTTGTCGCTCGGTGCGACGAGGCTGCGGGCTGTGTCGTCGTTCCAGTGCGCATCGTCCTCGTTCGGCTCCTCCTGCTCCGCCGCGAGCGGTGCTCGCCCCGGCTCGAGCACGAACGTCGCCTTCACGACGACCGTCTGCGCGTACCGCCCGTCCTGCGACTGCCACACGAACCCCCAAGCCCGCAGCGCGCACCTCGAAATGACGTCCATACGCAGGCCACCTTACTCCTCTCTCAAACTCCTCGGCAAACCCGCGGCTCCATCTGGTACGCCACGCACCCACCTCCCCCCACTGCGCCTCCCTGGCATGCCCGAGCACGCTCTTTTCTTGGCCGTGTTCCTCCTTGCGTGGTTGGCTGCACAAGCCAGACCCATCGTCGAGCACACGGGGGATCCTCACCGGGGGGCCGCTTCGCCGTGCGCTCGGTTTACGTATCGAGGCGCGTATGTTGGTCACCATCATCGTCATCGCTGTCGCTGCTGCTCTCGTGGGTGTGCTCGTGCTGGTCGGTCTGCGGGCCGCGAACCTCGGAAAGGCGCTCGAGGCTGCGGAGCACAAGATCGAATCTCTTCAAGGAGAGGTCCGGGCCCTGCACGGGAAGAACGCCGCGCTGAAGGACGAGAGCGACCAGAAGGACAACTGGCTCGACAACCTGGACAAGGACGTCACGCACCTCCGCAGCGAGCTCGACAAGCGTCCGATCCAGAAGCGTAAGTCCTACCGGATCCTCACGCTCGGCATGAAAGCCACGGGCAAGACATCGCTCACGCTGAAATGGTCGAACCCGCTGGTCGATCTCGGGACGATCGAGGGCACGAAGATCGAACGGTACGAGCGCAGCGTGAGCCACGTGCGCGAGAAGGATACGCTCGTCGAGCACGTGTTCGAGGTGCACGACTGGGGCGGCGAGCACATCGTGGACGCCTTGCAGGAGCTGATGGTCGAAGAGATCCACGGCTTGCTCGTCGTGGTGGACCTCGGCGGCAGGGAAGCGACGCAGGTCGAGATGGGCCGCGTTTCCGAGCAGCTCCAGGAGTTCCAGCCGCAGGCGCTGCGATACTTCTTCGGTCCGAAGACGCTCGCGTCGTGCAAGTCGGTGGTGCTCTTCATTAACAAGAGCGACCTCATCGCGGGAACGCCCACGCAGGTGGAGGAGGAGGCGAAGCGGCTCTATCAGCCGCTCATCGACAGCCTCATGAAGTACGCGAACCAGATCGACGTGCGGGTGTTCGTCGGGAGCGCGAACTACGGGCACTCGACACACCTTCTGTTCTCGCACTTCGTCGAGAAGATCCTGCCGAAGAACGCGTACGACCCGCAGCTCCTGCAACGCATGAAGTCCGACTTCGGCCAGGTGCGGGCTCTCCCCAGCGCCGCTCAAGCCATGCAGCTCCCACCCGTGTCCTCGGGGACGCCCGCTCCGCCAGTCGCCGCGCCCGTTGCGGCCGCGCCACCTGTCGCGCCCTCCTTCGGGCCGCCACCGGGGCGCGTGGCTCCGTCGAGCGGCCTGCGCCCGCAGATCCCCCATTTCGGGAATGGCACGGCGAGCATCGGGGACACGGCGCCGCTCTTGCACCGGACAGCGCCGCTTTACCAGAAGGCGTGACAGGAGAGTACCATGGAAGCGCAAGTGCTTTCCGCGGGCTACGAGGCTCCGACGTACCAGGCGCCGGCTGGGACCGTCTGGTATCACTTCCTGCACGGAAACGTGCCGCGGCACCAGATCGATTTCATGTACCGGCCAGAGGTCCCGCAAGGACTGCTGTCGCGGCAGCACTTCAGCCACCTGGCGCGGCTCATGAAATATATCGAGCCGCGACGCGGGAGCGCGTATGCGTTTGCCATCGGCAACCTGTCGCGGGACGATACGCAGTACGAGCCCGGGCGCGGAGGCGTCGCGCTGATCTTCGGGCTGCGGATCAAGGGCGCGAAGGATCACGCTGGGCGGCAGGACCCGCCGTTTTGTCATGCGGTGGCAGCCGTGGATCGGCAGCTCGACGAGGCGATGATCCTCGAGGCTGCGACTGCGTTTTATCGGAAGCTCTTGCCCGACCAGGAGTCGCAGGCGGAAGGAAGCGGCTGGTACCACTCCTACGTACAGTCCGCGACGAACCCGGACGCGCTTCTGCCGCTTCTGCGTTCGTACGTGGCGGACTTTGCGGATTTGCCAGCGCCGCACCCCAGCGGGCTCGGGCTCCGGTGGTCGGTGGAGGATGTGACTCCGCCGAAGCGGGTGGTCATTGTGCACGCGGACGCGGCGCCTTTTGAGGTGATCGCGCGGTGTGCGGCGCGAATTGCGGGTGTCCTCGTGGAATCGGACATCCGGTGGACAGCCATTTCGAACGGGCGAGAGGGGGATGTACCTGGCGGTGTAAGCGTGCGTTTCGTGCCGCGGCGGGAGGCGGGGCCAGAGCCCTCGGACGTGGTGATGATGGCGCTCGAGGATGTGCCGGAGGATCCGCGAGAGCTCGCGGAGAAGCTGTTCAACGCCTACGAGGTGCGGGTCTCGCAGATGCCCGAGCTGCGCATGGGCTGGCGGCAGATGTTCGCGCAGCGGAATGCGGGGAATACGGGCGGGGCGGCGGGGGAGGCGGCAGATCCGGTGGAGGCGCGCCCGAAGCCGTGGGCGAAGAACCCGGAACTCGCAACCGGAGAGATCCGGGTGGATCTCGAGGACCTGGGGGCGAAGGCGGAGAGGGATTCCGACGATCTGAAGGCTGCAACCGGGTTGGTCGCGGAGGTCAAACCCGCCAACGCCGCCAAGGCGAAGAAGGCGGGGGGTGGGGTCGGGCTGCTCGTGGGTGTGGGCGTGGCGATTGCATTTGCGGGGGTCGTTGCGGCGGTTGCGCTGGGGGGCGGGGGACCGGCCGGGACGGCGAATGCTGCGCAGGGGCCGAGCGAGGTGCCGACGGTCCAGGCGGTGCCGGCGGCGATGCAGGTGGAAGCGCCGCCGATGATGGCGACGGTGGCGCCGACAGCGAAGCCTGCGGCGACGCCGGAAGTGAAGCCGAAGACGGCGCCATCCGCGGAGTCTGCGGGGAGTGCCCAGGCGAGCGCGAAGAAGGGGTCAACGAAGAAGGCTGGGGGAACGACGAAGAAGAGCGAGACGACGAAGAAGAGTGGCGGGAGTATGTTCGACGTCGAGACGCTGAAGTTTTAGGGCGTCTGGCAGGTGCGGGGGAAGCTCCTGCACCCGCCAGCGCATGTGCGGGCTCAGGTGCAGGTTCCGCCCGAGCAGTTGTTGGTGCAGCATTCCGATGGTTGCGTGCACGGAGCTGCAATGGGCTTGCAGCAGGTCTTCAGTCCGTCACCGTTTCCGTCATCGCAATTCTTGGTGGCGCAATCGCTCGGAGATGCGCAGGCAACTCCGACCTTGCTTCCGCAAACGCCTGCTCCACTGCACTCGAATCCGTCTATATTGAGGCACTGGGGCCACGTGTCCTCCCCGTGTAATGGAATGACCGTGCACTGACCCAGGTAGCCCGCGGCGTTGCAGGCTCTACACTGGGTTTGGCAGGCAGAGAAGCAGCACACGCCGTCGACACAGTAATTCGAGTTGCAATCCGACGGTGAAGCACACAGCTCTCCGTTGTCGCACTTGCCGCAGCGTGTTCCGCCGCAGTCCACGTCCGTCTCGTCCCCATTTTTGATGCCGTCGTCGCAAGCAAAACACGTCGCCTCATGGCAATACCCGCTGGCGACGCAATCGGAGTCTCCGTTGCACTGGATGCATTGACCGGTGCTGTTGCAGACGTTCTCCTGGTTGGGGCCGCACGGGTTGCCCACGTTTGCGGGCGTGGACGACGGTTCTCCGTTGACACACTGGCTTGTTTGACACTCGGCTTGGGGCGTGTCGCTGTCGTCGTTGACCTGCTGAGCGGCGCCCTGGCCGTCACATTGCAGTTGTTTGCAGTCGCCGACCACTTGTTCGAGCGTAGCCGGGACTGCACCAGCTTCCAGAGGCACCTGCTTGCACGTGCCCTCCTCGCACCTCCAAGGAGCGCACGGGGTCAGCGTCGAATCGCCGCATTGCTCGTCGATCGAGCAGCCCCCGCCACCTCCACCCATTCCGCCGCACGAGCCTGCTTCATCGCAGGTAGCGTCCTCTCCACAAGTCTTGCCGGGGACCAGAACGTGCTGTTTGGATGGCGGATCGCCCTCGCACATCTCGACCGTGCAGGGATTGCCGTCGTCATCAGCGCGTGATGTGGGGCAGCGAGACTGCGCTGCCCTCTCGAGCTCGGCTGCGTGCTCGTCGGGGTCGACTGCGCAGCCTTGAGGCTGCAGGCCACCGAGCGCGGCCAGCGCCAGCAGAGGCCACGACGCACGAAGTCTCATCCGCTGCATGTCTACCCCCGTCGCGTCAGAACGCTCCCACCACAACCGCACCCGCTTCTCCGCCTCCGAGCGCGGGGAGCACCGCCACCTTCGTCGTCCCTTGCGGGTGGGCCCCCCGGCTCGTCGTGAACCACAAGATCGCCGTCCCTGCGAGCGCCGCTCCTCCCACGGCGTATCCTGCGATCGCCGCGCCCCTCATATAGTTGCGATCGGTGGCAGCGGTCGCCCACTTATCATAACATTCAGCAGCCCTGCACCCATCGGTCCCATACGCGATTCCGTCGATGATACGGTTCGCCTCGTCTGCCTTCCCATTCGAAGCCACCGTCATCCCGACCCCGACTCCCAGGCCCACGACCGCGAGGCCGAGGCCTCCGATGGCCGTGTAAGTCCTCCACTTCGGTGCCCCCTCGGACGTATCCGCTCTCGTCGCGCTCGCGACTTCCTGCCGCTCCGGCACCATCACCACAGGAACCTCGACCGCCGGCCCCTGCCCCTCGGGCAACGTGACCTTCTTTCGCAGGGTCTGATAGCCCGACGCCTTGACCACAACCTCGTGCTCCCCAGGGTTGAGGGCCCGGGGCATGGTCACGAGGGTGGGCAGGATCGTCTCGCCGTCGATGGTCACCGCCACGGATTTCAGGGGGGCGCCCTCGATCCGAAGAACGAGGGAAGGAATCCGGGTATCGAGCGCCTGCATCGCAAAGGACGCGTTTTCGCGAGCGTCCTTCTGTAAGTCCTCGCCCAGCCTCGTCTTGCTCGACGCCCGCAGACGTGGCAGGGCCGGCCGGCGCGTTCCTGGCGGGCCGGCTGGTTCGTCGCGAGCGATCAATACGCCGCGCACACCGGTGCGCTCATCGCACCGCCTTCGGCACGGACAGCAAATGGCCTGCTCGCCGCGCTATCTCTCGACCGAGACCTCGTGCGGCAGCGCGATCCGCTCCCCGCGTAGCGCGGCCATGACGGCCGTGCGCAGGTACGCCTTCGGGTCGAGCCCGCAGAGCTTCGCGCTCTCCACGTACGAGTAGAAGAGCGCTGCGACCTCGGTCCCGCGCTTCGACCGTGATCCGTAATGATTCTTGCGCCCGACCACGACGCCGCGCTCGGCTCGTTCGGTATGGTTGTTATCGAGCGGGATCCGCGGATCGTCCAGGAAGCGCGTGAGCCCGCTCCACATGCCGGCCATGTACTGGATCGCCTTGTCGAGGCTGCTGTCCGGCACCACGGCCGTCGTCTCGGCGAATTCCCGGATTCGATCGATGATCGGCCTCGACACGTTACCCCGCAGCGCGCGCCGCTTCTCATCGCTGGCGGCTCCCGGCTCGCACTGCGCCTCGACGGCGTACAGTCCGCGAATCAGTCCGAGCACGGCCTTCGTCTCCTCGGGATAGGACTTCTCGGCTTCGATGAATTCGCGCCGCACGTGGGCCCAGCAGTGCGCGAGCTTGATCGGAGCATTCTCCCCCTTCGCCAGCGACTTGTAGACCGCGTAACCGTCGCACATCACGGTGCCCTCATAGCCACCGAGCACCTGCTTCGCCTCCTCGGCCGAGCGACCTTCGAGGATTCGATACGCGACCGCGTCCGGCGCTACAATCGACCACGCGTGCCATCGCGAAGGCTCATTCTTGCCGAGCAGCGGCCACCGGGTCTCGTCGGCACCGATGACGGGATGGCTCAGGACGTGACGCACGAGGGCCTCGTAGCCCGGCGAAAGGAGCCGCGCGAGCCGCTCAATCTGGTCCCAGAGCGTCTGCGACTCGACGAGCAGTCCTTCGCGCCGCATCTTGCGCACCTGTCGCTCCAGTGGCGCATGATCACAGTACTTCTCCGTCGCCACCTCGACTGCAAAGTCAATCGAATACCGCGCCCCCTCGAAGAGCTTCATCGGAGCGGGCGCCGTCTCCACGCAACCGCCGCAGCGGCACCGATACTTCTGCCGCTTGTGCTTCTTGAGCTCGAAGCGCCGCGGAGCGACGTCGACTTCCTCGGACTCCTCGAATTGCCCTTCCCACACCTCGAGCGCGCCGCCGCACGAGTTGCAGACCTTGTCTGCCTCGTCGAGCTCGTGCACGACCTCCACGATCGGCAACGACGGCTGCGCCTTCGGTCCGTGGCCCTTTTGCGGCGGCTTCGGCGGCGGCTCGGGCGTTGCGTCTTGCGCCTCGCCGCCGCGACGCTCCGACTTCTCGCCGAAGAGCAGACGGTTCTTCTGGGCAATCTGCTGCTCGAGCTCGGCGATGCGCAGCTTGAGCTGCTCCGGATCGCCGCCTTTGAGCGCGAGAAGCTCGGCGGTCAGCTCGATGATCTTCTTCGCGAGCTTCTGGTTTTCCCGCTCGAGCAACAGCGCCGCCTGCCGCAGGACTTCGGGGTCATTCTCGGTCTCGAAACGCATCGGGTCTCGAGTTGTATATGTCGTCAGACCCCTCGAATGTACCGACGGTCCGCGTAAGAAAACGCTCATCCCCAGCGCAAGACCCGATTGGCGGGCGTGTACGGCGGCGGTGAGAGCGGCATGCGTCCGATGAGCTCGCTTCCTTCGAGCAGGAGCGCGAGCTCGCTCGTGGTGAGCACGAGCGGACCGTCCCCAGGCCGCGCCCACGGCGCCGCGAATCGGCCCTTCGCGAGCCGCTTCGAAAAGAGGCAAAGCCCCGTGCCGTCCCAGAACAACACCTTGGACCGCTGGCGACTGCGACTCACGAAGAGGAATATCTCACCCGACATCACGTCGCGGCGAAGGCCCTGAGCGACCAGCGCCGTGAGGGTGTCGAATGATTTCCGCATGTCGACGGGCTCTCGATACGCGTAGACCCTGACCTGCCGCGTCGAGCCGATCACGACAGCCTCCGGAGCAGCTCGGCGAGCGCGTCGAGGTCGAGTCCCTCGACGCGTAGTCCCGAGCGGTGCTGCACGACGATAGGCCCGCGGACCTCGGCGGCCGGGGCCTCAATGATCTCGACGGGCGAGAAACCAGCCGTCGGCAGCTGCGGCGACGCGCCGCCCCTGGCCCAGCCGTACAAGGTCCGCCAGTGCAAGCCGATCTCGGCTCCGATCTCCGCAATCGTCGCCCCCTCGTCACGCCGCGACCAGAAGTATTCGATCGCTTGCCGACGTACACGCTCGGGATACGCCTTCCCCCGTCCTCGCCCCTCGTCCCGCTCGATCTCTGCACGAATCGCCGCCGCTCGCTGATGGTTCCGCATCGGGTGCTCCCTTCGGGGCACCAGCGTCGGAGGTGCAAGCCGTCGGTGTCAGGACGGGGGTGGGCGAGGTGGTACGTCCTTCTGGGCCTGCGCCTCGCCAGGCTTCTCGGGGATCTGCGTGACGTCGTACGCCATCGCGCGCGCCTCGACGAGGCGGCCGAGGACTTCGAGCGCCTTCACGACCTCGAACCCGGTCGTGGGCAGGTTCATGAGCAGATGCGCGCCCTGGAACCGCTCGAGGGCCGCACGGGCGTCTCCAGCGTCGAGCAGGCTGCGCCCTCCGCCGAGCAGGTTGCGGGCGGTTTGTCGGTCCGAGGGGGAGGGATCAGCGGATGCGGATCTGGGTGCGAAGAGGTGTGCGGCGAGGATCAGGCCGCAGGAGAGGGCCCGAAGGCCGTGGCTGAGACGCCGGGTGCGCCGTTTGTCCATGAAGGATTCTCCGTGTCCCTGGTTTGGCAGGGTCGAGAGAAGCGCGGAAATGGGGGGCGGTGCAAGAAAATGGCTGGATCAGGGAGCAGCTGCGGAGATATGGAAGGTGCGGGAGAGGCCCTTCGATCGCTGGGGCACGTGGAAACTTACATGCAGGTTCCGGCGGCGGAACAGTTGTTGCTACAGCATTCGGAGGCTTGCGTGCAGGGATCCGCACTGGGCTTGCAGCAGGTCTTCTGTGCAGCACCGTCCACCTGTTCGCACCGTGCAGTAGCGCAATCGTCTGCGATGTCGCAAATGGAGCCGACCTTGGCTTTGCAAGCGGCGGACCCGTTGCATTCAAATCCAGTTTCGTTTAGGCACTCCGGCGAGTTGTCCTCTCCATACAATGGTATGTCTTTGCAGTTACCCAAGAAACCGGTGACGTTGCAGGCTTTACATATGCCAGTGCATGAGTTGTTACAGCATACCCCGTCGACACAGGCCGAATTGCAATCCGTTGGGGACGTGCACGACTTTCCGTTACTGCACTTAGGGCAGCTTGTGCCGCCGCAGTCCGTGTCGCTCTCGTCGCCATTTTTGATGCCGTCACTGCAAGCAAAGCAACTGTTTTCGAAGCAGTGGTTATCCGGTCCGCAGTCGCCATCAACGTTGCATTCGACACACTGGCCGCTGTTGTTGCAGACATTCTCCTGGTTCGTGCCGCACTTCATACCCACGGTGACGGGCGTGGACGACGGCTCTCCGTTGACACATTGGCCTATCTGACACTCGGCCTGAGGCTTGTCGTTGTCGTCGTTGACCTGCTCAGTACTACCCTGGCCGTTACATTGCAGTTGTTTGCAGTCGCCGGGGACTTGTTCTAACGTGGCAGGGACTGCGCCGGCTTCTAGAGGCACCTGCTTGCACGTGCCCTCCTCGCATTTCCAGGGGTTGCACGGTGTCGACATCGGATCACCGCACTGCTGGTCGGTCGAACAGCCCCCACCGTTCCCCCCCATTCCCCCGCTTCCCCCGAAGCCCCCACCCCCGCACTCCCCTGACTCGTTGCAGGTTCCCCCGACACACGTCTTCCCGGGGACGGCGACATGCTCGGGCTTGTCCCCCTTGCACATCTCGACCGTGCACTCTTTGCCATCGTCGTCCGCTCGATTGTCGGGGCACCGCGCCGCAACCAAATCCTTGAGATAATCCGCCTCCTGATCCGGATCCCTGCCGCACCCCTGCTGATGCAGCCCCACCAGCATGGACATCGCGAACAACGTCAGGCACGCCCCTCGTGTCGTACGTCGCATCTCAGCGCCTCCGGCTCAGAACTCACCCACCAAAATTGCCCCCGCATGCCCACCCCCGACCGCGGGAGCCAGCATCACCTTCTTCGCCTCGGGCTTGGGCTTCGGCTTCGTCAAGAACCAGAATGCCGCCGTCCCGACCAGCGCCGCTCCTCCCACCACATACCCGGCGATCATTCCCCCCTTCAGGGTCCTATGCTCCGCCACCAGCTCTCCGAACGTATCGAGGTTGCGAGCTGGATCGCTCCGGAGTTTACCGAACTCGTCCTCGAGCTCACCGTATTTGCTGCTCGCCGCCACCGTCATCCCGATCCCGACCCCCAGCCCCACCACCGCGAGCCCCAACCCACCGATCGCCGCGTACGTCCGCCACTTCGGCGACGTGTCCGCTGGCACCTTCTCCCCCGGCACCCCCACGAACCCGTTCCCCGCCCCGCTCCCCGAATTCGCGCTTCCGCCCGCCGCCGTCAGTGCGAGCCGCACCTCTGGCGCCGACCCCGCCTCGACCACGAGCTCCTGCTTCGCCGGCTCGTAGCCTGCCTTCTGCGCCTCGAACGTGTGCTTCCCCGGGTCCACGAACACCGGCTTCGCCAGCGGAGACGTCCCGAGCTTCTGCCCGTCGAGCAGCACCTCGGCGCCCTCCGCTCCCACGACCACCGTCACGGTCCCGAGCTTCTTCCGGGCTTCGTCGAGCTTCTTCTCGGCTTCCTGCCGCGTGGCCTGGTCGATGTTCTTCCCATCCCGTAGGAAGATCGTGAGCCGCTCCGCGACATCCCGGTACCGCCCGAGCTCTTCCTCCGCCCGGATGAGCGCTGCCAGGTAGCGCGGGTCCTGCGACAGCTCGTACGCCTTGGCAAACTCCTCGCGCGCCTTCGCCCACTGCTTCGCCTGCGCGAACTTGACCCCCTCCGCGAAGTGACGCTCGGCTTCCGTGACCTGCGCGCTCCCGGCGGCTGCCGCCGCGCCCGGCGCCTTCCCCTGCCCGAACGCAGCCCCGCTCACGAGCAGGTGCGCCGCGACGAGCCCGGCCAGCCACGCGCGTCCCGCCCTTCGCCGGCTTGCTTCTCGAACGTCTGCCCTGCGCGTCGACGCTTCCCCCACGCGTGCTGCCTCCGCCCTTGACTCGTTCATGTGTTCGACGGCCGCATTGGAGCGCACTTTCGCCCTCTACTCAAGTCCCAACGTCAACCTCGCGTCGTTTCACCATGTCCCGCTCACGACGAGCCCCGCCGACGTCGCTTCCCAGAAGGGCACGAACGCGACGCTCCCGCCGCTATCCGCCCTCCGTCGTCCGAGTCCGTAATAGAGCCCCGTAGCCCCAGCGATCGCCCCAGCCGCGACGAACGTTCCAATCGACGCGATGGCCAACCGACGTTGTTGCTCCTCAAGGCCGATGACGTGACGACAGAACGGTCCCGTACCCTGTTTGCAGGAGTCCGGCGCATTACCTGCCGCATCCGCGTCCACCCACGCCTGTTTGGACTCGGTTCCCTTCATGCCCGAGAAGATCGCGAGCGCCGTACCCGCGCCCGCGAGGACAGTCCCAGCCGCGATTCCTCCGAGAAAGAGCCTACTACGGCTCGCCGGCGCGACGGAAGGCGTCTGTTCGAGCGAAAGCTCCACCTCATAGGTCTTCCCGGGTTCCACTTCGAGTGTCCTGTGCGCAGACGCGCGGCCCACGCGCCGGGCCTCGATCTCGCGATGTCCGACGTCCACGAATACTGGCTCCCAGGAAGGGGCGATACCAATCGACTTGCCGTCCACCAACAGCTCGGCTCCGGGCACGGTAACCGTCACGCGTAGTATGCCGACCCGGGATTTCGCTCTGGCGAGCATCGCTTCCGCGAGGTGGCGATCCTCGTCGCTCACGTCAGTCGCCGTTCCGAGGAATCTGGTGAGATGCTCCGCCGCATTGCGATTCTCACCAAGCTCGAACTCTGCGCGCCCTAGCTGCGCAAGAATCTGAGGATGCTCGACGATCTCGAGCGCATCGCGGAAATGGTCTCGCGCCTCCGCCCAGTGGTTTGCCTTGGCAGCCTTCGCCCCCTGCGCAAAGAGGCGCTCCGCCTCGGCCTTGCCGGCCGGTTCGCTTTCCGCCCGCGTATCCGTCGCTCCAAGAAGCGCGGCGACGACGAGGAGTGCATGGAAGTGTCGCAGGAACATCGTCGGCTCTCGGGCTACCGGGAGAGGGGGCCATCGAACATGCGCGACCTGGGTTTGGCCGATTGCGACCCCTGTGGGGCCGTACTCGTCGGTACCGGCTGCGCTTTCGGCGTGGATTGTCCTACTGGAACGAACTTTTGCGGCGTCGATCCCGCCGACAGAGGCTTTGCCGGAAGTCGTCCCGTCAAAACCGAGGGGGCCGGAGGCTGCGGCGCCGAGACGGCATTCGTCCCAGGAGGTTCCACCGTGGCGACCTTCACGGGCTCAGCCGGAGCAGCCTCGGAAGTGGGCTTCGTTGTCGCCATTGCCGCAGGCACCACCGGCGATTCCTCCGGGGTCTGTGCCGTCGCCGCTTCGGCTGTCGGCGTTCCACTGGGATCCACCAGAGCCGTCAAATTCAGCACGAGGAACACCGCGAGCACCGTCACCGCCAGGATTCCCACGCCGATCGCAGCATACATGATTCCCGCGCTGCTGCGTCGCCTGGCACGATGCCCGGCGAGCTCCGGATCCGCGGTCGGAGATGCAGGGATCGGATGGACCATCCCGCCCGTCGACGTCGTAACCCCCCCGCTCACCCCGGAAGCCACGCGCTCCACGAGATCCGAAGGAATGGCCATCGTCCCGCCCTGCAATGCATCGACGGGAGACGATTGCCGGTGAGCATCGGCCGCACGTTTGGCCTCGAGCGCCTGCTTCATTGCCTCACGCCAGTTGGGTCCCGGCGATGCGACCGGCTGATTGGGCATGAGGAGTTGCGTTCCGGTCGGCGATGCACCGGGGGGGGCTTCAGCGACTGACGCGTTTCGACGTTGCATCAGGTCGGCCAGCACCGCACGGCCCTGCATGGGCTGCGTCGCCACCAGATCCTCGTCTTCCATCATGGGCGCGGAGCCCATCGTCGCACGAGGAGCGGACGGCGGAGGAGGCTCGTATCCGCTGAATGAAGGTGGACGTTGGGGCGCGGCCATGGGTTGCGTGCCCGTCGGCGCCGTGCTCGGCGGTGGCGCTGGCTGCCCTGTCCACGAGGGCCTACGCTCCATGGCAGGAGCCGGCTGTACGCTCGCGGCGGGACCCGGGGTCGGCTGCACAGCGAGAGGCGATGGCGTCTGTCCAGTAAACGAGGGACGCCGTTCCTGGGCCGGAGCTGGCTGCGCAGCCAAGGTCGATGGCGCGATCCCCGTGAGCGTCGGTCGTCGGTCCGGGCTCGAGCTCGGGGCGGCCGGCACATTGATCTGGATCCGAGCGGACCTACTCGTTTCAGCCTGCGCGGCGAGCGCTCGCGAGAGGTCTGCCGCGTGCGCGAATCGCTTGCCACGGTCGCGATCGAGGCATTTCGCCACGATCTCGTCGAGCTCGGGTGATATGCCACGCACCTTGCTCGAGACCGGCGCGATGGGCGCGAGCAGGATCTGCCGGACCACATCCTCCACCGACCCCGAGAAGGGCCGCGACCCAGCGAGCATCTCGTAGAGCACGATCCCCAGCGACCAGATATCGGTGCGGTGATCGAGGTCCTTCCGCATGCCCACCTGCTCGGGGCTCATGTACGCGGGAGAGCCCACCACGGCGCCCGTAACGGTCGCGGGACCGTCGGCGCTTTCCAGGTTCTTGGCCACCCCGAAATCGACGACCTTGACGACGAACTCGTCCTCTCCGGCCCCAACGGCCCGGTGTAGGAAGATGTTTGCGGGCTTGAGATCTCGGTGGATGATCTTGGCTGCGTGCGCGACGGCGAGCGCGTTTGCGATATCGCGGCCGATGCGCGCGGCAATCGGCGGCGCGATACGACGCTTCGCTTTGAGCAAATCGCCGAGCGTCTGCCCCTGGAGCAGCTCCATGACGAGGAACGGTTCGCCCGTTCCCGTCTCGCCTACGTCGAGCAGCTCCACGATGTTGGGGTGGGAGAGCTTTCCGCAGGCCCGGGCTTCCCGCAGTAGGCGCTCCCGGAGGTCGAGCGTCGGCTTCAAAATGAGCTTGAGCGCGACCTTGCGGCCCGTGGACAGGTTCTCACCCGACCAGACCGAGCCCATGGCCCCCTCGCCGATCTTCTGGATGAGCCGATACTTGGCACCGATCGTGTCCCCCGGTTTCATGATGGCTTACATCCTGTCATGCTCGGGTTCTCAGGAGCCAATTTTTGGTGTTGGTCCTGGTATGGGGGACAGACAGAGGTGGACGACTGGACGAACGCACGCTGTTATGATGTTCAGCGGCAGCAGATGGTGTGAGGGCCGTTGGGTAGGACAGTGCCGCTGGGCTGGCCGCCGGTACAGGCGTTTGCGTCGAGTTTTGGGGTTGCGGGCACGAGGCGAATCGATCCGGTATCACTGTCGAGGTGTTCGCCTACGAACGTGCAGGAGGCACCATCGACTGAGACTTCTTCCCCCGTGCAGCCATCGAAATTGAAAATCGTGTAGCCCCCGCCCTCGCACTCGACAGTGTTCATATCGCAACTGCAATCCGAGCACGCTCGCGCATCCTCCCCCTCTTCGTAGACCGTCACGCTTTCGCCCCAACCATCGGGACATGCCACTTCACCATCAGCGATGATGCAAATTCGTTCACCTTCCAGCTCGTCCCTGGCACGACATAGCTGGCCCTCCTCGCATCCGCCAGCATGCGTCTTGGACTCACACGTCTGATACTCATGCTTCCACTTCGGTTGGACCAACCCACTTCTACACGAGAACGCGCCAACGAGCTTCGACGGCTCCGTTATTTGGCAGCGTCCGATGAGTGAAGCTGGGCTGTCCCAGCAGGACGTATCGTCGGCCTGATGGGCAAAGCTGAACGTCTTGCAATCACTGCCGAAGGTATAGCAAGTCAACTTGGGAGCGGAGCAGTTTTCTTTGCTCAGCGAGCATTCACACGCCCCGCACTCGGCGTTAGCCGCGGGCCCCCCATAGTAGCGGCGGTGCGATGAGCCTGGTGGGCAATGTAGTGTGTTCTCTGCTGGATACAAGAATTCGCGCATACTGCCGATGCGCCAACCGACAGACGGAATCGAATAGTCCACGCATTGGTAGGTCTCGGTGCACGCCGGATCCGCACAATCCGCGAGACCATCGCCGTTGTTGTCATATCCGTCCTCGCAGTTCTCGGGGGCATCTTGACAGGTCCTGGTATCCTCGCAGCCCCCTACGAGTTCGTCCAGGCACCCGGGCGCGACGAGAGCCGCACCGAGCAGCATGAAACACATCGCCGCCGCTGACCGCGTAGTCCCACCCCATCCCATGCCCAGACTCCTCACTTGCAGGTCCTGAACAGCCCAATTCCCTTGCACTTCTTGGCCGTCGCCGCCGGCTTCGCCTCGCCCATCGAGCCCCCCGGTTTCGCGGGCGGTGGCCTGCTTGTCCCCGCGACGGGCACCGGATTCGCGAACGCGGTGGTCGGCGTTGGGCTACCTGCAGGCTGCGTGGTCGGAGCCGGTTCCGGCTTGGCGCTCGACTCAGCCATCACCGACGCTTCCGGCACGGGCGCGACGACGGGCTCCTCCTTCGGCTGCGGATTCGCTTGTGGAGCCGCCTCGATGGGTACATTCACGGCCTCCGCTGCGGTCGTGTTCGTCACGACTCCTGTATTTCTCCTCGATATCCCCAGGGCCAGCACCCCGCCTGCGACGACGACCAGGACCGAAGCTCCCATGACGGTAGCCCGCATGCGCTCCTTCTTTGGGGCGTTCTTGCCCGCATGCGCATCCTCCCTAACGAACACGGGCGAGGACGCCGTCGAGGGCGTACGTGATTGCACCACTGCCGACGTGGTCGTCGTCACGCCTGATGTCGGCATAGCTGAGACCGGCTCAGCCAAGGCACCTCTTTGCGCAAGTACCTGACGAACGTCCCCGAGGAGCGCGGTTCCTCTCGGCCCCACCGCGCGGGGGCGTACGACATCGTCCATGATGAGCGTCCCCTGCTTCGACCGAGGTTGCATGGGAGGCAAGGGCGCCGTGGCCACTGGCGTGAAAGGCCCCGGCATGTCGACCCTACCCGCCGCAGAGGCCATCGCGGACGCAGGCAGTGGCATTGTCGTCTCGATAGCGGGGGACGAAGCCTCGCGAATCGATGGCGCCGATGTGGGAAATGCGACCGACATCGGCGCTGCAGCGCTCCCGGGCTCCGCTTCCGCCAGCGCCATCGCGCGCTCTGCCAGCCCCACGTGGATACGTGACCCCTCTTCCGGCGCGACGTATGCCGCGAGGAGGCGCTCCACGACGGACGCAGACGCAACGCGTTTGTTGCGATCTCGCTCGAGGCAGTTGGCCACGACGTCGTCCAAGCCTGAATCCAAGTTCCGGACGAACTGCGACGCCCGTGGAATGGGGCCCACCAGCACCCGCGTGAGCAACTCCTGCCGATTCCCCTGGAAAGGACGTATGCCCGTCAGCATCTCGAAGAGCACGACCCCCAGCGCCCAGACATCGGTGCGATGGTCGAGATCCCGTGCCGCGCGAATCTGCTCCGGGCTCATGTATGCGGGCGAGCCGACTGCACCACCGACCATCGTGACGAGAGACTCGTTCGCATCCAGGCTCTTCGCGACCCCGAAATCGAGGACCTTCACGATCGAGCCTTCCGTGCCCGCTTCGTGATGCAGGAAGATATTGGCGGGTTTCAGATCTCGGTGAATGACGTTCACCGCGTGCGCCGCTGCGAGCCCCCGCGCGACATCACGACCGATTTGCGCCGCCATCGATGGCGAAAGCCGACGCTGCCGTCCGAGGAGATCCGCGAGCGTCTCCCCGGACAAGAGCTGCATGACGAGGAACGGCTCGCCTTGCTCCGTCTCGCCCACGTCGTGGACCTCGATCACGTTTCGGTGCGCGATCGAGCAACAAATGCGAGCCTCACGGAGGAGTCGATGCCGGAGATCGTCCGAGGGTTGGCTGATCAACTTGATGGCCACCCGCCTCGAGGTCGTCTCCTGGATCGCCTCCCACACGACCCCCATGGCCCCCGAGCCGAGCTGCCGTAAGAGGCGGTACTTGCCGCCCACTCGATCTCCGCCGTTCATGATGGCGGATGTTGTCGTCGGGTGGGTCCAGAAACACAAATTTTTGGCGTGAGGAGTTGAGAATACGTACCTGAATAGCTGGCCGTGTGTTCAGTGACGACGAAGGGGAGAGTGATCGGCTTCACCCCCTGGCACCCTCGGACAAGCCCCCCGTTCCGTGGCCCGGACGGCTTATGAGATGAGTTCTACTCTTCCTCCGTTTCAACGAGGAGAGCGGGGAGCGGCGCAGGTCGGGCACAACGAGGAGAGCGGCGGCGAGAGCCGCCCTCAAAGACTGGGCTTGAGTGCTATGGATCGGGCGTCATCGGGCATCCCACTCGTTGCCGCGCGTTCGCAGGTCGTTCGCCCATCCCAGATGTTTGACGTGCGCAAAGTAGGTACCTGGTCCCACCATGTTGAAATCGTTACGATTCCAGATCTGAACGACCCGCTCGCCCCACCAGAACTCGGAGCGCGTGAGGATGTCGGCAGGCAACACGGAAGCCCAGAGCAGCTCGTCGTTCGGCTCAGGAACGGCCGCTCCGAAGCTTCTTTTCATCGCATCGATCCAGCCTCTGCCCGCATGGTAAACCCCGCAATTCACGGTCGCCCAGTAGTTCGGGATCTGGATGAACTTCGGCGTTCCTCCTCGTCGACAGAAGGACCAGAAGTCTTCGTCCGGTTGGCGCAGCATCACCGTGTCCCAATCCACCCAGAGGAATTCGCCAAACGTTTCGAGAGCCCAAAGGCACATCCAGTGCTTCATCTTGTGCGCCGTGTCGCGGTGAATCTCGGCAGGTGCGTCATCGAAGACCCGGTGCACGTTCAGACCGAAGCTCTCCAGCTGTTTTGCAGAGGCCACATCGCCTGCAAGGACGAGGAGGTCGCGTCGATAGCTCGGGTTGACCTCGAGGCTCAGCGGGATCTCCTGCAAAGTAACCGTCGGCGGGTGTGCAACGCCGCCTCTCGTGTACGGGTACAAGCCCGCGATCATGGGAATCTGCATGCAGCCTCCTCGACCACGTTGAAGCCACCGATGGCCGTCCGTTCGAAGCGTCGGAGCATCTCGGTCCTCATTTCCGGCGATTGTTCCTGGAACACACGCCAGACCTCGTCTTCCTCTGCCTGCGGCACCTCGAAGCCAAGCTCGGCCGCGTAGCGCCGCATCCGCTCGAGTGTCGCGAGTGCGTACTTCCAGTTGACGAGCGGCTTGAGCAGAAGGATCTTTCGCCGATCCACCGACGCCTTGGCGAGGGGGTGGATCCTCGCTGTCCATCGGTCGCCGGGGAGATGTTCCGCGCCGACGGCGGAGAGCCCGATATCGAAGCGTGCCAGGCGCTCGTCGAGCGTCGAGGGCTCCGTCGCATGTGGTACTTCGACCACTCGATCGTCAATCTCGAATGCATCGGCGAAAGTGCCCGTGGAAAGCCGTTTAGCACCGCGCGCATCGAGCGCCGCCACGATACGTTCCCGGTCCTCGGCAGACGGCGCCCAGAGATCGAGGTCGCGAGGAGGCCGCCCCGTCAGGAGCGTCTTGAAGGCTCCTCCCGCCAGGAAGAACCGAGCGCCGCTGTCGAGACCCACGGTTCGCGCGACCTCTCGGCGGGCGAATAGGATGACATCCTCCTCGTCGAGCGTGCAAAGAGGGCCCGGTGCATCCCGACGAACGTGATCCCGGTAGGCTACCGCGAGGCGGCTGTCGTCACGCCAGAAGAACGCTCCCTCGAGATACCAGGGCCACGCATCGGGCCCGAGGAGCATGCCGAGGTGCCGAGCCGCTGTGGCGGTCACGAGCGAGTCGTGGGTGACGAATACGTGGATGCCTGGCGTTCCTGCGGCCCGAGCGAGCATGTGGTGCACGAGGAAATGCGCGGCTCGCCGAGGATGAGCCATTCCCGGCAGGGCATCGTCCGCCGCGACGAGATGCTGCATGACACCCTCGTGGCCGAGGTCCTCCCAGTTGCGCCATGCGCGGCGCTCATCGATGACGAAGACGCCGGGGTCACCCAGCAGTCGATCGTGGACCATGGGTAGATCTATCGCCGCACCCTCGCGCAAGGCCTCTGCCGTCTGCACGCATCGCACGAGAGGGCTCGCGTGGAGCGACCGCAATCGCCCGCCGATCCTGGCACCGAGATCCTTTGCGAGGCGCACGCCGATGTCGGTGATCGGGAGCGCCTTGCCGGCGTCGCCGGGTGGGAGGTGGTTGCGGACCGAGTGCCGCAGGAGAATGACCACGGGTTGGTCGCTCGGCGCCTCTCCCAGCCAGCGAATCATCGAGGGAGGGACTTGCCATTCGATGACGCTGCTCATGTGTGCGTCCTCCGGGCAGAGGACGGAAGTGCGGCGCGGATTTCAAGGACGGTCGCGCCCCGCTCGTCGATCACTTCCAGCCCGCCGTCGAAGCGCTCGACGCGCGCTTGACCATTGTAGAACGGCTCGATCGCGGCGAAGCGCGGTGTGTAGACCGGCCGTCCCGCGCAGTCGACGTGCATCCACCCGGCTTCGTTGCGCGCACGAGCGAAGCCTTTGTGGAATACATCGAGGTCGAGGAACCAGCGGTCGTGGAGTCGCCTGCCCAGGGGATCGATGTGCGTCGATCGGCCATCGGCCGCCTGGACCACGGCCACCCCGTCGCGGAAGTCGCCCGCATACCGCCAGCGCTCTGCATAAGCCGGCTCTCCCTCGACCGTGACGTGCAGGTAGAGGCCCTTGTGCTCCCGCACGGCGCAGCGGTTGCCCTGGAAATTGCCGCACCAGGCATACCGCTGTGAATATGCATCGGCACCCTCGACGTCGATGTGAAGCCATCCGTTGCCGCTCACGACGGCCGCGAGACCTTCATAAAAACCGAACGTACGGCGAAATCGGCGAGCGTAGGCAGCGCGGCCATCGTCATGGATGTGCCATGCCTCCTCGCCGCGCCGGACCGGCGCGAGCCCGGGTGCATGGTACTTCAGCACCTCGTCGAACCGCTCGGCGTAGGCAGGCGCGTCGCCCCGCAGATGGTGAGTTCCGGACGGCGCGACCGTGAATTCGCTCCACCTCATGGCTTCCCCTCGGTCGGCTTGCGCATGTTGCAGCTCATACAGAGTTTTCGATTCCGGTACGTGGAGGCGAGCTTCCGGTAAGCATCGCCGTTCCATATCTCCATCAGCCCCCGCTCGTGCAGGCTCCCGAGCTCACCCAGCGTGCGGCGCTGGGCGTCTGGCGCGCAGCATGGATCGAAGCGCCCAAGCGCGCTGACCCAGGCCTCCTGGCCGAGGAACGGGCAAGGGCCGCCCGGGGCGAGGTCCTCGGTCGCGCCTTCGTCGAGAAGGAAGATGTTCTCGAGCATGACGTGCCGTCCGTCCGGCAGGGTCCTCTCGGCGGCCGCCTCCCGCGCCAAGAGGACCGCGGCGTTCCAGCGCCGGATCGAGTCGGCATCTCGACGCATCGACAGACCCTCGATCTCGTCGAAGTGGGCCCACAGGTGATGCCCCTTCACGCGGTCCACGCCGAGGTCGATCGCCAGGCGTACGATGTCCGCCAGCTCGGCGACATTGGTCTCCAGGAACGTGAGCTGGAAGGTCACGCGGCAGCGGTTCCCGCCCTCGGCAGCGTGGGCGTCCCGGACCGCGATGAACGTCCGTACGTTCTCGAGCACCGTCTCCCAGTTCGAGCCGATCATGATTGCCTCCTGGGTCGCCTTCGTGGCACCATTCCAGGAGATCTTCACGTCGGAGCCGACCGGCACGATTCGCCTGGCCCAGGCCTCGGCGCCGAGGCGTGGGAAGGTCCCGTTGGTGGTCAGGTTGAGCTTCACGTCGTGCTTCGAGCAGAGCGCGAGGATGTCCTCGAAGTGCTCGTAGAGCAGGGGTTCGCCCATGGTCGACGGGATGATCTCCCGCAATCCGTGGGGCGCAGCGTCGGCGACGACCCGCTGGATGAGCTCGATGGGCATCAGCCGCCGCGGCTTTCCTTCTGCCTTTCGTTTGATCTGGAGCGGGCTGTGGGGCGAGTGCTCCTCGCACATCACGCAACGCATGTTGCAGGTGTCGGGATTGGTGTCGAACGTGATCCGCCACGGCCCAGCGCTACGGGGGATCCGCGCGCTGTCGCGTCGCTGGAGGACCTGCGTATACAGGCGCTCGATCTGCGCCGCATGCTCTTCGATGCCGGGAACGTCACCATTCTCGCTGAACGGGTACCCGCGCTCGCCCAGACGGCGCGCGAACGCCGGGTCATCGACGAAGCGCTGCATCTGCTCGGTCAGCGAGGTCCGCGAGCGATGCTCGAAGAGCAGCCCGTTCACCTCGTGATGCACGTATTCCGCCATGCCGCCTGCGTTCGCCGTCAGCACCGGGACGCGAGCTTGCTGTGCCTCGTGGATCACGAGCGGCGAGTTTTCAACCCAGACCGACGGTACGACGATGGCGTCGACGTGGTTGAAGACGTCGCCTACGATCTCCTGGTTGCGATACTCCGGGAGCCACTCGACCCGCGCCGCGACACCCGCCGGCAATCCCGCCACGATCCCCTTCAAGGCCTCGGTGTCCTGACCCCGCGGCCGTCCCCAGATGCGCAGCCGCGGTTCTCCCCGCAGCTCGCCGAATGCGTGGATGAGATCGTGAATACCCTTGGCCGGGATGTGCGTCCCGATGTACCCGAAGGTGAAAGGCTCGCCCGGCGCGCGCTTGCGTCCGGCCATGCGCTCCCGCGCGAAGCCGTAGTCGAGGTACACGAGCTTGCGCTCGGGCAATCCAAATTCGTCACGATAACGTTCGAGGAGGTACCGCGCGGGGGCGATGAAGAGGTCGACCCGCTCCGCCATCTCGCGGATGTGGCGCATCCTTCGGCGCACCCAGTCGGTCCAGTAAGCGACGTCCGCCTCGTGCTCGTCGGGCGCTCCGCTGAAATATCGCGCGTAGCAGCGTTCGGCGCACTTGCGATCCTCCTGCCCGTCGCACGCCGCCCAAAGGTTGTCCGGGTCCTTCGGGTGCGTCTGCATGAACTGACCCCGAGGGCACATCACCCAGTAATCGTGCAGGGTGTAGACGATCGGTATCTCGCGGCCAGCCGCCTCCTCCACCAGCGACGTGGACAGGTGGTTCAGGTGGCCGATGTGGACGACGTCGGGCTGCACCCGGTCGAGGACCTCCGCGAACCGCTGGTCGATGCCGACCGCGCGGTAGCGATCCCTGTTTCGCGGATTGTTGACGAGGTGGAGCGTGATGCGGGGGTCGTCGGCGTCCGGCTCGTTGCGCAGCCGGTCATCCGGCGCAAAGGGGTCTTCTTCGCGCGTGAAGACGTGGACCTCGTGACGGTCGGCGAGCCCGTGGCAAAGCGTCTGGGTGTAGACCTCGGAGCCCGCGTTGTAGCGCATCGGGTAGCCGTGGATGACTTGCAGAATTTTCACGATGCGACCTCCTGCGAATGGGCCGTGCCGAGCTCCGGGCGAAAGTCTCGGATCAATCGAGCGAGCCCCTCTCGGAGCGTCACGCGCGGCTGCCACCCGAGGAGATCCCGTGCGCGGTCGGGGCAGCCGTAGAATCGCGAGACGTCGAAGGTCCGAGGCGGGGCGTGCTGGATCGCCGATCTTGTCCCGGCGAGATCGATCGAGAGAGCCGCGAGTTGCCCCAAGGTGGTCGGCTGCCCGCTCACGAAATGAATGGGCGGTGGGGCGTCCGCGCCGCTCGCCAGGTGATCGACGAGCCCGACGATGCCCCGGGTGACGTCGTCGATATGGGTGAAGTCGAAGGTATGCTCGGCCCCGTCGACGCGGAGCGGTCGCGAGAGCACGGCCATGCGCGCGAACGCGGGGACGACGCGGTCGGCGTGGTCCCGCGTGCTGCCGTAGACGTTCGAGAGGCGAATGATGGCCCCACGGAGCCCCTCGCGGCGCGCCGCCTCGACGAGCCGCTCTCCTTCGACCTTGGATCGGCCATACACGTTGACGGGGCAGAGGGGCGTGTCCTCGGATGCGGGCAAAACCTCGGGTTGTCCGTAGACTTCGCGGCTGCTCGCGAAAATGAGCCACGCTGGATTCGTCCGGCGCCGGGCCGAATCGATGACGTTGCACAGGCCCGCGACGTTCGTCGCCCAGCAGAGCTCGGGGTCGCGCTCCCCCCAGAGCACGCGAGAGACGGCGGCCAGGTGAATGACGCCGTGGCAATGCGCGACGGCGGCGCGGACGCGCTCGACGTCCCGCACGTCGCCCGCGTCGGCGCCGGTGGCCTGCGTGTCCAGGCCGATGACGTCGATGCCCCTTGCTTCGAGGGCGGATCGCAGGGCGCTGCCCACGAGGCCGCACGAACCGGTGATCAGGATCTGGTGACGCATGATTGTCCTCGAACGACAATGCTGCCGCCCGATGGGCGAGCGGCGGCGAGGTGGACCTCGGGTCCGCAGCCGTCGCTGCGAACCGGTGACGAAGGTCCCAGTCACGAGGCGACAAAACGTGACAAAAATTTCTTCAAGTCATCGACATCGCTCGTAAAATTTTGCTTCGAGGGCCTCGCGGGCGCGGCTGTACCGTTTCCGGGCGGCAAGCTCGGAGATGCGGAGGCGCCGGGCGACCTCGGCGTGCGAAAGACCGTCCCAGACATGCAGCTCGATCACCTGTCGTTCCTCACCCGAGAGATGACAGAGGGCGTCCTGGGCTGCTTTCCCGGTCGCCTTCAGGATGAGCTCCTGCTCGATGCTCGGCAGGATGCATGCGTCGGGGAGCCAATCCGGCTCGTCCGGCACCATCGGACAGAAGTGCCGGTTTCGGTGCCATGTGTCCTTGGCGGCGTTCTGGACCGACCGGACGAAGTAGGGCCGGATCTCCGCGACCCGATGGCTGATGAGGCATACCGAGACCATGACCTCGTGCACCACGTCCTCGGCCTCTGCCGCGTTCTGGAGGACGCGGTATGCCTCGAGCACGGCCCAGGAGCGGAGGCTCCTTCCTTGGTTGTCCTTTTGATGAATCTCCTCGATGCACCGATCGAAGCTCGCCTGCACCTCGGGCGTGGTGATCTCCCCGCTCGGCGCCGGCGCGAGGCTCCGCGGTTTTCCCCCGAGCGCGCCCTGAACGACCTGCCGCGAGCAAGCGGTCGTCGAGCCCGAGCACGTCTCGAGCGCCCGCGCCATCTCCTGCGCCGAGAGCGCCGATGCGACCTGGCCGAGCGCATTGCCGATGAGCAGCGCGATCACCGAGACCGCGAGGCTCCCCGCTGTCACGAGCCCCGCGAAAAACGCCGACCGGCGTACGCCCGCCCAGAGCGAGCGCATCCAGAGCCACCACCCCCGGGTCGAGAGCGCCGCGGCAAACAGGAAGAGGAGCGTCGCGCCCGCGAGGATGAAACCACCGAGCAGGACCGGCGGCATGCGGATCACGCGTGATGCCTGGAAGGGCACGACGCACCCGTCGACGAAGAGCGCCACCCCGCCCAGAGAGAGCCACGGATGGCGAAAGAGCTCCCGATACCAGGACGAACGCGCCTTCGGCGGGGGAATCGGCGGCACGTAATAGCCCACCGGTGGTGGCGCTGCGGGCCGAGGCGGCGCGCCGCGGGAGCCGAGTTTGCGCACGACCGAAACGATGGCGCCGATCAACGCGACGAGCCCTGTCAGCCCGAGCAAGGACGCGGCGATCACCACCGCACCCTCCACGACGTGCGTCTCCCGCGCGCCGATGGCGTCGAGCGCCCACGCGCTCGCGAGGCCCAGGACGCCCGCCCAGAGAGCCAGCAGCGTGACCGCGAGCGGCAACAGGACGAGCACCGAGAGCAGCGCGAGCGACACCGCCGCCAGCGCGGCCTGCCAGCGCGGTGTGGACGAGGTTGGCGCCGTGGCCTGTGGCGTGTTCACCGGGCCTCTTGGTAGGCGAGCATGGTTGGCTGGGCACCAGAGCGTAGAGGAGAAGAGCCTGAGGATGCAACAGGCACAGAGGGCGGTTCGTCATCGCTCGCGACGTACAGGCGCCGCGTGGATGAGGGGAACGGCTAGGTTACGAGCCCTACCGCGCCGACCTCATGCACCCCCGAAGTAGGTCAGTAGATCGCGGAAAAAGCAGTCATCGATATCGCCGCCTGGATTCATGCCGATTCGCCGACCCATCATGACGTCAACAATCTGGTCGAGCCCCCAAAACTCGACCGCTCCACCAGTCTTTGCTTTCAGGTCCCGGTTGTTGACCACGAGTCCCACGGTCGCACCGAAGTCCGCAAGGTAGCCCTGCACCTGCTTCACCGCCGCGGGCTCGTTCGCCTGTCCACACTTGGCTTCGAACACGCAGTTCTCGACGTCCGAGCCTCGAAGCCGGGCGACGACCGCATCGATGCCATGGCGATAACCGACCCCGGCATAACGGATGTAGTAACCGAGCCCATCGAACATGATGGTCACAAATCGTTGGAATTCTACGAAGTCGAGGCGCTCGATGCGCTCCCGGAGACGCCCACGCGTGCCCTCTTTGGGGCAGCGAGGGGTTCGATACGCGAATCCAGTGCGGCGAGGCGGGCGGCGATGGGGTGGCAGCCGTGGTATTCGCCGCCGCGCTCTGCTCCCCAGCCCGGCCGGAACATTTGCGGAAGGTGATGTTGCCACCGGTTGCGAACATCCGCCTTGATGGCGCGTTCGACCTCTGTCGCGTTGACGTCGAGCGTGAATCGGGTTGGTAACTCCGCCGCGATCTCTTTGTAGAGAAGAAGTGGCTTTCGTGCAATGGCCTCGTCGACCAGCAACTCCCGGATACGGAGCACGATGAGGACGTCGCGGTCACGTTGCGGAAGCTTCACAGTCGTACCGGTGCACAGTTTCTCCGAACACGTCAAGCCCAACGTTCGTGTCGTCTCCAAGCCTGCGCCGCAGGGGATGCCACGCCACCACACATCACGCTGCACCCTCCTACGTACGCCGGGGCTAGCCTCCCGCACCTGGCTCCCGAGGGCATCCCCGTACAGGCCCGCACCTTGGAGAGCCGCGGCGTGCTCCGCGGCTCAAGCGTATCGAGGGAGGGAGAGAATGCACCCGGTAGAAGTAAGAGAGCAGCGCGGCGAAACCAGGAGGAAGGGAACGATGCCAGCGTGGGATTTGGCGGGGGGTTCCGGTCCGGATCGAGGTTTGGGCGGGCAAGGGGGTGGAGGCTCGCTCGGCAAGCAGGTCCTCGTGAGCAATCTCGGAAGGCGCCCTATAGGTCACTTCATATGGCCGAGCCCTCTCGCGCAGTTCCCCGGCCGGCGCCTCTCCGACTGGGCGTCGCATTTGCGCCCAGGCCCACAGTCTGACCTATCGTGGGCCCCTTCGGTTCCGAGCGGTTGGTCCACCTTGCTCACGACTGCAAAGACATGCGGCCTCTGCACTGGTCCACGAGTTCGGACAGAGGAACCTGCCGCCCCTCCCGCTCGACGACCCAGTATTGTATCATCGGCACCGTGCCCTGTTTCTCCGCGGTGCCGAACAGCTCTGCACCAGGCTTCTCGTTCTGAATGCGACGGAAGATCTCTCGCGTAGCCGTGCTCAGCGTCTGCGGGGAGCCCTCGAAGGTCACCTTCATGAAGGCCCCCTTGTGCTCAACGTCTGGCTTCGCCATTGGAGCCGCCTTGAATACTCCCTCGTCGCGCCCTTTTGGATCTCGGAACAGTAACACGGAATCAGTCGATAGCAACGGGCGGCCATCCGTCCCGGGCGCGCACAGGTGGTAAAAATTCACCCGGGCTGTCCGTGACGCTGCCGAGGTGTCGATATCCTCTTCTTGGACGACGGATGTCGACTTGGCCAGGTCCAGCACTTCTTCCAGCCACTTGCGCTCGTTTTCGTCGATCGTCTTGTTGTTGTTGGTGTCGATGGCCTTGAAGAGCAGCTTGGCCAATACGGACATGTTTCGGAGATGCCTGCCGGATTGCGCGCTGCGAATGTGAACGATCTCGTTCGCCACCAGACGAACAGCATCAGCAAACGCCCCTTCGTTCGCCTTGACGACGTCCTTGAACTCGCCCTGCCGCACCTTCCTGATGATGCCCTCGATAGCATCTTCGGCGTTGAGCTCGTTCAGGTCGCCGGCTGCACTGACCAAATCCCGCTGGATGTCATCGACCATGGCAAAGGCCACCAGCACGTACTCTGGCCCGGGGTAAACGCAGTTCGCTGCGATCAGCGAGTACACCCGGACGTACGCCATCTGGATACACGTGAGCACCAAGAGCTGGTTGAGCTGCGCGTCGGCGAGCTTCTTGGTCTTCTTGATCACCACGAGGTTTCGCAGAAGCGAATGCAAATTTAGCAATCGCTTGATGGATCGGGGATTGTTGCCAATCGAGACGTCGAGGAGTGCCTTCGCGTTCTTGTCCACGAACTCAGGTAGCCTGCCGTGCAGGTCCTTGAAATGCTCGCAGAGGAACCGATCCGCTTTGTAGCTCGCGGTCGGCATTCGGTAAGGGACCTGGATGAGCTTGTCGAAGAAGCTTTTGCACTCCTCGGCCATGTGGCCGGCGTCCTCGTATCCCTTGCGCTCCTGGAGCCCGCGCACGACGACGTCATAGTCGATGGCGAGCACGAAGATCGCCCCATCGACGTCCAGGAAGTTCTTCATCACCTCGAGCAATTCGATCGCCCGAGCCGGCTGCAGACGGTCGAGGTCGTCGACGTAGAACACAACTTTTTCGCACTTCGTCGCCTCCTTGAACTGCCGCACGATCTCGGCGAAATCATCGCGCAGCCTCTCGAAGAGGATGGCATCGTCGAGTCGCTCGTCCTCACCCTGGAAGGCGTCGAGCAGCTTTTCACCGTCGAAGTCCCCGCCGGCCAGGCGCGTCCCCAAAGCCGTCCCGGCAACAAGCGCAGAGGCCTTGAGCAGGCCAACGGCGAACCGCTTGAAGGCACTTCGGGCCCTCTCGGTCGGCCAGCCTTTCGTCTCGACTCCGCGGAGCTTCCGCGTGAGGTTCATAAGCATCGAGTACGCAAGCCGGCCCTCCTGTGAAAACTGCGAGTATTGCCAGGTGTTGAACCAGATGCCGTGTGTCTTCACCCCCTCCTTTTTCAGACTTTGCTCGACCATGCGCATGAGAGAGGTCTTGCCCGTGCCCCAGCCCCCCTGAATACCGATTGTCATGGGGGTCCTGCACACCGCTATGAAGCGCGCCAGGGCCTGCGCGTGGTCCCCGAGTCCGAGGATGCGCTCGGCCTCGGTCATGTCCTCGGGCTTGAGAGGGAGATCGGGCAGTCCAACCCTGGTTTCGTCGGCCATGGCGTCCTCCTGTGCTTGCGTTCCCTGACGTGCGACCAGTCTTGCGGTCGAGCACCGCCTGGTTACGTCCAGTAGGATGCCAAGTCACCTGAACCTGGGCGATCGGTCAAGAAAGCTGGCATCGAGCTCGTTGCTCTGCATCCGCATATGTTGCGGACTCAGAGCCCGAGGTTGCTCGGCTCCCAGCGCTGAACATCTCGATCTAGTGGACAGGGAGTTGGACGAAGCGCATCATCGAGCTGTGCTCAACCCCACGGAGTTCGAGGAGGACGAGGGTGAGGTCGGTCGGTACTGGACGCAGTCCGAGTGGCAGGACTGGGTCAAGCGAAGAGTCGACGAGCGTCGCCGCATCTACCTGACCGACCCAGACGAGCTGATTTCTGCGTATGTCAGGGAGACCGTGACTGCGCAGGATTACCGCGGTCGCGAGCTCCTCGAACTGCTACAGAACGCGGACGATGCGGGGGAAGGCTGGGAGGGCGAATGCAGAGCCGCCATCGTGCTCATGAACGAAGGCATTTGCATCGCGAACAGGGGCGTAGGCTTCACAGCCGGAGGCGTGAAGTCGTTGATGCTGACCCACATCAGCCCCAAGCGTTTCCACCGCACGCGTCATATCGGGTACAAGGGGCTCGGCTTCCGCTCGATCCTCAGTTGGACCGACCATCCCTTCATCCTCAGCGGTGACCTGGAAATCGCTTTCTCTCGCAAGCATGCCGAGAAGTGGTTGGACGAGTTGTGCGCGGAAAACCCGAACGTGCGCAAAAAGGTCGAACAGGAACGCAAGCGCAGCACCTCCCATCCTGTCCCGATCCTTGCGTCCCCCATCGTGGGGCTATCAGGCCCTAGTATTGATTCTAAACTAAGTTTTCGCACGGTCTACCAGAAGGCACGCTCGCTCCGTGACCAAGGATACGACACGGTGATCGGACTCCCCTTCTCGGACCACCAAGCGTACGAGGATGCGGCAGCGCAACTGACCCGTATCGATCGAAACGTCATTCTATTTACTCGACATCTCTCGAAAATTGAGCTGTCGCATGCTGGCAGGGAGCGAACCTGGCGCATCGACCGACGCAAGGATCCCCTAGAGATTGAAGACCCCTCGGGTTCGTTCGAGCACTGGACAGTGTTTTCCAAAGTCGCAGAGATCCCTCGCGAGTATCTGCGCGCCGACCAGCTATCGACACCCGTTTACGAGCTAAAGCTGGCTGTTCCGAGGGAGCACATGCCCTTGCCGCGCGTCTTGTTCAGCTACTTTGCGACGCAGGTGCGCTTGCCGATCCCCGTCGTCGTCCACGCGACTGTTGAGCTCACGCAGAACCGCATGAACCTCGTGGACAACCCGGCCAATGCGTATGTCGTAGACCAAATGGCCGCATTCCTCGGGGAGGTGGCGAGGCGATGTGCAACGCCGGTCGAGCCGTGGCGCGCGCTCTCGATCTTGGCGCTCGAAGGGCATCTCGACCCCGTTCTGGAGAAATTCGGCTTCGGAGAAAAGCTCATCGCGGTGGCCCGACAGCTCCCCATCGTCCCGGTTCGCTCCGGCGAGCCCGTTTTGCCGGGCAAGGCCAGGAAGCTCGCCGCGCCCGCCGAAGACTGGCTCCCGCTCGAAGAGTTCGAGGACATCGTGCCGTCCCCGCCGACGCCATCGATCCGGAGGCTACTCGAGGTCTTGGATATTCCGCCGCTCACGGAGCTTCGTGCGCGGCTCGAACGTATTTCCTCCAGGCTGACACTCGAGGCGCGAACGAAGCTGCTGGTTGGGCTTCTCCAGTCGGATTTGCTGCCGCCCGGGCCGCCGCCGCTCCTCATCGACGACACTGGCGCGCTCCTTCCGAAGGACGGTTCGATTTTCCTGCCCTCCTCCGAAGACGTTTCGCTTCCCCTTCCCCCCTGGACGCACGTTCGGTTTCTCGACGGAGCCCTCGCCGCGAGTCTTCGTCGCGAGCTTCGGGTCCACACGCAGCGCGATCTTGCCGCGCGCCTCGGAGCCTTCAACGTACGGGAATATGCGCTCGGGCAGATCGTCTCCGCGGTGAACGCGGCCGCCTGGACACGCATGAGGGACGAACCGACGAAAAAGGCCGAATACCGAGCCGACCTGATCCGTGCCCTGTTCGATCTGTACACTCATGCGGCGCGCAAGGAGCAATCCCCGCCCCCACCCGACACACGCGTGTACCTTCCCACTCGCGCCGGCACCGAGGCGCTCGCGTCGACTCTGTATCTGAGCGCCGAGTATCCACATGGGCGACTCACGCACGAACTCTACAACGCGCTCCCGGAGCTCCTCGTGGCAAGCCCCTCTGCGCTCGGCATTCAGGGACGCCCCTCGGAAGTCGAAAAGTTTCTCTTGTGGCTCGGTGTCGCGAAGCTTCCGAGAACGATGGGCTTCGATAGCCCACCGACGAGCTTCCTCGACCACGTGAAGAGCCGGTTGCAATACCCCGTGGAATTCGGCGACTTTAAGGCGCATGATCTCGAAGCGCTCGAGAACACGTGGCTCGAATCGCTCTCCACCGTCGATCGGCTCGACGACATCCTGGCGAAGACCGATCCGCATGCTGTCATCGCATGGCTGGCCCTAGATAATCGACTCGATCAATGGAGGCGCAACGGTGACGAAGAGGCCCGCCTCTGCATCAGGCCTCCCTACAAGCAGAAAGATCGAAGGTTGAGCGACCAGACGATACCGTCCCTCGTCACCTGGCGCATCGAGACGACTGCCTGGGTTCCGACGCAGAACGGTGACAAGGCCGTACCCACGCGTTGCACGATGGATCCTAAGCGGCCTGATGGGGTGCAGCGTATTCTTCCCGTGCCAGCGCTGCATCCGAGTCATCCCATTCTCCAGGCGCTGCGAGTCGATGGTCAAGGCATGAGGCACGCGATCGAGCGCGCTGGGATGCGCGCAGCGCTTCACGACTTTGGTTGGGATGAATTTTATGATTTGCTACGGGAGCTCCCGCGCATCGATCCCCAGGGGCACAGCGCACGGACACTCTATCGGATCTTGTTCGGACGGGCGGAAAACGATGAGCCGGAGGGACCGAGCTGCGAGAGATTTCGCAACGAAGGGAAGCTCTGGGGAATTCAGGGGAGCAATTGCGGTTACTTCGACGCTCGCGTCCTCTACTACGACGACAATGGGATGGTTCCCGCCCGCATCCGAAACCTATTGCCGATCTTCCAGTTCGACCGTCGACGTGGCGCGCAGAAGGTCCGGCGAATCTTCGGCGTCGAGCCACTCAGACTCGAAGAGCTCACGTTGATCATCGATGATGCCCCCCCCGATCCGCGTGCGAAGGAGCTCGAGCGCGAGATCGACCGTCTCAAGCCCTATATCTACGTCATGCGTCAGTTTGCCGACGTACAAGGTACTGGTCTTGGACGGCTCGGAAAGCTCGACGTCCGGCTTTGTCATCACCTGCGTGGAAGAGCCACCCTCGGCAAGCGGCAGTACCCCATCGATTCAAGCACTCCTGCGGATGTCTTGATGGATGGCAACACGGCCTATGTGATCGCTTGCACGACCGAGACGACACGATTGCTGGAAGACGAAGTGCTCGCAGACGCAGTGGGCGAGATCTTCGCGGCCGTGTTCCAGATCGAGGGTGGCGGCAACTTCGCCCGCCTGGCATCGTGCGCAGAGGAGCGCCGCGTTCCGCTGCTCGCCCGCGTTCTCGGCATCGACCCCGTGGAGGCTGAGGCTCGCGTCACGAAGGCAAGCCATGAACTGCACCTGCCTCTGGAAGGTTCGAGCCCACGTGCGGCTCCTTGGGTCGAACCGCCTGCTCATGGCGAGGAAAAGGGACGGGATCCGGAGGTGCGCGCAGGGCAAGGCCCAGGTGAGGGAGCGTCGCAGGCACCTTCTCCACCGCTCGGACCACCTCCGGCCCCCATGGATTCGCCCGGAGCCGTGGTTGCCGTCGCGCAATCCCGCCCCGTGCTCTCGCCGCCACGTACCATTCAACTGCGGGTGCGCGCGACGCCCCGCGGTCCAGCCGATCGGTCGTCCTCGCCGTCAGAGCGACGGATCACGGACCCCGTCCGTTGCCAGGAGCTTGCTGCACGGTTCGAGGAAGCCGAGGGGCAAGGCCGCTTCCCCCTCCCGGTGGATCACCTGCAAGGGACGGACGCCTATGGCTGTGACATCCTCAGTTTCAAAAGTGCGGCAGACCGGGAGCAGTTCCGTGCGCAACCTCGGATCGACCTCGTCGCACGCTTCATCGAGGTCAAAGGGCGTGGCGACGAACACGGCCATGTGGAGCTGAAGGGAAATGAGCTCGGAGCGGCGAAACGATTCGCCGATAAGTACTTCGTGTACCGAGTCTACGACTGTGGTGACGGCAATTGCGATATTGCGATCCTGCCGAACCCCATTGTGGGAGCGCGCGACATCGTTTATGACATCGATATTTCGCGAAGCCCCCGGATGACGCTTTGGCGTGTCACCGTTGTTCCGGGAACGTGACGCTCCCTTTACGTCGTTCCGAGCACCTTCATCGCCGCCGTCTTCGGATCCCCGAAGAAAACCGGATCCACGTGCTCCATGATATCCGCACTCACATCGAGAAAATTCCTCTTGTTCTCGATGGGAATCAGCGCCCGCTTGGCCCCATTGTCCTTCGCCACCTGAAGCGGCTCCGTCAGCGAACGCAGAGGCTTGATGTTCCCCTGCACGCTCATGTCCCCAAGCACGAGCAACGCTGGACTCACAGGCGCTTTCCGCATCGCCGAGTAGCAGGCCACGAAGAACGCCACGCCCACCTCTGCATCGACACGGTTCGCGAGCAGATCGATCACCTCGACATGTAGATCCGACGTATCGAGATCCCGCGCTACCCCGAGATCACTCTTCTTCGCCTGCAAATAGCTGAACGCCCGCTGCACCGACTCCTTCATCGCCCCCGCGACCCCACCCGCGAGCTTCAGCTTCCCCGTACCCGTCGACACGGACACCTCGACCCGATACAGCCCGACCGTGCCATCCGCCGTGACGCCCGCCGCGTACGCCGTGCCAGGGGGAAGTGGATCCGTGGAGATCAGGTCCCGGCCACCCTGCTCGGGCACCCCGACGAACTTCTCCTCGCCCGTCTCCTGCAGCGTGTAGCTGAACGACGTGTGGTAATACTCGAAGGAGCCCATCTTCTTGAGCTGCTCCTTCACGCGCCGGCGCCCCTCGAGCGCGAGCTCGAGGAGCTCGGCGAGCTCGTCCTGGCTCACCTCGCCATGGGGGAAAAGGATCTTCATCAGCCCCGACACCGTCTTCCGCACCGCCTTGCGGTCGCGGGCATTCAGGTGCGCGCCCATCGAGAAGTGCCGATCGATCACCTCCGTGAAGTTGTGCTTCCGCATCTCGCGGAGCGCCTCGGCGAGGTAGTCGACGACGAAACCGTAATGGTCCGTGAAGAAGTCGTTCCGCATCTTCGGAATCTCCCAGCCGGGGAGATAGAAGTGCAGACGATCGATGAACGCCATGTCGTCACGGATGATGTCGGGCATCGGCGCGAAGAGATGCCCCGTCTGCACCATCACGTCGACGGGCTGGTTCGTGTTGCCGAACAACGCAATGCTGGCATCACCCGTCATGGCCTCCTGGCCACGCTGGAACGTGCCGGACTCGCAGTAGGTCTTCATCGTCGTGATGACCTCCTTCGGCATCTTTTGCAGGTCCGCGACCTCGTCGAAGCCGACGACGTCCCAGATCTGCACCATGCCCTTCTGCCGGCCCGACATGTGCCCGAAGAGGTTCGCCACAGTGGTCCCGCCGGTCAGCAGCGCCGAGTACGGCGAGACCTCCTGCACGACGTAACTCTTGCCCGTGCCCCGAGGGCCGAGCTCCACGAGGTTGTAGTTGCGCTCGGCGAGCGGGATGAGACGCACGAGGAAGAGCATCTTCAACCGGCGCGACATCTCGCCGGGCTCGTAGCCCATGCTTCGCAGCATCAGGTCGAGCCACTCGTCCGTCGTGAACTCGCGGCGGACCCGGCGGTACTCTTCGAGATCAAACGTGGCGATCTGGATCGGCGTGAGCTTGTCGATCCAGAACGGGTTTTTCCCGCGTGATTCCTCGTCGTACTCGAAGCGCATGTCGACCTGCGCCCAGACGCCGCCCATCACGAGCCGCTCGTAGTCGCGAACGTAATGCTCGGGGATGTGCACGTTCTTGTGGCCGAAGTTCGCGACCTCGGCCCAGTAGTCCGAGTCGACGATGCGCACCTTCACCTTGTCGATGAACGTGTGACGGCCCCGGTCCTTCACCTTCGCCTGGGCCTTCATCGACTCGTCGGAGCGGATGTAGTTGTTCGCGAGCGTGTCGTGGACGACCTGCAATCCCATCTGGATCGCGATTTCATCCGACGACGCGCAGTATTTACCGAGGAGGAACTCGAGGACGAACACCGGCACATTCGCGCCGACCTTCACCTTGCGAACGAGATCCTTGCGCACGACCTTGCCGGCGAACAGGCGGTTCACCTTGTCGTCGAGGGCGTCGCGGGCGGACGTGGCTCCGTTGCTCATGGATCAGATTCCGAGTCGAACCGGGATGTCGGCGGGAGAACGGTACAGATCCGCGTCCGTTGTCGGGTCCTGAACGACCACGCGGAGGGAGGCTGCGCTCTCGTCGCTGAGCAGGAAGGCCACCGTGACGGGCTTGTTCGGCTCGAGCTTCACGCACCCCGTGGCTCGGTCTAGCTCAGCGTCGATGGCCATGCCCACCATGCCTACCTGCTTTCCTGCCGACATCAAGAGCGGGCGAACGATCATGGCCGTGGCTCCGAGCATCATCTGCTGCTTCTCACCGAACACCAGCGTGACGCTGAAGATACGGTTGGTGATCGCCTCGGGCAAACCCGTGGCCGTGATCGGGCCCGCCGAAGGTCGGGCGGACGGACGGAGCTTGGTGCGGATGGAGAGGACGGGCACGATCAGCTCCTGCAAGGACGGCCCGCCGTGGTGGAACGCGAGGTCTCCGCCGGCCTTGAAGACGCCGGCACCGGTCGGGAACACGAACTCGAGGTCCGACGCGTAGCCGAGCGCGGACGCCGCTACGCGAACGCACCCCGGCGGCGTGGCGCCGCCACGACCGATCCAGCAGCGACGATGCAGATCCACCGTGTCGCCGCCCGGAGCATCGGTCCGCATGGACTCATCGCGATCCGAGGCGAAGAAGAGATGGCCATGGTCCGCGCTGACCACCGCGTGTTCGACGCCCGCGGCCGCGAGCTTCCGGATCGCCCGCGCGATGTCGTCGATGACAGCGTCCATCACGCGCCGAGCCTGGGACGCGAAGCCTGCCTCGCCTGCGTGGTCGATCTCCTGGGACCGAACGACAACGACCTGGGCGCCATCGAGCTTCTTTCCAAGCCTCGACGGCTGAGAGGTCAGCAGCTCGTCGAGCGTCATGTCGACGAGCTTCGGCACGCGCGACATGGCGAACTTCTTCCTCGATGTCACATCCGACAGGAACGCCCCCTCGATGCTCGCGCCGAGCTTCCCGGCTTGCGCGACGACGCTGAAGCTCTGCGATGCGCCAGGTTGCAGCGCCGCCATGCCAACCGGCGTGATGCTCGGCAGCGTGCAGAGGGCGTGCCTGACCGAGATCTCTGACGTCTTCGGCAGACGCTCGGCGAGCTCGACGCCCATCTCGAAACGCATGGCGTCTACGAGGAAGTAGGCCACGGGCTTCGGCCGCTCCGAGACGACCTCGCTCCAGAGCCGCGTCTGGTTCAGGGAGCCCCCGGACGCCGCCCAGCCGGCCTTCACGAGCGCCCGGACAAAACCCTCGGCCATCGCGTGGCACGTGTCCTCGTACGCGCGACGAACGACCCCGAGCGGCCGCTCCTCGGGCTCCTCGTCGAGGTTCGCCACCCAGGCTTCGAGCCGGCGTTGCGCTTGGTCGAGGCGATACCAGCCGTCCTTCGCCGTATATGCCTCAATCCAGGCATTCGCGTCGCCGCTCGCCTTGTGGACGGCTGCGCGGACCAACGTGGCCACGCTTCCCAGCTCCGCCATGCGGCGGCACGCCTCCCACTGGGCCTTTCGTCCGACGTCCCGGTCGAGCCAGAAGCTGTGCTCGCGCTCGCCCACGAGCTTCAACGCCTCGTCGAACTTCTTGTTTGCGATGAGCTCACCGCAATGGGTGAGCAGCGAGCGCTCCTCGAACCGGAAAGTATCGATAGCGCCGAGCACGCCGGGGGGCAGCTTCGCGTTCCGTAGTCCGAGCTCCTTCTCGACCCGATCTGCGAGGCTCGCATACGCGTCCGCGAAGTCAGAGCGAAGACGGCGCGCAAGCTCTCGAAGCGCGTCTCCCTGCGCCTTCGTCTTCGGGCTCTCGACCCCATCGAGGCACGCGGGGGGCGGGCAGTTCAGATCACTGCGGAACTCGCCCGCGAGCACGTACCGCAGGGTCACGGCGCGTAGCTTCGCGAGCGGCCCGTCCTCCGCCAAATCGAGCCCGAGGCGTGATCGAACCAGCTTGCAGAGCTCGCGTGTTGCTTCCTTCGCCTCGATGTCTGCGTCTCGCGTGTCGCTTACGAGCCATGCCGCGAGCAATCCATCATCATCACCTGCATCGTGGAAGATGCTCTTGAGGATTGAAGGCGGCTCCATCGACGACGCGTTCGAGCACGCGATGGCGAGATCTTCGTATGTCACCCGCCGGTCGAAGGGGAGCAAGTCGTCGACTGTGCCCAGCGTGTACTTTTGGAGCAAGACGTTCTTCGCGAGCTGCTTCAGCTGCGGCTCCCACGTCGTCCCGGCCTTCTCCAGCTCCATGAGCACCGAGGCGTGTCGGTCGCGTTCGCAGCCGGGCAAATAAAGGAGGACCGACTCGGGCGTGTCCCCGCTGACGCGTGGCTCCACGAGCGCACGCAGCTCGAACATGGATCCCGCGTACTCAACGAGGTGCGTGTCAATGCCGGCCACCGATATGGCCACAGGCTCGCTGCTCTTTCGTTGGCCGCCACGCGCCTCGTCGATGAACGGTGCGAATTCACTGCGGGCGTCGTACCAGACGACGACCTTCTTGCTCTTCAGCTTCTCCGCGAGTTGCTTGGCGACGTATTCGTGCAGCGGATGCATCAGCTCTTTCCCCCGGCTCCGTGGAGCTCCTGGAAACGTTCGGCCAGCCAGCGCACCCGGGCGACGCCATCCGAGCCACCATCTGCCGGCAACGCAGCGAGAAATCTTTTGATCTTGGGCAGCAACAAGACGAGAAGTAGATCCGATGAATTGCGATCGAGAGAAAACCGTGAATCCGGGAGCCCGGCAAGCTGCGTCGAAAACTCGTCTACCGCAATGCGCGCAGACTCGGTCATGGGCGGACTGACATCGAGCTGCTTGCGGATACTATCCGGAGTGAGCAGACGGATTTCTCGAAAAGCCTCGAAAAGTGCACCGGCATGACGACCGAAGTCGGTATCCGGAAACCAAGGGCGGACGCGGGCGACGAAGTCGTACACGTCCGTGAACGCGCCGCCCTGCTCCCTCTGTCGACGCTCGGTTTCGGCGAAAAGATTACCGATCGTCCCATCCCCGACCCGCACCGATTGTCCCAGCATGACGAGCAGCTTCCGCTCTTGCTCCGAGAGCGCGCCCGCCATGGGCTTGTAGCCGAGATCATGCTCGATCTCGTTCCACACGTGGGCCATCATGCTGCACACCTGAATTTCGCAGGGGACATCCGCAACATTGGAGTACGTGCCGACGACATCCGAAGCTCGGAGGAAGACCTCGACGTGCGTGGCACGATAGAAGTTGTTCTGGTCCACTCGGTTCTTGTCCTTGCGCTCGGGCTCCGGTGTGTGCCCCGACCGGTCCACGAATCGCTTGGAAACCATCTGAACGATCTGGTCCTCGTGTCTCTCCTCGTAGGTGGCGACTCGAACGGCCGCCAGATCACGGATTTGTTCGAACACGGCGTCCACGTCGGGCATGTCTTTCTTGCCGCTCGCCGCGAATCGCCGAAGCTTGCCTTCGAGACTCTTCGGGCTCTTCGCCCGCGAGGTGACCTGCGCGCGAATCGCGTTGCCTTCGACGACCTCGACGCGACAGATTTCGGCCACGCGCGCGCAAAGCTTCAGATACCGATCGTACTCGCGGTGGTAGCGCTGCACCGCTCTTTTGATGACGTCGTCCGGGATCGTCATCGGCCCCCCCGCGATCGGCCCGACGTCTTCCCGGTCGCCGTGGGCACGCCGAGCAGGCTCTTCAACGCGGCCTCCACAGCCGGTGAGGTACGTTCGCGGACGAGTTCATCGACGGGCCTCGGCAGCTTCGTGCGCGCTTTTCGCTTCCCATCGGCGCCCTCCACCCAGAACTCGCTTTCGAGGCCGTGGGCGATAGCGAGGCTGCGGTCCGTTAGACACTTCTCGACGACTCGGGCTGGCCAAAGACGCAATGCGGTCGCGCTCCAGTCCCACTCGCCCGCCTGCAAGACCCGCCAAGCCTCAAAGCACTCGCGCTGCCAAGCTCGGTTGCAGCCGAACAGCTTCCACAACGGTGCGCATGCCACCAACGTTCCGTCGTTTTGACATGGCTTCCACAAAATCGCCGCGAGCTTCAAATCCTCGACAAACCCCTTCAGTTCAGCGACAAAGTCCTCCTGTTGCTGAATCGCCTTGCGTCGCTGGGTGGCACTGCCACCCGTTTCCGCCATAAGCTGGGTGAGCCTGCGCTCCTCGTGAGCAGTCTTCGGAAGAACAAAATCCTGAAGTACCGCAAAGAGCGTGTCAGGACGCATGCTCGGGTAGTGCAGCCACACAGAATACCGGCAAGAGCGAACGCCCAGTTGCAAGTAGATTGGGGCCTTCCGGCGAGCATCCTGGTACCGACGCACATGTAAATCAAAAAATTTTTCCGCGATCCACTCCCGAAGTTCTTCGCCAGAGCAAAGAGCCCGCTCAATCTCGGCGAGCACCGTATCCCCACTCGAGCCCCACCGTCCTTCAAGCGCACGGCGTACGGCCGCTATGATGTCATTCGAGTGCCCGGCGTCATCGAGAAGAATCGGACTCAAGTCAGAGTCTGCACGTGCGGCGGAGAAGGGAGTCCCGAAGAGTTCCTCTATTGCCAGATTCCGCTCGAGATTCGGCGTCGCGTGCACATGCCATCTTCCAAATGATACGCCGATCGCGTAACTGACTTCATCAATAGCCGCGCGCTCGAGTTCGGCCGATGTCGGACAGATCGCCTTCGCGAATCGGCCAGCCAGCGACGACGCAGAAAACTGCATCAGATGGGAGACAAGTTCCAGCTGTCTATCCGCAATATAGGACTTCTTCGTTAGCTGTCGACGCGCACCCAGCTCATCAATGGCTCGTGCCATGAGATGGTCTGCGTCGCCTCTGTATAGCTGGATGGCTTCCTCTTCTCGGGACGATGGTAGCGAGGCATAGTGCTCCGGGTGAGGACCTACCAGGTCATCAAGTAGAGCGATATCGGCCGAGTTGAAGCCGTAATAGTCGCGGACTGCATCCTCAAGGAGGAGGTTCGTCTGTAGCACGTGACCATAACTCAACAATTTCCATCGGAGCACGGTCGCGACCGCTTCGCTCAAGCTCGCGCCGGCCCTGACGTAGGTACCGGCAAACGTCGACGAGGTCTCATCGAGAGCTGCGACTTTCCAGTAGAACGACGCACTCAGAATAATGGCATCCAAGAGTGGGGGGGCAGCCCACGTCAGTGGCGCCGGAATTTGATTTAGGAGACCAGAACGATATCTCTTGGCAGCAGACCCGGAGAATGCGTTGTCACCCGAGCCCACGAAGCTCTCGGTAACCATCTTGAAAACGCGAGTGTACGACCCACCTAGATACGCTAGAGCCTGTGCTCGATCGGGAAATTGAATTGCGATGCCGGTACCACTGAAGGCCGCGCCGCGTGGAAGAATCCGAGGACTGAAGTCGCTGGTGGTTCGCTCTGGATATGTCAACCCTTCTTGAAAGTAGAACTCGCTGTGATTCAGCCAGGGTGTCCAGTCCGCCGATCCCTGAAGCCGCAGTCGCTTATCCGCCAAGTAAGTTTTCAGCAGCGCCCCGTCCTCGCCCCAATCAACGACGAGGGTCAGATCCTCCCAGTACGGCTGATACTCGCCGCCCTTCGCGATCGGGACCCAGCGCCGCTCCTCGCACCTTTCGACTTCCCAACGAAGCCGAAGGAACCTGAAGTCGTCGGTCGTCTGCATCCCGTGGCGCGCTGCGGCGCCGGACTCGGCGAGAGCTGGCAACGATGTAATCTTCGACAAGACCCGCTTTGGGAGCCAGTAGCACAGAACGTGCAACGGCACTGACGCGAACTCATCGACTGAGTGCTCCCATCTGCTTACGTCTCGACGAACTTTGCCTTCGCCAAAGTACTCGGCGACCGCCCGTTCCTTTTCACGCGATTCGAGGACTCTAAAGAATACTGAAGTCTCTGTGCGTCCCGGTTCAAGGACGTACGCTGCGGCCTCGACCATTGCAGCATCAAGGACGCCATAGCCAAGGTCGAGAAGCACGGCGGGCGGGGCATTGGCGACGAGAATGTGCTCGCGGAACCACTTGAACGTGTCCACAGCGAGGAAGTTGCGCGATGTGATCGCGCCAAGCAGACCGCCAGGAGCCAAAAGCTCCAGCATCCGATTCACGAATGCTAGCCCAATGTCAGTTTTGAAGTGTGGGTACTGTGAGTCGAAGTACTGTTTGCTCTTGGCGGATGCCTTGCCGAATGGCGGATTCATTAATACGACATCGAAGCGCAGCTGCAAAAGGTCGACAAGAGCTACGCCGTTCGCTGCGTCTTCGACAAATAGACGTTTACGCGCCCCAGCCCCGCCGGCTGCAACTGATGCGTACGTCTGCAACTGAGACAGAAGGTCGTTTTCGGCCTGGAGCCAGAACTGATTGGAGAGCGTAGCTGGTGCCGCAAATAGATCTCCCTGCTTTGTTGTCGACTCAGCCGCCTTCAGAAGACTGCGGATGTCTGATTCGAGCCGAAGGAGGACACCGAGTTCGCCTGCGCGCTCAAGACGATCGCAGAGTGCAACGAACAAGTCCGCAAGGGCACGGGGCCTCAAACTCGCCGCGAAGCCGCTTCGCACGTCAGCACCGTCAGGTATCGGTTCGGCGACGATGATATTCGTGCGAGTGACGGGCTCTCGGATCTCACGAGGCACCTTGCGTCTCGCCAGCCAGGCTTGCGCTCGAATCCATAGGGCAAGCTGGGCGATCTGAGCGCACCGAGCGTCAACGTCCACCCCAAAGAGATTGTTACGCAGGATCAGTGAGGGAAGTGCGGCATAGAAGGCACTATTAGTGGGGTAGTCAGCTCGCAGGCTGGGGGACCCGAGCTCGGCATCGAACTCACCGGACCAACATTCCTCGTAGATCGTGGTTAGCAGGTCAAAAGCGTACAGCAGGAAGTGCCCGGAGCCGCAGGCCGGATCGATAACCCGTATCTCTCGCGGATCCTTGCGTGCTCGCGTCGGCAAGCTTCCACTTGGTACCCGCAAGAATGAGCAGCGGCGCGACAATGCCGAGCGGCCTTGGGTCATTTCGACCCATAGACGTCCCAGCGTATTATCGACAAGGAACTCGACAACGTAACGAGGTGTAAAGAACTGGTTCCGAATCGCCAGTTCGCGAGCATCCCTGGGGGCTTGCGACTCATCACGCATGTCGCGGCGTTCATCGCTCGAATTGAAGTACTGGTAGACCCACCCAAGGGTCTCATCCTGGGTCCAAGCGCGGTCCAGTTCCGGTACGTTCAGAGTGTCTAGCATTGCGTCGAACGCGGCTCTGCGGGGCCAGACCACAGACGCCGGATCGCGGCGATCGAAAAGGACTTTCACCTCTGTAGACAACTCGTCGAACAGAGACTCGATATAGAGACGGTAACCGGCGCTTGCGGGGAGGAGCACGACGGCAGGGGCCATGCCGCAAAACTCGCGGTATCCCGAGGACTGCTCCCCCTTCGTGACACACTCCTGCACGAGCTCGCGCGCTTCGAGCATCTTGAGCGCCACAAAACGATTGAGCGTCGTGAACGCGGCGTCACGCAGATAATCGACGACCGCCTCGGCAGAGCTCATGCCAGCAGCCCGCTTGTGCTCGATCGCGGCGACAATCTTGTCCCGATGGAAGACCTGCCGCGGGGACAGGTGGGATCCGGCCTTCGTCGCGACGGTTCCATCCCGCAGCACGTCGAACGTACCCTCGAGCTGCGCGGCGAAGTCGTCCTCGAGCAGCTTGCGGGCCCGCTGGGTCGCGCGCTCGATGGCGTTGCGTGTTTCCTTGTCCATCCGCGGATTCCTCGGGGTTGGGGCGAAGGATGCCGAATGGCGATCCCAAGCCCCAAGCATTTACTGCACGATCACTTTTTTGCCGGCGCCGATGAGCCGCGCGCATTCCTCGCGCATACCTGCGAGCGCGGCGTCGAGCTGCTCTTCGTTCTCGATGCCGCCGCCGAAGTAGCTCCCGAGGCTCACGCTCACGACGCGCTCGCCGTCGATCATGCGGCGAAGCTCGGCGATGGCAGCACGAAGCCTGCCATCACAAGCATCCCGCTCGGAGCGGAGCTGGGGGATCGGCAGAGATTGCCCGTCCCGCGATTTCCCCCGCTCGAACGGCGCAGCGAGGCGACGCTGCTGCTCTTCGTCAATCTCGCCCCAGCCGGGCGTCTTCACGAGGCGTTCGAATGCCTTGGTGTAGGCGGCGGTGCGCTCGGTGAGCGCCTCTTCGAAGCGGCGTTCATACTCGACCTCGAGCGCCTTCGCGCTCTGCTCGATGGTGGGAATCTCCTTGTAAAAGCTCTCCCGCTCGAGCAGGTCCTCGAGCGCGGCGGCCTTGGCACGCAGCGCCTCCGACACATCGGCTTCTTCACGCAGGAAGGGCCACGCGGTCGCGAGAGCCTTACGCGCGCGCCCGAGGTCGCGGAGGCGGGGCTCGGTGAGGTTCTGCTCGAGCTCCGCGGCACGCTTGATCGCGTCCTTGATCGAGCGGTGCGACGCGTTGAACGTGGCGAGGGCGTTGTCCTCGGAGCCACGAAGGATGGCCTTCATCTGCCCGAGGGCCCCCTCGAGCACAGCGCCGCCGGGGAGCCGATGGGCCGAGAGCTGCGCGAGCGCCGAGGCCACCGTGTCTTCGTGCCGCGCGACCTCTTTGCGCAACTCGTTGACGATCGCGCCTGCGTTCAGCTCACGAACCTCGCTCCCGAACGTATCGCGGAAGGCCTCCGATGCCTTCACCAGCTCCTCGAACTCGATTCCCCTCTTCGGGCGGAACGACGCAGCCCGGAAGTGATTGTTGTTCGAGAAGGTATCGCGCGCCTCGATGCCGGTGATCGTGTCGATCGTTTGGCCCTTGCTGGTCGCCTCGATCGTTCCCGCACGGAGGAGCGAGAGGACCAGGAGGCGAACGGCCTCGAAGTCCCAACCGAACGGCTCCTTCGCGAATTCGTCCGCGAGGAAACGACCGCTCGCGGTATCCCCGTAGTTGGCGCGCTCGTCGATCCGGTCGAGCACCTCCTTCAGCGGCCCGCTCTCGACGCGGAAAACGGTCTTCCCCTTCTCGTCCCGGAGCAGGCTGAGGCTCGTGAACACCGGCGGAAGGCCCTGCAGGTTCTCCGCGGTGAAGAGCGCATCGACACCCCTTTTCACGTCGGAGGACTTGGCCGCGGCCTCCTTGAAGCGATCGAAGACCTCGGGCAACACATGGCCAAGAATCTCCGCGACGCTCTTGCCGACATCGACGACGCGATCCCCAGGGCTGCGATCATTGCCTCGGAAGTACACGCTGCCCGAGAGGCATGCGGCCTTCAAGAGGCGTCGAAGCTCCTCGCTGTGCCTGCGCTGACGACCCCGCTCCTCGGCGATGAGGCCCGGAGTGTCCTCGCCCTTGGTATCACGCTCCTTGCGGGCGAGCATTTCCTTCGACCGGAACAGCTCGACCGTCTCCCGATCGACCGCTTCTTTGAGAGGGATGGCCCAGAAGACGTGCTTCCGCTCCTGCTGGCTGCGCGTGCGAAGCTCGGTCGCGAGCGCTTGCCATTCCTTGCCTTCCTCGGCGAGGTGAAGGTGGAAGATCATATCGCCATCGACGATTTCACGACCGTGGATGGCGAGACCGGCCTTGAAGGTCTTGGTGTCGAGGAGCGTGTGCGTCGGCTGCGGCTGCCAGAACGACGACAGCACCTCGGCGTAGATGCGGTGCGAATCGCCGGGTTTGGGATTGATGCCATTCCGAAGACGCTCCCAGTCGTCCTCGGCCGGCGTCGGGATGCGATACCCATCGTCGCCGCGCCGAACCTTGTGCGCGGCCTCGAGCTCGCGCAGCGCTTCCTTGACCGCCGCGAGCTGGGAATCGGCCGCGACGCCCGGGTGCAGGGCAGCAGCGATGTTCTCCGCCGTACGGTGGACGCTCTTCACGTATTGAAGAAGGCAAATCACCTTCGCGACGGGCTGCGCGAGCGGGTGGCTCAGCTCCTTGGCGATGGCGGAGATCTTCGCGCGCACCTCCGAGCCGATGTTTCCTTCGACGAGGTCATAGACCTGGTCCAGGCGTACCAGCGTGCCGATCGGCTCGTCGGCAAGATGGACGGCCGGGTTGATGAGAAGCTGCTGCGCGAGCTTGATGATCGTCCGATTCGCTCCACCGACGTGCTTACTCGCGCCCCCCTGGGTGCGGAGCCCCGACACGACCTGGATGATGAGGTCGATCTGGTAGGGCAAGAGCGGGTAGAGGTCGATGAAGCCATCACGCCTGAGCTCGGCGAGCTTGATATCCGCCGTCAGCCGCGTGTGCTCCGTGAGCCGCGCCCGATGGTCGTCGAAGAGCTTCCCGAGCGCGGTTTGCGCCCCGGCGTTCTTGGAGAGCACGCGCCGGCTCGTGACCTCGGAGATGTCGGTAGACTCAAGATGGACCTGGAGGGGAAAACGGTCCATGAGGCGCGCGAGTTCGGGCTTCCTTTCCCCCAGCGCGCTGACGAGATCCCCGAGTTGCTCCTGCGATGTCACGACGACCCAGTGCTTGCCGCGTCCCTTCACGCCGAGGCTCTGCACGACGGCCTGAAGGTCAAGCATCTTCTGCACGTCCCGCGCGACGAACTGGCCGACCTCGTCGATCACGAAGATCAGGTGCTGACCGGGACGCCGCCGCTTCATCAGCTCATTGGCGCGCTCGGCGAGCTTGCCCGGCGTGATGTCCGCCTTGTTCTTGACGGCCTTCACCCAAGAGTCCGCCATCGGGTACGTCGCAGGATCGAGCTGATGCAAGACGCGGCTCGCCTGGCTCAGGGCGAAGGCGACCTTGCCCTTCTCGACGGACCATTCTTTGTTCTCGAACGTGCGCCGATACTCCTCTTCGAACCGCCCGAGCTGCCCCTTCTCTTCGAGCCCGATCTCGAGCTCCGACAGATCGAGGTCCTTCGCATAGCCGAGGCTCTGGAGGAAAAGCCCGTACATGATCTCGGTGAGTGTCTGATTGCCGCTGCGAATGCCGCGATCCGTCGAGACGTCGAAGATGACCGCGTGCGTGGGGATCTTCTCGTTGATCGTCTTCAGCAGCGTGTAGAGCTTTTTGTCGCCGGCACGCGCCGCGAAACGCGCGGCGGCGGGCTCGCCCAGAATATCGCGGTTCTCGATGGACAGGCCGAGCATCTTGGCGAAACTCGATTTGCCGGAGCCGAAGAACCCCGAGACCCAGACGGCGATGCCTTCGTGGGGCTTGTTCGGCGTCTCCGCGTAACGCTCGAAAATATCGTTGTAATGGCGAATAATGGACGTCGTGGTGACGTACTCATCGATCTCGTCTCGCAGGATCTCGACGCGGGTCTGATCGACCTTGATGACCTCTTCGATGAGACGATCGATCCTCTTGTCGAAGAGAGTCTTGATGAGCGGTAGGGTCGTCATGAAGTATTCCTCGTCAGAAGATCTTCGGGCGGTAATTCGGATCGGCATCGAGGACGCCCATGAACTTGAGACCAACCGGCCCATCCAGCGTCCCGGGATAAAAAAGAACTGCCGGAACAGTCAGTCGTCCGTGCATTTGCTCGAGGAGCGTGTGGCATCGGTACACCGGGAAGAGCGCTCCAGCGCGGGTGAAGAACACCACGTCGCGGAGCGGATCGAGGTCCTCGGGTATATGCGCTGCCACGAGGTCCACGAGCGGCGCATACTCGGAGAGGACCGAGTGCACGGTCTCGACGAGGGTCTCCACGCCCTGCTCACGCTCCGCGGCGAACCACTCCTCGAGCGGCCTTTGCGAGCGCATCGCTTCCTCCAGGCACTCCGCGAGCGAGATGCGCTTGATGCGCTTGCCCTTCTGGGAGAGGCGCGTCTCGAGCAGCGTCACGAGCTTGCGGAGGGCAAACTCGTCCTCGGGATCGTATCGGAAGATGGCATACGGCATATCGTGATATGCGGAGAGCTTCTTCCGCGGATCAGGAAGCGACAGCACGGGTTCAAGATCGCGTGAAATACGCGTCGCGGCAGGATCCGTGAGGCTCATGAGAACCACCTCTCTGCATAGTCGCGGGCGCTCGCGCAGGGCAAGGAGAGCTCTACGAGGCTGCCGGCGACCTGATAATGGAGCTTGCGGAACTGATGCAGCCGCAGAAGCTCGTGCTCCACATCGGCCGGACGCATCAGGAACATGCGCCAGTCAGGCGCTCCCACGACCTTGCCGGGGCTCAGCTCGGCGTCCCGCATCGCATGCAGGAGGTAGAGGAAGCTACGCTCGGGGAGGTGGAACGAGGCAAACTCTTTGACCACGCTTCCGCGCAGGAGCCCGAAATCCACGGCGATCTTGAGCAAGCCCGCGGCGACCCGCTTCATGGTCTGCTCGGCCCATGCATGCTCGGTCCTGCCGCCTCGCTTGCCAATGCCCTGAAGGTAGGCGTGGAGGTCCTCGGGGCGAACGCGGAACGCGCCGTCGTCGTACGCAGGAAACAGCCAGTTCTGCAGGAAGTCACGAACGAGGAACTCGTCGCGCGTCATGTGCCAGAGCAGGAGCGGCTTCCATGCTTCGAGATCGCAGCCGCTCTTGGCTAGGAGGACTAGCGCACGATCGCGACCATCCGGCTCGAAGCGGCGATTCAGCACCTTGGCGACGTCCCGGAGCCACGTGGTGCTGCGCGCGCCGATGAAGTTCTCGTCGCGAAGACGATCGAGGTTCTCGCGCTTCGAACGGTCGAAATCCCACGCGGCGAAGACGGCGTAAGTCTCGTCGATCATTGCGCCCTTCACGACGGTGAAGGACGACGCAACGTTCGCGCGCGTGGGCGAGGTCATTCGTCCGCCCGCTTGGCGTAAGGCACGGCGAGCGCGCCGGGCTCGCCTCGCGCGAAGCCCAACGCGAGCAGCGCGACGTCCTGCTCGGTGCCGGCGTAGACGCCGGGGAGCGGGACCGCGCGGCCCTCCGCGGAGCGTCGGAGCTTACCGTAGGCCGCGACGTCGTTGTCGGTGACGAGATCGGAGCCGCGAAGCGTCGCCACGAGATCGGAGCCCGGGAGCGTCTCGAGCTTCGCGAAGAACGGCGCCCAGTCGGTGGCGTTGTCGAGCCACTGCTCCCAACGCGCCTCGAACTCCTCCTCGGTCGCTTCGGGCAACCGCCAAAGCGTCAAGGAGCCCGGGTGATCGAACACCTCGGCGCAGCGATGAGCAGCGACCGCGAAGACGGCGCGCGCCTGGGCGAAGCGGTGGGTGCGGGGAAACCCTCGTCGAAGCGTGGCTGCACCGAGCCGTCCTAGCTGGCCCTTGGTGTTCCACCACTTGGCGAGGTCCATCTCACCGAACCGGGCGACGACAAGACGAAGCTTCAGCAGGCGATCCAGATCGATCGCAGACGACGTCATCGCGCGCAGGCTACCCTGGACTGAGCTATTCCAACAAGGGCAGACCAGAGTCAGCGATGCGCCTCCACCTCACCGTCCCCCGCACCACCCCCGACCTCGACGGCCTCGCCTGCGCCATCACCTACGCCGAGCTCCTCCTCGCCCAGTCGATCCCGGCGCGCCCCTGGATCGCCGGCTCTCCCGACCCCGAAGCCCGCTTCGTCGCGGACCACCTCGGCGTCCGCCTCGACCCCACGCCGCCGCCAGACGACTGCGCCTTCATCCTCGTCGACGCCAGCGATCTCCGCGGCATGCCGGAAGCCCTCGACGCTCTCCGCGTCGTCGAGGTCATCGACCACCGCCTGCACCACCACGCCGCCGAGCTCTTCCCGAACGCCGCCCTCTGCATCGAGCCCGTCGGCGCGGCCGCGACCCTCATCGCCGAGCGTCACCACGCGCTCGGCATCCCCCCGTCGCCCCTCGCCGCGAAGCTCCTCCAGGCCGCGATCATGTCCAACACCCAGGCGCTACGCGGCACGATCACCACCGAGCGCGACCACGCGGCGTACCGCACTCTCGCGGCGCTCTTCCCGCTCGACGACGCGTTCATCGCAGCCCAGTTCGACGCCCGACGACGCGCCATCCTGCTCGACCTGCGCGCCGCCATCGTGCTCGAGCGCAAGGACTTCGATCACGCGGACGGCGCCTACATCCTGTCGCAGCTCGAGTTCCCGGGCGCGCGGCATCACGTCGACGACTGCTTGCCCCACGTCGAGCAGCTCGGCTCGCGAGCCATGCTGAACCTCGTCGACGTGGAGGACGCGGTCTCGCTCCTGCTCGTCCCCGATCCGACCTGCCGCGCGTGGGTCTCCCGTCGCGCGGGCCTTCACTTCGACGGCCCCGTCGCAACCTCGCCTGGTATCCTGCTTCGCAAGCAGATCGTCGCCCGACTGGAGGGGCGGTCATGACGCGCGCAGAAAACTGGAAGAACGCAGGCCCCGGCGGGCTCCCCGTGCCCTTGAACGTCTCGTGGCACCTCTGGCCCGACTGCGATCTTGCGTGCACCTACTGCTACGCGACGTTCCGCGACATTCCGCGGACGCTCAGCAAGGAAGAAGCGATCCGCGTCCTCGATCTGTTTCGCGAGGCCGGTACGGAGAAGGTCACGTTCGTCGGCGGCGAGCCGCTGCTCTGCCCGCACATCGACGAGCTCATCGAGCACGCGAAGAGCATCGGCCTCGTAACCATGCTCGTGACGAACGGCACGCGGCTCGCCAAGGAGCAGCTGCTGCACCGGATCGTGCCGCTGCTCGACTGGGTCTCGCTCAGCATCGACGCGAGCACGCCGGAGCTGATGGCCGAGATGGGCCGAGGAAATGCGGCCTTCTGGAGGCATTGTATCCGCTGCTGGAAGACGCTCTCCGAGTACCCGCACCTCCGCCTGAAGATCAACACCGTGGTGACCCGGCAGAACGTCCACGATGACATGCGCGCGCTCATCCGAGAGCTCCGCCCCGCGCGCTGGAAGGTGTTCCAGGTGCTGCCGGTGAAGGGCCAGAACGACGGCAAGGTCGAGCCTCTGCTCATCAAGCGGGAGGAGTTCGACACCTACGTCGCGCGGCATCGCGAGCTCGACGCGGAAGGGCTCGGGCCCGTGGCCGAGGACAATCGCGCGCTCACGGGCACGTATCTCATGCTGGACGCGCTGGGCAGGCTGTTCAGCAACAAGACGGGCGAGCACGTTTACACGGAGTCGGTGCTCGACGTGGGCGTGTGGGAGGTCGTGCGGCAGGTGGGCTGGGACGTGGAGGGGTTCCTCGAGCGGGGAGGGGTTTACGGCTGGAAACACGACGCCATCCGTCCCGCCGCCGAGGCGCTCGTCCCGCTGCGACGCCGCGGACCGGGCTAAAGCTTGCGCAGCGTCGGAGCGAGTCCCGGGGTGACGTCGAGGACCACGCGATCGCCGTCGGACACTTCCTGTCGCACGTTTGGCAGGATGAACCCCGGCACGCCGTGCTCGCGCATCACCACGGCGAGGTGGCAAAGCAAGGAGCCCTCCTCGAAGACCATCCCGAGCGTGCCGGGCGGCGCTGCGTAGACGATCTCGTCGAGCACGTGGAAGGGCCTTCGCGCCACGAGGATCAGCGGCTCGCCAGCGCCTCCGCTCGCGGAACTGCGCGTGTTGTGGATGTGGCGCTCGATGCTCTCGCGCACGGCGCGTGGGTCGTGATCGACGAACTGCACGCGGCCCACGACGCGCCCCTCGCAGATCACGTCGTCGCGCGGGGAGCGGGGAGCAACCGCGTTGCCCTCATAGAGATCCACGAGGAAAAACTTGCCCGCAGGCGTATAGCCGAACTCGATCCCGGCCCTGGGATGATGCGTCGCGAGCCGCTGGACGATATCGAAGATCTGCTTCCTCTCGGCGGGGGAAAGCTCGGGAGGTTCGTCGACGGGTTCTTCCCGCACGTTTCCATGCTCGACGACCGCCTGCGTCGCCTGTTTTCCGAGACGCACGGATCGCACGACGCCGCCGGGGCCGATCCGGTAGGTCGTCGCATCGGCGATGCCCTTGCTGATGAAGTGGCCATGCACGATCTCGACGACCACGTCGCCCTCTTCGCGTCGGACCGCGATACCCGTCCGCGCCGTGGGTTGCAGCTCCTTGACCAGGAACGCGAACCACGCGTCGTGCCCTGCAAGCTCGTCGATCAATGCCCGAATGCAAGCCTCGGCAGCGTTTCCCTCGCCAAACTTCCGGACGATCTTGTCTTGCCAGCGAAAGGGGGCGAGCAGCACCGCGATGAATTCTCCCCACGAGCGCAAGGCCTCCGCTACGGCCGCAACATGCTGGGCCTCGGGCTTCTGGCACACCGCGACGAAGCCTCGCGAGATCGGGATGTCGAGCTCCTCTGCGAGGAGCCGGAGCGTCACCTTGTCGTGCCGCCGAACAGCCTCCGGCAAGCGCGCCGCATGCGCTCGATCCACGGGAACGAGCTCGATCCCCGGCTCGCCGCGAGTCCCACGGAGGCCGGTGATCGGTCGTGCTTGCAGCGCGATCACGTCGTGGTCCACGAGCGCCCATTCGACGTCGGCGGGCCCTCCCACGGCCTGCTCTGCACAACGCGCGAGCCTATCGAGGGCGTCGAGCGCATCGACGCCGAGGCGCGCCGCGACGGCCCGTCGCCCTTGTTCATCGAGCGAAACACGCAGCTCCGGCGCAGCGCCGTCGACCAAGTTGCGCAGGTGTCCCTGCACGAGCTCGATCACGGCTGCACCGATACCGTCGCGCGGATCCTTCGTGAAGAGCAGCCCGGACCATTGTGGGTGAATCATTTGCTGAACGATGACGGCAGGGAGTCGTTCAGCGGCTTTCGCAGCCTCGGCGCGCGTGGACCGCCCCGAGCTTCGGCACCTTGCGATGGCCTCGAGCACGCGCGCGGCCGTCGCTTCCACGTCAAGCTCGGATTCGAAGAGTCCCGCGAGGGATCGAGCACCGCCGTCCTCGAGCGCCCCCGACGAACGGACCGCGACCGTCACGCAGCCGGACCGCGCGACGAGCGCACGTAAGGCGTTGGCGATTTCCGCCTCGGAGGGTTCCTCGCCCGCAAGAACCACGAACCCATCGGGCACGGCCACGCCGAGGCTCCGCAGCCGGAACAACCCCGCTGCCTTCCCGCCAACCCGCTCGGACACGCTCCCGGCCCCGAGCTCGACGTAGGCCGTCACGAGGCCCCCGCGCCCAGCAGCTCGCGCACGTACGCCTCCACGGCAGAGGAAAACCGCGCGCCGTCGACGCCCGCCCTGCGGAGCTCGACGATGCGAGCAGCGAGCGGGGAGGCGAATCGATCCATGTAACTCTTGATCTGCGCCGGTTCGAAGAGCGGCCGCCCGTCCGTCCCGGCGTCGTTCCCGCTCATGACGCAACGGAGCTGTCGATCTCCCTCTTTCCAATCATCGCCGAGCAGATCGGCCATCTCCGCCTCGGTCCGCACGTGGTGGATGGGAAACTGGTGATCGATCCCGTGGTCCTTCGAGAACCGCAGGTAAGCATCGACCGCCTCTACGGTCTGGTTGGCCTTGCGGCGCGCGCCGTGGTGCAGCTCCTTTTCGCCGGAGATGAGAACCTTCGCGCCGAGCGCCTCCCCCAGGACGGCGCGCATCGCATAGAAGTGAAGGTGGCACCCAAGGCAGGGCGTGAAGAAGCCGAACGTGCGGGAAAGCTCATTCAGGAAACGCGCGTTGAGCATTCGCCAGAAATCGACGTCCTCCAGGCAAAACCACGGCGTCACGCGCACGCCGGGGAACGCACGACCCACGTGGTCGCGCATCCGTACCCAGTTGTCGTCGTAGACGCTCCAGTCGCCGTACCTCGTCGGCACGACGTCGGCGACTGGGATCAAGGTCGCGACCTCGTGCCCGCGCAGCCAAGCCATGGCCGCGGCCACGCTGTCGCGTCCGGCGAAGTCTGCGAGCACGAGCGGCTTCGGGGCGCCCGCAAGGCTGTCGACCACGTCCGGCGGCAAGAGCTCCTCGATGGCCCGCTTCCCGGCGAGGGCGTCACACAGGTCGATGAAGCGTACGCGGCGGGGAACGTGATCGTACATCGCTAAGCTCCAAGTTCCGGCACCCGCCAGCCCTGCGGGAACTTGGCATGATGGCAAACCACGCAGGGGAGGTCAAACCCTCGTCCGTCGGCGGGCGGCTGGCCGCGCACTTCGGGGTCGGGAGGGGACCACGACTGACTCGTGCTATAAGGTAACCTCATGCCGCTCATCCCTCGCACGGGTATCGACGCCATCATCGCCAGGCTGAGCTCGCCAGGGGAGCGCGCGCTTGCGACGGAGGAACTCGCGCGAATGGGTCCCTCAGCGATTCCGTACCTCGTGGATGCTGCCAGGGGGACATGGAGGAACGCTTGGGGCGCTTCCTGCGAGAATGACCACCAAATCCGCTCCGGAGCCGTGATCGCCCTCCGCAGGATGGGGGCGGCGGCATCGGAAGCGTTGCCCGCGCTCATCGCTCTCCTATCGCACCCCTCTGCCCCACTTCGCCGCGAGCTGGTTCATGCCCTCGCCCTCATCGCAAAGGGGAGCAGCGAAGCGGGGGCTGTGGAGCAGTGTGCGGCGGCGCTTGCGCAAATGCAGAATGATCCGGATGTTGAAGTGCGCTACGAGGCCATGTGCGCCATCCGCGGGCGGGTGCCTGTGCGTGAGTTGTGAGGACGGCACGGACGCACGCCCCACCCCCTGCGATTGATGCCGCCCGCATCTCGTACTCCACCATCTGCCGCCCGAGCACGCCCGGTCGGGTCGATGACGTGCTCGTACCAGCGCAGATGCACCGCCTCGTACATCGACAACGGCACGCCCCAGATCACGTGTCGCCGCACGATATGTGGCTCAGCAGCGGACGCGGAAAGACGGTTCGAATTCAGGCGCGTCCACCCGGATCAGGAAATGTCGTTGTCCGTGTCGACGAGGTCGAAGCGGACCTCCGCGGCCTCGATCTGAACGGCTTCGAGCCGAACAATGTAACCTTTTGGCAAATGGGTGAACGCTCCTGGGATAAGAGCCACGACAAACCGCAAAGGAGCTACCATTCGTGGCAGATCCGCCCCCCGATAATCCTTCTAGCCCGGTCACCGAGATCAAACAACAGGCCACCGAAACCCTCCTCGACCACGTGCTCGGACGCCCCGGCGTCGCAGGGCATCTCCTCGAATCCCTCGGCAACCTCGCCGCTCTCGCCCGCCTCTCCCCCGAAGCGCTGACCGAACGCTTCGCCCTCACCCCCGACGAAGCCACCCGCATCCCCGCCGCCTTCGAGCTCGGCCATCGCCGGCTCATCGAAGGCACAGACGCACCCCGCATTCTCTCCTGTCGGGAGGTCGTCGCTTGGGCCTACCCGCGGCTTGGCCACCTCGTGCACGAGGAGATGCACCTCCTCGCGATCAGCGGTCAGGGCGCCCTTCGCGGAGCTCGCCTCATCGCACGAGGCGGCCTCCACGCGCTCGCGGTTCGTCCCTCCGACATCCTGCGCGCCGGCCTCGAGCTTGCCGCGTCCGGGTTCGTTCTGGTCCACAACCATCCGAGCGGGAATCCAGACCCCTCGTCCGAGGACATCGCTCTCACCCGTCGCGTGCAGGAATCCGCGGACCTGCTCGGAATGCCGCTCGTCGACCACGTCATCGTGGTTGCATCCGGGCAATTCAGCTCGTTCGTCGCGAACCAGTGGACCAGCTACATTCCGCAATAATCGCAGTAGCACGGGGATAATAACCACGAGGGAACCCCTCACCACCCAAGAGGTCACCACGATGTCTCGTCTCGCAAGCTTCCTCCGCGACCCCAAGGCGGTCAGCAAGGCGCTCCGCATCGCAGCCGCGGTCATCATGATGGCCGCGCAGATCATCACCATCTGCCTGGGCTGAGGAGCCACCTCGTCCCCATCCAATCCGAAAGATATACAGGAGAAACCATGCCCACCACGCCCAACGCCGCCCCGTCGAACCCCGAGAACCCCGGCGCCTCGTTCATCAAGCGCGTCATGGCCAACGATTCGGCGAAGAAAGGCGCCGCCGCCCTCGTGGCCGGCGTCGTGCTGGCGGTCGTCACCGAGGCCATCTGGCCCTCCAACTCGTAGCCGACATCCTCGGCGAGGCGCTGTTCGACGAATTACGGCGCCGCCTCAAGGACATCGCACCCGTCGCCGATGAGACGCTCGAATGGCTCCGGGAGGCGGCACGTCCGCCACCGGGCGTCGAGCTCGTCAGCGAGGACGGGGCCATGTTCACCGGTGTCGTGTTCGTCGAGCGAAACCGGCCCGTGGCCATGCTGGCCATCCGGCATGCGCCGACGCGGCCGGCGCCTCGATACGGTCCGCCCCAATACCCCAACCAGTACCCGCCTCCCCATCAGCGCCATCTCTTCGACGAAGACGAGGAGGAGCCGCCGCCGGCCTGGAGGCCCAGCAGGTTGTGGGATCGCTGAAAGCATTCATCGTCCGTCGCCCAGGGCGTCCCGCTGGCACGCAATGACGTGCTCCGGGGCGCCCTTCTGTTTCCGGAAAGGAGATTCCCATGCGCGTCAATGGCCGCACGCTTCGCTACTCCACCCTCGCCGAGCGGCGCATGTTCCTCTCGCTCGGCATCACGGAGCTGCGCGTGCCGCGTTCCATGAACCCGTACACGGTCGCCCGGCGGATCGCTCGGGCGGCGAAGAACAACACGCCCGACATGGAGCTCTTCAAGAGCCTCGCCACGCAGTCGAAGCGCGCCCCCGACCAGGCGCCGGGGCCGTCGCCGGATTTCGACCGGCCCGAGCCCGTGCTGCCGGAGCCGCACGAGCCGCTCCATGCCGCGGCGTAGCAGCCTCGAAGAGCTGCGGTGCGCGCTTCGGATCGCGGAGCCAAATACGAAGAGCCTCAGCCGATACCTCGAGGAGACGTCCGAGCACGTGGCCGTTCTCCTCGGGGTCGAGCGCGAGGCTCTCGAGCAGCTCGTCGGCAAGCCTGACCGCGAAGTGGGGCCGCAGCTCGAGGGCCTGCTTCACCAGCGAGCAGAAGCGCAGGAAGCCAGGCGCGCGGAGCGGGCGGCCCGGATCGCCGGCTCCGCCGCCGAGCATCTCGCTCGCACCGCTGTATGGCACGAGGGGCGGGCGCATCTCGACCCGAGCATTCTTTTCAGTGCCATTCTCGCGGATGTGGGGCACAAGTTCATCGCGTTCCACGGCGGACGTGCGTTCGAGGTCCGCATGCTGCGCCATACGCTGTGGAGCGCGGGCGAGGCGCTTTCCCGGCATGACGACCTCGCCGCCTGGGTGGATGCCGAGGGGCTTCACTTCCGCTGGAAGAATGGACGCGGCGGCCTGAACTTCCTTTCGCAGCACGTGCCCGCGCGCGACATCGGGTTCGGGCTGCACGTGTATCTCACGCCGCCCGTACAGCGGCCGAGCGTGCACCGGGCGCAGCGGCCACCGCGGCGTCCGGTCTCGCTGGGCGATGAAGTCGTGAACATGACGCTCTTCGCGTAGCGCCTGGCGGCAACGATCACCGTGACGAACCACCGTCTGCGGTGCCTTCTCTTCGGACGGCATGCTGCAAGGCATTGCGTCCTCTCTCTGGACAACCCATGACCAGCAGCGCTGCTTCGACCCTTTCCCGGTCCCAGCGCCGTGTCGCCGCCGCCGGAGGTCGCCATATCGGCGACATCGTCGGATGGAACACGGAGCGCATCAATGTCTCCCGCGAGGATGCTAGGAAGCTCCTCGAGCCCGAGAAATTCGAGCATCTCATCGTGGACATGGACCCCGCCGCGGCGCTCTCCCGCGCTGCCGGCGAGGTCAAGCGGCCGGCGAACATCCTCGTCCGGCCGTTCTCCCGCCCGAACGTCGACACGCCCGCGTCGTTCGGGGTGTACCTCCAGAACAAGAACGACGGCGAGAAGGGCGACAGCGTCGTCTGCGGCGCGCGGTGCCGCGTCGATTCCGGTGGTAATCGGATCGTCTCCCTGCCGCCCGAGGGAGGCGCCGGACTCGAGGCCGCTCTCGCGCATGCCGAGAACATCGCCGCCCACGCGAACCACCTCATCACGCACTGCGAGACGCGGGACATCTCGAATGTCCTCGTCGCCATTGTGAAAGCGCTCTCCGGGGTGCCCATCCGCAACCGTGGGGGCCTCTACCTGCTTCCGCCGCCGTCCTGCGGCACGTGGCAGCGGCTCAAGCCGGCGCTCGAGGACCTGCGCGTCGAGCCGATCACCATCGTCATGCACGACGCGCCGGACAACCTCGCCGTCGCGAAGTCCGCGGCGCAGAGCGCGCTCGAGTCCGACATTGCCGAGCTCCTCACGGATCTCGAGAAGGCCAAGACCGACGGCATGCGGCAGGACGCCCTCTCGCGACGGGTCCAGTTCTGCAACGAACTCGTCGCGAAGGCCGAGCTCTACCGCGGCGTGCTCGCGGGGGTCTCCGACAAGATCACCGCGAAGGTGAAGGAGCTCAAGGACAGATTCCAGCGCCAGCTCGCGGGCGGTGGTGGCGGTGGCGGCGTGTCCAGCGAGCCCTCGTTCACGGTGCCCATCACCGACTGATTCTTCGACAAACCGGCCCCGCTTCGGGTGACGCCGAGGCGGGCGCCGTGGCGGCTTCTTTTCATCTCGGATAACCAGCATGAAGAAAAACGGATCCATCGATATCGGCTCCGTCCGCGCCCGGTTCCGTGCCGTGCGCGACGGCCTCAACGCGGCCTTCCGCGAGCGCGAGGATGCGATCGAGTGCATCATCCTCGCCGCGCTCTCACAGAGCCACGCCCTGCTCGTCGGGCCTCCCGGTACGGCGAAGAGCGCGCTCTTCTTCGGCTTCCTGGCGTCGTTCCCCGACGCGCGGAAGTTCCAGACCCTCGTCACCAAGTTCGGCACCGAGGACGAGTACTTCGGCCCGGTGAAGCTCTCGGCGCTGAAGAACGACCTGTGGGAGAGGAACCTGGATGGCCGCCTCGCTGCCGTCGAGTGTGCCTTCCTCGACGAGGTCTTCAAGGGCTCGGACAGCGTGCTCAATGCGTTCCTGAGCGCGATGAACGAGCGGCTCTACAAGGGGCAGCCGATCCCCCTGCGGCTGCTCGTGGGCGCGTCGAACGAGTTGCCCGAGGAGGAGATCCTCGCGGCGATCTACGACCGCTTCCTCCTGCGTGATGTGGTCGAATACGTCCAGGCGGACGCAACCTGGATGAACCTCGTCGCCACGCCGCCGGAGTACAAGCCCGCCGCGCAGATCGGCCTCGCCGAGTGGGAGGCGGCGGCGAAGGAGGTGCAGCGGGTCGAGCTGCCCCAGCGCGTCGTCGAGGAGATGCTGCGGCTCCGCACGGCCCTCAAGGCGGATGGCCTGGTCCTCTCGGATCGGCGCTGGATTGCGCTCACGCGCGTACTCAAGGCGGCGGCGTGGCTCGACGACGCGCAGGCTGTCGAGCTCGATCACCTCGCGGTCCTCAAGTACGGGCTCTGGAACAAGCCCGAGGACCGTGCCCGGGTCGTCGCCGTGTTGCAGACGGTGGACCGCTCCGTCGTCGCGCAGGCCATCGATGTCGTCGACGAGGCCCTCAAGGCGTACACTAATCGGCCGACCGACACGGCGGCCTATCAGGCGGCGCTCCCGCAGCTCGCCGACAAGGTCACGGAGGCGGGCAAGCGCGTGCAGGACATGCTGAAGAACGGCGTGTCGCGCCGCGCCCACGCCCGCATCCAACCCAAGCTCGACGAGCTGAAGAAGGCCCACGACGCGCTCACGGGCGACCTCTCGAAGCGCTACCAGCTCTCGTAGGCCATGGGCTCATTCCTGCAAGCGAGGCGCCGGCATCTCACCTTGAAAGAGGCTTCGCGCGAGGACGCGGAGAAGGCCGGCGACCTCTGGAATGCGATCGTGGGTCTGGGCAGGGATCCCCCTGCAAAGACCTTCGCGGAGGCGGTGCGCGACACGGTGCCGCCCGAGCACATGGCCTTCCTCGCGCTCGACGAGGTCGGCGCGGCCTACGCGTTCGATCTCCTCTGGAAGGCGGGGAAAGACGTCCCGGAGGGGGCCTCGGCCTTCGAGATGCGCAGCGCCGCGCGGGAGCAATGGGCGGCGTTCGACAAGAAGGCGAAGCAGGCCAGGCACGTCTCCGATGGCTTCGGATGGGACCTCGCCGCGGCTTGGGCGCATGTGCGGGAGGTCGAGACCGCGCAGGGGGACATGGATCGGGTCGAGCGTATTGCTCGGCTGGCCGGTCGCATGTTCGCCTCGCTGCGTGGCGCACATGCGACGAAGGTCCACGGGGTTTCGGGCGAGGTGTATTCGGTCGAGCAGGGCAATGACGTCGCCCGGCTTCTGCCGGCGGAGACGGTGCTCCTGACCGATTCCCAGCTCGAGATCGTGGCCCTCGAGCGAATCGCGTCTCGTCGTGCGGCGCAGTATGCCGTGCGCGGGACGACGAAGAAGTCGAAGGGCCCGCTCGTGCTCGCGCTCGATGAATCGGGCAGCATGCACGGGATCCGGAACGAGTGGGCGAAGGCCGCTGCGGTGGCGCTCGCCCGTGTCGCCTCGGAGGAGAAGCGGCCCGTGGCCGTGGTGCATTACGCGACCTCGACCGTGGTCCAGATCGTGAAACCGAACGACGCAGCCGGGGTGGTGAAGATGCTCTTGCACTTCCTCAGCGGCGGCACGGCCATCGGTCTGGCGCTCGGTGTGGCTGTCGACCAGGTGAAGGCGCTCGCGCAGAGGGGCCAGCGCGGCGCCGACATCGTCCTCGTCACGGACGGCATCGACCGCAACGAGGACGAGCAGAAGAAGTCGGTCGACGCGGCGTCGAGCATCGGCGCGCGGCTCTGGACGGTGGCGATCGAGTGCTCCATCGCGGAGGACTCGCCGCTTCGGAAGAAGGCCGCGCAGTACACCGAGCTCAACGACAAGGCGATGACCGAGGGCTCGAGCATCACGTTGCTCGCGGGGGCAACGTGAGCGACGAAGATGATGATGTCGGTGGAAAGTTTGTCCTGATCGCGGCATACAGCCGCGCGCAGGCGCTCGAAGACGGCACGCTCGTCGACGTCACCCAGCTCGCGAAGCAGGCCGGAATCAAGGCGCCGGTGGCGCTGACGCGCTCCGTCTGGGAGAAGTACGTCGAGCTGTCCCCGGCCGCGGAGAAGGCGGGGAACGACACGACGGGTAGGACGTGGGACATCCTCGTGCGCCGTGAAAAGGGAGATGGAGACCGATGACCTGATAGTAACGTAACGTCATCCCCGTCTGGGTCGGGCCGGATGCGGAAGGGGACCGCGAACGTTGTCCGCAGATTGGAGCGGCAACCTGCAATAGCCGAGCGGTCTGAAATGGCCACGCCGACACCGCAAGGTGGCGTCGGTGGTCTACCACAGGTGCCATGGTGAATCTGAGACAGGACGTCTCAATGATGAAGTCGATGCTTGAACCCCCTGCAAGAACCCAGCACCCGTCATCGACGGGATTGCAGCCCGAGCCTGGTCGCCTCAAGGATAGCGACTGGGTATACCCTCAAAGGGTACGCCATTCCTCAGTCCCGAAGGAGGACATGGTCTGCGCTGCCAGGGGCAAAGTCGGCCACCTAAAGCACCAAGGGTCACCATCTTCAACACGGGAACCTCGATCCGAGCGCCGGGACGCGAAACCCGGCAAGCTGCCAAGTCCAGCGATGTCTCGGACGAGGGGCGGAGTCTCCGTAGTAGTCCGAGCGCGGGAAAGCCGCGCACATGGCGAAGGGAGACAGTAGATGGGTGCGACTACGAAGCCGCGGGAGAAAGCCATGTATGTGGCGCCTCAGTCCGATCGAGACTGGCTCTTGAACGTGCAGAAGCAGTTGTACCGGCGAAGCATGGATCAACCGGACTACGTCTTTCGCAAGCTCTGGGGCTTCGTCACCGATCCCCAAAACCTGCGGATCGCGCTCTGTCGTGTCGCCCGCAATCGCGGAAGGCGCACGAGCGGCGTAGACGGTATCACGGTTCGGGACATCCTCGCGGAGGGTATCGAGTCATTCGTCGCTACGTTGCGTGCGGATCTTCGGTCTGGCGCATACCGGCCGAATCCGGTGCGGCGAGTGCTCATCCCGAAGCCTGGTCATCCGGGGAAATTTCGCCCCCTGGGAATCCCGACCGTGAAAGATAGGGTGGTGCAGGCGGCATTGAAGAACATCATGGAGCCGATCTTCGAGGCGGATTTCTATCCGATCTCGTACGGCTTTCGCCCTGGGAGATCCGTTCACGGCGCGCTGGAGCAACTCACAAGCTTCATGTGCCCGCAGAGGGAGGATCCTACGGGGAAGCCTCGGCTCCCTTATCAATGGGCCGTTGAAGGCGACATCAAGGGGTGCTTTGACAACATCGGTCATCATGGCCTGATGGAGCGATTGCGCCTTCGCGTCGGTGATGCGAAGGTGAATCGGCTCGTCCTCGCATTCCTGAATGCCGGCATCATGGCGCAGGAGCAATTCCTGCGAACGGATGGCGGCACTCCTCAAGGCGGGATCTTATCGCCGTTGCTCGCGAACATCGCGCTGAGCGTGCTCGACGAGCGGTACACGCGTCACACGTGGCCACGTCGAAAGCCGACGCTGTTGACCGAGCCGGCGAGGATCCTGAATCGCGCGAGAAAGCTGCGGGACATGGACAAGTCAAGCGGCAAAACCGTCGCGGTGCCTGTTCGATATGCGGATGACTTCATTGTGCTCATCAGCGTGCCTCCGGGTCCGGATCAATCGGACCGAGCCAGGGAGGCGGCGCTGGCCGAAAAGCAAGCCATCGCGGCGCTATTGAAGGAAAACCTCGGGCTGGAGCTCTCGGAAGAAAAGACGCTCGTCACTCCGGTGACGCAGAGCCTTGACTTCCTGGGACACCGCCTGGGCGTGCGTCGATATCGACGGCACGGGCGAGCGCATTGCGCTCTCGTCATTCCCAAGAGTCGAACGCGAAGGCTGCGCGAGCGCGTCAAGGATCTCTTCCGGCGGAACACCATCGGATCGAGCCTTGACGAACGTCTGCGCCTGCTAAACCCCATGCTGCGAGGATGGGCGAACTTCTATCGGCACGCGAACGATGCATACCGTGTCTTCCACGGTGTCGATCGGTACGTGTGGTGGACCATCTTCCGATGGATCCAGAAGAAGCACGACCGTCCCGCGATGAGAGCTCTCCTGCATCGATATGCCGTGCGGCGGCGCGGCGGCTCGTCCATTGAATGGCGCGACGGTGCGACGGCGCCATTCAGGTTGAGCACGGTGCGGACGGGAAGCTTTCGATTTGCATGGCAGAAACCACCACGCTTCGCAGATCCATCTATGGAGAGCCCGGTGCATAACGAAAGGTGCACGCCGGGTTCGGCGGGGGGCGCCCGGAAACCAGCTCGGCGTTGAGTCGAGTATGGCGCCGGGCGCCCACCCACCTGGATGTTCCGCTGCGCCGCCCTGCAACGGCCGGATGAAGCTGAAATCCGGTACGAGTTGCATGTCGTCACCGACGCGATCGAACCGTCCCTCGTCGAGCTGAAGGCCATCATCGGGCCCGGCGACGACGGCGAGGCGGTCATCACGATCCTCTTGCCCGAAGAGGATTGAGCGACAAACCAAGAACAGGAATGCGGCGTGCGGTTCTTCCGTGCGCCGCATTCGCTTTTTCAGGGAGACACATGTCGTCCAAGCAGTCGCCCACGAAAAACGCGGAGAACGAAGAGCAGGACCGCGTGGAGGAGTGCATGGCCTCGTTCGCGCTCGCCAGCGACGGGCACGTCTACATTCACGAGGACGAGTTGCCCGCCGACAAACGGCGCGGGCGGAAGGAGTGGCGGGGCGTGCGCCTGACGCGTGCCGAGGCGGAGTTCTTCGCCGAGGAGGTCGAGCTCATCATGCCGAACGTGGCCGTCGCACTGCGGAGCGCCATCGAGAGGGGCAAGCTCGGCGGGCAGGAGCCGCCCGAGGGCGCCGAGCCGGTGAGCCCGGGGACGGGGCCGGAGTCGGGCGTCTTCTGATCGGACTGGGCCCGGGGGCATCACGCCTCCGGGCCCTCTTCCTTCCGCTTCAATCACCCAAAAAGGAGACAACTATGGGGACCAATCCCCTGCCGGAGAAACCTCTCCGCAGCGAGGTTTTGTCCATCGCGCTCACGGGTCTCGTCGCCACGCTGGTCAGCATTGTGGTCACGATCGAGGCAGGATCGAGCACCGTCGAGCTGATCGGCCTCGCGGAGGCCAGCGTCCGCGATACCAAGGTCCGCGTGCTGTCCGCGCTTGCGAGGCTTGGCAAGTGGCTCGACGGCTACAAGGTCAAGGTCGAGTTCTCGCCGGTCGACACGCGCAACGACGGAATGCTCGACCTCGCCGTGGCGACGGCGCTGCTCATGGCCCTCGAGCAGAAGCCGCTCCCGCGCATGGTCATCATCGGCGAGCTCGCGCAGACCGGCGCCGTACGCCCGGTCCGGGGTGCGCTGCCCGCGTTGCTGGGCGTGAAAGACATGTCGCGCGCCATCGTGCCCTGGTCCAATGGCCCCGAGGCGGCGAGCGTGCAGCACATGGAGGTGCAGGTTGCGGCGCACCTGCAGGACGTGGTCGACTCGCTGCGGGGCGCGGGGCAGCTCCAGTTCGCGCGTGACTTCTTGAAGGCGCCTCCGCTCGCGGAAGTCGATCTCGCAGATCTCCAAGGGCTCGTGTCCGGCCGTCGTGCCCTGGAGATCTCGGCCGCCGGCCTCCATCCGCTGCTCTTCATCGGCTCGCCTGGGTCAGGGAGGACGGTGCTCTGCTGGCGTCTGCCCACGGTGATGCCCCCGCTCACCCGCGAGGAGGCGCTCGAGGTGACGTCGATTCATTCGGTGGCGGGCCTGCTCCACACCTCCCAGGGGCTCCTCACGCAGAGGCCCTTGCAGGCGCCGCATTACACGGTGAGCGAGGTGGGCCTCGTCGGCGGCGGCCTGCCGATACGGCCTGGGCAGGTGTCGCTCGCGCACCTCGGCGTCTTGTTCTTGGACGAGCTGCTGGAGTTCAAGAAGCGGACGCTCGCGGTGCTCGATGGCGTGCTCAAGAACGGGCAAGCGGTCGTCTGCCAGCGCCAGACCCGCGTGGTCTTCCCGGCCCGACCGCTCACCGTCGCGTCGGTTCTTCCGTGCCCGTGCGGCTTCCACGGCGCGAAGGGCAGGACGTGCAAGTGCCCGCCGGAGCGCATTCGGGCGTACCATGAGCGGCTGCGCGGTGCCGTGTTCGACCGCATGGACATGAAGGCAATCCTGTCCGGGGACGAGCTAAAGGGCAGCCGCAGCGAGTGCTCCGCGGACATGCGCGCCCGCGTCATCAAGGCGAGGGAGGTGCAGAAGAACCGCTTCGAGAAGCTCGTGGTCACCGAGCCGGCGAACGGCCGGCTCAGCCTCGCGGACCTCGATCGCGTCGCGAAGCCGGACGACAAGGGGCAGCGCATGATGGGGCAGGCCGTGGAACGGCTCGGGCTCTCGGCCGAGCTCCACGCGAAGGTGCTGCGCGTCTCCCGCACGATCGCGGACCTCGACGGCAGCGATGTGGTCCGGGCTCGCCACATCGCCGAGGCCCTCAACGCCGCCCCGCTCGTCACATGATGCCCATCGTCGAGTGCCTGCGGGACGGACGACATCTCGCTATCACGGATGCGCACGGCAACTGCGTCCTGTGCGGCCGGGAGAAACCCACCAGCGGCGAGCGCTTCATTGCAGAGTTCGAGACCGACGCCGTGGGGAAGTACGGCATCAAGCTCCTGGGCCGTCTGCCAGGCGTCGAGCTTGGGCACCGCCTCATCGAGCACGAGGACACGCGGGAGGTCTACCTGGCCTCCACCATTTGCGTGACTTTGGGCGATGAGCAGGAGCGCCGCGATGTTCTTATCGACGACGCGCCCATCTTCTTCGACCCGACCTGGGACGAGGACACGCTGGTTTTCTGGGTTGCGGAAGATCTGGACCTCACGAGAAGCGAAGCGCGGGCGCGCCTGGTGAGGTGCGGTCTCGTGCAGAGCACCCCCGGTCCCGCGCACGAGCCTGGGACCTGCCAATGCCCTGGCTGCCGCCCGGACATGTACGTCAAGGGCAGCGCGCGGCAGAACCGGCTCGTGGCCATTGAGACCGGAGCGTGGCCGGACCAGTCGTGCCCGGGTTGTAATGCCCCGCCGAACACGCCTTGCACCGAGTCGTGTCCCCTCCGCCGATACGCCGAGGAGCTCAAGAAGAAGACGGTGCGTCCAGGCGACACGGGCGAGGCCGATACGCTGGCGCCGCCCACCAGCGAGCAGAACGACGTAAGGCCCACGGAGCCCCCGCAGGTCCGCTGGCACGTCGCCTACCGCTGCGCCGACAGGCAGGTCATCCTCGACCAGAACAAGCTCTTCGTTGCGGAGGCCGTCGAGGGGGCTGCGGAGCTAATCGCGGCGGCTCCCGAGCTTCTCGACCTCTTGAACGACCTCCTGGACGATCTCCGTCGCGATCATCGCATTCTCGAGGCACTCGCGCTCCTCGAGCGGCTGACCGCGCATGCGAGCCGCGAGCAAAAGCAGGAATAACAACCACGGCGCTGCCTCCGGGCATCGCGCGAATAAGCACCCGAGCCCAGATGTGCCGCGAATGCCGGCTCCTGGGAGCTTCGATACGCGCACCCTCTCGGGGAGGGTGCGCTCTTCTTTTGTGGACCAACGACCATGCAGCAGAACAACGGCGCCCTGCGGGGCGCCCTGCAGGCCATCGAGAAACAGTACGGCAAGGGGGCCATCATGAGCCTCGGGGACGACAATCCGGAGCGCGGTGTACGCGTCTTGCCCACGGGCTCGCTCGCGCTCGATGCCGCGCTCGGGATCGGGGGATATCCCCGCGGCAGAATCGTGGAGATCTACGGGCCCGAGTCCTCGGGCAAGACCACGCTCACCCTGCACGCGCTCTACGAGGCGCAGAAGGCGAAGGGCATCGCGGCGTTCATCGACGCCGAGCATGCGTTCGATCCGAACTATGCGCGCAATATCGGCGTCGACGTCAACCGCTTGCTCGTCTCGCAGCCGGACAACGGCGAGCAGGCCCTCGAGATCGTCGAGACGCTCACGCGTTCCGGCGCGGTCGACATCATCGTGATCGACTCCGTCGCGGCTTTGACGCCGAAGGCCGAGATCGAGGGCGACATGGGCGACGCGCACATGGGCCTCCAGGCGCGGCTCATGAGCCAGGCCCTGCGCAAGCTCACTGCCATCGCGTACCGGACCGAGACGCTGCTCATCTTCATCAATCAGCTCCGGCACAAAATCGGGGTCGTCTTTGGCAGTCCCGAGACGACCACGGGCGGCAATGCGCTCAAGTTCTACGCGAGCGTGCGGCTCGATGTCCGACGCATCGGGGCGCTCAAGGTCGGCGAGGAGGTGCTGGGCTCGAAGACCCGCGTGAAGGTGGTGAAGAACAAGTGCGCGCCGCCCTTCCGAGAGGCGGAGTTCGACATCCGCTGGGGAACGGGGATCGACGCAGCCGGGGACCTGCTCGACTTCGCCGTCGCCCACGGCATCGTCGAGAAGACCGGCGCGTACTTGTCTTTCCGGGGGGAGACACTCGGTCAGGGCCGGGAGAAGGCGCGCGAGGCGATCAAGGGGCCGCTGGGCGCGGCGATCCGGAACGCGGTCGAGCACTCCCTCGCGCAGCGGTCGGCCGCGGAGTAGTTGAGGGGCCTGTGCGGACGCCTGTGCGTCATCACGCGGGCAAGAAGAAGTAGAGATCAGCGCGCCGTCAGAGTCGCCGAGGCAACTCGCAGGACTTCTGACGTGCGCACAGCCCTCTCGGAGGGTTCATGTTCACGGTGAAGCAGCCGGGGGCCAAGCGGGTCGCTCTCGTGGGCTGTTCGGCTCTGAAGAGCAAGAAGCCGGCTCCGGCCAAGGACTTCTACATCTCGCCGCTGTTTCGTGCGGCTTATCAGTACGCCGAGAAGACGTGCGACGTCGTTGTCATCGTCTCCGCCTTCTACGGCGCGGTCGCACCGAAGACCGTGCTGCACCCGTATGACCGGAGCCTCCGCAAGTTCCGGAAGAACGATCGGGAGGACTGGGGAGCGCGAACGATCGGCGAGCTTTTGCCGGCGTTCAATCCGCCCCCACAGCTCGTGATTCTCGCCGGAAAGGTTTATGCCGACGCGCTCGTACACGGGGCGCATTGGCACAACCTTCCTCGGCCGGAAGAACCACTGCGGAGGACTCGTGGATGTGGCGCGCGGGTCGCGTGGATGAAGGCGAATACGCCAGTTGTGAAATCGAGTTCCTGTCAGTGGAGTAATCAATGACGAAGAAGAAACTCGACCAGAAGAAGAGCGGCACCCAGACCGGTCCGACGAAGGAGAGGAACCACGAGACCGAGGCGAAGAACAACGCGTCCGAGTGGGCCCTTCCGGCGATCCGGGGTGTCCAGGCCGGCGGTGAGTACTACTCGGTCATGGTGCACCTCCGGGACGTGGCGAAGCTCTTTGCCCCCGTGGATGGCAAGCTGCCGCCGGAGCTCCGGGCGCAGCGGGTGCTGAGCAAGGTCCGTGTCCCGAAGATCGCGGACTACATCACGAACAACCCGACGAACTACACGTTGCCGGCCCTCGTCGGTGCGATCGACGGCCTGCCCCGCTTCGAGCCGGCGCACGAGAATAGCCACATGGGCACGCTCTACATCCCGCGGGACATGACGATCGCGGTCCTCGACGGGCAGCATCGGCGGGCGGCCGTCGCGATGGCGCTGTCGCAGGAGTACGTGCGGAAGCGGCGGGGCTCGCTCGGGGACGAGAGCCTCTGCGTGACGTTGTTCGTCGACGCGGGGCTCGAGAAGGCGCAGCAGCGGTTCGCAGACTTGAACCGCTTTGCGGTGCGGCCGAACAACTCCCTGGGCCTGCTGTACGACCACCGCGACGAGCTGGCGAAGCTCACGCGCGCCGTCGTTCGCGACGTCTTCCTTTTCCACCAGCTCACCGACGGGGAGAAGACCTCGGTCTCGGGAGGCTCGAACAAGCTCTTCGCGCTGGCCAGCATCCATGCGGCGACGAAGGCGCTGCTCGCGGGGTTTAGTGGAAGCTTCGAGACCGCGAGGCAGATCGCTGTCGAGTTCTGGACCGAGGCCACGCGAGTGATGCCGGACTGGCACGAGGTCGGCCTCGGCAAGATCCGCGCGTCTGCGCTGCGAGATCGGTGCGTCCATGCACACGCGGTCGTGCTCGAGGCGCTCGGCCGCGTCGGCAACGCCGTGCTGCGGGAGCGGCGCGAGGAATGGAAGAGCGTGCTGACGGGGCTCGGCAGGATCGACTGGTCGCGGAACAACCCGCGATGGGAGGGGCGCGCCGTGGTGAACGGCAGGGTCTTGAAGAACGCGGCGAGCGTGATCCTGACGGCGAACCTGATCAAGCATCACCTCGAGCTCGAGCTCTCCATCGAGGAGCGGCGGCATGAGCCTGTGCACGCTAATCACGCCGATGAGGACAAGCCGGAGGACGAAGACGCGGCAGCTGTCTAAAGCAATCCAACCACGCAGTGGTTGGTGGGGGCGGCATCGCCCTCTTTTTAGCCACGCACCTCCTATCAGGGCGCCACGTCGAGCATGCGCGGCTAGCTTCACCAGGGAGCAAACGGTTTGGACCAGGTCCCTCGCCTTATTTTCCGCCCGTCGTCTTCTTCCGCAGTCAGTAGCTCCGCCGCGCGGGTGTAATCGGCTAGGGCACCCTCAACGTCGCCGATCGCCTCCCGCACCATGCCGCGCTCTTTGTAGTACCTGGCGTCCAATGGCGAGAGAAGGATCAGTATATCGTAATCGGCTATCGCCTCTTCGGGCTTCGCGACGAGGGAGAAGTACATTACGCTGCAGGATCGGATCTCGTCGTCGTAGTGCGCGAGCTCGACAGCGCGTTGAAGATCGGCCCTTGCCAGAGGAGTGTCTCCCTCAAGGTGGGCCCTGTATAGGGCGCGCCAAGCAGGGTGCTTCGCCTGGTGGGGCGCGAGCTCGATAGCTCTCGATACATCCACTAAGGCGCGATCGAAGCGGCCGGCTCTCGCGTGCATTCGCCCTCGCTCGAACAATGCCTCATCCCACTGCGGGCTCTCCTCGACCGCACGGTCGAGGTCAGCTATTGCCTTCTCGAGGTCGCCCAACCGGGCCCAGAGGTGCGCGCTTTCGATTCGTAGCCAGCCGTCCGGCTCGACCAAGAAGAGAACGTCGAGATCGGCGCGCAGCGCTTCAGGCTTGTCGAGCGTTTCGTTTATCCGAATCTGGAGGCGCAGGTCCTCGAGCAGCTTCGGATCATGGTAAAACGCCTGGCGATAATAGGCGGCGGCGCGCTCCTCGTCGCCGAGCGCGAGGTGCGCGGCGCCCAGGCTGCGCAACGCCCTATCATCTCTCCACCCGTAGAGCTCGAGTCGTTGGCGGAAATCGTGGATTGCCTCTGCGTACGCTCCCATCGCAAGATGCGCATTGCCCCGGCCCATGAAGAACGCCGTCTCGCTTGGATTCAACGCGATCGCGCGCGTGAAGTCGGCGATCGCTCCGGGGAGGTCTCCGCGCTTCTCGTGGCAGAATGCACGGAGTTGGAAGGCCGAAGCATTGGTAACGCCGAGCTGGATGCTTCTGTCGAGATCCGCGAGCGCTTCCGCGATTGAGCCCTTTGACCACCAGCGGCGCCCGCGCTCGTAGAATAGGTCGGCGCGCCACGGATCGCGATGGATGGCGCGCCCGAGGGCTCGGATGGATCCATCCTCATCGCCAAGGGACCCGAGGACGAATGCCATCGTTTGGTAAGGCTCCGCGTCCTTTGGTAGGAGCTGGGCAGCGCGCTCCAGATCGGCGAGCGCACGTTCGTTATCATTGAGCTTGAAGTAGGCGAACGTGCCTCGCTTCAGGTAGATAGATCCGTCCTTCGGCGCGCGTTCGGCCGCGCTGTTGTAGTCTGCGTGGGCACCGGCGAGGTCACCGTCGTCTGCGCGGTACTGTGCCCGTGTCATGAGGGCCTTGCAGGAGCCCTGCTCGATCAGCTCGGCCCACTCGGCAAGGGCAGCCTCCCGATCGCCTCGTAGGTGGCTCCGGACCGCGCGCCAGTCGCGAGCATCCTCCAGGAGGGGTCGGAGGTCGTCGCGCCCCTCCTCGATCCTGACACTGATGTCCGCTATATGCGCGTCGAGATCCCAGGCGTTGAGCTTGTCGAGGAGGCTATGGTTCGACTTCGTCTCGTCGCCCTCCTCGGTCTCCAGGGACATTTTCGCCACGCTCGCGAGCTTCGTCCCCCCGCGCTTCGCGGCGACGCGAGGATACTTGCCCGCTATGGGGATCACGTTCCCTCCGGCGTTGCCGGTCCCCTGTGGGTTCAAAGGCTCTTCGTCGTCTTTGTCGCTCATACGACTGAATCACGCGGGCGCTCCAGGCCTCCGGGTAGAATATCACAGGGCATGCCGGCGATCCTGCCAGGGTCATCAAGGTAATCCGTCCGCGCGGCGCGCCGACTCCACAGCCAGCGACCCCGGCACCTGCCGCCAAGTGAGCAGGTGGTGGCAGCGCGACCGGTCTCGTGTGCGAGATGAAGTCCCGGAAAGGGAGGTCGGACACGCCGTGACTGGCGAGTGAACGGTGATGATCTCGACTCACATGCTGCAACATGCTCGACGAAGCTCATCACCCTCGACGACGCCATCCTCCGCGCCGTCTCTTCTTCGGTGCCTCGGCCCGACGAGCCACCTCGGGGACGTGACTCCACGTCTTGCCCTCGTCGATGTTGCGGATCGACTTCGCATCGACGCCGAAGCTGAACCCGATGATCCGCGGAGACACGCCTTGATCGAGCAGGGCGCAGATCTCCTTCACCTGCTGCTCGGTGAGCCGAGCGCGCGGGTTGTTGATCCCCGGCCGCCCTCGCGATGAAGAAGCCGCGGGAAGCGCCTTGCGCTCGATCTCCTCGAGCAGCACCGCGTCCGCGTTGAACGGGTTGGGCTTCGAGCCCTCGTAGAGGTGGCTGGGGTTGACGCACGTCTTCTTGCCGCAGGTGTGCAGGACCATCCCAGACGGAGGACGTCCGTGCTCCAACTCGAACATGTGGCGGTGGGCCATAACGACGCGGCGGCCGACGCGGAAGACGCCGTACCCGCGGTTGTTCACCGCGCCGAGCCAGTACCAGCACTCGTCGCCGCCGCCCTGACGAACAAGGGCGCTGAACTTCGCGAAGGACGAGAGCCTTTGCGCCTCCGGGTCACTCGATGTCGCTCGCTGAGAAGTACGGCTCGGCTTCTTCGTCTCGTCCACGTTCTACTCGGTGCAGTTGAACAAGGCCGCTGGCGTCGCTCTGCCCTCGGTCACGTTGTTGTTCAAGTTCAACGACTACATGTCCGACTCGAACCCGATGTTCTTCTTCGCGTGAAAGTTCAACCGCCAGCCTCCCGGTTGAAACGGGACTTGTCGTTGTTCTTGGTGTCGATGTTCTCGCTGAGCTTTGAACCAGCGACGCTTGCAGCGCCGGGTGGGCTGGAGACGGTCGTCGTTCACGACGGCCTCGTTGAAGTTCAACGGCTGCCAGGAACAACATCTGGTCCTTGAACTACAACCGCTTCAACCCATGCCTGGAGGTCCAGGGAGGAGAGCCGGCCCCAGTCCTCAGGGTCGTGATCGGCTGAGTCGGAGAGGCCGGGGATGCACGCTCAACTTTTGTGGTTAGGAGTCTGTGTTGAGTAGATAAAACATATGTCCGATCATGGATTTAGCTAGAATCGGTCCGATCAGATATAGGTACTCAACACCGAGTCCCAACTGCAAAAAAGATCGTCACCACCCCCTCCCTGACGCTGCGCAAGCACCCGCAGACACACCCCCAGGGGCCACCGCCGGGAGTACATCTCCGCAGCTCGGAGGTCTTGTTCATGCGCTTCACCATGATCTCGATGTTCAGCGCGTGAGTCGCCGCCGGCACCTTTCGGTGAAGACGGGCAAACAGCGGCCGTGATCGGCGAGTTCATCTAGAACGACGTCGGCAACTACAACGACTACTTGCTCGCCGAGCTGATCGACATCGAACTCCTCCCGCGATCGGCAGAACAACGTGGGCCGGTTCCACGGCCTCGCCTATGCTCCGCGCATGCTGCGCGTCGCAGTTCGTCTCGCACTCTCCCTCTGCGGCACCCTCTCGTTCATGGCGTGCGGCGGTACTCAGACCGCCATCGCCACGGTTGATCCAGGCGTCGCCTCGCAGGGGGACACTGGAGTTCGTTGTGGGCCTACCAGCATCCCGGTCGACGGCGGACCCGAACGGCCTCTGGTGGGATGAGACCGCAGCGACCCTCTACATCGCTGACGCGAAGAACAACCGCATCTTGAAGTGGACCGACGCGGCTGGGTTCTCGACCGTCGCGGAGTTGCCCCCGGCGCCGCCCGAGGGCGGGGGCCTCGGCCAGGTGGTGAAGCTCCCGGATGGCAAGCTCGTGGTGACGCGCTTCGGCCACGGCAAGGCGGGAGACGTTGTCTACGCGAACCCCGACGGCACGAGCGGCACGGTGCCGAACCTCGATCCTCTCCGCCGTCGCATCGGTCTCGCGGCCACGAGCGACGGGACGCTGTACGAAGCGTTCTTCTTCTCGAAGGACGGCGTGAAGAGCGGAGGCATCGCGCGGATCGATCTGGCCGGGACCGAGGCCGAGGTCGTCGGCGGCCTGAAGAAGCCCGTCGGGGTGCTCGCGCTCGGTGGCGAGCTCGTCGTCAGCGATCAGGTTGCGGGCACGATCCTGCGCGTGCCCATCGCTTCTCCAGACAAGCCAGTTGTTGTCGCCAAGGTGCCCGAGCCAGATCTTCTGTGCGCGGGGCCGGAGGGCTCGTTCTTCACCGGAGGCAAGGCCGGCAGCGTGCGGCAGGTCCTGGGGAGCGGCGAGGTCAAGGAACTCTCGGACGGCTTCCAGGACGTTCGGGGCGTCGCCTACGACGGCAAGAACAAGCGCTTGTTCGTCGCCGATCACGACCGCAACGAGGCCGACGGCATCACGCACCTGGTGCGGATTCTGCCGGTCGATTGATGCGGCGCATGCAGCGGGTCGGCAGCCTGCATGGGTGAGGTGTTCTCGGCCCTGCCCGTCGGCATCGTCGTCTTCGCCTCCACGAACGTCGACGACCTCTTGTTGCTGTCGGCCTTCTTCTCGGACCCGAGCTTCAAGCCACGTCACGTCGTCGCTGGCCAGCTCCTCGGCATCGCGGTTCTCGTTGCGGCCAGCGCCGCGTGCGCACTCTTCGCGTTCGTCGTGCCCGAGGGCTGGATCGGGCTGCTCGGGGTCGTGCCGCTTGGGCTCGGTCTTCGCGGTCTGTGGGCTCTGCGTCAGGGCGAAGAAGAAGGCGACGCCCCGGAGGTTGAGCCAGGCGCCGGCATGCACAGCTCCAAGGTGCTCGCGGTCGCCGGTGTCACCGTGGCGAATGGCGGGGACAACCTGGGCGTCTACATCCCGCTGTTCTCGAGCGCCCCGAAGCTCGTGCCGCTCTACGCAGCCGTGTTCGTGGTGATGACCGGGGTCTGGTGCGCCATCGGCTACCACCTCGTCCACAACGAGCTCCTGGGACGCCGCATCCGACGTTGGGGCCGCCTGGCGCTGCCGTTCGTTCTGGTTGCGCTCGGCCTCCTGAGCCTGTCCCGCGCGATGGTGCTCGTCCGCGCATGAAGGTTCGGACAGGATGAGCCCATGAGCGACGCGCGACCGACAGAGCGCACGGCGATGGGAACCCTGGGCAACGTGCTCTGGGTCATGCTGGGGGGCGGGCTCGTGCTCTCCCTCGGCTACCTGATCGCAGGGGCCGTCCTGGCGCTCACCATCGTGGGCTTGCCCTTCGCGGTGGCGATCTGGCGTGTGGGGCTCTACGCGCTGCTGCCCTTCAATCGTCGCGTCGTGGACCGCCAGAACAGCCTCGGCTCGGGCTGCCTGGGCGCGTGCTTCAACTTGTCATGGCTGTTCTTGTTCGGGTGGGGGATCGCAGTCACGCACCTCGGCGCAGCGCTCTTGTGCGCGGTGACCATCATCGGCATCCCCTTCGCCGTGGCCCACGTGAAGCTGGCCATCCTGGCGTTATGGCCCTTCGGCAAGGAGATCGTCTGACGGGTCGAAGGAAGAGCTTCGGTGCTCAGCGTGCGGCGACGAGTTCCTCCACGCACCCTCGCGTAGCCACCTCGGTCGCGCGCTCGGCGAGCGAGACGCCTCCATCCACCTCGCCGCCTCTTCCTCGGCGCGTCCGCGCGATGAGCTACCTCGGGCAGATGGGGCTGAGCTTGATCTTGTTCACCGTATTCTCGATCGAGCGCGATGATCTCGCGGAGGCTGGACGGGGCCTTCTTGTCGATGTCCTGATCGCTCAGGGGCAGCGACACGCGAGCTGATCATGACCGGCAGTCCGCATGAAGCTCTACGGCTCGCGGCGCGGCTTATCAGGTCGTTGTGGAGGTAGCCGTTGGAGATCAACGACTGCGCCGCGCTCGCCGTCGTTGACGTTGTTCACGTCGCTCTCGCTCAAGCTCAACATCTCGCAGCCCTTGGCTCCCGGTGAAGCTGGCCTCGTGGTTGAGGAGGTTCGCGATCGAGATCCGCGACTGGAAGACATGACCTCGGTGATCTGAGGATCACGACAGCTGTTGAACCATCAGCACCCGGGAGGAGGTCCGTACCCATGGGCCCTCTCGATCACGAGCGGCGGAGCTGAGAGACCTGGGGCCCGTGGTCCTTTTTTGTAGTTAGGACTCGTGTTGAGTAGGTATTTGGTAACTCGCAACACCGATCAGAGTCCTATCCCCAACCCTATAGAGGTACTCAACATGACTCCCAACTGTAGAAATGATCGGCATCGCCCTTACCCAGCGTCGTGAGCGCCAGCGATCAACGAGGACCTGACCGAGCTTCGTCGTCAACGACGCGCAGTTCTCGTTCATGAACTCCTCCGTCAAGCTCGAGCGCGACAGCTTGGGATGAGGTGCTGGGAGCCTGTAGACGGATCACCCGCTCGTGGCCTGAGCAGGGTCGTGAGCAGGAGGGATCGGAGCGCGATCATCAAGCTCAGCGAAATGATCGACGACACGCTGGTCAAGTTCATCCCGGCCTCGGGCAAGTACCGCTCGTCCGGCTAGCAGCGTGAAGCAGGAGCCACGGGCGATCGAGCATCGCATCCATGCTCCCGCCTTCCTCGACGCGCCCCGGACATCCTCGTCTTCACGATGCGTAGATGCGCGTCATCAAGGAGATGCCGCTCGACGATGTACTTCTCTCTCCACGGCGCTCGTGCTCGCGCAGCGTGATGTGGCTGTCTCGCTCATCAAGGCGGCGGAAGACGCGCCAGCGCGGAGCGAGTTCTTGAAGCGGCTCGCGGACAGCATGCTCTTCGCGACGATCGCGCATCGCGCAGCTCACGACCAGCCGCCAGGGCGGCGCCCGCGTTATGGGCGCGAGCGGAAGGAGACGGCTACGTGCTCGACGGCCTGGCGCCTTGGTCGATGGGGCCAGCGCACGCACGTCCGTGAAGAGGGACGTCGAGAGGCTGGCGAAAGACGCGACCGTCGCGTCCTTCGCCAAAGACACCTGCGCGAGGACCGGCCTCTCGCCCAGGATCCTCCAGAACAAGAAGGCCATCCGGGCACGCCGCTGGACGACCAGACGCCCGTGCTCTGTCAGCTCGTGTTGAGCTCGGAGGACCCGGCACGACTTCTGGGCACTTTGTCCAGAAGTTCAAGGGGGAGCTCGAAGCCGCGCGTGAGCGGGCGCTCGTCGCGCCGCGCAAGAGAGCGCGCATCAACCCTGGCGACTTCGGTTGCAAATAACCAAGGTCACGTCGCCCCTGACATCGCCCCGAGTAGTTCCACCACCAGACGCCCGAGCGCTTCGCGAGCGCGAGGACGCTCAACGGTGACTGGTCGCGCCGGCCTCGATCCCCTCCGATGTTGTTCGCGTGCGCCCAGGGTGCTTCGCGCGCTACTCCAAGGTCAGCCTCAGCGTCTCTCGCCGCCGCCCCACGCCTACTTCTGCGCCGCCATCGCCCTCAGGACGGCGAGCGCCACGGGGCGGAGCTGCTTCGGCATCGTGGCGGCGACAGTGACGACCTCCTCGAGCCATGGGTCTGCCCGAGGCTCTCCAAGCAGATCGGCAACGGGCACATCGAGCGCCTTCGCGAGGGCGACGAGCGTGTCGAGGGTCGGCAGCTTCAAGCCTCGCTCCAGCACCCCGACGTAGTTCGCGCTGATGTCGACCTTCTCCGCCAGCTCAGCCTGGCTCAAGCCGAGGGCTTCGCGCCGCGCACGGAGACGCGCACCGAGCCTGGCGCTGAAGCTCTTCCCTGCCATGCCCAGGGAGGAGACCGCCGGGCGGGCTGCCGAGCGACAAACTGGTAGACCTACTACTAGGTCTATTAGACACTACATCGCATGCGCACACGGGGGTTCGTCTGGGTCTTGGGGTTGGTCATGACGCTCGGGGCCGCTCCCGCTTGCGGCCGGAGCTCGAGCGCGGATGGGTCATCCTCCCCGGCCACGTCGACGGCATCTTCCTCCGCGCCGGTCTCCTCAGAACCATCGTCGCCATCTGCGAGCACAAGCGCGACCGCGGCACCAGAAGCTCCGCCGACGCCGGCACAGCTCGCCTCAGCGCACCGCGGGCGGATGGTGAACGCTGCGCGGGAAGGGCGTTACGCCGAAGTCTGCCAAGGAACGCCTGCGGTGCCGTCGATCATCTGCAACTGGGTCGCCGCCAAGGCAGAGGGGAAACCTGCGGCCCGCCCCGACGGCGAGGTCTTCCGTGCCTTCTACGCTCGCGAGCACATCAAGAAGGTGTCCGGCCGCATCATCGAGTCGGCGGGCGGCAACGACAGGTACGAGGTCACCGCGAGCGGGTATCGCCGGCACTGCATCCTCGAGACGGTCGACACGCGGTTCGAGACCACCGGCGCCTTCACCATGTGGGTGCAGGAGCAGCCTCAACCCGAGGAGATCGAGCTCAAATCAGGCCGGACCGAGGAGTGGGTTGTGCTCGCGGAGTCGGTTCTGGGCAAGACCCTGATCGACCTCGCGAAGTCGCACGGCGCGGGGGTCGAGGGTCAGGCGATGGCGAAGGACGCCATGGGTCTCATCGCGGACTTCGTGCCTTACACAGAGCTGAAGGGTGACCCGCCGGTGCTTCCGGATGCCGGGGCGCCTGCCCCCGATGCAGGCGGCGCGAGCGCAACGCCGACAGATGTATCGCCGCAAGGCACTGCATCGCCCCAGCCTCCCCTCGGCGCCGGACAAACCGCACCTGCACGCGCCCAAACAGCGCCCAAGGAGGCGCAGGAACCGGCCGCGCCCCCGCCGTCACCCCCTACCGCGCAGCCACCGCAACCCGCAACCGCCCCGGCACCCGTGTCGCAGGGACCGTGCGGCTGTAAGTCGGGGGATCTCATGTGCACGCTCAAGTGCAGCAAGGGGAAGGAAAAGTAGTCCGCTGAGCCTTCAAGACCCCATCATTCTAGCCCGGGCGCGCGGCAAGAGTGGCGCTGGTCTGCCCCAAGGGATCGGCAAGGGAACCGGCGTGCGGCGTACGAGGTGCAACGTCGTCCCGTCGTGATCGACAGCAGAAGCCGTCACGCCCAGACCGCTGGGGCCATCCTTATCGCCCCACGGGCGCAGCCCAAGCAGGCCGGCGCGATGCGCAGCTCGGAGCCGAGCCTTGAACGCCTCCAAGCTGAGGCCCGTCGCCTCACCGCGGGCGTCGAACTCCTCGAACAGCTCCCCGATGAGCACGTCTTCGGCAGCTTCGTTGGTCACCGCCTGCACGCGAGCAGCGAAGCCGTCGAGCGACAACGTGATCAAGCGGGGCCGTCCTTCTCGGCGTTGTTCATCCTCGTGAACCTTACGCGCGTAGTCCTCGGCCGCGGCATACGCCTTGGGATCGAGCGCATCGAGGGTGTCCTCGAGCACGAGCTGCACGTTCCTGCGCGGCCACCGGAGCACCACGTGGAACGTGGCCTGCCTGCGGCGAACCGCAGATGCTGCGACGATCAACGGGTTCACCTTCTCGGCTGGCGGGCACTTCGCGAGCGTGAGCAGCCCTCGAGCATGAGCGCGGAGCAGCCGCGCCTTGAACGCCGCCGTCGTCGGGCAGGAGGAGACCTCGCCGCGTTCGCGCATCAAGCGGAAGAGCGGCGCGATGAACACGCGGCCGCAGTACACGCCTTCCGTCGCTCTCCGCGCTGCCGACTGCACGCGCTCGGCGAAGGCCGGAAGAGATGCGTTCACGAGATGTGGTGCTCGGCCTAGCTCGTCCTCGAGCATGGAGCGGACGAAGAGCAGGACCGCCGCCGCTCCCTCGGACGACAGCAGGTCGAACGCGTCCGGCCCGGTTCGTGGCCGTGTCCGCGAAGGCGGCGGCGGCTCGGAAGACCATGTGGGCGGTCGTGCGGCGGACATCGCGATGGTGATCTCATGTTCCGCGTCAAACCGCAACCGGACGAGCCGTGCGTGACCTTGGGCTTGTTTCTGGCCGGGGCACGCGAGGTCAGAGGATGAGCAGCTCGCGCTCCGTGCCGTCGGCGCCACGCAAGATAATCCGCTCTCCGCGCTCTTTCACCGCGGAGAAGAGCGCGTCGTACAAGGCCACGGCTCTCCTCACCACCTCGGTGATCGTGTCGGCCTCGCTCATCACCCGGAGCTGCTCAAGCCTGGTACGTAGGCGCTCGGGTAGTTCGATGTTGAGCCGGACCTTGGGCTCTTCGCTTGCTCGTCGCGGCACTCCATCACCTGCCTGCCAGCGCCTCAATGAGCAACCGCATCTCCTCGTTGGGCACGCTCACGTGGTAGACCGGCAGCTCGCCCGGGCCGCGCGAGCGCATCTCCGCGGTCAAGTAGCCCATGAACACCAAGCGCCAGATCGTCTCGTCGAACATGGGCGGCTCGATGGTCATCCAGAGCGGATACGGCAGTTCCACCAGATCCCCTGCGAGCAACGTCTGCACGGCCTCCCGTAGGTCGCGCCGATGGAGAAGCGCGCGAAGGCATCCTCGCGAGCACGCGGGCAAGAACACCTTCGGCTCTCGCTCGTTTTGCGCGAAGAAGCGCAGCACCGAGCTCGGCTTGTACTTGATCGTCCCCCCGAGTTTGTACGCGCCGTACCAGTCTCTCACGAGCGCGAGATCGTCGCGTCGCCCTACCCGATCGAGCAGTTCTTCCACCTCGGCCTCTGCGAAGCCGAACGCGTCGGCGAAGTTCGACTCGAGCAGGGACGACACGACCAGGTTGCTCCCCGACCAGAGGCTCCCCAGCGGCAGGCGGACGGTCCCCATGACGACGGCCTTGTAGAGGTGCGGGTTGTCCTTGAGCGCTGCCATCAAGAACCTCTCGTGCCAGTCGCGCACGTCGCGCGCGTACCCGTGTTGCTGTCCAGCGAGCACGGGCGTGTCGTAGTCCTCGATCAAGATCACCACCCGCTCGCCGTGGTGCTCGTACAAGTACTGCGACAAGTAGAAGAGCGCGCGGACGTAGATGTGCTCGCCGGCCGTCCCGTCGATGATCTCCCGGTAGCGCTGTACCTTCAGCTCGCTGGGTCGACCATCTTCGAACACGACATGGTGCTCGCGGAAGAGCGCGCGGATCCTCGTGCAGATCGCCTCCCGGAAGGACGAGCAGTCGCTGTACTCGAACCCCTCGAACGACAAGTCGATGACCGGGTAGCGCTGGAAGGGACGCCGAGACTTCTCGTTAGGCGGCCACGGCCGTCCCGTGGGTTCCTTGAGGAGGCCGGCTTCCAGCACATCGAACGTGCGCTCCCTGTGCCGGCCTCCCGCTACGGTGCCGATACTAGACCGACCCCGTAGTCTGACGCGTCGGTACCGAGGACAAACGCGTTGGTGCGCGCTGTTGCCACCAGATTGGACATCACCGCTTTCGCACCCAGGTGCCGCGGCGTCTCGGCCAACGCATGCCACCATAGCGCGGCGGCGCCCGCGACATGTGGCGTGGCCATACTCGTCCCGGTGAGCGACAGCAATCCACCTCCCGCCCTCGCAGATACGATATTGACCCCGGGGCCGCAGAGGGTCGGGAACGCGTTGGAGAACGGCGCGACCGTGAGCATGTCGCCGGCCCGATCGAGCGCGCCTACCGAGAGCACGCCGTCGGCCGCCGCCGGCAGCGACACCGCAACGCGAAAGTCTTTGCGGACATCCCTGCGACTTTCGTTGCCGGCCGCTGCGACCACGACGACGCCGTTGCCGAAGGCTCTCCGAGCGCGGAGCAGCGCCATCAGCGCATCGAAGAGTCGCAGGTTGGACCGGTACGCTTCCAGTGCCGTCGATGTCGCGAGTTCGGTTGGCCAATGGTCCTGCTCGAGCCTCTTGACCAGCCCCGGAAAGTCGAACCCGAGCGACATCGAGATCACCCGCGCTCCCTGCTCGGCGGCCCAGGTGATCGCCTGGATAAGCACATCAGACGTGCCTCCGCCTTTCGCATCGAGCACCTTGGCGATGTACGCCTCTGTGACCCCACGCGCCACGCCAATGCGTAGCCCGCCGCAGTCGCGCCCGAACACCGTGCCGGCACAGTGCGTGCCATGACCGTTCGTGTCCCCGTCTCCCTCGCCCGTGAAGTCCTTCTGCACGAGCTTCGTCACGCCCGCGAAAGTTGGGTGGTTCGCATCGATGCCGGTGTCGAGGATCGCGACGGCTACGCCTGCCCCGTCGAAACGCGACCCAGCCGCACCAATGCACTCCACGCCCCAGGCAGATGAGGCCGTAGCCGTTGTCGCATCGACTGGCGCCACGAGCCTTGTGGGCATCACGGGCGCGACGGCAGCGACGCCTGAGTCGCGATCGATGTCTCGCAATTCGGCGGGCGTCAGGTCCGACGTCTCGACCGAGATCGGACAATCGAGGTCCGAGATCGGGGTTAACCGCGCGGGACTACGGTCCTCGTGACCGCGCGGCACCTTCGGACCTCGGAGAATCGTGAAGCGTGTGCGCATGTGGCTCCTTGAGATCGGGGCGTGGATTATCGCACGTCGAGGCAGCCGCGTACGGGTTGGAACTGCGCGAACTGCGTCGACTGTCGGATCGTAACGCCCGTACCGAACTCGCCGTGGGCGTCGCTGCCCGTGCGCGTCAACACCAGCACGTCGCGGACCCCCTCGACCTCCCCGACGCACCGTCGGTTCGGCATTCCGCTGACTACGTACCCGCGGTCGTGAGCTTGGATCACCACACTCGTCGGGCAGTTGTCCGTCCCCGGCTCACCGAGCGGAAGGCCGAGGTAGCGGTGCAGCCCATAGAGGCCGTACAGAGTGGCAAACGAGCCTGTGAGGTCAAGGCCCAGGCCGCGGTCATGTTCCCGTACGCGCTCGGCTATTAATTCGACGCGGGCGGTGGTCGGATAAAACGAGAGCGGCAGATCGGGGTGGGGGCGTTGTGCGAGTTCGAGATATTGGCCCGCTGTACTGATCGACTGCAGCCGACCCGTGTGCCAGAACCATCGAACCGTCCGGTCCGCGTCGTCTTTGCGGACTATGAGGGCGGAACCGTTCAGCTCGCCCCTGCCCGCATTACCGGAAATCACAACGCCTGCTCGACGAACACCAGGATGCAGGACTGCGCCGCCTTGCATCTCTTGAAACCACGCGCAGTAGTAGTCCCGGTATCGTATACTCCCGAGGTCGGTTGCTGTCTCGGTGACGCCGTTGTGCGCGACACTACTGAGTTGCAGGGCATATACTTGATGGGCGATCCACGTTCTCAGGCCGCCCTGCTGGGCCCCGTACATCCCGATAGCGGTAACGGCAAGCACGGACATTGCGGCGGCGCCCCTCCGCCTACGCCTAGCCTTCACGCTCCGGCGCACAAGAGTGTTCTCTGGATCGTTCCACGCACGCATGCCCGACTTGCCGACAAGAACCACTTCCAGTTCGGCGCCAGAAAGGGGTCCAACCTTGGAAGGTGCCCCAGACGTATGAAACTCAAGGATCCGTCGCGCCCGCTGACCGGGTAGCTGCGAGCTCGCGAACATATCGCGGACGATGGGAGCGAGCGTGTCGTGGCAGAGCCGCACGGGGTGTTCTTTGCTGCGCTCCTGCGGAACGGCAGTGATGATAAAGCAGCCCTTGAGATGCTCAACCAGCTCGGTCAGCCGGGGGGTCGATGACTCGTAGTCCACCCGCAGGTCGCTCAGCGAGCGTGCGCAGGACGTGAGGAAAGCAGTAGTCAAAGAATAAAGCAAGTCGAGGACAAGCCCGGACCGAACCTCGTCTGGGAACTCGGCCTTCAGCGTAACCAGTTGCCGCGCGAAAAAGTCACCGACGTCGAGGCCAGCCTTCCTAACCGCGCGGTATGTGTCGTCGCCAAATCCTGCGGCCTCGCCCCCGCAGAACGCCTCCCACATTCCTTTTAACGCAATCTGAAGGACCGGTCCAACGGGCGACGCAGGGTCGTCGAGCAGGTCCCGCGCCATCCTCGAGGCCAGGCCTGGCTCTACCGACACCTTGTATTTCGCGCGTAGACGCTCGGTCGATGCAATACCCTCAATCGATTCCACGATCTGGCCGAAGTCAAGCGCACGCACTGGTACTCGCGTGACGTCAACAGAGAGCTTGTCGCATTGCATCTCGACCTCGGCGAGCCACTCTTTGCGGAACGAAAGGATTGCGACGCCAGCGGGAGCGGGCGCCGATCTGTCGGCGCGCTTGCTCTGCGATAGCGCATCGAGAACCCGCGCCAGTTCGTTCACTGCGGCGTGTGCGCGCCGCGTGCAGTACTCCTCAGCCTGGTCGATGATAAGGATGACGTCGCGCTCCTCTCTAGCCTCCCGCGCCGCCCAGGCTTGGCGCAGGCTTGCGTTACCTGAGGGCGCGCCGTCGTCCAGTATGCGGATCAACTCCGTGAGTGTCGGCGCCCGGGCGTAGACTGGCATGGCACGGGCCCTGAGCCGTGGTAGTACGCCCGCACCGAGGAGCGACGACTTGCCGGCACCGGATTGACCGTGGAGCAGGATCACGTGCGCGGCTCTCGACTCCAAGGCCGCAAAAACCGCTTGGATTTCGCGGCAACGCCCGAAGAAGACCTCCGCGTCCTTTTCGGTATACGCCTCCAGATAGCGGTAGGGGCAGCTCGGGAGGTCGCCGCGCTCGTAGCCCGGAAGCCCACGACATGGGTCAATCGGGGGCAAGCTCGACGCCTTCTGAGCGACGCGCTCAATCGCGCAGGCGAAGAGCGTTCCGCCGGCGGTGCGTCCCGCTTGGTCCGTCAGCGCCTCGCGCATGAGCGCCACGACCGCGCCGTCAACGATGCATGGCGCCCCGGAGAGTCCATGCATGTCCAGGCCGTCACCCGCAGCGGCCTGTGCGGAGTAGAGCGCAATCGCGTAGGCATCGGTGGCCGTCGACGTCGCCCCGCCAATTGGCACGGCTGGGTGTTCTACCGTGCCGCGGACCGGGAGACGGAGCCCGCCCGAATCCGCAAACGCGCCCCACGCGGTCCAGATGTCGCCGCGTGAGAGTGTTCGGCCGAGCCGAACCGGCTCGAGGTCCAGTCCGATCGCGCACCGTAGCAAGGCCCAGTCTTGCTCCGCGTCGAATTGTTCCACGGTCGCCTGGACCGCCACTTCTTCAAACACGAGCCAGATGATGCCCTCAAACGGGTTCTTGCGACGGTCAAGTAGGACATGCCACGCCGTTAGCGCGATGTCGCAAGCCACGAGGAAGCCGCTCCCGCGGGCGAGTTCTTTGCCGCCGTGCCGCACCAACAATTGCGCGACGGCCCGCTCCACGCGCCGCAGCGCGCCTTCGCGCTGATCCTGCTCGAACGTCGGCATGGCCATCGAAGCCTCTGAATCCGCATCCGATGAAACCTGAACGGCTGGGGGAGTCAAGACCGTCGCCCCAACCGCCCTCGGACAAGACGCGGTGCCCGCGGAAGAGCTCGAAGATCCTCAAGTTGATCACATCGCAGCATCCCGAGAAATCCCTGGACTGATGGCCTCCAACGACACGTAGATGACCGGGTAGCGTTGGAACTGCTGCTGGTACATCTCGCCCACCTGCCAGATCCGCAGGCCTCGAAGAGGTGCGACAGATCCTCCTCCCGCCTCTCGAAGAAGTAGCGGAGCATCGACAAGCTCAGCGTCTTCCCGAACCCCGGCGGGCGCAGGATGAGCTGCGCGGAGATGCCCGGGCTAGTCGATGAACTCGCCGATGAGCGCGGACCTGTCAACGTACACGAACGCGTCCTCGCGTGTGCACGGAAGTCATTGCTGTTCAAACGAAGCGGCACCCGTGTCCACCGGGTTCTCGTCACCGCGCAACTCGACGACCTGCTCAAGCCGAGTGATCTGAACCCGCAGCCGCTCTTTGGCCTGTTCGAGGCGTACGTGGGCGCCGCTCTTCGTGATGCCAAGCCACACGGCGAGCGCCGTCAGGGACTCGCCGTCGATCGCGTGACGCCGGAGCAGCTCAACGTCTCTGCAGGCGAGCTTGCGCAGCGCCGTCCGGACGAGGTTGCAGAGCGCGAGGTGCCCCTCGGGATCCTCGGGCTCGGCAACCGCGGCCTCGATCGCGTCGGGCCGGAACCCCTCGTACTTATGCCGGTACAGGCGGTGGAAGTTCGCGGCGAGCTTCCTCGCAGCGTCGAGGAGCCAGCGTCTGGCGCCGTCGTTGTTCTGCGGGATCCTCGCCTGTCTTCGCAAGGCGATGACGAAGACGTCCTGGAGCAAGTCCTCGAGCACGGGCCCCTCGATCCCCAGGCGGCGCAGCTTGGCGAGGACCGCGTCAGCGTGCGCCTTGTACAAGGCCTCCACCGAAGGCATCGTCCTACCCACGATGGGCGCCGCGTGCGCGACGGGGGCTCTCGCCGGGGAACCGGAAGAGCGTATTGAGCTTCATCCCGAGGCCCCGCGCGATCTTGTCCGCGGTGCCCACGTTGATCACGGTGCGGCCGTGCTCGACGCTCGAGAGGTGCCCCTTCGCCACGCCGCTCGCCGCGGCGAGCTGGTCGAGCGACATGTTCTTCTCGAGGCGTAGGTCCCTGATGCGGGTGCCGAGCTTGATCGCCAGGGGATCTGGAGTTGCGCGGCGAGGCATGTGGCCCCTTCATCTCGCTGGCGCAGGGCAAGCGCAGAAGTAGAGCAAGCCCCGCTTTGGGTCATGGATGCCCGCGGCACGCTCGACGAAGGGAGCGAGTAGCGGAGCAGCGACTAGCCGGACGCGTCCCTCGCGCTCGGCGTGAAGTAGAGCCGCCTCGAAGGCCGCGCGTGGAACTTGAACAAGGGCCCCGCGGAGGATCGGCAGCGGCACGCCCTGCGTATTCTTGTAGGCCGGATGAAGCCGGCCCATCGCCGCGAGAATCTCGCTCACGACGGCCGGATCTGGGCCTGCGTCACGCGCGGCGAGGGTGCGCTGCGCGTACAGCAGGACGTCGGCGAGCTCGGGGATGCGGAGCTGCCGGAGGACATCGTTCACCTCCTCGATCGGCGTGCGATGACGTCGTCGAGGCTCGACGCGTGGGGGCCCAGGCGGGGAAGGTCGGATCGTCGACGGCGGATTTGTCGAGATGGGCGCGGCCTGCGCGTTGGCGCCGCCTGGCGTACCTGTTGTGGCGCGCTCGCCGCTCAAGACGCTCTCCTCGCTTGTGCAACGGGAGCGACGCGCTCGAGCAGCCCTCGTGTCGGATGTTCGATCCCTGCAGCAAGTTGTCGTGTCCCGGAGAGCGGATTCGCAGGACGAAGTACAACTTGGCCTTGCTCTTCGAGATGTAGGAGCGCTTGGTCCACCGCGGATCGAGCGAGCCCGAGGAGCTTGCCCCGCAGAACGGCGAGGCCGACCGCCCCGTCTTCGTCGGAGCGCATGTACAGGAGCGCGTAGATGATCTGCGCCTCGACGCGCCCCTCCGGACCCGCGAGCCTAGCTGCGGCGATGTGCTCGATGAGCTTCGCCGTCGCCTCGAGCTCGTGCGGCTCGAAGCTCCAGAGCAACGTGTGCACCTCGTCGACAACGGCGCGCCGCCCTGGGGAGAGAGGCGAGACGAGCGTGGGGACGGGCTTGCGCGCCGCCTTGTGCGCGGACACGTGCACGTGCGATGTCGACGCAGAGGCTACGGGACGCGCGGGTGCAGGGGCCGGAGCTGTAGCAGCGAGAACCGCTGCTACAGGGCGGCGCCGCCAGAAGCACAAGACCTCGATGAGCACGCGCCACCATGAGGGCCTCACCGGGATCGACGTGGCGGGGACAGGAGGCGCGGGAGCAGCCGGACGCACGAAGAACGCCGTGGGGGCGTTGTCGTCTTCTTCGTGGCTCGCTGCCGGGCGCGTCATCACGCGCGTGGCGGCTTCGTCTTCTTCCTCGTCGGCCATGTACCCCTCCGAGCGCACGAATGCCGTCTACGGCCTGAAAAGCCGCGAAGCTGCATGTCGTCGGCCCTGCGACGTCCACTCGGGAGACGTCGCAGCCGATAGCGGATGACGATGGGAGTGATGATCGCCCGGAGGCGGGCGCGGAACCTGGGCTAGCGAATGCGAGCTGTATCCCGCGACCTCCTTCGAGCGAACATCACCATCCCCAGGCGACCGCGGTGGTATGCCTCGACGAACGTCCTCCAACGCGCGCTCGCCACCGCGGCCGTCTGCGGATGATGATGATTCGCGAGGACAAACGTGCCCGCGTGCCGGCGACCATGGCCGGGCGCTGAAGCCGCATGTCCCTTACTCTCTAAACACGAGCCGACGCTGTCGACCCGTCCAAGAAAAGTGCACGCCTGCGTGCACGAGGCTGGTCAGGGCGTGCTGCCGCTCTTCTGCTCGTTCTGCCGCAGGCCCTCGAGCGCCGTGGCGATGTACTTGTTTCGGACCGCCGCGTGATGGCTGTCCCGGTAGTCCCGTTCATGCTGTCGCAGCGTGGAGAGCGCCTCGGCACACTGCCCGCGCGAAAGCATCTCCCGGGCTTGTTCGAGGTTTGTCGTCTCTGGGTCGTTGAGGGGCACGGCGGCGGGCGAGGGGCGCGGGGGCGCGACGACAACCACGGTCGCACTCGGGCCTGGGGTGGGCGGGGGCGCGACGGCAGAGCTCTCTCCACGCCCGCTCTCGTCGATCACGACGGAGAGCACCATCGGCACCACATGCCGCGCGGCAGGTGACTCGTCGCGGGGCCAGAGCGCGACCGCGCCACCCCCGCCCAAGGCGCCGACGCCGACCAGGAAGAGCGGGTGCTTGATGAGCTCGAGCACCGCCTTCACCGTGGCGCGAGCAGCAGGCCCAGAGCCCGTGGGCGCGACCGCTTGGATGAGCCGCTTGCCCGAAGCCGGCGGTTCGGAGGGCGGCGACGGGTTCGGCGCCAAGGCGGGAGGAAGTACCTCGTGGAAACCGAGCTCGCCGGCGACGCCACGCCAGACCTCGCGCCGTGCATTCTCGATGAAGTCGGGCGTGAGGTCCTCCGGGCGGAAGACGGCATCGACGCCGAAGGGCAGCAGCATGAACGGCGTGAAATCCCGGCCGAACAGCTTCTTCACCCTGCGCCGGAAGACGTCCTTGGCCTCGACGAGCCTGGCCTGCGCCGTGTTGCGCGAGACCCCGAGCGCCGCGGCGATCTTCGGCAGCGACTCCCCGTTGAACTCGGCCCTGATCAGTACATCGGCGAGCTGTGCGTCCATGGTCTGGAGCACGCGTTTGACGACCTGATCGAGTTCATGATGCTCGAAGCGATCGTGCGGGTTCTCGTCGCTGGGCACGTCCACGCCAGCGTCTGCCTCGGGGGTCTCGAAGCGGTGGCGGTAGAGGCGGTAATGCTCCGCCGCCTGCTGATCGCAGATCATCGTGAGCCAGTCCTCGACCCCTGCGGATGGGACCTTGTCGAAGTTCTTGTAGACCTTCACGAAGACGAGCTGCGCGAGGTCATCGACATCCGCCAGGCGCACGCCCATCCGCGCCAGGATCCCGAGAACGGTCAGAATGTGCGTCGCGTAGAAGCGGAGAAAGGCGTCGCTGGAGTGATGCAGGAACGGGAGAAGGAGGCGCACGACTACAAACACGCGCCGAGACGGGCGACGCGTCCAATAAATCGTACGGCTTCGCGCTCGAAGGCTACTTCACCGGATGTCGAAGGGAACAACCAGGCCGACCCGGACAGCGCCGCCGAGACGGGGAGAGCGCCAGAGCTTCTCGCCGTCGACCACGAACGCGGGCTGGCGGGGCACATAGACAACGTCCCCGTGGAGCTCGAGGCCCAAGAAACGAGCGAGCCAGAACCCGACGCCGATCCGCGCACCGAGGTCGAACACGAGCTCATCGTTATCGGAGAGCTTGATCTTCTGGGCGTCAACCAACAGAAGTGCCACGTCACCGAAGAGGCACGCGCGAGCGAAGGCCCGAGCCGAGAACAGGTCCTGGCGAAAGCACGCCAGCGCAGCCAGCGCCGCGCGTTCAGCCGCTACGTCCTGCTGCGTCGCCAATTCCCAGGCATGGTCGTAGTACCCTTCGACCCCGACGGAGAAACGGGGCCACCGCGCCTCGAGGCCCACCGCAAGGCTCAGCGCCGTCTTCGGAGCGCTCCACCAGGCTGCGCCTGCGCTGGCCGACACGGCGAGCTGCGGGAGCCAAGGCGAGCGCATCGGGGGCTTTGCGGCTGGCCGACTTGGCGGAGGAGCAGGTGGTCGACGTAGCGGCGCCGGAGATGATGCCGGGGGCGCGGACGAGTTCGGCACTACATCGGCTTCCGAAGGGGGAAGTACGACGGGATCGACGATGTCGCGCAGGTAGAACACGGTGCGATCTGCGAGCTGATCGCACCGCCAAGATTCCGCGTGGGTAACGTGGTTGCCGACGACCTCCCCGTTCTCGTCGCGCGCCTCGATATGCGCCTCGATCCGTTGCGCCGTGAGCACCAACTTGACGGAGATGGAGCGCGGCGCGTCGTCGGTGAAGGGGTCGTGGCCCTTGAGCTTCGTGGCGAGGGCGGCCTTGATGTAGCTCTTGTCTGGGCAGTTCTTCGGGGCGTCGGGACCGGGGGCGTAGTCGAGGCGCCACGGCAGCACCTGGGATGGCTGCGCCGTGGCCTCCGAGCTGCCGCAGGCCAGGGCCGCGACGAGCAGAAGGCGCGCCTTGCATGAGCGTGAAGAGGCGTCGCGCATGACCTGAGAGACCAGGTTTGTCCCCAGCGCAGAGCATGCCCGGGGGGCGCGAGAGGCGCAAGCGTTGGTGGAGCGCGACAGCAGTCAGGCTTGGTTTGTCCGTCGGGTCCGAACGTTGACGGTGCCTGGATCCGGGGGTTAGCCTTTACGGCGTGCGTGCGTTCAGGACCTTCGCCTCGTACCTCGGCACGTTGATCGCCTTCGGGCTCGCTGCCTGTGACGCGGACAGTTGTAACGGCCTCATCGTGGGGACCACCATCTGCTTCGACGATGACGGCGAGGAGGTCCCGTGCTGCGGCCCGCCAGGAGACAAGTACGCGTGCCCGCCTGATGCAGGCGATGATGCCGACGTGGATGCCGGCGACAACGCCGAGGCCGATGCGGGCGAAGATGATGGAGGTCCAGGATCGACGTGCCCTGGAGACTGCATCACGCCAGGCAGCGGCGGCTTCAACCGGCACCCGTCGTACGTGTGGTTCGGCAAGGAGACGGATCCTCCGCCGCCGCCACTTCCTGCCGAGCCTTACGAGAGCTGGGTGGACGTCGTGTTCGCTGAACCTTCATGCCCGACATGCTCCTGCGTAACGCCCTCGGTGGGCTGCGTCCTGCCGAGCGCGTGGCGCGCCAGGTCGACCGCTTGTCAAGACAATTCGATGTCCACCCTCACCCCTTTCGATCCTCCTGCCGACTGGGACGGGAGTTGTTCCTCGTCGAGCCCTATCCCAGCAGGCATGCTGTGCGACGGAGCTCCGTGCGTTCGATCGTTGGAGGTCGAACCGCCCACGGTCGCGCCGTGCGTCGCGGAGCCGGCGATGCCGCCCGATGGGCAGCCTCTCCCACCGCCGGTTCGGACGAGGGCCATCGAGTACGCGGCCGGCGACGTGGGGACCTGCGACATCGCCAGGATCTGCGTACTCCCGCCACTACCAGGCTACAGGCTTTGCCGCGTCGCCTACGGGCTGGGGGCCTTGGCATCGTGTCCAGCGGGCTGGACGGACCGACATGATGGTTGGGCAGAGGTCGAGGAGCAGCGAGTTTGCTCGGCTTGCACGTGCGGCGATCCGCAAGGGGGAGCATGCTCGGTACGGGTCTGGGCTTATGCGAATGAGTCTTGCACGAACGAGCAGGGAGTTCTCGTTCTGCCCTCGACTGAGGGCCCGAAGTGCGTCGACCTGCCAATGGGCACGGCGCTCGCGAGCAAGGCGGCCGAGGTCGTCTTCTCAGAGCCTGGTACCTGCGAGCCCAGCGGGGGTGAGGTCATCGGCGCGGCGTACACAGGCGCTCCCGTCACCTATTGCTGCGTCCCGGAGCTCGCTCCTCCGCCATAGCGAGTCCGGCGCTAGAATCCGCAGATCCCGTTCGAGCAGACGAGGTTGAAGCAATCCTCGTTCTTCGTGCAGGGATAACCGTCCTTCCACACACAGGTCCCACCGAGGCCGCATAGCTGCCCGGGGAGGCAGTCGGCCCATGGGATGGGACCGGCGATCGGGACGCATTCCCCATCGACCTCGCACTGCTGGCAGCCATCGCAGACGACCTTGCAGCAGACCCCAACCGCTGCACAGATCCCCGTCGCGCATTGCTCGTCGGTCTCACACTTGTAACCGGTGCAGACGGGACAGTGGCCAAGCAAGGAGCCGCAATCGACGCCCGTTTCGTCCCCATTCTGGATTCCATCGTCGCACCGGACACACAGGCCCTCCCAGCAGTAGCCCCCAGGGCAGTCAGCATCCACGTTGCAGGTCCCCGGGCACAGCGGGCATGACCCGCCGCAATCGACCTCGGTCTCGTCCCCGCTCTTCACGCCGTCATCGCACCGTGAGCACACGTTTCCGGGCTCGCAGGTATGCCCCGGCTTGCAGTCCGCGTCCTGCAGGCACCCGATGCACGTGCCCGCGCCGTCGCACACGCCGGGGCACTTCTCACCGCTGGCGCAGGGCTCGATCCGGCAGCGGAAGCCCACGCGCTCGTTGAAGCTGCGACAGGTCCCGTCGCAGATCCAGCCCGTGCACATGGGCGGCCTGCCACACTCGGCGCCTGTTGTACACGGGCAGCCCTCGCCGCCGTCCTTGCACGCAGGGCCGCTGCATGACGGCAAGGTGATGAAGACCGGGACAAGAAGCGCGAACGTGAGCGCGACGACGACGCGGGGCAGGATCATGGAGATAGCCTCCTCGGCTCCGTCATGCCCCCAAGGCTCCCTCATGTCGAGAGGGGCACTGCAGGCGCAGCTCGCGACGGCATAGAGCACCCCGCGTATCCCGCGCGTCGACCGGGTGTGCCGCGCCAAGAACTTGGCCCGTTGGGTGCGCCTGTGGCAGGCCCGCTAGACCACGCGGAAGGGGGCGCATGCCGGCGGCGGCCAAATGGGGGGATCTGGTTCTCGGGATCGACATCCACATGGTGGTCGTGCCGGGCTCGCCGAACCCCTGGCCGCTCCCGCACCCCTTCATCGGCATCGTCTTCGACCCCCTGGGCGCGGCGCTTTCGGCCGTGCTCGGCGGCGGCCCCGTGCTCGTCAACGGGCTGCCCGCCGCGACGGTGGCGACCGACGTCCTCGGCCTCTCCCACGCCCCGATGCCCCCGGGCACGACGTTCGCGCCGAACGATGTCCCCGACAACGCGGGCACGTTCGTGACCGGCAGCAAGACCGTGTACTTCGGCGGCTTGTCGGCGGGGCGCGCGGGCTCGCTCGTCTCGAGCTGCAACTTCCCGATCAACGTGCCCACCTCGTCGTGCATCGCGCCCCCCTCGGGGCCACCCGTAGACGTCGGCGGCCCGGACGCCTTCGACGCCGCGGCATTGATCATGCGGGGAATGCGCACGAAGTGGTTCTCCAACAAGATCCACAGCGCGTTCCGGATCAAGCCCCGCTCACGGATGAGCAAGCTGGTCTGTTTTCTGACGGGACATCCGGTGGATGTCATGACCGGCGAGGTCCTCACGGACGCGGTGGACTTCGAACTCCCGGGGCCACTCCCTCTTGTCTTCGAGCGCAACTACTACAGCGGCGACGAGACCGCGGGCACGCTTGGCCCGGCCTGGCATCACCCGTTCGAGGCGAGCGTCGACGAGAGCCCGCTACGCGGCCACCGGCTGAGCCTCGATGTGCGTCTGCCTGATGGGCGCGTGGCGCGGCATCTGGACCTCGCCGTGGGCGCTTCCGAGTGGCGGGACCAAGACCGCTACACGCTGGCGCGTGACGAGGCCGGGTACACGCTCACCTTCTGGGACGGCACGAGCTACCGCTTCGAGGCGGTCGAGGGGGCGGCTGTGACGCACCCGCTCGCGAAGATCAGCGATCGGTGCGGCAATGCAATCACGCTGCGCTATCGGGATGGGCGGCTGCACGACGGGACAGATAGCGCGGGGCGCCATCTTCGCTTCGTCATGAAGGGCAGCCGCCTTGTCGCAGTTCGCGTGCTGCGTCCCGAGGGCGGTGGCGACACGTGGCACACGCTCGTTCGGTATTCGTACAACGAAGAAGGCTACCTCGTGGCGGCCGAGGAGGCCGCGGGGCACTCGTTTCGATATGCATACAAGGGCGGCGTGCTCATTCAGGAGACGAACCGCAACGGCCTCTCTTTCTACTTCGAGTACGACTGGTACGCGCCTGGCGGCTACTGCGTGCACACGTGGGGGGACGGCAAGATCTACGAGCGGAAGCTCACGTACCACAAGGAGCAGTTCGCCACGGTCGTGGAAGACGGGCGCGGTGGACGCACAGCGTACTTCGGTAACGGCGACGGTCTCGTGGAGCGTGAGATCGACCCGATGGGGGTCGAGCGACGCTACGAATGGGATGACGGTTTCCGCAAGGTCGCCGAGATAGACGGGCTCGGCCGCCGGACAGAATGGGCGTATGACGCGCGTGGAAACCAGACCCTCGAGCGCGATGCGCTGGGGCACGAGACGCGGTGGACTTACAACGCGTTGAACCTGCCTGTGGAGATGGTCGACGCGGCTGGCGCGGTGTGGCGCTGGGCGTACGACCATCGGGGCAAGCTCGTGCGGGAGGTGGATCCGATCGGGGGCGAGAGCCGATTCAAGTACGACCGGCGGGGGCTCCTCTTGTCCGTCGAGGCCCCCCTGGGACGCAATGTACAGCTCGAGCACGACGGCCATGGCAATTGCATCGGGGTGATGACGCCTGGAGGTGCCGTCAGCCGGTACGAATTCGACGACCTGGGGCGGGTGATCAAGGCGGTCGACGCCCGCGGCGTGGAGGTGCGGCTCGAGCATGACTTGTGCGGCCGCGTGGTACGCGCGGAGCGCTCGGACGGAGCCTTCATTCGCATGAAGCGGGACGCCGAGGGAAACGTGATCGAGGGCGAGGATGAAGCGCGGCGAGTGTGGCGCTATGCGTACCGTGGCCTCAACAAGCTCGAAAAGCAGGTGGACCCCGAAGGCGGGATCGTGCAGCTCTCCTATGACAGCGACGAGGCCCTTGTCGCCCTGACGAACGAGCGGGGAGAGGTTTACCGCTACGAGCGAGACCGCGCGGGGCGCGTGATCAAGGAGGTCGGCTTCGACGGCCGCACCCTGGCCTGCCTGTACGATCGGGTGGGGCACACGAAGCGCGTGACCACCGGCGGTGGCAAGCACATCTCGCTTGAGCGCGACGCGCTGGGCCGCCTGATCAAGCTGCGGATGCCGGGGCCGATCTTGCCGGGCGCGGTGCTGCCCTCGGTCCAGGAGGTCGAGTTCGCCTACGACGCGAGGGGCGAGCTCGTGCGTGCGACGAACGCCGCATCCGACGTGACCTTCGTGCGCGATGCCCTTGGGCGTGTTGTGGAGGAGCGCGCGGGAGACGTCATTGTCGAGAGCCGCTACAACGCCGCGGGAGAGCGGGTGCTCCTGCAGACGAGCCTCCGACACGAAGCGCACTTCGGCTTCGATCAGCGGGGTACGCTTGAACAAGTATCGTTCGGTCACAGCCAGCGGTTCGGCGACTTCACGCCGGAATCGCTGCGTGAGGGCGGTCCGCGGGTGCGTGCGCCGTGGAAGTCGGCCATCGCGCGGGACCGTGTGGGCGATGAGGTCGCGCGGCAGCTACCCGGCGAGGTGACGAGCCACTGGGACTGGGATCATGTTGGCAGGCCGGCGGTTCGCACGATGGAGGCGCCGGAAGCCGCCCTGGAGCTCGGCTATCGCTGGAAGTCCGATGAGGAGCTCGAGGCGCTCGTGATGGGCAAGGGGCGAGAGGTCGTCTTTGGCCATGATCGACGGGGATATCTCATCTGGTCGGTAATGCCCGGGGGACGTACTGAACATCAGCCGGTCGACGCGGTCGGTAACGTGTATCGAAGCGAGGGCCGATCGGATCGAAAGTATGCAGCAGGCGGGCGCGTCGAGGAGGCCAACGGTGTTCGGTACGTGCACGACGCCGACGGGCAGCTCGTGGAGAAGGTGCTGCCGGACGGGGCGAGGTGGCGGTACGCGTGGGATGCGCTGGGGCAGCTCGTCGATGTGGTGCGGCCGGACGGGGCGAAGATCTCGTTCGCATACGACGCCCTCGGGCGGCGTATTCGGAAAGACAGCCCGGGGAAAACAACACGGTACGTCTGGGATGGCGACGACCTAATCCACGAGATCACCGAGGGTGCGCCGCTCGAGACGTGGCTGTGGGAGCCAGGCAGCCTTTCGCCGGTGGCGAAGGCCGTGGGAGATGAGCGGTTCGCCGTGATTGCAGACCACCGGGGTGTCCCGCTGATCCTGGTGGATGAGGAAGGGAAGACTGCCTGGCTCGGCGGTATCAGTCCCCTGGGCGAGGCGTGGATTCAGGTGGCGGAAACCGCGTGCCCCTGGCGGTTTGCGGGGCAGTATGCCGACGAGGAGACAGGGCTCTACTACAACCGCTTCCGCTACTTCGATCCCGGCCTCGGGCGGTACATCAGCCAGGACCCGATCGGGCCTGAAGGCGGGCTCGGGCTGTACAACTATGTGCCGGAGCCGTGGGCGGGGATCGACCCGCTGGGGCTCGCGTGCAAGAACCACCAGACCGGGAAGAGGGGCGAGCGGATCGCGAGGAACTACCTCCAAAAGCTGGGGTTCAACATCCTCGGGAGCATCCGGAACAAGTCGGGCCACGGCATCGACATCGTGGCCCGCGATGCGGCCGGAATGCTGCGGTTCTTCGAGGTTAAGACGACCGAAGGACTGTATGCGGCCGGGCTCGCCGGTGCACAGAAGAATGGCGCCACGCAGTTCGTATGGAGCCGCCTTGTTCGAGCCGCGCAAGGTCGCCGCTTCTGGCAGGCGACGAGCGATCCACAGACCCAGAGCAAGGCTTTGAGTCTGATGCAGGAGATTCGGAACAGTGGCGGATCGGGCTCTATCAAAGGCGAGGTGTTGAGGGTGGTGCTGGGCAACGGAACCATAACGCGAAGCCCTTGGTGAATAGCGTGAAGACGGCTGCACAGAGAGAAAAACACGTCCGAAGCTTTGCCCGTGATCTGAATGCATGGTGCAAGAATCCTCGCCTCGACCAGCGAAAGAAGCTCTTCGCCGACATCGAAAAGTGGATCCGAAGTGGAGAGCCACGTGCGGCTGCTGTTGCAGCCGGCATCCTGCGCCAGCTTGGGAATTGGTACGCTCAGCATGGCATGTTTGATGTACTGGGCGGTAGAATCGAGGGTTGGGCACATCTTGACCGGGTTCTCCACTATAACTGGTGGGATACTCGTATTGATCCTGGTGGAACCCATGTCCTGGATGCCGCCCACACCCTCGCGCATGCTCTTGTTTTCGGCGAGGAGCGGATGGCCGCGTGGCTTGCCTCACGGATGATCCGAAGCCTCGATGACAATGCCTTCGGTTCTTGGGATCTCAGTTCGTTCGCGGTCTTCATGCTGGAGCTATGGCATCGCTACGCCGGCGCGCCTCGACCGGAGCTAGATCGCCAGGGGATTGCACGCATCGGGGTCTACCGTTCCGTGCTTGACACCTGGAATGATGGGCAGGGCCTTGTCACCGCCTTGCTGAACGCCTGTGACTACCACCTCGACGAGGCCGTGTACTCCGATGCGAACAAGGAGTTCCTGACGTCGCCCTACGATCTTTTCCCCGTCGACATCCTCGCCATCGCGGCCGTCCGCGCGAAGCAGGGTCTCCCCATGCCCGAGCTCGACCATCCCCTCATGCAGACCCCACTGGCCAAGCCCCCACCGAACGACATTCGGCCCCGGATGCCGCCCGATCCTCTGCTCGATGCCGTGATCGAAAAGGCACGGAAGCAGGGCTTCTTGCCGGCTGACGGAGACGTGTTCGCGCCCTGAAAGGAGATGTCCATGGCAAAGGTCTCGCTCGGAACGCTGGGGACCACCGCGATGAGCATCGTGGACCGCCTGCGCGATCTCGCTGCCGGAGCCCGGCTCGACTTCACCTTCGCCTGGGAAGGCGCTCCTGGCCCGAACCCATGGGACCATCTCCCGGTCGTACGCTTCGCGGCCCGCGAGGCCATCTCGACCCTTTACCGCTACGACATCACCGTCCTGCTCCGCGGCCCGGGGCTCGACGACCCAGAGGAGCTGCTCGGGGCCCGCGCCTGCCTCCGGATTGCCTCCCTCACCGATCCCGGCTTCCGCATCGTTCACGGAATCATCACCGAGGCTCAGGAGCTGGCCCTTGCCCCCGAGGGCATGCTCTATCGCGTCACCCTCGAGCCTCCGCTCGCCCTCGCGCAGCGCCGCACGCGCTCGCGCATCTTCCTCGACAAGACCCTCCGCCAGATCATCGATGCCGTGCTGGCGCCGATCTTCACACGCACCGACGGGGCTGCCGCCCACGGCGACGAGCATCATCCCCTCGCGTTCACCCCTGCGGCTCCGCGCTTTTGCTACCGCATCACGGATGTCAGCCGCCTCGATAACCCGGCCGCCCGACCATACTGCGTCCAGTACAACGAAAGCGACCACGCGTTCCTCTCACGTATCCTCGAAGACGAGGGCATCGCCTACCACTTCGAGCACGGCTCGGATATGTGCCTCCTCGTTCTCTCGGACGCGGACGAGGGCAAGACCTGGCTCGCCCCCTTCCGCTCCCTCGGCCCAGGTGTCCACGGTCGCGACATCACCGCAATCACGCTCGGTGCACGCCTGCGCGAGAAAGCTGTGCGACTCCTGGATTACGACTGGCGGAAGCCCAACATTGCCCTCCATGCCGAGGCCGGCACACATGCTGACCTGTTCGAGGAGCAGTTCCCAGGTGCCTTCCAGGACAAGTCCGCGCTCGGCGCGCCGCTCGCCCGTGCTCGCCTCGATCGCCACGCCGTCGAGGCGTCATACGCAACTGGCTCGGGGGGAGTCCGCGTCCTGTCCGCCGGCACGGTTTTTCATCTCGACCATGACGGCACCCATCATGATGGCGAGTACCTTGTCACGCGCCTTGAGCTCGAGGCCGAGCAGGCCGGCGTGGTGTCGCTCCCTTCCGGCGACAAGCCAGAACCCTTCAAGTCGCGGTTCGAGTGCGTGCGCCGTGGGCGGGGTTCTCGGTCTTCTCCCTCGCGCTTCCGGCCCGCCCGTACCGTGCAGAAGCCCCGCATCGTGGGTTCACAGACGGCCTTCGTGACGGCTGAGCCATCGACCAAAGGCGCGGAGATACACGTCGGGGGACCACCGGGCGCCGAGATCGGCTGCGTACGCCTGCGCTTCCATTGGGACCATGATCCGGAGCGTCACGATGCAGAGCCGACGTCATGCTGGGTCCGCGTCAGCCACGCCTTTGCAGGCGCAGGTCGGGGCGCGTTGTTCCATCCGCGCGTCGATGACGAAGTGGTCGTCGAGTTTCTTGATGGCGACCCCGATCGACCCATCGTGACCGGCTGCGTCTACAACGGCCAGAACCTCCCCCCGGCGCCAGCCAGCGGGTCACCGACCGTGAGTACAATGAAGTCCTTCTCCACACCGGGTGCTGGTGTGGTCAACGAGTTTGCCTTCGACGATGCGAAGGGACGCGAGCGGGTCGTGCTGAATGCCGGCCGCGACTTCTGCGCGACCGTCGGCCATGACAGGGCCGAGAAGGTCACGAACGACAGCAATTCGCGGGTTGGCGTGAATCGGAGCGAGCGTACGGGCTCGAACCGGAGCACAGACGTCGGGGGAAACAACGCGGAGCATGTCGCGGGGAACGAGAGCATCGCGGTCGACGGGAACCAAAACACAACCATCGGATCGAATCGTTCCACGAAGATCGGTGCGGACGACAGCCTCAGCGTCGCCGCCAACAGAACTGCCATGGTCGGCGCGAGCGACGCTCTCAACGTCGCGGCGGCCCAGCGCATTCAGGTAGGCGCTGATCAGACGGTAGATGTGGGCGGAAGCCGCGCGGAGACCGTCGCAGGCAGTGCGAGTCTCATTGTCGCGGGAAGCCGTTCCATTGCCGTCGCAGGTAGCGACGAGCAGAACATTGCAGGTAACCGAACCGTTGCCGTCGGAGGCAGCGTGCTCGAGGCCATCGGGGCCGCGTTCCTGCGCAGCATCGCAGCCAGCGCAGAGGGTGCCGTGGGCGCGGATGCCTCGCTGGCAACTGGCGGCGGGGTCAACGTCCAAGCCGGAGGGAGCGTGGTTGTCCTCGCGCAGGGAGAGGCGGCCATCCAGGCGCCCCTCATCAACCTGACGGCCGACGGGGAGATCGTGCTCAGCGCGGGCGGCAGCGCAATCAAGATCGGCGCCGGTGGTGTCGAGATCATGGGTCCCTCCGTATCGGTCGCCGGAGGCACGGTCAATGTGGCCGGGGGACTGGTCAAGCTCAACTGAAGGGAGGACCCATGGATCCGGTATCCGCTGCGGCGTATCGTTTCGTCTCGGAGATAGCTGAATTCTTATGCGCCGAACGGGTGCGGAGCCTTCGGATCGTGGCGGAGCCAGACCGATACCGGGAGGTCATCAAGGCGCTCCGGCTGCTCGAGCACGCGCCCGACAACCGGCGCCCGTTCTTTCTCTTCGACGAGCCCTTCGAGGATGCACATCGCTACTTCACCGCGCTCACGCAGGCGGTCACCACGCAATACGAGCAGCTTCGCGGGGGCGTAGGTGCCGAGGGCATCGAGCTGCCCCGCCTCGGGCCCTTGCCGCCCGGAGATGCGTCCCACCGTGCTGCCGTTGCACTGGCCCACGTGGCGGAGTTCTTGGCGCCCCATCTCGATGGCGTGCTCGTGGGTCTCCTGCCCCGACATGTATCTGATGGGCCAGGCTTTCTCGGAGCCGTACAGGCATGGCTGCGGCTGCCTTTCCCGCCCGGCGTGCGGTGTGCCGTGCTCGATGAGTCTCGGTCCGTGAAGAACCTGGACGCCGAGGCGCGGTTTATTGTCCCCGAGGGTTCGTTGTTCGGATTCATGAACGCGCTGCCGGCAGAAGCAGCGATGCAGCCTCTCCGCGCCGCGCTCCTCGCCGCGGCGCAGGCATCGGCAACCGGGGAGCCCCAGGCGGCGACGGGAGCGTACGAGGACGCGGTCGAGCTTTGCCGCGGGCGTGGGCTCGCGCGGGAGCTCGGAGGGGTGTTGATGGCGCTTGGGGCCGCCGCGCTCGCCAGAGGGGCCCAAGAGGATGCTCGGCGGCGGTTCACGGAGGCCGCGGTCCATGCAGAGCGTGCTGGGCTCCCGGCCCAGGCGGCGGCGGCGTGGATGGCTGTTGGGTCGCTCGCGGCGGCCGTCGGCCTGCAGGAGGTGGCGGACAAGGCGCTCGAGGCCGCCCGCGCCGCGGCCGAGCGCGGGGGGATCGCATCGCTACGGGAGCACGTCGAGCGATTGCACAGTTGATCGCGCGTCCTGGCGCCGACGTCTACTACATGTTCGGGGAGGACGACGATAAGTGGGTGCTGCGGGCCAATAACCGCGGGGAGATGGCGCTGAGCCGCGAGCGATGGGGGCTCGCGTTCACGTACGGCGAGGCGTGATGCCGGAACCCAACAACGGGGGCTACTTGCCCGGCGGCTTGGGGCCCGAAGGCAGGTTGGAGGGGACCGGCTGCCCGCGCGACTGATAGTACACCGGGCTGGTCGGGTTGCCCTGATTGCTCTTGTTGTTGCCGGCAGGCGTGCCAGGGGCCGGCTTGCCGCCGCCCCCTTTGGCTCCCGAGCTCCCGCCTGCTTTCCCACCACCACCCTTGCCCATGGACCACCTCCGATGATGTAGAGCCGGAGAGGATCATACATCTCGCTCAAGATGGCGCTACGCGAGATCTTCAGGCACATCCATAGGAGGGCGGCCCAGCAACTCCAGCCCAGGCAGAGGGATAAGAACGATGGAGGGAATCCTCATGAATATCTTTCGTCGTGTTGCCCATGCCGTTCTCGATCTAGAGAAGGTGCGCTGCGAGAAGACGGTGAAGCTCTTCCGCAAACTCGGGCTCTACAGGCGCATCCTCGAATCGACCGGCACCGAACCAGAGGTCGCGGCGGCGATCGAGCTCCAGATGCTCTCCATCACGGAGGAGGGCATCCTCGAGCAGCACAAGCTCTGCTCTCGCTTCGTGCGGGGCGAGCTCGCGTTCGCCGAGTTCGTGCAGGAGTGGAAGGTCTGGTACGCGGAGTACGCCGCGTGGTGCGACCGCGTCTCCCTCGACGCGTTCCGGCACGCCGCGTGAACCCACATGGGAACGGGCTAAATGCCCGTTCTTTTAGCTCCGCTGGCCGTTCTATTCCGAGCGTGTTTCGGCACGACGTGATGACACTCCAACCATAAGTTCGTCCTCCGCAAACATTCGTCAGGCTGCGGGATAAGAACAATGAGGAGAACTCCTCATCATCGTTGAAACGTCTCCGCGCCTGCGTGGCGCGCGTTCTGCGCGTCACGGGGCAAGGGCCTCCGTGTGCGCGCTCCATGGAGGACCCCGTGACGACCACGATTCCGAAGAACATTCGCCAGGAGTTCGAGAAGAAGATCCGACGTGGCATCTTCAACCCCGTCGCGCGCTTCCTGCACGACAACATCCGTGAGGATCGAATGCAGGAAGCACTCGGCTTTACCTGGGCGCTCTACAAGAAGCACGCCGAGGTGGGTGACATCCTCGACGATGCCCTGCTCGTGCATGCCTGCCGTCTACGCGCCATTGACCTGAGTCGCCATCTTGCCTCCGGCGATCGGACCCAGAGGCTGAAGGACGTCTTCGACCAGCGCAACTACAACCACCGCCGCGTCGAGGTCCTGGGCCTCGGCGAGTACGTCGCGGAGTTCGAGGACAACCCGCAGATCGACAACCAGGAGTCGAACGCGGATGTCGGCAGGGCACGGCCCCGCAGCCTGAATCCGATGGGTCGGATCATCAGCGCCATCAGCTTGAACGAATGGCTGGATACGCTGGCCCCGCGGGATCGCCAGCTCATCGAGCTGCGGGCCGCCGGACACGGCCTCGATGAGATCGGCTCCGTGCTCGGCATGGACAGGGTCGCGGTCTGTCGCAGGGTCAAGGAGCTCGGCGAACTCCTGGCCCAGCACGCCGGCATGCCGGACGCTGTCCATCGCCGGCAGATCAAGCGGGCGAAGGCCAGCGAGGAGCCTGCGCCGGAGAGCGGCATCCGGGCGAAGACGCGGGGCCGGCTCAGAAAGGCGCCGACCCCGGGCACCATCAAGAGGGACCGGCCCTCTCGGTGGGCACGTCGCGCGGCGTGATGCCGCGGGGAACGGGCAGGGCCCGTTCTCATAGCCCCTTGTTCCAGCGTGGTGCGGGCAGACATATCCTCGGTGTCCCAGGCGAGTCATGAGAGACCGCGAAGAAGATCGCGCGCCCTCGTCAGCGAAGAACGCGACCGTCGCGTCTTTCGTCAGCGCCCGGCACTGAGCGCCGGCTCGGGGAAGCTCTGTGACCGGGGGAAATGCGCGTTGTCCTCAGGCGCGCCAGGCGGTACGTGGCCAGTTGCAGGACCTGCGGCTGCGAGGGCAGCTCCCGCGCGCTGCTGGGCGGGGTTGGATTCTTTGGTCGGTTGGTCTCGAAACCCATCGTTCTTCAAGATGTCGTACTGACGGGCTCGATCACCAGATTGAAGAAGCCGCGCTCTACCGAGACGCAGAGCCGCTACCTGGTCTTCCTCCACACCTATACGGCCGTCCACGGACACGCCCCCTCTGAGGCGGAGATGTAGAAGCACTTCCAAGTGAGCGCGCCGTCCGTGCACCGAACGATCGTCACGCTCGCGCAGCGCGGGCTGATCGCGTGGGAGCCCGGCGTGGCCCGCTCGATCAGGGTGCTCGTCCCGGAGGCGGAGCTGCCGCCGCTCGATGTGCAAAACTAGTTGTCGTCAATGACGATGGTACCCAGCATTGCTCAGCGGGATTTCGCGGGACGACCCTCATGTCGATCTACCTCGAGAGAGCCCTTGAGCCATTGGATTGCTTCTTGTGTCGGTTCACCATCGTTCAAACGATATTTTTTGAGCACCTTTTGCACCTGCGAACGTGAGAGTTCACCGCAACGCAGGAGTTCACGAGCCACTGCTTCAAGTGGCTCTAAATTTAATCGGATCACCGAACCTGTACGGGCCAATAGCCAGAGGAGCCACGCTCGGCGCTCCCGCTCTGGGGTCTCCGAAGGTATCGTGAACGGGCCGAGGAGCTGAGAAGCCCCTGTTGTATCGCTGTGCGCGCCTCCAAGAACCGTTCCATTATCAGTATGGCACACGATCCGTTCTGCTGCGAGCCCACCCAGCCCTACCATCACAATCCGTTGAATAAACTCCCGTAGCTCAACAGCGCTTGACGTCTTGCTCGCCAGGAGAGAAGCCATCGGGACCCTCATCACGAGCCCTGCCGCTTCTTGCTCTTCCGGGTTGAGCGTCACGCCCGAGTAGTCGAGGTCATAAAGCTCGTGTAACAAGACATGACCAGCCTCGTGAATAGCTGTGCGCCAGCGTTCCTCCTCAGGCGTTGGAGCCTTGATCTCCTTGCCCATGAGACGCAGCACGAGTTCCAATTTCCTGCCCCGGTCGCTGACGCCGGCAGCCGCACACATGCTTTTCAGCTCGACCCGCTTGAGCTCCATAAGCACGCTATCGAAGCTGTCGCAGAGGGCGCCGAGCTGCTCCAGCTCCGTCGTGTAGCTCGCGCCAAGGCACTCGGAGAGTTCGGCAATGCGTGATCGTGACAGGGTTTTCAGTAAAGATAGTTTCAGCGCGGTCGACGATGCCTGCGGTAAGGCTTTCCCATCCGCAAGTGTGTTTCTTCGATCGTTAACGCGGCGCGCACTGTTCGTGGACACGATCCCAAGGCTAACTCATCGCTTCGTTGTTCATCAAGGCCGAGGTCAGCGTGTACTGCTTCTCCCGGAACAAGTCGGCCCAGCGGCAGTGCTACGTACTCCTCGTCTTCCGGAGTTCGAAGCCGCGGACGCACCGTTCGTTTCGTTCAGACTGCCCTGGCTCGTAGGTAGGCAAGGGCGCGATCCCGGAGCTCGACCAGCTGTCCCATGTCGCCCGTCCCGCCCTTATCCGGGTGCTCGGTCTTCACCCGAGCGCGGTAGGCACGGTAGACGTCATCGACGGTGGCCGACCCATCAAGGCCCAGCTCGCGGAGGGCGGCAAGACCCGGGTCAGGCTCTGCCGTCGCGCTGGAGAAGCCGTCGAAGAAGTCTCCCACGCGCTGTTTGAACCGTGCATCCTCAGCGGCTCTCCGCGCCCTCTCTGCGCCCGCCGCGCGCAGTTCGTCAGCGGTTGGCTTCTTGAGGTACGCCGTCTCGGCATCATCACCACGCCCGAGGCGGGCTTTGCCTTCCACGGCAAGCGTCATCATGTCGACCGTCTCGCTCGCCCAGTCCTCCCCTGGCCGTCGAACCTCGAGTTCGTAGCGATACACGCAGTCGCCAATGACGTGCCCGATCGCTCTCCGCGCTGCGCAGCGGGTCACCTGGTCGGGCGCGCCAGGCCGAACTCCGGGGCGCGAGATCCAGACATGCTTGGGGGGCGACTTCAGCAGCGCCTGCTCGAGGTGTCGCCGCCGGAGCCATTCCGCTCGCTCTTCTCGGGTTGGCAGACGATCGTACACCAAGACGGCCAGATCGAGCGACACCGGGTTGTATTGGTCGTCCGTCCTAAGGGCTCCGAGACCTCGGGAAACGCCGTTCTTGGCCAGTTCTTCCCGCTTCACCGACATCGACCCGTACGGGGTCTCGACTTCCATCCCGTCACAATCCGAAAGGACGCGGCGCTTGACGGCCAGCGGCAGGTCGTCGAGACGCCCAGGGACCCGGTGCAGCGTCCAGACATATCGCGGAGACCAGCGCGAGCGGAATTGCGGCGCGACGCCGGGACGCGCACGCGCATTGGCTGTCCATTCCGTGGCCACGGAATCCTGTTCACATTTTGTGGCCACGGAACCGACCACCGCGTTGGCCGTCTCCTCCGCGGCGAGCCACGCGCGGAAGAGGTCCGACGCCGTCATGCCCTTCTTCTTGGCAATGGCGGCGATGCGCTTCTTCTCCTCGTCGGTGACACGCACCTTGAACCAAGCGAGGGAAGCGGAATGCGAGCGGGGCGGGCGTGCCATGGGTGCGAATCGTGGCCACGAAACCCACTTGGATGCAAGAGCGCTGCGCGGCAGCGGCTCGCAGAGCGACACCCCGACGCGGCCCGTGCCGATCCCAGCCCTCTGGAGACCGAAACCGCGGCTTTGAAGCCAAATGTCGAGTCTGACCGGGGTCGGCGGTCCGGCGTAAAGGAACAATTTGGTGCCTAATCCCGAGGGAGTCATAGGGACGACGCACAGAAGAACGTACGCCCGGATGAGCGCAGCGGCCCGATTCGTCGCCCCAAAATTGAGCATTTTCGATGGCTTGCCCATCCATGGCCCGTGCGGGCGAGAGGACGACGTTCTGCACGACCACGGCCAGGATCGGGCACTTGTGCGTCACGGCCAGGGGGCGGCTTGGTGCGGTCGACAACACGCCGTGCGCGCTCTTCAGCAGACCCATCCGTCTCGCAGCGGTCACCTCCGTGCCAGGTTTTGCGCGCCCGCCCGCATGACGTCGCTCACCGTGCGTCTCGGCCCGCGCAGATGGCGCCGTCGCTTCGGGAACTGCTACAAAGGACCGCCCCGCGTCGGCGGCCACCGACCGGGGCGGGCGGCTCGTACGCTCTTCTCGGGAGCGCGAGCGGAGGGAACCTAGCATACGCACGCCCTCGGGGTCGCTCGGAACCTACCGGCCACCTCGACCGGCATGCCCATTCCTGAAGTTCAGCGCCTCCTCGCCCGTGGACCGGGCACTCTGCCCGACGTGCTCCTCGTGGACGTCGGGGCGCTGATCCGCTGGGGGTACGACGAGGATCCGAACGCGGACATCTGGCCCGCGGTGCTCGAGGCCGGGCAACGGACGCACCGCCGGCTCATGTGGATCGTCGCCGGCACGGCCGTGCCCCATCCTGCCCTCGATCCTGCCACCCTCGGCGCGCTCGGGGCCAGGCTTGCGGCCGCGTTCGGCGCCGCATCGGTCCTGCGGTCGCACGAGCCGCTCCCCGCCCTGCTTGCGGCTGTTGCGGCCCCTGGAGACCGGGTCGGTGTTGTTACGGCTGGGCTCGACAACCGGCCGTACGAGATGTGGTTGCTCGACGATGGCAAGGCGAATGCGCTGGTCGACGTCGCGACGGGGCAGATCTGGACGCATGCCGATGCCGGCGAGCATCTCGGGGATCCCTACCTCCTACCATTCTTGTACGCGATCGTCGGCACCGAGCCTGGTAGCCGCCCCATCGTCAGGGAGGCGCGGAACTACGTTGAGGTGCTCCGACTCGCGGCCGTCTCGGGCACGCCTTTCGAGGATGCCGACGTCCCGCCGCGGGTGAAGAAAGCGCTGGTCGACAACAAGAACAACATCGAGGTCGAGGCACGCCGACTACGAGGAGAAGGGCTGGCAGATCCAGCAGCGCGCGCATGGCTGCGAAGCTGGCTCGATGCTCCCTCACCTCTTGAAAGCGTGCGGGAAACGCCACGCACCACGTACGTGCTGGCCGAGCTCGATCGTGCTGGCGGCGCAATTGTCTTCAAGCGTGTCAGCGTGCAGCACGGGGTACAACATCGAGCCGTAGCGGGGCACGGGCCCTCGTTGTCCTTGTTGAAGAGTGCCGTGCAGGATAACCCGGACCGCTGGTTTGTCCCTCACGCGCTCGATGTGCTCGGCGGCATGGCCGATCACGGGCTCGTGCTGCCCTCCGCAGCCGTGGACCCGGCCTACGTCGCCTTTGCGCTGCGTCCGGACATGCCACTGTCTGTCACCGATCGCTGCACGGCCGCGTTGTCGCTCTCGACGGCGGCCAGGCGCTGGCTGGAGGACGCCCAGCGGAACCTACCGTTTCCAAATGCAGCTCCAGACTGGAACGACCTCATCGAGATTCTGCCGATCCTCGATCGAAATTTGTCCGGTGCCCTTCGACAAGAGGGGCTGGATGACCTCCTCGAGCACGACATCGGCCCGACGTTGCCCGTGCTCGCGAAGCTCGAACGCCAAGGAGCATGGATCGACATCCCCGCCGGCTACCCGAGCTGGGATCATGTTCGGCGCAAGCTCGAGCGGCGGCTCCGCTTCCTGCAGAAAACCTTCATGCCGCTGTTCTCCGATCTGGACCCATACCGCGCCGAATTCCGGGAACTCGTCGGCCTGCTGAAGAGGAAGTACGGCTTGATCCCAAGCGCTGGCTGGTCACCCGAACTCTCCGCGGAGGACGAGTTCAATCGGTATGTGGTGCTCGATGCTCCTGAGGCGGTCGCGCTGGATCGCGCGCGGAGCATCGCGACCTCGGCGTTCTACTGGCAATCATCGCTGCAACAAGCTGGAGGGCGTCTGCGCGGCGTGCTCGCGCCGACGGCCACGGGGCGCTGGAGCTTTCACGACCTGCCGCTCCACAACTTGCCGAAGAAGTCGATCGAGGGGCAGTTATTTCGATCCGCTCTCCGCGCTCCGCCGGGCTACATCCTCATCGGTTGTGATTACAATGCGTTCGAGGCGCGCCTGCTCGCGGCGCTCTCGGGCGATCCAGCCCTTGTGGTTGCGGCAAACGCCGCCGATATGCACGCGGAGATGGCGAAGCACCTCTCGGGCACCGATCCTGGTTCGATCTCGAGAGACGATGCAAAGGTCGGCGTGTACGCGATCATCTACGGCCAGAGCCTCAAGGGCTTCCGCCGCAGGCAAGCAACCTTCACGCATCAGGGCTCGACCGAATTGTACCAACGGGTCGAGGCTACGGTCGCCAGCGCTCTCGCCTACCGCCATGCAGAGCTCGGCGCCTTCGCGAAGAACAAGTACGTCAAGACGCGAGGGGGCTGGCGCAGATGGGCGCCCACCAAGCGCGCGGCGTTCAACACGCTCATCCAGGGCCTTGGTGCGGACATCCTGCGGCGGGTTTTGCGGGAGCTCGATTGGCAGCTCGCTGGCACGGATGCGTTCATCGTGCACCAGGCCCACGACGAGGTCATCGTCGCAAGCCGGCCGGCCTGCGCGGATCATGTAGCCCAGATCTTGGAGGGGACGATGAAGAACATGGCGACGCAGGCGCCACGACCGCTTCTCCCCCGACCTGTACCGCTCCACGTCAAGATCCACCGAGGCGATCGATGGGCCGATCTCTTGTAACCCTCTCCAACCGCTGGAGGGACTGCACCCGCTGCGCGCGCCACCAGCGTCGCCTGGCCGTCTACGCACCCGTTTGGCCGGAAGAAGTAGAAGTCGTCGTTCTCGGCGCAGGGGCTTCGCGAGCGGTGCAAGCGGCGCAGACGCCAGGGCCCGATCTTCTGGTAGTTGTAGAGGCACTACAAAGGGAGCTCGGCCTCTCGGAGAAGACGTGCATCGCAGACTATCTCGCAGCATGCGGCATGGGCACGCGCCTCACCGCTGACGAGGTTGCAGCCTGCGCGCAGCGGTTCGTGCAACATGCGGCGAGCGGCGCTGGCCCGAAGGTGATTGTTTTCTTCGGGCAGAAGGCGCTGGGGGTGGCGTTCGAGGCTGGGCTCGTCGACGCAGATGGGCTCACCTGGCGGCCGGTGGGCGCGACTGTCGCCAAGGTCGTCACCATCGAGGACCACCGCGCGCTCGGAAAAGGCATCCAGCGCGTTGCGCGCCTGCTCCAGAAGAATGCGGCCCCGATGCGCAAGGAAAACCGAGGGCTGCTCAGCGCAAAGGCCCAAGATCTGCTGCACGCGCTCGGCGATCACACTGGCCATGGCGTGCTCGAGGCCGAGGCCTCGTGGAACCGATCGAAGCGTGGGCGTCTCAGCATCAGGCACGTCCAGGCGCATCTCGCCGGGAAGTACTACGTTGCCCCCTTCCATCCGAAGGGTTCGTGGCCCTTCGTTGTGATTGATGTTGATCGCCACAACGCCGTCCAGGAGGCCGTCTTCCCGAAGACGCTCGGGAGCCTCCAGAAGCTCTTCCCCAAAAGCGTCGCGATCAGGAGCTCGCCGTCGGGTGGCATTCATTTCTACGTGCGGCTACCCCCCGGCCTCTCGTACGCGGATGGTGCGCTGGTATTGCGCGCATTCGTCACGCTGCACAAGCTCCGCTGGCACCACGCCGGACATCGGCAACGCTCCCTCCGGGCTGAGATCGTCGAGGTCCCCGAGCAGCCAGTCCGGCTGCCGTTCGGGCACGGCTCGTTCTTACTCGGGTCCTCGAAGGCGCTGCACGAGCAGTTCGACGAGTACATCCAGTTCATCCGACGCGCAGATCATGACGACTTCGACAAAGCGAGCCGGTATGTCGGCAAGAAGCTGAAGCTCGGTGGGCACTCTCTGCTGGTGAGGCGCGGGTTGCTCCTCAAGAGCATGCTCGCGGAGGAAGTGCGTGGGCTACCGCGGCTGCCGCTCGGCGACACGGATCCCTGGCAGGAGGTGATCAAGAAGCTTCCTGATTCGCTGCAGATCATCGCGGCCAGTGGCATTCCGGCCTATGGCACGCGGCACCGCTGGACACGTGCGCTCGTAGAACATCTGGTTGACCTCGTGCCGCCGGAAAACGTCCGGAGCCTCATGCGGCACTGGTTGCACAACCGCGACCACGTGAGCGAGGACTGGGAAGTCGATCCTGCACTCGTCGAGCGTCAGACCGTGACGATCATCAACGGCATCTACAAGAAGCTACACGGCGTGCCGGAAGAATTCTGGAGTCACATCGAGCAGCACATCTTGGCGACGTTCCAGCTCAACTCCCGGCCGCGCGTGGGCTCCAATGAGCACTCGCTCACGGCGGGTCGAACCGGCTGGAACTTCCAGTTCGAGTTGGAGGACATCGTGCGCACCGTCTTCTTCATCGCCCGCCGCTTCTTCGACCTCGGACGCAGGGAGCGGACGGTCTCGTTTCGGGAGTTCGGGCGCTTCGTCGGCAAAGACAATGCCCGCGTCATGCGGCGCATGATCGTGGGCATGGGCGCGTGGCTCTGGCAGACGGCCAGCGCGGAGCCTGGGAAGCACGCTAGGATCTACAGGCTGACCGACGCCGTCTGGCCACCAACGCCAGGACCTCGGCTCTTCTGCCCTCCGATACGGGACGCATCAAAGACCTTGTTTTGAAGGACTTTGCGCGCATCGTGCCCTCCCACGAACCTTCTAAACTTCTAAAGCTGCGCGGGGTGGGTGGGTGGTTCGTAGGCGCCGGTTCGTGGATGGGTAGGGGATGTCGATCTTGGTATGTGTGGGGTGGGGTTGTCGTGGTTGTACTTGTTTTCAGGTGTGGTGTTTGGGAGGGTTGGTAGGGGCGATCCGAGGAGGTCGATAGACCGCCCGAGGAGCGCACCCCTTTCGCTTTAAACGGTTCGACACGGCCGCGGGCACTCACGAAGTCCTTCAAAAATAGGTGTTTTAGCGATCGGCTGCCGGACGAGGTGAACCCGATGAACCACGCCGGAGAACATGTTGTACATCGGGCCTTGGGACCCTCGACTTCATCTTGCACCGGTCAATGTTCCACTTATGCTACGCCCTCCTCACGAGCTGCCGAGGAACAACACGGTTATGCCAAACGCTGACGACGGGTGCGAGAAGTACCCCATGCCCGACGAAGACGAGCTCGAGTGGCTCATGCACTCTGCCAGGGAAGAGCCACCGGAGCCCGGCGACGCAGAGGTCGGTGCGCGTGCCGTCCACGAGGCCTGGGTGATGGCGATGCGCATCTCCGAGATGGCCTGCAGGTCGGAGACGATGAAGAACTCGCACCCCAGCGTCCTCGAAGCGCGGCGTGTCGCGATCGCTCCGGCTCCCCCCCGCACCCAGCCGCGATCACGCGCGCCCAGAAGAACACGAACGCGCAGAGCTTCCACGACAACCTGTACGGCCGCCAGCGACGACGGCCCAGCCCCAGCTTCAAAAGAGCCAGCACCGACCGAAGCAGACCCAATGGCCTCTCGGGTGAGCACACACCTGGGTCGCGGGGCTCGGGTGCTGGTTGTCCAGAGCAACCTGCCGCGTTTTACCAGTGTCCCCGCATGGGAGCGAGAATTGCTCCTCCCCCACGCCGTTAGCCTCTTGCGCGCTATACTCCCCGCCTCGGAGGACGAGCGTGAGTAAGGTGCCGGGCAAGAAGAAGGAGATCCGCAACGTCGTCGTCTACGCCCGCGTGAGCACCGCCGAGCAGGCAGAGAAGGATCTGTCCATTCCGGCACAGCTCGATGCCCTTCGACGCTACTGTGCCGATCGCGGCTTCAAGATCGTCCAGGAGTACATCGAGCCGGGTGCGACTGGCACGGACGCGAATCGGAAAGCCTTCCGCAGGATGATGGAGGACGTGCTCACGCCCTCGGCGGACGTGCAGGCGGTGCTCGTGTACCAGACGTCACGCTTCATGCGCAACGTCGCCCAGGCCCGCGCGCTCAAGGACGCGCTCCGCAAGCGCGGTGTGCGCGTGATTGCGATCTGCCAGGAGACCTCGGACGACCCGATGGGGCAGTTCATCGAGGGCATCTTCGAGCTCGTCGATCAGTACGAGAGCGACGTGAACGGGATGCGTACCTCCGCTGCCATGCGTGAGAACGCGAAGCGTGGCTACTTCAACGGATCGCAGGCGCCATACGGCTATGTCGCCAAGAAGCTCGAGGCGAAGCCGGGCCTGTTCCGCAACGTACTCGTCCCCTGCCCCGAGGAGGCCGAGCTCCTGCGCGAGGTCTTCCGCGTCTACGTCGCCGGAAGCGGGGCGAAGAGCGTCGCCCGCACGCTCAACGCACGCGGGCTGCGCTACCGGAAAGGGCGCCTCTGGAGCAAGGATGTCGTGCTCAAGGTCATCGAGGAGACCGCCCCGATCGGCACCTACTACTGGGGCAAATTCCGCAATCGCACCAGCCCGCACGACAAGGCCGACTGGATCCCCATCCAGGTCGATCCGATCCTCGATCGCGAGCTCTTCGAGATGGCCCAGCGCGTGCGCGCCGACCGTGATCCGGAGAAGAACCCGGGCCGGACCTCATCGAGCCCGCTGCTGCTCGCCGGGCTGCTCAAGTGCGGCAAGTGCGGCGCGGCCTACCAGCTTCAGACCTCGGGGAAGCGGTCGCCCACCAACGAGAACGGCTACCGATACTACAACTGCCGCAGCGCGCTCCGCATCGGCAAGGAGAAGTGCAGCGGCGGCGCCATCCCCACCGCGCTCCTCGAACAGGCCGTGCTCGAGCACATCGCCGACCGCATCTTCACCGAGGAGCGCTGCAAGGCGCTGCTTCACGATCTCGTCGAGGAGAGCGGCGTCCTCCGCCAGAAAACCAGCGAACAGCGCCAGCAGCTCCAGCGCGAGCTCGAGGACGTCGAGCGCCGGATCAAGCGATGGCAGGAGGGCTTCGAGACCGGGACAGTGACGGCCGAGCTCGGGGGCGAACGGGTGCGCGAGCTACGAGCCCGGCGCGAGGAGCTCATGTCCACGCTCTCCAAGGTCGTGCCGTTGCGGCCTCCGCCGGCGCATCTCTACAGCCAGGTGAGCATCTCGCGCTTCCAGCGCTCGCTTCGAGAGCTCTTCCTGTCCGACGACCCGGCCCTGACCCGGAACTACCTGCGTTTCCTGGTCGAAGAGATCGTCGTCACCGGCGACCAGATCGATCTTGTCGCCCGCACGGCGGCTGCCATCCAGATGATGGCCGCAGCGGGCAGCGGACCCGCGCCGATCGCAGGCCACAAAAGCACTGAGGCGGGGGTTTGCAACCACCCGCCTCAAGTTCGCACTACCGTCGTGGATTGGCTCCAGCTGCTGGACTCGAACCAGCGACCCGGCGGTTAACAGCCGCCTGCTCTACCGACTGAGCTAAGCTGGAATGGCGTCGTCGAAACGGACCGCGAGGATACCCGCGGAGCTTCGTCCGTCAAGAACTTTTTTCGAGCCCACGCGAAGAACGCCTCCCGGCCGGGCAACGAGCGGTTGCTCTCCCCCGTGTGTTCTGCGAAGAAGCCGACGTGCAAGACGCCGCGCCCGCTCCCGCGACGAACGCCTCCGCGCCTGCCGGAAGCGGTGCCGCCCCCGCGCCCGCCACGCCGAGCGCCGCACGCACGGCCGGCCGCGGCGGCCTCGCCATCGCCTTCGCGAAGGTCTCGTTCATCATCTTCGGCTTCGCCCAGCAGCTCCTCCTCGAACGGCTGCTCGGGCAGGCCGGCTACGGACAGATCTCCCGCGTGCTCGCGATCGTCGGCGTACTGAACAACGTCGTGGTCGCGACCGCGATCCAGGGCGTGTCCCGCGTGGTCTCGACGGCGACGGAAGAGAATGTGGACGCGGCCTTCGCGCGTACGTTGCGCGTGCACGTGGCGCTCGCGATCGTGCTTTCGCTCGGCTTCGCGCTCGCCGCGGGGACGATCGCGGCCGAGGTCGGCGCGCCGCACGTGGCGACGCCGCTGCGCATCGTCGCCGCCGTGGTGCTGCTCTACGGCATCTACGCGCCGCTCGTCGGATCGCTGAACGGGCGCAGGCGTTTCCTCGATCAGGCCGGGCTCGATGTGGGCTACGGGCTGCTCCGCACGCTCGGGATGGGCGTCGGGGCCTTCGTGCTCCTCCGGCTCGGTGGGAGCGGGACGCTCGGCGCGACGCTGGGGTTCGTCTCCGCGGCCGCGCTCATCGTGCCGATCGCGATCACGCGTTCGGGCGTGGGCAAGAGCGGCACCGCGGGGCCAAGCACACGCGAGTACCTCGGCTTTCTCGGCCCGCTCGCGCTCGGCCAGCTCGCGCTGAACCTCTTGCTCCAGACCGACCTCCTCTTGCTCAGCCGCTTCGTCGGGCGTGAAGCCGGCCGGCTCGGGCTCGCCGCGACCGCGGCCGACGATCTCATCGGGATCTACCGCGGCGTGCAGCTCTTCTCGTTCCTGCCCTACCAGCTCCTCATGTCCGTGAGCTTCGTGCTCTTCCCGATGCTCGCGAAGGCGCGTGCCGAGAAGAGCGAGCCGCTCGTCGCCGAGTACACGCGGGCCGGCGTGCGCATCGCGCTCCTGGTGACGGGCGCGGTCTCGGGGACGATCGCGGCGCTCGCGCCGCACGTGCTGCGCTTCGCCTACAAATCGAGCGCGATCTGGGAGCACGGCGGGCCGGTGCTCCGGGTGCTCGCGCTCGGGATGGGGTCGTTCGCGATCCTCGGGATCACCTCGGCCGCGCTGACGGGGCTCGGGCGCGAGCGGATGAGCGCGACCTTCAACGCGCTCGCGGTTTGCCTCGTGGCGCTCGGGTGCGTGGTGGTGACGCCGCGGCTCGTGTTCGGACCGCCGATGCTCTTCGGGACGGCGATCTCGACGTCGATCGCGCTCGGCCTCGTGGCCGTGGTCGCGGCGATCGCGCTGCGGCGCGAGGCGGGTGCGTTCGTCGCGCCGCTCTCGCTCGTGCGGGTCGTCGTGGCCGCGGCGGTGACGGTGGCCATGGGGATGCAGCTGCCTTGGCTCGGCAAACCGGCCGTGCTCATCCAGGGCCTCGTGACCGGCGCGCTCTATCTGTCGGTGCTCGTCGTGACGGGCGAGCTTGGCACGAAGGACCTGTCGCTCGTCCGGAAGGTCCTCGGAAAGGCCTGAACATGCGGGAGAACCCGCACGTCGGGCGTGACGAATCGTCGGCTTTCAGTATCCTTCGCCGCCCCCCTCCTCACTTCACCCATTCATCAACTCGCTAGAGCGGTAAGACAAACGTGGCGCATCAGTTCATTTTCACGATGCAGGACGTCCGGAAGGTGCACCCCCCGAACAAGGAGGTGCTGAAGGGCCTGTGGCTCTCCTTCTTCCCGGGCGCGAAGATCGGCGTCCTCGGGCACAACGGCGCAGGCAAGAGCACGCTGCTCCGGATCATGGCGGGCACCGACAAGGAGTTCCTCGGCGAAGCGAAGCCGGCCGACGGCACGCGCGTGGGCTTCCTCCAGCAGGAGCCGAGGCTCGACGCAGGCCGCACGGTGCTCGAGAACGTCGAGGCCGCCGTGTCCGAGACGCGCAAGCTGATGAAGCGCTTCGAGGAGATCGGCGTGCTGCTCGGCGAGTCGCCGGACAACATGGAGGAGCTGCTCGAAGAGTACGGGGTCCTGCAGGACAAGATCGACGCGTCGGGCGGCTGGGAGCTCGATCGCGTGCTCGAGCGCGCGATGGATGCGCTGCGCCTGCCGCCCGCGGACGCCGAGGTCGAGCACCTCTCGGGCGGCGAGCGTCGCCGCGTGGCGCTCTGCCGGCTGCTCCTCGAAAAGCCGGATCTTTTGCTGCTCGACGAGCCGACGAACCACCTCGACGCCGAGAGCGTGGCGTGGCTCGAGCGGTTCCTCGCGGAGTACACGGGCACCGTCGTGGCTGTGACTCACGATCGCTACTTCCTCGACAACGTGGCGGGCTGGATCCTCGAGCTCGATCGCGGCATGGGCTACCCGTACGAGGGCAACTACTCGGGCTGGCTCGAGCAGAAGAAGAAGCGCCTCGAGCTCGAGCAGAAGCAGGAGTCCTCGCGGCAGAAGACGCTCGAGCGCGAGCTCGAGTGGGTGCGGATGAACCCGCGCGCGCGGCAAGCCAAGAGCAAGGCGCGCCTCGCGGCCTACGAGACGCTGCTCGCCGAGGATCAGAAGGCGAAGGAGTACTCGCCGAGCCAGATCCACATCCCGGCCGGCGCGCGCCTCGGCAACGTGGTCGTGGAGGCCGAGCACCTGACGAAGGCGTTCGGCGACAAGCTGCTCATCGACGACCTCTCGTTCTCGCTGCCGCGCGGCGGGATCGTGGGCATCATCGGGCCGAACGGCGCGGGCAAGACGACGCTGTTCAAGATGATCATGGGCCTCGAGAAGGCCGACAAGGGCGCGCTCCGGATCGGCGAGAGCGTGGAGCTCGCGTACGTGGATCAGTCGCGCGACGCGCTCGATCCGAACAAGAGCGTCTGGCAGGAGATCTCGGGCGGCGAGCCGACGCTGCTCGTGGGCAAGCGCGAGGTGAACTCGCGCGCGTACGTGGCGTCGTTCAACTTCCAGGGCGCCGATCAGCAGAAGAAGGTCGGTGATCTCTCGGGCGGCGAGCGCAACCGCGTGCACCTGGCAAAACTGCTCCGCCGCGGGGGCAACGTGCTCCTGCTCGACGAGCCGACGAACGATCTCGACGTCGACACGTTGCGCTCGCTGGAGGAGGCGCTGCTCGAGTTCGCCGGCTGCGCCGTGATCATCAGCCACGATCGCTGGTTCCTCGACCGCATCGCGACGCACATCCTCGCGTTCGAGGGCGACAGCAAGGTCGTGTGGTTCGAGGGGAACTACGAGGATTACGAGGCGGATCTGAAGCGGCGCAAGGGCGCCGACGCGAACGAGCCGCACCGGATCCGGTACCGGCGCATGACGGACGTGGGCTAGCCGTTCCTTTCAGGGCAAAGGAAAAACCCTCGGGATCCTGGCTGGATCCGCCGGGGTTTTTCCTTTTGAGGGTGATCCCCCTCGGCTACGTCGGCGGGGCGTTCGGCGCGCATTGCAGCGTGCCGGAGGCGCAGATACCCGGCAGGGGCGTGGTGCAGGCGACGCCGCCGCCGGGGTTGTCGTCGTCGATGATGCCGTCGCAATCGTTGTAGGTGATCGCCGCATGGGCCGGACGATCCTGTAAAGAATAGGGAGCCGTCCTTTGCATTCATGATCCGTGAGCCCAGCCGGACCCGGACGATCCGACAATCCCTCCGCAAAGTGGCGGGGGATGGTCGCGGACCTGACCACGTCGTGGAAACCGAGAACGACGGCACTTGCCACGCCGAAATGGCGACGGGACACTGAGCGCATGTTGCATGCTTCTTCTCGGTCCCAAGGCTCTCGTTTCGGTGGATGGACAAGCCTCGCCCGCGCGGGAAGGCTCACGGCGAGCGGCGCCCTCGCCGCAGCGCTTCTCGTGCTTTCGAGCGGCGGATGCGGACAGGATGGCCGCGTCCGGGAAGGCTCGGGCGGCGACGCCGGCGGGGGCGGCGGGGGCGGCGGGAGCGGCGGGAGCGGCGGAGCGGGCGGGAGCGGCGGAGGGGCGCCGAAAGATCCGATGCCGCTGCGCGTCGTCAACTGGAACGTGCGCAATTACCTGAACGACAAGAACGACAGCGCCGCGGTGGACGAGGTGGTGCGGACGACGGCGCAATACGTGGCCCATCGAAAGGCGATCGGCGTGGTGCTTTCGGCGATCGACGCGGACGTGGTGGTGCTTCAGGAGGTGGAGAACGAGGCGTCGCTGTCGGACCTCGTGCAGAGTGAGCTCGGAGGGAAATACACGAGCATCGGGATCGTGGACGGGAACGATCCGCGCGGCATCGACATCGCGATTGTATCGAAACTGCCGATCGACGACGTGGTCTCGCACAAGGACGAGCAATTCCCGCTGAACGGGACGGTGGGGCCGACGTATCGATTCTCGCGCGACTGCCCCGAGTACCACCTGACCTACAATGGGCGAAAGCTCGTGCTCCTCGGCGTGCATTTCAAGGCGAAGGAGGACGACAATCCGAACAAGCGCCTCGCGGAGGCGCAACGCACGCGCGCGATCGCGAATGCGCTCGTGAAGGAGGACCCGTCACGGGCGGTGCTGGTGCTGGGCGATTTCAATGACACGCCGGGCTCGCCGCCGTATCTCGCCGTCATGGGCGAGGGGGACGGGACGTACACGAATGCGCCGGATTTCGTCCCGACAAACGATCGATGGACGTACGATTATCAGGGAGCGCTGGAGCTCGTGGACCACCAGATGTCGAATCCGCTGCTCGCGGGAATGCTCGATCAGGTCTCGGTGACCATTCGCCACGGCGATGATGTGGACGATGCGACGGACCATGCGCCCGTCGTGGCGACCTATGGCGTGAAGTAGCGGGGATGCGAGAGGAGAGGCCCGGCGATTCTCCGCGACGGGGAGCGCCGGGCTACTTGGCAGGCAAACGTCACGGGCAAAGCGTGTTCGAGACGATGACGTCGTCGATGTTCCACGAGGCGTACGGGTAGACCAGCGTCGACGCGATGTTGAAGCCCCAGCGAATACGCATGTTGGCGTTCTTGTACTGGGAAAGGTCGTAGGAGACCTTCGTCCACGCGGACGCCGTCGAAGCGGCGCTGCCGCTCTGCCAGACCTGAACCCAGGCCGTGCCGTTGAACACCTCGATGACGTTGTTCATGAACGGCGTCACGTCGCTGTTCAGCCAGCGCTGGAACTGGAGGTAGACGCCGGGGGCCGCCGAGGCGTCGAAGACCGGGCTCGTCAGGTAGTAGTAGGCGTGCGTCGTCGCGCTCTGCGAGCTCGTCGAACAGCCGCCGACGACGACGCCCGCGATCTTGTTGTCGGCCGACGCCGAGGTGTCGTTCGTGGGATCGTTGTGGGTGCCGCTCGAGTTCGTGCAGGCGCCGCCGACGGCCGCCTTGATCTCCCACTCGGACCCGAGGGTCCAGTCCGGCGCGTCCGCGAAATCCTCGTAGATGAACATCGTCGCGGCGCTCACGCAGGTGAGCTGGCCGCTCGAGCACGCCGTCTTGCCGCCGCAGGCGCACGCGACGTTGCCGCCCGGGTTGCCCTCGTCGATGATGCCATTGCAGTTCTCGTCGATCCCGTTGCATTGCTCGGGAGTCGCCGCCGAGTTTGGCTCGCAGATGAGCGCGCCGCTCGCGCACTTCAACGTGCCGCTCGAGCAGCCGCCCGATTGGCCCGTCTGGCAGGGGACGCCGCCCTCCGGGTTGTTCTCGTCGACCACGCCGTCGCAGTCGTCGTCGATGCCGTTGCACTTCTCGGGCGATTGCGGGGTGACCGGGAAGCAGTCGATGGTGGTGCCGTTGCACGCGATCGCGCCGTTCGAGCAGGCGCCGAGCAGGCCCGTGCCGCACTGGCCGCCCGTGCCCGGGATGTCCTCGTCCGTCGTGCCGTCGCAGTCGTCATCGACGCCGTTGCAGGTCTCGGGGACGGGCGTGACGTCGGGCACGCAGATGAGCTCGCCGCTCGTGCAGGCGTACTTGCCCTTGGCGCAGGCGCCGACCAGCTCGGACGTGCAGGTCTTGCCCTTCTCGGGGAAGGAGTCGTCGGGGATCTGATCGCAGTCGTTGTCGAGGCCGTCGCAGACCTCGAGCGTGGGCTGGAGCGGGATGCACTCATTGAGCTGGCCGTTCTCGCACGTGACGACCGTGACCTGGCAGGCGCCGAACCCGCAGGACGTCGGGGCCATGTCGTCGACGGCGCCGTTGCAGTCGTCGTCGATGCCGTTGCAGGTCTCCTGCGTCTTCGGCACGACCTCGCCTGCGCACTTGCTCCACTTGCCACTCAGATCACACGACTGCTGGCCCGCGGTGCAAGGACCGATGCCCTGCGTGCCCTCGGCGCCCGAGTAGCAGGACTGCGTTTGTCCCTGGACGCAGGGGCAGTCCTCGTCGACTTCCTGGTCGCAGTCGTTGTCCAGGCCGTCGCACTTCTCGTCGGTCGGCGTGCACATCATGCCGCCAGCGCCGCCCTGGCCGCCGGCGCCACCCTGGCCGCCTTGGCCGCCGGTGCCGCCCACCCCGGCAGTGCCGCCTTGTCCCGCCCCCGTGTTTTCGTCCGTGCCGCCCGCGCAGCCGAACGCATGAATTGCCAAGCAGCCAAGCGCCACCAGCGTGGCGGGGATCGTCGATCGCATCGGCCCTCCGAACAACACGAGGCCGAGCACACGCGCACCCGGACCTCGCACGCAAGACAGCCGGATGTTTCCAGGATTCTCGAGCCGCGTAAAGCGCTGAAGGGCCTCGCGAAAGGTGATCCCGGCACGGGGGACAGGCCTGAGGTAAGCTCGGCGTCATGGCTTCCGGCAGCGCCCCGACGAACAAACGCACGCGAAAGCGCGGGCGTCGTGACGTCGGCCGCGTCTTCGCCATCGCGCTCTGCGTGCTGTTTGCCCTGGTCGGGGCCATCCCGCTCGTCCTCGGCGCGCTCGTGCGAACGGGCCCCGTACGCGCGTGGGCCGCGCGCGAGACAGCGGCGCTCATCGAACGGGAGCTCGGCGTCGTCGCGCGCTACCAGGTCGCCGTGCAAGCCTGGCCGATGGCGATCGATCTCGAAGAGCTCGTCGTCGACGCGACCGACGGCGGCGCGCCCGTGCTCTCGGTGGAGCGGATCAGCGTTCGTCCGCGGGTGTTTTCCCTGCTCGACGGGGAGCTCGACGTGGGCGAGGTCGAGGTGCTCGGGCCGCGGATCCGCGCTGTCGTCGAAGGCGGTGCGCTCAAGAACCTGGCGCTCAAGCTGCCGGCCTCGCAGCCGTCGGCCGAGAAAACGCGAGCCCCCTTCTCGTCGCTCGCCGTGACGGACGCGCGGATCGACGCGCTCGTCGAGGGCGTGCACGTCGTGACGAACGAGGTCGACGTCGACGTATCCGCGGAGGACGACGGGGCCTTCGAGATCGCGCTCCGCGCCGGGAAGAGCACGATCGTCCGGACGCACTCCATGCCTGGTCGGCCCGACGAGGACATGGTCGACGAGGACGTGATCTGCCGGCTCGACACGCGCGTGCGTGTCGACGCGGAGGGTCTGCTCGTCCGGCGGCTCCGGCTGCTCGGCGCGGCGGATCTCGATCCGGACGCAGGAACGAGCCCGGGGTGCGAGCTGGCGAAGGAGGACTGGCGCTCGGTGGAGCTCGAGCTCGGCGCGCTGCGCGTGGAGCTGCCGAGCGGAGCGCCGCTCGCGATGCCGGCGTTTCGTGGCCGCGTGCGGACGCGGCTGCCGGTCCCGATCGCGCATCGCTTCGTGGACACGCCGTGGCTCACGGGTGCGGTGGGGCTCGACGTGGAGGTCGCGCACGACGGCAAGTCCACGCTGCCACGCGTGGTGGGGCGCATCGAGGCGGATCGGCCGGGGCTGTCGGGCAAGGTCTTCGCGACGACGTTCGAGGGCGAGCTGTCGATCGCCGAGGACGTGGTGCGCGTGTCGAAGATCGAGGTCGGGTGGGCCGACGGCACGGCGACGATCGCCGACGTGAAGATCGAGCCGTTCGCGCCGGGCGCGCCGCTCAACGCGGGTCCGATCGAGCTCCGCGACATCCAGTTCCCGGGGCTGCTCCGGGATCTCGGCGTGCACCCGCAGGCGCACGTGGCCTGGAACCTCGAGCGAGGCCACTTCGAGCGGTTCGGCGGGACGCTCTCGCCGCTCTCGCTCGACGGGCCCATGGAATTCGCGACGCGGAACTTCGAGGTCTTCGACAAACCCACCACGGATCCCGCGCGCGGGCACATGATGGGCGTGGCCGAGGGCAAGCTGCACGGCACGTTCCGCGTGCGGCCGACGGGGATCGTGCTCGACGACGTGGCCATCGAGACGCCGAAGTCGGAGCTCCACACCACCGTAAAACTCTTCTTCAAGAGCTTCCTCGACATCGAGATCGCGAAGGGCTCGCACGTCGATCTGTCGGAGATCTCGCCGCTCAAGAACATCCCGATCGCGGGGATCGCGGAGGTCACGGCCGCGGCACGCGGGCCGTTCACGCGGCCGAAGATCGAGGCCGACGTGTCGATCAAGGGCTTCGAGTTCGCGGCATTCTCGTTCGGTGACGTGGAGAGCGCGCGCGTGTTCTTCGAGCCGTTCGATCTGCGCCTCGCCGACGTGCACCTGCGCAAGGGCGACAGCAAGATCCGCGCGCCCGAGGTACACATCGACTTCGACGCGGGGCCGAACGTGGTGGTCGACGCGGAGATCGACACGCAGGCCGCGCCGCACCTCTGGATCCACGACTTCTACCGGATCGTGCACCTCGACGACGATCCGCGCTTCGCCGACATCGACGGCAACGCGAGCGGGACGGCGCGCGTGCACTTCGTGGTCGGCGGGGCCGAGGATCGCTGCGGCTCGGGCCGGCTGCGCGTGAAGACGAAGATGCACCTCGAAGAGGTGGCGCTCTTCGGCGAGAAATACTCCGACGGCGATGTCGACGTGGATCTCGACTGGGAAGATCGCGATGCGGGCGCCGCGGGGATGAACCTCGACGTGCACGCGGCGAGCCTGCGCAAGGGCTCGGGCTCGCTGCTCGCGACCGTGTCGGTTCGTCCGGGCGGGCGTGTGTCCGGGCAGGCGATCGCCACGGGGATCCCGATCGATCACCTCGACGCGCTCGGCCGCATGGGCAAGCCGCTCGACGGCTCGATCTCGGCCATCGCGAACATCTCGGGCACGGTGAGCCAGCTCGAGGCGCAGGCCGACGTGCAGATCTCGCCGATCCGGATCGGGCCCTCGTCGCTGCCGTCGTCGCAGCTCCGCGTGCTCATGGGATCCGAGAACACGCAGGTGAAGACGATCGGCTGGACGCGCTGCGGCAACCCGCGCTCGGCGCCCTTCGATCGGGCCGAGTTCGACAGGGACACGTCCTCGGGCACGTTCCGCGTCGACGGCATGCTCGCAGGCGGGCAGCTCGCGCTCGAGGACGTGCGCATCACGCGCCAGAAGCACAAGGTCGTGACGGGCAAGCTCACGACGCGCGGGCTCGATCTCGGCACGCTCGCGAACCTGATCCCCGGCGTCGCGTTCAGCGCGACGCCGCCGCACGGGAGCCTCGACGCGGCGCTCGAAATCCGGCGTCTTCCCCTCGACGATCTCGCGAAGAGCGACGTGGTCGTGGCGCTGACGGGACTCGATCTCGAGCGTGGCGGGCGGCGCGTGTCGCTGCGCGGGACGCCGGGGCCGATCGTCGTGCAGAACAACACGCTCGCGCTGCCCGATCTCGATCTCGTGGTGCAGAGCGGCTCGGGTTTGTCGGCGCCGATCTCACTCGGCGGCCGCGTGCAGCGGCTCGTGACCGCGCCGGAGTTCGACGTGGGCCTGCGCGTGGGGCCGCTCGATCTCGGGCGTCTGTCCGCGGACATGCCGCAGGTCTCGCGCGCGAAAGGATCCCTCGAAGCGAACCTGCGCGTGCAAGGTACGACGAACGCGCTGCGGTACGGAGGTTCAGCGCGGCTGCGAGGCGGCGAGCTCGCGCTGCGAGGTTTGCCCGTGTCGATCGACGACGTCGAGGTGGACATCGCGGTCACGAACAGCGAGGTGCGCATCCTCCGCGGAGCAGCAAAGGTCGGCGGCGGCGAGGTGAGCGTGACGGGGCGCATGCCGATCCGCGGCTTCGAGCTCGGCACAGCCGAGGCCTCGATCCTCGCGCGCGGCGTGAAAATGCCGCTCGGCGAGGGCATCAACCTGACCGCAGACGCCGATCTCGCCGCGACGTTCCGGCCGAGCACGTCCGACGAGGAGCGCGCGGAGAAGAACCTGCCCGAAGTGAAGGGGACGGTGTCGCTGACGTCGTTCACGTACTCGCGGCCGATCGCACTGAGCCTCGATCTGAACCAGCTCGCAGGCGGGCCGAAGCGCACCGCGGTCGAGACGTACGACCCGAAGAACGACGCGCTGCGCTTCGACGTGAACGTGGTCTCGCCGCGGCCGATGCGCTTCTCGAACGGGCTCGTCGACATGCTGCTCGAAGTGACGCCGCCCGGGCTCGCGCTCTCCGGGACGAACCAGCGATACGGCGCACGCGGCAACCTGCGCATCCTGCCAGACTCGAAGCTCCGGCTGCGAAACAGCGAGTTCACGGTGCGCGAGGGTTCGGTTCGATTCGACGATCCCCTGCGTCTCGCGCCGCGGATCGATCTGCGCGCGCAGACCGAGTACCGGCGTTACGCAGCGACGAGCGCCGCAGGCACGGCGCCAGCGGACACGAGCACGAGCGCGGCGGCGACGGCGACGCTCGGGCAGCAGTGGCGCATCAACCTCTACGCCCACGGCGATCAGGAGAACGTGAAGCTCGACCTCACGAGTGATCCGCCACTCGGGCAGGAGGACATCGTCCTCTTGTTGACGCTCGGCCTCACGCGGGCCGAGATGGATCGTGGGCTCGCATCGTCCCTCGGCGAGACCGTGGGCCTCGAAGCACTCGCCGCGCTCACCGGCGCAGACAAGGCCGTGAAGACGATCGTGCCGCTCATCGACGAGTTCCGGTTCGGCACGTCGTACTCGTCGCGCACAGGCCGCACCGAGCCGACGGTCACGCTCGGCAAGCGCATCACAGAGGACGTGCGCGCCACCGTGACGACAGGCATCACCGAGAACCGCGAGGTCCGTTCAAGCATCGAGTGGCGTCTCGGCAAACGCGTCATCGTGCAGGGCGCATACGACAACACGAACGACGTCTCGAGCTCGCCACTCGGCAACCTCGGCGCCGACTTGCGCTGGCGGCTCGAGTTCGAATAGCGGGCGTATCGCCGGGGTTTCACCCCGGACCCGACCAGGGGCTCTTCGCCCCTGGACCCGAACCAGCGCAAGCGCTGGACCCGGGGCGACAGCGCGCGATGCGCGCTGTCGACAGGGAAAACGTTCCAAGCACGTAGGACAGCGCTGCTGTCTTGGTTGGCAACGCCGCGCGTGGTCTTGCCCCGGACCCGTCCGAGAAACCGCGCATCGCGCGGTTTCTCGGCCCTCGGTCCAGGCCGTGCCTGGTCCGGGGTGAAGGGGGCGGACAGCCCCCTTCTGGGGTGCGGGGCAAAGCCCCGCGCTCAGCCGAAGCCGGGCAGATCGTCGAGCGCGGCGCGCACGGGCGCGTAGCTCTGCTCGCGGCCGGGGATCCAGCGGCGCAGCCCTTCCATGTCGAGGAGCTTGCGGTGCTTCGGGTTCGCGTACGCCATCTCGGAGAGGGTGCGCTTGAACGCCTCGACCTTGTCCGCGGCGAGCGTGGGCATCGCGTCGAACATGCGCAGGTCGAACGTCGGCGTCGTCCACAGGACGTCGACGATGCGTGGATCGACGTGCCCTGCCGCCTGCTCGGCCTGGAAGACGAGGCTCCCGACCGCGCCCGCGTGGGCCCGACCTTCGTGCACGGCCGCGAGCACCGCGAGCTCGCTCGCGCCCGTGTCGCCGTGTTTGCCGACGTCGGAGTCGAACGCGAGGATCTTCACCTGGTTCAGATCCACACCCGCCTGCTTCAAGTAGTAGAGCGGCAGGATCCGCGACTGCGCCGAGTCCCGCGTCCCCACGGCCAGCACCTTTCCGTGCAGATCCGTGAGCTTCCGAACGACGACCTCCCGACGGATGAGGATCTTTGCGCAGACGTCGCGGTCGCGGTCGCGCATGGCGATGCCGATCGACTTGCCTTCGGTGCGCCGCTTCACACGCACATGGGAGATGCCCGAGTTCCAGGCGATGTCGACGTGCCCGTGGAGTAGGGCCTCGATCTGCCGCTCGTAGCTGGAGAAAAGCGCGAAATCGAGGGACACGCCGTGCTCCTGGAAGTGCTCACGCATGCCCTCCCAGATGGTCACGACCTTCGGGTCGTATGCGACCGCCCCTATCAGGATCGTCGGATCAGCCATGCCGTACCTTTTGGCGAGCAACTCGGGCGGACGGTAGCATCGGGACGGGCGTCTCCAAAGGGCCGCGAGCCCCTCCGTGCCCCCCATCTACCTCGGCCCGTGCCCATCCCGCGTTTTTCCCGGTCCCAACGAGCCCGCTGCCTCGCCGCGGCATGCTCGCTCGTCTGCCTGCTCGGCGCAGGGTCGGCAGAGGCCGAGGACGCGAAAAACCAGGGGACGAGCCCCGGCGAACGCGCGGCGCTTGCTGGCGAGGAGCCGCAAGCCGCGCTTGCCGCGCCGCAGCTCTCGCCGCCGCCGGACACGAGCGCGCTCACGGGCAAACCGATCAAGCGGGTCGACGTCGTGACCGTGGGCTCGCGATGGAGCACCTCGCTGCGCATCACGAAGGTCCGCGCGGGCGAACCGTTCGAGCCCTCGGCCGCGCGAACCGTGATGCGCGAGCTCACGGAGTCGGGGCAGTTCGCGCGCGTGACCGTGGAGGCCATCGCCGAGGGAGACGGCGTCGTGCTGCGCGCGCACGTGCTGCCGCGGCGCCTCGTGGCCTCGATCCGCCTCTCGGGCGCGACGCTGGATCGCGCGGCGACACTCGACGCGGCGCGCGTGCGCGAAGGCGGCGAGATCACGTCGCCGATGCTGACGGAGATCGGCCAGCGGATCCGCCGGTACTACGCGGATCACGGCTACCCCCAAGCGAACGTCACGTCCGACGTTTCGGACACGGACGATCCAAACCGCGTCGTCCTGCGCATCGACATCGACGCGGGCGCGCCGCGCACGGTGACGCGTCGCTACTTCGTGATCACGCCCGGCATGGAGCGCGAGGTGAACGGCCTCGAAGATCGCTATCGGCTCGGGGTCGGCGCGCGCATCGACGAACCGCTGCTCGAGGAGGCCGATCGGGAGCTCGCCGAGGTGCTGCGGGAAAACGGCTTCTACCGCGCCGACGTGAAGCACGTGGTGCGGCTCTCGGCGTCGAGCAGCGAGCTCTTCGTGTACGTCACGCCCGGGCCGCGCATCGTCCCGGTCTTCGAGGGCAACCGCTCCGTCGACGAGGTCGAGCTCTCCGCCGCGATCGCGCCGAAGAAGGGACTCGAGCAGAAGACGCAAGAGCTCGTCGAGAGGCTCACCCGCTTCTACGTGCAGCGTGGCTTCTTCGACGCGCGTGTCGTCCCCGAGGAGCGCGGCGGCCCGAACGATCCGGTGCACCACCTCGTCTTGCGGATCGACGAGGGTGATCAGGTGCGCGTCGTGCAGCGCATCTTCCCGTGCCTGCCGAAGACGTGGAACGCCGAGCAGGTGCGCGGCGAGATCGACAGCTTCCTCGTGGAGGATCTGCCCGGCGACAAAGGTTTTTCGCTGAAGGATCCGAACGCGGTCTCGGCGCTCTTCGGCGGGCGCGGACCACGCGCCGTGGCGAGGCCGCTCGATCTGAACCCGGTCGAGACGTACGCGCCCGAAACCTACGAGCGCGCGCTCAAGCACCTGAAGGATCTCGCCTACAGCAAGGGCTACCTCAACGCCGTCGTCGGGCCCGTGCAACTCGAGCGCGCGACGTGCAGCGCGCGCTCCCCCGCGGGCCGCTGCATCCCCGAGCCACGCGAGCCGAACGAGGCCGTCTGCGCGAAAGACGCCCTCGGCCTACCGCTGCCCGAGCCCGATCCCCCGCAGACGCTCGTGTGCCGCCCCGATCCCGTGAAGCACGTCGAGTGCTCGCGCGAGATCGCGCTGCGCATCCCGATGCACCTCGGCCCGCAGACCTTGCTGCACGACGTCGCCTTCGAGGGCAGCCGCACGGTCTCCGAGCAGGCGCTCTTCGAGACGAGCCGCCTCGAGCTCGGCAAGCCGCTCTCCACGATCGAGCTCGAAGCCGCGCGCCTCCGGCTCGTCGAGTCCTACCGCGATCGTGGCTACGCGTTCGTCGAGGTGAAGGCCTCGATCGAGCCCTCGCCCGACCGCACGCGGGCGCGGGCGCGGTTCGCGATCACCGAGCGGGATCAGGTCATCGTCGGCGGCTTCGTCGTACGCGGCGCGCTCCGCACCAGCGAAGAGCTCATCCTGCGCCGCATCGCGCTCGAGGAGGGCAAGCCTTTCGTCGAGCGCGACGCGCGGCGCAGCGAGGAGCGCATCGGATCGCTCGGCGCGTTCTCCAGCGTCTCCGTGGGCCTCGAAGATCCAGAGGTCCCGCAGAAGCAGAAGCGCGTGCTCGTCACGGTCACCGAGCAGGTCCCGCAGTACCTCGATCCACGCGTCGGCTTCTCCACGGGTGAGGGCCTGCGCTTCGCCGTCGAGTACGGCCACAAGAACATCGCGGGCCTCGCCATCGCGCTCACCCTGCGCGTGCAGCTCTCCTACCTCTTCGACTTCATCGTCGTCGATCCCGGCGTGCGCGCCGACTACGAGAAGAAGCTCAGCGTCGGCCAGCAGCTCGAGCGCCGCAACACCGCGTCGATCACCTTCCCCGAAATCGGGCTCGGTCCGCTCGTGAGCCTCTCCGTCGACGGCATCGACGTGCGCGACAACCAGCGCGGCTTCGGCATCACCCGGCAAGCGCTCGTGCCCACGCTCGCCTACCGGCCGAGCCGCACGATCACGATGCGCCTCGGCGCGTCCGCGGAGGTGAACGAGGTCGACGTCTTCAACGAGACGGCCATCGACTCACCGATCATCCCGCTCCTCCGCGTGCCGTTCGGCAGCACGTTCGCCGTTGCCGAGCGCATCAACTTCGCGTGGGACGGCCGCAACAGCGCCTTTGCCGCCACCAAGGGCGCGCTCGTCGCGCTCGGCGTCGAGCACGTCAACGCGCTGCCCACCGACGAGGGCGAGGCCACGATCAACAGCCACTTCCTCCGCATGTCCGGCCGCGTCGCCGGCTACTTCGAGCTCAGCTCGAAGGGCCCGAGCATCGCGATGAGCCTCGCGGCCGGCTACAACCTGCAGCTCAAGGACGGCAGCTCCACCTACCCCGACCGCCTCTTCTTCCTCGGCGGCGTCGACACGATCCGCGCCTTCCTCGCCGACGCGCTCGTGCCCGAAGACGTCGCGCGAGGGCTCATCGCGAAAGGTCAGACCACGCGCTCGGCCGTCCTCGCGAACGTCCCGATCCGCGGCGGCGACCTCTCCATCAACCCGCGCCTCGAGCTACGCGTGCCGGTCACCGACCTCTTCCAGGCCGGCTTCTTCCTCGACACGGGCAACCTCTGGAAGGAGCCGACGGCCATCGACTTCACCCTCCGCTACGCCCTCGGCGGGGGCCTGCGCATCACGACCCCCATCGGCCCCCTCGCGCTCGACTACGGCTTCAACCTGAACCGCCGCCAGTGGGAGGACATCGGCGCCTTCCACTTCTCGATCGGCCTGTTCTGACGGAAATTTGGGATCGGACATAACCTGTCCGCTCTCCCGCCGTTCCGTCTTGCCTCCTGAACAGCCGGACAGTATACGCAGCCGAGACGAACGGTTCGTGGCGCAAAACCCGCGACCCATTACCCTCACTGCCCCCCTGCCCCCCCCGAGGTCGCCATGAGTGACGAGAAAAACCCGAAGCAGAAGCTCGCCGCGCTGGAGCTCGCCATCGCGAGCGTCGAGAAGGAATACGGCAAGGGCGCGATCATGCGCCTCAAGGAGGGGCAGAGCCTGCACGACGACGTCGCCGCCGTCTCCAGCGGCTCGCTCTCGCTCGACATCGCCCTCGGCATCGGCGGCTACCCCCGCGGCCGCATCATCGAGATCTACGGCCCGGAGTCGTCCGGCAAGACCACCCTCACCCTGCACGCGATCTCCCAGATCCAGCGCTCCGGCGGCGTCGCCGCCTTCATCGACGCCGAGCACGCGCTCGACGTGAACTACGCGAAAAAGCTCGGCGTGAAGACGGACGAGCTGCTCATCTCGCAGCCCGACTACGGCGAGCAGGCCCTCGAGATCGCGGACATGCTCGTCCGCTCGAACGCCGTCGACATCATCGTGGTCGACTCCGTCGCCGCCCTCGTGCCCAAGGCCGAGATCGAAGGCGACATGGGCGACAGCCACGTCGGCCTCCAGGCCCGCCTCATGAGCCAGGCCCTCCGCAAGCTCACCGGCACCGTGGCCCGGTCGAACTGCCTGCTCATCTTCATCAACCAGATCCGCCTGAAGATCGGCGTGATGTTCGGCAACCCCGAGACGACGAGCGGCGGCAACGCCCTCAAGTTCTACTCCTCGGTGCGCATGGACATCCGCGCCATCGGCAAGATCAAGGAGGCGGCCGCGAGCGGCAAGGAGCCCGCCGTCGTCGGCAACCGGACCCGCGTGAAGATCGTGAAGAACAAGATGGCGCCGCCCTTCCGCGAGGTGGAGTTCGACATCCTCTACGGCCAGGGCATCAGCCACGCCGGCGACGTCATCGACCTCGCGACAGAGGCGAACATCGTCGAAAAGAGCGGCGCCTGGTTCTCCTTCCAGGGCGAGCGTATCGGCCAGGGCCGCGAGAACGCCCGCACCTACCTGGAGCAGCACCCCGACGTGCTCGAGCGCATCGAGACGCTCGTGCTCGCCAAGCACGGCATCCAGCGCCCCGGCAAAGCGCCCGAAGCCGCGTCCGCCCCGGCCGGCAAGGCCGCCGGAGCCCCCGCCGAAGGTCGCCGCGCCCCCGCGAAGACCAACTGATCCATCCCCAAGGGAGCCTTCCTCATGGCAGGCTCCCTCTCGTCACCATGAACCTCTACGTGATGCGCCACGGCCTCGCGGCCGAGAGCTCGCCATCGGGCCGGGACCGCGATCGCCCCCTCACCTCCGAAGGCATCCTCGGCGTCGAGGAAATCGGCAAGACGCTACGAGCCCAGCACGGGCCGACGCTCGGCCGCATCGTGGCAAGCACGTACCTGCGCGCGCACCACACCGCCGAGCTCATGGCCGGCGTGCTCAGCGCCGCAGCAATCCCGATCGAGACCTTCTCGGAGCTCGAACCAGACGAGCCGCCGCCCGTCGCGCTCCTGCGCGAGCTCGCCACGGCAAACGCAGACGCACTGCTCGTCGGCCATCACCCGATGGTGATCGCCCTCCTGCGTCTGCTCGTGCGTGACGTGGCAGAGCTGCCACTCGGCCTGCATCCAGGCATGCTCGTGGGTATCGCGCGCCCGAGCGGGCCCGACGTAAAACCCGAGCTCGGCGGCTCCTTCCGCGTGACGACGGTGCTCCGCCCAGCCCGGTGACGCGCGCGCTCGACAGGCAAGGCGCGCCGCGCTACCCGTTCCCTCCCCCATTTTCACCGAGATTGCGCGTGCAGGAAGAGACGAAGGCCCCGAAGTCCCCCGATCCGCAGCGCGCCATGACGGCCCTCGCCTGGGCCGTCGAGCGCGCCGAGAGAGGCACGCCCCCACCGCCCCCCGAGCCCGGCGACGCCCCCACGCACCCCGTCGCAGACAGCGACGACTTCCGCGCCGCCTCATCGCTCTACCTCCCCGACGTCCGCCGCTCCATCGACCGAATCATCATGTCGCGCGACGCCGAAGACGGTCTCGACGCGCTCCTCGAGTGCGGCGCACTCGCCGCCATGCTGCCCGAAGTCAAAGCAATGGTCGGCTTCGGCGACGGCGAGTGGCGTCACAAGGACGTCTGGAAACACACGAAGCAAGTGGTGCGGCAAGCCGTGCCGCGGCTCGAAGTCCGCTGGGCAGCGCTGCTCCACGACATCGGCAAGGTCAAAACGCGGACGATCTCGCCCTCAGGGGAGGTCCACTTCTTCGGCCACGCCGAGGTAGGCGCGCGCATGTTCGACCGGCTCGATCGGCGTCTGCCGCTCTTCAACCCCGAGCCCGCGCTGAAGAGCTCCGTGCGGTTCCTCATCCTGCACCACCTGCGGGCAAGCCAGTACGAGGCCTCCTGGACGGACAGCGCCGTGCGTCGATTCGCAAAGGAGATGGGGGACGGGCTTCAAGATCTGCTCGACCTGTCGCGCGCAGACATCACCACGAAGCGACCCGAAAAGAAGAAGAAGGGTCTGCGCCAGATCAGCGATCTCGCCGAGCGCGTGGAGCAGATCCAGAAGCTCGACGCCGTCGTCCCCCCGCTGCCGAGCGGCATCGGCGACGAGATCATGCGCTCGTTCGGTCTGCCGCCGTCGCGCAAGATCGGCGAGCTGAAGAAGGCACTCGAAGCCGCTGTCGAGAGCGGCGAGGTCCCGTCGCACCAGTGTGCCGACGTGTATCTCGCGTTCCTGCGGGAGAACGCGGGGCGCTTCGGGCTCTGAGAGGGAGCGTCGCGCCGGGGTTTCACCCCGGACCCGAGCAGGGGCTATCCGCCCCTGCACCCGGACCAGCGCAAGCGCTGGACCCGAGGTGCATCGACCGCGATGCGGTCGATGCAAGGGGGAGCCTGTAGCAGCACCCGCTGTACGAGCAGGCTGTTGAGAAACGCCGCGAGCGCCCTGGAGCTAGGGAGGAGGACGCAGGAATACAGGCGTATTCCGAGGACGACGACCGACGATCCAGGGCGCGCAGCAAGTTTATCAACAGCCTGCTAGCGGCGGCGGTTCTCGACGAGCGATACGACAAAGTCGAGGCCGCTGCGCACGCGGTCAGGCAGGACGCCGTCGATCCGCTTGCCCAAGCTGCGCTCCAACTTCGCGCGCTCTTCACGGAGATCCTCCAGGGAACGCGCGAGGTCCCCCCTGGATACTTCGAGCTCGCGTTTCACGCTGGCGAGTTCGTCAACCCGCTCGCCGAGCTCGCGTTTCACGCTGGCAACTTCACCAACCCGCGCGTCGAGCTCCCCTCTCACGCTGGCAAGTTCACCAACCCGCTCGCTGAGCTCCCCTCTCACGCTGGCAAGTTCACCAACCCGCGCGTCGAGCTCCCCTCTCACGCTGGCGAGTTCACCAACCCGCGCGTCGAGCTCCCCTCTCACGCTGGCAAGTTCACCAACCCGCGCGTCGAGCTCCCCTCTCACGCTGGCAAGTTCACCAACCCGCGCGTCGAGCTCGCGTTTCACGCTGGCGAGTTCACCAACCCGCTCGCTGAGCTCCCCTCTCACGCTGGCAAGTTCACCAACCCGCGCGTCGAGCGCCCCCCGCAGCGCTTCGACCTCCTTCCGAAGCGCCTCGACCTCCTCCTTCGACGGCCCCTGCACGACCGGCGCCGCGAGCTCCGCGACCGGCGGCTCCGGCGCCGCAGCCACCTCGACGACCGCCGCCCGCATCACCTCGCCCTCGGCCGTCCCAATCCAGATCGACGTCGCCCCCTTCGTCGTCGTCGCCAAAAGCACCCGCGGCCGCCCCTTCCCGCCCGCCGCCGTCGTGCTCACCGGCGCCTTCGGCCCCTCGCTCGGCGCCGAAAGCGACGCCGCGTCGTACAGCGCGATCTTCCCATTCGCGAACGCCACGACCACGCTCGTGTCCGTCACCACCGCGTCCGCGATCGGCGCCTCCAGCGTGACGAGCGACGCCTCCGCGCGCTCCCCGTCCCGCGTCACCACGCAGATCCCCGCCCCGCCGCGCTTCCACACCACGCAATACACGCGGCCGCCGCGCACCTGATCGAACTCCGCCGCCCCCGCCGGCAACGTCACGCGCGCGCTCGGCCCGCGCTCCGGCGCCGTGCCCGGATACACGCGAAGCTGCCCGCCCTGCTCGCCCTCGGCCAAGAGGTACGTCACGCCATCCCCCGCATCCCCCGCGCGCACGCGCCCCGGAACCTCCACAGGCCGCGCGCCCACCTCGCCACGACCAAGCGACAGCGAGAGCACCCTGCCCTCATCGCTGATCGCGAGCGCGCCTTCCCCCGAAGGACGCGGCAGCAGCGTCCGCATATCCCGCACGATCTCGCGCACCCGGTACGGATCCCCGAGCGGCACGGACCACACCGTTCCTTCCTTGTCGCGAACGAGCGCCACGTCTTTCGACAGCAGCGCCACCTCCTGCGCGGTGATGCGAGGCAGATCGATCGCGTCTCCACTCGTCGCCGTCACGGGCGTGACCGCGATGCGGGCCGGCCTCGACGTCAAAAACGCGACGAGGCCCGTGGTCCCGAGCCACGCAGACGCCGTGGTGCCAGCGCCGAGATCGAGAATCTTGCGCGGAGATTCGAGGTGCGAAGTCGACATGGCCCCGAGGTTACCCGAGGCCGCCCGCTTTTGTCCCGAGGGTGACGCCTCGCGTCCCCCTCTCGGCCAGGCGAAGCCCGGCCGATTCACCCCCCGAGGCGAGCTCGCTGCGCGATCTCGCGGAGCACCGAACGAGTTCGGCGCTCGAGCGGACTACTTGAGCCGCGCGTCACACGTCGCGCAGCGCTTCGGCACGGCATCCTTGTGGTAAACCTCGCCGCACCGGCCGCAGAGCCGTGCGTCGCGCTCGAACGCGATGAGCTTGCCACTCGCCTTGCACTTGAGCCCCGCGACCTGCGCCGGCTCGAGCGGCAGCGTCTCGGCCGCCCCCTCGCCCGCGTTCTCCAGCGCGCCCGCCTTGACGTCCTCCATCTTCGCCGGGATCCGCTCGCGCGCCTCGCGCAGCACCTTGCCCGCCGCCTCGGGCAACGCCGCGAGGGAGATCACGATCGACGTCCCCTCCCCCTCGACGGTCAAGCTCCGATCGCCGAGCACGATCCGGCGCACCGCATGCCACGCGATCCGCTCGATCTCGTTCGTGCCCTTCTCGACCCCGACGCCTGCGTCGCCCACGCGGATCGTTTGCGCCGGCCGTGGCCCGAACAGCGCTGTCACGAGCAGCACGGCCGCGCCGGCGGCGAGCAGGTACGGCGCGGCCTTGTGCGGCCCGAGCGCCTCGTCGCGCAGCCATTGCCCGTACGTCCCGGCCCCGACGAGCACCGCCGCCACCGAGAATGCGAGCACCGACAGGATCGCCGACGGCGAGCTCTTCGGCTCGAACCGCTTCTCCGTGCGCGGATCCGAGCGGAGCTTCAGCACGACCTCGTCCCGCGAAGGCGCCTTCTTTCCGCCCTTCTTCGTCTTTGCCTCTCCCATCGTCCCTCGCGCTTGCTCTATCGGATGCGCTGCCCGAACGCAATCCAACCGCAGTAGACTCGGCCTCGCATGCTCGGTCGCCTGGCCACCTACGTCGTCCCCGCGGCCTCGGTGACCGTCACCGCCCTCGTGCTCTTCGGCCCAGGTTCGCCGAACCCAGCGCCCTTCGTGCGGGTCCGCGGCGTGCCCGTGGCCGGCGGCCAGACGCTCGCCCTTCGCCTCGAAGGCGCACGGCGGCTGTTCGGCGTGGACGACGTCGCGGCACTCGAAGGCGTGACCGTCGAGGTGACGGACGCCGGGGCGAACCTCGCGCCCCGGGCGGTCTCGCTCGGCCCGGACGGCGTGGGCGAAGCCTCGGTCGAGAAAAACGCGCCGCTCACAGGCCCGCTCGACGTCCGGGTTCTCCAGGGAAACACCGTCCTCGTCGAAGGGACCGTGCCGCTTCGGCCTACCGAGCCCCCGCGGCTCGGCAGGCCGCCCGTGCAAGGCGTGGCGACGGGGGATTTGCGTATCTCGGTGGTCGTGCCGCGAGGCCAGCTCGCCGCGCCTTTCCCCGAGGCGATCCAGGTCCGCGTGCGCGAACCCGACGACCTCCCGCTCCTGCCCGGGCGCGTTCCGCCAATCACCATCAAGGCGTCGGCGTCCGGCGCCACGATCGAGCCACCAAACGTGAATTTGCGCGATCCGCGTCCGGCGACGTTCACCGTCACGCCCCTCGCGCACCTCGTCGAGCTCATCCTCGTCGCCAACGATCACCGTGGAAACGAAGGTCGCTGGGAAGGCCTCTTGCCCGTGCGGCCGGGCGCCATCTGGCTCGACCCCGATCTCCACGCCGGCCTCACGTTCGTCTCGCCCGCCCCGCGGGATCGCGTCTACGCCTCCATCGTCACCGACGCAGGCCGCATCCTCGGCGCGATCGTCCCCGTCACGCGCGACGACGCCGGTTTTTTCCGCGGTCGCCTCGACGTGAAGCTGCCGAAAGAACCCGCGCAGATCATCCTCTCCGGCGACCCCGGCGAGCGCGGCGACGCCACGACGGCCTGGCCCCTCGCACCTCACGCCGCATCCGCCGCCGCGCCCCGCCTCGAGCTCCTCCTCGACGGATCGGCCGCAGCCGAAGCCCGCGAACACGCGCGAGCCTCCTCGGCGCGACGCGCGGCCGTCTTCCTCGTCGCCATCGCGGCCCTCGCGGAGGTCCTCTTGATCCTCGTGCGCACGCGGGCGTCGCAGCGCGATCTCGATGCAAACCTCGCCGCAGCCGTCTCGCTCGAAGCCAGCGACGAGGCCGGCGCGCCCATTCCGTCCGAAGACCAACGACGTATCGTCGAAGCCGCGCGCGATCGACATCCGGCGCTGCGCGTCGCGCTCGTGATCACGCTCGTCGTGCTTGGTTTTGCGCTCTTCGCGGCCCTCTCCACGTTCCGCCGTTGATTCGTGGGACGGCTTGCCAAGGGCCTCGGAGTCGTGTCTGATCGAGGTTCGCGGTTTCCATCCACCCCCACGAGGAATGTGCCGATGGCTTCCAGGCTCGCGTTTGGTTTGGTTCTTCTCTTGATGGGCTGCGGAGGCGGTGCGCCTCTTCCGGAGACGAAGGAGCCTAGAGCCGCGGCCAAGGTCAACGTCCCCGAGATGCAGCGCAAGGCCACCGTGCGCGTCAAGGCCGAGTTGCCCGAGGACGTGAAGACGGCCTTCGTCGAGACCGTGAAGCAATCGCGCCTCCCGGACGCCATGGGCACCGTCGGCGTGGGCTGGACCTCGACCGGCAGCGGGTTTTTCCTCAAAACGCCGGACGGCAAGGGCCTCGTGCTGATCACGAACCGGCACGTCGTCGACAGCGCGCCGAAGGTCACGATCGTGCTCGACGAACACACGTCGCTCAACGATTGCGACGTCCTCTACACGGACGACAAATACGACGTCGCCGTGGTGAAGGTGCCCGACAGCCTTGCGACGAGCGCCATTGCGGTGGCCACGCTCGGAGACGGCACCGCGAAAAACGACGAAGCCGTGCAGGCCTCGGGGTATCCGCGCGTCGGTGAGCAGCAATCGTACCGGCTCACGAGCGGCACCATCTCGAACTCCGATTTCGCGGTCACGGTGCGCGGCCACAAGTCCTCGTTCCTGCAGCACACGGCCGCGATCGATCCAGGCAACAGCGGCGGCCCGCTCTTCCGCAAGGACTCGCTCGAGGTCATCGGCATCAACACGCTGACGATGCGCTCGAACGACAACCTCTACAGCGCCGTCCCCGCCGCCACGGTGAAGGGCGTGCTCGATCGCGCCTTCAAGGTGCCTTCGAAGACGGACGTCAAGGCGACGATCAAGCAAATCCAAGGCTCGTGCAAGGAGCTCACGGACGAGCTCAGCATCGGCGGCGAGCCTCCCATTTCCACGGTCTCGCTCGTCTCGGATCGCCTCGTCGCCGAGCGTGGTGTGCCCACCTGGGAACTCCGGTACATCGAGAATGGCCCTCCGGAGCGCAACGAGGAAACGGGCGAGGTCACTCCGGGCAAACCCAAGGTCAACGAGGAGGCCTTCGGCGAGCTCGTGTCGGCCGTAAAAAAAGGCGACGTGATGGAGCACCTGCGCGGCCTCACGTTCGCCTACCTCTACGTCGACCTGAAACGGCAAAAGGGCATCACGGGGGATCCTTGCTCGCGCGTCGTCGAGAAGGACGTGCGTGATTACGAGGATCGCGGGTTCGTGCGTGTGGGCATGGATCTCGGCTCGGGCGAGCGCCGGACGATGCGCTTCCGCCTGGAGCAGGGTCACTGGCGTCTCGCCGGATACGAATGAAATACGGGATGGCAGGTGCCTCGGGGGACGCGCTTCTGGAGAGCCTTACGAGAGACGCGAACCTGCCAAGCCTTTTTTGCAGTTGTCCTCCGCCATAGCGTTTCTTGACGCGGCTCCGTTTTCGCCCTGCCTTCGCTGATCCTGGCGCCTCGAGCCCCATTTGACGACCGCGCACGAGCGGCCTACACATCATGTGGGGCGACATGGGGGAAGCCATTTCGGGGGGGCATCCATGCGAAACATTTCCATGATGAGGAGTTGGTTGAGTTGGGTCGCGGTGGCGTTGATTTCGATCGGCGCCGGGAGCGCGGAGGCTCAGACCATTCGCCTGAGCGTGGACTTGAGCCAAGCGCCCCGCCGGCTCTTTCATGCCAAGTTGATCATCCCCGTCACACCGGGACCTCTTACTCTGCTCTATCCCAAATGGATTCCCGGCCACCACAGCCCGCAAGGCCCGATTGTGAACCTCACGGGACTGAAGTTCACCGCCGCGGGCCAGACGCTCGCTTGGAGACGCGACGACGTGGACATGTATGCCTTCCATCTGGAGGCGCCTGCCGGAGCGGATGCCATCGAGGTCGAGCTCGACTACATCTCACCCACCCAAGCAGCTGAGGGTTCGTCGGCCAGTGCGCAACTGGCTGTGTTGAGCTGGAATCAGGTCTTACTCTCTCCCCAGGGCCGCACACCTGACGATCTGACCTATGCCGCCACGTTGCGCCTGCCCGCCGGGTGGAAGTTCGGCACCGCGCTACCGGTGGCAAAGCAGAGCGGGGAGACCATCGAGTTTGACCCTGTATCTCTGACGACCCTCGTGGACTCGCCGGTCCTCACCGGCGCTCATTTTCAGACGATTCCGCTCAGCGTCTCCAGCCTGCCTCCTCACCAGATAGACATGGCCGGCGATTCCGAGTCGGCGCTGGAAATGCCGGCGCAAATGGCCGAAAACTACCAACGACTGGTCGCCGAGGCCCACGCCCTTTTCGGCGCTCATCACTATCGCAGTTACCGTTTCCTGGTATCGCTCAGTGATCACGTGGGTGGTTACCTCGGACTCGAACACCATGAATCCAGTGACAACCGGCTTCCGGAGCGTTCCCTCAGCACCGACGGCTTGCGGCAGCTGGCGGGCAGCTTGCTTTCGCACGAGTTCGTGCATTCCTGGGTCGGAAAATACCGTCGCCCCGCTGGCCTGGCGACGCCCGATTTCCAGCAGCCAATGAAGGGAGAGATGCTGTGGGTTTACGAAGGACTCACGGAATACCTGGGGAATGTGCTCGCGGCCCGCAGCGGCCTCTTCACGCCCGAGGAGTATCGGGAGGATCTTGCGAGCACCGCTGCGTATCTGGATCGCGCCCGCCCAGGACGCACGTGGCGCCCCCTGGTAGACACGGCGATCTCGTCACAGATCCTCGGCAGCGCGCCGCGGGAATGGAGAGCCTGGCGGCGGGGCACCGATTACTACGGTGAGGGGGTGCTGATTTGGCTCGAAGCCGACGGGATCATCCGCCAAGAGACCCAGGGCCGGCGGTCGCTCGACGACTTCATCCGCCTCTTTTACGGCGGAAGCAGCGGCGCCCCCGAGATGAAGCCCTACACGTTCGACGACCTGGTCGCTGCCCTCAATGACGTGGCTCCCTACGACTGGAAGGGTTTCTTCGACGCTCGATTGAACTCCACGGAACCGCACGCTCCACTCGGAGGCATCGAATCGAGTGGGTGGAAGTTGACCTATACCGACAAACCCAACGAGCTCACGGAATCCCTTTATAGGGAGTATCGACGGCTAGCAGACTTCAGCTATTCGATCGGGTTGATGGTTCGCACGCGGAGCGAGGACGGGAGGATCGTGGACGCCATCAACGGTATGCCAGCGGAACGGGCCGGCCTCGCGCCCGGCATGAAACTGATTGCGGTGAATGGACGGCAATGGTCCGCCGAAGAACTCCGAAACGCCCTGCGGACGGCCAAGAGGACGCGCCAGCCCATCGAGCTGCTGGTGGAGAACGCAGGGTTTTATAGGACCTATTTCGTGAACTATACCGAGGGGGAGAAACATCCGCACTTGGAACGCGACTCCTCGAGACCCGACCTGCTCGGTGAGGTCATCAAGTCTCGGGCGCCCCGCGGTCCGGCGAGCTCGGGCAAAAACTGAAAAAACTGACAGCCGCGCGCGGACATCTCCTCCGAACTCGACCCGGACTTCCGTTTCCGCCTCCGCTTGCCGGTTCCGCTCTCCTCCGCGAGCAGGCTCGACGCGCCTCCGCGTGATACCCTCCCGCTCGTGCGCTCCCACGTCCTCGCCGGCTGCTTGCTCCTCGGCTTGCCCTTCGCCGCGACCGTCCTCGCGCCGCCGAGCGCCGAGGCCGCGGACTTCGACCCGTCCGGGCGCAACCGCAAGAAGCCGCCCAAGCCGAACCCGCAGCCCGGGAGCGGAGGTCAGCCGAAGCAGCCCAAGCAGCCGAAGCAGCCTCAGGGCGACGAGGCGACCGGCAAAGGCCCGGGGAGCGACGCGCTCATCGCGCGGTACACGGCGATCGTCATCTCGCAGCCGAGCGCGCCGTTCCCGCTCCAGCGGCTCTCGCAGCTCTATCGGGAGCGCGACGGCAACATCAAGAAGCTCGTCGAGGAGTTCGAAAAACGCGCTGCCACGCCGGGCGCCGACGCCTGGGCCGCGAAAGTCGCGCTCGCCGGCATCTACAAGCTCGACGGCCGCCCCGAGGACGCCGTCAAGACGTACGAAGCCGCGATCGCGGAGAAGCCGAACGATCCGCAGGCGATCCTCGCCCTCGCGCAGCTCCAGGCCGAGCGCGGCGACAAATCCGCGGCGCGCGCGAGCTACGAAAAGGCCCTCGCCCTGCTCAAACCCGGCCCGGACTTCGAGCAGACGACACGCACGCTCCTCGGGCTTTGCCTCGATCTGAAGGACTTCGAGGCCGCGAAGAAGCACCACGACGCGCTCGTGAAGGCCGCGCAGGGCTCGCTCTTCGTGAAGGCCGAGCTCGGCCGGGAGCTGCTCGCCCGGGCGCTCTACGATCGCGCCGAGGTCGAGTTCCGCGAGCTCGTGAAGGCCGCGGCCGGCGACAACCGCGCGCTTGCGCCTGCGCTCCGCGATCTCGGTCAGGTCCTCGCGCGACAGAAGAAGACCGAGGAGGCGCTCAGCGTGCTCAAGCGCGCGCTCTCGGTCGCGGGCGGCGCGGCCGGCGTGCGCGCCGAGATCCTGGTCATCATGACCGACGCCTTCCGCGCCGAAGGCAAGCTCGCCGAGCTCATCCCGATCCTCGAAGCCGAGAAGGCGCAGGACGCGCAGCGTCTCGCCACGCTGGGCGGCCTTTACGAGGAGACGGGCGACGTCGACAAGGCGATTGCCACGTACCGCAAGGTGCTCGGCATCGACAGCCGCGCGATCGACGTGCGCCTGAAGCTCGTGCACCTCTTGCAGACCGCGGGCGAGCTCGACGCGGCGATCAAGGAGTACGAGGCGCTCATCAAGGCCGCGCCGGGAAACCCGGACTTCGTCTTCGAGCTCTGCGAGACGCTCATCCAGCGCGGCGATCGCCCGAAGGCGCTGAAGCTCCTCACCGAGCTCGAAGCGCGCGTCGGCAGCGAGCCCGAGATCCTCGCGGCCGTCGCCGACTTTTACGAGCGCGTCGAGGAGAAGGACAAAGCCCTCAAGGTCCTGCAGAAGCTCGCGACCTCGGGCGGCGCCGACCACACGTACATCGTCGACCTCGGCGATCGCTACTACCAGGCCGGCGACAAGAAAAAGGCCCTGGAGACGTGGGCGCGCATCAAGCAGGTCGTGCCGAACCGCGCGCGGGCAAACTCCCTGCTCGGCGAGGTCTACCTCGACCACGACATGCCGCTCGAAGCGCTGAACGCCCTGCGCGAGGCCGTTCAGCTCGAGCCGACCAACGTCCGGTACAAGAAGAACCTCGCCATCGCGATCGAGCGCACGGCCGCGTCGCTCGGCAGCGCCGCGCAGCGTTACGCCGAGGCGCGCGTGATCTGGGAGGAGCTGCTCGCCGGCGCCCAGAACGACAAGCTCCTCGCGCGCGAGGCGCGCACGCACATCGTGAGCTTGTGGTCGCTCGCGCACGAGCTCCCGAGCCGCGTCGCGCCGCTCACGGCGCGCTTCAACGGGAGCCCCCCCGATCTCGAAGCCGGAAGGCTGCTCGCCGAGGTGCAGCGCCGCCTGCATCGCCTCGCGGACGCCGAGGCCACGCTGCGCAAGGTCACCGAGCTCGCGCCCGGCGACGAGGAGAGCCTGCTCGCGCTCGAACGAATCTTGGTGCTCGAACAAAACCTGCTCGGCGCGATCGGCGTCCTCGAAAAACTCGTCGAGGTGAACCCCAAGCGCGCCCGCGAGTTCTACCAGCGCATGGCCCAGTACGCGGCCGAGCTCTATCGGGACGACGACTCCATCAAGTACGCAGCGCGCGCCGTCGAGCTCTCGCCCGAGGACGCAAACGGCCATCAGAAGCTCGGCGACATGTACCGCCGGCGGCAGGATTTTCCGCACGCGATCGCGGAGTATCGGCAGGCCATCCAGCGGAACGATCGTCTCTTCCCGGTCTACTTCGACCTCGCCGAGTTGCTCCTTTCGAGCGGCCAGGTCGACGAAGCCGATCGCCTCTTCCGCCGCGTCGTGCGCTCCTCCCCCGACGAGGAGCTCGTCTCGCGCGCGGCGCGCATGAGCATGCAGATCAACCTCGGCAAGAACTCGCTCGAATCCCTCGAACGCGAGCTTTTGCCGGTGGCCGTCGGCAACCCGCAGAAGGGGATCTACCGGCGCCTGCTCGTCGAGCTGTACGGCGCGATGACGCTGCCACTCGTGCAGAAGGTGCGCCACGAGGGCGGGACGTCCCCTGCGGCGAAGGCGGCCCGCGCGGAACTCGCGAAGATCGGCGCACGCGCGATCAAGCCGCTGCTCGACGCGCTCGCCGACGACAAGGAGTCGCAGCAGAAGATCGCGATCGAGGTGCTCGCATACGTCGAGAACAAGAGCGCGGGACCGGCCCTCTACAACTACGCCACGGGCCAGGCCGACAAGAGCCTGCGCGTGCGGGCCATGATCGCATGCGGCGCGCTGCGGGATCCGTCGATCCTGCCGCGCTACGAGCAGATGCTCGCGCCAAAGGACACGGGCGCGGCGCTCCTGCCGAGCGACTCCATCGCCGTCGCCGCAGCCTGGGGCGTGGCGCGCATGGGCGACAAGAAGGCGGAAGCCTTGCTCGTCAAACTTCTCGGCTCGACCTCGCCGGAGGTGCGCGGCGTCGCGGCCCTCGGCCTCGGGCTCACGCACGACAAGAAGTACACGCCCGCGCTCGTGGCCCTCGCCCGCGCGCCCGAGGCCGGCGCCACCGCACGCGCCGCAGCCGTGCACGCGCTCGCGGAGCTGGGCGCTTCCCAGAGCGAAAACCTCCACATGCTCGTCGCACTCGCCGACGCGAACGAGCCGATCCTCCGGCAGGCAGCCCTCGTGGCCCTCGCGCGTCTCGCGCCAAAGGGCGACGCCGCGCAGAGCGCCTCGGCCGAGAACGCCCTCGCGTCGAGCCTCTTCGCGACCGACGAGTCGATGCGCCGCACCGCCGTCGCCGCCGCAACCGCGCTCGCCACAAAAAACTTCTCCCGCACGGGCGAAGCACTGCCGGTGCCCGATGGACCACTCTCCATGAAGGAGATCCTCGCAGGCCTCGGCCCCGACGCGGCACGCCTCGCGTCCGCCCGCGCCCGCGCCCTCGTCGCACTCGCGCCCTCGCTCGAACGCGCAGCCGTGGCCGCAGCCTCGACCTCACCAGATCGCGCCCGCGTCGTGGCAGATGCGCTTCTTGCAAGCGACGCAGATCTCTCACTCGCGCCCCTGCTCGGCGCCGACGACAAACTCGATCCCGAGTCGGCACGCGCAAGCTCCGCCGCGATCGAGCGCATCGCCGCCGCCGTCGTCCCCGCATTCGTCGCGCTCGTCCGCCATCCGGCGCTCGAGGTCCGCACGCGCGCAGTCGAGCTCCTCGCGCGCAGGCCCGAAAAAGAGGCACAAGACGCCGTGATCGACGCGCTCTCCGATCCCGAAGAAAGCGTACGGCGGGCAGCCCTCGCCGCACTCGGCAAGGTCAAGCACCCAGCCACCATCGCCGCCGTCGCGCGTCTCGGCCGCGAGGCTCCGAGCTGGCCGCTCCGCGTGCGCGCCGCCGAAGCGCTCGGTCGTCTCGGAGCAGGCGCAGGCGGCCGCGTCGCCTTCGACACGCTCACCACAATCGCGCAGGAGGACCCGTACGCCCTCGTGCGCGAGGCCGCGGCCCTCTCGATGGCCTCACTCGATCGCGCCGCCGCCGAGCCCATCCTGCGCAAGCTCTCCACAAGCGACCCCGAGCCCCGCATCCGCAAGACAGCCGCAGACCTGCTCGCCGGGAAGGCTACGAACTAAGCCGCTGCGCCGGGGCTCTGCCCCGGACCCCGCGGGGGCTGTTCGCCCCTCGACCCGAACCAGGGCAAGCCCTGGACTCGGGGTGGAAGAACTGCGCGATGCGCAGTTCTTCCAGCAGGACGGCGTTGCCGGTTGAAAGGTCAACGCGGCTGTCTTGGTTGGCAGGGGTTTCCTCGGCCTGTTCGATGAACTGCGCATCGCGCAGTTCATCGACCAAAGGTCCAGCGCTTGCGCTGGTCCGGGTCCCGGGGCGGATAGCCCCGGGTGGGGCCTGGGGCAACGCCCCAGCGCGGCGCCCCCGGGTCAAACCCGTTCCGGGATTGGCCCTTCCATGTTCACGATCTCCATCCGCACCGACGCGCCCGCCTCGATGAGCGCGCGTTTCGTTTCGGGATCGCCCTCCACCACGACCTGCGTGAACGCGTCCTCGGGCCGCGCGTGTGGCCGGACGGCTTCGAGCAGCGGCCGAACGAGCTTCGGCCTTGCCACGCGGAACGGGAATGACCCCGGGAACGACGGATTGAAGCAGGCGAACCCCACCCGCGCCTCCTCCGGCTGCGCCGCGTCAACGAGCCGGAGCAGCACCCACCCTGCCCGCGCGCGGCAGACCGTGATCGAACCGATGGGCAGCCCAAATGCCGCCTCCAGTGCCGCGTCCTCGCGCGGATCGATCGCTCGCGCCGTGATCCCTTCTTCCCCGCCGGGTAGACGCGCGAGCACGTCCCAGCTGAGTCGCATCGGCGTCGACTCGTACATCTTCGCCATGCCGAGTGACGAATACAGCGCGATCGCCACGGTGTTCTCGACCTTCACGTTGAGGCACCAGCGCGAGCAGCCTGCCGCGCGGAATCGCTCGGCGCTCGCCCGCATCAGCGCGCGCCCTGCGCCTTTGCCGCGCGCCTCGGGCGCGACGACCACGTGGCGCACGTACCCCGTCTCCTTCAGCACCACCACGTACGCGTACCCTATGAGTTCGCTCCCCTGCTCCAGGATCAGCGTGTGGGGCATGAGCTCCACGCCCCAGACCTCGCGCGACAGCGTGGGATCATCCGTCCCGAGCTCGGGAAACAAGCGCGCGTACGTGTCGTAATCGGCGGCCGTGGCGGGCCTCGCCGAGAAAAACGCAGACATGCGGGGAGCGTATCACCGAAGGCTTGCAACGCGCCTTCGCACGGCCTCGTCAAGCCGCCTTGCGCGTGCCTTGGGCGTCCACCGACAGCTCGCGGAGCTCGGGCTGCTCGACGTCCCAGCCCCGCAGCACGACGGCGCCGCGGATCCAGCGCATGTGCCGCCGTTCATCCTCGAAGTTCGCCGCGACGAGCGCGCGGATCTCCTCCGGCAGCCCCGCTTGCAGCGCCGACGCGTATGCGTTGTTCGAAAGCTCCTCGTTGCCGCGCATCGCGAGCACCGCTGTTCGATCCTCCTGCGAGGCGAGCGAGGTGAAGCCCTGGATGATCACGCCCTTCGTATCGAGCTCGCTCGGGGGCTCGAATCCCGCGCTGCGGACGTGCTCGCCGAGCTCGCGCACGTGCCGGAGGTGATCCTCCTGGAACTCGGAGAACTTCCCCTGGATCTCCTCGTCCTTGCAGACTCCGCGCGCCACCTCGTAGGCCGCTACGCACGCGAGATCGAGCTCGATGAGCTCGTTCAGACACTGGATGATCTTCTCGTCCATGTCCTCCTCTTCCCTTTCGTCACGCGGAGGGCGCCGCGCCCTCGGGAGGCTACGTGGCGAGGCCACGCATCACCCGCAAGCGTCGCGCGCCCATCGGAAGGTTTTTCCTGCCAGACGTGGCCCCCCGGGCTCGACCTTTCGAGGCGCGCGAGCCCGGCAAAACCATGCGCCCTGGTCGCCCTCCCGTGGCTCCCTTGCATTCCCCCCGCCCCGTCTGCTACATGGCGCCCCCTACCCATCACCGTGCGAGTGATCTCGCGCAACAACGGAGGAAAGACATGGCACGCAAGGCACCGCTCTCGATCGTCAAGGAGAAGTTCGGCGAGAAGGCGAAGCTCGTCGAGGCGCTCAAGGGCTTCATGACGGAGGACCTGTGGGTCGGCCGCACGAGCGCGGATCGCGGCGGCGACAAGGGCCTCGATCACGTCTCGAACGCCAAGCTCCTGCGCCTCCACGCGACGTTCTCCGAGGTCAAGGAGAAGTTCGGCACCCGGGCCAAGCTCATCGACGCCATCCTGACGGCCGAGAACCGGTCGAAGGACGCCGGTTACCGCAAGCGCCTCGAGGCCTTCCCGGTTCCGCGCCTGTACGACCAGTACAAGGCCGCGTCGAAGCGCGCCAAGGCCGCCACGCCTGCCAAGGCCTGAGCCCGCTCCCCCCTCTGCCTCCCCCCGTCTGTCTGTCCCGTCCTATCGGCACCACACCCTACCCTTGAAGGTTCGACCTTCCTGGCGTATTGAGCCGCAGCGCGGACGTACCGGAAGACCGACGTCCGTCGCACAGCATTTCACGTTCAAAGCCGCCCCTGGCTCCCTCGCGCGCTGCGAGGGAGCTCTGCCCCGTACAGCACGTCGCGCAAGGGCCATGGCCCTCGGGTCCCAAGGGAGACGAAGACGTTGACCAGCAGCCATCACGACACCGACACCGACGCGTGGAGCACCGACGACGCGAAGGCCCTTTACATGATCGACCGCTGGGGCCGCGGCTACTTCGACGTGAACCCCACGGGGAACATCACGGCGGCGCCCCTCCAGGATCGAGGTCGCAAGATCGCCCTCATCGACGTCGTCGAAGAGGCGCGTGATCAGGGCCTGCGCACCCCGCTCCTGATCCGCTTCCAAGATCTCTTGCACCACCGCGTGCGAACGCTGAACGAGGCGTTCAATCGCGCGATCTCCGACCTCAAGTTCCGCGGCACCTACCGTGGCGTGTTCCCCATCAAGGTGAACCAGCTCAAGGAGGTCGTGGAGGAGATCCTCGAGGCGGGCCGGACCTACCACTACGGCCTCGAGGTCGGCTCGAAGCCCGAGCTCTTCGCGGGGCTCAGCGTCCACACCGACAACGAGTCGCTCATCGTCTGCAACGGCTACAAGGACGAGAACTTCATCCGCACCGCGATGATCGGCCGCAAGCTCGGCAAGAAGGTCATCCTCGTCGCGGAGAAGCTCTCCGAGGTGCGGACGATCGTTCGTGTTGCAAAGGAAATGAACGTGGAGCCGATGCTCGGCCTCCGCGTCCGTCTCATGACGCAGGGCGCCGGCAAGTGGGCCGAGAGCGGCGGCGAGCACGCGAAGTTCGGCCTGTCCACGGCGGAGATCCTCGCGGCCTGCGGGATCCTCGCGGAGGCGGGCATGAGCTCGGCGTTCAAGCTCCTGCACTTCCACATCGGCTCGCAGGTCCCCGACATCCTCGTCATCAAGCGCGCGGTGCGCGAGGCGGCGCGGCACTACGCCAAGCTCCGCAAGATGGGGCACCGCATCGAGTACATGGATGTCGGCGGCGGCCTCGCGATCGACTACGACGGCTCGCGCTCGACGTTCCACTCGTCGATGAACTACTCCGTCGAGGAGTACGCGCGCGACATCGTCTTCAACATCGCGGACATCTGCGACGACGAGAAGGTCCCGCACCCGAACATCGTGAGCGAGTCGGGGCGCGCGATCGTCGCGCACCACTCGGTGCTCGTGGTGCAGGCGTTCGGCTCGATCGAGAAGACCCCGGAGGCGCCGATCGACATCCAGACGGAGGAGCACAAGCTCATCCGCAACCTGCTCGACACGCGCGACAGCCTCTCGGTCCAGAACCTCGCCGAGTCGTGGCACGACATCCTCCAGGCGAAGGAGGAGTCGCAGAAGATGTTCGAGCTCGGGCTCTTGAACCTCGACGTGAAGGCGCGGGTCGAGGCCCTGTTCTGGGAGACCGCCGAGCGCATGCAGAAGCTCATCACGGCGCTCGATCCCGCGGAGATCCCCGAGGACGTCGTCGAGCTCCGGAACAAGCTCGCCGACCAGTACATCTGCAACTTCTCGGTGTTCCAGTCGCTGCTCGATCACTGGGCGCTCGGCGCGCTCTTCCCGGTCGTGCCGATCCACCGGCTGCACGAGCGGCCTGGGGCGGAGAGCACGCTCGTCGACATCACGTGCGACTCGGAGGGCAAGGTCTCGAAGTTCATCGACCTCTCCGACGTGAAGGAGACGCTGCCGCTGCACGCGCTGCGCGGCGACGAGCCGTACTACCTCGGCATCTTCCTCACCGGCGCCTACCAGGACATCATGGGCGACATCCACAACCTGTTCGGCCGGGTGAACGAGGTGCACGTCTTCCTCGATGACGACGAGGAGTGCGGCTACTACATCGAGGAGACGATCGCGGGGAACCAGATCCGCGAGGTGCTCGCGATGACGCAGTACGACACGCAGAGCCTCATCGCGAAGGTGAAGGCCCAGGTCGACGGCGCGATCAAGCAGGACCTCTTGAAGCCCACCGAGGGCATGCGCCTGCTCGCCGACTACGAGCGCGGCCTCAAGGATCAGACCTACCTGAGCTTCTGAGAGCGCTCGCCCCCCGAGCGCCCGCCTCCCGAGAGCTCCGAAACCACCCGCCCCCCCGGTCGCGACCGCCTCCAAAGTGGTTTCGAACCACTCAAGACCGCCGCGCGCGGCA